>CAXRCX010000001.1:0-14774 GCA_964229255.1 Porticoccaceae bacterium
ACTGGCCGATATTCGCCAGGCTCAGTCACTGGGCCTGTTTGAACCAAGCTATGAATGCCAACCAACAGGATAAACAATAATGACAACTCAAGTATGTGATCTAAGCGACCAAACCTGCGAACCCTGCCAGGGCGGTATGGCGGCCCTGGATGCCAAAGAGACCAAAACGCTACAGGAAGAGTTACACCCCGACTGGGAATTATCCAGTGACAACAAGCAGATCTCGCGGCGCTTTACATTTAAAGGTTTTGCCAGAGCGGTGCAGATGGCCAATCTGGTTGCCTGGTTAGGCGATCGTCAGGGCCATCACCCAGATATTGCTTTTGGCTGGGGCTACTGTTCGGTGACCTTTACCACCCATGAGATTGACGGGCTATCTAACAATGACTTTATCTGTGCTGCCAAGCTGGATCAAATCACGGGTTAGCACACAACTTAGCCAAAGACTGAGTCGAGGTGCCCCTAGGGCAGGTCATCAGGGGATTGTTTAACCCTGAAATTGGTAACGTCCTAAAATTTTGTGACTTGTTATGGAAGCACCACGCCAACATCCTGTGCGTAGTCATCCCATTTCCCTACAAGCTCCCTAAGCTTGTCTTTTTTTGTGGCACTTTGATCTGTGCTCTCGCCTAGATCATCCTGCAAATTAAATAACTGCCAGGATCCATTGCCATAGGGCGCGGGCGCCATCATCGCCTTCCATTCACGGCTCATGATGACTCGTTCGCCCCAGGTTTCCCAAGCGATGGTATCTGAAGGTTCACGTACATACTGCTTTGCCCCAGTCAGCACCGGCAACATGGAGCGCCCCATCATAGGAAAAATATCTCGTTCGCCATAGCGATTGCCGGGATGCTGGGTACCCGCCAACTCCAATAGCGTAGGGGTAACATCCATCACTGATAGCAACTCATCACTACGACTCTTTGCTGCTATTTGCTTGGGATACCAAGCAAGTGCTGGCACACGCAAGCCACCTTCGTTAACGTGTAGTTTAATACCTTTAAAGGGCGTATTGCTCACCCTTCCCCAACCGTAATGGAGATAAAGATAGGAATCCTTTAAGCCCATATTTTCAAATGAATTATCGGCTTTTTCTAACCAGTATAAGTACGGTTCTCGCTGCAATGAATTACCCATCGAACCGTTATCGGAAAGTAATAAGATCAGGGTATCGTCCAACTGCCCCTGTTGTTCAAGGTAAGCAATCAACCGTCCAATATTTTGGTCAACTCGGTCAATCATAGCCGCATAAATAGCCATCTCCTTAGCGCGTCGTGCTTTGCCCTCCTCGCTTAAGTCTTGCCAACCGTCATTTCCCGGCAAATAGATACTTTCCTGCTGTTCCTCAGGCACCAGACCCAGCCTTTTCATACTCTGCAAACGACTGTGATAAAGACTATCAAAACCCTCATCGTATCTGCCCATATACCGAGCAATATCTTCCGCTGGCGCCTGCAGGGGCCAATGCGCAGCAGTGTAGGCAAGATAGGCAAAGAAAGGACGCTGGTCAGAGTCCTGATCGAGATAGCTGATTAATTTATCGGTAAAGTAATCGGTTGAGTAGAAATTATCCGGCAGATTAACTGGCTCGCCATCTTCCTGATAAGAAGCGACCCGGGCTATGCGAATTCCGGACTGATCAAAATGACTGGATCCGGCACCCAGCAAAGCGAAGGACTTTTGAAACCCACGAGCTTTAGGCCCCTGGTCAGGCTCGAGCCCCAAATGCCACTTTCCTGACATATAGGTGCTATATCCAGCGTCGCCCAATAGACTAGCAACAGTTACCACCCTATCATTTAAATACCCCTCATAACCGGGCTTGCCCTGTTGCGGCGGCTTAAGCTTCTCATACATGGTTCCCAAGCCCGCCTGATGGGCATCGTTGCCAGTCAACAACATCGCTCGCGTAGTAGAGCAGGAGGGGGAAGCATAAAATTTACTAAACAACATGCCCTCTTTGGCAAGACGATTGATATTGGGTGTATTGATTTCACTACCGTAGGAGCCCAGATCGCTGTAGCCGACATCATCCAGCACAATTAGCAAGATATTGGGTCTTGGCTCGACAATTTGTTTTTGGGATTGCTGATTGTAGGCAACGGAGCCTGCGGCCAACAAAAACAAAAATACCCAAATCAGTTGCTTCATCGGTTTAATCCCACATTTAATCCAAATAACTGCGGCGGCTAATCCAAATAACTGCGGCGGCATAAATATGCATCGCGTACAGAATCAAAATCAACCGTTTATCAGCTCATCTTAAGCGACCAAATGATCAGAAGCAGTCCCTAAGCATTTGTGTTATTGCGTAATCTGACGGAGGCATCAGGCGCTATTTATGATGAGAAGCCGGTTCTAGCTTGCTTTGAAAACTGTCACTGGATTCAAATTTGAACCCAGTGACAGTTAAGCTGGTGATTGAAATATAACCTATTAGAAGTTGTAGGTGATTGCTAAGCCGTACTCACGAGGTCGGCCCGGCTCTGCCATTCTAAAGCCGAGGGCTCCACCTATTGAGCCACCTATATCCATGATGATATTGGCATACTCTTCATCTGTAAGGTTTGTGCCAAACAGCGCAGCTCTCCAACTTCCATCAGCACTTTCATAGGTGAGATTAGCTCCCAGTAATCCGTAGGACTCCTGCACTGAATCAATACCAGGGAAAAGGCTGTAATCGTCTTTATAACCGTAATTGACATTAAGTGCTAAGCTGCCTTCAGTCACAGGAAAGTCAATATCGAGATTAGCGCTATATGAAAGGTCAGGCGCGTTGGTTAGCGAGTCACCCTGTTGAACAGGCTTCAGCGCATCAATAAGAGCAGGAACCTCAACATATTCACTATCCAACCAGCCCGCATCCAGACTGAAAGTAACATTGTCACTTAATATAGCGGTAATTTCAGCTTCCAAACCGGTGATATCCGCTTTACCAGCGTTCCTAATAACGGTGTCACTACTACCTGCTTCAAGAAGAACCGTAAATTGAAGATCTTCGGCTTCCATAGAGAAGGCTGTTAGATTTAAACGTAGTCGGTCATCCAGTAGATCGCTTCTCAGGCCAATTTCAAAGCTATCGAGAGTTTCTTTATCATAAGAGCCGAATCCCTCAGGCGACAATACGCCAACCGCCCCTTCATCGATAATACCACCGGCCCTGAAGCCCCTAGTGTAGGAGGCAAAAGCGAAGACTTTATCGCTGACATTCCATTCCAAGCTGATACGTCCTGAGGGTGCGCTCCACGAGTCGGAATCTTTAGCCTCGAGGACCACATTATCTCTTATTTGCGGTACTCCACCTGGCAAGTTATAGACGACTTGTTCTTTCTCATCTCTGGTGTAGCGAAGGCCTGTGGTTAGCGCGAGACTGTCGCTTAACCGGTAGGTCATCTGTCCAAAAGCTGCGTAGCTAGTAGTTTCGTGTGGATCGACTAACTGACCGCCCTGCATACCATATTCCCCCATGGCAGCATTAACCATACGGATATCGTCTTGAAAAGCCTTAGCCGTTTCATCCAGATAAAAAAGGCCAGCAACCCAGTCCATTTTATCGTTACTTCCAGATAACTGTAGCTCTTGAGTAAATACCTCAATATCTCGCTCCATAGTACGAGCTGCCAATTCTGCTGCTACACCATCCATATCGTAAAAAACGTCGGTTTCCATTTTTCGATAGGTAGTTGCAGATTTAAGAGACATATCCTCGGAAAGACTATAATTTGCTACCAAGTTTATCCCTACACTGTCACGTTTGGAGTAAGTATCTTCTGAACTGTAGCTGTGGAAAAAATTATCCGTGGGCGTGTCTGCATGGGTAAATCCATAGGCTGCCAGATTTTCCGCATTTTCAACAGCCGCAAAAGGTGCTCCCCAGATACCGCCTTCGACAGCAATTGTGGCCACAGCTGGGGCACCATTGGTATCGCTTTCGGCATAATCAACGCTTAGATTTAAATCTAGGTCATCGCTGGCCTTCAGCAGGAATGCACCTCGTACAGCAACGGTACTCTTATCACCGACATCTTTACCGGTTAGCTTATTATCGACGTGACCATCGCGATTTATGGAAGCAACAGTCCAGCGTGCCGCTAAATTATCCGATAAGATCACATTAGCTGCAGCCTTCAAATCGGCTCGAGAATAATTTCCGACTGTTGTGGTAATGCTGCCTTCATTGCCATCAAAATGCGGCTTTTTAGTAACATAACGAATGGCACCTGCCGTGGAGTTTCGACCGAATAAAGTCCCTTGAGGGCCACGCAATACCTCTATTTGTTCAACGTCAATGACCTCGAGAATAGCACCGTCAGTTTTGCCGTAATAGGCATCATCAATATACAGACCAACCGAGTTTTCTGAATTTGGAGAGTTTCTTGAGCCACTTCCTAATCCGCGAATGCTAAAGGACGCATTGTTGGAGCCAGAACCACCTGCAGCTGCAAGGTTTACATTTGGTAATTTTACGCTCATGTCAATTAAGTCAGACACATTAGACTTTTCCAGCTCTAACGCGCCGAAAGTCATTACTGATACAGGTGTCTCCTGGAGGCTTTCCTCTCGTTTTCGTGCAGTGACAACAACTTCCTCTAATGCGGCAGCATGGACAGTTGAATAGCTGCTGCTAAGGTAGGCTGCTTCAGTCGCTAACAAACAGGCGACCGCCATGTTGATTCTTTTGACATTCATAAATTTCCCCTTGTTTAATTTATTAAAAAACAATTCCTTATTAGTAATTATGCAATTGCTTTCTGTTTTTAGAACCGGATTGGATCTACCAATAAATTTGTTGTGTCAGAATTCTAGGAAAGCGACAATTTAAGAACAAGCGATAGAAAATGATAGGTGCCATCAGATTTTCAGATAGCAAGTTGTGCAGCCTTAATATGCTCTGATCCTCCGGGGAAATATACTTGCCCTGCATAGGCACCGCTAGTTGAGCCGTCATCGCAGACCAAAAGGCACCTGTAGCAAATGAGTGATGATTACCTTGGATTTTACCTTCAGTCTGTCTGGTTAAAACAAGGTATTAGAACTTTAGATAGATCCGATCTATGGATTGTGTTGGTGACTGTATAAATATAGCCATACCATGCTCCGCAATGAGCGAGAAAGCAGTGTAAAACAATTACACTAGCAATTATTAGTGAGTAGGATTATTAGAATGACAAATTCATTAGATCAGGTTTTGATCAGTGATTGCGTACTGCGGGACGGTTTTCAAATACTCCCTGAACCAGTGCCACTGCATTTTAAGAAACAGATTCTAAAATTACTGGTTGATAGTGGTATCAAAGATGCTGAAATCACTTCAATGGTGCCACCCAAGCTAATTCCTCAATTTGGTGATGCCGCTGAACTGATCGCCTACGCTAACGAGCTGGACCTCAAAAGCGCAACAGTTTTAGTGCCCAATATCAAAGGAGCGGAGCGCGCTATCGCGGCAGGCGCTAGATCTATTGTTCTACCCATTTCGGTCAGCGAAACGCATAGCAATAAGAATATCCGCAAATCCCGAGCGGATCAGGTAATAGAATTAAAAAGGATTCGTCAGCTTATTGACCAACAACCTGTGCAGAGTCGGCCGATTCTGGTCGCTGGAATAAGCACTGTGTTTGGTTGCTCCTATGAAGGAAAAGTGTCCGAAAGCGAAGTCTTCAGGATAGTTGAGAGCTGCATGGAAGCCGGTGTAGAGCATCTAGGCCTGGCCGACACCGTTGGCTATGCATCACCAAATCAAGTCAAGCGTATATTCGCTACTTATGAAAGGGAGGTGGGTGCGGTAAAGAGCGTAAGAGCGCATTTTCACGATACATTCGGTCTTGGTCTGGCAAATGTCTGCGCCGCCCTTGATGCCGGAGTGCGGGTTTTCGACGCGTCTTTGTGTGGGTTGGGTGGCTGTCCGTTTGCCCCAAATGCCTCAGGCAATATTACGTTGGAGGACTTGGTTTATTTAATGCAGAAACTAGGCATGAAAACCTCCATCAATTTAGACAAGCTACTTGAAGGACAAGCAATATTGCAAGAAGCCCTTCCAGATCAACACCTTTACGGCATGATCAATCGAGCGGGTAAATACCCCGCAGATTTTAAACCCGAGAGGTGACAGCTAAGCCTTGTCATTTCAACTTATGGCAAGCCTACTTAATTTTATTTAGTCGAGATAGAGCTTATTTATATGGATAGTTCGGTAAACTTGCCCCTCAGCGGCATTAGAGTACTGGAATTTGGCCACATGGTTATGGGACCCTCCTGTGGCATGGTTTTGGCTGATATGGGCGCCGAAGTCATAAAGGTTGAGCCCAGCGGTAAGGGCGATAAAACCCGTTATTTGGGAGCATTTGGAACAGGCTTCCACAGCACATATAACCGCAATAAGAAGAGCATTGCGATTGATCTAAAGTCTGAACTGGGAAAAAAGGCTATTTTTGATCTGATTAAATCCGCTGATGTGGTGACCGAGAATTTCCGCGAAGGATCGCTCGAAAAACAGGGGTTGGGCTATGATGAGGTAAAAAAAGCAAACCCAGGCATTATCTACTGCTCTATGAAAGGCTTTCTAAATGGCCCTTACCAACATAGAACAGCCCTTGATGAAGTGGTACAGATGATGGGCGGGCTAGCATTTATGACCGGTCTTCCTGATAGGCCATTACGTGCTGGCGCATCGGTTAACGATATTATGGGTGGCATGTTTGGCGCAATCGCTATTCTTGGGGCGTTAATCAAGCGCAAGGAAACTGGGGAAGGAGCCTTTGTGAAGGCCGGATTATTTGAAAATTGCGCGCTATTAATGGCGCAGCATATTGCGTCCTATGAGCACACTGGCATTGAAAGCCAGCCATTAACAATGCGCAAGAGTCAGCCATGGCCAGTTTACGATCTGTTCGAAACGAAAGACGGTGAAAAAATATTTATTGGGCTAGTCACTGATAGTCAGTGGGAAAATTTCTGTAGAGAGTTTGAGCTAAATGACTTACTTATTTCCCAAGAACTCCAAAACAACGACGATAGAGTATCGCAACGTGACAGAATATTACTACCCCGACTGCGTGAACTTGTAAGTGAATTTAGTTTGCAGCAGCTTTCAGAACGCCTCGATCTGGTGGGCTGCCCGTTTGCCCCTATCGCTAAACCGGAAGATTTAATCAACGATGTACATTTGAACGCATCGGGTGGCATGCTGCCGATTGAAATCAATGGCCAACTTGGGAGAATCCCTGGCTTGCCTGTGGAATACGACAATAACCGGTTTGGCCTTAGAAGCCAGCCGCCCCTTGTCGGTGAGCATTCGCGAGATATTCTTAGCTCAGTGGGCTATAGTGAAGAGCAACTTAATCAGTTGATTCAAGAACAGCTTTTGACCCTGTCGACGCGTGACACTGGTGGTTGAACGGGAAGCAATTTCTTCTCTAGAAATAATACTAAAATAATTAATAAGCGGCACCCTATGAACAAATCAGCAGTAGCTACTGTGTCCAATAATGGTCAAAAAATTTTCAACGGGCTTAAGCTTTGCAGTGGCCCACTACTAGCTATACTGATCTATCTACTCGTTCCTGAAACGCTCGAAAAATCAGATGGCACCTTACTGGAGCTGGGTCAAGGAGGGAAAATCACATCAGCCCTCACGGGCTGGATGATTATTTGGTGGGTGACTGACGCAATACCTTTATATATCACCGCATTGTTACCGTTGGTTGTCTTACCCTTATCGGGTATACAGAGCATGGCCGTCACTAGCGCACCCTATGGTCATCGCTTAATCTTCCTCGCATTGGGTGGCTTTATGCTAGCCGCCGCATTGGAAAGATGGCAATTACATAAGCGGTTTGCACATTTTGTTGTTGGGCTCTGTGGCACTGAACCACGCAATATCGTCGCAGGATTTATGATTGCTTCAGCGATGTTAAGCATGTGGATCTCAAATGTTGCAACGGCAATTATCATGTTGCCGGTTGCTATGAGCATCATTAATTTACAAAATAATGATAGCCCTGAGCGTAAACGATTTGCAGTGTGCCTGTTGCTCAGTATTTGTTATTCCTGTTCCGTGGGTGGCATGGGTACCTTGGTAGGAACTGGTCCAAATATGTTTTTTGCAGCCTTTATGGAAGGGTCGCTTCAGCGAGAAATCGGGTTTGCTCAATGGATGGGCATTGCTGTTCCCGTTATCCTTATTTTTCTTCCTCTGGCATGGCTCTTATTAACAGGCCCTATTTTCTCCATATTTTCATCGCAACAGCAGATAGTTTTTCAACAGCCCTCCGAGAGCGAGCATTGGGAATCAGGCGCTAAAATGACACTTGCGGTCTTTATTTTAAGTGCTCTTTGTTGGATATCTTTACCGCTTATTCGACAGATTTCGGGCGCTGTTTATTTGACTGATACCGGTATTGCACTTATTGCAGCATTATTGTTATTCATACTCCCCAGTAATAAAGGCAGACTGCTAGACTGGGATTATGTAGCTGGCAAAGTGCATTGGGGCGTACTCTTGCTATTGGGAGGAGGACTCTGTCTGGCAAAGGCCATTAGCGAGTTTGGAGTAAGCGAGTTATTGGCTTATCAGTTGTCCGGATTAGCCAACTACCATGATGCAGTCATTGTTCTCGCTGTCATTGTGCTTATGGTTTTTTTGACAGAGATCAGTTCGAATATAGCTAGCGTGACAGCACTCACACCTATCTTTGCTTCCATCGCTATTAGTATGGGGTTGGATCCAGTTGTATTAATTATTCCAATTACCATGGCGGCCAGCTGCGCATTTATGTTGCCGGTTGCAACACCGACTAATACGATTATATTCGGCTCCGGCATGGTAAGTATCAAAGACATGACGCGCGCAGGATTAATACTCAACCTATTGGCAATAGTGGTCATTTTTGTTTGGGTCTACTTTTTCGTTCATTAACCCTTCATATCTTTTAAAAGCTGACTTTGATATGGTCTCTGGGTTGCTAGCTTAGTTACTGGATCATGGTTTTGATTTGCCACATTATTCAGTGCAAGAATGATGGCTGTTTTTTTGTGAGATAGATGTGGATTTACGCCAATTAAAGTATTTTTTAGTTATTGCAGATTGCGGCAGTTTCTCACAAGCCGCTAGAAAACTCTATGTGGTGCAATCCGCCTTAAGCCATAATATTGCCCAACTAGAGGAGGATCTTGGGGTTCCGCTTTTTGAGCGTCATCCTCGAGGCGTTAAGTTAACAAAAGCGGGAGTGCTTTTGTGTGACTATGCAAAAAAAGTATTAGATATTGTTGCGGAAGCAAAAACTGAGATTGGTGCTGTTAAGACGGGCGCAAAAGAATATGTGTGGCTGGGCTTAAACCACACCGTTAATCAAAAGCTTATGCCGGGCTTGGTCAAATGCCTGAACGAGGAATTTCCAAATATAAAACTAGGGATAGTAGAGGATTTAAGCGCAGTACTTGTTGATTACCTGGCTGAGGGAAAAATAGATCTGGCATTGGCATACAACCCTATACAAGACGAACTGTTTAAAACAATACCGCTTTTAAAAGAAAGTGTTTGTTGTATCGGTAGTTCCAATTTTCTCGGCAATAGCTCGGATCCTATAAAATTTTCAGATGTCCTTAAATTGCCTATGGTTTTGCCTGGGCAAGGACAGAATTTACAAGGTGTTATCCTTGACCCCGACCTTCGACAAAAACTGAGCGATACCTGCGTGATGGAAGTGAACTCATTATCAGCGCTGCTATCAGTACTGGAAGAAGGGCTCGGTTGTACCGCACTTTCTTCCTCTACTATTAATAACTACCAAGGAAAAGAAAGCTTGATTGTTCGGCCAATTATTGAGCCGGAAATTACTAGAGAGCTGAGTATCGTTTATCGTAAACACACTAAGAATGATGCTCTATTAGATAGATTGGCCGACCTAATAACTGCTTATGTAGAGAAGACCAAAAAATTCTCAAGCGAATAGATTTTTAGTTTACGCATGCCACCAATAAACGCGACTTTGCTATATTCTGACTATCTCGGCTTTGTCACCCCTTAGTCCAGAAGCAGATGGCAGAAGAATACTAAAAGATAGTTTCTGCAATGCTAGAAATTGAGCTGACGCTTAAACATTTGAATTGACTGCTAGGGCAATTACCCATTCATAATGGCACATATCACCAACCACACCCACTGATTTGGACTAAGGTTTTTACAATAAATATAAACCGCTAGGAAAAACTATAGATCAATCACGATATTTCCATCGGCTGATGCTGCTCTGGACTGACACAAGATCATCGTTTTCTCCCTCTGTGCTTTGGAAAGAACAAAATCTCTGTGCTCAACATCGCCTTCCAGCACAGCACATTTACACACCCCGCAAATACCATCAGAGCACTTCAGGTCAACATGAACCCCCGCTTCAATAAGCGCATCAGCTGCATTCTGTTCGGCTGATACCTTCACCTCTCTATTGGACTTCGCCAGACGGATAGTGAAGGGGTGATTGCTGTACTCAGGTGTCTCTGGAACAGCAAAATACTCGCTGTGCAGTGAGTCATCGCTCCAACCCTGGCCTTCCGCACAGTCAAGTACGGATTTCATATAGCGATCAGCACCGCAGGTATAAAGATGATAACCGGGTTGATAATCGGCCAAAATGGCATTCAAATCTGCGCGGGTGCCCTCATCGGTAAAATGCAGTTTCACCTTGTCCGACCAGGGAAATGCTGCCAGATCATCAAGAAACCCTGCACTCGCTCTGCTGCTACAGGAATAGTGAAGCACAAAATCCGCGCCAATGGCGAACAAGCGGTGTGCCATAGTAATCAGCGGTGTAATGCCTATACCCCCGCCCATCAGTACGGTCTTGGTGGCGGACTCATCCAGCGGGAAATGATTGATTGGACGGGAGACAAAAACAGCGCGTCCCTCATTAAAAATTTGGTGGAGCAAACGTGACCCCCCTCGACCATCGTCCTCTCGTAAAACGCCTATTTGATATTTGCTGCGATCTGCCGGATCTCCGCTCAAGCTGTATTGGCGGAGATACTCAGGGGCAACGACCACATCGAGATGGGCGCCCGCGTCAAATGGCGGTAACGGGTTACCATCCATCGAGGTGAACTCATACTTGGTCACCTTTTCATTCATGACCTCTACTTTTGACAATTTCACACGAAGTACCGGCGCATCTCCCTCCGGTGGCTGATATTCATGGGCAATATTGTCGGTGTTTTCAGCTTCAAGTCGAGCCTGATACTCCTCAGGGCCTATCAGGCGATCATAGGCTTCAATCCCGGCTTCCCGATCCATCGGAAAGGGGAAGGGGTAAGGCGGTGGCGCAAGATTGGCTGGATAGACCGCCAATGTCTGGTCCTCATGCTTCAAATCGAGATCTGTGCTCAATTCGCGATAGGCTATTTCCTGCTCAGGTTTCTTGTAGGCGCTGCCATTGACCATTTCCAGATCCCACCACCAGCGTTTGAGAGGATTGATTGAGCCATTACCAAGTTTGTCATCCAACTTGGCCAGCCATTTGGCCATCTTAGGCATTTTCATCGCTAGCCATCGAAAAGCCGCCTCGGAAAATAGCCCCTCTAGGTTCCAGGGACAGGTTTTCATACACCGACCACACATGGCACCCGAGGCTTGGGTTATTCGATAGGTGGTACATTTTTGACTGTCCGATTTCCATATCTCATAACCATTAAACATGCGCTTAGGGCCGGCAGTAATTGCACCTGCAGGACATTCTCTCGCACATTTATTACAGTTATTGCAGAACGTTTGTAGGCCAAAATCGATTGGCTTGTCATAGGCAAGGGGCATGTCGGTCGTGATAATGCCAGACTTTAGTCGGGGTCCCAGATAGGGGTTGAGGATAACTTCACCAATACGACTCACCTCCCCCAGACCCGAGAGAAGTAAAAGTGGCGGATGCAAAACTTCGCCATCCATCACCGAATGAACACGCGCTTTGTAACCAAGATTTCGAATCTGGCTGGCGACAATTCCACCGAGTAGAGAAAATCGCAGGTAGGCACGCATCGACTGGGAACAGGATATCCAGTCATCTCCCGAGGCTCCCTCCATCGTCTCATGGCCCTGATCAACAATGACAGAGATAGCATTGGGATGATAAGCCTCTAGAGGCTCGCCCAGTGCGTTATGCGAGTAGTAGGCCCACTCAGGGCAACGGGAAATACCCACGGCGTCCGCACCCAGATAATAGAGAGCAGCCTTAATATTATCCGCATTTTCTTGTTCATTTTTTGCCTGCTCAGAAACGCTATCAGCACTTGGCCCGTCTTGAAGCAACACAAAAGCGCCAAGCGGACGTCGTGCCGCAAAGGAGGTCGGGCTCTTCCTTGTATGGTTACCATTCTTGGCCCCTTCTTGGACATGGGTTCCCAAGTCTCCGAAAATGGCTCTGGCAAACATATCGGTTCGTTTAGGCACTCTTGGAATGCGTTGTTCATCAAAAAACGTGGTGGGAGAATCCACGCGTTTAATTTTCTCAAAAGGAAAGGAGCCGTCTTTAAAGGCCCGATTCTTGTATCCAAGCTGATTGAACTTATTTTTCGATGCACCGTAACCCAACCACCAGGCTGGCCCATGACTTCGCAAATAATCGAGAGGTCCAAATGTAGTAGCCAGCGCGCGGTCGGCAGATAGCTCCATGGTGGTGGTTACTGCGCAAAGCCCAAAACGCTGTCCTGTGTAAGGATTGGTTATCACAGCGCCTTCTGGTGTTGATTCAACCCGGGCAAGACCACTGGCTACTGCTAGCTTATTAAGATCCACATCACTACAGGATCCCGAGTGCGCCCGAGCCTCAAAGCCCAACAGCCGAATATAGTTGGATATGATGACAGCGGTCTCAGCGGCTCTCAAACAGGCTCTTTGTCTTTGGGAATCACGAAGCCAGTTGTATCCACTCTCCCCAGCTAATGGATCACGAGGATACTCGTATAAAAACACAATCACATCGGTATGGTGGTCAATACCTCTGGGTGGTGAGCTCATGACTTCCCTGAGCTCCGCCATCACGATATCTATGCCGGAGGAGAAGGTCTTGGGTTGTATTTCATTTACCAGTTGGCCTATTTCACCCATGTCGGGGTTGCTAATTGGACTGTCTAGCATCATCGCGGCACTCAGTTTGCATATGCCAACCTGAGATGCATCCTGATAGTAGCCAAATGATTTTAGATGCCGGGATCTCTCCGCTATATCTGCAGGAATCTCAGCGGCTTCCTTTTTGACCATGCCATCCCTAATCGCATCAAGCATCGCCTGATAATTTACCATTGCATTGCATAGACTATCTTGCTCAGGTTTGCGGAAGCTGACCGGTTGCATGGTTGGCACAGCAGATAAATCCGGCATGCCATCTTGCCTAGCAAGACGCTCAAGTGGGTAGGGCCCGAGGTGAAATGGACGGTTTTTATAGGAGAAAAACTTCATGCCAATTCACCGCCTTTAGCTGGACAGTCGGGCTGTGATTCTGGGCTGGCGGCAATAAACTCAGCCAAGTCAGAGCAGTGACTATAGATGGCACTAATAAGCGGGTAGTCTTGCATAGGGCAGTCAAAACGGAGGGCATTGTAGACTTGGGGTATCAGGCAGATATCTGCCATGGTCAGGCTATCGCCAAAGCAATAGCGCCCATTGCTGTTAAGTGCTTTTAGGTTAGTTTCCAAGGCGCCAAACCCCTGCGCAATCCAATGGTGATACCAATGCAGTTTCTGCTGCTTATTTAAGCCTATTGTGGCTCCGAGAAACTGCGTCACTCGGGGATTATTTAATGGATGAATATCCATAGCAACCTGATAGGCAATCGAGAGCACCTGAGCGCGATCCATAGCACTCTGCGGCAGCAGGCTGGGTTTAGGATAACGCTCTTCTAGATATTCGATAATCGCCAGAGACTGGGTCAATGTACCCTCAGCGGTGGTTATGGTTGGAACCAGCCCCCCGGGGTTAGTCTGCAGGTACTGAGATTGCCTATGCTCACCGCTAAGCAAATTAATCGGCAGCTGATGATAACTGAGCTGTTTTATTTCAAGGGCAATCCGCACCCGATACGCCGCCGACGAGCGGTAGTAGCTGTAAAGCTGAAGATCTGTATCAGTCGACATACTGGATTACCTGCTGATTAATTTCACCAAAGATACTCTGGCCACTGTGGTCGTGCATATCAATTTGGATACGGTCACCAAACTGCATAAAGTCGGTGCTGGCACTGCCATTGGCTATTATTTCCAGCATACGCACCTCGGCTAAACAGCAGGAACCATTGGAGCGATCAAGGTTAGACACTGTGCCCGAGCCAATAATTGTACCAGCACACAGGGGGCGCGTCTTAGCGGCATGGGCAATCAGCTGCCCAAAGTCAAAGGTCATATCGACGCCAGCATTAGGTTGGCCAATCAGTTTATCATTGAGAATCGCCCTAAGGGGCAGGTGTAATTTGGCTCCATCCCAGGCATCCCCCAATACGTCTGGAGTTACTGCGACAGGGGAGAAAGCACTGCTGGGTTTAGCTTGATAGAAACCAAAACCCTTGGCCAGTTCCCCCGGGATTAGATTGCGCAGCGAAACATCATTGACTAGCATGACGAGCTTGATATGGTCTCGCGCGTTCTCGGGAGATATGCCCATAGGCACATCATCAACAATCACTGCGACCTCGGCTTCAAAATCAATACCCCAACTGGTATCAGCCATGGCAATATCTTCGCAGGGACCCAGGAATGTATCTGACCCGCCTTGATAGATCAGTGGATCAGTCCAAAAT
>CAXRCX010000002.1:0-46608 GCA_964229255.1 Porticoccaceae bacterium
ACTAATCTTGGACCGTTATTCTCATCATACGGACTGGAATCGGTTTCCCAGGTAAGCCCTACGGCACTGACGACTTGACCGCCTGGGCCAACCATCATCAATGGCGTGTCATCTTCAACAATTTCTAGCTTTATCGGAAAACGAGAATCAGGATGATCGCTCGGTAATCTGTTGCCAAACTCTCCGAAAACTACCGGTGTATTTCGCTCATTGTCTTCAATGTTTGGTGCGGGGCCTACAGCCAACGGCCTTACAATGTCACCAGTGTTTAATGTAAATTGGAAATCGGTCAGACTTAGAGTACTGGTATCAATCGGCCAACTAAGCACAATGGGCAAACCATCAAGACCGATAGCGCCATCTTTTAGTTCCCCATTAGGTTCCTGAATAATATAAGCCCTAGCAACTTGAGTGCGAGTTGAAGTGGCAGTGTGGTTTTGACCCCCCGAGCCACAATAAATGTCTGATGACCAAGCACCGCCAGCCGCACGGACAGAGTCAATAGTTAACTCTGGAGCATCAATTGCGACAATGCCATCAAAGCCCATGCCCGCCGACAATATTTTTGGCTCTTCGGACCAATAATCTGCACCTTTCAAAACTCCGTCATAAAAGAATGAAAGAGGTCCTTGTGGCGTGGTAATGATTGCGCTTTGCGAAGTATCCTCAAGCACCACCACTGTTCTGGTTGCTTGAGACCAGTTACCACTGACATCCGTTGCAGTATAAGTCAGCTCATAATTACCAGGCATGGTTGTATTGACGGTTCCTTGCGTTGTTACGGTGACTGCAGCACCCGAATCATCATGCGCTTCTGCACCCAAGTCCCCAAACACAGCGTTATACACAACTTCGATACTTTCGCTACCAACGAGAGTAATTACTGGGGTATTATCGGTTGAGGCACTGGTCGTTGTATCTGTTTCAATACTAACGATATCTTTATCACCATCGCTACCGCAACCAGCAAGTTGGCTTGCCAAAATAAGCGCAATACAGTTCAGGGGGAAAGTTACCTTGTTTTTCATCTCTGTCACCTTGGGTTGTTCATTTCAAATCGATCAAAATTTAATTGCGAACATCGAACTAAATCCGGAAATTAACAAAACTTTTTCAATTCCGCTGGGCACAGTGCATCAAATGTAAACCGTGATGTATGCGATACATTTATGAGCATCTTCATTATGATTGCCTATTTTTTAGATATTCGATTTTGTTAAAACGATACAAATGATGTTTGGTTTACATACAAAAATATTATTTTTTCAACTTGATCTTCGGTTTTCTACCTGCCCTTTTGGGACCATCCATTATGCCAACTGAATGCGCAATCGCCTCGAGATAATCGAGCTCTGCAACCTTGTAACTGTATGTAGCCATTGATTCTTTTGTGCGTTTTCCGTGCTTATAGTTGGGGTGTTTGGTGCCTTTTAATATGTTACGTCTTGCTCCGTGGTATCTGCATGTTTTGCATCCATATGCAGCAGGGTTCTTGCAGCGTTTACCTGTTTTGCGGTTGTTAGCCGTGCATTGTGCGTTTAGGTTAGGTAGTGGCAAAGTGTGTACTCCATGATTTAATCAGTGACCTTAGGAAGGCTTCCTACTAAATAAGCAACTGGTATCAATATAAGAGTCACAATAGCCAAGCACGGCATTCTTGATAATCGAAAATGGTTTTGATTACCTTCTTAACATAACTCGCAATGTAAATTTCATGGCCACACTGTCACCATCATTCAAGCCGGGAACTTTGTCCGGAAATCTGGAAATCTCGTAACTCTCTGGTATAGATAACGTTTTATACATTTCCCACCCCTCACTTGATAATTCATTTAAATCATCAGAAATTTCATTTGCGCTCCAGCCAGAGCCATAATCTTTTAATTTCCACTTACTTCTAGCCACAATTTCTCTCCTGTTTTATTAGGCATATAGCCAATATTCATATCCTCCAATCTCACCTTCAAATAAAGATTTTTTAATGCGCTATTGCGCTAATTAACCCCTATTTTCATAAAACCCCTTAAGAACAAATTTTTGAAAAGTTTTTATAATTCACAATTATTAGCGCATTTGCGCAACTAGGTTTTTAAAAGGGAGATAAATCAATGTCTTCCCATGTCCGTTTGTCTTTCATAACACTAAAACCCTTCGCACCAATCTTCCTTGCAAATCTATTCGATGAGAGTGCACATAAACCATTCTCGCCACACCAGTTTCTGTATTTCGTGTACAGACAAGCTTTAAGTATTGTTTTCCCTGGTTCAGTTACACATTCTTCGTCTAAAAACTGCTGTATTCGATCTTCTTCTGTTCGGTATTTTAGAGTGGCTTTCAACAAACTATCTGGCATTTTTAGCCCAGTGTTAAAGTAAATATTTAAAGACTTTAGTAAATAATTCAGTATGCCCGGCCCCTCTCCATACAATTTTTCCAACAACTGCCTATCTTGTTGATCTTGAGCAATAATTGTTGAAAATGGATACAGTACAACCCGCCTCCAAAACCCGTGGCTATCGTCCGAAACTGTAGGATGGTAATTGCCTACAACAACTAATTTGTGCGTGGGCCGAAAAGTAATAAACTTCTTACCATAAACGGGTCTGGCTGAGATTGTGTCGCCGCCCGTGAGTTCTTTCAGTCGGGAATCATCGATACGCTGTCCTTCTTTAGTCTCATTACAAAATACCAATCGTTTTCCCTTTAGAAGTAATAAGTCAGGCGCAGCACCTGCTGAACTTCGATTTTGTTGCATAAGCATTTCTGTTGGTATTTTTGCAGCATAATCACCCATCAATTTTTCTAGCAGTGTAATTAGCACCGATTTACCATTACTTCCTACACCATGAAAGAAGAACCAAAATTGCTCAGTTGAAAGCCCTGTTAAGAAATAGCCCATAACGATGACTAAAAAATCACGCTGCTCTTGGATGGGTACTACTTGCTCTAAAAACAATTTAAATTGCGGGCAATCTGCACCTGCATCAAATTCAACATTACAGGATTTAGTTACAAGTAGTTTTTGATTTGATTGTAATAGTGAACCTTTACGAAGATCTACTACCCCATTCTTAACACCTAACAAACAAGGATCTCTATCTAGCTCTGAGAGAGATACAGACATCCCTTTTTCTGATTTAGCAACCTTAATCATATCCTCAAGG
Organism: Porticoccaceae bacterium; assembly: GCA_964229255.1. Classification (GTDB taxonomy): domain Bacteria; phylum Pseudomonadota; class Gammaproteobacteria; order Pseudomonadales; family Porticoccaceae; genus HTCC2207. The sequence goes on from CAXRCX010000002.1 coordinate 3,165, forward strand.
CTACGTCTTGAACTGCTTCTTTTAACTTCTGCTAACATTTTTTTTACATCTTTACCCTCTCTTATTGCAACAGCACAGTCAGATGCCATTTTGGCAACAACCTTCTTCGCTAACTGCATTGGTAAATCTGAATTACCAAAAGTCCAGCCTTTGGTAGAATCAAAATACAACACGTCACTTGTGTCGCGGACAAAAAGAATCTTGTTACAAAATTGATCACGAAATCGCTCACCGTTTTTTATATCAGTGCGATCAATATTTAATGGAAGGTCTTCTTTTGGGGGACTTGTTAAATCGGTATTTTGTATATCTGAAAATTCACTTGGCTGGTTTTTGCATTCAAAATCGAAAAGTGGCTCGTATTCTAAGAATGATTCACTCCAATCAGGATGTTTTCTAGCTGTATCAACAATATACCTAATGCCATAACCATCTGGCTTTTTCTCTAAATCGTTTAAAGCTCTGTCAAAACGAACATTACATTCCTCTTTGTCATAATCTGGATAGGGAATATCAGCATAGACACCAGAACTGTAAGAATGAAAATATTGGCGCCCCTCTTCTCCATAGACCCTTGCTAGCAGATTAGCAACATCAGTCCACACTTGCTCATCAAAGTGGTCAATAAAGCCCAAAACTATTTCAAGGGAGGGTTTAGTAAGTTTACTGTAGGACGCATTAGATGAGCTTGATATATCATTCTTTATAGGATCGGTCGACTCAGTGTTACCTAACCCACCTGTGCTTTTAGCCCACTTGTTTAGGTCTTTTAACATGCCATCTAACTCAGTGGTTGAGAAAAACCTAATGTCGGGGTTAGATGGATCTAAGAAATCACCTGTAAGTGCTAGAAAAAGCTTATAGCTAAAAACCTCTATCTCTCTTTGTGAATACTTTGTGATATTCGGGTACTCCTCAGAAAACTCTGAAGGCCCAAACTTAATTTTGTATTTACTCTGAGGCTTCCGATCACAAACAAAAAAGTATTTGAAACCAGTGCCACTGGGTGATATTTCGGTATAGCTGGGAAAGGTATTTATAAATGTCTTAACACCGTCATCAAATTGGGTGCTATCAGGATTAACAAAGCCATCAAAATCCAAGCACCATAGATACCCAGAGTCATTACCCACGCTGATCTCTATTCCATCGCGAAGACTTATACCCATACCTAAATCATTGCCCTTAGAAAGCAATTCCCTTGCAGACTCGAAAGGCATAAGTACATCAGGATCGTTGTACCCCATTCTCACACCTGTCTCTGATACAGGCGACTTTATTAGCTTTCCATCCGGCTTTTTGAAGTATTTCCATAAAAGAAATGTATCAAGTGTTTTTAATTCAGGGGGGATTTGATCAGGATAAATCTTCACTAGACACCTCGCTATTCCCCACCTCATGAAGTGGTAATAAGGCTTTATCCTGAACATTAACTAATTTTTGATTAATCTTGTTAGTAATCCACTTTTCAACCTCTCGACTATCCCAGCCAGTAGCCCGAGCAGTAAGTTTGATACTTTGTGGAAATTGATTTTGACGGACTTGTTTGTATATAGACGACTTAGAAAGCCCAGTTAGATTTGAGACATCTTCGATTCTTAGTATCTTCATGTAATACTCCATAAATTTCAGTGATTGATGGAGCAATGATAATTAGACTAAAACAAATTTTTAGGGGGTAAAAAGTACCTATATTTTATTGCTTTCTATTGCATCAATATAAACTTTAATATTTGTTTTGATGTCTTTGTATAATTTTTTTCTTATCTGTGATTCATCTCTATCTGGAAAACGATTTAATACATACCATTTGTCGAAAGTATAACCAGACTTGAGAATGTCATTATCTCTATGCCCAAGAGTTTTTTTACCCTTCTTATCAACGTAAGTAGAAAAAATCTGCTCAAGCACCGCATCACGAATAGCTTCATATTCATGTCTTTTATACAAGCCTTTACCAGTTTCTAGACAAGTTTCATCTCTAACCTCAACGATAGTTCCATCTTCTAAAGAAAATGACTCAATGGGGTTTGGCTGAATCGTTTTTTTGCGTGGCATATGCCACCTCATAATTAACAATGAATAAGTTATTATTTTATAGCTATATTTCTTTCACACCAATCAGCAAACCATTGCATCATTTCTTTTCTCTTCTCCATAAACTCTGATCGCAAATATGCCTTTCTAACATTGTTTTTTTCTTTGTGGTCCAATTGTTTTTCGATCGCATCAGCGTTAAATCCGTTTTCATTTAAAACATCTGTGATTAATGATCTAAAGCCATGGACAGTCACTTTAAAGCCTAATCTATGCAGGGCTAAACGTAATGTATTTTCGGCAATGAAACCTGATTTGGTTGCTGCTGCAAATATAAATGACTCTGGGCCCTTGTCAGTTATCGGCTGAAGATTTTTTAATGCACTAATTGCTTGATCTGGTAATGGAACTTCATGCTGCCTTCTGCTTTTCATTCGATGCGAAGGAACTGTCCATAACTCTTTATTAAAGTCGATTTCCTTCCATTTGGCTCCTCTAATCGATTTATCTCTAAGGCCTGTGTACATGGCCAGAAATAGTGCACAAACAGTTTGAGGTTTTAGTCTTTGCTTGCCATCCTTATTTTTCAACTCCGCAACTAACAAGGGAACGTCATCTTGTGCTATTGCTGAAAAGTGCTTAATCGGCGGGCGTTTAAAGTATGAATTATCAGACATCGCTTTTGCCGGATTATCAATACACCTTTGAGTTGATCGACCAAATGAAAAAATTTGCGCTGCGATAACTCTTGACCGTCTGGCAGACTCTTTGACTCCCTTATCATAAACTAACCTTAGGACATCAAATAAAAGTTGCTCATCTATTGTTGTGATAGGTAAACGACCTAAGTCTGGAAGTAAATAACGCCTCAAAAGGCCTTGGTTTCGCTCTAAATGAGATTCACTCCAAGTGTCTTTGTTATGCTCAATCCACTCCCTAGCAATCACACCAAAGGTATGAGAGTTCTTTATTAATTGTTTTGTTTTGGCAGCTTTCTTTTCGACACTTGGATTTTTGCCTAGAGCAATTATTTGCCTATTCTGTTCCGCCTTTGTTCTAGCAACCTTTAGTGTCACTTGAGGATATGGACCAAGACCGATATTATTTTCTTTAAGGTCGTAGCGATAACGAAAAATCCATGTACGACTTCCGTCAGGCCTTACACGTAAACGTAACCCTTTACCATCATTTAAGTAGTAAACCTTGTCCTTAGGTTTTGCAGACTTACAAGCAGATTCAGAAAGTAGTTTTTCACCTGGCATAACAACCTCAGTACCCAATATAGTACCCAATATTATACAGGTTGCAGGTGAAGTATGGTGAATTATAATAAAGAAAAAGTACCCATATAACATGGGTTTACAATATTTTAGTGAACCTTGGTGAACCCAAGTGAATAGTAATATGGCGGTGAGAGAGGGATTCGAACCCTCGATACGCTATTAACGCATACACACTTTCCAGGCGTGCTCCTTCAGCCACTCGGACACCTCACCATATTCAAATTATGCCATTATTAGATTTTCCTATGGCGTAACTTTTAAGCGGCGAAACTTTACACAAAGCCTGTTTTAAAAGCAATGGAATTTAATTACTCTTGTCATCCGAGAGGTGCTGAATTTAGGTGCTAATATATAATAATGATTCCCAGTAGCTTTAATATGCCAAAAAAATGACCGGCGAGGAATAACCCCCGCCAGTCATAGTATCTCTACTGATAATCCTTGATTGAAGTACAGGAGCACACAAGATTACGATCACCAAACACATTGTCTAGGCGCCCCACCGGCGGCCAATACTTATTGCCTCGAGAAAACTCTGATGGATAAATAGCTACAGCTCTACTGTAACTGTGGTGCCATTCATCAGCTGTGGCAACTTCCGCTGTGTGGGGTGCACCCGCTAGAGGGTTATCCTCTGGGCTGTACTTTCCGCTGGCAACCTCAGCCACTTCGTCAGCTATGGAGAGCATGGCATCACAGAAGCGATCTATTTCACGCTTTGATTCACTCTCCGTCGGCTCGATCATTAGAGTTCCCGCTACCGGAAAGGACATTGTTGGTGCATGAAAGCCGTAATCAATTAAACGCTTAGCAATATCGTCGACACTGACACCCGTCTGCTCTTTTATATCGCGAGTATCAACAATACATTCATGGGCGACACGATCATTGGCACCGGTAAATAAGATGCTGTATTTAGATTCTAAGCGCTTGGCGATATAGTTGGCATTTAGTATGGCCACTTCGGTTGCTTGTCTCAGTCCGGCATAACCCATCATTCTGATATACATCCATGTAATAGGTAAGATACTGGCGCTGCCGAAAGGTGCAGCGGATATTCTGCCGCCGCGCCGACTGGCAGAAGTATCTTGCGGCAAGAACTCTGCTAAATGCTCACCAACACAAACTGGACCTACACCCGGGCCGCCACCGCCATGGGGAATGCAGAATGTTTTATGCAAATTTAAGTGGGATACGTCGCCGCCGAATTTACCTGGCTGACATATACCCACCATGGCATTCAAATTAGCGCCATCAATATATACCTGGCCGCCATTTTGATGAACAATATCACATAGCTGGGTAATATTTTCTTCAAAAACTCCATGTGTTGATGGATAGGTCACCATAATCGCTGAAAGATTTTCACTGTGCTCTGTAGCCTTTAACTTGAGATCGTCTATATCCACATTACCCTGTTCATCACAGGCGACAACCACGACTTTCATTCCGCACATCTGAGCTGAGGCTGGATTGGTACCGTGGGCAGAGCTTGGGATCAAACAAATATTGCGGTGATGATCGCCACGACTCTCATGATAGGCTTTTATAGCTAAGAGACCGGCATATTCACCCTGAGAGCCGGCATTTGGCTGCAATGAGATACCCGCGTAACCAGTAATTTCTGACAGCATGCTTTCTAAATCTGCAATCAGTTTTTGATAGCCTTGGGTTTGATTGGCTGGAGCGAACGGGTGAATATTGGCAAATTCAGGCCAGGTAACTGGCAACATCTCTGCAGTAGCATTGAGCTTCATGGTGCAAGAGCCGAGGGGGATCATAGCTCGATCGAGAGCAATATCCTTGTCTGAAAGCTTGCGAATATAGCGCAGCATTTCTGTTTCTGAGTGATAACTATTAAAAGTTTCATGATCGAGAAAACTCTCAGTGCGCATCATATTGCCCGGAATATTCTGCAACGCCTGCTCTGCTAGATGATCAATAGACAAACTGTGATGGCCAATAATGGTATCCCACAGCAGTGAAATTTCTTTGGCGCTAGTGGTTTCATCGATGGAGATACCCAGGTGATCTCTATCAATTTGACGTAAATTAATATTATTGGCTTCAGCTCTGCCAACTATAGCCGCAGTATTTTCTCCGGTGCACAGAGTCAGCGTATCAAACCAACTACTATTAACTACCGCTATATTGTTTTCAATTAAACCCTGCGCTAATACAGTGGTCAGCATATGAACTCGATTTGCAATATCTGACAATCCCTTAGGGCCGTGATAAACCGCATACATCCCTGCTATAACCGCCAATAAAACCTGTGCAGTACAGATATTTGATGTAGCTTTCTCACGGCGAATATGCTGTTCTCTGGTTTGCAGAGCTAACCTGTAGGCTGGGTTGCCCTGTGCATCCTGTGAAAGGCCGACAATGCGACCGGGCAGATTGCGCTTGTAGGCCTCTCTGGTGGCCATATAGCCAGCATGTGGGCCACCAAAACCCATGGGCACACCGAAGCGCTGAGTAGAGCCTATGGCAATATCTGCGCCTAATGAACCGGGAGGTTCAAGGAGTACTAGACTGAGAATATCCGCCGCCATAACGACTATGCCCTTCTGGGCCTTAACCCGAGCTATGGTTTCTCTGTGATCTTGAATAAGACCACTGGCACCCGGATATTGGAGTAACATACCGAACACATCACCACTGCAGTCATCGGGCTTGCCTATCACAATCTCTATGCCCAGAGGTTCGGCTCGGGTGGCAATGATATCTATGGTTTGCGGCAAACAATCACTATCCACATAAAAGCGGTTAGATGTAGACTTGGATACACGGCGAGATAGCGTCATTGCCTCAGCGGCAGCAGTGCCTTCATCCAGCATCGATGCATTGGCTATTTCCAGCCCTGTGAGATCGGTCACCATAGTTTGAAAGTTGATCAAAGCCTCTAAACGACCCTGAGAAATTTCCGGCTGATATGGTGTATAGGCTGTATACCAAGCGGGGTTTTCAAGTATATTTCGCAGAATAACATTGGGCGTTAGGGTGCCGTAATAACCCTGACCTATAAAACTTTTAACAATTTTATTTTTACTAGCAATCTGCCGAAGCTCCTTGAGCGCCTCGGTTTCAGTGCACTGCAACGGTAAATCAAGGGGCTGAGTGTTAGTTATAGATTGAGGAACAACCTGCTCAATAAGCTGCTGTAAATTGTTTAGTCCGAGGGTGCCAAGCATTGCCTGTTGGTCCTCAAGGTTTGGCCCTACATGTCGTGAAGCGAATTGTTCAGCATGTTGCAGATCATTGAGCGTGCGTTTCTTTTGAAGCATCTAACTTCTCCTCAGTTATCCTCGGTAATATTTGTGGGGTACAAATGGCATGGAGCAAACAATGAGTGGCCGAGACTTGCCTCGTACCATGGCATTTACTTTTGTTCCTGTAGTTGCGTAATCAATGGCGATATAACCCATGGCTATGGGCTGTTGCAAGCTTGGAGAGAAACCGCCGCTGGTGATCGTCCCGATAACCGCACCGTTCTCATCGACTATTTCTGCGCCCTCTCGCACAGGCGCCCGGCCCTCAACACTGAAGCCTACGCGCTTTTGTGATACACCTTGTTCAATGTGCTGCAAAACTGTATCTGAGCCCAAGAAGCCACCTGGCTTATCACCACCAGTACGACGCGATTTATTGACACTCCAAAGTAAACTGGCTTCAACTGGACTGGTTTTCTGATTCATATCGTGTCCGTAGAGACACAATCCCGCTTCTAGGCGCAGAGAATCACGAGCCCCTAAACCAATCCATCGAACTGATGGATTATTCAATAAAGCGTCAGCTACCGCTGAGCAGTCATCGGGTTTGATCGACAGCTCAAAACCATCCTCGCCTGTATAGCCGGATCTTGTGACATAGCAGCTGCAGCCTTGAATAGAAACCTCACAGCCTTGCAGAAAATGCAAGTCAGCTACCTCAGGAGCATGGTTGGCAAGTATCTCAACCGCCTGTGGACCCTGAAGGGCCAATAGACCCCAATCTTGCAGCTCGGTTACTTCAGTATCGCAAAGATGATCGCGAAAATGCTGAATATCCTGTTGCTTACAGGCAGCATTAACAACGATAAAAAATGTTTGCTCATCCCATCGAGTAATCATTAGATCATCGAGAACGCCACCCTGTTCGTTGATTAGGGTGCTATATGTCATATGATTGACAGCAAGATTGTGCAAATCTAGAGGCATAAGCTTTTCCAACTGCTCGGCTGCGTTGACACCGCGAACAATGACTTGCCCCATATGGGAAACATCAAATAAGCCCAAGGCCTCGCGAGTGTGGAGGTGTTCTTGCATGATGCCATCGGGATAGTTAATAGGCATTGAATAGTTAGCAAAAGCAACCATCTTAGCGCCGGCCTCGACATGATAATCGTGAAATCGAGTAATACTTAACTGCTGTGGTATAGACATAAAATAAATGGAATTTGCCTGAATGACAGGTAAATAATATCGCTGTAAATGAAATAAGTTAAATTAATAGATATAATGAATGCATTAATTTTATAAATACCAAAAATTGCCATAAAAAAGCGCTTAACTATGAAAAATTTACCCATGGATTTGCTTCGCGCCTTTGTGACTGTTGTCGAGTTTAATAGCTTCACAAAAGCAGGCGATATACTGGGCAGATCTCAGCCCGCTATTAGCCTGCAAATAAACCGACTCGAGGGAATGCTAGACGAAACGCTATTAGTGAGAGAAGGTAAAAATCTTATTTTATCTAACGCAGGTGAAACCATTTATGAGTATGCCAAACAAATACTCTCACTTAATGACCTCGCGGTGAGTGAATGCGCCAAAAGCACGGTTATGGGTAAGGTGCGCCTAGGCATTCCCAGTGAATTTGCCACCATACTATTGCCAAAGATAGTTGGACGATTTGCCAAGGCCTATCCCAATGTAACCCTCGAAGTAAACTGCGAGCTTAGCAAGACCCTGCTGTCGAGATCTGGAAAGGCAGCCCATGACCTGATCCTAGCCTTGCAAAATAATCCACTGGAAGAGTCTGAAAATCTTGTAAAGACCGACAATTTAGTCTGGGTGTCAGGGCCGGAATACAATCACCAGAAACCGCCGCCAGTGCCGCTAATTGTGGCGCCTGAGGGCTGTATCTATCGACAGAGAGCCATAAGGACATTAAACGAAATCAAGCAACCATGGCAGATCGTTTACAACATCCCCGATCTAACCGGAATTCAATACGCCATCCAAGAAAGTCTTGGGGTTACAGTTCTAGCCAAGAGCACCGTGCCGGAAAATCTAAGAATCATTCCCCCCTCGCAACGCTATCCAGATCTGGGGACAGTGGGGATTAGCCTATTGAATGTGCGCAAGAGCAACAAAAATAAGGCCACAGATTTACTGGCAGAGTTTTTACGAACCAGTCTGGCCTAATTATTGGCGCACCTGCCGGAATAGAGGTGGCCGCGCTGTGTGGGTACTTCTAAAGGGGTTGATGTCTAGCCCTCCTCTGCGCATATAGCGGGCGTAAACTGAAAGCTCGGCAGGCTCGCAAGCGGATAGAATGTGCATAAATATTTGCTCGACGCACTGCTCATGAAAATCCTGATGTTGTCGGTATGAAACAATATATTTCAACAACCCTGCACGATCGATCTTAGGCCCTTTGTAAAAAATATAGATAGATGCCCAATCTGGCTGGTCGGTCACAGGACAGTTGGTTTTTAACAGGTGTGAGTATAGGGTCTCACTCACCTGCTCTTCGCCCTCCACACCCAGTAGCGTACTATCTGGACTGTATCTATCTATAACCAGCGACTGCCTGTCTATGCAGTGCCCTTGAGGCTCACTTACGGGCTGTATACCCTGATATTCGGCTATCTCATACAGGCATACCTCCACGACGGCACCAGTGGCGGCAGAAATATCTTTGACTAGCTGAATCTGCACCGCTTCGATTGAGGCAAACTTAGTCTGTATGTAGGAGTTTAGGTAGAGTTTAAAGGACTTTGACTCGACAATTGATTCGCTATCACAGGGAATCATAAATTCAACAATGGCAATCTGCGGCAGACCATCTAGATTCAACCAAGATAATTCATAGCCTGTCCAGACATCCACACCGACAAATGGCAGTGAGCTAGACTGCTTCTCTACTTGCCTGGCCTTAACTCTGGGTATAGGGCATAAAAGGCTTGGATCATAGGAGTCGCTGTAGCTTGTTTCTTTACCTAGCTCAGTGAAAGTGTAATCAGCCATTAACTTCTTAACCTCGAGCCTTTTTCCAAGAGCCACAGGGCCACCATAAATAGTATGGCTGAGAATAGCCCTACCATGGCAAAAGACCCAGCAATATTGATATCAGTGATTCCAACCATGCCATATCTAAATGCGTTTACCATATAAAGTATGGGGTTTAAAAGCGTTAAAGACTTCCAGAAACCCGACAGCAGCTCGATAGAATAAAAAACCCCTCCAAGATAGATAAGCGGTGTTAAAACAAAGGTTGGAATAATGGAAATATCATCAAAGCTAGAAGCAAAAATAGCATTGATTAAGCCTGCCAGAGAAAACATAAGTGAGGTCATAAGCACGATGCCAATGGTCACTGGCACGCTGTAAAGGCTAAAGTCAGCAAAATAGATCGACAACAGAGTAACAATCAGGCCAACACCTAAGCCACGGGCCATGCCGCCAACTATATACCCCAGAAGAATAATCCAATTTGGCGTTGGTGAAACTAATAACTCTTCGATATTACTTTGAAATTTTGAGCCAAAAAATGATGACACCACATTGGAATATGAATTGGTGATAACAGACATCATTATCAGCCCAGGAGCGACAAACTGTATATAGGGTAATGACGACATCTCACCAATACGCGATCCAACTAATTTGCCGAAAATCACAAAGTACAATGCCATGGTGATTACTGGCGGTACCAGTGTTTGCGGCCAAATTCGAATAAAGCGGCGTATTTCACGACGCACAATAGTTGTGAAGGCAATCCACCTTTGCTGATTATTCATGATTTGCCACCCCATCGGCAGTTAGGTTTTTTTCTACCATATCAATAAATAACTCTTCCAAACGATTGACCTTATTGCGCATACTAATGATCTCAAGTCCGTTGGCGGTAAGGTGATCAAACAGCTGGTTTAGCGACTTACTCTTGTCTAGAGCTACCTCTATGGTAGTGCTATCAACCAGTGTTAAAGGATAGCCATCCAAGGGCTCAATATTATTAATTTCTTTATTTAAATCAAGGATAAAGGTCTCTTTATTAAGCTGCTTTATTAAGTCTTTAACGCTGGTATTTTTTACAATTTTACCCTTGTCAATAATGGCTACATTTCGACATAAGCGCTCAGCCTCTTCAAGATAGTGAGTCGTTAGAATAATCGTTGTACCCTGACGATTAATATCCTCTAAAAAACTCCACATCGATCGACGCAGCTCGATATCCACACCTGCAGTGGGCTCATCCAATACCAATAACTTGGGCTCATGAATCAGTGCTCGAGCAATCATTAAGCGGCGCTTCATGCCTCCAGAGAGGCTTCTGGATGGCATATCGCGCTTTTCCCAAAGGCCTAACAGCTTGAGGTATTTATTGGCGCGTTTGGTAGCCACAGGGGCAGCAATACCGTAATACCCCGCCTGAGTAACCAAAATATCAATAGGCTTTTCAAACTGATTAAAATTAAATTCCTGAGGGACAACACCCACATACTGCTTGGCCGCACTGAAGTCCTGATCAATATCAATACCAAACACAGAGAGACTGCCACTACTCTTTCTAACCAGCGAACAAATAACCCCAATAGTCGTCGACTTTCCGGCACCATTGGGTCCGAGCAAGGCAAAAAAATCGCCTTCTTCAACCTCTAGATCTATACCCTTAAGGGCTTGAAAGCCGTTATCGTAGGTTTTAACTAAATGCTGAATGGAAAGAGCTTTGTTGGGTTGGTTATTCAATGAATCTAATCTCGATGCCTATAGTTTAATGTGAGTGTATTGTAGCCTTCTTGTTAACCTATGTCCGCTGTTTAAGCATGAAAGATAGTGACTATGGGCAATATTCGACATAAAATTAATCACAGACAAACAAAAAGTTTTAAATTATGCCCAGAAAGACCATTCATCGCTTTTTGCCCGACGTCAATCAGCTGTTGGACGTGCCCTCCTTACGGTGGATAAGGTCACTGGCAAGGGATCCAAATTTATTCCATATCAATCGTCATTCAGTGTCCCTAGCCTTTGCCATTGGGATATTCTGTGCTTTTTTACCCCTACCAGGGCAAACATTAATCGCGGTGATTCTATGCTACTGGCTCGGCGCCAATCTACCCATAGGTATTATTCTGATCTGGATTAGTAACCCTATCACCATTCCGCCTATGTTTTTCTTGACCTACCAACTAGGTTCAACCATCTTGGATACGCAACCCGTACAATTTTCGGCTCAAATGGACTGGCAATGGTTTAAAAGCCTAGGCTCAGATGTTCTAAAACCGCTTTTTTTGGGCAGCTTATTATGCGGCAGTATTCTAGCCTTGATTAGTTACTTCGCTGTGTTTCAGCTATGGCGATGGAAGGTGCTTAAAAACTGGCAAGAACGCAAAGAAAAACGTAAATGCAACACTTAATAAGGCGCTAGCTCTGATACCTCAGCGCTTCAACTGGCATTGTGTTACTCGCCTTTACTGCGGGATAAAGAGTAGCCAATAACGTCAGTAAAAATGCAGAAAGCGCAACAAAGACAACATCACTCGACCTCAGATCAACTGGCACATAGTCAATGGGGTAAATTGAAGTATTCAGCAATTTTGCCCCTAAAAAAGACTCTATGATTGCCACTGCATCAGTCACCCAATAACAACCCGCTATACCCAACAGTACACCACAACAAATACCAACAGTGGCTATTAGCATACCCTGCACAAGAAAAATATTAAGAACCTGAGATTTAGATACACCCATGGTCTGCAAAATAGCTATATCTTTGCGCTTTTTTAACGCCATCATCATCAACATAGAAATCACGTTAAAGGCGGCGACACCCACCACCAAAAAGACTAATAGGCCCACCATATTTCTGGACAGTTGAATGGCTTGATATAAGTTGCCGTGGCTGTGAGTCCAATCGATAACTTTAAAACCAAAAGGCAGCTGGGTAATTAGGCGATGAGCGGTAATTCTCGAATCAAATAGATCGTGCAATTGCACTCTAAAGCCATCGACACTGTTGTGATTTCCGTTCATCTGTCCCGCTTGACTCAGCGAGACAATTCCCAGCATCTGATCAACTTCAGTGCCTGTTGCAAAAATACCAGCAAGTGTAAGCGAAACCACCTTAGCTTGACGCCTGTAGTCTGAAGGCATAACAAAACTTACTCGCTGTCCCGAACTCAATCCCAGAGCCTCAACAATGGGCTTGGATAGCAACAACTGACCGGCGTTAGGAATGGCTAAACTGGCTTTATCTAGCACTGCTTGCATACCCGCGGGGATTTCTTCGGCATCCAGACCCAACAGCTGCACAGGGCGAGTATTATTGTTTGAAAAAACCACTCCCTCTAGCTGACTAAATGGTGTAACTTCATCGACATTAGGAAGTGTAGAGAGAGACTCTTGCTGGGATTGCCAATCTTCGACAGGCCCAGAACTAGTGACTTGCACATGAGGCACAATAGACAGAATGTGCTCGCGCATTTCACGATCAAAACCATTCATCACTGACAGCACCAAAATAAGCAAGCCAACACCAAGCGATAGACCTAACAGCGCAAGCAGTGAAATAAAGGAAACCAACCCATTATTGCGTCCACCCGAGGAAAAATACCTCAGGCCAATAGTTAGCGGTAGATACCTAACCAAGATCAGCCCCCAAAACACCATCGACCAGACTAATAGTGCGATCTAACTGTTGGGCAATAACAGGGTCATGGGTAACTATCACCAAGCTTATTTCAAGCTCTTTATTAAGCTCTATAAGCAGTTTTAATACCGCTTCTGCAGTCTTTGGGTCGAGATTACCTGTTGGCTCATCCATAAGCACTAGTGAAGGTTTACGCGCTAGTGCTCGGGCAATAGCCACACGCTGGCGCTCACCACCTGAAAGCTCTGATGGGCGATGATGCAATCTATCAGCTAATCCCACCCGCTGTAATAACTCCATTGCGTAGGCCTCACCCTGCACCCTATCGCCGGCAATTAAACTGGGTAAACAAACATTTTCAAGTGCCGTAAACTCATCGAGTAAATGGTGGAACTGATAGACAAAGCCTATATGCTTATTGCGCCATGCTGCGCGCTGAGTTGAATCGAGGTCACTCCAGCACTTGCCCTGAAGCACCACGGAACCCTGACTGGGGTTATCTAAGCCGCCCATAAGGTTTAATAAGGTTGACTTGCCCGAGCCAGAGACACCCACAATAGCTAGCTTTTCGCCCTGATGTATTTCAAGATCCACACCTTTAATAACACTCAGAGCAACACCCGAATTACCCTGCTGGTATTGGCGCTGTAAGTTTGTCGCCTTTAGTATGATTTTACTGGTCATAACGCAATGCCTCCGCCGGCAACACCTGTCCAGCCCGCAAAGCCGGGTAAATAGTTGAAATAATACTTAAAATTGAGGACCCCATAACGACCAATACTATATCTGAAAACAGCAGTTTACTCGGCAGAGAATTAATCATAAATACCGCAGGATCGAAAATATACAAGCCGGTTAACTGTTCAAAAAAAGCCACAATATCACCGATAAACAGCGCAATAATACAACCTAGTACAGTGCCCAGGGTCACGCCAACTATGCCTATAGCTGAGCCCTGAATAATAAATATTTTTACAATTTGCTCTGACTGAGCTCCGAGCGTTCTCAGCACTGCGATATCTTTGCGCTTATCTGCAACCATAAGTACTAGGCAAGCAATAATATTAAACACTGCCACCGCTACAATCGCTGATAACATCAGGCCAACAACTAACTTTTCCATACGCATAGCCTGAAACAGCGTTGCCATCTGCTCACTCCATGTCTCAATTCTTAGATCATTTGCTAAATCTGCCGCCAGAGAACCAGCTGCACTGTGGGCTGTAAATGGATCGTCCAAGACTAGATGGATGCCCTGATAGTTATCGCCTAATTGCAACAACTTTTGAGCGTCGCGAAAATGGATATAGGCAGTGGTTGCATCAACTTGGGCACCCACTTCAAATAAGCCTATAACCTGCATCATTTTTAGGCGCGGAAAAGTCCCCACAGGGGTTATCGAAAGTTTTGGCAATATAACTTCGAGCGTATCGCCAACACTGACAGCAAGGCGCCTCGCCACCTGACTACCCAACAAAATACCAAATTCACCCGATTGTAATTGTTGTATATCACCCCTCAGCATATTGTCAGCCAATAACTTAGCTGATGGCCACGAAGTATCTATGCCCTTTAACAATACTGCCTGTTGATCAGAGCCATTGGCCAACATGGCATGGTTCTCGATAAAAGGCATGGCCGCGCGAACAGCAGAATGATCGGACACTAGCTGTTGTGCTAGCTGGGCCACATAATCTGGAGAAATACTGCGGTCCTGCTTTATGACCATATGGGGAATTACATTGAGTAATCTCTGCTTAATTTCACGATCAAAACCATTCATAACCGAAAGCACAACAATCAGAGTCATCACACCAATGGCCATAGCGCAAAATGAAAACCCCGAAATAAACGACAAAAAACCCTCTCTGCGCTTACTTAAGACGTAACGAATACCGATGTAGAATGATAGATTTGACTTCATGCACTGATTAAACAGTAAAGCCTCTATGGGCACAACTACAAGCTGTGGTTAATAGGGTGATAGGCGGCTAATTTACCTAGGCCCGACGGCTTTCGCGACTGACCCTGTTTAATCCATTCAGTGCCGCAACGCGATAGGCTTCGGCCATGGTGGGGTAATTGAATGTGGTGCGCAGAAAGTAGTTGATACTGTTGGCCTCACCCTGCTGATTCATAATGGCCTGACCGATATGAATAATTTCCGCGGCTTCAGCACCAAAACAGTGTATGCCTAAGATTTCCAAGGTCTGCTGATGGAACAGTATTTTAAGCATGCCTACTTCTTCCTCAGAAATATGCGCCCGCGCTAAGTCTTTAAAATAGGCGCAACCGATTTCATAGGGGATTTTTTGCTCTGTTAATTCGGCTTCAGTTTTACCCACATAGCTTATTTCAGGAATAGTCCAAATTCCTGTAGCAACATCCTCTACCCTGTATTTGTCGGGGGTATTGCACATATGGGATGCGGCAAAACGACCTTGGTCGTAGGCGGCCCCAGCAAGTGCCGGCCAACCGATGACATCACCTGCGGCATATATATGAGGCACAGCTGTCTGGTAGTCACTATTAACTTTGATTTGGCCGCGCATATCCGCCTCTAGGCCGATATTTTCAAGGCCTAGATCATGGGTATTACCGGTTCGACCATTGGACCATAGCAGCGCATCACCATGGATTCGCTTGCCGGATTTTAACACCAATGTTACACCGTTATCTGTGGTTTCGACCCGCTCATACTCCTCGTTGTGGCGCACACTTACACCTAGGTCGCGCAAGTGATAACTCAGCGCATCAGAGATTTCGTCATCGAGGAAGTTCATCAGCCATTCGCGCGTATTGACAAGGTCAACTCTTGTATCCAAACCGGCAAATATTGAGGCATATTCACAGCCGATTACACCCGCACCATAGATTATGACATTGAGCGGGGAATGATCTAAGGAGAGAATAGTATCGCTATCGAAAACCAGAGGATGATCGAAATCAATATCGTCTGGACGGTAGGGTCTAGAGCCAGTGGCTATAAGAAAGTTATTGCCCTTAATTGTCAGTGGGTTGCCTGAGGCATCGGAAACAACCACCTCATTGGGGCTGATAAATTTGGCTCTACCCACATGAATCTTTATACGATTTCGAGCGTAGCCCTTGGTTCTACCTTCAACTTGCTTGGTAATAACATCCTCAGCAGCTTTCATCACCTCAGGGAAAGAAAACCAACGTGGATCGCCAATCGAGCGAAACATCGGCATAGTATTGTATTGCACCATACGGCGAACAGAGTGCCTTAAAGCCTTGGATGGGATGGTACCTAGGTGAGTACAGCCGCCACCCGGTTGGGCGCGGTCATCAATAACAGCGACACTTAATCCCTGTTTTACTGCATTCATGGCAGCGCCCTCTCCCGCCGGACCACTACCAATTACAACCAGGTCATAAGAGAAATCTGCCATTACTAATCCTTATTTTTTGTGTCAGCCGCGTTTTTATACAAAGTGGTAGATGCCGCGGAGATTTCATCGCACTTGTTGGGGTCATCACCACAGATTTCACAGGTGTAATCCTTCTCTCCAAGGGCAGCGGCAACACCGCCACAGGAGCCAGTAATTGGCTTTTTACCGAGCAGAACCCCAATTGCCATAATTGAGATCAACACTATAAAACCCAACACTGCTAACAAAATATCTATCACTGATATCAACCTTTAAACATTTAATCTATAAGCAAATCAATATCCGTGCTGGCCACGGAAACAAATTGCCCGTTTTCCCTCACCAGCATATAGGCGGCTATTCCAAGCTTTTCCGCCAACTGTATACCCTGTTCTGCACCCATCACTGAAAAAGCAGTGGCCCATGCATCTGCCTGCGCACAGGATGGCAAAAGCACTGTAACTGAAGCCGTGTTATGGACTATTGGCCGACCAGTTACTGGGTCGATGGTATGGGAGTAACGCACGCCATCCTTTTCAAAATAATTTCTGTAATCACCCGAGGTGGCAACAGCAATATCAGTCAAATTAATGACTTTATCCACCTCGGCAAATAACTGTGGTTGCTCCATCGCTATACGCCAAGGAACAGCATCCGCATTGAATCCGCTAACACGAATTTCTCCACCAATCTCAACCAAATAATCTGGCAGGGCGAGCATTTCAAGTAGATCAGCTACCCTGTCCACCGCATAGCCTTTAGCTACAGCGGATAAATCCAAAGCGACGGGTTTGGTTTTCGATAGCGTTTGCTCTAGGAGCACAACAGCGTCAAAACCTACCTTTGCTTTAGTTTGCGCTATGGTCTCGGGTAAGGGGATTGAATCATGCCTTTCACCTGGACCAAAGCCCCATAAGTCTACAAGCGGACCTATAGTTGGATCAAAAGCACCATTGCTTAGTTGCCATATTTGACGGCTGATTTTCACAACCTCGGCAAATTCTTGAGAAATAGTCATAGTCTGCCCAACTGGCAGCCGATTAAATTGACTAATTTCTGAATCCTTTTTATAGGTAGACATCGAGTTGTCTACCTTAGCGAGCAGCTGCTCAATTTGCTGCTCTAAGTCTTCAGGGGGTAACTGGTCTGCAATAACTGTGATGTGGTAACTGGTACCCATCTTGGTGCCTGAAATATTTAATACTTCGGGCTTACTACCGCAACCACCGAGCGCTAGTATAGCTAAAATCAATACAGAGCGCCATGAGGCAAACAACTTAGTTTGCCCTAGGCTACTGGATTTGGGATATTTAGCCACCAAAGTCATCAAGCATAATATTTTCTGGCTCAACACCCAGATCTTCAAGCATCTTAATCACTGCAGCATTCATCATAGGTGGCCCGCACATGTAGAATTCACAGTCTTCGGGAGCTTCGTGATCCTTGAGGTACTGCTCATAGAGTACATTGTGAATAAACCCTTCAAGGCCATCCCAATTATCTTCAGGCTGAGGATCTGACAGTGCCAAGTGCCATTCAAAATTATCATTTTCCGCGGCCAACTTGTCATATTCTTCATCGTAAAAGCATTCTTTGAGAGATCTTGCACCATACCAAAAGCTGATCTTGCGATCGGAATTAATTCGCTTGAGCTGATCAAAAATATGCGATCTCATTGGCGCCATACCCGCACCACCACCGATAAATACCATTTCGGCCTTGGTTTCTTTAGCAAAGAACTCACCAAATGGACCATATACCGATATTTTATCGCCCGGCTTAAGGTTAAATACATATGATGACATCTTGCCCGGGGGAATGTCCTTAGATCCCGGAGGCGGACTAGCAATACGAATATTAAACTTAACCACGCCCTTTTCTTCTGGGTAATTGGCCATTGAATAGGCGCGAATTAGTGGCTCTTTCACTTCAGAAGTGTACTGGTAAAGTCCAAAGCGCTCCCAATCACCTCGATACTCCTCTTCAACATCAAAGTCAGAGTACTTAACCACATGGGGAGGACATTCTAGCTGAACATAACCACCCGCTCTAAAGTCTACATTTTCACCCTCAGGCAAACGCAGGGTTAACTCTTTAATAAAGGTGGCGACATTAGGGTTAGATTCAACGGTACATTCCCAGCGCTTAACACCAAATACTTCTTCGGGTACTTCAACTTTCATATCTTGCTTAACCGGTGCTTGACATGAAAGTCGCCACCCTTCATTGGCTTCTCTGCGAGTAAAATGGGCCTCTTCAGTTGGCAACATAGAACCGCCACCATCAGAAACAACACATTTACACTGGGCACAACTACCACCGCCACCACAGGCCGAAGGTAAAAATAAACCGGCGTTAGAAAGTGTTTGCAACAGCTTATCACCAGCAGGAACAGTGATAGTTTTTTCACCATTAATTTCAATATTGACGTCGCCAGAAGCAACTAGCTTACTGCGAGCGGCAAGAATAAAGGCTACCAGTGCCAAGATCACTACTGTGAACATGGCTACGCCTAAGATAATTTCAGTCGTCATACTGCTTCAATTCTCCACTTATTAAAGGTCAATGCCGCCAAACGACATAAAGCCTAAGGAAATCAAACCTACGGTGATAAATACAATACCCAAACCCTGTAAGCCATCTGGAATATCGCTGTACTTTAACTTTTCTCGGATGCCTGCTAAAACAGCGATAGCTAGCGCCCAAGATGTACCAGAACCAATACCGTAAACCACACTCTCTGTGAAGTTATAGCCGCGCTCTGCCATTAGCAGTGAGCCGCCCAAGATGGCACAGTTCACGGTGATAAGCGGCAGGAAAACACCTAGAGCGCTGTATAGTGCGGGTACATATTTGTCCAATACCATCTCAAGAATTTGGACCAAGGCCGCAATAACACCGATAAAGCACAGGTATACCAAGAAACTAAGATTGACTTCAGACAGTCCGGCCCAAGCCAGTGCGCCGTCTGCCAATAAATAGTTCATCAGTAAATAATTTACGGGCACGGTAATGGTTTGTACCACTATCACAGCGATACCTAGACCAATTGCAGCATTGACTTTTTTCGATACCGCAATAAAGGTACACATGCCCAAAAATAGGCTGAGGGCAATATTATCGATAAAAATCGATCTAACTAGTAAGCTTAGATAATGTTCCATTAGACAACCTCACTCTTGCGGCTATTGGCGGTAATCTTAAAGTCGGGCTTTTCAACCTGCTCAACTTTCCAAACCCGCAGGGCCCAAATAAATAGGCCAATCAAAAAGAATGCACTGGGTGGCATAAGCATCATGCCGTTGGCAACATACCAACCGCCTTCAGTGCTGACCGGCAACACCTGAATTCCCCAGATCTTACCCGCACCAAATAATTCACGAATGAAAGCCAACAGCATCAAAATTACGCTGTAGCCGAGACCGTTGCCAATACCATCATAAAAACTAGGCAGTGGCGGATTTTTCATAGCAAAGGCTTCGGCCCTGCCCATAACAATACAGTTGGTGATAATAAGACCCACAAATACAGAAAGTTGCTTGCTTATATCGTAGGCAATCGCCTTGAGAACCTGATCAACCATAATTACCAATGAGGCGATAATTGTCATCTGAACAATAATGCGAATACTGTTGGGAATATGATGGCGGATCAATGAAACAAATAGGTTGGAGAATGCACAAACAGTGGTTAGAGCGATACACATAACGAACGCGACTTTCATGCTGGTAGTTACAGCTAGCGCCGAGCAAATACCCAGAATCTGCAGTGCAATTGGATTATTGCTAGCGACCGGCTCAAGTAAGATATCTTTAGTTTTTGACATCTATTAGGCCTCCCCAGTTTTAAGATTTTCAATAAATGGTTTAAAGCCCTGATCTCCCAACCAATACTTGATTAGATTATCGACACCTTTGGTAGTCAAGGTAGCACCGGCAAGGCCATCAATTTGCGAATTGTCGGCATCTCTCGCAGGGTCTACAACACCTTTGATTACTTCGAGAACTAGGGCATCTTTTGCGTATGCTTGCTTGCCAATCCACTTAGCTTTCCATGAGGGGTTATCAACCTCACCACCTAGGCCAGGGGTTTCTGTATGCTCGTAAAAACCAATGCCGGCAACGGTTTGCAGATCGGATTCAAGCGCAATAAAGCCATACAGAGTGGACCACAGACCATAGCCTTTAATCGGTAGTATTACCTTTTCAATAGCGCCATCATTTTCAACGATATATACCTTGGCGTAGTTGGCACGACGTTTAATTTTGGCAATATCTTCCGACGAATTTAGGGCGATAGATAGGGCTGGATCCGATGAAGCTTTGCGCTGATCATAGGTTTCTGCGTCAACTTCATTGGTGTAGGTGCCGCTATCCATATCGACCAGTTTTACACTGATTTTTTCAAACTGAGTCTCAACATCCACACCCTCTTGCAACAAACCAGCGGAAGCTAGAATATTAGTTTTCAAGTCAAGCAGCTTGTTAGCTTCTTGAGCTGGGCGAAGAAAAACCGCAGCACTGGAGACCACCACTGCGCAAACAATGCACAGTGTCAATGCAACAGTAAATGTTTTAGTTACAGATTCATTAGCCACGCGCTAGTCTCCTCTTGATATTAGACTCAACCACATAATGATCAATTAATGGTGCAAAAAGGTTGGCAAAAAGAATGGCCAACATCATGCCCTCTGGGAATGCCGGATTGACTACTCGAATAAGAATAACCATCACACCAATCAACAACCCATAGATATATTTACCCGTATTGGTCATAGATGCAGAGACAGGATCAGTTGCCATAAAGATGGCGCCAAAGGCGAAACCACCGATAACCCAGTGCCAATAGAACGGTAAGGCAAACATTGGGTTGCTAGACTCGATAATATTGAACAGTAATGAAACCGCGGCAGAACCAACCAATACACCGCCAATAATACGCCAAGATGCGATTTTCATCGCAATCAAGACTACAGCACCCATCAGGATAGCCAGAGTCGAAGTTTCACCGATAGAGCCGTGAATAGTCCCGATAAAAGAATCCATCCAAGTAGCTGTCTGCGACAGTGCACCGACACCATCTGCAGCTGCAATAGATAGCATCGTAGCTCCAGTGTAACCGTCGACAGCGGTCCACACCATATCACCGCTCATATAGGCCGGATAAGCAAAATACAGGAATGCTCGCCCTGTCAGTGCGGGGTTGAGGAAGTTTTTACCCGTACCGCCGAATATCTCTTTACCGATAACAATACCAAAGCTGATACCAACGGCAACCATCCATAGGGGGAGATCTGGAGGACAACAGAGTGCAAACAGTACAGAGGTTACAAAAAAGCCTTCATTAACTTCATGGCCTCTAACACTGGCAAAAAGTACTTCCCAAAAACCACCAACGATAAAGGTAGTGGCATAGATAGGAATAAAGTAGGCAGCACCGTGAACCATATTGTCCCAGATACTACTGGCGTCATAGCCTGCCAATAAGCCTATAAAGATACCGCGCAGACCTTCCTGACTGAGCATACCCTGATCGGCCATAATGCTATTTGCCTGAAAGCCAATATTCCACATGCCAAAGAACATGGTTGGAAATGTACACAGCCAAACGGTGATCATCACTCGTTTAAGGTCGATATTATCCCTTACATGTGAACTGTTTTTGGTTACATCAGAGGGCTTAAATAAACCGGTATCAATCGCCTCATAGAGTGCATACCAACCCTGCCACTTGCCACCTTTTTTAAAGTTAGGCTCTAATTTATCAAGGAATTTACGCATGTGGTTTAACCCTCTTTCTCAATTCTAGTAAGGTTTTCACGAAGAATAGGACCATATTCATATTTGCCAACACAGACATAGGTATATAGCCCCACATCATCCTCATCCAACTCCAAACAACCCAATTTTTGAGCCATTTCGGTATCGCCGACAATTAGCGACCGCAATAACTGCACCGGCAACAGATCAAGAGCTGTAACGTTTTCATAACCACCCACTGGCACCATGGCGCGCTCGCTGCCGTTGGTACTAGAGGTCATATTAAATAGCTTTTTCTTTAAGCCACCAGCAAAGATTGGCAGGGCCGAATGCTTGTTGAAACCTGCGCGAAGATAGTGCAAAAATTCACGCTCACGGCCTTCACGGATCACTGAAACCTGATTGTGGTATCGACCCAAAAAAGCAAAGTTACCCGAAGCTTTGCGGCCGCTTAATACAGACCCAGAAATGATACGGTTTTCATCATTGACGAGCTCACCGATCACTAGCTGATTTAGATTAGCCCCCAAAATTGTGCGAATTAGACGCGGCTCGGTTACTTGCGGGCCACCAAGAGCAACAACGCGACGATTATCGATTTCACCAGTAGTGAACAATGCGCCAATAGCAATAACGTCTTGATAGTTTATGGTCCATACTGTTTTGTCAGCGCTAACCGGATCTATAAAGTGGATATGGGTTCCCGATAGTCCCGCGGGGTGTGGGCCAGAGAAACTGTGAACAGCTACATTATCCGCAGTAACGGATGAATTACCCTCGACACAGAGATTTACCGAACCCTTGGTTAATTTAGAAATAACTGTAAGACCATTGGCAAAGTCTTGCTGGCGCTCGGCGATTATAACCTGAGGATCCGCCGCTAGAGGATTGGTGTCCATGGCATTGACAAAGATTGAAGCCGGCGCGCTTTCTATTGCTGGTACTTTTGAATAGGGTCTAGTCTTTAAGCTAATCCACTGCCCCGACTCGACAAGGTTTTCAACCACTTGCTCTCGGCTAAGGGCTGATAGCTGATCAGCATCGAAACTGGGAAAAGAAACTTTCTCATCGCCATCAATATCAATCACTAACGATTGAAAGACACGTTTTTCACCGCGATTGATTTCAACCACAGTACCCGATGAGGGTGATGTAAACCGTACACCTGAATTCTTTTTGTCAGTAAATAACAACTGTCCTTTGCTGACACTGTCTCCAACCTTTACTTCCATGGTTGGCTTCATTCCGTGAAAATCAGAGCCAATAATGGCAATTTGACTGGTTTTAGGACCATCGTGAATTTCTTGCTTTGGTGCACCTGATATGGGCAGGTCCAGTCCGCGGCGAACTTTAATCATAGGAAATACCATTGACGAGATTAAAAACATTTCAAGAACGAATATGTGAAATACGTCAATTTGTTTTGACCCTATTCACACAGTACTCAAAAACATCTATTAGCGCTGACCATTACCTACCAAATAAGTTAAAACATAATAGGCCAACATTTTCGCGCGGGAGTATAATCTTCTTGAGGTTTTGATGCCAGTTTAACAGCCAAAAATAGTGGTTTTTTTGGCTATTTTTTTAGATTTAGCCAGTCTCGGTTAAATAACGAGCATTTTTCACCATTGATTGCGCAGCGCTCTTAGCGAGAGAAATATATCCTTTGCCGAAGGCTGATCGGGAAAATCTGCTACCGCCAATCTTAAATTGGCAATTATTTCTGAGTTATCCAAACGCATAAAACAGTTGATCTTTTTTTCCATAGCAATGGTTGTTATCAACGGGTTGTTTGGGTCCTGAGAAATAACCCGATCCAATAGTTCGGCTGCATGGGTATTGCTTGGCTCACGATCGAGGGTGAAGCGCAAATTATTCACTATATAGTCATGCCCGGGGTAAATTTGAGTGCTATCGGGCAGTTTTGAGAAAATATTGGCAAAGGTATTGTACAGGGCCTCGGGGTGCCCGCCGCCGTGACAATTCCCCGCCCCTGCATTAAATAGGGTGTCGCCACTGAATAATACAGGCACCTGAGTTTTAGAAAGCAGACATACATGGCTCATTGTATGCCCTGGGGTATCCACCACCTCTAACTCCACACTGGTGCCTAGGCTAATAACCTCGCCACCACTGAGGGGCATATCAATATCAGCAATTGTATCACCGGCACCCATATGAGCTAATAGCATTGCACCTGTAGCCTCCACAAGAGGCTTATTGCCTTCAATATGATCGTGGTGCTCATGGGTATTGAGTATTTTAGTAATTTTCCAGCCTCGATCGCTGGCCACGTCGAGGCACTGCTGATAATTTAATGGATCAATAGCCAGAGCATCCCCGGTCTCAGGGCAGGCAATAAGATAGTTAAAATTCCGCCAGGCATTATTTGTCCAAATCTGTTCGATCAACATGAGGGCTTCACAGTATGTTTTAGATGTCCTTAGGATAGCGCTGCCAATCAACCCCTGCAAATTTTTCAATACATCTAACAACCTGACAACTGTAACTAAATTCATTGTCGTACCAACAATAGAGCACCACATTGTTGCCCGATACAATTGTGGCTTCCGAGTCGACCACACTGGCCTGCCTAGAGCCGACAAAGTCAGTTGATACGGTATAGCCAATTTGCTGCTGATAATCACTGTGCAGTGCCATATGTCGCAAAAATTCATTTAATTGCTCTCTGGTTACCGATTGGCGCAACTGTAGATTGAGAATTGCCATGGAAACATTTGGCGTTGGCACCCTGATTGCACTACCGGTCAATTTACCCTCTAGCTCAGGAATGACTTTTGCCACAGCTTTAGCAGCGCCAGTTGAGGTCAACACCATATTAAGTGCTGCACTGCGCCCTCTTCGATCTCCGGCATGGTAATTGTCTATAAGGTTTTGATCATTGGTAAATGCGTGAACCGTCTCCACATGGCCCTGCTCGATACCGTATTGATCGAGAATAGTTTTTAGTACCGGCACAATGGCATTGGTTGTACATGATGCTGCAGAAATAATATCTTGCTGTTGATTAATTTGATGATGATTAACTCTATATACAATATTGGGTATATCATTGCCGGCAGGCGCTGTAAGCAGTACTTTATTGACACCCGGCGTGAGATGTCGCTGTAAATTATCGCGGTCCGACCATACCCCAGTGTTATCCACAACTAAGGCATCCTTAATTTGATAGGCATGGTAGTCTATATTCTCTGGTCTATCAGCATAGATGATGCGGATAGGATTACCATTTGCCACAAGTGTATCGCAATCTTGGAGCACACGAATGGTGCCTTTAAAGGATCCGTGCACCGAATCTTGACGCAACAGAGCGGCACGTTTTTCTAAATCGTTTTTGCTCCTACTAGAACGCCGAACAACAATAGTTCGCAGGCGCAAAACATCCCCTCCCCCCCGCTTTGTCAATTAAAAGTCTAGCCAACAGTCTGCCAATGCGACCAAAACCATAGAGCACAACATCCTGCGGCTGAGTCAATGGCTTTGAGCTTGAATCGATACAATCGGCTAACTCGTCAGCTACAAACTGTTGTAGCGACAACTGCTGATTATGACTTTGAAACTTGACCACTAATTTACCTATATCGATATGCGCCGGCCCCAGACTGTGCTAACAAACCGCCTGCAACATAGGTGCAGTGTCAAACTCTGACAGCTCATTCTTTTCCACCTGCCGTACAAAGCGGTGGGATTTCATCAGATCTGTAACTGACTTGTTGACCATACTTTTACCGTACATCTAGGTCGACACATTGGACTCTCTGTACAATTTGCCAATTAGCGGTATCATGCCCTCGGCAAGGGCTTCTCTTTGCTTCCAGTCGCTAAAGAAATTTTCGGGCAAGGGGCGTACTTCTTTATTCACTCTATTAGTCCTTTTGTTGTGAAATAATTATTAAACTATGATGTTTATAGACTATAGACAAAATTTTTCAGTATAGATTTGTTAATAGATATTTTTCTCAAACAGTGAAGCCAAGTAGAGTAAAATAGACTGGTTATAATGATCGCGCTTAATGCAACAAGACCCAATTAGAGACACCACTACATGAGCAATACAACAAATAATCCTTCTGATTGGGCGGGCCTTGCGTCAACTGCACAGGCGTTGACTATTGCCGAGAGCGCTGTCAATTATCCCGGGGTGTCTCTAATTATCACCGCCACCACGGCTGAGGCCGCGACTCTGCGCCGGGCAATTAACTTTTTCTTGCAAAAAAGTGGTGTAAATACCAAGGTATTCCCAGATTGGGAAACACTGCCCTACGATATGTTTTCGCCCCATCAGGATATTATTTCCGATCGCATACAAATACTCAGTGAACTGCCTACCATGGAGCAGTCGGTTTTGGTATTGCCGCTTCCATCCCTACTTCACCAACTGCCGCCTACTGATTTCTTAGCCTCGCGATTATTCGACTATCAAGTGGATGAAACACTGGATCGAGATAGGCTCCACAATCAATTGACTAGAGCGGGTTACCAACGGGTAGACACTGTTTACGAGCACGGCGAGTATGCCTTTCGCGGTTCAATTATTGATATATTTCCTATGGGGGAAAAGGCGCCATTTAGAATTGATCTTTTGGACAATGAAATTGAGTCTTTAAGAATCTTTGACCCCGAAACCCAGCGCACCCTCTCAAGTGTTGAGCGCCTGAGGCTATTGCCGGCAAGAGAGTTTCCGCTAGATAAGGAAGGGATCAATCATTTTCTGAATAACTGGCACGATCATTTTGATCAATCAACCATCGACTGCCCAGTTTACAAGGATGTTAAGCAAGCCATAGCTCCTCAGGGTATTGAGTATTACCTGAGTCTATTCTTTGATCAAACCGCCACCCTATTTGACTATTTGCCCAAGCAAACCCAAGTATTTATGCAGGGTGATCTCTACACTTCGGCAAATTCACTATGGCAGGATATCAATCGTCGCTTTACTGAATACGGCGTAGACCCTCATAGGCCTCTGCTGCCTCCAAAAGAAATATTTATTACTGTTGAAGACCTATTTTCTGAATTTAAACAGCTTAATATTGTTGCGAGAGAGGCCAATGCATCTCAACAACAAGATCAAGGCAAATCGGGCATTCCCGATGTAGGTATTAATAGTAAGCTAACCAATCCGGCAGAAAAGCTAGAACAATTTATTTCAGCCATGCCTAATGATACTAGCCTTTTATTCTGCGCTGAGTCTGCGGGTCGAAAAGAAGTGTTAACCGAGTTGTTGGCGGCGAGTGATATCAAACCTCAAGAATTTGACTCCTGGCAAGACTTTACAGATTCTAATCAAGCCCTTGGAATTTGCACCTACCCCATTGATCAGGGCTTTTATTGCCCACAGCGTAAACTCTGTCTTATTACCGAGGGTGAGCTATTCGGCCAGAAGGTTATGCAGCGCAGACGCCGCTCGTCCACCGCTGAATCTCCTGATTATATTTTCAAAAGCTTGGCTGAACTTAAAATTGGCGCACCGGTCGTTCATCTCGATCACGGTGTTGGACGTTACAACGGCTTGATTTTGCTATCGGTAGATGGCTCTGAGCAAGAGTTCTTGACCCTAGTCTATGCTGACGATGCCAAACTATATGTGCCTGTATCCTCTCTGCATATGATAAGTCGCTTTAGTGGCAGTGGCGATGAAAGCATGGCGCCACTGCATCGCTTGGGCTCCGACAAATGGGATAAAGCCAAGAAAAAGGCTGCCGAAAAAGTTAGGGATACGGCCGCAGAACTTCTGGATATATACTCCCGTCGCGCAGCTAAACAGGGCTTTTCCTGCGAGGAGAATGAAAAGGAATACCGTCAATTTTGCAGTCAATTCCCATTTGAAGAAACGGCAGATCAACAGACAACCATCGAGGCAGTGAGAAAGGATTTGCTGAGTCCTCAACCTATGGATCGCCTAGTCTGTGGTGATGTTGGCTTTGGTAAAACAGAAGTAGCAATGCGCGCTGCCTTTACTGTCGTTTTAAGCAACAAACAGGTTGTTATATTAGTCCCGACTACCCTACTAGCTCACCAACACTTAGAGAACTTTCGCGATCGCTTTGCCAATTGGCCCATTCAGGTAGAAGAGCTATCCAGATTTAAAACGGCTAAGGAACAACAGCAGGTTATTGAGCAAGTAGAATCCGGCAAGGTGGATATTCTTATCAGTACGCACAAGTTGCTTCACGCCAATATTGACTTCAGCCGCTTGGGCCTAATGATAATTGATGAAGAGCACCGATTCGGCGTGCGCCAAAAAGAACAGCTTAAGGCTCTTAGAAGCTCCGTAGATATGCTGACCATGACTGCGACCCCCATTCCGCGAACGCTGAATATGTCGATGCATAGCATTAGAGACTTATCGATTATTGCCACGCCACCAGCCAAGCGACTATCGGTAAAAACATTTATTCGCAAGAAGGAAGCGAGAGTTGCCAAAGAGGCCATATTGCGGGAGATTTTGCGCGGTGGGCAGGTCTACTATTTACACAATGATGTTAAATCTATTCAGCGAGCAGCCGATGAATTAGCTGAACTTGTCCCCGAAGCACGAATCAATATAGCTCATGGTCAAATGCGCGAACGCGAATTAGAAAAAATCATGTCAGATTTTTACCACCAACGGTTTAATGTTCTTGTGTGTAGCACAATTATCGAAACTGGTATCGATATCCCCAGTGCTAATACCATCATTATTGAGCGGGCAGATAAATTTGGTCTGGCCCAGCTGCACCAATTGCGCGGACGTGTCGGGCGCTCACACCATCAGGCCTACGCTTACCTGATGACACATCCTGAGAAAAAGCTTACCCCCGACGCCACTAAACGACTCGAGGCCATTTCCGCTGCAGAGCATCTGGGCTCTGGTTTTACTCTAGCCACCAATGACCTCGAGATTCGCGGTGCTGGCGAGTTGTTGGGTGAAGAGCAAAGCGGCCATATTCAAACTATTGGCTTCACGCTGTATCTGGAAATGCTCGATCAAGCAGTTGAGGCAATACGCAGCGGTGAAAGCCCTAATAAAGCCATTAATTTTAATCAGGGAATCGAGGTGAACCTGCATATTCCAGCGCTGATACCAGCCGACTATTTACCCGATGTCAATATGCGACTCACTTTTTACAAGCGCCTGGCCAACTGTCAAGATAAACAACAGTTGCACGAGTTACAGGTAGAAATGATAGATCGTTTTGGGCTGTTACCAGAGGCGGTAAAAGCACTTTTCCAGATAGCTGAAATTCGGCAGATCGGCGAGCAGCTCGGGCTCAAAAAAATAGAAGCAGGACCCACCAGTGGACGATTACAATTTAGCCAAAACACCAAGGTGGAACCTATCACTATTATCAAGCTAGTACAGAGCAATCCAAATAAATACCGACTGTTAAACAATGATCAATTAAGCTTTACAATGCCGATGGCAAGCCCTGAACTAAGACTTAATTCAGTGTATGCTATGCTGACATCCCTAATTGATTCGCTGTAACTAAAACACAAGGACTTTGGATGTTTTTCTTAAACCACAAAGCTAATACAAGCAGATTGTTAATCACTGCTGTGGTTTGTTTTTTGCTCGCAAATAGCAGGGTTTATGCCGAAAAAAACAGCAGTGAAATTGATCCTGCGGCGGACAATTGGTATCAGGTAGAAGTTATTTTATTCGATCAAAAGGCAATTACTAGCAGTGAGTCAGCCCCTAGAGAGTTAGAGATTGATTTTCCGCAGAATTGGCTAGAGCTAGACAACAGTTATCCTATCAACGGCATTATGAGTCGCCCTCTTTTTGATCCATTGTCCACTGCGACAATCCAAAAGCCAGTCAATACTGATCTGAGTCAACGCTTGTCGCATATATTGGGAATCAACGACTATTATCAGAGTGCCTATAGTTATGATCTGACTCCAATACCCGAGGCGTCTATTCCCTATCAATACCAAAATACTGATCAATCCACTGAGACTGAAGCAACACTTAATCAATTTCACACAGCTGATGTCACTGAGGAAACTAACCCTTCAGCAACTGACAATGTAATTGATTTTAAGCCAGTGTATGAGCAACCTTTTCAGATGCTTCACAGCAAATATAGAGACCTCAATGATACTGCAAGAGCATTGAACAGACGCAACTACAAGGTTCGTTTTCATCAGGCGTGGCGCTTTCAAATTGACAGCAGAGAACAGAGCCCATG
This sequence comes from Porticoccaceae bacterium, assembly GCA_964229255.1. Taxonomy (GTDB): domain Bacteria; phylum Pseudomonadota; class Gammaproteobacteria; order Pseudomonadales; family Porticoccaceae; genus HTCC2207. The sequence goes on from CAXRCX010000002.1 coordinate 33,695, forward strand.
GATACTGGTAAAAACTCAGCCAGAATTAGCTAATCGACAAACTATTGAGGGCTCATTGCGGTTTTATAAATCTAGATACCTACATTTTGAAACCGATCTGTGGCGTATCAATTTCTCTGATACAGATTCTATGCAGATTGTACTGCCAGAAATCCCACAAAAACCGCTTAATACCTTAGAAACAAGTCTGCTCAAGGCGCTGCGCTTTTCACAAAAACTTACAGCATTAACCAGTAGTCTTCCCCACACCACAGACTATGCTGCGGTGCAGTTAGACCAAGAATTTAAGGGAGTTAGAGATGCACTTGCAGGCTATGATCTGCAAACAATCATACCTCTTCTCGATTCCCCCGGAGACACGACCGCAGAAAAACCGAAAACAGAAAAAAGCCACAATTATCCAATCAAAGAGATCTGGCCAATAAAACAATCAAAGCGCATTCAAGAGGACGAAGTCTATTATATTGATCACCCCTACATGGGAGCATTGGTTACTATAAAATCCTATGAGCCAGTAGCTATCAATACACCACCGCAAATCCCACGGCCAGAAGAAATACCTGAGACCTCACCGGCTGAATAATTATTTAGTGTTTTAGAAAAATCAATTCACTGGTATCAAAGCCTAAACTCGAGGCCCTTTGTTTAAATCGGCTCAATACATCCTCTGAAACCTGAGGTGTTCGCGCTAGCAACCATAGGTAATCTGTAGTATTTCCGGCGACAAAAGCATACTGATACTCTTTTTGGTCCAGCTCAAAAATCACATAGGAACCATAAAAAGGCCCAAAAAAAGAAACTTTTAGATGGCCTATATTTGAGTCTTCGACAAAATATGCCCTGCCCTCAGCCTGTTGTATTTCAGCAGTTTCTATATCGCGACCAGAATTAATCACTCTGATACCGCCGTCGCTTCTCAGGGAATATTCAGCGGTAACTGCCTCGAGACCGCGCTCAAATGAATGATCGAGTCGCGCCACCTCATACCAGCGACCTAAATAACGATTTAGTTCAAAGTTTTGAATTGGCACAACACCGTCGGGAACCGATAGACAACTCGACAACAACAGACAGCAAAGTAGCAACAGGTAGCGCATAGATCGACGGCACCTAGTCCTAAATTACTTCTTTGCTGCTGACTCGAGCCCGGGTGGCGCTATGTGAAGCGTTGAGGTCGGGAAAGCAATTTGCGCCTTATTGGCTTCAATAATCTGCGATACTTTCAGCAGTACATCCTGCTTAACCTCGTGGTATTTAACCCAGTCGGTAGTATTAGTATAGGCATAGACAAAAAAGTCTAAAGAGCTTGGGGCAAATTTATCAAAGTTAACAATAATCACCTGATCTGAGTCTATTTCGCTGTGTTGCTGTAACATTGCTGTTACCTCATCGACAATGGGTGCCATACAGGCAATATCGTCATAGCGAATACCCACCGTTTCATAAATTCTTCTATTGGTCATGCGCGACGGATTTTCTACCGATATATTGGCAAAGGCTGCATTGGGAATGTACAGCGGTCGCTTATCGAAAGTTCTAATACGCGTAAGTCTCCAGCCAATATCTTCCACCGTACCCTCTATTTCTTTATCGGGAGAGCGCACCCAATCACCCACAGAAAAAGGGCGATCAAGATAAATCATTAAACCGCCAAAGAAGTTGGCTAAAAGATCTTTGGCGGCAAAACCCACAGCAATACCACCAATACCACCAAAGGCTAACAAGCCGGAAATACTGTAACCGAGGAACTGCATTATCACCAGAATTGCAGTAATAACAACGGCGGCGCGAAAAAGCTTAGAAACCGCTTTCACAGTTGTTGGGTCCATCGGCTTTTTCATATATTTTGGATTCAGTAAATTGGCTTCTGCACGCTTGATAAAGCCATTAATAAACAGAGCCCCAAGCACAATAATCGCCAGACGATTTAGCGGGTCGATATAATTTTGCAGCGGGGAATCAATTCGCTGGACCATAATACTTAGAGCAAAATTAATACCTAATATCCATATCAGCCAGATAGCCGGTGCGCGACAGGCTTCAAGCAAGGCATCGTCCCATACCGTAGGCGATTGCTCCGCTCTCAACTGCAGACGATTTAACAACTTATTTAAAATAAAGCCGGCAAAGAGTGCGGCTAAAACAATAAGAAAAAGTTCACCTATCCACAAATAGGTTTCACCGGTTAAATTAACTAGCCAAGATTCTAGTGCTTTCATCTTAATTTCCTATATCAGTCAGCAGCTGAAGTTTTTTTATTGTCTGTTGGTAGCGTCTATTTTCAGTTAAGGTTTGCCAATCTACTGTCTTACTCGCTCTCATTGTGGCAATTTTTTCACAACCTTTCACCTTTAATTGTTGTAAATGCGCTAAAACTTCTAAAGCGCTCTCAGGGCAGTTGCAAACCAGTATCATATCGCAACCCGCGGCCAGTGCCACCTCCGATTTTTCAATGTAGCCCCCTGCAACGTCAGCGCCCTTCATACTGAGATCATCACTAAATATCACCCCGTCAAATCCAATTTCAGAACGCAGGATTTGCTGCAACCAGAATTTTGAGAAACCCACAGAAGAAGGATCTATATTGGGGAAAGTTATGTGCGCCGGCATAATACCTGCCAAATCATCGCACAGGCTGACAAATGGCTGTAAGTCTCGATCTTTCAATTCTGCCATAGTACGGCAATCCACTGGGGCCTCAAGATGACTGTCTGCTACCACACCACCATGACCGGGAAAGTGCTTACCTGTGGCCGCCATGCCGGCTTCATTCATGCCGCGGATAAAAGCCTTGGCTGCTAGTATCACCTGATCGGGTGAATCAGAAAATGCACGGTCACCAATAATACTGCTGTAATCTCTATCAACATCTAAAACTGGGGCAAAACTTATATCTAGACCACAGGCTAAAACCTCAGATGCCATAAGCCAACCCACATCCGCAGCAAACTCAAGACCCAACTTTTCATCTGCGGCAACTCTGTCGCCCAGTCTCTGCATGGGCGGCAGCGGAGTAAATCCCTGCTTAAAACGTTGAACCCGACCGCCCTCTTGGTCGACCGCAATCAAAATATTTTCATCACAGCTACGAATATCTTTTACCAGCGAGCAAACTTGCTGTTTAGTGCTAATATTTCGCGCAAACAAAATAACCCCACCCACATGCTGGTTGGCCAATAACTCGCGTTCAGCAGGCAGCAATTCAACGCCTGCTAGATCTAGCATTAGGCGTCCATATTTATGATTGGCCATATTGCCTAGTATCCTACCTATATGATTTTGCTTGCTATTCTAACCAGTTGCACGCCAGCGGAACAACCATATACACCAGCAGCAGACAAAATAGGCTTGCACTGTAGGTAATACTGTATATAATTACAGGCTATATATATACAGGAGTCTAAGATGGAACGCTTAACTGCCAGACAACAACAAATTTTTGATCTAATAAAAGATAATCTAGATCAGACAGGCTACCCACCTACTCGTGCAGAAATTGCTGAACAGCTTGGTTTCCGCTCAGCCAATGCCGCTGAGGACCATCTAAAAGCATTGGCAAGAAAGGGAGCAATTGAGATGATCCCAGGTGCTTCAAGGGGTATTCGGATTGCCGAACAGGTATCAGGAATACCTATTGTCGGGCGTGTTGCTGCTGGAGAACCTATTCTTGCGGAGCAAAATATCGAAGACTACCAAGAAGTGCCCTCAAGCACCTTTCACCCACATGCAGATTACTTTTTACGGGTTCAGGGCCAAAGCATGGTCGATGTTGGCATTATGGATGGTGATCTATTGGCGGTCCATCAACAGCCAACTGCAGAAAATCAGCAAATTATCGTTGCCCGAGTCGATGGTGAGGTTACAGTAAAGCGTCTCAAGAGAACTAGAAGTAAACACGAAATACAGCTTCTGCCAGAAAATCAGCAGTATTCACCTATCCTAGTCGATTTGCGACATCAAGATTTTGCTATCGAAGGCCTTGCTGTAGGTGTGGTAAGGGTTGCAATCTAAGAATTTGTGGATGCGCCCAAGTCCCCTTGAGCAAAGCTGAATTCCCGCACAGGATTACCCTCGATTACATGTTCCTGAAGTATCCTTTCGAGAACCTCTGGGTTACAACTGTGGTACCAAGTACCATCGGGATAACTGAGCATTATCGGCCCCTGTCGACAGACCCTGAGACAGTCTACCTTTGACCTTAACACCCCAGACTTAACATCCATAAGCCCCAACTCTTTTATTCGACGCTTGAGAAATTTCCATGACTTTTCAGCTTCGTCGATTGAACTACACTTTCCCGCAGTGCAAAGCAAAAGATGTTGTCGTTGGCTAGACAGATGTAGATGCGCAGCCAATTTGTTTAAAGCGTCATGATCTGACACAACAAGACTCCAAAATGCAAAGTTAGTGAATAGTTTTACTGGGCTGTTGTTGCTCCGCAAGTAACTCTGCTTGCTCCCAGTCAATGACTGCTTGAATACCAGAGTCAATCATTTTTTTGGCCACTTCAATATGTTGCTCACCGAGGTATTCCTTAACTTTTGATGAAAACTTCACCCGAACTAGGGTTTCATCTGCACCTGCTCGCTGCAATCCTATATCGCCGTTTTCCAGAATAATTAGCTCAAATGCGGGTGTACTCATTAAGTTTTGTCTCAAATATCGGTTTTTGGGTTCAATGATCAGAACTCGATCATCATATCTCTATGCCTTTCTACGAGTTCATTCATCTGTTTAGACCAACTGATAGCCTCAGCTAAATCCCAATCTACTGCTTTTCTCTGAGAATCAGTAGCATCGTCGAGAGATAGCATAGGCAGACGATCGGAATCCATCTCAGCTTTACGAACAGCCGGCAGAGATGACAGCTGAGAAAAGGCGAAGAGCATATTATTTGCCCATGAGTCTGGTGTGTAAAACAGTTGTTTTAACTCGGTTGATTCTGCCGGTTGCTTACCTTCGTCGAATAAACTCTGTTCGAGTTCATCCACAGACATAACCACCGACGGATCCTTAACTTTGTAGTTTGCGGCAACATCTTGCAAGTGCCAGGACCAAGCCTGCCCCAACTGGAGAGTGATAGATTGCGCTACCGCCACTTGCATATGCCTATCCTGTGAAGCCGCAGTATTCGCCTGTAAAAGTTTGATAAGCTTTTTGGCAAACAAAAGTTTTTGATTGACCGCTGACAGGTAAGAACAGGTACTCACTATTATCAGCCGCCAGATTTTTCTGCAACAGACCAGCTACCGTTAGAGTAAAATGCACTCCAACCCGTAGGCTTACCATCTTTTTCACTGCGCACATATTGCTCTTTAGTCTTGCGACTGTAGCGCACAACAGTGGCCCTGCCCTCCGAATCTTCCACTGGTGCTTGCAGTAAAAACTGATATTTCTTATCAATTTCATCTTTGTAGGGCAATAGCTCTGAGACCAGAGGCGCTCTGGTTTCACGATGGCGAGGGAACTGGCTAGCCGCCAAGAAGATACCCGAGGCGCCATCTCTTAGCACATAGTGGTCATCGACTTTAGCGCACTGTAATTCTGGCATTGGGATAGGATCAGCTTTGGGCGGAGCAGCTTCGCCATTGCGCAACAACTTTCGTGTATTTTTGCAGTTGTCGTTGGTACAGCCGAAGTATTTGCCAAAGCGGCCATTTTTGAGCTGCATCTCACTGCCACATTTGTCGCACTCGAGAGTCGGGCCTTCATAGCCTTTAATAACATACTGACCGATCTCTACCTCAAAGCCTGAGCAGTCTGGGTTATTACCGCAAACATGTAACTTGCGCGTGGTATCCAAAAGATAGCTGTCCATTGAGGTATTACACAATTTGCATCTGTGCTTGTGGAGCAGAGACTTAGATTCTGCCTCATCGTCCTCATCAATATTGATCGCTTCATCCCCTGAAGTGAGATTGAGGGTATTTTTACAGCGCTCTTTCGGCGGAAGAGAATAGCCAGAACAGCCCAGAAAAACCCCTGTGCCGGCCGTTCTAATCATCATAGGTCTACCGCATAGATTACAAGGTATATCGGTCTTAGAAGGCTCATTAGGCCGCATGCCGCCCTCTGAATCCTTGGCCGTAATGAGTTTTTGGCTAAATTCTCGGTAGAATTGGTCGAGTAGCTGCTTCCAGTTTAGTGATCCGGCAGCAATATCATCTAACTGCCGCTCCATTGTCGCGGTAAAACCATAGTCCATAAGATAGGTAAAGCTTTCACTTAAACGATCAGTAACTATATCGCCAATTTTTTCAGCAAACATACGCTTATTTTCAATGCGCACATAGCCGCGATCCTGAATGGTGGAAATAATTGAAGCATAGGTTGAAGGCCGACCAATGCCACGCTTTTCTAATTCTTTGACTAACGCCGCCTCGGAATAACGGGCAGGAGGCTTGGTGAAGTGCTGTTGCGGCAAAAGTGTTAACAGTTTGAGCGCATCGCCCTGCTGTAGATCGGGCAACTCGGCATCTTCGTCTCTAGAGGGCATTACCACCAAGAAACCATCAAACTTGGTCACACGACCTTTAACCGTCATTTCATAATCACCAGCAACTACGGTTAATGTGGACGACGTAAATTCGGCCGGCGACATCTGACAGGCGACAAACTGCTGCCAAATCAGCTGATAGAGGCGACGCGCATCCGCTTCCATATCACTTAGGCTTCCCGGTGATATATCAATATTCGAAGGTCGTATTGCTTCGTGAGCATCCTGAGCACCGCTCTTACTGCCGTAGATTACTGCTTGCTCAGGAAGATATTTTTTACCGTGCTGACGCTGAATATATTCGCGGCAATTGGCTATGGCATCATCACTCAAATTCGTTGAGTCGGTTCGCATATAGGTGATATAGCCTGCCTCGTAGAGACGCTGAGCCATAGTCATGGTTTTCTTAACGCCGTAGCCCAGCTTAGTACTGGCTGCCTGTTGCAACGTAGAGGTTATAAAAGGCGCAGGCGGCTTTGATTTAGTTGCCCTGTCTTCGCGCTTGGAAACGCTGTACTGTGCACTGCGTAAAAATTCTAGAGCTGTATCGGTTTGCTGTTTATTTTGCGGACGGAATGCCTTGCCCTGATATTTTTTTACATCAAATCTGGATACCAAGCCATCTTCAGGTCCATCACCTGATTCCAGATCCGCCTGAACAGTCCAGTACTCTTCTGGAATAAAAGCTCGTATTTCACGCTCTCTTTCAACAATCATTTTAAGTGCTACAGACTGCACTCGTCCGGCGGACAAACCGCGACCTACTTTTTCCCACAACAGTGGGGACACCATAAAGCCAACCACTCGATCTAAAAAGCGTCTGGCCTGCTGGGCATCCACTCTGTCCTGATCTAGGGTTCCGGGGTCTTCAAAGGCATGGCGAATAGCCTTTTTGGTAATTTCATTAAATACAACCCGCTTGTAACGGCTGTCTTCGCCACCGATAACTTTAGTGAGATGCCAGGCAATGGCCTCTCCCTCTCTATCCATATCAGTTGCGAGATAGACAGTATCGGCATTCTTGGCCAATTTTTTAAGTTCGGATACGACAGATTGACTACCTGGCAGGATTGCATACTCAGCCGCCCAATTATTGTCGGGATCTATGCCCATGCTTTTGACCAACTGAGCTTTGGCTTTGCGCTCTTTGTGCAGAACTTTTTCTTCCGCCGACATTTTGCGCGTAATAGCCGCTTGCTTAGCGCGCTCTTTGGGATCAGAGGGAGTGCGGTTTGAACCAGTTGGCAAATCACGAATATGGCCAACACTTGATTTCACAATAAAGTCATCACCCAAATAGCGATTAATGGTTTTAGCCTTTGCTGGTGATTCTACAATTACAAGTGATTTACCCATTTAAGAGAGCTTTCCCCGTCAAAAATTAAGTCCAAATTTGCCAAAACTATGCAAATGATTTTAGTAAAGGAGCGCAAAAGTACTTGCTAGACCACCCTCTGGTCAAGCCTCAAGTGCAAATTTCTTCACCTTTTTTACGCAATTGAATTAAAAGTCGGTGCAATTCTTCCACTAATTTAACCTCGCCGCGCTCATCCCAAATAACACCTACACCCTCTTTATTTACTATGATAGCAGTAACTCCAGACGGAAGACTTTCAATTGTCGAAGCAATTGTTTTATGCCATGCTGGATTAGCCTCTGCATTAATCCAGCGCCAATCATCAAAATTAGAAAGCCATCCGCGCTTATTGCGACGTTGTAATACCCAAGACTCAGTCAATACCTCACTACCCCAAGCTAAACCGTAATAAATAGCATCCAGACGCTTTTCCGATTCCACTGCATCAGGATGTCTGCATAGAGACACATTAATAGTTAGACTGCGGGCCCTCTTGCGGCAGGCCATAACCTGCTGTTGGCGTGGCGAACTCTTCATCCATAGCAGCGGAGATACGGCAACAGCCAGACAAAAGATGATCAGCAACCAAACCATTTAGATACACCAAACCAAAAAAATACAGGACTTATTATAAACATTAAAACACTGGGATAAGCTAACGCAATTAACTTTAAACATTGTATTAAGTTAAAATTACTGTCTTTCAACTATTATTTAAAGCATATGACTGAACCACTGATAGATATAGGCGTCAATCTCTCTAACAATCGCTTTAAGGACGATATAGGCGAAACTCTTGAACGGGCACAGAATGCTAATATCACTCAGCTAGTTCTGACTGGCACTTCAATTGCTGAAAGCAAAGACGTTTTAAAACTCTGTGAACACTTTGAGCAGCCCTTTACCAATATGCTCTATGCAACCGTTGGAGTTCATCCCCATCATGCCGATGAATTCAACTCTCAATCACTGGCTGAACTCGACGCATTAACAGGCCATCAAAGCGTAGTAGCCATAGGTGAAACTGGATTGGACTTTAATAGAAACTTTTCTGCAAAAGCTGCGCAAATATCAGCCTTTGAATCACAACTCGAGCTCGCGGCAAAACACCAAATGCCGCTTTTTATGCATGAGAGAGATGCTGCAAAACAGCAACTCGAGATATTGCGAGAATACAGGGATCATTTTACCCGAGGTGTAATACACTGTTTTACCGGCGATCGCGATACATTGTTTAGCTATTTAGATCTGGATTTGCACATTGGCATTACCGGTTGGATATGCGATGAAAAAAGAGGCCAAGAATTAAAAAATCTTGTAGCCAACATACCTTTAAATCGACTGATGATAGAGACCGATGCGCCCTATTTATTACCCAAGACGATGGATATAAAACCTAAGAACAGACGCAATGAACCTGCATTTTTGCCCTGGGTAGTCAAAGAAATCGCTGATAATCGCCCAGAATCCATGGATGAAATTGCCAGACAGACGCGAGCTACAACAAAACAATTTTTTAATATTTAATTAAAGAATTTGCGGATAGAGTCCCGGTAATTGCGACTGACCTTTAATGATTCACCCTGGGTCAGATGTAATAAACTACCACCCTTCTGAAGCGGAGTTACGCTGACCACGCGCTCAACATTTACAATCGTGGATCGATGAATTCTGACAAATAAATTGTCATCGAGCTTTGTCATTAAGTCGCGCAGAGTACTGCGAATAACATGGGTTTCGCCACCGGCGTGAACACACATATAATCACCCGCCGCGTCGACCCAATCAATATCGTCAAATGGAATAACTTTCACCACGCCCGAATCGCGAACTAAAAGCTTTCTTTTCATACCGTCGGGAATATTATTTTCTGGCTCGTCGGGCTGCTCTTCCTTAGCTGCACGCTCTGAAATCTCTTCAATAGCGCCAATCAATGGGCTCTTGAAACTGCGATCAACATCATTTTTTAGTCGATCCACTGCCCGATCGACTGATCTAGCAATTCTTTCGCTGTCCAACGGCTTCAATACATAATCGACCGCATGTAGATCAAAGGCATCCACCGCATAGTGATCATAAGCGGTAATAAAAACGACCATTGGCATAATATCTGTTTGCAATGAGCGAATAACATCGAATCCATTCATGCCCGGCATATGAATATCTAAAAACAACAATTCAGGTTGCAGTTTTATAGCAGCCTCAACAGCCTGCTTTCCATTACTGCATTCACCCACGATTTCGATATCACTGATTTCACTGAGCACTGCGCGCAATAAATCTAATGATAGTGGCTCATCATCGACAATGACTGTTCGTAATTTTTGCATAAAGTCCTTCTAGAATTTAATCGTTCAACAGCTCGTTGGGAATCTTTAAGGTAACGCAGAGACCGCCATCTGCAGTGTTTTCCAGTCGCAATTCATAATCGTCTCCATAAAATTGCTTTAACCTTTCATCCGTATTTGTCAGCCCAATACCAGCTGACTTAATGGAAATTTTCTCTCCTTTAATCCCCGGCCCAGTATCGATCACCTCGATGAATAAATAGGGACCCTCTGTTCTGGCTATGATGGATATCTGCCCACCCGACTCATAGGGGGCAATACCATACTTGATGGCGTTTTCCACTAGAGGCTGAAGAATCAAGCTCGGGACATCAACACTCTCAAGCTGTGCAGGTACATCGAAGTTTAACTTCAAGCGCGAACCAAATCTAGTGCGTTCAATATTTAAATATTGTCTAGTTGCCTCTATTTCTTGCCTTAAACTAACCTTATGAACCGGATCGTTATCTAGCGAGTAACGCAGAAATTTACTCAATTGAACAATCATCTCATGGGCCTTATTGGATTCTTTAACCTTTACTAAGGCAGAAATCGCATTCAGGGTATTAAACAAAAAATGTGGATTTAGTTGATATCTCAACATCTTTAGCTGAGCTTCATGGGCAATGGATTCAGCCTGAAATCGTCTGAGTTGCTCTTTTTGCGAATCGGATACCAACTGCATCAGTTCTTGCTGTTGGTTTTGCAGCAATTGGTAATATTTTACCAAGTGATAAAAAGCCACCCAGCACAAAAATATCAACAGCGAGCCAAACAACCAGCCACCAAAATCTGACCAGACATCTTGCTCACCAGTCAACGACATAAAGGTACTGATTCGGAGGATGGTCCAAATTAACGAACAACCGATAATTCCTGCGATTGCCGAAGATATTCTAAAGATTAATATATCGTTCCAAAAAAAATGAAATAACAGCCTAAGGGGCCAAGAAACGATCACACCGAGGGCAGATTGCAATATTGTATGTGTGATATAGCCCGTGCCCTGCTGGTCATACCACAGAGTTAAACTGAGAAAACTGATCAATGAAAGCCCAAACCATCCAATAATCTGCAACAGCCAAAATTGAACATTGGTATTGCGATAAATTGCATTTAAAAATGGATGGTAATTCGAATTAGACATAACAACCTTGGCTGTGTAAAACTCTGAAGGCGGACATTTAACGTTAAAATAGTTTTGATGGCAACTGGCCTATTCCAAAGACCCCTGTACCAGAGATAAAATAATCATCCAATAAAATTGAGGAACTGTATTGTCTAACCAACATATTATTCATCATTTCGGTTTAAAAATTTTACGCTCTACACACCCAGAAGTTCGTAAAATAAAGCGCAAACAACAAGGACATAGCGCCCATGGCAACAAGGTATGGCGGTCGAGCTTTGCCCTTATAGATTACCTCGAAACCTATCCAATAGAAGTACATTCTAAAGTATTGGAGATCGGTTGTGGCTGGGGTTTATCGGGGTTATACGCTGCTAAAAATCAACAAGCTGATGTTACTGGCATTGATATAGACGCCAGTGTGCAACCCTACTTTGCACTTCAAAATGCCATAAATGATTCTGTGGTTAAATTTCAACAAAGAAGCTTCGAATCACTAACCACCGAAGAGCTGAATCAATATCAATATATAATTGGCAGCGATATTTGTTTTTGGGATGAAATGACCGATCCCCTATTTGATCTTATAGAGCGTGCAATAAAATCAGGCGTAAAAAAAATATTAATCGCAGACCCGGGGAGGCCACCATTCTGGGAACTTGGCGACCGCTGTGCACAAAGACTAAATTCAGAAATTATTACTAGAAGAATATACCAACCATTTAAATCTGAAAAATATATCCTAGCGATCACTAATCAATAAAAATTAAGCAAAAAAAACCGGGCAAAGCCCGGTTTTTTTATACCTAAATAAGCTAGATATAGACTTACTCTTCAGCAGCTTGAGTTATGGCATGGGTAAATGTAACCGTTGCCAACTCTGCAGTTTGAGAGCCTGGGAATGTTGGGCCAAATATAGTTGCCCAGCCAAAAGTAAGCACCTTATCTGTTGATGAGTCATCATCATCATTGCCAGAATCATCTTTTTCAGCACCCGAGGCTATCGCACCAGCAAGTACATTAGATACTTCTTTAACTGTGAGAACTGAACTGTCAAAGTGCAATCTGAAACCAACGCCAGTAGTATTGGCTGAACCAGAAGCGTATCCAAGTCTCACTGTCTTTTCAGCGATTGTTGGATCTTCCGCAGAAACCACAGATGTAGTATCAATCACATAAATAGCTTGCTTGCTAGCTTCTGGAGCACCCTGAATACAAGAGTCAGTCTCACCGTCTACAGTTGTTAGAACACAGTCAATTCCAACGAACTCATAACCAGCAGCACTACTAGTTCTTGTAATGTTGAGCGGTGTAATAGTTGGGTCAGCTGGCTCTGCTGCATCAGCACATGGTGTTGTATCACCATTTACTACTACATCGTTCACTGTTACTGGAATATCGTTTTCAACAATATACATGAGGAACGAACTAAAGGTCTGACCCGCTGTTTGCGCAGGAATTGTTGCTTGGTATTCCTGACAGGCACCGTCAACCGTTACAGTTGAAGATTCAAAGTTAGGGTTAACATCTGGATAAGGGTTGAACTCGAATACAAATCTTAGATTAACTGGCTCAGCAGAAGATGCCGTAAAGTTAATCACACCC
>CAXRCX010000003.1:0-147655 GCA_964229255.1 Porticoccaceae bacterium
TTTTGAAGAAAAAGTCGAAGAACTTCTAAAGACGCTAAAACGCTAGAATAGCTACATTTTGGTTGTGACTTATGATTTTCAATAGACACGAGTTTGTGAAACAAACTGTGAAAGTAGAATTTAAAAACTCAATAAAAACAACAGGTTACAAAAGTGTGAAACAGTTGGCTGATTTATAACCTATTGATTTTAAACGGATTTTTTTACTCTGGTCACTCCCACTCAATAGTAGCCGGCGGCTTACTGGAGACATCATAGGTAACACGGGAAACATCGGCAATTTCATTGATAATCCGATTAGAGACTTTTTCTAATAGCTCATAGGGTAAATATGCCCAACGAGCGGTCATAAAGTCGATGGTTTCAACAGCGCGCAAGGCAATTACCCATTCATAGCGGCGGCCATCGCCGACCACACCCACAGATTTTACCGGCAGGAATACGGCAAATGCCTGACTGGTTTTATGATACCAACCGCTATTATGTAGCTCTTCAATAAAGATCGCATCGGCTTCGCGCAGTATATCTGCGTATTCTTTTTTCACTTCGCCAAGAATACGCACTCCCAAACCGGGGCCGGGGAATGGATGGCGGTAGACCATATCGTAGGGCAGCCCCAACTCAAGACCAATTTTGCGTACTTCATCTTTAAAGAGCTCGCGCAAAGGCTCCACTAATTCCAGTGCCATATCATCGGGTAACCCGCCTACATTGTGGTGAGACTTAATCACATGGGCCTTGCCGGTTTTAGAGGCGGCAGATTCAATGACATCGGGATAGATAGTCCCCTGCGCTAGGAATTTCACATTTTCAATCTTTTGCGACTCAGCATCGAATACATCAATAAAGGTATTGCCGATCACTTTGCGCTTTTTCTCTGGGTCGCTAACACCTTTTAGACCATCGAGAAATTGGTCTTGAGCATTGGCGCGAATCACCTTAACGCCCATATTGTCGGCGAACATATCCATCACCATATCGCCTTCATTTTTACGCAGTAGGCCATTGTCGACAAATACACAGGTTAGCTGATCGCCAATAGCTTTGTGTAAAAGCGCAGCTACTACCGAGGAGTCAACACCGCCTGACAGACCAAGCAACACATGGCTATTGCCTACCTGCTGGCGAACACGCTCAATTTGATCGTCGATAATCGCCGCCGCTGTCCACAGGCCATCACATTGGCAAATGGCTTTGACAAACTGTTGAAAAATTACCTCACCCTGCAAGGTATGGGTAACCTCGGGGTGAAACTGAATACCGTAGAAATTTCTTTCGGTGTTTTGCATGGCGGCAATAGGGCATGAGGGCGTAGATGCCATGATCTCAAAGCCTTCTGGAATAGCGGTTACCTTATCGCCATGACTCATCCATACGTCTAACAGAGCTTCACCCTGATCACCTGTATGATCTTTGGCATCTGCTAATAATTGTGATGGATTTTCTACTTTGATTTGTGCATAACCAAATTCGCGCACATCCGAACTCTCTACCTTGCCGCCCAATTGGCCAGCCATGGTTTGCATACCGTAGCAAATACCCAATACCGGCAAACCCATGGTAAATACACAGTCGGGTGCTCTCGGAGCGGTGGCACCTTCGGTAACCGACTCTGGACCTCCCGAAAGAATAATGCCATTGGGGTTAAATTCCTTAATATCCTGCTCAGATATATCCCAAGGGCGAATCTCTGAGAATACGCCAATTTCTCGTACACGCCTTGCAATCAGTTGGGTGTATTGTGAACCAAAATCGAGAATTAGAATTTTTTGCGACTGTAAATCAGACATTTGCTTACCTTAAACAAAGAGGCTGCACCTGTGCGCAGCCCCTGATTATATTTTTACAGCCCAACGCGGATTAACGTCCACCTGCTGGGTAGTTTGGCGCTTCTTTGGTAATCTGCACATCGTGAACATGGCTTTCACTAGTTCCAGCCGAGGTTACTCGAACAAATTTTGGCACAGTGCGCATCTGCTCAATAGTGCTACAACCGGTGTAACCCATTGATGAGCGCAGTCCACCCAACATTTGATGAATAATTGCCGAAACTGGACCCTTGTAAGGTACACGTCCTTCGATGCCCTCAGGTACAAGCTTTTCGGCACCAGCACTGGCATCTTGGAAGTAGCGATCACTGGAGCCCTGTCGTTGGGCCATTGCACCTAATGAGCCCATACCGCGGTATGACTTGTAGGAGCGACCCTGATAGATCTCAATTTCGCCTGGAGCTTCTTCAGTACCCGCCAGCATAGAACCCATCATCACCGAGCTAGCACCGGCCACTATAGCTTTGGAAATATCACCGGAATAGCGAACACCGCCATCGGCAATAACCGGAACACCGGAGCCCTTTATGGCTTCTGCGGCACTGGCAATAGCCGTTACCTGAGGTACACCAATACCAGTTACAATGCGGGTAGTACAGATTGAACCGGGGCCAATACCTACTTTGACGCCGTCTGCTCCAGCATCAACTAGGGCTTTAGCGGCCTCACCCGTGGCTATGTTGCCACCAATTACCTGAACTTGAGGGTAATTCTGTTTAATCCATTTAACACGATTAATTACATTCTTAGAATGACCGTGGGCTGTATCTACAACAAGAACATCAACCCCTGCATTAACCAGAGCTTCAACGCGCTCATCTGTATCTTCGCCAACACCAACGGATGCTCCAACGCGAAGTCGACCCTGATCATCCTTACAGGCATTGGGGTGCTGTTCGGCTTTGTCGATATCGGTTACGGTAATCAAACCCTTTAACTCAAAGTTATCATTTACCACCATCACTTTTTCAATGCGATGTTTATGTAACAAGCCGCGCACTGTATTGGAATCAACACCTTCTTTAACGGTTACCAAACGCTCTTTTGGCGTCATTACCGAGGTAACTAGAGCATCCATGTTCTCGGCAAATCGGACATCGCGACGGGTAACAATACCCACCAGATTGCCGTTATCAAGAATGGGAACACCAGAGATATTGTTGGCCACAGTAAGATCGTGAAGTTGCTGCAAGGTGGCCGAGGCATCGATAGTAAACGGGTCTTTAACCACCCCACTCTCGTATTTTTTTACCGCCCAGACCTGCTTGGCTTGCTGTTCGATACTCATGCTTTTGTGGATGATACCCACACCGCCCTCGGCTGCTATAGCAATAGCCAGACGAGATTCAGTAACAGTATCCATAGCCGCTGAAACCAGCGGTATATTCATACTGATATCACGAGTAAGTTGAGATTTTAGATTGACGTCCTTAGCTGTAACCTCGGAATAACCGGGCACCAAGAGAACATCATCAAAGGTTAGTGCTTCATGAGCGATGCGTAACATAGGGAACGCTTACCTCAGCTAGTTTTAAAAGTAAGCAGTGCATTATACATCCCACAGGCCCGTGTAAACAACTAATATCTACAGACTTTGATATTAACTATTTGGCTAGTGACTTTAACTACCATCTATACCTACAATAGCAAAATGAATGATTTTAATACTGATCGCCAAGTTTTTTCTATTAGCGAACTCAATCGCAGGGTTAAGCAGCTTTTAGAGCTCAATCTACCCATGCTGTGGGTTGAGGGAGAAATCTCCAACTTTTCCTGTCCGGTCTCTGGTCACTGGTATTTATGCCTAAAGGATAAATCGGCTCAGGTGCGCTGTGCCATGTTCCGCAATGCCAATCAACGGGTAAAATTTCGCCCGGAAAACGGCATGCAGGTTCTGGTGCGCTGTAAGCCGGGGCTGTACGAGGGCCGCGGTGAATATCAGCTGATTGTTGAACATATGGAAGAAGCAGGGTTTGGTGCCTTGCAACGCCAATTTGAGCAACTGAAAGCCAAGCTGTCTGCAGAGGGTCTATTTGATAATGACAACAAGCGACCTATTCCCAGTTCTGTAACTCATATTGGCGTTGTTACCTCGACTACTGGCGCCGCAGTAAAGGATATTATAACGGTGCTTAATCGACGCTTTCCCGCCATTAGGGTAAGCCTGTTCCCCACTGCGGTTCAGGGCGATGAGGCACCAGCACAGATTACTAAAGCATTGAGTGATGCCAATAGCTGCGAAGACTTAGATGCAATTATTATTGGTCGCGGTGGCGGCTCACTGGAGGATCTGTGGTCATTCAACAATGAAATGGTTGCCCGCGCTATTGCCGCCAGTCGTCTACCTACAATCAGCGCTGTGGGCCATGAGGTCGATTTTACCATTGCCGATTTTGTCGCCGATTTACGCGCGCCCACACCCTCGGCAGCGGCAGAATTAATTAGTCCGGACGGGCAGCAGATGATTGGTCAATTTGCTCGCTATCAAATGCTGTTAAAGGATATCCAACAGCGAATTATAGGTGGCTATCAACAACAGCTTAGCCATCTGCAAAAACGCTTGCAGCATCCCGGCAACAAGCTACAACAGCAGTCTCAGCTTTTAGATCATTTAGATATTCGCTTGCGTCGGGCCATAGAGTCAAAACTCGATAGCTACAGGGTGCAGTGCATGCAGCTTTCCGATCAACTAGGTCGCCAAAACCCACAGTATCAACTGCAAGAAAACCAGAAAAAACTATCTGCGCTAGTTAAACAATTAGCTAGGGCTATCAATCAAAAACAAGAAAAATTGCAGCTTAAACTAGCCCAATCTATGCATCTTTTGGACACAGTGAGTCCCCTTAAAACCCTTGGACGAGGCTATGCGGTAATTCGTAACGCTGACGGCGAAGTAGTTAACTCAGTGGCGAAAGCAGAGACTGATGATTGTTTGACCGGTCAATTGGCAGATGGCGAATTGCTGCTAAAAGTAACTGCTAAAAACAATAAAACCCTTAGCTAGTTACTTCTTTTCGTTGCGCTTGCTGTACTTGGTAATTTTCTTGCCGCGCTGACTGTGACGCCCACCTGCTTTTACCGCCTTATTTTTATAGGGGTTGTCGCTGGTGCGATACTCCACGCGAATCGGTGTTCCATGCAAACCCAACTGACGGCGAAATACTTTTTCTAAGTATCTGGTGTACTGGGCTGGAACCGAATCGGTCTGGTTACCGTGCACAACAATCACTGGGGGGTTTCTGCCGCCAGCATGGGCATAACGCAATTTGATACGGCGATTGTGCACCATAGGTGGCTGATGTTCTTCCACTGCGCCCTCAAGAATTTTCGTCAGCTTGGTGGTACTCAGGGCATCAGTAGCGGCGCGGTAGGCATTGTTAATAGATTTATACAGGTGGCCTACCCCAGTGCCATGCAGGGCTGAAATAAAATGCACATCGGCAAATTCGGCAAATCTTAAACGGCGCTCAACGGTTGCCTTGATATGCTCGCGCTTATCGGCATCCAAGCCATCCCATTTATTAATTGCCACCACTAGGCCGCGACCGGCATCAATCACCGATCCCATAAGATGCAAATCCTGCTCAACCAAACCCTCATGGGCATCCACTAGCAGTACTACAATATTGGCGTCATCAATAGCCTGTAATGTTTTCACAATAGAAAACTTTTCAATGGCTAACTTGATATTCTTGCGCTTTCTAATACCCGCAGTGTCAATCAGGGTGTATTTTGTCTCATCGCGTTCATAGTCGATGTACACCGAATCTCTGGTGGTACCGGGCATATCGTAAACCACCACCCGATCTTCACCCAATAAGCGATTAACTAGGGTAGATTTACCCACGTTGGGACGGCCAACAACACCAATCTTGATACTGTCGTTATCGGCTTCCTCGGCCTCAACCGGCGGAAAAGGCTCTAGCAGCTCTTCCATCATTGATTTCACTCCGCGACCGTGTGTGGCGGTAGTGGGAAACATGCCAGAAAAACCTAGCTGATAAAAATCGGCGAGCGCCTCAGCTGGATCAACGCCATCAATTTTGTTGGCTACCAAATACACTTTACGGTTTTTTTGCCGCAACTTTTCGGCAATGGTGTAATCGGCTGCGACAATACCCGATTTGCAATCGACCACAAACAGCACGATATCGGCTTCGTCCATGGCTAGCAGCGACTGCTCGGCCATACCTGCGTCAATACCCTGCTCTTCACCACTGATCCCACCTGTATCGATCACCATAAAACGACGGCCAAATAGCTCTCCCTCACCGTATTTGCGGTCGCGGGTCAAACCTGAATAGTTGGCCACAAGAGCATCTCGACTTCGGGTGAGTCGATTAAAGAGAGTGGACTTCCCCACATTGGGACGTCCGACTAACGCTATAACTGGAATCATAAATAAAAAAAGCCGCACTTTTGATGTGCGGCATTTTACTGCATTGGGGGATAATTATCCCTATTGAATTTTAAATGCGCTAATCAAGCCGTTATTGGACTGAACTAATAGGGTTTGATCCACAACCAAAAGGTCAGCGCTAACACCGCCACCACCTACCTTGGTTCGACCCACAAACTCACCTGTATCCGCATCGAGCAAATGTATATATCCCTCAGCATCGGCAACTGCAACACTGTTACCTAGGGTAGCGGGACCAGTAAGTTGGCGATATTCAAGCTGGTTGTTATTCCAAAGTTCTTCACCATTACCCGCTTTAAACGCTCTTACAACATGGTTTTTTGCCTCGGTAACAAATATTTTACCCCGGCTATGGGCGGGACTGTGGTGAGACGAACTATCTTGAAACCATAAATTTCTCCCCGTGCCGCGGGTTAGAGCGCCTAAGCGTCCCTGATAGCTGACAGAGTAAATAATATCGCCCACCAGAATTGGTTGACCATCGATATCAATCATTCGCTCTAACTCGGTACGCCCCTTGGGCAGAGCTAGACGGGTTTCCCATAATAGCGCGCCATTGTCGGCATTAAATGCGATTAATTTGCCATTATCAAAGGCAGAAATCACCATATTGTTCAAGATCATAGATGAACTATTGCCGCGAACACTGAGAATTGGCGCGCCGGCATCATGTTGCCATAGCTCTTCACCCGTTTTGGCATCGAAGGCATAGAGTCGATTATCAATACTCTGTGCAACCACTATTTTGCTATTGACCGCCGGACTTGAGAGCACTTCTGAGCTCACATCCGCTGACCACAACAGGCTACCATCGCTGGCATTGAGGACATAAATTTGCCCTTCAATAGTACCAAAGACTAATTTTTGATCGCCGTAACCCAGTCCACCGGAAATCGGCAAGTTTAGATCGACAGACCATTGCGGCTGACCATTTTTAAGATCAGAAGCCACTATGCTACCGCTGTGATCAGCGGTAAATAATGACTCAGCACTGACGGCCATCTGTAAATTGGCCCAAAAATGATTATTGGACGAGGCAGATCTGGCCGACCAAAGGGTTGTTAACTCAACCTGTTGCTGAATTTTTTGTAATTTAGCCGGCTCAATTTCATCATCTGCACTAAATATGCTACAGCCTGAAAGACATGCTGTAACTAGAGCTAATACTAGTATTGAACTGCCATACTTCATTAAGAGTCGCCCTGAGACTCAGCCGCTTCAACCGGCTTTGCCTGACTCATCTTTAAACGCAGTATTGATAGCTGTCTGGCATTACCCGTATCTTCTGTATCCATGGCTGTCTGATAAGAGGTATAGGCCGCCTCGTAATGACCCAGTGATATATGAAAATCACCTTTTGCCTCTTCATAGGCAGAAGTCATTGTGCCTGCATCTTGCTCTTCAAGCATAGCCAGAGCTTTGTCGGTATTGCCTCTAGCAGCTTCAACGCGCGCTAATCGCAGAGTGGCTAGTAACATAAGATCATCAGCGGGGTCATTATTGAGCACCCACTGCAATTCAGTGGCAGCTTGATCTAAGTTGTCGGCATCAACGGCTAACTTAGCCTTTAACAGAGCTGATAAGTGAGCATAGCCAGAATCACCAAACTGTTCTTTCAGCTGATCTGCAGAAGCAGTAATCTGCTGCTGTTGCTCATCACTTAAAGGCTGGTCAGACTCAGTGCTGACAATATCGATCATAGCTGAGTAAATAGCTGAACCCTCTTCGGCATATTGTTGCTGAGAGTTCTGCCAACCTTGCCAGCCAAGGGTGCCACCAATAGCAATAACTGCTGCCGCAACAAGCTTAAGGCCATTATCTACCCACCATTGCTTAAACGCTTCTATTTGTTCTTCTTCAGATAAGTGATTTGCCACAATTTTTCCTCAATTTTCAAAATTTGTTGTTAAAAATTCGATCAGATTTTGCTGATCAACTGTTTCTTGGGGTCGCTCCTGTCGCAGGAACTTTACCTGTACGGTGTTAGATGTCAGTTCATCCTCACCTAAAATAACCGCTACCGCAGCGCCGCTTTTATCTGCCTTTTTAATCTGCGATTTAAAACTGCCACCACCACAATGTACTTCTACACGCAGTGACGGTAGTCCATTGCGCAACTGTTCCGCGAGCTGCATTGCCTGGTAGGACTCATCGCCCACAGCCACCATATAGAGATCTAGCTGTTGTGCGACACTATCGGGCACTGCGCCCGACTCGTCAAGCAACATTATTAAACGCTCTAGGCCAATGGCCATACCCACCGCCGGGCAGGGCTTGCCACCCAACAATTCAACCAGACTATCATAGCGGCCACCCGCACAGATTGTACCCTGAGCACCGAGCGCTGTGGTCACCCATTCGAACACTGTTTGCGAATAATAATCCAAGCCTCTGACCAACTTCGGATTAATTTGATAGCTGACACCAGCACTATCTAGCATGGCACAAATCTGCTCAAAATGCTGTTTCGATTCAGCACCTAAAAAATCACCGAGAACTGGCGCATTTTCAAGCAGTGATTGGGTCTGTGGATTTTTGCTATCCAGAATACGCAAGGGGTTGCTCGTCAAACGTCGCTGACTATCCTCATCTAAATCGCTTTTATATGCATCGAGGTAGGCCACTAAAGCTTGTCGGTAGGCCCCACGTTCATTGGCCGTGCCCAGTGAATTTATCTGCAGCTCAACCGCTTGGTCAATCTTTAGCTCTCGCCATAGGCGTGCCGTTAATAATAATAGTTCAGCGTCGATATCTGGACCTGCAAGCCCAAACGCTTCTACCCCAATTTGATGGAACTGACGCAGGCGACCCTTTTGCGGGCGCTCATGGCGAAACATAGGGCCGGTATACCACAGGCGTTGAGTTTGATTGTACAGCAGACCATTCTGGATACAGGCGCGAACACAGCCTGCTGTGCCCTCAGGGCGCAAACTCAGGTGATCGCCATTGCGGTCGTCAAAGCTATACATTTCTTTTTCTACGATATCTGTGACTTCACCCACAGCTCGCTTAAATAAATCAGTTTTCTCTAAGATTGGAAAGCGGATCTCTTTGTAGCTGTAACTAGCCAACAATCGCGCCAAGGTCGCTTCGACATACTGCCAACTAGAAGAATGCTCGGGAAGCAAATCATTCATTCCCCGTATCGACTGGATTTTCATCTGTAGATCCCCAAAGCGCTGATTCCTTTATCTAGCTCTTAGCTATTATATCCTGTTGCGCAGTATCAAGCAGGGCTTGTTTAGCCTTAGCCTTAGCGCGAATTTCTTTTTCTAATTGATCAACTAGGTTGCCCTGCTGCAACTTGTGATCTGGCTTGCCATCGAGATACACCAGATTATCCGGTGTTCCACCCGTCAGACCAAAGTCTGACTCCTTAGCTTCACCAGGGCCATTCACTATACAGCCAATTATTGATACATCCATAGGCACGGTTATATCTTCGAGCCTATTTTCTAATTCATTCACGGTTTTAATCACATCAAAGTTCTGTCGCGAACAACTGGGGCAGGCAATAAAGTTAATGCCCTTGCTACGCAATCTTAAACTGCGCAACATATCCCATGCTACACGGGCTTCCTCAGCTGGATCTGCAGCTAGTGAAATACGGATGGTATCGCCAATACCATCCATTAGCAAAGAACCTAAACCGATTGCCGATTTTACCGTGCCAGAACGCAGTCCGCCGGCCTCGGTGATACCCAAATGCAATGGCTGCTCAATGCGTTTGGCCAGATCGCGATAGGCATCCACCGCCATAAATACATCAGATGCCTTTACACTAACTTTAAAATCTTGGAAGTCGTGCTTATCGAGCAAATCCACATTGCGCATTGCCGACTCTACCAGCGCCTCGGCTGTGGGCTCATTGTATTTTCGCAACAACTCTTTACCCAATGAACCGGCATTGACACCAATTCTAATGGGGATATTTTTATCTTTGGCCTTGGCGATTACCTCGCGCAAGCGATCTTCGCGGGTAATATTTCCCGGATTGATTCGCAGACAATCAACACCCAAATCTGCAACTCGCAGAGCGATATTGTGATCAAAATGAATATCTGCAACCAAGGGAATAGTGACTTTTTTGCGAATCTCTCCAAAAGCTTCAGCCTCTTCCAGAGAGGGAACAGAAACACGGACAATATCAGCGCCCGCCTGTTGAATGCGCTCTATTTGTGCAACCGTAGCGGCCAAATCAGCCGTACTGGTATTGGTCATACTTTGCACAGAGATCGGCGCATCGCCACCCACAGGCACATCCCCGACCATAATCTGTCGAGATTTACGTCTAACTATGGGGTTTCCGCTAAACACAGTCTTTAATCTCTCTGCTTCTCTATATGATTGATGTCTACAACAGGGTGTAATTAATCTAGCAGCTTAATTGGCACCTGCTCCGCCGCCAGCTTGTTCTTATAGCGCTGTTGGCGCTTGGTGCGGTCGTTGACTTCACCTGCAAGCTGCCCACAGGCCGCCGCTATGTCATCGCCGCGGGTTGTACGCACCGTAACAGTGTACCCTTCCCCCTGCAGAATGTCTCGAAAACGATTGAGCGCGGTATTAGTTACGCGCTTGTAGTCAGAGCCGGGGAATGGATTAAACGGAATTAGATTAATTTTACAGGGTAAATCGCGAAGTAACTCCGCCAACTCTCGAGCGTGCACGGAACGGTCATTGACCTGATCCATCAATGTATATTCCACCGTGGCTTTGCGCCGATTATCGGGCATTTTTTCAATATAGTTTTTCGCACTTTGTACAAATTCAGTCACGCTGTATTTGCGATTGATAGGCACTAACTCATTGCGCAGCTCATCATTGGGAGCATGCAGCGAAATGGCCAGAGACACATCGGTAACCTCCGCCAGTTGATCCAGTGCCGGCACCACACCAGCGGTACTTAGAGTAACCCGACGCTTTGAAAGACCATAGGCGTTGTCTTCCAT
This sequence comes from Porticoccaceae bacterium, assembly GCA_964229255.1. Classification (GTDB taxonomy): domain Bacteria; phylum Pseudomonadota; class Gammaproteobacteria; order Pseudomonadales; family Porticoccaceae; genus HTCC2207. The sequence continues at coordinate 11,199 of CAXRCX010000003.1, forward strand.
CATCAGATTCATCGCATCTACCACATTATCAAAATTCATCAGTGGTTCGCCCATACCCATCATCACCACATTGGTTACTCGACGGGTTGCCTTGGTGCCAAATTGGTCAAATGATTCTGCGGCAATCCATAGCTGACCAATAATTTCTGCGGTATTTAAATCTCTATTAAAACCCTGCTTGCCGGTAGCGCAGAAACTACAGTCTAGGGCACAGCCGATTTGCGACGAAACACAGAGGGTGCCGCGATCCTTTTCAGGAATGTAGACCATTTCAATACAGCTACCGCCTTCAACTTTAATCAGCCATTTGCGGGTGCCGTCAGAGGAATCCTGACAACTAACCACTTCTGGCAGGCGAATTTCTGCAAACTCATGAAGTTTTTCACGCAGTGATTTCGACAAATTTGTCATCTGATCAAAATCCCGCTCACCCATCTGATGAATCCACTTCACCATTTGCGTGGCGCGAAAGCGCTTCTCTCCCAACTGTTCGAAGAAATCTCCTAGCTTGGAAACAGAAAGCCCCAACAGGTTAGTTTTAACCGGTTGGGGCGTAAACTGCTCAGCAGTATTTAATGCACTATCGGGCATTATTTATCTCGCAATAATTAACGAGGGCAGATCTCGTTATTGCCAAAGAAGTAAGCAACTTCTCGCGCTGCTGAAGTTTCCGAATCCGATCCGTGAACTGCGTTAGCGTCGATTGAAGTAGCAAAGTCAGCGCGAATTGTACCCGCGGCTGCTTCTTGAGGGTTAGTTGCGCCCATAAGGTCGCGATTCTTAAGAATAGCACCTTCGCCTTCCAATACCTGAACTGAAACAGGGCCAGAGGTCATAAAAGCTACAAGATCTCTAAAGAATGGACGCTCGCTGTGCTCTGCGTAAAAACCTTCAGCTTGCTCTTGGGTAAGCTGTTGCATTTTTAGCGCAACAACCTGCAGACCAGCGGCTTCAAAGCGGCTAAGAATTTGACCCACAGCATTTTTTGCTACGGCATCAGGTTTAATAATAGAAAGAGTGCGTTCAACGGCCATATCATGTCTCCAAATCGGACTTTAATTTAATAAAAAATGGTGCCTTAGCGGCATGGGTGCGGATTTTACCTATTGCATAGACGGGTAACAATGATTTTATGTGCTAAATCTTAATCAATCGAGCTCTTCAATCCATGCCATTTGAATTGCTTCGAGAATTTTTTCACCACAGCGATCCGGATCATCAGAAAAGTCTTCTATAGCTATAACCAAATTGCGCAGATCGACAAAATTGATATATTGCGGGTCTATATCTGTATGGTTATCCGCCAACTCAATGGCAATTTCGTTGATATCTGTCCACTTGATCATATTTTTCTCCCTTTAATGTCGCTCAGACACCATGTTTATGGTGTATTTGGGTATTTCTACCACCAGATCTTCATCCTCAACCATGGCCTGACAACTCAGTCTAGAATCTGGATCCAAACCCCAAGCCTTATCTAAGAAATCATCTTCTAATTCATCGGCCTCCACCAGAGAATCTATTCCCTCGCGCACATGCACATGGCAGGTGGTACAGGCACAGGACATTTCACAGGCATGCTCTATATCGAGACCATTCCTCAGCGCTGCTGCACAGATGCTCTCGCCCTTTTCAGCCTCAACTACAGCACCTTCTGGACAAATTTCATGATGAGGTAAGAATACAATTCGCGGCATAATTAAGTTATCCGAAACAATTTATTTTAGCGCATCGTCAAGGCTGAGCCCTGCCAGTGCCTGTTTTATACTAGCATCCATGCGTCTGGCGGCAAATTCCTCACTGGTTTTGCCCACCGTCTCAATTTGCGCAGCCAATTGACGATGGTCTTCGGTGCTATCTCGCAACTGCTGCAATTCGTCTAAGGCCACCTGCAAACACTGCAACTCCGATTTATCGAGCAATGATTGGCCATCCTTATCCAGAGCGGCGCGCAAATCTTCAAGCATGCGATCAGCTTCAACCTGCTGTTCCCTGAGAGCGCGCAGGCGCATATCGTCTCGTGCATGGCTAAAGGAATCCTGCAACATCTGAGTGATTTCATTATCGCTCAGACCATAGGAGGGTTTAACCTCGATTCTGGACTCAACACCACTACTTAATTCCCGTGCCGATACATTGAGCAGACCATCGGCATCAACCTGATAACTAACCTGAATTTTTGCGCTACCGGCAACCATTGGCGGAATGCCACGCAACTCAAAGCGCGCGAGAGAGCGACAGTCTGCAACCAGTTCGCGATCGCCCTGCACCACATGGATACTCATGGCGGTTTGACCATCTTTGAAAGTGGTAAATTCCTGCGCCTTAGCCACGGGTATAGTGGTATTTCTATGAATAATTTTTTCAGTTAACCCACCCATGGTTTCAATACCCAAAGACAGCGGAATCACATCTAGCAACAACATATCATCAGTAGAATTGTTGCCTACCAAAATATCCGCCTGCTTAGCTGCTCCCATAGCGACCACCAAGTCGGGGTCAATGGTGCACTTTGGCTCAATAGCAAATAACTCCGCCACCTTTTCGCCAACCCGAGGCATTCTGGTAGAACCACCCACAAGCACAACCTCATCGATATTGCTAGCATCAATACTAGCATCTCGCAGTGAACGCTTGCAGGCTGTAAGGGTCTGTTCAATCAAGCCATCAATTAGTTGATGCATTGTCTCTCGAGTGAGGGTCAGCGAATGATCTAAAATTTGCAATTCAACCTGCTGGTGCTGGGAGAGCTCCTCTTTTGCCGACTTAGCAGCCTCTAGCAATACTCTTCGCTCAACCACATCGAGACTATCACCCATATTTAGCTCAATACGAAGCCAATCGGCAATAGCATGGTCAAAATCGTCGCCTCCAAGAGCTGAATCGCCACCCGTTGCCAACACCTCAAACACACCCTTTGACAGTCGAAGAATACTGATATCAAAGGTTCCGCCACCAAGATCATAGACAGCTATCAGACGCTGGCGCGCCTCATCTTCAATCGCCTCAGAATCCAAGCCATAGGCAATAGCCGCGGCGGTGGGTTCATTTAATAATCGCAACACCTTAATTCCAGCAAGGGTTGCCGCATCTTTAGTAGCCTGTCGCTGGGCATCGTCAAAATAGGCGGGGACAGTGATAACCGCTCCATCCAGCATACCGCCGAGAGCAAGCTCTGCTCGCCCAGCCAGTTTGCGCAGTATTTCCGAGGACACCTGAATGGGACTGACCACGCCGTGAACAGTGTTAATTTTCGGCATGCCACCCTCGTCAGCGACAAACTCATAGGGCAATGTGCCGCCGAGGGTTTTTATATCATCTACACCTCTACCAAGCAGACGCTTAACTGATGACAGCGTGTTTAGGGGATCACTACTATTGTGCTCAGCCGCCTCATAACCCACACAGCTCACACCTTCAGACTCATAGTGCACAACCGAAGGCAAAAGATCTCTGCCCTGTTCATCGGGCAAAATAACTTCACTGCCGCTACGAACCGTGGCTACCAGTGAGTTTGTGGTGCCCAAATCAATTCCCACCGCATTTTTACGCTGATGTGGTTGCGGTGATTGACCGGGTTCTGAGATCTGCAATAACGCCACGGCTTATAAATCCTCTAATTCTGCTTCAAGCTCTTTAATTTCATTGACAAACTTGAGCGCAAATTGCATTTTCGCCAAGCTATCAAATGCCTCATTATAAGCTTTTTTCTCGTAGTGGCCGGCAAATTCTCGCTGTATCTCTGCAGCGGTTTGTTGTGCCTCAATACTCAATGACACCAACGCGTCTGCGGCATTGTCACTGGATCTAATTTCAGACAGCGCCTCACGCAACAACATCTGATCCATCAAAAATTGACCATCGGAAGTGATATGACTCTCTTGGTCGGCATCCAACCCCTCCAGATCGAGTAGGTATTGAGCCCGAGAAAGCGGATTTTTAATGGTGTCGTAAGCCTGATTAATAGTCGCCGCAGTCTGAACCGCAAGGCGCTTTTCAAAATCATTTTTATTGGCGTAGCGATCGGGGTGAAGTGCCTTTTGCAATGCTCGAAACTTTACATCAAGCTGCTCAATATCGAGATCCCAAGCCACTGGCAGGGAGAACATGTCAAAAAAGTTCTTAGAATTATTCAATGCTTAAGACCTGATTGGTTTGGATGAATCCAAGGCAAAGTTAAATGTGGAAGCTCTCTCCGCAACCACATTCATCTTTAACATTGGGGTTTTTAAACTCAAACCCTTCATTTAATCCTTCCTTGACGTAATCCAACTGGGTGCCATCGAGATACACCAAGCTTTTTGGATCAATAATCAACTGCACATTGCCACATTCAAAAACCACGTCTTCCTCAGCTTTTTCATCGACAAATTCAAGGACATATGACAGACCAGAGCAACCAGTGGTTCGCACACCCAAACGAATACCAATACCCTTGCTGCGATGCTCTAGATGCCGAATAACATGAGATTCAGCAGCCGCTGTCATGGTGATTGCCACGCTTACTTCTCCTGTTTTTCTCTAACGTCTCGAACCGCAGCTTTAATTGCGTCTTCCGCCAGAACAGAACAGTGAATTTTAACCGGAGGTAGCGCTAACTCTTCAGCAATAGCTGTATTTTTAATTTGCTCGGCTTCATCAATATTCTTGCCCTTAACCCACTCAGTTAAAAGTGAGCTTGATGCAATAGCCGAACCACAACCGTAGGTTTTAAATTTGGCATCTTCGATAATACCTTCATCATTCACCTGTATTTGAAGTCGCATAACGTCTCCGCAGGCTGGTGCTCCAACCATACCAGTACCCACATTTTTTGAGCTTTCATCTAGCTTGCCGACATTGCGTGGATTTTCGTAATGATCGATTACTTTTTCGCTGTAAGCCATTTTTTTAACCCTATTTAATAACTACAAATAATTTAATTGCCACTCTTAGTGAGCAGCCCACTCGACCTGATCCAGATCGACACCGTCTTGGAACATATCCCAAAGTGGCGATAATTCTCTAAGTTTTTCTACTGCATGCCTCACCTTGGCAATAGCGTCATCCACATCTTTTTCCGTGGTGTAACGACCGATGCTAAAGCGAATCGAGCTGTGTGCCATTTCATCGTTTAAACCCAAGGCGCGAAGCACATAAGAGGGTTCAAGGCTGGCCGATGTACAGGCAGAGCCCGATGAAACCGCTAGATCTCGCAGCGCCATAATTAAGGACTCTCCCTCAACAAAGGCAAAACTGATATTGATAATGCCTGGAACATGCTGCTCACTGGAGCCATTGAGATAGACTTCCTCCATATCGGAAACCCCATCCCAAAGGCGATTGCGAAGCTTTTCAATGCGCGCAGATTCTTCTGCTAGCAGTTCAGCTCCCAGTTTGAATGCCGCGCCCATACCCACAATTTGGTGAGTGGGAAGGGTACCTGAACGCATGCCGCGCTCATGCCCGCCGCCATGCATTTGCGCTTCAATTCGCACCCGTGGCTTGCGCCGAACATAGAGCGCACCTATACCCTTGGGGCCGTATATTTTGTGCGCAGAGAAAGACATCATATCCACCTGCATGGCCTCGACATCGATTTCTGTTTTGCCTGCACTCTGGGCAGCATCCACATGGAAGAATACCTTGTTTTCACGACATAGCTTGCCGATCGCCGCTATATCATTCAGTGTTCCAAGCTCATTGTTAACATGCATTATCGACACAACGGTTGTATCTTCACGCAATGCATCCGCAATTGCCTGAGGCTGAATTAAGCCATGCTTATCAGGATCGAGATAAGTGACCTCAAACCCTTCGCGCTCAAGCTGACGACAGGTATCTAACACTGCCTTGTGTTCGATTTTGGAGGTAATAATGTGCTTGCCTTTGCGCGTATTAAAGTGCGCACAGCCTTTGATAGCTAGGTTGTTGGCTTCAGTTGCCCCCGAAGTCCAGACAATTTCTCTAGGGTCGGCGCCAATCAGGCCGGCAACATCGGCGCGAGCATCTTCAACTGCTGCTTCGGCCTGCCAACCAAACATGTGAGAGCGCGACGCTGGGTTGCCAAAGTGGCCGGAAGGCGTAAGGAACTCTACCATCTGATCAGCAACTGCTGGATCAACTGGGGTGGTAGACGCATAATCCAAGTAAATTGGAAGATTCATTAATTTCTCCACGATCAACAGGCCTGCGCCTGTAAGTTATCATCTAATACCAGCAACTGATCTACCTGCCGCTGGGCTATTGCTTGGGTATCGCGTTTGGCCACTAAATCTGCCAAGGAAATACCATTTAAAAACTGATGTATCTGCACACTGAGGTCTTGCCACAGGCTGTGCGTTAAACAAATTTCTCCTCCCTGACAATCACCCTTACCACGACAGCTAGTGGTATCAATGGATTCGTTCACCGCATTAATGATCTGGGCGACAAAAATCTCATCACTGGGCATCGCTAGGTGGTAACCACCACCCGGACCGCGAACACTTGAAACTAAGCCCGAATGACGCAACTTGGAAAACAACTGTTCCAAATAAGACAACGAAATCGACTGCCTGCCTGAGATTTCCGCCAGTGAAATTGGCTTATCCTCAGCGTGCAATGTCAGATCTATCATTGCCGTTACGGCATATCGTCCTTTGGTTGTCAGTCGCATAATTCACCATAGTTCAAGGGCTATTTACTAGGCTAATTATCTAATACCTGACTATTTTAGTCAATTAAATCCGCCCTTACTTAATCTTACGCTGAACCGCGGATAATAGACCTCTAAGAATCGAAACTTCCATTTCATCCATACGCACACGATTAAATAGCCGTCGCATTCTAGTCAAAAGCTGCTTGGGGTTTTCTGGATCGAAAAAATTGAGATCTGCCATAGTCTCAACCAGATGCTCGTGAAATTTTTCGAGCGCCTCGGCAGAAACCGGAGGTTGATCCCACTCACCGAGCTCGGGAATATTACCCTGTTCATCCGCCAGACTAGCCATGCGAATCTCATAGGCCAAAACCTGAACCGCAGTGGCTAGATTGAGTGAACTGTATTCGGGATTAGACGGGATATGCACATGGTAGTGACATTTTTGTAGCTCGTCATTGGTCAAACCCCGATCTTCACGCCCGAACAGCAGTGCTACCTTGTGGCTTTTAGCTTCCTGCCACACTCGCTCCCCACATTCACGGGGATTTATCAACGGCCATGGTATTCGCCGACCGCGCGCACTGGTACCCACCACCAAAGAGCAGTCGGCAATTGCTTCATCTACACTGTCGACGACTTTGGCATTTTGCAGAATATCCCGCGCTCCAGCGGAACGCCAAACGGCTCTTGGCGCCGGATACTCGCGCGGCTCTACCAAACACAGCTCTGCTAGACCCATATTTTTCATCGCCCGCGCAGCACCACCTATATTGCCGGGATGGGCGCTGTTGACGAGTACTATTTTTATATTGGCTTGGCGGGCAGCTGTTGGCACGGAGCACCTCTTAATCATTACCAGATAAAAAACAAACATAGCCTTAAACTAGAGGGCGGCGATTCTACCAGAATTATTTAGGAATTTTTATATCTAGTGGCCAATTTAACCTCGATATATCATTTGCCGACAAAAACGACGCTTTATTGATCAATTCAATCTGTTACAATGCGCGCGCTCTTTAACTCGTTTGGAATCTACCACTATGCAACCTATGGTTAATATAGCGCTTCGCGCAGCCCGTGAAGCCGGCGAAATGATTGTAAAATCTGCCGATAATCTCGACCTGATCAAGGTTGACGAAAAAGGTCGACACGATTTTGTTACCGAAGTGGATAGACGCTCCGAAGAGACCATTATTTATCACATCAAAAAAGCTTATCCAGATCATGCCTTTTTGGGCGAAGAAACTGGTCGCAGTGGCGATCCAGAGAGCGAAGTCGAGTGGATTATCGACCCGCTCGACGGCACAACAAATTTTATTCGCGGCATCCCGCATGTGGCTATCTCGATTGCCTGTCGCATCAAGGGCAAGCTTGAACATGCGGTTATCCTAGAACCTTTCAAGCGCGAAGAATTTACTGCCAGTCGCGGCAAGGGCGCTCATTTAAACGGCCGTCGTATTCGTGTCTCTGGACGCAAGGAACAGGCTGGCGCCCTGTATGGCACCGGCATTCCCTTTAGCGCCCCATCATTTACATATATGTCCGACTATTTAGCCTGCATGCAAGAATTTGCTGACAATTCAGCAGGAATTCGCCGCCTTGGCGTGGCCTCTCTGGATCTAGCCTATTTAGCCGCAGGCAGAATGGATGTATTTTGGGAGATGTACCTTAAACCTTGGGATATAGCTGCAGGAGTATTGGTGGTGCGCGAGGCAGGTGGCATGGTCAGTGATTTTAATGGCGGTGAATCTTTTATGGACAGCGGTCATATTCTCGCCGCCACACCTAGACTATTCAAGCCCAGTCTTCAGGTGGTTTCAAAACATCTCGGAAAGCTAAGGTAGCGGTTGGCCGCTACTTACATGGCGTTAATTAATTCTTCGAGAGAGGATTTTGTCTGCGGCCCAAGTAGTCGGTGAATCAACTGCCCCCTACTGTCAATGATTAGGGTTTCAGGCAGCACGGTAACTGCGTCTAAATCCCATATATAACGTGGATCTGTGTATAGGTTTCCAAACTCAATTCCCAATTTTGCCATCGCTTCAGCAAGCTCTTGACCAACAATAGCATCGTAATTCACACCAATAACGTCCACTCGATCACTCAATTGGTGATCAAGTTCATTGAGCTCTGGGATTTCTTTGCGGCATGGACTGCACCATGTAGCCCAGTAGTTAATCACAATCACCTTGCCTGGAGAGGATAGATCAATACTGCTGTTATCGGTTAGTGTGAAGTGATTACTTTTATTTGAGGCATGGTCTCCACTACAGCCCAACAATAGGAAGCTGACAAGATATATTACGCGTATCATAATGATGGATAGACCTCTATTTGCATGAAAATTAATCAGGTTTAAATAGCATTTACTTAACTATAATGATTACAATGGTTTATGGATTACTTTTGTAACAAATCAATTTAATACTAGGCAGTAGCAATGATAACAATTTACCATAATCCGCGATGCTCTAAATCTAGACAAACCCTTGAACTTCTGAAAGCACAGGGTATAGATCCCAAGATAGAGCTTTATTTAGACAATCCCCCAAGCGCCGAAAATCTATCAGATCTTCTTGTAAAATTGGATATAGCGGCAGATCAACTAGTGCGCAAAAACGAGGCCTATTATAAGGAAAACTTAAAAGGCATGGAATTAAGCGACAATCAGCTGATCCAAGCAATGATCGAAAACCCCAAACTTATCGAACGCCCAATTGTGGTCGCTGGTGATCGAGCAGCCCTCGGCCGCCCACCTGAAGCGGTATTGGAGATTATTGGGTGAACTCTAAAAATACTGAAAGCTACGTACTTATTCTGTATTACAGCCGCAATGGTCATGTAAAAATGCTTGCTGAGCAGATCGCACAAGGGGTTGAAATGGCCGGCGTTGAAGCTAGGCTGCGAACTGTACCCAGTGTTTCTGCGGTATGTGAATCGACAGAGCAAAGCATCCCACAGAGTGGCGATATCTTCTGCACTGAGGATGACCTAGCTAATTGTAGCGGCTTGTTAATCGGCAGTCCGACCCGTTTTGGCAATATGGCTGCCCCATTAAAATATTTCTTGGACGGTACCGGCAGTCTGTGGGCTAAGGGTGCTCTAATCGGCAAACCTGCCGGAGCCTTTACATCTAGCTCTTCAATACATGGCGGGCAAGAATCCACACTGTTATCCATGATGTTGCCACTGATGCATCACGGCATGCTTATAGCCGGCATTCCCTATTCCGAAAGTGCGCTTAATAGCACCAATAAAGGCGGTACTCCCTATGGTGCAAGCCATGTGGAAGATAACTCTCTCAGTGCTGATGAACAAAAATTATGTCGAGCACAGGGTAAACGAATTGCACATCTAGCGATAAAACTTCAACACTAATTCAAGGCCGATTATTGTGACTATTAACTGTAATCTCAAATTATTAAAACATCTTGTCAGACTTTGCTATTGCGCCCTGTTGCTAGTTTTGACCGCCAACTTATGGCAGGCTGGTCAGCCACTGATTATTTATTTAATTGTTCTATTTCCCCTGGCCATGTTCGCACCCGGTATTTTTTTAGACAACTTAAGAACCTTGATTTGGATGGGCTTTGTGCTTTTGCTGTATTTTGCTGGCGCTGTTTTTGGCGTGACTAAACCCGAGCCCTCAGCACTGGATATTACCGAACTAACACTGACTGTCGTATTGTTTAGTTGCGCCATGCTCTATGCGCGTTGCAGACAAGTTAATTCAACTAAAACTGCGGAAAAGTAACTCTTTATGGCAAATCAAAACAGCTCTTTTATACGACGTTTTTTTAGCTTTATTGGCAAAATTTTTAAAACTATAAGAACTGTTATAGGCATTATCTTTACAGGCTTTTTACTACTGGTAATCGCTGGTATTTTTGCAGACCAACTGCCACCCATGCCTGAAAAAGGGGCTTTATATCTAGCGCCTAGCGGTATTTTGGTCGATCAGAAATCTTATGTATATCCCATAGATACACTGCTTGCTGATCAGTCCATGTCCGAGCCTGAAACTTTAGTTCGAGATATTATTGACGCCATAGATGCCGCCGCCTTTGACGACCGAATCAGCCATCTTATCATTACCACAGACTATCTTGAGGCCGCTGGCATAGCCAAACTCGATGAGATTAGCCATGCCCTAAGTAATTTCAGCAAGACCGAAAAGCCGATTTATGCTGTGGCCGATAATTTTAATCAGTCACAATATTTTTTGGCCGCTCATGCCGACCATATTCTTCTCAACCCAATGGGCTCGGTACTTATCACTGGTTTTGGCTACTACGGCAACTATTTTGCCGATGCGTTGGAAAAGCTGAAGGTTAAGGTAAATGTGTTTCGCGCAGGTGAATATAAGAGCGCAGCCGAACCATTTATTAGAAATAATATGTCGCCGGAGGCACGAGAGGAAACAGCCGATGTAATTAACCTTCTGTGGCGCGGTTATACAACTAGGATTGAAAGCCTTCGCCAATTGGATGCCGGTGCAATCAATAATTTAGCAAATAATCTCGATAGCAAATTGCAAGCGACAAACGGCGATACCGCACTGTTGGCTTTGCGCGAAGGTCTGGTGGATCAATTAGCCACCCGAAGTGAAATACACAGCTTTCTCAACCAGCATATTCCCACCAACTTCGATGGTGAATATAACTATGTCGACATGGAAGTATACTTGGCCCACTTAGCTCGCGAGAGAAGTGAGTATATTCAAGCAGCTGACAAAATTGCAGTGGTTGTTGCCAAGGGCACCATTTTAGATGGCCAACAACCAGAAGGTAATATTGGCGCTGACACTTTGGCAGAAATTCTATCCCAACTTCATTATGATGCAGATACCAAAGCCGTCGTTTTGCGAATTGACAGCCCGGGAGGGAGTGCCTTTGCTTCGGAAGTTATTCGAGATGCTCTGTATCAGAGCCCACTTGATTTACCCGTTGTTGTCTCCATGGGTAGCTACGCCGCCTCGGGTGGCTATTGGATAGCTGCTGAAGCAGATAAAATTGTCGCTCTGCCAAGCACCATTACTGGCTCAATCGGTGTGTATGGGATGATCCCCACGATTGACCAGTCTCTAGCTGAACTGGGAATTTATTCCGATGGCGTGGGAACCACTGATATTGCAGGAATAATGCAACTCGATCGACCCATGACTGATCAGGCCAAGGCAATTCTCCATTCGAGCATTGAAAATACCTATGATCGATTTATTAGCTTGGTTGCCAATGGCCGCAATACTTCCGTGGAGAAGGTTGAAAAACTCGCCAAAGGCAGAATATGGACGGGGCAACAGGCACTTGAAATGGGACTTGTTGATGAATTTGGCGGCCTAAATGATGCCATTGATTCAGCCGCTGAATTAGCCGGTATTAGCAGTTATGAGGTTTTCTTTCCCTCCAGAATACTCTCACCCTACGAACAATTTATCCAAGATTTAAGCCAAAATGTGTCTCTATCGCTTAAGCAAATTGATATGCACGCATGGCTTCCAGAGGTGATTAGCCAGAGGGCTCAATCCTTTATAAGCCCGCTAAAATACCTTAGTCATTTTAACGATCCCAGAGGCATGTATCTGCACTGTGACAACTGCCCTATGTAAGATTTGAGCTAAATCTCTAATACTGATTTTACAAAGGGCGTTGTTAGGCGACGCTGCTCTCTCAATGATGCAGTGTCCAGTGTCTCAAGTGCAGAGATCAATGTTTTTGCGTCCCGAGATAATCGCGTTAATAGAAATTTTGCCACCTCATCAGACAGGTACATCCCACGCAGATTAGAGCGAAACTGTAGCATTCTCCTCAAATCATCATCGTTAAAATCGTTGATGACATGAATCAGTCCCGACTGCAGTCTGGACAGCAAGTCAGGCAACTGTATACCTATATCTTCAAGAAGCTGGTGACTTGAAAAAATAAGTCGCGTGCCACTTTGTCGGCAATCGTTAAAGAAATTAAATAGCGGCACCTGCCAATCTTGTCGATTGGCCACCCCATGCAAATCATCCAAGCACACAAGGGAAGCAGTCTCCAAACCCTCCAATACCTGTTGTGCGGGGTAATCCTGCAGATCCATTAGCGGCAGATATATAGCATCACCTGCAGTTTCAAATGGACTGCGCTGACATACTGCTTGGAGCAAATGTGATAGTCCCGCACCGCTATTGCCAACCAAGCAAGCAATTTTATGGATGCTTTGCTGCAATAAAAATGTGGCTAATTGTTGCGAGGACCCCTTGGGCGCATAAAAATTATCAAAGGTGGCCTGATCATCAAGCTTAATCGCAAGATTCATTTGATTAGATAGACTCATTGTTGCACCCAGCGATACGTTAAACACCCAATTGATCGATTATCTGAAGATAAATAGGGCTTTAATAAACCCGTGCGAATTAAATCTGAATGCAAAAGCTCTACTCCGCCATTAATCTCAATCGCGACAACCAATTCACCGCTATTAACCGAGTAAACTTGAAGAGATTCGACCAGTTCCAGTTGCTCAAGACGCGCAATAGCGTCCTGATATTGCTTATAGGACGAAATACCGTCAATTTGAACCAATAGTTTATCGGTTTCCAGCTGCGGAACATAGGTATAGGCTTGCAACAGAGCATCCAATATCAGGTCGACAGATGCGCTGATCAAATCATTTATAGAATCACCATAAAAGTCATTCATTTGACGAACACCATTTTCCTCGTAAGCCCAAGCACCCCTAATCTGGCCATCAGATGCCTTAAAGACCCTAAGGGCAAACCAACCGTCAGCTGCATATCGCTGAGATGCATTATTCAGAGCTTCAATATTCATCGCCCAAGCTTCTTTTGCCGAGACTGAAAGCTGGTCCTCTAGATCATAACTGGGCAAATAATAATCAATAGCACGGCTTTCCATTGAGCTTTCGAAGGCGCTTAGAAAATCAAAGAAAAGATCTTCCGGTTGAGTTTGTCCCGCCGTTGCCTCATCCAATACCCGTCGACCCTTATCAATATCATCCAATATAAGCCAGACTAGAAACTGAGGCCTAACTGCGGGAATAATTGGCAACTGTGCCTGCTTTAATAATTTATCAACCGATGGTCGATCAAATTTAACATCTAAACCGGTTGCAATATTTTTGTCCGTTTGAGGATTTGATAATTGATCGAAACCCACCGAATCCAGAAACGCCTCTGGATCAATTAGAAATGGTTTTAACTGCGGCGACTGTAAAATCTGACTATTGCCAGTTAATTTAATCAACATCTGTGAAAAAGCAATATCGATCCCAGCTTCTCTTGAGGCTGTAGTCTGGTCGCCCACAGGAACCAAAACACGATACAAATCAGTAGCTTGGCTAGCATTAACAGCTAGACTAAAGCCTACAAAGATCCCTACTATCCAACCCTTCAACACGCTGTCTCCAAATTATTTTTCAACATTGTACCAGTGCTTGATGAAAATTTGCCCAACTCAGCCTAAAATACCCTCCTTCTATTTATTGTTGTAGGATCTTTTCATGACCAAGCCAACTCAATCCTTGAGTTACAAAGACGCTGGCGTCGATATCGACGCTGGAAATGCACTTATCGATAAGATAAAGGGCGCAGCAAAAAGGACCCGCCGTCCGGAGGTTATGGCCGGCCTAGGTGGTTTTGGCGCGCTTTTTGAATTACCTACCGGCTATCGACAACCGGTGTTAGTTTCCGGAACAGATGGTGTGGGCACCAAACTTCGCCTAGCCTTAGATTCTGGAAAACACAGCACAGTGGGTATCGATCTAGTGGCAATGTGTGTCAACGACCTTATCGTCTGCGGTGCTGAACCACTGTTTTTCCTCGACTACTATGCTACCGGCAAATTAGATGTTGATATCGCCGCCTCGGTAGTCAATGGTATAGCTGATGGTTGCGAGCTATCCGGCTGTTCACTAATTGGTGGTGAAACTGCAGAAATGCCGGGCATGTATGAGGGTGAAGATTACGACCTAGCCGGTTTTTGCGTGGGCATAGCCGAAAAATCCGATCTGATTGATGGTTCTAAAGTGGCCGTTGGCGATACTTTGATTGGCTTGGCATCCAGTGGTCCCCACTCAAACGGTTACTCGCTGATACGCAAAATTTTAGAAGTAACAAACACAGACCCATCGAGTTTTGAGTTGGGTGGCGAAAAATTGATCGACCTGTTGATGGCGCCTACCAAGATTTATGTTAAGTCCTTGCTAAATCTTATCTCTAAACTACCAGTACACGCCATTGCCCATATTACCGGTGGTGGTTTGCTGGAGAATATACCGCGCGTTCTTCCAGACAATGCAACTGCCGTTATCAACACTAAAGCATGGCAGCGCCCGATTGTTTTCGATTGGCTACAAGAACAGGGCAATATTGCACCTCATGAAATGTATAGAACCCTCAATTGCGGTGTGGGCATGGTAATTTGTGTACCTGCTGCGGCCGAAGCTGAAGCCCTTAAATTATTAACTGAAAGCGGCGAACAAGCTTTTGTTCTCGGCACTATTGAAGAAACTCAGGCTGGACAGCCACAGGTTCTACTCGATGACTGATAGCAATCGATCACCGGCAGCAAAAAGGTTGGTTATCCTAGTATCTGGAAGTGGCTCCAACCTTCAATCGATTATCGATGGCTGCGCAAACAGTGAAATTAATGCAACTGTCTGCGCCGTTATCAGCAATAACCCAGATGCGGGCGGTTTGGAAAGAGCCGCCAAAGCGGGTATCCCAAACCTTGCTATTGATCACAGGGCATTTGATAGTCGAGAGAGCTTTGATCAAGCATTGAGTGAATTAATTGATAGTTTCTCACCAGATTTGGTGATCCTTGCTGGTTTTATGCGCATATTAACAGCAGGTTTTGTCGACCATTTTCTCGGACGAATGATGAATATTCACCCCTCCCTCTTGCCTGCATACCCGGGACTGAACACCCATAGGCGTGCAATTGAAGCCGGGGATAAAACAGCTGGGGCTACTGTGCATTTTGTTACCCCTGAATTAGATGGTGGGCCCTCGATTATTCAAGCTCAGGTTGAAATAGCCGCAGGTGACAACGAAGATTCACTGGCGGCAAAGGTCTTAAGCTTTGAGCACAAAATTTATCCAGAAGCGGTGAAATGGTTTTGTCTTGATCGATTACTAATGGAAAATAACCGCGTAATGCTAGATAATAACCCCGTTCCTGAAAGTGGGATTATTTATAATTTGATCGAACCATCTAGCTGAGTTGCAGTCTAATCCAGTATGGGAATATTTAGCGCTGTTAAAACGATCTACACTGCACATTTTTTAAGATTAAGCCTAATCATTAATTTGCTGTTGGGATGTTTATTTTTTGCCAAATTGGCTGGCGCAGGCCTGTTGCAACCCTACGATCTTCACTATGCCGCTGAACTGGGTGGAATGAAGATTGAAGCCAGACATCAATTATTGCAAGATAGTGGCCAATACAGCGTTAAAACCCAAGCTAAAAATTTTCTCGGCCAGGTTAGTGAAAAAGGTAATTTTAAGATTTCTGATAGCGGCAATATTGTTCCGCTTAAATACGCTAAACAACAGAAATCTATAGTTGGCAATCGCTCGGAAACCCATATATTTGATTGGGCTACTAATACTCTTTCATATGCATACAAGAAGTCTCAAAACACTGTAGCTTTATCTGAGGGCCAGTTTGATAGACTTTCCTTAACTCAGCAGATGCGACTTGATTTAGCCAGAGGTAGCAAAAAATTTGGCTACACTCTTTTTAGGAAAGGAGAATTTAAACAATACCAGTATCGGGTTGTTAACAGTGAAATAATCCACCTTGACCAGGGCGCCTTCAATGCTGTGCAGGTCGAGAGACTGGAACAGGGTTCCAGCAAAAAAACCAAAATTTGGTTTGCCATAGACTGGGACTATATTGTTCTTAAGATGGAAACCTTTGAGGATAATTCGAAAAAAACCATGGTACTCCAGCATGGCAAGTTAAATGGTAATTCAATATTACCGCTTAAAAATACGGTAGAGACATAGGTATGGCATTACAAAATTCAGGTTCAAGTAAACTTTTAATTGCATCCGGCAGCTTGGTGGCTGTGGCACTTATTTTTGGCGTACTCTACAAAACTGGACATTTATCCAAGCAGGACGACTTTGAGCTAATGGGGGTAATACCCGAACAAATTGTGGTTGAAAATACAGCAGTTGAAGTACAGACCCCCACCGCTGAAATCCCACAAACTGCCGTTGTGGCCACTGATAGTACTACTAAAACTGCCGACAACAGTAAACAATCCCCTGTAGCTACAACAGACCAACCGATTGCTCCCTCACTGCCGAAGCTGGACGCCAGCGATCCATTGGTACGTCAACTGGTGCAGGACAAACAATCCTCTAAAGGATTGTCTGATTGGTTGCAGCTAGATGATTTAATTCGCCGCTCGGCGAGCTTTATGGACGGACTTGCCCGTGGATCTGTATCCGAAAAAGTTTTCCCTATGGGTTCGCCCGAGGGTACCTTTACCACTCACAGGCAGGACGATAGCATCTGGCTAAATGCGGGTAATTATGAGCGCTACAACACTGTGGTTGATATCTTGCTCAGTATAGATATGAATATGATGGCGCAATTTTTTCATCGGATACGACCTCTGTTGGAAACTGCGTTTGCCGAACTGGGCTACAGACCCAGACAAATGGACGGCATTATTCTCCAGACCATAGATAATATTTTGACCACTCCAGTGATTGTCGAACCCTTAGAACTAACCAGGGACTCTGTGGCTTATAAGTTTGCCGACCCTCAGCTTGAAAGCCTGATGCCATTGCAAAAGCAGTTGTTGCGCACCGGCCCAGAGAACACCCGACGCATTCAACAGCAGGCCAAAGCATTGAGAGAGGCTTTGCTTAATCCTTAATTAGGTTTTGGGCAGAGTAACACCTGTTTGGCCCTGGTATTTACCACCGCGGTCGGCATAGGATGTCTCGCATACCTGATCCGACTCAAAGAACAACATTTGCGCCACTCCCTCATTGGCATAAATTTTTGCCGGCAGGTTTGTGGTATTTGAAAATTCCAGAGTTACATGACCTTCCCACTCAGGCTCGAGCGGTGTAACGTTGACAATAATTCCACAGCGGGCATAGGTTGATTTACCCAGACATACAGTCAATACCTGACGCGGAATTCTGAAGTATTCCACAGTTCGCGCCAGTGCGAATGAGTTGGGCGGAATAATACAATAATCGCCTTTAATATCGACAAATGCATCGTCATCAAAGTTTTTTGGGTCCACGGTTTTTGAGTGGATATTGGTAAAAATCTTAAATTCATCGGCACATCGAACATCGTAACCATAACTGGATACACCATAGGAAATAACGCGCTCATCGCCGTGGTAACGAACCTGTCCAGCCTCATAGGGCTCGATCATTTTGTGTTGTTCGGACATTTGGCGAATCCAATGGTCTGACTTGATACTCATCTGTGTTGACTCCAGCGACTTTAATGTGGGTTATAGGGAAAATTTAGCCCCGTATCATACCGACTTATAGGGCTACCGCAAACCACTCTATTCAAAAACAATTTGTGGCGATGATTGAGTGTCGGATTTTTCTAATTCCGTCATTAGGCGCTGGGCAATATTTTTATAGTGCCGGGAGATCTCTGGGTTGGTATCGGCAATAGAAATTGGTGTTCCGACATCACCCTGTAGACGAATAGCGCCGTCTAGCGGCAGACTTCCGAGCAGTTGCGTGCTGTATTGTTCGGCAACTTGCTCACCGCCACCGTGACCAAAAATAGATTCTTCAGTACCACAGCTTGAGCAGATATGGGTTGCCATATTCTCAACAATACCTAGAACTGGGATTTTGACTTTTACAAACATCTCAATACCCTTCTTGGCATCGAGCAGAGCAATATTCTGCGGTGTAGTAACTATCACTGCCCCAGAAATTTTCGCATTTTGCGCTAGGGTTAATTGAATATCCCCTGTTCCGGGCGGCATATCGACTACTAATACATCTAGCTCCCCCCAGTCAGTCTGCTGAAGTAACTGCTGAAGCGCCCCAGCTGCCATCGGCCCACGCCACACCATAGGTGTCTTGTCTGTTGTGAGATAGGCCATGGATATGGTAGCTAAACCATGAGCCATTACCGGCTTAAAGAATTTTTCATCGACCACTTCAGGGCGCTGGTCTTCTGGCACCCCGAGCATCATTGCAATACTTGGACCATAGATATCTGCATCTAAAACACCCACCGACTTACCCAAAGATTTAAGCGCTAATGCGGTGTTAACCGCAGTGGTAGACTTGCCTACGCCACCCTTACCAGAGGCGACTGCGACTATATATTTAATTTTCTCTAACACCCGTAACCTCCAAGAACAATTAAGTCCTGCTTAGAAAATTATTTTACCTTAATTACGCCAATACCATAACCTTCTCAAGACTCAATTCATTATTTTTTTGAGGGTATGTAGAAAATGCATAAACATATGATTACTCCATGTAAAATCTGTTTAATTTCAATTGACTCGGTTGATGGAAGTGAAAACATTCTTCCGAGAAAAATCATAAACAAAATCCATGTGCATGATTGTATCTTTTAGAAAAACCATATGACGGGTGAAAAGTTGCCGCAAAATCGCTATAGTGGCGGCTTGTTAAAACCAACAGCAAAGAATTTCTCTAGCATGACAGAAAAGCGCCAAATACTGGTCACCAATGCCCTTCCCTATGCCAATGCTGCACTGCATCTCGGGCATGTGCTCGAATATACTCAAACCGATGTTTGGGTTCGCTTTCAACGCATGCGCGGACACCAGTGCTTCTACGTTTCCGCCGACGATGCCCACGGCACTGCAATTATGCTTAAGGCCGATGAAAAAGGTATCAGTCCCGAGCAACATATTGCCGGTATGCGCAGTATTCATGAGGCGGATTTTCGCGATTTCCATATCAGCGTTGATAATTATCACAGCACTCACTCGCAAGAGAACAGAGATTACGCTGAACTTATCTACAATCGCTTGGTGGAGAATGATCATATTGCCAAGCGAGAAATTACTCAGGCATTCGATGAAGAAAAACAACTATTTCTTGCCGATCGCTACATTAAAGGCACCTGTCCAAAGTGCAAGGCCGAGGACCAGTACGGCGATAACTGTGAAGCCTGTGGTGCTACCTACTCGCCTACAGATCTGATCAACCCTGTCTCTGTGCTGTCGGGCACCGCGCCAATTGAGAAGCAGTCAACCCACTACTTTTTTAAACTGCCAGAATTTACCAAATTTTTAAAGACTTGGACACGCAGCGGTGCGGTACAAGATGAGGTAGCAAATAAATTGGGGGAATGGCTAGAAAGTGGTTTGCAAGAGTGGGATATCAGCCGAGATGCCCCGTATTTTGGCTTTGAAATACCCAATGCCCCGAACAAGTTTTTTTATGTATGGCTAGATGCACCGATTGGCTACATGGCGAGCTTTAAGAATCTGTGTGATCAAAAAGGATTGGATTTTGACCAATACTGGGGGCCTGATAGCTCGGCCGAACTCTATCACTTTATCGGCAAAGATATTGTTAATTTCCACGCCCTATTCTGGCCGGCAATGTTGACCAGTGCAAACTTTAGGACCCCCACTAAAGTTTGCGTTCATGGCTTTGTTACCGTCAATGGTAAAAAGATGTCTAAATCTAGGGGCACATTTATTAATGCACGCTGTTATTTAGACCATCTCAACCCCGATTATCTGCGCTATTACTACACCTCAAAGCTGACAGCCTCGGTTGAGGATATAGACCTTAATTTGGAGGACTTTATTCAGAAGGTGAATAGTGACTTAGTGGGCAAGGTGGTCAATATTGCCAGTCGTTGTGCCAAATTTATCACCAAGGGCAATGATGGGGTTCTTTCATCAAATATTGCAGACAAGGCTCTTTGGCAACAGGTCAGTGATGCTGGAGAAGTCATTGCTGAGCATTATGAAAATCGTGAGTACAGCAAGGCAATTAGAGAAATTATGGCTCAGGCGGATGCCGCCAATGAATATATTGCGGCAAAAGAGCCTTGGAAGCTTAATAAGGATGCAAATCAACATCAGCAAGTACAAGATATTTGCTCGCTGGGAATTAATCTCTTCAGGCTACTTTTAACGTATCTGAAACCAGTAATCCCTGCTATGGCTGCCGATGGTGAGGCGTTCCTAAATGACCAGTTAACTTGGAATAGCAATCAAAAACCCCTAACTGGACACAAAATTAACAACTTTAAACCACTGCTACAGCGAGTGGAAAAAGAAAAGGTCGACGCCATGGTTGAAGCCAGTAAACAGGAAGTAGTTCAGGCGGCTCAGATCGCGCTTGAGGGGCCATTGGCCGATGAGCCGATTGCCGAAGAAATTACCTTTGATGATTTTATTAAAGTTGATCTTCGGGTCGCTCGCATCATCAAAGCTGAGGCTGTTGAGGGTGCAGACAAATTGTTGGCCCTAACCTTGGATCTAGGTGGTGAGACGCGAAATGTATTTTCTGGTATTAAATCATCTTACAAAGCGGCAGACCTTGAGGGGCGCTTAACCGTAATGGTAGCCAATTTAGCCCCGCGAAAAATGCGTTTTGGGCTGTCTGAAGGCATGGTTTTGGCTTCTGGTGATAAGGATGGTATTTACTTGCTTTCACCGGATAGCGGCGCTGTTCCGGGCCAGAGAATTACATAAATTCTTTTCAATAATGGATTGAACAAAGAGTTTTAATAGTCTTTGCATATATTTGTTATTCCTAAATAGACTAAAAACTATTTTTTTATATATTGAATAGAGGTCGTTGATTCCATGATAATACAACCTACTAATGCAACTTGAGTAATTGATGCAAGAAGTCGCGGTAATCTTGGTTAGCTCGGTGCTAATCAACAACTATGTTCTGGTACAGTTCCTTGGGCTGTGTCCGTTTATGGGCGTGTCAAAAAAGCTCGAGTCAGCCATTGGCATGTCAGCCGCAACCACCTTTGTACTTACACTGACCGCTATGGTGAGCTATGTTATCGACCGCGCCGTTCTTATCCCCCTTGAATTAGAATATCTGCGCACTATCAGCTTTATTATGGTGATTGCAGCCGTGGTGCAATTTACCAAGATGTTTATCGAAAAAACTAGCCCGTTGTTGTATCGCGTACTGGGTGTGTTTTTGCCGCTTATTACGACCAACTGTGCTGTGCTTGGAGTGGCTCTTCAGAATGCTGCCAAGCCTCTGAGTTTTGCGCATGCATCACTCTATGGCTTTGGCGCTGGAGCCGGCTTTTCTCTGGTTCTTATACTATTTTCTGCTATGCGCGAGAGATTGGCAGCGGCAGATATCCCTCAACCTTTTGAGGGGGCGGCTATCGCAATGATTACAGCGGGCTTGATGTCAATGGCCTTTATGGGATTTGGCGGGCTGGTTTAGATGCTAGACTTTATTGTTCAACAACCTATCATTGCCGCCCTTGTGGCTCTGGCAGGACTCGGAATTCTATTCGGAGCACTACTTGGTTTTGCCGCCGAAAAATTTAAGATTGAGGGCGATCCAGTTATCGATCAAATCGATGAGCTACTGCCACAAACTCAATGCGGGCAGTGTGGCTTTCCCGGTTGCAGGCCCTACGCCGAGTCCATTGCCAATGGCGATGAGATCAACAAATGTCCTCCGGGTGGGCAGTCAACCATCAACGCTATTGCTAATCTTCTGGATGTTCCAGCTCCTGAATTAAACCAAGAGCATGGCCAAGAGGCTGAAACAAAATCCGTTGCCTACATTCGTGAAGCGGAATGCATTGGCTGTACTAAATGTATTCAGGCCTGTCCTGTAGATGCCATTCTGGGTGCAGCTAAACTTATGCATACAGTTATTGTCGACGAGTGCACTGGCTGTGATCTGTGTGTCGAACCCTGTCCTGTGGATTGTATTGATATGCTTCCAGTAGAGACCGGCATCAAACAGTGGCAGTGGCCAACTCCGCCCCTGCCAAATGGTTTAATCGCCACCGATAAAAATTCTGCGGGCCCCAATCACGAGGATGCGGCATGAGACAGACTTGGGTAACCCCAGGTGGCGTGCATCCACCGGAAAATAAAGCGCAATCAATGACTCAACCCATTGGAAGCCTACCTATCCCTGAGAAACTGGTTGTGCCCCTTGGACAACATATTGGCGCTCCCGCAATCACCTGTGTCTCGGTGGGGGACAAAGTTCTAAAAGGACAAAAAATAGCCGATCCAGCGGGTACCGTTTCAGCGGCGATCCACGCTCCAACCTCGGGAACTATTAGTGCCATTGAGGCCCGCCCTGTAGCTCATTCATCGGGAATGGATGCTCTGTGTGTGGAAATCACCTCAGATGGCAGAGATCAATGGATTGAAAAATCGGGTATCAGTGATTTTGAGCACACTACCCCCGCGGCACTGCTGTCCATCATTACCGAAGCGGGTATTGCTGGCATGGGTGGCGCTGGATTTCCCACCGCGGTAAAACTTAATCCGGGTTTTCAACGTCCAATTGATACCTTGATAATTAATGCGACAGAATGCGAACCCTATATTACGGCTGATGATTCTTTAATCAGAGAGCGTGCGGAAGAAATTGTTGAGGGCATTCGCATTCTCAGTCATATTCTTGGCAATCCTCATAATATTTTAATTGGCATTGAAGATAATAAACCACAGGCTATTGAAGCCTTAGAGCCACACACCAAGGATACTGGAATTAATGTTGTGTCTTTCCCCACCAAGTATCCATCGGGTGGTGAGAAGCAGCTGATTTATATCCTCACGGGTAAAGAATTACCCAGCGGTCAAATCCCTGCTGATATAGGTATGGTTTGTGTCAATATAGGAACTACTCACGCTATTAAGCGCGCCGTGGTCGACGGAGAGCCACTTGTTTCAAGAGTGACAACCATGACTGGCGAGGCGTGCGAGATCAATCGCAACTATGATGTTTTGATTGGTACACCTGTGGAGCATCTACTGCAACATAACCAGTTTGATGAGTCGCGTTGTAGTCGAGTAATTATGGGTGGGCCTATGATGGGCTTTAGCCTTACCTCTAGGCAAATCCCCATTGTAAAAACCACAAACTGTATTCTTGCACCCAGTGTTGGAGAAATACCCCACAACGAACCTGCGCAACCCTGTATTCGCTGCGGTATGTGTGCTGAAGCTTGCCCGGCATCGCTTTTGCCACAACAGCTGCTCTGGTACTCTCAAGCCAAGGATCATGAACGATTGGAATCTCACAATTTATTTGATTGTATTGAATGTGGCGCCTGCTCCTATGTCTGCCCAAGCAATATTCCTTTAGTTCAATACTACAGAAGTAGCAAGAGCGATATCAAAAGGGCTCAGGAAGAGAAAATTAAATCTGATCAAGCGCGCGAACGCTTTGAATTCCGTCAACAACGCATTGAATTGACTGAAAAGGAGCGTGAAGCTAAACGTGCGGCACGTCGAGAAGCGGCTGCGCAGGCAAAAGCTTCAACCGGCACAGACGCTATGGCTGATATAGTCGCGGCGGCCCAGGCGCGAACTGCGTCTAAAAAAACCAGTCCTGAACAAGAATTGGCCAAACTTGAACGGGCTGTATCCAGTGCTGAAATGCGGGTGCAAAAGGCGCAGGATAAATTAGATGTTGCAACTGCCGGCTCAGAGACCGATGAAAAAATAAATATACTGAGTGCCGCGCTTTCAGGGGCACAGCAAAAACTTGAAAAGGCGAAAACTCGCCTTGCGGAGCACTCTAAATAATGGCTTTCAAACAGGTGACCTCACCCCATGCTCACGGCTCCCAAAGCACTGCTAAGGTAATGCAACTGGTTGTCTGGGCAACAATTCCAGGCTTGATTGCGCTGACGTGGCACTTTGGCTGGGGTTCACTTATCAATGTGATTCTAGCCTGTATTACCGCTGTTGTTAGCGAAGCACTTATTCTGAAAATGCGACATCGCCCAGTGGGATTTTACCTCGGTGATTACAGTGCGGTGGTAACCGCGGTTTTACTGGGGCTGGCCCTACCTCCACTATGCCCTTGGTGGGTGGTTGTTATTGGTACACTATTTTCTGTTGTCGTTGCTAAGCAGCTGTTTGGTGGCCTTGGCTACAACCCATTTAATCCGGCGATGGTGGGTTATGTAGTTCTACTTATTTCTTTTCCTATTGAAATGACTACCTGGGTAGCACCTCTGGCTCTATTGCCTGAGGGCGTTACTCATCCAGACTTTATTGAGTCTCTTCAATTGGTATTCTTTAGCGCTGCTCCCATGGACGGCGTCACTGGCGCTACCCCTCTGGACAGCTTTAAACATGCCGCCGGACTCACGGTTGATCAAATTTATCAAAGCGACTCACTATTCAGTCAGGCAATGTTTGCTGGTGTGGGTTGGGAGTGGGTCAATCTTGGCTTTCTTGCCGGTGGCCTTGTTCTACTTGGCAGCAGAATATTCACATGGCATGGGCCTGTTGCTATGCTGGCTGCACTAGCCTTGATGTCGTTGATATTTTGGGATTCCGGCAGTTCTGAGAGCCCTGGCTCACCACTGATGCATCTATTTAGCGGCGCCTCTATGATGGGGGCATTCTTTATTCTCACCGATCCGGTTTCATCCGCTGTGAGCAATCGCGGTCGACTTATTTACGGTGCCCTAATTGGGGTCTTAGTGTATATCATCCGCGCATGGGGCAATTATCCAGACGCTGTTGCCTTTGCGGTTTTACTGGCTAACTTTACCGCACCCTTTATCGATAACTATACCTTGCCTCGCACCTATGGACATACTGATCGGCGCAAAGCAACTGAGAGGTTAGAAGACTAATGATTTTTCAATCAATGGGTAAAAATAGCTTACTACTGGCAGTTTTTGCTTTGATTACAGCCGTTATCTTGGCATCAACCGATCGTTTAACCGAGGATCGCATTGCAGAATCTGAGCGATTAGCGGCGCAAAAAGCTCTTTTCGAAATCATTCCAGTGGAGCGACACAACAATGATTTATTGATGGATATTCAGCCAATTCCCGAAAAATATTGGAGCACACTGGGTCTAGAGTCGGGTGGCGATATACATATAGCGCGATTAGATGGGGAACCGGTCGCGGCTATTATTCCGTCCATAACTCCCGAGGGCTACAGTGGCGACATTGCCATGATTGTGGGAGTGAATTTTGATGGAAGCATTGCGGGTGTGCGCGTAGTTGAACACAGGGAGACTCCTGGCTTGGGAGATAAGGTGGATTTGCGCAAAAGCGATTGGATTCTCAGCTTTAACGGCAAATCCCTCAGCAATCCCAAACCGGACGCATGGAATGTGAAAAAAGAGAAAGGTGATTTTGATCAGTTTACTGGGGCTACCATTACGCCTAGAGCGGTTATTCATCAAATTGCCAAAACTCTGGAGTACTTTAGCCAAGACAAAGAGCGCTTACTCAATACACTTAATAGCTCGTATAATGAATTGAGCTCCACTAATCAATCTACAATTGGGCAACCAATACAATGAGTAATGTAAGTATCTCAGAAGTTACCAAAAACGGCCTGTGGACCAACAATCCGGCATTGGTGCAATTACTCGGTCTGTGCCCACTTCTGGCGGTTACTGGTACTGTGGTCAACGCTCTGGGATTGGGATTGGCAACAATGATGGTGCTTATTGGCTCAAACATTATTGTTTCGCTTATTCGTCATCATGTCAGCGACGCCGTAAGATTGCCGGTTTTCGTGATTATTATCGCCACCTTTGTTACCTGTGCTGAATTAATTATGAAAGCGTTTACCTATGAGCTATACCAAATACTTGGCATCTTTATTCCTCTTATTGTTACCAACTGCGCAATTCTTGGACGAGCTGAAGCATTTGCTAGCAAACAGTCTGTGGGCATGGCTACTTTAGACGGATTTATGATGGGACTGGGCTTCTTGTTTGTACTTGTTTGTCTCGGCGCTCTAAGAGAGCTTTTAGGACAGGGTACATTACTGGTTGATATGCAATTACTATTTGGCCCAGTCGCTGAAAGCTGGACTCTAAGACCCTTTGGCGAGGGCTACAGTTTTCTAATTGCTATACTACCACCTGGAGCTTTTTTGGTCATGGGGTTTATTATGGCTATTAAGAACGCTATTGACTGGCAAATCAAACTAAAGGCTGATGCCAATAGGCCAGAACCGGTTCAGGGTGCCAAAAGGATTAGAACAACTGGAAATATTTCCTAGCCGGCAACAGCGAGGGAAACAGGTGCTAAAACCACATTTTAGCACCTGTTGTGATTAGAGCTTTCGACCTGCCTTTGCTGCTGTTCTCAGACGCAGGGCATTGAGTTTAATAAAGCCTTCGGCATCCGCTTGATCATAGGCGCCACCATCATCGTCAAAGGTAGCTATATTTGCATCAAATAAGCTATCGTCCGATCTGCGACCAACAACACTGACATTGCCCTTGTAGAGCTTAACCCTCACTTCACCATTGACCACTAGCTGACTTTGATCAATAGCGCTTTGCAACATCAGACGCTCGGGAGCCCACCAGTAGCCGTTGTATATCAACTTGGCATACTTTGGCATCAGTTCGTCTTTAAGGTGTGCCACTTCACGATCTAAGGTAATGGATTCAATGGCGCGGTGCGCCTTCATCATTACAGTTCCGGCAGGAGTTTCATAACAGCCGCGAGATTTCATTCCCACATAGCGGTTTTCCACTATATCTAGTCGACCCACACCATTGTCGCCCGCCACCTTATTTAAGTATTCAATCACTGTTGCAGGTGACATTGGCTTACCATCAATAGCGACTATATCGCCTTTTTCATAGCTCAGGTTTAGATAGGTAGGTGAATCCGGAGCATCCTCTGGTGCCACTGTCCAACGCCACATATCGTCTTCAGCTTCAGACCATGGATCTTCTAGATTGCCACCCTCATAAGAAATATGCAGTAAGTTAGCATCCATAGAGAAAGGCGATTTTTTACCGCGCTTCATTTCTACCGGAATACTGTGTTGCTCACAGTATGCCATAAGCTTATCTCTGGAATTTAAATCCCACTCACGCCATGGCGCAATAACTTGGATACCCGGCTTTAGAGCATAGGCGCCTAGCTCAAAACGCACCTGATCGTTACCCTTGCCCGTGGCACCGTGAGAAATAGCATCGGCATTGGTTTCATTGGCAATTTCAATTAATCGCTTGGCAATTAGTGGTCGAGCAATGGAAGTGCCTAGAAGATATTCACCCTCGTAGATTGTGTTGGCGCGAAACATTGGAAAAACATAGTCTCTAGCATATTCTTCACGCAGATCATCAATATAGATTTCTTTGACACCAAGGGCCTGTGCTTTTGCGCGTGCGGGCTCGACCTCTTCACCCTGACCAATATCAGCAGTAAAGGTAACTACCTCACACTGATATTGCTCTTGTAACCACTTAACGATAACCGAGGTATCTAAACCGCCTGAATAGGCGAGTACAACTTTATTCACCGATGACACTTTGCTACATCCTATTGATTGATAATGGGGCGAATTTTACCCTAAATTGAGGCCTGTGTGTGGTTTATAGCTGTGATTCTATCATTTGTAGTAATTGCTGGTGTTATATAGCCTGTTTAACCTGTTATGCGAAGCTGCTTTAGGGTAGGATTAGTCCACTAAATAAGGATCACAAAATATGTCAAAAATTACCCTCATCCTTCCGGATGACTGGCACCTTCACTTGCGTGATGGTGCCGCTCTTGAAACCACAGTTCCATCAGCAACCCGTGGCTTTGGGCGCGGCATTGTAATGCCAAATTTAAACCCGCCGGTGACTACTGTCGCGCGAGCGAAAGCTTATCGCGACCGCATAATTGCCAATCGCCCTGAGGGGTCCGATTGGGAGCCACTGATGGTGCTTTACTTAACTGATAATACGAGTCCTGACGAAATTCGCGCAGCTGCAGACTGCGGTTTTGTTCATGGCTGTAAGTACTATCCGGCCGGAGCAACCACCAACTCTGATTCAGGTGTTACCAATATAGACAATATTGATGCTGTTCTGGAGACCATGCAGGAAGTGGGTATGGTGTTACAAATCCACGGAGAAGTTACCGATCCGGATGTAGATATTTTTGATCGTGAAGCGGTATTTATTGAGCGCCATCTCATAAAATTGGTCGAGAAATTTCCAAGACTCAAAATCATTTTTGAACATATCACTACCCGCGAGGCGGCCGAATTTGTAAGCTCTGCCGGCGACAATGTCGCAGCCACAATTACCCCTCAGCATTTACTTTACAACCGCAATCATATGCTAGCTGGTGGTATTCGCCCCCACTATTACTGCCTGCCTATTCTGAAACGTGATATTCACCAACAGGCGCTGATAGAAGCGGCGGTAAGCGGCAATAAAAAATTCTTTTTAGGTACAGATTCGGCGCCTCACACTAAGGACAGCAAGGAAAGCTGTTGTGGCTGTGCCGGCTGCTTTAGTCACCCTGCTGCCGTTGAAATGTATGCCGAAGTATTCGAGCAGGCTGGTGCTTTGGATAAATTTGAAGCCTTTGCCAGCCTTAATGGCGCCGACTTTTATGGACTACCTTACAATAAGACAACCATTACAGTAGAGAGAGAATCTTGGGAAATACCTTCATCTGTGCCATTTGGTGATTCTGTGATTGTTCCCCTTGCTGCGGGCAATCAACTCAACTGGAGACTTAAACCCTAATGGACATGCCAGAGGAATTATTAAAGCCCTCTTTAATCTCCCAGCGTTTTCGCGGCTTTTTACCCGTGGTGATTGATGTTGAGACGGGTGGTTTTAACTCAGCAACTGACGCCCTACTGGAAATTGCCGCGGTAACCTTGAAAATGGATAGCCAAGGTTACTTACAAATAAAGGATAGTTTTAGTAAAAATATTGAGCCTTTTCCCGGCGCAGTCGTCGAGCAGTCAGCATTAGAATTTACTGGGATCGATCTCTATGACCCTGAGCGCAATGCACAGGATGA
This sequence comes from Porticoccaceae bacterium, assembly GCA_964229255.1. Classification (GTDB taxonomy): domain Bacteria; phylum Pseudomonadota; class Gammaproteobacteria; order Pseudomonadales; family Porticoccaceae; genus HTCC2207. The sequence goes on from CAXRCX010000003.1 coordinate 40,809, forward strand.
AGGTGAGGCTCTGAGAGAAATTTTCCAACCAATTCGCCGAGAAATTACCGATACCGGCTGCACTCGAGCGGTTATGGTGGCACACAATGCTCACTTTGATTTAGGCTTTGTCAATGCAGCAGTAGAACGCGCCCAAATTAAGCGCAATCCTTTTCATCCCTTTTCATGTTTTGATACCTCTGGTCTTGCGGGTCTGGCTTTTGGACAGACTGTTTTAGCCAAAGCCTGTCAGGCAGCTAAAATAGAATTCAACAACCAAGACGCCCATCATGCGCTTTATGACACTATGAAAACTGCGGAGTTGTTTTGCGCCATAGTTAACCGTTGGAAAGATTTGGGCGGTTGGCCCAGCGACTAATCACTCAGCCTTGAGCTCTAGAGCTTTTTGGTACATTGCTTTTTTATCAGTACCACATATTTTTGCAGTTACAGAGGCAGCTTTGGATGCGGGCAATTCTTTTAAAAGCAATTTCAACACCTTTTCCGCACTAACTGTATTGCTGTCAGTCTTTTCTGTTGCCCCGGCAATAACTAGCACAATTTCACCGCGCTGTTGATTGCTATCCATTTCAATTTGCTGTTGGAGCTGTTCGAGACTGCCCTGTAAAAAGGTCTCAAATGCTTTACTTATCTCACGAGCTAGAAAGCCCTGACGTTGGCGACCAAAAACCTCAGCCATATCGACAACAGTTTCTAAAATTCGGTGTGGCGCCTCATAGAATACTAGCGTTTCTGTAGCAGTTTTATATTGCTCAAGAGCAGTTTTACGCTGACCGGCTTTTGCTGGTAAAAAACCGCCAAATAAAAAACCATCGGTGGGCAATCCGGATACACTGAGCGCAGCAATAGCGGCACAGGCCCCAGGAATGGGCACCACAGTGATACCTCGTGCGCGGGCTTCGGCAACTATTCGGTAACCGGGATCTGAAATTAATGGTGTCCCCGCATCGGAAATAAGTGCAATATCTTCACCGTTTTCTAAACGCAGTAGAAGCTTTTCGATCATTTGTCTATCGCCATGATCGTGATAGGCTACACAAGGCTTGTCTATATTAAAGTGATTGAGTAACTTTTTACTGTGGCGGGTATCCTCACAGGCAATTAAACTGACTGATTGGAGAGTTTGTACTGCTCGCGGCACCATATCATTTAGATTGCCTATAGGAGTTGCTACAATAGATAAAACACCAGTTCGATTAGAGTCCATGAAAGATTACGCTTTTTCTTTGTTTGCTGTAGTAAGTATCTTAGCCTTTATTGGGGGCTGTGCGTCAACTGCGAACATACAAAAAACCTCAGAAATGATCGAACCTGCATTAATTTCTGATACTGCACTTAAGCCTTATCAAGACCCCCTGCTGGCAAATATTGCTGATTTATCCGATCAACAGAAATTGTTCCATGCCGAAAAACACACTGTTGCCGGCGACATAAAGACAAGTAATAAAATTTTAAACAGCATTGAGACACAGAATCTAAGCAATAAAGATTTTATTGAATACAGCCTGTTAGCTGCTGAAAATTATTGGGCAATATTTCAAATACAGCCGGCTGCCGAACAACTTAATAACACACGTTTTAAATCACTTTTAGGCCGCCAAAATAAAGAGTTAAAGCAGCGCATCCTCAATTTTCGAGCTGATATAGCTTTTGCCAGTGGCGATTACTATCAGGGATTAGAAGACTTAATAAAATTAGCTAAGCTAGCTAAACGCAAAACTCCGACTCGAGAAATTCACGACCGTATTTGGTCTGTGACTTCACGCATGCCGTTTCATCAATTAGATCCCACCAAAGTTAAGAGTGTTGTCTTATCTGGCTGGCTAGAATTAGCGGCACAAAGCCGTCGCTACCAAAGTCATCCCGATGAGCAGAGCTTCATTCTGAGACAATGGCGACGCAATTGGAAAAGTCACCCAGCGGCGAAAGTACCGCCGAGCTTTTTTAGTGGCAGCACATTTTGGAACAGTAACCCCGCCCAAATTGCACTGTTGCTGCCACTGCAGGATGACTATCAAAGGCCTAGCCAAACATTGATTGATGGCTTTATGAGTGCCTACTACCAAACTATGAATTTAGACAGTAAGAAAACACTAGAGCTTCCTGAATTGCGAATTTATGACACTTCAGATATGCCTATAAAAGAGGTATACAATCGTGCAATTGATGATGGTATGGATATGGTTATAGGCCCTATGCGGCAATCTGCCGTTCGGGAACTATCACTAGTGGGCGATTTACCCGTGCCAACGCTTACCTTAAACCGAATTGATTCAATTGCGGCGAACAACATTGAAAATCTATTTCAATTTGGCTTGTCGACAGTGGATGAATTAACCCAAATAGCCGATCGCGCATGGAAAAAGAACTTTAAAAACATCTTGATGATTGCCCCTGAAAACAGCTGGGGAAAACGATCTTTAAAATTTTTCAATCAATATTGGGTGAGTAAGGGCGGTAATTTGACTGAAAATGTGCTCTACCCACTAACTGTTAATGACTTCACCAAATTATTAAAAAAACCACTGCAGATAGACTTAAGTGAACAGCGCGGCCTGGCGATTAAGCGCTATATTAATAGTCGAGTTAATTATAGCTCCCGCAGAAGGCAGGATATCGACCTAGTGGTAATGCTGGGCTACCCACTGAAAGCTAGGCAAATTAAACCCGCACTAGATTTTCTCTATGCCTCTAATATACCCGTTATTGGCACTTCACATATCTACAATGGCATAGAGCAAGTTGGATTGGATCGCGACTTATCTGGGGTTGAATTTTCATCCATGCCCTGGACGTTGAGCGGCCAACTCGTCCAAGAGTTGGCACCCGATGAACAGTTACACACTGCATATAGGCAACTTTTTTCCCTTGGCTACGACAGTTTTTTAATTGCCCGAAACCTAAGCACTATCGAAGAATCACAAGGAATACCAATATTTGGCGCAACTGGTTTGCTGTCTTTTAGCAATGGCATCATTACTCGAGAGCAAAAATGGGCTAAATTTCAGGGTGGAAAAGCCATAGAAATACACTAGCGCATTAGAATACCCATGGAGGGAATCAATGTTTAGTAAGCTGTTTAGAAAACCGGCTAACCTGCAGCATCCACCATCTGGGACTAATGCTAATGCTCTGGGTATATGGGCTGAGAACCTAGCTTGTGAGTGGTTATCAGATCGCGGATTAGTCCTTCAACAGCGAAACTTTCGCTGTAGATATGGTGAGATTGACTTGATTATGCAAGACGGGGATTGCCTGGTTTTTATTGAGGTCAGATACAGAAAAAGCAGCGTCTATGGCAGTGCTGAGGACTCTATTACTAAACATAAATGTCAACGACTGAGATCGGAGACGAAAGAATATTTACGCATTGGGAGCTTTGGTGCAAATAGCGCAATAAGATTTGATGCGGTGGCTATCAGTCCGGCAAATGAGTCAGATTTTCACTGTACTATCAACTGGATTAAGAATATCCTACAGTAACTTTTTAGTGGAACCGGCACAATGGACCAATTGGTATTTCAACATCTGCAAAATCATATCGAAACCACTATGATTTTGGGTGAAAACTGTTCCGATAAAATTTCTGAAGCGGCTGAAAAAGTGACTCAAGCTCTCCTTTCTGGCCAGTCTATTTTTAGCTGTGGAATTGCAGAAAATGCTCCACTATCACAGCTGTTTGTGCATTACTTAAGCTCTGGCTATCACATTGAGCGACCGGGGTTTCCAGCCATAGACCTAGGCTGTTTAACTGGCATGAATTTCGCCGATCAAAGTTTATCCAATTCTTTGCATATTCATGGTCAAAATGGCGATATACTAGTGGTTTTTAGTTCAGGGAATAATAACCCCCATTTAAAAAATACTATTGATGCAGCTGTTGAGAAAGGTTTATTGGTACTACTTTTATCGGCAACAGATGATAACTTGCTAGCTGAAAAGCTTGGCACACAGGATATAGAAATAAGCTGTGCTGAATTTAGCGATCAATCCGTATCTGCGGTATATTTTTTAATTATTCAATGTCTATGCACATTAATCGACAACAAGATTTTTGGAGGAAGTTAAATGCGACAATTAATCGTGCTGATCATCAGTGCACATTTTCTTATTGGTTGTACCAGTATTGTAAACACATTTACCAATGAGCCTTTTGAACCGGACCCAACCAAAAAGGGAATTATTTCAGGTTTAAATGATAAAAAAATGAGCACCTATATTGGCGTAAATCTGAAAAAGGCTGCACCTGAACTCGATGATGCCCATATCAATGTTACCACCGTTAATTCTGTGGTGCTTCTAGCGGGTGAAGTACCGAGCAATGAGATGAAGCTGCTTGCCGGCAAGGTTGCTCGTGATTTTACCGGTGTGCGCAAGGTGCATAATGAATTGCAGGTCAGGGGAAATACGTCTCTGGTATCTCGCACTAACGATAAAATTCTCGCAGCTCAGATTAAATCCAAACTAATCTTTGAAGAGCAGGTTTCCTCGTCGCAAATAACCGTGTTGGCAGAAGATGGTGTTATCTTCTTAATGGGAATTACCACCAAAGCCAATGGCGATTTGGCTGCCAATATAGCCAGTAGTAATAGTGGCGTTAGGAAAGTTGTTAAAGTTTTTGAATATGTAGACTAAGCAACTCATAGTAGCTCGAGGGCCACTGCGGTGGCCTCTCCACCACCAATACACAAGCTGGCTACGCCCCTTCTTCCATTTGTTTGTTGTAGTGCGTGTATTAAGGACACAATAATGCGCGCACCACTCGCACCAATCGGATGACCCAGAGCACAGGCACCACCATTGATATTTATCCTTTCATGAGCAATAGCTAGTTCGCGCATTACCGCCATCGGCACAACGGCAAACGCCTCGTTAATCTCCCATAAATCCACATCGTCTACTTTCCAACCCACTCTGTGTAAGGTGTTCTTAATTGCCGCTATGGGTGCTGTGGTAAACCACTCCGGCTCGTGAGCCGCTTGACCATAGCCGCGAATTAGCGCTATTGGTTGCAAGCCTTGGGCTCGAGCCTGATTGAGTGGCATTAATGTCAAGGCGGCGGCCCCGTCGGAAATTGAGCTAGCATTGGCGGCGGTAACAGTACCGTCTTCAATAAATGCCGGTGGTAGCTGAGGGATTTTTTCAGGATTGGCGGTCAGTGGCTGTTGATCCTGTTCAATTAAAATCGGTTTTTTCTTACCAGCGACAGTTACAGGAACAATTTCAGGAACAAACAAGCCCTGCTCAATAGCGCGCTTGGCTCTGCATAATGACTCTGTTGCATAGGCGTCTTGATCGCTGCGGCTGAAGTTATATTTTGCTGCGCAGAGTTCAGCAAACTGGCCCATAGACTGCCCCTGAAAAGCATCCTGTAAGCCGTCAAATTGCATATGGTCTAAAACCCTGCGTTCACCGAAGCGATAACCCATCCCCGCTTTTGGCAGCAAATGAGGTGCCTGACTCATACTTTCCATACCGCCAGCGACAATTAATTTCGCCTGCTGCGCCTGTAGGGCATTACAGGCGCTAGTCACCGCATTCATGCCGGAACCGCAAACCTTATTGACTGTAGTACAGGCTGTATGAACATCCAAACCAGCCCCTAGAGCCGCCTGTCTAGTCGGCGCCTGACCGAGACCTGCACTGAGAACACAGCCCATGATTACTTCATCGATCAATGAGGGTGTTAAGCCCGCGGATTCAACTGCAGCGGCAATGGCTGTAGCACCGAGTTCAATACTTGAAATGGAGGACAGTTCGCCTAGCATTGCCCCGATTGGGGTGCGCTTGGCAGATAAAATCGCGATAGGCTCGGACATAGATCACTCCATTTTAGCCCTCAGCTTGAGATTTTATTTAACCACGCGCAACGAAGGCTTAGCTTTAGACTTTGAAGGTTTCTTGTTGGTTTTGGATGATGGTACCACAGTTGGGCCCTTGGTAGGTGGTGGATCACATTCAGGGTCATCTTCAGGCTCAAAAACCATTCCCTGTCCATTTTCATGGGCATAGATACCAACAACTGCTGATACCGGTACTATGATATCTATGGGGATACCACCAAATCTTGTACTAAAAGATACCGACTGCTGATTCATATCAAAATTGCTGACCGCCCGTGGCGCTATATTGAGCACAATCTGTCCGTCGGTAACAAATTCTTGGGGAACTTCTACACCCGGATAATGTGCATCCACTGCAATGTAGGGTGTGCAATCGCTGTCCACTATCCACTCATAAAAAGCTTTGAGTAGATAGGGACGATTTGACTTCATAGTCATCAGATAAGCTTAGGCGCGGATTTCACGCTCAAGGTCTGTCAGGCTTTCTTGGAATGCCGGTCTTTCAAACAGACGATTAATATAATCCAATAACGGCTTGGTTTGACGATTGTTTGGTAGCTCAATGCCAAATTGCGGAAGTCTCCACAACATGGGTGCTAGACAACAGTCAACCAGAGTAAACTCTTCGCTCATAAAGTACGGCATATCAATAAAAATTTCCGAAATAGACATGAGCGATTCTTTAAATTCTTTTCTGAGAGGTTCTGCTTTCTTACCATCTGGATTAGCAAGTATGCCATCCACCAAGGTACACCAATCTTTTTCAATGCGATGAATCCACAGACGGCTCTGCGCCCTTGCCACTGGATAAACTGGCAGTAATGGCGGATGAGGAAAACGCTCATCGAGGTATTCCATCACAACCTTTGATTCATAGAGCGCTAAATCGCGATCGACCAGTGTTGGCAATGTGCCGTAGGGGTTGGCCTCTAAGATTTCTTCAGTAACATTGTTTGAATCTATGTCTTCAATATCAACTGTCACACCTTTTTCAGCCAGAACAATACGAACCCTGTGACTGTATTGTGAACAGGGATCGGAAAATAATGTCATTGATGATCGTCGCAAAATTGCCTCTCATTTATTGTTTTGACGCTATACGTCTTTTTATTTTAAGTAATTTTTCCCAGGTAATTTTTGTATTTACACTAATTAGTGCATTACCTTCGAGTATTCTCTTGCTAATAACGTAGCAGGAACCAGTAGCAATAATAAGAACAAAAGCACCCAACGTCCAATATGCTTTCGCTGCTCAGCCATTGGCTCAGCAACATAAGTTAGGAAGTTAGTAAGATCATAAACGGCTGCGTCATATTCCTCTTCACTCAAACTTCCTTTTTCTGCAAGCGTAAATTGTCCGCACGGGTCCTCAAGCAGATCTTCGCCAGTCAAAAGGTCGCGTTTGATACCACCATTATCGGCAATAACTGGACCTGGCGCACATTCTTGCAAGCCCTGAAGATCCAATAACGCATGTGGCATACCCACGTCCTTAAAGACTCTGTTGTTGACCCCAAGTGGTCTTGAAGGGTCGACATAAAAATTCTTCAAGTAGGTGTAAATCCACTCTGGTGATCGCGAGCGTGCCACCAAGGTCAAATCGGGTGGCACCGCACCAAACCACTCTTTAGCGTCTTCAGCAGGCATTGAGATATCCATCAAATCACCAATTTTCTGACCGCTAAATACTAGATTTTCCATCATAAGGTTGTGGGGGATTTTTAAATCGTCAGCAACGCGCTCCCATCTTGAATACTTAAAAGAATGGCAACCCATGCAATAGTTAACTGCTATGTTTGCCCCGCGCTGCATGGACCCATAATCAGTTAACTCTGCCGTAAAAGGGTCGCAATCTATGGCCCCGCAAGATTTGCCACTTTCAGCACCAACCGCTTTGATCGGTAGTACAACCATCAGAATAACAATAAATAGTGCACCCATGGATTTCCAGAAACCCATACCGCCATTCATAGTAATTCTATCCGGCTCTGGTTTGGTCGTCTCATAGCGAGTCCAGAAGTAAATACCCACAAAATAACCGAAGTACAGAACCGTACAGATCTGAGCTAGTAGGGTACGGCCTGGAGTCGGCGCTTTTACACCCAGATAACCAAGGATAATAAAGCAGGCAACAAACACTAGGATTGCAATGCGACTGATAATACCTTTGTAGCGGATTGAGCGCACAGGGCTGCGATCCAACCAAGGAAGCACAAACAGTACAGCGATAGCGGCAGCCATGGTGATAAAGCCACCCAGCTTATCGGGAACCGCACGCAACATTGAGTAGAATGGTGTGAAATACCATACAGGGGCAATGTGTTCCGGTGTTTTTAATGAGTTGGCAATTTCAAAATTGGCGTGCTCGAGGAAGTACCCGCCCATTTCTGGCATAAAGAATAGAATTGCGCAAAATACAAAGAAGAACACGACTAATGGCGCTATCTTTGTAACCACAAAATAAGGGTAAAACGGCAGTCCATCAATTGGGTTGCCATCTTTGTCTTTGTACTTCTTGATGCTTACGCCATCGGGATTGTTAGAGCCTACGTCGTGAAGGGCAATAATATGCATCACCACCAGCGCCAAAAGAATAATCGGCATAGCTACAACGTGAAGCGACATAAAGCGGTTGAGGGTAATACCTGAAATTAGATAGTCACCGCGAATCCATTGAACAATGTCTTCACCGACAACAGGTATGGCGCCAAATAGCGAAATAATAACCTGCGCACCCCAGTAAGACATCTGACCCCAAGGTAGAACATAACCCAAGAAAGCTTCTGCCATTAGTGCGACATAGATGGTCATACCAAAGATCCACACTAGCTCTCGTGGTGCCTTGTATGAACCGTAGATAAGACCGCGGAACATATGCAGATAGACCACGATAAAGAATGCCGAGGCGCCAGTGGAGTGGGCATAGCGGATTATCCAGCCCAGTTCAACATCGCGCATAATATATTCCACAGAGGCAAAGGCCTGCTCTGCAGAACCCTGGTAGCTCATCAGCAACCAGATACCAGTAACCAACTGGATAACTAGAACCACAAGTGAAAAAATACCGAACAGATACCAAAAATTAAAGTTTTTGGGCGCGTAGTATTCAGCCATATGGCGATTCCACTCACGCTTCAGCGTGGGCATACGCGAATCAAGCCATGCTGCAAATCCAGTTTCTTTACTCATTACGCCACCTCCGAGTCTACGCCAATTACTATTACATCATCCGACTCGTAACTATGGGGCGGAATCTCTAAATTTGTGGGTGCTGGTACATTGACAAAAACACGACCAGACATATCGAATGTCGAACCATGACAGGGACAGAAAAAACCACCCAACCAAGCATCGCCACCGAGGTCAGCCGCACCGACATCAGGTCTGTACATTGGCGCACAGCCAAGGTGTGTACAGAGTCCAACCAAAACCAATACTTCTTCTTTACCCTTGAGTGATCGCGCATTGCCACCAACATAGGTTGGTTGGTTAGCACTTTCAGAATTTGCGTCTTTCAGTGAAGTAGATTCAATTTGACCTAAAGCCTCAAGCGATTCTTGAGTTCGACGCACAATGTAGACAGGCTTGCCACGCCACTCAACAACTAATCTTCCACCAGCTTCAAGCTTAGAAATATTCACTCTGACTGGCGCGCCAGCGGCCTTCGCTTTTGCGCTTGGCTGCCATGAGGCAACAAAGGGCACTGCAGCCCCGACTATACCGGCTCCGCCGACAACGCCCGTGGCTCCGAGCAAAAATTTACGACGACTTTGGTTGACACCGTCATTACTCATGACGCTCTCCCTTAAAAAAATTGGAATGTAGATCATGCCAGAAAGCATGAATTTTTAGGTGGCGAGATTATAGTTTAAAACAGTTTTTTTGGCAATACTGCGTTTCGGCGCAAATAGGCTAAACTACTGATTTTTAAGCAAAAAAAGCCCGACAAATTTGTCGGGCTCTTTTGAAACAGTGCATATTAACGCTTGGAGAACTGTGGACGTTTCCGCGCTTTGTGCAAACCGACCTTTTTACGCTCAACCTGACGAGCATCGCGAGTAAGAAAACCAGCTTTTCTTAGTGAAGGACGAAGGTTTTCATCGTACTCTACCAGTGCGCGGGCTATACCGTGACGAATAGCACCAGCCTGTCCGAAACTACCGCCACCCGTTACCGAAATCTTAACATCGAATTTGTCGGTAAGCTCAACCACATCAAATGGTTGGCGAACAATCATTCGAGCAACCTCGCGACCAAAATAGGTATCGAGAGTACGATCGTTGACTGAAATCTCGCCCGTGCCGCTTTTAAGAAACACGCGAGCTGCTGATGTTTTGCGTCGGCCTGTGCCGTAGTATTGAGTGTCTGCCATGATTAAATTCCGTTACAGTTCTAGTGTCTGGGGCTGTTGTGCCGTGTGCGGATGCTCTGAGCCAACGTAAATTTTTAGCTTTCTAAACATCTCACGCCCAAGAGGACCTTTTGGCAACATGCCTTTGACAGCCGATTGAATAACGCGCTCAGGCGCTTTATCCAATAACTTTTCAAAACTGATATCCTTGATACCGCCTGGATATTCAGTGTGAGAGTAATAAATTTTGTTCTTGGCTTTGTTGCCAGTCACAGTTATTTTCTCAGCATTAACAACGACGATATAATCGCCTGTATCAACGTGAGGTGTATATTCTGGCTTGTGTTTTCCACGCAAGCGCGAGGCGACCTCAGTTGCCAACCGACCGAGTGTTTTACCCGCCGCATCTACAACATACCAATCGCGTTCTACTGATTCTGCTTTTGCACTATAAGTTTTCATTGTTTCCTGCCTAAGCTTGGGCTATCCCAAAAAAGGGGGCGAATTGTAAAGAGCATATTGCTCTATTACAAGAGTTGTTTGATGGAAAAACCAATTTTTTTTGTTATAGCGGCCTATATTTTGCAAAAACCGCCATCGGAATGTGGTTTTAGTTAAAAAAACAACAAAAACACCTAATCAATTTGATGAGCTCGAGACAAGAACTCTACACTTTGCATTTCAATTAGACGACTCTGAGTGCGCTTAAACTCAAAAGCCAATACATTGCCCTGATACAGCGTCTCTAGGGGCAACTCGGCAGCAATTGCAAGCTTTACTTTGCGATCATAAAATTCGTCGACCAGATTGATAAAACGTCTAGCGCTGTCTTCATTTTCCCTATTCAGCGCGGGCACCTCACTAACCACCACTGCATGAAATTCACAGGCAATATCTATATAGTCATTTTGACTTCGCGGACCCTCGCAAATAGCCGCAAAGTCGAACCATATCACGCCCGAAGTCATAGCTTTAAAGGCGATATCTCGATTATTAACGGTTAAATTAGCATCGCGGATAATATTTTTATCATTGGCCACTAGGGTGGCGAAAATATCCGCGATAGCCTGCCGTGTCTGGCTGCTCAGGGGGTAATGGTAGAGCGATGCATTAGTCAGCGCTCGCAGACGATAGTCTGTCCCCCCGTCCACATTGACTACCCGACAGTGCTTTTCTAGAAGGGCAATTGCGGGGAGAAATCGTTGGCGTTGCAAACCGTTTTTATACAGGCCGGCGGGCTCGATATTTGAAGTTGCCACCAGACATACACCGCGGGCAAATAGTGCTTCAAATAATTTACCCAGAATCATGGCATCGGTGATATCACTGACAAAGAACTCATCAAAACAAATAACCTGCGTCTCTTGGGCAATTTGTTCTGCCACCCTTTCCAAGGGGTTGGCATGTCCTTTATAGCGACTCAGATCACTGTGAACCCTGCGCATAAAGCGATGAAAATGAATGCGCAATTTTGCGTCAAATGGCAATGTCTCAAAAAAACAATCCATTAAATAGGTTTTTCCTCGGCCTACGCCGCCCCAGAGGTAGAGGCCCTGTTCTGGTTTTTTTGCAGATGTTGTTATCAGCTGTTTAAGCTGTGCAACAAAACTGCTGCTCTTAGCCTTTTGATGAGCTAAAACTAAGCGATGGTAGAGGCATTCAAGTAGCTCTACGGCATGCTCTTGAGCATTATCTGCAACAAAGCCCTCACGATTTAAATCGTCGTAATATCGTTGTTTTGGAGTTGTCATTCGTCTGCACAATGAATTTCGGCAGACAGCACTCTACCTATCCATCCCGCCCAAAACAACCCGTAGCCGGATTATTTGCACCTTTGCAACGGGCTATGGAATACTTTGCGTTGGTATAATGCGGTATATATCTCTATATTGAGGTACAATTAAAATTATTGATCTATACGGCAATTAGTTAAATTCTTAGAGGGAAGTATGAGTACGTTAACAATTATTATTACAGCGGCGACATTTTTTCTTATTGGTGCTGGACTTGGGCACCTATTTGCCCGACAAAATCAATCCGGCGATCAATCTGTTCGCGATTTGGAAAAAAAACTGGCGCAATCTGAGCGTCAACTTAAGCGCTATCAACAGGAAGTGACTGAACACTTTTTAAAAGTGTCCCACTTAACCACGAGCATGTCTCAGAGCTATCGACAAATTCACGAGCATCTAGCAACCAGCGCAATTCGACTGGCCAGCCCTGAAATTGGCCGACAGCTTCTTAAGTCTGGTGGCTCAGATCTCAACCTTACCGATGAAGATGGCAACCCATTGATAAATGCCGAAGATGTGCAGCCACCACGGGATTATGCACCCAAGGTCCCCGGCGGTATTCTCAGCGAGGACTATGGTCTAGCTGAAAATGAAGAGGCTAAGGGTGAATCAGATACGATCGAAGCAGAGCCAAGTGCCAGCGACGATGAGGATGACCCAACTAGCAAGATAATCTAATCAATCATGCTTAGATAAAGACAGGAGGTCTTTTTGAACCCTAGCAAAATGGACTTTGCTAAAAAACTACTGGCATTACAGCAAACCCTCTTTCCAAGATCATGCAGCCTGTGTCGCGAGGCCTTGCATCCTCGACAGCAAACACTGTGCACAGGCTGTTTAGATAGTCTTCCCTTCAATACGCAGTCTTGACTGAGATGCGCAGAGTCCCTGGTCAGCAGCGGTATCTGCCCCGCATGTCAGAAAAAACCACCCAGGTTCAGACGCTGCTATACCCTTTGCCAGTATCGCTATCCTATTTCATCGGCCATAAATCGCATTAAAAAAACCCTTTTGCTCCCGAGGCAAAACAGTTGAGCTGGCTTTTTGCCGATCGACTCCTCAGCAATTATCAATTGGATGATGTGCCAAAATTATTGATTCCCATGCCAATTCACCCGCTAAAATTGCTGTACAGGGGATTTAATCAGAGCCTTATCATTGCCCAGTTTCTATCGAGTAAAATGGCTGGTACCGAGTTTATAGATAATATTTGCAGGCGCAAAAAAATTGGCAGGTCACAGCGACTTGGCAGCCGAAGGCAACACTTAAAAATTCCCCCTGATACCTTTAATATTAGTCATCACTCCCCACTACAGGGCATGTCTATAGCTCTGATTGATGACGTCATAACAACGGGGGCCACCGCCAATGCAGCGAGCGCATCGCTACTATATGCCGGCGCTAAATCCGTTAATTTATGGTGTATTGCAAAAACAAGCTGGCATAATGGCTCTGGCTCGATCAAAATATAAGACTAAACTTTTGTGATTAAATTGGTGTTCAGGTGAATAAACCACAATCAATCGATGTGATATGGCAAAAAATTGTCGATGAAACTGCAACTGCACTTGCCCAGGAACCGCTACTACAGCAATTTTTGCAGGCGACTGTTTTAGATCACAGCTCTATGGCTGAATCTCTTAGCTATCACCTCGCCAACAAGCTGGCCAATCATGCACTGCCAGCCGACCTGTTACAGCCTGTTATGTTGGATATTTTTAATAACAGACAAACCCTCAATGCGACTGCGCAAGACCTTCAGGCTACTGTAGACAGAGACTCCGCCTGCTCTATTTTCAGCACGCCCTTCCTTTACTTCAAAGGCTTTCTGGCACTGCAGGCATACAGGGTTACCCATTCCCTGTGGCAGCGCGGCAATCAATCACTGGCGCTAATGTTACAACACAGTATTTCTACCCATTTTGCCGTCGATATTCACCCTGCCGCAAAAATAGGCTCTGGAATTTTAATTGATCATGCAACCGGCCTAGTAATTGGAGAGACTGCTGTGGTTGAGGATAGCGTATCAATTATGCAGTCGGTTACTCTCGGTGGCACAGGTAAGGAGAGCGGCGATCGCCATCCGAAAATTAGACAGGGGGTACTGCTTGGGCCCGGAGCTAAAATTCTTGGCAATATAGATATAGGTGAAGGCTCAATGGTGGCTGCTTCAAGCGTAGTTCTAAAATCTGTGCCGGCTCATTCAATTATCGCTGGAGTGCCCGCCGAAGTGGTTGGCAAAGCCGACGTCAATGAGCCGTCAAAGGTGATGAATCACTACTTTAAGCCCTGCTAGCACCTGCTCCAAGGAAAGGCCAAAACTTCATCTATGGTGCTTACTTTGCACAACTGCATCAGCAATCGGTCCACCCCCAAGGCCACCCCGCTACAACTGGGTAAACCTGCCCGCATTGCCTGATCTAATTGTGCGTCTAAGTTTATTTCTGGCTTATTCGTTTGCTGTCTTTGCTTAATATCATCTTCAAAGCGCTGTCTCTGTTGCTGTGCATCTGTGAGTTCAAAGTAACCATTGGCTAATTCTATACCATTTAAGAAAACCTCAAATCTGCGACTTACCAGCCTGCCCTTTTTATCCTTGTAGGTTTGAGCGAGGGCTGCTTGACAGGCCGGATAGTCGAAGATGCTGACTAGACCCTCAGGCAAATTGGGTTCAACAATTTCACAAAACAGAAGATCTAAACAATTCGCTCGCGTCTCATTGGCCCAATTTTTATAGCCGAGATCGACAACGTTGGACTGCAGCGTTGCCAGAGACACGGTGTGTGGATCGAACTGCAGTTCGCGTTCAAAGCAATCACTGTAACTAAGCCGCTGAAACCTTATTTTTGAGCCGCCGAGTGTGTGAAAAACTTCAGAAATAAGTTTTTCAACTTCTGTAATCAGTTGAAATTCATCCCAATCTAGCCGATACCATTCCAGTAGGGTAAATTCAGGATTGTGACGCGAGCCCTGCTCAGCATCTCGAAATGCTTTACCCAAGGCATAGATATCACCGATACCAGAAGCTAGCATGCGCTTCATAAAAAATTCTGGTGAGGTTTGCAAATAACCGGATATTTCGCCCACCTCGGCCACAATACTTTCAATATTCGGATCTGTGACTGAGGTGGTGGCTAGGGATGGCGGGTCAACCTCTAGCACTGAGTGCTCAGCAAAAAAACGCCGTATCAGAGCATATAATTGTGCTCTGATATGCAGCATCTGTGGATTTGCTCTCGGCCGCCAAGTATCTATGCTAGGAACCTCTTTCGATCTGTTGCTGAGATCAATCTTTGGCGCGGCCTTGATATTCACCAGTTCGAGTATCTACCTTAATGATATCTCCCTGATCCAAAAATAGTGGCACCTTAACGGTTGCGCCAGTTACTAGCTTAGCCGGCTTACTGCCACCCTGAGCTGTATCTCCGCGCAAACCGGGATCAGTCTCAACAATTTCCAACTCAACATGGTTGGGCGGCGTTACTGACAGTGGAGAGCCGTTGTACAGGGTTACAACACAGGTATCTTGCTCTTTAAGCCAGAGCTGAGCATCACCCACGGCAGTCTCAGTAGCCTGATGCTGTTCGAAGGTATTGGGCTCCATAAAATACCAAAAATCACCATCTTCATAGAGATATTGCATATCCATATCGAGAACATCTGCGGCCTCAATAGATTCACCCGACTTAAAGGTTTTTTCTAGAACGCGACCAGATTTTAAGTTTCGCAGTTTTACTCGATTAAATGCCTGTCCCTTGCCCGGTTTTACAAATTCATTTTCCAAAATCGAACAGGGATCACCATCTAGCATGACTTTAAGGCCAGATCGAAATTCATTGGTGGAATAGTTGCCCATGTTTATTTGCTCTCAGTAATGACTAAAGTTGTATGATACCTGATGTAGCTATAGTTTTAACTAGCTGAAAACTAAAAGCAGGGTAATTGTTGAAACTTTTAACCTAGGACACCAGTATCCTTGTCAGAATAACCCAACAAATACAGAATACCGTCTAAACCCAGACTAGAAATAGCCTGTTTCGCCGATGCTTCAACTAGCGGCTTGGCTCTAAAGGCAATACCTAATCCTGCTATATCTAACATGGGCAAATCATTAGCTCCGTCGCCAACCGCAATCACTTGCTCCAACATCAAACCTTCGCGGTCGGCAAGTTCTCTCAATAAGTCAGCCTTGCGCTGACCATCGATAATATCACCCTTAACACGACCGGTTACCTTGCCATTTTCCACATCAAGTTGGTTGGCATAAACATAGTCAACACCGAGAATATCTTGCAGATATTCACCAAAAAAGCTAAAGCCACCGGAAACAATGGCCGTTTTAAATCCCAATTTTTTTAGCGTGGTTATCAGGTGTTCTGCACCCTCATTTAATCTTAAACGCTGGGCTATTTTTGGTAGCACTGAGGCATCTAAGCCTTTCAGTAATGCCAATCTCTGCTCAAAACTCTGCATAAAATCCAACTTGCCCTGCATTGCCGCTTCAGTAATCTCTGCCACTTGCTGCCCAACACCCGCCTCAATCGCCAACTCATCGATTACCTCTGCATCAATCAGCGTCGAGTCCATATCAAAAACGACCAAACGGCGGTTGCGTCTGAAAATATTATCCTCTTGGAAAGCAATATCTATATCGTACTGATGGGCCAGCTCAAGTAGCGACTTTTTAAAAGCATGGGGATCAGAGGCCTTGCCGCGTACCGAAAATTCAACACATGCTCGCCCTAACTGATCGCTCTCGTGCAGATTGATTCGACCCGATAGCCGAATAATCTTATCTATATTTAGCTGGTACTGGGATACTACCGCTGTCAGTGCCGCTAAATGTTGGGCCTCAATTTTCCTTGCCAAAAGGGTGACAATATGTCGCGATTTACCCTGCTGATCTACCCATTGCTGATAGTCCCCCTCGGGGATAGGTATAAATTTTACCCGCATCTGCAAATCTGCAACACGAGATTCAACTTGGGACACTAGGGCCTGTCGATCAATATCGTCGGGAATGGCAACCAGCAACCCCAAATTTAGCTGATCGTGAATAACCGCTTGGCCTATATCTAAAATAGTCGCATCATAAAACGATAAAACGCTAGTTACCGCATTAGTAACCCCAAGTTTATCCTCACCTAGCACGTTGATTAGAAGTATATCTCTCACAAAGTCAGCCCAAATCCAGTTTCTAAGGCCGACATTATATAAAAGCTGTGAGAATAGGATAGAATATGTTTAAAAATAACTGCAAAAAAAAGGCAAAACATGCGTCGCCAACTCTCGATGCCAAAAAAATCCGCTGCAACTGTTGTTTGTACCTGCCTACTATTTGGTCTGTTTAGTTGGCCGTTATTATTCGCACAGGCGGATAAACTGGCACGACAGGCGATTACTGATTTAGCCAGTTCAAGCCTAAAACAGTTACATGAATCCATCCTGACTCCGCTATTGAGAAACGATAGTATCAGTCAGCAAGTTGCTTTGCAGAGAGTAACTGAGGACCCGCGAATTATCACCGCCAGCCTCTATGGCATTGATGGCGAACTGTTGGCTCAAAGTATCAACCCGCAATTACAAGCCACTGAAGGCGAGCTTTTCTCCGAGAGAATTGAATTTGAAAATACTCAGGCTGGGGTTATTTCCATTGCCCTAAATAGCCAACCTATTTTGCAAAAATATCATCGTATCTTTATCAATTGGCTTTTTTTATGGCTTTGTTTTACCTTGTTAAGTGCGTTTATTTGTTATCGCTTTGTCAATCAAATTATTACTCGCATCGCTCGTATCAACGATAGGCTACCCGGCAAAAATGAACCCTTAGTGGATGAGATTTCTACCCTAGAGACCAAGATACAGCCGCTGCTATCAACCTCAGGCGAATCGTCCTACGAGCCAAATAACCGCTATTTTTACTCACTTTTTAGTGCGAATATCATAAATCACCAACGGCTTCTTCAACAGCTTAACAAGGATAATTTAGATCAACTCTTCGAGAAATTGGATTATTCTATTTTGCGCACTCTGCAACTATACGGCGGCGAGCGGGTTGAGGGCATGGAAGATAGCTTTTGCTTTACCATCCGCTCAACAGACTGCTCAAAACAACATCTGCTTATCTGCCTTATGGCGGTTTTTACCCTGCAACAACTTATTGAGCAACTATCAAAAAAGATCGGTATTGATCTGGAAATCAATTGGGTAATTAATAGTGATTATATAAAGACTTCACCACATTTTTGGCATGAACAGGCCCTATTGAAACTCAAAAACAACAATATGGATATAAGTAAGGGCTTACAGGAAGGTTTGATTTTATTGCATTGCGATCAATTTAATATTGATGAGCTCTCATCTATTGCCCGTTTCCAGCGCTATGATGAATACCAATTTATTCTCGAGGGCTTCTCTGAAAACAGGCTGCAATTACTGCATAAGCAATTGGAGTACTTGGTGCGAATTTGCTTGGATTAAAATCTAAATATAACCCAGATTAGCCGCTGATATCAGCCCCCAAACCAGCACAAAAATCAACATTGAAAGCGCCACTGCAGCAGAGCCAATATCCTTGGCTCTGCCCGATAGCTCATTGAATTCAGGGCCTATTCGATCGACCACTAGCTCAATACAGGTGTTTAACAACTCGACAATCATCACTAAAAAAAGTGCTGTGAGAAGCATTAAAAGTTGCTGATAGCTATTGGCAATATAACAAGCCAGAGGAATTAAAAATAAACTCAATATGACCTGAACGCGAAAGGCCTCTTCTTTGAGAAATGCATCTGTTAGGCCTTTGAATGAAGTGCTTCCCGCCACAATAAAACGTCGATACATTAGAGCTAAAAATTTTTTTAGCATAAAAATAGCCTGTCTTATTCAATATATTGGTCCATTTCCAGCGCAGGGTTTTCCTCAGCGGGGGTGCCGACAATTTTCGCCGGCACACCTGCTACGGTAACATGGTCGGGAACCGATTCGAGCACCAGACTTCCGGCGCCGACCTTGACCCCCTCCCCCACATTAATATTCCCCAAAACCTTGGCGCCAGCTGCCAACAATACACCATTGCCAATTTTTGGGTGGCGATCGCCTTTTTGACAGCCACTGCCTCCGAGGGTTACCGAATGCAGTATGGATACATCATTGCCAACCACGGCAGTTTCACCAATCACCAGACCAGTAGCGTGATCAATCATAATTCCGCTACCCAATCTGGCGGCCGGATGAATATCCACAGCAAAACGCTCGGAAATATTATTTTGCATAAATAATGCGAACGAGAAGCGTTGATTTCTCCACAGCCAATGGGAAATACGGTATAGCTGCAACGCTTGAAAACCCTTGAAGTATATCAACGGCATTAGGTAGTGCTTGCAAGCCGCATCTCTTTGAAAGGCCGCTTCTATATCGCGTCGAATACTCTTGCCGATAGTGGGATCGCTTTCAAGGGCCTGAGCAATGACTGCGCGAATATCCTTGGTTTGGATTGAGCTATTGTCAAAGGTCTCGGCCAAAACATGCTCAACAACTGCCTCGAGGCTGTTATATTGAAGTACTGCGCGCTGAAAAAAGTCCGCAAGCAGAGGCTCTTCAGCGGCTAGCTGCCGCGCTTCCTGTTGAATAGAATCCCATATAGGATCGGTTGAATTCATAAGTTATTATTCCCTAATTCCTAAACCCTTAGTCCACTATAATATAGCGTTGAAAAATTTCATCCAAATGTTCTAACACCACATCCAACAACATGAGATTTGAACTTTTTAGCTTGGCGGAAAGAATGTCATTGGTCAGCATCTGGGCATACTGTTCAGCGACGGGTCTATAGCTCAGATGCCAACGCTCAGGGGCTATGCCGCCTCTGTCGACTTCATAGGGTCGAAAAAAGTCAGTTTGCTGTGTATCTATATATTCATCAAGCCAATCGTGCATCGGGGCAAATAGTCCATTGCCTTGCACCTCTTCTGGGCTCAACTGTATTTGGTAATTTTCTGGCATCGCACTGGCATCATATATATCAAAATCAGTTCCCCAATGATGTCTTGAGGCTCCGGGAAGGGCGGACCAACGCAGTATTGCTTGAATTTTTTGCCATGAACCTAACTTTTGAATATCAATTGGCTTGCCAAAGGGGTCCATGACTGGGCGCATACCCGAAGCTTTGCCGTTCCATATTAGCAACTGCCGATCGAAAGACCTGAAACCACTGCATATTTTTAAATCAAAGCCGGCTTTTTGCGCCGCCTGCTGAAGCTTGGTAAAAGGCTGTATAACCCGCTTATGAATAAACTGATTATGCGTTATAGCCTGATGCTGGCCCAACAACACTAGATGTGTTTCGGTTGAACCTGTAATAATTTCACTGGTCATAGATATTTGTATCCTCGCCAACAATAATAAGCAAAAAACATCAGTAACAATACCCTCTTATATTGACTTTTTTGATTGCATAACAATATGCTCAGCAATATACCATTGAGGCTATAGGCTATTTAATAATTTCTTTTAATCATTTGAGTTTTACTATGAGTACTGAAACAATCCTTGAGAAAGAGGTTCCACTATGCGGTTTAAATGATCTCGATGATCGCGAAGCCATGGAACTTGTGGTCGAGGAGCGCCAGTTATTTGCCATTCGATTAGACAACGCTATTTATGCCTACTGGAATCTGTGCCCCCACAGAGGTAGCCCGTTAAACTGGGTTCCCAATCAATTTCTTGATACTGAAAACCAGTTGATCCAGTGCGCTCTGCACGGAGCATTATTTGAGATTGATTCCGGGCTTTGCATTGCTGGGCCCTGCAGTGGTGACAGCTTGCAGCCAGTTGAACTGAGATGCGACAATCAGCATTACTATGTCGCCGCAAATCAGAGAATGCCTGCGGCACCAGTTAATCTGAGAGCTCAGGCTCTCGCAGATCTTGAACACAGGGAATAGCAGCCTCTAAAACAATCTCACTGTCACTGAGACTAGCTCGCCAGGCTATCACCTCAACACCCGCAGCAAGGGCCTCAGCAAGGGTTTTGGTATATTCAGGATCGATACTGTCAGCCACTTCCATCTTTTCTGCCCCATTGACTTGAACACAAAAAAACAACACTGCCCTGTGCCCCTGTTGAACCATGCCAATAAGTTCTCGCAGATGCTTGGTGCCGCGGGCGGTTACAGCATCTGGAAATATCACTAAGCCTTTTGATGTTTCTAGTGTGGCACTTTTAACCTCAATATAGCACTGGCCTTTTAAGGGGTCTTCGAGCAAGAAATCTATACGGCTATTTTCCGCTCCATACTTCACTTCTGATCGCAACTGCTTATATCCACATAATTCTGGCACAGCCCTGGCCTCTATGGCCTCCTTAACCAGCTTGTTAGCTCTGTTGGTATTAATGCCGGTCAAATTGCCAAATGTATTGGTGATTAATTCCAGAGTTCCGGCGAGCTTTCGTTTTGGGTTATCAGATAGCGAATACCAACAGGAAGAATTTTCTACCAAACAATTTTTCATAGAACCTGTATTTGGGCAGTGAATAGTCAGCAGTTTGTCTTCAGCATTAATAACATCAGTAAAAAAACGCTTATACCTCTTTTGGAATTTCCCTTTGATAAGGCTAGGGGCTAACTTCATGATTTAAATCCTTTGACATAACAGGCCTGAGCATTAGAGTTATTCACTTATGAATGTGTACTATTATTTAAAAAGTGTTTCTAATCTAACACTGTAATGTTTCAAAAACCGCTAAAAATGGAAAAATTCTCTTGATAATTTGTCATAAACTCTCTATAACGCCTTTTCCACCCTTTGAGCTTATTTCAAATTTGGACTTAAAGCATGGCAACAGCAAAGAAAAAAACACCAATGGATTCTAAGCCAGCAGTAATGAATTCAGTGACTCTTCACGGCATACCCCCCTACGTGGAAAAACCCAATGAAGAGTATATGAATGATGATCAACTGGGGCACTTTAAACTAATTCTTAATGCTTGGCGCAAAGAGCTAATGGAAGAAGTAGACCGCACAGTGACTCATATGAAAGATGAAGCGGCAAATTTTCCAGACCCCGCGGATCGCGCAACGCAAGAAGAAGAGTTCAGTCTCGAACTGCGCACCCGAGACCGCGAGAGAAAACTTATCAAAAAAATTGATAAAACCTTGACCCGCGTCGAGGAAGACGACTACGGGTACTGTGATCAGTGTGGTGTAGAAATAGGAATCCGTAGATTAGAGGCTCGTCCTACAGCTGATCTTTGTATCGACTGCAAAACCTTGGATGAGATCAAGGAAAAGCAAATCACTGGCGGCTAAGAGCCCCTAAGTTGAATGCTTAAACATCGGCCAATACCCATATGACTCCCACATTAAGTATTGGTCGATTTGCCCCATCACCCAGTGGACCTCTTCACTTTGGCTCTCTATTGGCCGCTGTAGCTAGCTTTATGCAAGTAAAACATCAGGCTGGAAAATGGTTAGTTCGAATAGAAGATATTGATCCTCCGCGAGAAGTAGCTGGCGCAAGCGACACTATTCTCAAGCAACTGGATTGTCATGGTCTTCATTGGGATGACTCAGTTATTTATCAAAGCAAACAAATAACGCATTACCTTGAGTCCCTTGAAAGCTTGAAAAACCGGCAGTTAATCTACAATTGCGACTGCACTAGACAACGCCTAAGTCAACTGAATGGTATTTATGATTCTAAATGCCAACGACTAAATCTGACAGATAAAAATACCTCTGTACGTCTTTCAATCAGCGATACTTTGAAATCTATAGGCTTAGTCAGTGATACATTAGAATTTTGCGATACCCTTGTGGGGGATTACAGCCAGTCGCTTATTCAAGACGTCGGCGACTTTGTTTTACGTCGCCGCGACGACTTTATTTCATATCAATTAGCCGTAGTTATCGACGATCATCTTCAGGGCATTACCGAAATTATTCGTGGTGCCGACCTCTTAGATTCGACTCCCAGGCAGATTCTGCTGCAGCTGTGTCTGGGCTTCAGAACACCTTCCTACGGCCATATTCCTCTCGCAATAAATAGTCTTGGACAGAAGCTCAGTAAACAGCATCACGCTCCTCAGCTTCCCCAAAAACATGAGCATAGAAATTTGTGGCTTGCCTTGGATTGGTTGCAACAAAGTCCACCAAGAGACTTACTAGATTCCTCAGTGGAAGACATTATAAGCTGGGGAATAACTCATTGGGATATATCTAAAATACCCTATACCACATCTGGAATAGCGGCCCCAAATAATCTATAGCCCAAATGAGACTGTCAATTTTTTGCCCAAAACAGCTTCTTTCTCTCAGAGGAAAATACAGCTTATCACCTCAACTACTGATAAATTTTTTATTCTAATAGGAATAAAACGACAAAATTTGGACCATAAAGTTTAGTCAAATAAACCCAGAAATATGCTCTTTTGTCGCACTGACCCAAGACAGATATGACACTTAACGCATTTTTTACCCCCTTTATCCCCAATATGCGCAAAATCGACTTGTGCGCCAGTGATAATTTTGATTACATAGGAACCGTCAAAGCTTGCTTTGGCCAGAAGAATAACAATAAATAAAAATAACAATCGGATGGATTGCAAAGCGTTCTTAAAGCTCAGGCTTGCGAACGGTTACGGGGGGCTGCCGAAAGGCAACCCTTTTTTATTGCCTGGTTTTTTTTACCACCGTTGTTTTTAATTTTATCCCACTAAACGAACATATACCTCCATCAATATTTAATGCTAACAGTGTTGCATTTGCTCTGCTAAACTAGCGCATTAATTTGCAATGGCAATAAATGTGCTAAAACGTTTCGGAAAATTTTTTCAACGCAGCCCATCATCAAATGATGGCTATCACACTGTGTTAAACTCACAGCAACACAGCCTCAGCCAGCATAAAATATCCAAACATGCCCGCGAAGTAATCAATGTATTACAAAAAAATAATTTTGAAGCCTACGCCGTCGGCGGCTGTGTTCGAGACTTATTATTAGATCTAAACCCTAAAGATTTTGATATAGCCACTAATGCAACGCCACAGCAGGTTAAACGACTTTTTCGGCGCTCTAGAATCGTTGGCCGGCGCTTTCAGATTGTTCATGTTCAATTTGGTCGAGAATTAATAGAAGTAACAACCTTTAGATCCAATAACACCAGCAAAAATGGCAAGGTGCAGCAAGCGGAGAGCGGGCTTCTCACCAGAGACAATATGTTTGGATCGATTTATGATGATGCCAGTCGCCGCGATCTAAGTGTAAATGCTCTGTATTACGATACAGAAAATAATACCCTTCACGATTTCTGTGATGGTCTTGAAGATCTTGCTAAACGCAAGATTCGCATTATCGGCAACCCTGCTACCAGATACAGCGAGGATCCGGTCAGACTATTGAGAGTGCTGCGTTTTGCAGCCAAGCTAGGCTTTCAAATTGATCATAAAACCCAAAAACCAATTGTAAAAATGGCGTCCAGCCTACAGCAGGTGTCCGCCCCCAGAATGTTTGATGAGACCCTCAAATTATTTATGGGCGGCTACGGCTTGGCAGTCTTTCAGCTACTTTTTGAATATCGCTTATTCGCCCAATTGGTACCTCAAACAAGTCAACTTATCGATCAAGGGCAGCCAAATGCTAAAAAAATGGTTGAGCAGGCATTGATTAATACCGACTTAAGGATTCGCAGCAACAAACGCGTAACCCCTGCCTTTATCTATGCCGCACTATTATGGCCAGCAGTGCAAAAAACAGCCTCGGAATATGAAAGACAGGGGCACCCTGCCGTGAGCGCTATGAATAAGGCAGCCAATGAGGTAATTGGCAATCAAATTCCAATTACTGCTATTCCGAGACGCTTTACCATGGCAATGCGTGAGATTTGGTCAATGCAGCTAAGCTTGGTAAAGCGTGGCGGCAATAGAGCAAACCGCTCAATGGAAAATCCTCGCTTTCGCGCCGCCTATGATTTTATTCTTTTGCGCGAGCAAACCGGCGAATCACTCAATGGGCTCGGTGACTGGTGGACTCTATATCAGGATGCTGACGACGATGAACGCCAGGCGATGATACAGAAAATCAATTCCCATCGACCTCGAAACCGCAGACCGAGACGCAGATATAAAGGTTCGACTAATGGCTGAGGCTTTTATTGGTCTTGGCAGTAATCTCAGCGGCGAATCACAGGGCACTCACAGAGATCCCAAGCAACAAATCCACTACGCACTAAAAAAAATCAGCCAACATCCAGAGATTACGATCCTAGGTATTTCTAGCTTGTATCAAACAACGGCCATCGGACCTGGAAATCAACCGGATTACATTAATGCTGCAGCCATGATCGAGACATCCTTAGAGCCCAATGTATTACTTGACTTTATGCAGCTGATTGAACATCAGCAAGGTCGAGTTCGCGAGCAGCGCTGGGGTGCCAGAACCCTAGATTTGGATTTACTAATCTACGATCAACTTATGGAAAGCACCACAAGGCTTACCCTGCCCCATCCGCGCGCCTATGAGAGAGCCTTTGTGCTAGCACCTCTAGCTGATTTAGATGCGGATTTAATTATTCCAAACTATGGAAAAGTTACTGATCTATTGGCAAATTTCTCGATGCAAGGTATTGTAAGACTTTCAAATTAATAATGTGCCGATGGCATGGTTGCGGGAGAAACAGGTGGAAGCAGAGCTTCTAAATACCCTCGGATTAGATACTAACGCAGCCAATCTCAAAGTACCCAGCTATATTGCCGTTGAGGGCCCCATTGGCGTCGGCAAAACCACATTGGCTAAACGGCTTGCTGAAACCTTTGGTTGCGAGACAATCCTTGAAGATGCCGACGAGAACCCTTTTTTAGAGCGTTTTTACCAAAATCGTCGCGCCAATGCCTTACCAACTCAGGTGTCATTTTTATTTCAGCGCATTCAAAAATTGCAGTCAATAAAGCAGGGTGAGCTTTTTCATCAGGGGCGAGTTTCAGACTTTTTGATCGAGAAGGACCCTCTTTTTGCCAGAATAACTCTGGATGACGATGAATATCGCCTCTATCAAACTCTGTATGACAAAGTGATTGAAGAACTCCCGCAACCGGATCTAGTGATTTGTTTACAGGCGCCCACTAACACCCTATTCGATCGCCTCCAACGGCGAGGAAACAGCATTGAGCGCGGGATTGATTTAACCTATATTCAAACGCTTAATGACGCCTATACGCAATTTTTTTATCACTATGAAGACACCCCGCTTCTAATAGTTAATACCAGCGAAATAAACTTGGCTGAGGGAAACTCTGACTACTACAATTTAGTGAAATATATTGTTCGCGGACAGCTGGGTCGCCACTACTATAATCCGCACCCTATCCAATAAATGCTACAATAACCACCAACGCAGGATTGAGTAACTTAAAATTTGGGAATTTTAGCTTATGACTACCATGTCAATTGAAACTCTAAAATCTATCAAGGCCAGTGGCAATAAGTTTGCCGCCATAACCGCTTATGATTACAGTTTTGCTAAACTTGTCGACAAGGCTGATATCGAAGTTACATTAGTGGGCGATTCCCTCGGCAATGTCATTCAGGGTCAACGGACAACTATCCCTGTAACTCTGGATGAAATGGCATACCACACCAATAATGTTAGGCGCGGCATTCAATCCTCTCTTATTCTTTCAGATATGCCATTTATGTCATATGGCACAGTGCCTCAGGCTCTAGAGAATGCGGCAATACTCATGCAGGCGGGTGCTCAAATGGTCAAACTCGAAGGCGGGGAATGGTTGTCGGAAACCGTTTATGCATTAACTCAAAGGGGTATTCCTGTCTGCGCTCATCTGGGACTGACACCGCAATCAGTGCACAAGCTGGGCGGTTTTAAAGTTCAGGGAAAAGATGCCAATGCTGCCGATAAAATAGTTTCTGATGCAAAAATACTCGAGAGTGCGGGTGCCGATCTTTTAGTCGTTGAATGTGTACCATCAACTCTAGGCAAAGAGCTAGCATCCAGCCTCAACATACCCGTCATAGGTATTGGCGCAGGCTCAGACACCGATGCTCAGGTCTTGGTACTGCAAGACATGTTGGGAATTTCTGACGGCGCGCCGAAGTTTTCAAAGAATTATATGGCGCAGTCATCTAGCATTGAGGAGGCCCTTCGCACCTACAGAAATGAGGTGTTAAGTGGGGCATTTCCCGAGCCTAAACACCAGTTTTAGCAGTGCACTAAAACCCTGCATAATAAAATTTAATTAGCTGGGCTTAACGTATAGCACCAGGCTGTGGCCTACCAACTGATAGCCATTTTTTTCTGCAATTTTTTCCTGTAAGGTTTCAATTTCACTGTTATGAAATTCGATGACCTTACCTGTTTCAGTACATACCATATGATCGTGGTGCTCACCGCGATCCAATTCATAGACCGCCGGTCCAGAATCAAAATTGTGCCTCTCAACTAGCCCTGCGGCTTCAAACTGAGTCAATACACGATAGACAGTAGCTATACCAACATCCTCATCCGCATCCCGAAGCGACTGATAGATATCTTCAGCCGTCATATGTCGCTCATCTGAATTTTCAAGAATCTGTAAAATCTTAATTCTAGGTAGCGTGACTTTTAAACCCGCTTTTTTTAATTCAATATCTTCAGGAGACATAATCTACCCTTCTCTATGTTATGATCCATTTTTAATTTGTCTAACGCACCAATTAGGATACTTTACATGCGATTATATTCAATCTTAGCCCTGCTTTGTGTATTTTTATTTAATGGTTGCAGCTGGATTAAATTTCCAAGCATACACAAGGTTACAGTTCAGCAGGGCAATATAGTTTCCCAAGATATGTTAGACAAATTACAAATCGGAATGACCAAAACTCAGGTGCAATATATTCTGGGAACCCCGTTAGTGATCGATACCTTTAATCCATCTCGCTGGGACTATTATTACACTAAGGTCGATTCTAATAACCGTAAAACCGAACAGCAGCTCATCCTAAGATTTAATCAAGATAACACACTTCTCAGCATGGAAGGTGATCTTTTCATAGACACAGAGCAAAAGTAGGCTAGTTAATACTCAACTTTTTTTGCGCCTTGGCTTCCTCTGCTCGACGTCGACGAACTTCTTTGGGGTCAGCAATTAATGGCCTGTACAACTCCACCCTGTCTCTAGGCTTGAGCTGATAACTTGCTGGCTCCGCAAGACCCTTGGTGCCGAGCACCTGAGAAAAAATTCCCATTTGGGTGTTTTCGATATCTATTTCTGGAAACATCTGTAGTACGCCAGATTGTTTTACCGCTTCAAGTGCGGTGGTTCCTTCGGCAACAGTCAGCACCTTGAGCACCTGTTTATCGGGTAGCGCATACGCCACCTCAACAGTGATTTCCGCATTAGTTTCTGTCATTAGTTTACCTTTTTATAAATTTCATCTGCACGCTTACAGAGCGCATCTACAAGATTGTTGGATACCCCTGAAAACATCCCCGTGGCCACCGACGCCAGTGTTCGACTTTTAAATTCAAACTCAAGGTCTAGTGTAAGCTTACAGGCCGAATCAGACAAAGATTTGAACTGCCACAAGCCATTAAATGTTTTAAATGGACCATCCTGCAAGCGCATTTCGATACTTGTATCTGCTACCAACTGATTGCAGGTTGTGAGGTTAACCTCCATACCCGCTTTTCTTAAACACAGTGTGGCGCGCATTAATTTATCTGTGTGTTCAATAATCTCGACTGCAGAACAGCCATCCATAAATTGTGGGTAGCTACCCACATCATTGACCAAGCAGTACATTTTATGCGCTGAATAGGGAACAAGCGCTGAGCGCTTAACCGTTGCCACGTGACCACCTAGAAAAACTTATCATAAAGTCCCATTATAAATACCGCGCCGATTGCCAAAGGCGCTAAATAACGCAGGGTGAACTGCCACAATATCTGTTGCCTGAGAGACATGTCTTGCATTTCAGATGCAGTAATCTTTTTATCGATCGCATAGCCGACAAACAAGGCAATCAATAACCCAGAAACCGGCAGCATTATATTTGCGGTTAAGAAGTCTAGGAAATCAAAAAATGTAAAGCCAAATAATTGATAACCAGACCAGATATTAAACGAAAAGACAGTGCCTAGACCCAGTATCCACGCGATTATTGCAAATATCATATTGGCTTGAAAGCGTTTCATATTCTTGGCTTCAACCAGCCATGCCACACAGGGCTCAAGTAGAGAAATAGCCGAACTCCAAGCAGCAATAGAAACCAAAATAAAGAAGATAACACCAATCAACAACCCACCTGGCATGCTGCCAAATGCCACCGGCAAGCTGATAAACATCAGACCCGGACCGGCACCCGGCTCGATACCCTGAGTAGCAAATACAATGGAAAAGATAACCAGCCCTGAAATAATAGCCACAGCACTATCAAAAAAGGCCACTATCAATATAGTTTTACCAATACTGGCTGTATGTGGCATGTAGGCGCCGTAAGCCATAATCGCGCCCATACCAATACTCAGTGTAAAGAATGCCTGCCCCATGGCCTCTAAAATTGAGCGTGAAGTTAACTGATCGAGATTAAAGGAAAATAAAAAGTCCACAGCGGCGGCAAAGTTACCCCTCATAAAACTAAAGACTAAAAGCCCCAACAGAATAAAGAACAAGATTGGCATCAGGGTTTCCACAGCAACGCCCAAGCCCTTTTTAACACCCCCCATCACCACGGCGACACAAAGAGTTAAAAAGACTGTTTGCCAAAGAATTAACTTTGCCGGATCGTTTAGTAGTTGCGTAAAGGCAGCTGCGGTAGCCTCACCATCCGCCCCCTTGAGAACACCTGAACCCATCTCCAAAATATAACTCAGAGCCCAACCGGCTATTACCGCATAAAAACTTAAGATTAAAACAGCCGCTACGACACCCAACCAACCAATATGAGACCAATGCCGGTTAACACTGCTTTCTGCAACAATATCCCGCATGGCATTAACTGGGCTTTTGCGCCCGTGACGGCCTAACATAACCTCCGCCATCATCACCGGAACACCGATAAAAAGAATACAGGCCAAGTAAACCAAAACAAATGCACCGCCACCATTGCTGCCGGCTACATAGGGAAATTTCCACATATTCCCCAAACCAACTGCAGATCCAGTAGCAGCCATTATAAATGTCCACCGACTTACCCAAGCGCCGTGCATTCCCTTCTGCTGAAGTGCCATAAATAATCCCCAATATTTATTACTGAATTGTAACCATAATTGCATGTCTTACATAGAGCGCAAATGGATTAATTAACTTTCGGGTAAAAAACAATAAAAAAGAGCCGTA
Organism: Porticoccaceae bacterium; assembly: GCA_964229255.1. Lineage (GTDB taxonomy): Bacteria > Pseudomonadota > Gammaproteobacteria > Pseudomonadales > Porticoccaceae > HTCC2207. Next base: position 71,129 of record CAXRCX010000003.1, read on the forward strand.
ACCCTAATAATCTCATGACAAAATTAATGCTCAACGTATAATCCCTAGTTATGAGTAAAAAGAAATCTAAACAGCCGTCAAATACCATTGCCCTCAATCGCAAGATGAGGCATGACTATTTTATTGAAGAAAAATTTGAGGCGGGTATCTCTCTCCAAGGCTGGGAAGTAAAAAGCCTGCGCGAAGGTCAGGTCAATCTAACTGACACTTATGTGATGGTTAAAGACAACGAGGCCTGGCTTTTAAACACCAATATATCGCCGCTTAAAACTGCATCCACTCACTATGTGACTGAACCAACTCGATCACGAAAACTGTTACTAAATTACCGCGAGCTGAAAAAGATTGATGATGCAGTTAAGCAAAAAGGGCGCACCTGTGTCTGCACAGCACTTTACTGGAAGGGGCACTTGGTTAAGTGCGAAGTTGCAATCGCCAAGGGTAAAGTTGCCTACGATAAACGCATGGATTCAAAAGAGCGCGATTGGAGCCGTCAAAAGCAACGGTTGATGCGACATTCTTAACTGGGGTTTTTCACTAATATTACTTAGCTTCAGTAACTTCGCCCTGCAATAAACTTTCTTCTGGCATCACACAATTGAGCTTTCTCTCTAATAGCTTTTCAATGGGCTCTAGTCGAAATGCATCATCCTCACAGGCAAAGCTGATAGAAGTGCCTTTTTTACCTGCACGACCGGTTCTTCCTATTCTGTGGACATAGTCCTCCGGCTCCTCGGGCAGAGTATAGTTGATCACATGGCTGACACCATCCACATGGATCCCTCGGCCGGCAACATCAGTAGCCACCATTACTTTTAAACCACCAGACTTGAATGATTCCAAGGTCTTCATTCGACGATTCTGCGGCACATCACCCGACAGAATACCGACTTTAAATCCTTGTTTTTTGAGCTTTTCAAACAGGGTTCGACAGATATCGCGACGATTGGCAAAAACCATCACCGAATCTACTTCGTCAGATTTAAGAATATTTTTCAGTAATATTATTTTTTCATCTGTGGAGGCAATATAAATTTTTTGCTCGACGTTATCGGTGGCAACTTTTTCAGCATCGATCTCAACTGTAATTGGCTCATAGGTCCATGATTGGGATAGGCGCATAATTTCAGGGGTGAAAGTAGCTGAATATAACAGTGTTTGACGGTCTTCTTTTCTAGGAGTTAATCGCACCAGACGCCTTACTTGCGGGATAAACCCCATATCAAGCATGCGATCCGCTTCATCAATCACTAAAACTTCAACCTGATCCAAATAAATATCGCGGTTATTAGCAAAATCCAACAGCCTGCCTGGCGTTCCCACCAAAATATCACAGTGCCCTCGTTGGAGTTTAGCTAGCTGCTTGTCGTAATCCATACCGCCAACTAGGCAATGTACCCCTAAATTCAGGTGCTTAACTAAATTGACCGCATCATCGGCAATTTGAATAGCTAATTCTCGGGTTGGCGCCATTATCATGGCTCTTGCCTCGCCCAAATAGCGCTCATCCTCTACTGGGTGATTAATCAAGTCGGCGATAATACTCAACAAAAATGCTGCTGTTTTGCCAGTGCCGGTTTGGGCCTTCCCTACCAGATCGTGACCGTGAAGGGTATGTGGCAGAGAAGCGGCTTGAATTGGTGTACAGTATTGAAAACCGGCATCCTGAATCCCATGCATCAGCTCATCGGGGAGCTCAAAATCGTGGAATCTAGTTTTACCTGCCACAGGTTCAACTGCAAACTGGGAAATATCCCACTTTTGGGCTTTTCTTCGCCTAGATCTCGATGATCTAGTGGGTTTTTGAGTCGTTGATGCTGACGCTTTTTTGCTTGCAGAATGTTCAGAAGTTTTAGTCAAAGGGCTATGTGCTTTTTTAGTTTTCTATTTATGGCGAAGAACATTAAGTCATCACCGCGAATTCACAATGGCGGCAACTATAACAGAATTACGCTTTATTCGCTTAAATAATAAATACTTAGACTCTTCTTGCTATTGGATCATGCAAAATATCGCAATTTGAGACACCAGTAACTAGCGCCACTGGCCCAGGGTGATTCGATCCAAATTGTTATAATCTTGCCGGGTGTCTACCTTGATAAAACCAGCTGACTGCATCAAATCATTAACTGCCTGACCTTGATTATAACCGTGCTCCAAAATAAGCCAGCCCTGAGAGTTTAAATGGGTTGGGCTTTGCCTGATTATAGTTTTAATATCATCCAGTCCATCAATTCCAGAAACTAAGGCCGAAGATGGTTCAAAGCGAACATCACCCTGAGTGAGGTGCGGATCATTGACAGCAATATAGGGCGGGTTGCTGACAATTAAGTCAAACCTGTTATCCGTTGCCTCGAGGGCATCAAACCAACTGCTCTGAAAAATTTTTACATTGGCAAGCTGCTTTAGTCGGCAATTGCACTGTGCCAACTCAACTGCAGCCTGCTGAGAATCCACCGCAGTCCAACACATATCGGAACGCTCGGACGCCAACGCTAAAACAATGGCACCTGTACCAGTGCCTAAATCTAGGCCGCGAGCGTTACTCGGCATATCCAGATCTAATGCCGCTTGCACCAACAACTCAGTTTCTGGACGCGGAATCAAGGTATCAGCGGAAACATTTAGATTCATAGACCAAAAACCACGAGTACCAATAAGGTAGGCAATTGGTACACCCTGTCGGCGCTGTTGCAAAAGCGCTTCAAACTGGGCTTGATCGGTTGAGGAAACAAGATGATCGGGCCAAGTTAGCAGCCAACTGCGGTCGACATCGAGAATATGGCACAAAAGCAACTCGCAATCTAACCGCGCTGAATCGCTAGTTAACTGCAATTGAGCCGATAATTTAAGCAACTCAGAAACACTGGCCATAGCCTAACCACATCAATCCGAGAGGGTGGCGAGCTGTTCAGCTTGAAACTCATTAATTAATGGCTGCACCACTTCGGCTAGGGTACCCTCCATCACCTCTGCCAACTTGTACAGGGTAAGGTTAATTCTGTGGTCGGTGACGCGACCCTGAGGAAAGTTATAGGTTCTTATTCGCTCAGAGCGATCACCGCTGCCAACCAGACTTTTACGCTGTTCAGATTGCTCCTTGGCCGCTGCATCAGTTTGTGCATTATTTAAACGCGCCTGCAAAACTGACATAGCCTTGGCGCGATTTTTGTGCTGCGATCGCTCATCCTGACACTCGACCACAATACCCGTTGGTATATGGGTTAAACGAATAGCTGAATCGGTTTTATTGACGTGCTGACCACCAGAACCAGAGGCGCGGAATGTATCGACTCGCAAATCAGCCTTGTTGATTTCTATAGCATCTTGCTCATCGGCTTCGGGCATTACTGCCACAGTGCAAGCGGAGGTGTGAATTCGGCCCTGAGATTCAGTTTCAGGTACTCGCTGAACGCGATGGGCACCAGATTCAAATTTCAGCATGGAATAAACCCCCTGACCGACAATTCGGGTGATAATTTCCTTGTAACCGCCGTGATCACCCTCACTCATACTAATCACCTCGACTTTCCAACACTGACTTTCCGCAAAGCGACTGTACATTCTAAACAGGTCGCCAGAAAAAATAGCGGCTTCATCACCTCCAGTCCCAGCGCGAATTTCTAAGAACACATTCTTGTGATCATTGGGGTCTTTGGGTAGTAGTTTTTTTTGTAAATCTAGCTCCAGTGGCTCCAGTTGCGATTCCGCTGCGGCAAGTTCCTCTTGGGCCATTGCTCGCATATCTGGATCAGAATCCTTGAGTAAAAGCTTGGCTTCATCAAGATTATCAACAACTTCTTGATAGCCCAAATAAGCTTTAACTACAGGTTCTAACTCAGCATATTCTTTAGAGAGCTCTCTAAATTTATTTTGATCTGTAATGATTTCAGCATCGCTTAAAAGCGCGGCAACTTCTTGATAGCGCTCATTAAGATTATCCAACTTTGCCAAAATTGATGCTTTCATAGGGTTTTTTTCACTTGTTATTTAAAGATATTGCTTGTTTGGATTGCTACTCAATACCCAAGGACTGCTGTACCGCCTTAAACATTGATTGCGGCAATGCATTATCTGCAACTGCCACAGTTAGATAGCCCATCTTAAACGCTACCTGCGCAATTCTATCACTGGGCACCACCAGGGGTATATGCTTATCCTGTGGAATATTCATGGCTTGCAGTAATTCACCGCTGTGGACCACAAGGCAGCCGGCATCCGGCATAAAATCATTGGCTGCTAATAAGTTTTGCGCCTGAATCTGACGCTGATATAACTCGCAGTACTCAACCTCTGCACCCCGCCTTGCCAACTCCTCACCCAGTGTCTGTCGACCCTCTCCACCGCGTAAAATAAGCACTTTTTTATGCTCTAAGTTTTGTAGTTGAGGTATCTCGGCAAGCAGCCCCTCAGTATTGGGCTGTCTATGGGGAAAAATTACGGGATAACTAAATTCAGAGAATATATCAGCGGTCTGCTGACCCACCGCAAAAAATTCAATATTTTTAGGCAATACCGGCCAGCGCTGAGCAATTATTGGCAGGCCAATTTCAGCAGCGTTAGCACTGATCACAATGATCTGGTCAAACTGATGCAAACGATCTATACAGTCGGCAATTGCCCGATAGTCCCGATCCGAATCCTGCACCGGCTTTATTTGCATAATAGGAATATATTTGTAGGCAATTTTGGCATTATCCAAAAGTTTGAGAAAAGCGTCCTCATCGCGCAAGGGCCTGACCACTAAGACTGGCTTATCACCCATGGTTACTTTTGCCCATTACCGCTGAAAGTATTTCTCCCGCACCCATTGAGAGCAGTTTATCCGCAAGAGACTCACCCAATAACTCGGCTTTATCTGCCGCACCAGTTATGGAGGCCTCCAGAATTTTTTGACCATCAACACTGCCAACCAAACCTCGAAGACTCAACGATTGACTATCGGCATCGATCTCGGCAAAACAAGCAATTGGTACCTGACAGCCACCTTGCAAGCGCCGATTAACTGCCCGCTCCGCAATAACGCAACTGGCTGTTTTAGAATGATGCAATGGTGCCAAAAGCGCTAAAATATCAGAATCATCGGCGCGGCACTCAATGCCTACTGCACCTTGCCCACCCGCCGGCAGACACAGATCAATATCCAATCTCGAGGCAATTCTATCGGCCATACCCAAGCGAATAAGACCCGCACTGGCAAGAATTAGCGCATCATATTCACCCTTATCGAGCTTCTCTAGGCGCGTATTGACATTGCCGCGCAGATCTCTGATGGTTAAATGTGGAAATTTTGCTCGTATTTGTGATTGTCGACGCAAACTCGACGAGCCCACAACGGCATTTTTTGGCAACTGATCTAAGCCTGAGTATTTATTTGATACAAAGGCATCTGTGGGATCCTCTCGCTGACAAATGACCGCTAGGTCCAAACCTTGGGGAAACTCCATGGGCACATCTTTCATTGAATGCACAGCAATATCCGCCCGCCCATCCAACATAGCTACCTCGAGCTCTTTGACAAACAAACCCTTGCCGCCCACTTTCGCCAGAGGTGCATCGAGCAATTTGTCACCACGGGTGCTCATAGCAACTAATTCAACCTGTAAATCAGGGTGATAGAGCATGAGTTGCCGCTTTACATATTCGGCCTGCCACAGAGCTAGTGGGCTTTTTCTGGTCGCTATTCGCAATTTTTTTGGCACGGTTTTAACCTGAGTTAAATTTCAAGTGCCTATTATCATCAATTTAGTGCGATTTGTCAGAGTAATCCGCACTAAAAAGGCGGTTTATTAAAATAATCTCACCAATGGTACTAACTTCTACCCCCTAACCATCAGGATTAGCTATAATCGGAACAATTTTCACCGATTGGACAGTAGCGTCAATGAGTAAAACTGACAAAAATAAGACTAAACAGCTAGGCAATTCTGCCACCAATGCCTCGTGGGGCGGTCGCTTTAACGAACCTGTAGATGCTTTTGTAGCGCGTTTTACAGCATCAGTTGATTTCGATCAGCGCTTGGCGCAACAGGATATTCAAGGCTCCCTTGCCCACGCCAAAATGCTTACTAAAGTAGGCGTGCTCAGCAGCGATGAACTGAAGCAAATCGTTGATGGCTTGGGGCAAATTAGCGAAGAGATTAAAGCAGGACAGTTTGCATGGTCTCAAACCCTTGAAGATGTCCATATGAACATAGAAGCGGCTTTAACCCAGCGCATTGGCATTGTCGGCAAAAAACTGCACACCGGACGCTCGAGAAATGATCAGGTTGCCACAGATATTCGACTTTGGTTGCGCGATCAGATTGATACTATTAAGCAGCAACTTAGCCAGTTACAGCAGAATATTATAGCCCTAGCTGTACAAGAAGCCTCGACCATAATGCCTGGTTTTACTCATTTACAAACTGCTCAGCCAGTGACCTTTGGGCATCATCTTTTAGCTTGGAATGAGATGATACAGCGAGATTATGAGCGCCTTTGCGATTGCAGAAAAAGGCTTAATCAAAGTCCTCTCGGTTCAGCAGCTCTAGCCGGCACCAGTTATCCAATAGATCGCAATTTTACTGCTACAGAGTTAGGCTTTAGCAAAGCCTCAGAGAATTCATTGGATTCAGTGAGTGATCGCGATTTTGCTATTGAGTTTTGTGCTTTTGCCAGCCTTCTAATGACGCACCTATCGCGTATTTCTGAAGAATTGGTTCTATGGGCTTCCGCGCAATTTCAATTTATTGACCTGCCCGATCGCTTTTGCACTGGCTCGTCGATAATGCCGCAAAAGAAAAATCCAGATGTACCAGAACTGGTTCGCGGCAAGACGGGTAGAGTTACCGGTCAGCTGATCTCACTTCTGACCTTGATGAAGTCACAACCACTGGCTTACAACAAGGATAATCAAGAAGATAAGGAACCCTTATTTGATGCCGTGGATACGGTACAAGATTGCCTGCGCGCTTTTGGCGATATGATCCCTGCTATTCAGGCTAATCGAGACTCCATGTATGAAGCTGCTCGCAGAGGCTTTTCTACTGCTACTGATCTGGCAGACTATCTGGTATGTAAAGGCACCGCCTTTAGAGATTCCCACGAGATAGTTGGCAATGCAGTTGCCTATGGCATCGAGAACAGTAAAGATTTGTCAGAGATGAGCCTTGAAGAGTTGCAAAACTTCTCAAGCCTTATCCAACAAGATGTATTTGATGTTCTTACTCTTGAAGGCTCCGTTGCCGCTAGAAATCATCTGGGCGGAACAGCGCCAAAACAGGTTCTAGCTGCTGCAGAGCGCGCACTCAAATTGGTTAAAAGTCAAAGTTAACCTGCTCACCTGACTGCTCTAGACAGGCATCTGACAGCATATTGATGAGCGGCTCGCCGCTCACAGTATTCTTCCATATGCCCTGAGGATCATCGGCATCCAGCTTAAAGTGAAAACCGCCTGAACGAGCCGCCAACCATATTTCTCCTAGTGCAGGTTGACGAGATAATATAATTTGCGAGCCATTGGCTTCACAGGTAATGGTCAACATTCCCGCTGTGTTTTCATAATCCAGATCTGCACCGCTATCATCTATGCTCTCTTCAATAGAAAACATAAGTTCATCGACTATCTGGTTAAACTCGGCTTCTGTCATAGTTTGGCTACCTGTGGTTAGATGACTGTGATAATTGTTTGAGTGTAATCAGCCACTACCGCTATACTACCGTTTTTTGCAAGGTAACAGAATATGCGTCAACGACTCACCCTAATTTTAACTGTGTTTTTGTTTTGCGGGTTAATCAGCTGCGGTAATACCGGTGACCTATACTTACCTGAAGATACATCCACTAATCAAGAAAGGGATTACTAGCCAAAATGCATAGTTCCGTAACCACCAATGGCAACCAACGATGCATGGAAGATGTGACGCTGCGAGACATTATTCAGCAACATGGCAGCCCCTGTTATGCCTACAGTAGACAGGCGATCAGTGAAAACTTTTTAAACTACCAGCGCGCTCTGAGTAGCCATGATCATCTTATCTGTTATGCCGTAAAGTCCAATTCAAATATTGCAGTGCTTCAAACACTGGCAAAATTAGGTGCCGGCTTTGATATCGTTTCTGTTGGCGAGCTCGAGCGAGTCCTATTAGCGGGTGGCGATCCAGCCAAGGTAGTTTATTCGGGCGTTGCCAAAACTGCCGATGAAATGCGTCGCGCACTTGAAGTGGGTATTCACTGTTTTAATGTTGAATCTCAATCAGAGCTGAGGTTATTAAATCAGACAGCCGCGGAAACCAAGCAAATGGCCCCTGTTTCACTTCGGGTTAACCCTGATGTGGATGCCAAAACTCACCCCTATATTTCAACTGGGCTCAAAGAGAACAAGTTTGGTATAGATATTAACCAAGCCTATGAGGTCTATCAGCAAGCCGCTGAAATGGACAATATCTCAGTGGTTGGTGTCGATTGTCATATCGGTTCACAGTTGACCGATATAACGCCGTTTATTGATGCTATGCAGCATCTACTGGTACTCGTGGATCGCCTCGCTGAAAGTGGAATTAAACTCAAACATATCGATATTGGTGGCGGACTCGGCGTGCGCTATCAAGATGAAACCGTACCTTCTCTGGCTAGCTATATGGATGCCCTAGAGCCGTTGCTCAGAGAACGCACAGAGACACTGGTAATGGAGCCCGGCCGATCGATTACCGCCAATGCGGGTATTCTGCTGACCCAAGTTCAGGTTATAAAGAAAAATGGAGATAAAAACTTCGCTATTGTCGATGCCGCAATGAATGATATGTTGCGACCAGCGCTCTACGATGCGTGGATGGATATTAATCCGATTGAAGTTATTTCAGCTAGAACAGAAGCAGACTACGATGTTGTTGGCCCAGTGTGCGAAACCGGCGATTTTTTGGCTAAAGATAGAACCCTAGCTATTGAGGAGGGTGATTATCTTTACCTTTCATCGGCTGGAGCCTACGGTTTTACCATGAGCTCAAATTATAATAGCCGTCCCAGAGTAGCCGAGGTTATGGTCGATGGAGATCAGATACATCTCGTGAGAGCGCGCGAGACCATCGAGGATCTTGTTAGAGGTGAACAACTGATAAAAGAACAATAACGGAGTTCGCTGCAATGCTGATAAAATTTACCAAAATGCACGGCCTTGGCAATGATTTTGTAGTCATTGATGGCGTGCGACAACATATCAATCTGACGACAAAAGCTATCAAAAAATTGGCAGATCGCCATCTTGGCATTGGCTGCGACCAACTACTGCTAATCGAGCCTCCCAGCGATAAAAAAATCGATTTTAATTATCGTATTTTTAATAGCGACGGCAGTGAAGTAGAGCAATGCGGCAACGGAGCTCGCTGTATGGGTCGCTACATTGCCGATCAGCAACTGTCGGGGAAAAAAACCGTACTTCTGCAAACGAAAAACCGCGTGATGGAAGTGACCACCAAGGCAAAAAATCTGGTGACAGCCAATATGGGTGCCCCTATTTTTACGCCATCAGAAATACCATTTATTTGTCAGCAACAAGACATTAAGTATTCCATTGAAAGCAAATCTCAGACCTTTGATATAGCTGCCCTATCGGTCGGCAACCCTCATGCAGTTATTCAGGTCGAGGATATAAATACTGCCGCGGTAGAGGAAATCGGCCCTCTAATTCAGACTAACAGCCAGTTTCCCGAAAGTGTCAACGTTGGGTTTATGCAAATTGTTGACCGCCAAACTATCAAGCTGCGAGTTTATGAACGCGGAGTTGGTGAAACTCAGGCCTGCGGCTCAGGTGCCTGTGCCGCCGCCGTAGCGGCGATTCAGCAAGAATTGGTAGACTCCAGAGTCAATCTTAGATTACTGGGGGGCGAACTCAGCGTTGAATGGTGTGGCGAGGGTCAGCCTATTTTGATGACAGGCCCAGCAGAAACAGTATTCCACGGAAAAATTAAAATATGACGGCTATGAAGAAAAAGACCAACAATCAAGAAATAGTTCGCCAATATCTAACTGAGCATCCTGACTTTTTTGCAGAGAATCCGGATATTTTTGAAGCCATTAATATCTCTCATGACAGCGGCAAAGCAATTTCACTGGTTGAGCGTCAAATTGGTTTGATGCGAAAACGCAATAGTGAAATGACCGGTCAAATAGAACAGATGCAGGCCACTGCCAAAGACAACGAATTGCTGATGGAAAAAACTAATCGACTGGTTTTAAACTTATTACAAGCAAAGGATTTAAACAGCTTAATCAAGGCATTGACCGTGAGTCTAAAGAGCGATTTTGCCACGGAATTTTTTAGCCTTACACTTATAGCCGAAGCTAGTTCAACGGCGAAAAATAACGGCAATTTTGTCTCTGACAGCGAAGCTAAATCTTCTATCAACATTATATTAACGGCGAACAGGGCTGTGTGTGGAAAAAGAACACCTGAAGAACTATCCCTGCTATTCGGCAAACAGGCTGAAAATATAGGTTCTGTTCTAGCACTGCCACTCAAAAAAACGCATACCTTTGGCGTGCTCGCCCTGGGGCATAGCAATCCCGATTTTTACAGTGACGACATAGGAACAGTTTTTATTGATTATATTGGTGAATTGCTGTGCGAATTGCTTCCCCAATATATTAATTCTGAAAACTAAGCTCTAGACTTACGCTTTCTTTTTGCACCTGAGCTAGCCGCTTTCCCCTTGGTTTTTGCGCGCTTAGATAAAGCTTTTTTGCCCCCCGCTTTTTTTACTTTGGATTTTTTAGTCCCAGATTTTCTGGTTTTGGTTTTTTTTGAGCGATCATCTGGTGTTCTGCCAACACTTTTTGTCTTGGTTGTCTGGGACTGCTTTGCACCCTTGTCAATAAGCTCAAAATCGATTTTTCTCTCTTCCAAATTGACCCGAACCACCTTTACCTTAACCCTTTGGCCCAACCTAAAGGTTCTCCCTGTCTGCTCCCCCACCATACGATGCTGTGAGGCTTCATAGTGATAGTAATCTTTAGGTAGACCGGTGACATGAATTAAACCCTCCACCATCAGTTCATCCAGCATCACAAATAAACCAAAACCAGTGACCGCACTGACAACACCGCTATACTGCTCTGAAACGCGATCTAATAGAAATTCGCACTTGAGCCAATTAACCACGTCGCGTGTTGCTTCATCGGCGCGACGCTCGGTTACACACAGATGTTGACCCACCTCTTCCAAAGAGGAAAGCTCATAGGGATAGAATATATCAACTTTTGACTGTTGCAACCCACGACGAATATGCGGCGATTTTTTTCCGCTTTTTATCATACTGCGTATAGCGCGATGTACTAGTAAATCGGAGTATCGGCGAATGGGCGATGTAAAGTGTGTATAGGCATCAAATGCCAAGCCAAAATGGCCAAGATTTTCGCATTGGTAAACAGCCTGACTCATAGAACGCAATAACACAGATTGAATAACATGAGCATCATCACGATGGCGAACAGCATTTAGCACTTGTCGATAATGCATCGGCAGCGGCTCATCTCCCCCGCCTAGACCAATACCAAGCTCACCCAAAAAATCCCTCAGAGAGATTAATCGTTCTTCACTCGGCCCTTCATGGACGCGGTAAAGCGCTGGCACCTTTGATTTTTGTAAAAATTCTGCAGCACATAAATTAGCGCACAGCATGCATTCCTCAATTAATCGGTGGGCATCAGTTCTATCTAGCGGAATAATTTGACTAATCTTACGCTGACTATCAAATAGTATCCGCGTTTCTTGGGTATCAAAATCTATTGCACCCCGCTGACTGCGACATTTCTGCAACCGTTGGCATAAGCTATGCAGTGCATCAATCTGCGGCAATATTGCAGAAAATTGCTCTCTTACAGCAGCAGTATCGTCTTTATTGGCTATTATCTGAGCTACCTGTGTATAGGTCATACGCGCATGAGAATGCATTATTCCCTCGAAGAATTGATAACCGGTAATCTCACCCTGCTCACTGATCTGCATCTCACACACCATGCAAAAACGATCCTCAGCAGGATTGAGGGAACAGAGTCCATTCGATAATTTTTCCGGCAACATGGGTACTACATGATTAGGGAAATAAACTGAATTGCCTCGAGAAAAGGCCTCTTTATCTAATTCAGAACCCACAGTGACGTAATGGGAGACATCGGCAATAGCAACCGTCAATTCCCATCCACCCCGAGCTTTCGGACGGCAATAAACGGCATCATCAAAATCCCTGGCATCTTCGCCATCAATGGTAATTAATGGCAATGACCTAATATCAACTCTCGAATCTGTATAGCTAATCTCCGATGGAATTTCAGCCGTTTCTTTTTCAATATCGGCATTCCACTTAAATGGGATGCCGTAGTTGCGCACCGCCATCTCAATTTCAATGCCCGGATCTAAATGTTCGCCTAAAACTTCGGATACAAAGCCCACAGGTAAACTATTTCGCGTTGGCGGCTGTAAAATATCCACCACCACAATTTGCCCGGAATTTGCTTGGCAAGGGCGATCTGCAGTGATAAGAATATCCTGACTAATTCGCGGGTTATCCGGCCTTACAAAGTTAATTCCACTCTCGCGAAAATAACGGCCAACCAATTGTTGGGTTGCGCGCTCGACTATATCCACCAAGGAGCCCTCAGGGCTACCTCGCCTATCCCATCCAGCCACTCTTACCAATACAATATCACCGTCAAACACACGGCGCATTTGGGCGCTAGAGAGGAAGATATCTTCACCCTCTCCGCTGAGGGGCTTAACAAAACCAAAACCCTCTGAGTGTCCTATAACCCTGCCTTTAATCAGATTGAGCTTTTCCAGTGTGCCATAGCCACCCCGGCGATTACTGGCAATCTGACCATCGCGCTCCATAGCTCTTAAGCGGCGGCGCATAGCCTCGATATGTTCTGGATCAGACAAATTGAGCTCTGTACAGATAGCCTCATGGGTCAATGGGCCTACACTGTGGGCTAAATAATCAAGAAGAAACTCTCGACTGGGTATAGGATTTTGATAGTTAGATGCCTCGCGGTCTGCGAAGCTATCTTTAATAGATTTATCTTTTTTCATAAAGATTCTTGGTAATTTTTTTACAGTCTATGACTTATACCAATTCGAGGAAAGAAATTCTTTTAATTTATTAAAATAGTTTTTAAATAAAAAAAACCTCGCAGGAGCGAGGTTTAAAGAGGGAGTAAATAACAAAATCGACCTGTACCATCTATGGTACATAGCAACGACCCTGTCGCCATAATGTTGACTACCATGAAACAACAGCCCAATACATCCATCGAACAAACCTTGACCGAAGAATGAAACTACAAAGACTTCCAAATGGTGTATGGGTTTATGCTTGTAAACCAATGTAAATCCATTTAAATGCTTCCTAGTTGGACAGTCGATCTTGCACTGTTAAATTTAGATCAAAATCAACTAAAATAGAATTACACTGACGCATTAGTACATAAGTATTAAAGGGTAGATTGGAATAAAATTATTCCAAAATAGGCGATTCATTCATATATTGACGAATACGTTTAACTTCCTGAAGATTTTTCCTGTTATCCAGAGTAGTGTAGGACGCTTGAAATTCAATTACTATTTTTCTCAGTCCTGTCATTCCATATAATCCACAAAAACCTAGCAAGTCATGCAATAGAGGCCTGATATTTCTTTTCTCATCGGTGATAAAACAATTCTCTAAACGGTCAAGGTTATGATTGATGGCTTGCTTTAATTCTGCCACTGGAAGAACCGAGGCCAATAAACCCCCTCCAGAATAGCTTTGCGGTATATTTTCGGAATCAATTGTTTCTAAAATACAATTTATTAAATGCACTTCATCAATTGGCTTTAGCTGAACACTTTTGGCACCAGCAGAAAGTAACTTTTTTTGCTCTGAGGTTGTAATATCTGCTGTAAGTCCAATTATTGGCGGACATTTTTCATTTTGCTGAATAATTATTTTGGTCGCTTCCATACCATTAATAATCGGCATATGGAGATCCATTAGAATGATGTCAAATTTTTCTGTCTGTGCCATATCTATAGCTTCTTTACCATTGGATGCTGACGAACAAACAGCCCCGTGGCGCTCTAGCAATCTAACCATAAATTTTTGATTAAATTCATTATCCTCTGCAAGTAAAATAGAAATACCTAATAGAATTTCATCTTCTTGAATAACCATATTGCTTGCAGTTGAATGATCGGCAATCTCAAGTTTTTTTACGCTTTTATCCAACCGACAGGTAAACGTCACCTCAGTGCCAACATTTACCTCACTCTTTAATGAAATATCCCCATTCATTGCCGTTACCAGGCGCTTGGCAATAGATAAACCCAGGCCACTTCCACCATAATGGCGATTTATTGAAGTATCCTCTTGGGTAAAGGGCTCAAATAGTGTCAGTATCTTATCCTTGACAATACCCTTGCCCGAATCTTTGACAACAAACTGCAAATATTCAAATTCATCTTCAGAATCTACCATACTGAGACTCACAGAGACAAAGCCGCTGTTAGTAAACTTGATAGCGTTATTGACTAGATTTGTTACCACCTGAGCAAGTCTAACCGAGTCACTGTAAATCACCTTAGGTACCTCACCCTCGAGTGACATACTAAAATCTAAGCCTTTTTCATTGGTTTGTAGACGAAATAATGTGGACAAATCTTCAATAAATTTATCCAGCGCAAAAGAACTGTAATTTAGGGTAAAACCACCGAGATCAGCCTTAGAAAAATCCAGCAGATCGTCAATCATGGTTAGAAGAACATTTGAGCAGCGTTGAATTACCCTTAGCTGCTCATCGCGCCTAGACTCGTTTTCCTCAATAAATAGAATATTGGAAAAACCTAAAACAGCGGTCAGTGGTGTCCTTAACTCATGACTCATTCTTGCCAAAAATTGGTCCTTTGCCCGCATGGCTTGCTCGAGATCTGCCAGGGCAACTTTTAACCGGTTGGTAGCTCGGTCAATTTCACTTTGCATTAACTGATTGGACTCTCGAACACTGGTCGCGAGCCCGTTGATCCCGCGGGATAAAAGTATCAGCTCATCCATACCCTCTTCTGGAGCCACAACTTCCAAATTTCCTTTTTCCATCTTAGCAACAACGTTGGTCAGTTTTTCTAAGGGGTCTGATACAGTTCTACTAATCCGAATAGAGAGTAAAAAGGCGAGAAGAAGGCTAAATGAGACAACGGTTGCAGCTGTGAGAAAAAAGCTCAATTCTTTTTCTCTCATCAATCTGTCGCTCAAAGAAACGATGACCCAGCCAATTTTTTCAGGCTCATATTGAATCGAATTATCATAATCCATAATTGGGGCGCGATCAGAGAGTATTTCAGAGAAAAAATACCAGTGGCCATCAATTTCAAAAGGCTCAGTGCGGACAAAATTATCTGGTATTTTTTCAGCTGAAATATCGCCAATAATGATTGTCTCAGCATCTGTATAGCTAAAAAATAAGATACCCGCTACTGATGGTGTTTCTAAAGTGGCATAGCTGAGCGCATCCAAACTCTGACGATCTCCGGAATACAGAGCAAAAGCCGTATTTTGTGAAACCTGACGCACTGCAATTTGGCCGGTATCGTGCAAGTTACCTAACATTTCAGCTCTTTGATAAGAGACGAAATAATAGCCCATCAAAATACTAAGTAGTGTTAAAGGAATTAATCCGGTGATCAATAGTCGATAGGATATACTGTTTCGACCCAATAAATTCCTCATAGCTTACAGCGCCCGTCCTGCTGTTCTAGTTCCTCTGGAATTTCTAAATTTAAATGCCAAGCTACTGATTTATTAAATTTTATAGTGCAGTATTTAGGCGGGTGTATCCTATGCTTGTGTGTTTTAGACAATAATGACTGAATTAACTCTTCAGTTTGTTTTGATACATCTTCTGGAGAGGAGTATACCGAAGCCAAAGCGCCAGCATCGACGTAGTTGGATGAATACCCAATAATTGGCACTCTATACCTATAACCAAGCTGTAAAGCCCACTTTGCAGTGGTTACATTAATAAGATGGCTATCGGCAACTGGAATAAAAACATCACTTTCTTTAATCACTGGATCAAGTTGTCTGATGGGGTTTTCATCGGGGTCAATTGCAATCATTTGCGCTGTTAGATTCTTTTCCTTGATAGAGGAAGTATAGACACTCTGATTATCTTTCGCTAAGGGCCCCACCATTACACTCACTTTATCCAGCTTCTTTATCAATCGACATGCAAGTTGCAAACGGCGCTCAAAAGGTTGGTCTAGAAAAATAGGGTTAACACCTGCGTCGACCGCAGCGGCTCTACCGCCATAGTATTTATCAGCGAATGAATCAAATGCACTCTCAGTGATCAGTGTTGTTATAACCGGCTGAGAAATTTTTCTAGCTAGTATCTCATTGGCAGCAGCAGTACCTAGACTGATAACAATATCTGTTTTTTCAATCGTTTGATCTAATTTAGTCTGTTTCTCATAAGGCAATATTCTATAGCTGAGAGCTTGGTCGCTAGTCCAGTCGCTAGTTATTGAATCGACTATTTTTTGATATTCAGGCGAATCTTTACTCAGAACAAATAGGATATCCTCGGATTTATTCGCATATGCATGGCTACAGGCAAATAAAAAGGAAACCCATAGCGAACGAGCGACGGTAAAGAAACTGCATGCCGACGTCCGCTTGGGGCTAATTCTATTGGCTGAAAATAACATTAACGATTAATGCCTCATCAAAACAACAAATCAAAAATCTTTAAACTAGTTAGATCCGATTTTAAAACCGAGAAGATATTTGCTTTCAAATGTATTAAATGCAAAATGCTCTGAATAATCACTACCCGCATTTTGAACGGTAAACGACAACTCTAGCCAATTGCTACCCATCAGCCATCGCTTAGAGGCTTTAAGATCTATGCGTGAGGTGCTTGAGGGCTTAGCCGAATTATCATCCAATCTTGGTTTATAACCAGATTGATAATGGTGCGAACCGCTCAAAGTCACGCCATTTTCCAGTTGATAACTCAGTAGTAAACTGGTTATCTGCTTTGGTACCAGAGTTTCTATGGATTTAATTACATCAACTCCAGGGGTGGCGACATCATCATCGGGAGTGTAAGAAAGATACCAGCTTTCACCCTCTACATTTGTATAGCTATGATTGAAGTTAACCATAAATCGATTTGATGGTTTGTATTGTAGCTGCCACTCAATACCCCGCAGATCAAGGTTTTCTACATTATCGATAATATGGATTGTATTTTGCGTCTCACCTGCAAAGGGCTCTCTTCGCTCACCAATAATATCAAATAGATGCTCTTCGAATATACGCACATCAAGGCTGATATTGTTATTTAAATAGGAGCCCAAATAACCAACCTCTCGGCTAATCAAGCGCTCCTTGGCAATATCCTCATCTGCTATCACTCGGATATTCATTACAATATCATCATAGTAATAGGACGAATTTTGATTAGCCTCTAAAAGAGTCGGTTGCCTGTAACTCTGACTGGAGGCAATACGGAAATTATGTTGTGGCGAGAATTCATAATTAGCCGCAACACGGTAAGAATTTTTACTGGCTTTATGTCTTCTTTTTTTTAGTACCTGACCATAATTTAACACAAGCTCATCACTCACAGTCCACTCTAAGTTAGCATAGAGTCTATTGGAAATTTCAGAGACCTTGCCCTGTTTACTTAAGAATAATTCGCTGCGCAAACTATCGTACCTTGAGGCTAGGCCAAGGCTCATTCTTAAGTTGTTGGCTCGATAGATATTGGTTCTTAGTTCTGCATCCCAACGGTCGGAATAATGGGCATAGGACGGGTGCACAATATATCTTTCGTAATCACCCTCACTGAGCATTAGGAGCTGGGTTTCAGGGGTTAGTACCACATCACCCGCCACCGATTCACCATTTTCGTCAGCGCCCCAGTAATAGAGAACATCGCCCACTGTAAACGTTTGTTCTGTGTCTACAAAGTTGATCGAATTGTGATAAATGGAAAATTCTACATCACTCCAATCATTAGTTACTCGTTTCCACGCAATATGCTGATACTGAGTATCCCATTTGCGCTCATAATAATCACTGGGTCCAATAGTTGTATCTGTATCACCAATGCCTATTTGAAAATTAATGCTGTCTTTGACCGTTGGCGTCCATAACCCCTGATACCGCATAGTCAGAGTTTCTGCGGCATCATCAATACCCGAAAAGCCGTCATTTTCACTCACTTTTATGGTTGCTCGAGAAGTGAGCTGGCCTACCTGTGATGAGTGCAAAATAGTACCGCGCTTGAAGCCCTGAGTGCCGTAATTAACATTGTACTTTGTACCTAGGTCAGCCAGAGGCGAGCGAGTAACTATATTAATAGAGGCTAGAAATGCATTGCTACCATCAGCAGGAGTGTTGGAGCCACGAACCACCTCAATGTAGTCAATATCATCTAGATCAATACCCAGCGTATTCCACTCTACAGAGGATAGTAGCGGCTCATAGACAGAGCGCCCATCGATTTTAACTTCTAAACGACGCGAATACTCTCCACCGTGAGCATGATAGCTCACTCCGGGTTTGTTAGCGTGATGGAAATAGACCTGAAAGCCTGGCACAAAACGAAACAAATCAACCAAATCAACTGCGGGTGATGACTCTATGGTTCTGCGGTCGATAATAGTTACCGCAGCAGGTACCTGCTGAAGGTCTTGTTTCAGGTGAGTTACGCCAGAGACAAAATCTATTTCTGCAAACAAATCGTCTTCGGTGATTACCCAGTTATCAGCTTGAACAGCTATTGCAGAGGTACTAAACAGCAACACTAACAGCTGTGTTTTATATCGAAAAAAAATCATTGAGTTACTACCTCATTTTTCATGCCGTAAAACCGCTAATTTTTTTCTTCTTTTACGACCAATTATTTTAATTCTCAGATTCTACATCTACTGATTCAGCCAATCCTAATTTTTGACCTAATATACCCGCTTGAGTGCGATTGGTTAAACCCAGAGATTTTAACATGGCACTCACATGAACTTTAACAGTATTTTCGGACAGACCCAAACCTCGAGCAATTTGTTTATTGGAATGCCCGCGACTTATAAAACTTAAAATATCAAACTGCCGATCGGTAATTAACTCAGAAATAATTTCAACATTCACACCAGAGTCTACCTCATCGATGACTCTAGCAACATCCGGCAGCGCTTCGATAAGATATTTTGGCACAAATTGCTCACCATTCAACGCTTTAGAAATCGCTTCGAATAACGACTCTTTGGGTGCTGACTTAGTGACAAAACCAGTGACACCCAACTCGAGACACTTTCTAATATGAGCTGAGTTTTCCGAAGCTGATAACACAATAATAGGCAGAAATGGATAGCGCTCATGAAGCAGGCCAATAAGGCCAAAACCACCGTAGCCCCCCGGCATAAATAAATCTAAAATTATCAGATCAATATCTTTTTCGGCGAGAATGTTGAGCACCTCGTCACCTCGCTGGGTGGTTGTCACTTGGACGTCATCCAAAGTATCAACTAAAGTTGCTTTCAGTCCTTCACAGACAAAAGCATGGTCATCCACTATTAGAATATGCATTTTCTAGCCACCATGACCCATAAAATAAGTGAAATTTACACGAAAGATCAAATTGTATAAATCAAATGTAAATAAATAATTTAAATAAGTATAAAACATCCTTGCTCCTCAGTCATTATCTAAAATTTTGATCACACTTAGCCTAGGGGTTCTTTATGTTTAGCTTTTTACTGGGTTAATAATAGACACAATCTAGGGGTTTTTCTTAAGAAAATTATGCAAAAAAAAAGCGATCCTTTGGATCGCTTTTTTTGAAACTCTATTTTGCCAACTTTTCTTTGATTCTCGCTGATCTTCCTGAACGAGCACGAAGATAATAAAGCTTGGCTCTACGAACTGCACCGCGGCGTTTGACCTCGATACTGTCCACCAATGGACTGTAGGTTTGGAATGTACGCTCTACACCAATACCATTAGAAATTTTTCTCACAGTAAAGGCTGAATTTAATTGGCGGTTACGCTTGGCCAATACCACGCCTTCAAAAGCCTGCAGACGCTCGCGATTACCTTCTTTAACTTTTACCTTTACAGAAACTGTATCACCCGGACCAAACTCAGGGATTTTTTTCTCCATCTGCTCTGCTTCTAAAGCAGCGATGATAGGCGTTTTATTTGACATTGTTTTTGCTCCTCAATTTACATTGGTTGGTGGCGTGCCACCTGGTTTAGAGCTCTGTACAGAGAGGATGGCCCTATCCTTTGCCATCGTCTGCCAGCGCATCACTCACTTCCTTAAGTAGGGCTAACTGCTCAGTATTAAGCTCTAGCCTGTCCAATAAATCCGGTCTTCTCTGTTGCGTTCTCAGAAGCGATTGCTGTAATCGCCACTGTCTAATTTTTTCATGATTGCCAGAGAGCAACACCTCTGGAACCTTTAAATTTTCATAGCTATCAGGTCGAGTATAGTGCGGACAGTCCAATAAACCATCTGCAAAAGAATCCTGAGTTGCTGAATCACTGTGGCCTAGGGCTCCCGGAATCTGCCTTATCAAGGCATCCATTAACACCATGGCAGGGATCTCTCCACCGCTCAGCACATAGTCTCCAATCGACCACTCTTGATCCACCTCAAGCTGAATCAAGCGCTCATCAATTCCTTCATACCGCCCCGCTATAAGAATAATCGACTGCTCAGTGGCCAAATTATTCACAGCGGACTGTTGCAAAACACTGCCTTGAGGAGAGAGGTAAACCACCAAAGACTCTCCATTTATCCATTGTTTTGCCGCACTAATTGCCCTGCGCAATGGCTCTATCATTAGAACCATACCGGGACCGCCGCCGTAGGGGCGATCATCAACTGTCGAATGGGCATCCTCGGCAAAATCTCTCGGGTTAAAGCTAGAGATTTCTAGCAAGCCCTGATTGACTGCTCGACCACTGACACCATAATCAGTCAACGCTTCAAACATTTCTGGAAACAGAGTAATCAACGCTATTTTCATAACAAGATCCTCGCCAGCTTTACCGATCGTTTAAAAATCGGGATTCCAGGCTACATCTATGCGCTGCAGACCTAGGTCAATATTCAATACATACTGACTCGAGTAGGGTATCAATCGCTCTCGACCATCGATACTCTCTGCATCGCCCTTAACCACAAGCACGTCATTGGCTCCGGTTTCAAGAAGCGATGACACAACGCCTAAGCGCTTTTCAGTATTTTCAAAGTGGCTATAAACCACTAAATTTTCCAGTTGATGCCAATAAAATTCGTTATCAGTCAACTGAGGGAGCAATGCTACATCAACGCGAATGTCCTTAAGACACCAGTTTCTAGCAACATCGCGATCATCAATTCCTTTGATATGGGCAACCAAACCATCGCCGTGGTTTTTCCACTCATCGACATGAATGGTTTGAAGCCTTCCATCTTTATCAACTAACCATGGTTGATAGTCAAAAATCTTGTCTGCCTGCTGGGTAAAAGACATAACTTTAACCCAGCCACGCACACCAAACACGGCGGAAATCCGCCCAACAACGAGGGTTCCCTGAACAACATCACGATTGTTCATAGGATTGTCTCCTCTTATGCTGCTTGTTTAGCTGCCTCTTTAAGCAACGCTGAGACACGATCACTAACCTGTGCACCCTGGCCCTGCCAGTATGTTGCGCGATCTAGATCAATACGAAGACGCTCTTCACCACCGCGCGCTATCGGATTAAAGAAGCCAATACGCTCAATATAGCGAGCATCACGAGCTTTCCGTGAATCGGAAACCGTAATGTGGAAGAACGGACGTTTTTTTGAACCACCGCGTGCCAATCTAATTGTTACCATCTACTGATACCCTATTTTTGGGCGATTTGTGCGCCCTAATTTGTCTATTAAGTCCTGCTCCCGTGTCACAGCGCGCAAATACGCCACGACCCTAAGAAAGGCGCGGTATATTACGCGAATTAAAGCAGAAAGGAAACCTCTTTGTTTAGCTGTGTTTTTTGCCGTTAAAATTATCGAGAAAACAGCCTAAAACTTAGGGAACCCGCCCGGCGGCAAACCGCCACCTGAAGGCATGCCGCCGCCTAAGCCACGCATCATATTTTGCAGGCCTTTGCCCTTCATTTTTTTCATAATCTTACCCATTTGTTTGTGCTGCTTGAGCAGACGATTTAAGTCTTGAATGTTTGTTCCCGAGCCCTGAGTAATGCGTCTTTTTCGAGAGCCATTGAGAATATCCGGATTGGCGCGCTCTTTTGGCGTCATCGAATCAATTATATATTCCATCTTGCTAAACTGGCTGGCAATGTCTTTTTGCTGGGTCATTTGCGCCATATTGCCCATCCCAGGTAGCTTACCCATCATACCTTCCATGCCACCTAACCGTTTCATTTGCTGTAGTTGCTCGCGCAAATCCTCTAAATCAAATCGCTTGCCCTTAGCGACTTTCTTGGCAAACTTTTCAGCTTTCTTTTTATCTACCTTGCGCTCAACATCTTCAATAAGACTGAGCACATCACCCATACCCAAAATACGCGAAGCAATTCTTTCGGGGTGAAATGGTTCTAGGGCGTCAGTTTTTTCACCCACACCCAAGAACTTAATCGGCTTGCCAGTAACCTGACGAACAGAAAGAGCCGCACCACCCCTAGCATCGCCATCAACCTTGGTGAGAATCACACCTGTGAGCGGCAGGGCATCATTGAAGGCCTTGGCGGTATTAACCGAGTCCTGACCAATCATGGCATCGATAACAAACAGCGTTTCAACGGGCTTGGTTGCCCTGTGCAGTTGCTGAATTTCGGCCATCATCTGCTCATCAATTGCCAGACGGCCGGCGGTGTCGACAATAAGTACATCTATAAATTTTGTTTTTGCAGCAGCAATTGCTTGATTGACAATATCTACCGGTCGCTGATCCTCAGAACTCGGGAAGAATTCAGCATTTACCTCACCAGCTAGGGTTTTTAATTGCTCAATGGCTGCTGGGCGATATACATCCGCCGACACCACCATCACTTTTTTCTTTTCACGCTCGGTTAAAAATCGCGACAGCTTGGCTACTGATGTGGTTTTACCCGCCCCCTGAAGACCTGCCATCAAAATAACAGCGGGAGGCTGTGCGTTTAAATTGAGGGATTCATTTTTATCCCCCATAACAGCCTCTAGTTCCGCCTGAACGATTTTGAGAAACTGTTGGCCTGGATTGAGGCTACTGCTAACTTCACGCCCGACAGCGCGCTGCTTTACGAGCTCAATAAAATCTTTGACTACAGGCAATGCAACATCCGCCTCAAGCAGTGCTACGCGCACATCGCGAAGGGTTTCTTGAATATTGCTCTCACTGAGACTGGCTTTACCAGATATCTTTTTTAAACTTTGCGATAGTCGATCGCTAAGATTTTCAAACATTGCCATTAAGTTAACTTCCAAAAGATGGATTTAGAATCATATTATATCAGTAATTTGCCGCTAGGCTTCACCTGTAGCAGTTAATATGCCAAACTTAGTGATCAATTAAATGTGGATTGGAACATGACCAGTTTTATATTTGGCTCTGGCGCTATCGCACTCTATTTGCTAGGGTGGATTTCCCATGTGCTAGACCTAGTCAACAGAGGAAAATTCAAGATTCCTTTTGTCCAGACATTAACTCTTCTGGCTATTGTTCTACACGGCTTTGCCACCTTTGATCTATTGCTAAACGATGGCGGCTTAGACCTGAGTCTACTCAAAATCCTTTCATTATTAGCGCTGGTAATTAATGGCCTTGTTTTTGTAACTAGCCGCAGAGAACCAGTAAGTAGTCTATATCTGGTGCTTTTACCTATTTCTGTGGTTACGCTAGTTCTGGCGCTAATCAGCTCTAGCACCAAATCAACCGCGGTAATTCCCTACAGCCTGCAGGCACATATTCTCACTTCAATTGTAGCCTATAGTTTTCTGGCTATTGCCGCACTACAGGCACTTTTGGTGGGTCATCAGAACTGGCAACTAAAACACAAACATCAAAATGCGTTGATGCGCACCATGCCAGCACTTGAGACCATGGAAAAATTGCTGTTTAAACTTATATGGCTTGGCGAAGTTCTACTGACTGCATCCCTGCTGACTGGTTTTTACGTCTATGACGATTTTTTTGCGCAACAATTAATTCACAAGGTTACATTTAGCATTGTAGCTTGGCTGGTCTATGCGGTACTTATTTTCGGCAGGTATCACTACGGCTGGCGCGGCCAGCGTGCAATTAACTGGACATGGGTAGGTTTCTCGGCAATTCTACTGGGTTACTTGGGCAGTAAGTTTGTTATCGAATTTATCCTAAGCTAATTAAATTTGGTTGCTATATTGAAAATTCTCATTCAACATACGCGCTCTTAAGTCATAGAGGCTATTAATTTTTGGAAGGCTCCCACCCACTGATTCTTTGGTGCATCCTGTTTTCACTATTGATCCTGTCGGCATTTTTTTCAGGTTCAGAAACTGGCATGATGTCACTCAATCCCTACCGACTTAGACATCAACGCAAGAAAAGTGCGGGAGCTAGGCGTGCGGCAAAACTTCTCAGCATGCCAGACCGCCTTATTGGCTTGATTCTTATTGGCAATAATGCAGTCAATATTCTGGCCGCCATCATCGCCAATATGCTAGCCATTTATTACGTTGGCGAGGCGGCGGCACCATGGGTTGCCACTGCAACCCTAACTATTCTGGTGTTAGTTTTTTCTGAAGTTACTCCAAAAACTATCGCGGCTCAGAATCCTGAATGGTTTGCCTTTAAGGCCAGTCATATTTTAAAACCTCTACTGCAGCTGTTGAGCCCGCTGGTATGGTTAATCAACAAGTTAACTAATATATTTATCAGCCTACTGGGCTTTGACCCTAATAAAAACCGCGATGACAGTTTGGATTCCGAGGAACTTAAGTCACTGGTAGACCTGTCGGGACACAAAATATCTGACAGTAATCAGGGCATGCTTCGCGCTATTCTCGACCTAGATAATATGACGGTTGAGGATATTATGATTCCGCGCAATGAAGTCAGCGGCCTCGATCTCGAGGAAGATATCGAGACACTCATGGAGCAGATTCTGTCGTGCGAGTACACCAGACAGCCGGTATATTCAGGCGACATTAATAATATTGTCGGCATTTTTCATGTCAGAAAAGCCAATCATTTGCTGCGAGCAGAAACCATCACGCACAAAGCTATCAAGCGCTTTGCCGACGAAGCCTACTTTATTCCAGAAAGCACTAAACTCACTACGCAACTGCTTAACTTTAAGAAAATGCGCAGTCGCTTTGCCATTGTGGTCGATGAGTATGGTGAGGTTCAGGGACTGGTTACCCTTGAGGATATTTTGGAAGAAATTGTCGGCGATTTCACTACTAATGAAGCCGATAGAGTTGAAGAAGTGATTGCTCAAACTAACGGCAGTTTTCTTATTGATGGAACGGCAACTATTCGAGATATTAACAAAACTACAAATTGGGACCTACCACTCGATGGACCCAAAACAATGAATGGACTAGTGCTTGAACAGCTAGAGAGCATACCCGACGGCAATGTCAGCTTTAAAATCAAGAATTTCAGGTTTGAAACTGTTGAAATCAACGGAACCCGAGTTAAAAAAGTGGCTGTTACATCGCTGCTATCTAATCAATCCTCAGTTGATAAATAACCACAAAATTTAACTATTTTTTGCTCTGTCTGAGCACAGTTCTATAATCTGCTGACGCTGATCATCATTGAGATATATCCAATTTCTTATTTCTTCACTGGATCTGTAACAACCGACACAGATATCCTCATCGTTGAGCCGACAAATTGAAATACAGGGTGAAACAGGCTTTTCCATAAATAGTAACCAAATTTACTGTTATTGTTTGCCACTGGGATAACGCAGATTTATATTGGCATTCAATGTATTATTTAGCATATCGACCATTACTTTAAGAGTGAAGCCCCAGATTTTGTAATTGTTATACTGTACGAAAGGCAGTTCAATTTTTCTCTGCGCTAAGTAAAAATACTGGTAATGTTTTATATCTAACATAAAATTGAGTGGCAAATTAAATACGCTGGCTATTTCCGAAGGATCTGGCGCTAGGCTAAAGGCTGTTTCCACCCATCCCATAAATGGCGTTACCCGTATATTATTTAGACGAGGAGAGTCTGCTGGAAGTCTACCCAGCACATCAATTTTACTTGGTGCTAGACCAATTTCCTCCTGCGTCTCCCTGAGAGCAGTCGCCAGCAGATCACTATCGCGACTGTCGTGCATTCCACCAGGAAAAGCTACTTCACCCGCATGATTTTTTAGGTGATTGGCACGGCGAGTAAGGATAATTTCAGGGTTAGTTGGCTCACCATGCAGCAACAGCATAACTGCTGCATTGGGTATTGAATCAGAAAACTCCGTATTATCTGATTGCGGCGGGTTATTTTTTAACCGTTGTTTTATTGTTGTAAGCATTAATCGTTTATACTTTTTATTAATAATATTGAGGGTTTTATGAAGTTCTGTTCCAACTGCGGCAACCAAGTAACGCAACAGATACCCGATGGTGACAACAGGCTACGCTTTGTCTGCAATCACTGCAACACTATTCACTATCAAAATCCACTGGTTATCGTAGGAGTCATTCCCGAGTATAAACAACAGATACTGCTGTGCAAGCGCGCTATCGAGCCGCAAAAAGGCCGATGGACGCTTCCCGCAGGTTTTCTTGAGAATGATGAGTCTACCCTTGAGGGAGCGTTGCGAGAATGTTACGAGGAGGCAAATGCGAATGTTGTCGATCCGGAACTATATGCACTTTACGATATTCCCTATATAAATCAGGTTTACGTTTTTTATCGTGCAAAGTTGGCCAATAAAGAATTTGGTCCAAGCTTTGAGTCGACCGAGGTTGCTCTGTTTAGCGAACAGGATATCCCTTGGGATCAACTGGCATTCCCTGTGGTTAGGGCTGCACTCAAGCGCTATCTGTCCGATTGCAAAAATAACCAGTTTGACGTTATTCAAGACACTATTACTCGCAAGTAGCGCAAAAGCAACAGATAAACAAACGCCCGCACTGTAAACAGCGCGGGCGTGTAAGCTACTGGCAGCTACTTACAGCTTGTCAGCATTCTCTGATAGGTACTCAGCCACACCCTCAGGCGTGTCTTTCATGCCACTATCACCTTGATTCCAGCCCGCTGGACAAACTTCACCGTGGTCCTGATGGAATGCCAAGGCGTCTACCATACGCAACATTTCGTCAACATTGCGGCCCAGTGGTAGGTCGTTGACAACCTGATGTCTTACCATGCCGTCTTCATCAATTAAGAATGATCCGCGAAACGCAACGCCATCTGAAGGATGCTCAACATCATAGGCCTGACATATCTCATGCTTTACATCGGCAACCAAAGTATATTTCACAGCGCCAATACCACCATCATTAACATCAGTGTTGCGCCATGCATTGTGAGAAAACTGGGAATCAATCGATACACCAATCACCTCAACTCCGCGGTCTGAAAATTCTTGATAGCGATGATCAAAAGCAATAAGCTCTGAGGGACAAACAAAGGTGAAATCTAATGGGTAAAAGAAAACAACCGCTTTCTTGCCCTTAATTGCCTCTGCTAAATTAAAGTTATCGATAATTTCGCCACTGCCGGTTACTGCTGCTGCAGTAAAATCTGGGGCTGGTCTGCCGACTAATACAGACATATTTCTTACTCCTAAATTATTAAATACACAAAAAAAACTAAGCTCAAGCATAGTTTTTTAATGACAAACTTTCAACTAAATGGTGGTTTTTTTCAGACACTTAAAAACCAAAAAAAACAATATTAAATACGGCGAAAGACTTTCTCTAGACTCACCATCTTAAAAATTTTCTATATTGATAAAATAGGTGTACATAAAGCACCCCTATTGCTTTAAATCTCTAAAATTCTGCACTTACCGAAAGTCTTACATTCCTTGATTCTCCGATAGCAACCTGATGCGTGCTATGTGAATGGGGGAAATAAACATCGTCCGAGAGATTCTCAAAGTTTAATTGAAGCTCTAGGTTATTGGCAATTTCGTAATAAATCGCAGCATCAACTCTTGTGTAGGCTGGCAAAAGAAGATTCGGCGAATTATCTTTGATAGCTGATGAACCCTGATGTATAACTCCTAGCGCCCAACCAAGTTTAGAGTTCACATCATATGCTGCCCATATGGAATAAGTGGATTCAGGAATCTCTTTTGGCTTTCCACCTGCCGCAGTTTCTCCATCTATATTGCTGTAGCTTAATGCTATATTCAAATCGTCGTTTATTTGTCCCTTTAATTCCAACTCATAACCCTCTACAGATAGACCCCTCTCAGAAATATATTCTGCACTTGCACCATCGTAGTCTGCAATCTCAGATTCACTTTCAAAGTATGCAGATGTAAAACTTAGATTTTTGTTGAGATCAAATTTGACGCCAATTTCAGAACTTTCAAAGTAATCAGGCTTTAGGGTCTCTCCTGAACCAGGCTGTCCACCAGTAAGCTTTTTATACTGCTCCCCCGACCTTGGAGAAAAACTTTCACTGTAGCTATAGTAAAAGGATACATTGTTTTCTGGCTTGTAAATCAAACCATATCTTGGTGAAAATTCTCCATCCTCTCTTGAAGCCGTGGTTCCCTCTTTAAAATCGTTGACACTAACATCAAATTGATCATAGCGCCCACCGAGAACAAGAATTAAGTTATCTGAAAGATCTATTTGATCTTGAATGAAGAAAGACTTAACACTTATCTTAGTTTTAGTACTAGTTTTGAGTGCACAGGAATTTTTGTACTCAAGATCACTAGCCACTCCATCGACGTTTACACTAAAGTCTATTGGATCTGCAACATTAAAACTCTCTCTATCATAATTACTTTCGTCGCAATTATTTGAAGACCATAAAACATTGTAACGAAGATTAGCATTATCGGTTTCGATTACCTCAAAACCAGTTAGGATAGTATGTGTTGTATTTCCCCATAACAGCTCATTAACTAGGCTCCCAGAAAAAATTAAATTATCTCTATCCGTAGGATCATAATATCCATCCATTTCTACTGTATTTAAATCTGGATCAAAGCTATTTGCATAGGTATTTTGATACATTTTTTCAAAATTATTAGAAGTTAATGTCAGGCTTCCTTTTGTTGTATCAGAAAACTGATGACTTAATGCAGCGCGAAGCACCGATGCTTTAACAGTATTGATATTGCCATCTTTGTCTCCAAATACTATGCCATCTAGAGCTTCAACAGGTTTGCCATTAGCAGTTGGAATACCTCTATCAATAAATCGCTCATGATCTATGTATTCATAGGAAAGATTTAAATTAGTATCTGAACCAAGTCCAACGCTAAGTGTAGGGTTAATGCCAAATCGATCACCACTATAAAAATCTCTATGATTTTTAAGCGAATCACTGTGAAGATTTAACCGAAAAGCGACTGAATCATTTATGCTGGTGTTAATGTCCGCCGCCACATCAGATGCACCAAATGAATCGAGTGCAAAATTGATAGTTTTAAAGTCCTTTCCAAAAACTGGCTTTTTGGAAACTCTGTTAATAGCGCCTCCGGTTCCACCACGTCCAAATAAAAGTGCATTTGGACCTCGAAGAACTTCTACCTGCTCGACATTGTATAGCGGACGATAATACTGTACATCATCTCTTATGCCATCTTGAAAAAAATCAGCGGTTGATCTTACCCCGCGAAAAACTACAGCATCACGGTGCCCCTCACCTAATGAGGTATTAATTCCTGGGGTATATCGAACAATATCAGCTATTTCTTTAAAGCCCTTTTTGCGAATATCCAAATCCGTTATAAGCGATAGCGACTGTGGAACATTAATTATGGGTGTCGGCACCTTGAGAGAATTTATCTGATCACTATGCAGCACTTTGCCTTTTATGACGATTTCTTCAAATTGAACTTCCTGTGAAAAAACACTCTTTGAGATTAATACACTAAATATTACAAAAATAACTAATAAGGACTTCATAAAACACTTCTCTTGTGTAAAGTTAACCAATTTTAATTAACCATTAATGATAATCGTTATCATTTACATTTGCAACTAGTTTATTTTTAATTTTATAGCGCCGGATAAATCACGTTGATTGATAATCCATAGAATACTCGAAATCGTAATGATAATTAATTGCATTTAGAGAGAATCATCAGTAAAATCCACCATCGTTACATCTAGGTGCAGGCGACTTAAATAAAATTGACCCCTAACCCAAAATATTTGAAATTGAGAAGCATTAAAAATGAACGAATTTATTATTATGTTCCGCGAGGGCTTAGAGGCCTCACTAATTGTTGGAATTATTTTTACCCTGCTAATAAAGCAGAGTTTAAAACGTGAAATACGTCAATTATGGTATGGCGTTGTTTGCGCTATTCTCGCAAGTATTATTACTGGTTTTGCCCTAGTTCAGGTTAAGAGCTCCATTGGTAACGCCTCTATGGAAGCCTTATTTGAGGGTGTTGCCATGATCGCAACCGCCGCACTTATTTGGTATGTGATTTTTTGGCTATCTAAACAGGTTGGTGCAACTGCCGCATTAAAAGAAGATGCCAATCAAGCCGTGGAAAATGCTGGATGGGGAATTTTCCTGATTATCTTTTTTGCCATCTACCGAGAGGGCTTTGAGACGGCTATTTTCCTTATGGGTAGCTTCTCTATGACTGAATCATTCTCTTATTTAGGCTTCACTGCCGGCTTAGTGTTAGCTATAGCTATAGGTTATGCCATTGTTATTCAGGGTAAACGCGCTCAATTAAAGTCGTTCTTTAGGGCTACAAGTTTGCTATTAGTTGTATTCGCTTCAGGCATGATGACCTATGGCACCCATGAAATTGAGGAGTTTCTGGTAAAAGGAGATCATTTACAAGCTGTTGGCCTCGAGACCAAAGAAGATATTGCTCGCCCCTACAGCATATTGACGCCAAAGGCGGAATTAACGGATTCAGATAACCCTTGGTTTTACTCCTATAACTTAAACGGCAAAGAAAAATATACTCACCTATTGCACGACAAGGGTCATATAGGCGTTTTCCTGAAGGGATTTTTGGGCTACAACAGCAACCCTAATTGGATAGAGTTATTTGTTTGGATTCTATCTCTAGGCTTTGGGCTAAGGCTTTGGCGCAAATTTTATTTTGCCAAGGCTGAGGTGTAAACCAAAAGGTTCAGGTTTTAAGCGGCAAAAAAACGCTCGATGATTTCTTCACCGAGCGTTTTTTTTGTATTTTTAATTATTCGCCTTCAGCTTGATCGCCGACAACTTCATCAATCAGGGTTTTTAATTCGCCTTTTTCGTGCATTTCCGTAACAATATCACATCCGCCAATTAGCTCACCGGCCACCCAGAGTTGCGGGAAAGTAGGCCAGTTACCATAGAGCGGTAAATTAGATCTAATTTCTGGATTTGATAGTACATCCACATAGGCAAAGCGATGACCACAGGCCATAAGTGCCTGCACAGTTCGCGCCGAAAAACCACATTGTGGCTGGTTAGGTGATCCTTTCATATAAAGTAATACAGAGTTACCCTCTACCTGATCACGAATTGTTTCCATAATATCCATTAATAAGAGCCCTATTTGGTTGTATGTAAGTGTTGATATTTTACCTTTTTTAGCCTGTTAGCTAAAGAAAGATACGCTAAATACCTATTATTGCGATGAATGGGAAATATTTCTATAATTAGGGGCTGTTAAGGGCAGCAAAGCTGCCCTTTTTCTATTCAATGAAAAAAGAGTGTGAAGAACTATGGGCGATAAGTCCCTTATGAATACCTACGGCGTGAGAGCTGCCACATTAGTTGGCGGTGAAGGTGCGTGGCTGTGGGATGATAGCGGAAAAAAATATCTGGACGCCCTATCAGGTATTGCAGTCTGCGGTCTTGGCCATTCTAACTTAGAACTCAGTTCGGTTATAGCTAAGCAAGCGTCTACATTAATTCACTGTTCAAACTTTTTTTCTATCCCTAGCCAACAACAGTTAGCGGAAAAGTTATGCCAAATTTCCGGCATGAGCAACGTATTTTTTAGCAATTCGGGCGCTGAAGCCAATGAGGCAGCTATAAAAATAGCTCGCTTACATGGCAATAAAAAAGGCATCAAGCTCCCCACAGTGCTAGTTATGGATAATGCCTTTCACGGGAGAACATTAGCTACTCTTACCGCCTCTGGCAGCAGGAAAATTCAGGCAGGTTTTGAGCCCCTTGTGAGAGGTTTTGTGCGCGGACCGTTTAACGATATTGAAGCGCTGAAAACTATTGCTGAAAATAACCCAGATATCTGCGCTATCTTTGTGGAGCCTATTCAGGGAGAAGGTGGTATTCATCTAGCCGCACCTGAATATTTACAGCAGTTGAGAGAACTCTGCGATGAGCTCGACTGGCTGCTGATGTTTGATGAAGTACAAACTGGCAACGGCCGAACGGGTAAATATTTTTATCATCAGTACAGTGGCGTTCAGCCCGATGTAGTAACCACGGCTAAAGGACTGGGCAACGGTATGCCTATTGGTGCCTGTCTAGCCCATGGCAATGCCGCACATTTGATGCAACCGGGGAATCATGGCTCAACCTTTGGCGGCAACCCACTGGCCTGTTCCGTCGCCCTCAAGGTGGTTGAGCTTTTAGAGTCGGGTAATATCTACCAGAGAGCAGTGGCGATTGGGGATATTATTATGCAGGGTTTAACCACCGAGCTCAGTGATGTTGCCCATGTAAAAGAAATACGTGGCTGTGGCTGCATGATCGGCATTGAACTGACTAAGCCCTGTCAACCGCTCTATACTGAGGCGCTTAAACAGGGCTTAATTATCAATGTCACTGCTGACTCGGTAGTTAGACTGTTACCGCCTATGATTATGACCGATACAGAAGCTCAACAAGTTGTAAGCATTTTGGCACCCCTAATTAGAGACTTCCAATAGGAGTCAAACCAATGGCTGTTAGACATTTTCTTACACTGCATGACCTTTCGCCCGCTGAGCTGAATCAGGTGATTGACTCTGCGATTGCGCTAAAAAAAGCCCATAGCGAAAACACCCAACAGGCAGTTTTGGCAGGCAAGGTACTGGCGATGATTTTTGAAAAATCATCCACTCGAACCAGAGTTTCCTTTGAAGCGGGTATGGCGCAACTGGGTGGAAGTGCACTTTTCTTGTCGCCATCGGACACTCAACTGGGGCGCGGTGAACCAATTGAGGATTCAGCTCGAGTGATCTCAAGAATGACCGATATTATTATGATCAGAACCTTTGGTCATGAAAAAATTGAGACATTTGCTAAATATTCCGATGCACCTGTTATCAATGCGCTGACGGATAGCTTCCATCCATGCCAACTTTTAGCTGATGTGCAGACCTATGTTGAGCACCGAGGATCTATTCAGGGTAAAACCGTGGCATGGATTGGCGATGGCAACAATATGTGCCACTCGTGGATCAATGCAGCCATGCAGTTTGACTTTAAATTACAAATTGCCTGCCCAGACGGCTATGAACCAGATGCTGCTATTGTGGCAAATGCTGGCAATCGCATTTTATTGTCCAACGATCCGGTGCAGGCGGCGACCAATGCGGACTTGGTTACTACCGATGTATTTGCTTCCATGGGACAGGAAGATGAACAGGCTACCCGACTCAAGCATTTTGATGGCTTTCAGGTAAATCATGCGCTTATGGCAAAGGCTGCGGATAAGGCAGTATTTATGCACTGCTTACCCGCTCATAGAGGTGAGGAAGTTTCAGCGGAACTATTGGAAGATAAGGCTATTTCTGTAGTTTGGGATGAAGCTGAAAATCGCTTACATGCGCAGAAAGCATTGATGTTGTTTTTACTAAACCAGTAATCTAAAAACTGGTTAATTTCAATAATTAGCCAGTGTAGGATACATCATCAATTTCATACTCCACTTCACCACCTGGAGTATGCACATTGACTACATCACCTATCTCTTTACTGATAAGGGCGCGAGCAATCGGTGATTGATAGGAAATCTTTCCAGCTTTTACATCGGCCTCATCATCTCCGACAATCTTATAGCTGAGTTGCTCATCGGTTTCTGTATTGATGATAGTCACGGTCGAGCCAAAGATAACTCGATCGCCCTCAGGCATCTTTGTAATATCCACAATTTGGCAGAGGGAGAGTTTAGATTCTATATCTTGGATACGACCCTCGATAAAACCCTGTTGCTCTCTGGCTGCATGGTACTCAGCATTCTCTTTTAAATCGCCATGCTCTCTAGCTTCAGCAATTGCCTGAATAACGGTTGGGCGATCTTCTTTCTTAAGCTTTTCAAGCTCAATTCGAAGTGCTGCTTCTCCCTCAACTGTCATTGGAATTTTTTGCATTAACTAATCGCCTTATGTAGCGTTTGTATGTCTCTAACCTGGATATCACCAGCAAACATTAGAGCCTCACATACAGCTCTTCCGCCTGCCATCGTTGTAGTATAGTAAACTTGATGCTGTTCTGCACTGGAACGAATAGCACTGGAGTCTGAGATGGCTTTGCGACCCTCAGTGGTATTAATAATAAGATGAATCTTATCACTTTTTATCATATCTACAATATGCGGTCTGCCCTCTTGCACCTTATTCACCAGTTCAACATCAAATCCAGCATCAGTAATTACTTTTGCCGTACCCTTTGACGCGACTAGCTTAAAGCCTAAAGATAACAGATTTTTGGCCAATTCAGGCAATTGATCCTTATCTCTATCGCGAACACTGATAAAGGCAGTGCCCTTGGTGGGTATTTCATCACCGGCACCCAGTTCGGCTTTGCCATAGGCTTCAGCAAAGGTTTCACCCACACCCATAACTTCACCCGTAGACTTCATCTCCGGCCCAAGAATTGGATCGATTCCCGGGAATTTATTGAACGGGAACACTGCTTCTTTAACACTGGAATAAGGCGGAACGATCTCTTTGGTGAAATTCTGCGATTCCAATGTTTGTCCAACCATACAGCGAGCGGCTATTTTAGCGAGTGATGTACCAATACATTTCGACACAAAGGGGACAGTTCTAGATGCGCGAGGATTGACCTCGATAACATAAATTTTTCCGTCCTGCAGTGCTAGCTGTACATTCATTAAGCCGCGCACACCGAGCTCGCGCGCCATCTTTTTACAGACTTCGCGCATCTCATTTTGAACCTCTTCGCTGAGGCTATAGGGCGGCAGCGAACAAGCTGAATCACCCGAATGAATTCCCGCCTGCTCGATATGTTGCATAATGGCACCGATAACTACCTGCTCGCCATCACTCACTGCGTCCACATCAACCTCGATTGCATTCGGCAAGAAGAAATCTAACAACACAGGTGAGTCTTCTGACACCTCTACTGCAGTTCGCATATAGTGTCGCAATTCATCCTCTTTGTAGACAATCTCCATCGCGCGCCCACCGAGAACATACGAGGGGCGAACAACCAATGGATAGCCAATTTTTTTCGCCAACTCAACTGCGTCCTCAGCACTGCGCGCTGTCGCATTGGATGGCTGCAATAGATCGAGTTTTTCAATCATGTGCTGGAATCTTTCGCGATCTTCCGCACGATCAATTGCATCTGGGGTTGTCCCGACAATGGGCACACCCTCAGCCTCAAGAGCACGAGCTAATTTTAATGGCGTCTGACCACCAAACTGCACAATGACACCCTTGGGTTTTTCTAAACGAACAATTTCCAAAACATCTTCAAGAGTAACTGGCTCAAAGAACAGTCGATCCGAAGTATCATAATCCGTGGATACTGTTTCTGGGTTACAGTTCACCATAATGGTTTCATAACCGTCTTCACGCATAGCCAACGCAGCGTGAACACAGCAATAATCAAACTCAATGCCCTGACCAATTCTATTGGGGCCACCGCCTAGTACTAGAATTTTTTCGCGATCACTGGGCTGAGCCTCACACTCTTCTTCATAGGTTGAGTACATATAGGCGGTATCTGTCGAGAACTCAGCGGCACAGGTATCAACCCGCTTGTACACTGGATGAATCTCTAACTGATGTCGATACTCGCGAACTGCTTGCTCTCCACAACCTATTAGAGAACCCAAACGCTTATCAGAAAAGCCTTTGCGCTTAAGCTTAAACAATGTGTTTTTATCCAGCGCTGTTAACTCAGTGCCCTGCAATTGCCGCTCTTGTTGAATAAGATCTTCAATCTGCACCAAAAACCATGGATCGATCTTGGTGATATTGAACATCTCTTCAAGACTCATCCCCGCACGGAAACCATCGGCAACGTACCAGATGCGATCAGGGCCAGCTTCCGCCAGTTGATTATTGAGAATACTGATTGAAGAATCATCGGACGGGTCAATTACTGGGTCAAAACCTGCTACACCAACCTCTAAGCCGCGTAGTGCCTTTTGCATAGATTCTTGGAAAGTGCGACCTATAGCCATCACCTCACCTACAGACTTCATCTGAGTGGTCAGTTTGGGGCTGGCTTGGTTGAATTTCTCAAACGCAAAACGTGGCACTTTGGTAACCACATAGTCAATACTGGGTTCAAATGAGGCCGGCGTGGCACCACCAGTGATTTCATTTTGCAATTCATCTAGGGTATAACCCACCGCCAATTTGGCAGCCACCTTTGCAATTGGGAAGCCGGTAGCTTTTGACGCCAGTGCTGATGAACGTGACACCCGAGGGTTCATTTCAATTACAATCAGTCGACCGTTTTCCGGATTTACCGCAAACTGAACATTGGAACCACCTGTCTCAACGCCAATCTCACGCAATACACTCAACGAGGCATTGCGCATAATCTGATATTCTTTGTCGGTCAGGGTCTGAGCGGGAGCAACTGTAATTGAATCACCGGTATGAATCCCCATAGGATCAAGGTTTTCAATAGAACAGATGATAATACAATTGTCATTGCGATCTCTGACCACTTCCATTTCATATTCTTTCCAACCAATCAGAGATTCATCGATCAGCAACTCATTGGTGGGCGAAAGATCAAGGCCGCGGCGACAAATTTGCTCGAATTCCTCTCGGTTATAGGCAATACCACCGCCAGAACCACCCATGGTAAATGAGGGGCGGATAATACAGGGAAATCCAAAGCGATCGGCAACCTGATAAGCTTCTTCAAGACTGTGGGCAATACCCGAATTTGGGGTCTCTAATCCGATCGCTTTCATTGCCTTGTCAAAACGCTCGCGATCCTCAGCCTTATCAATAGCATCAGCATTGGCACCAATCATTTCGACATTGAATTTTTCTAGCACTCCGTGCTTAGCGAGGTCCAAAGCACAGTTGAGGGCTGTTTGGCCACCCATTGTAGGCAGCAGAACGTCGGGTCGTTCTTTTTCTATAATTTTTGCCACCGTGCCCCATTCAACTGGCTCAATATAGGTGGCATCGGCCATTGCTGGATCCGTCATAATGGTGGCTGGGTTGGAGTTAACCAATATCACTCTGTAGCCCTCTTCTCGCAGAGCTTTACAGGCTTGGGCACCAGAATAATCAAATTCACAGGCCTGACCAATAACAATCGGGCCTGCTCCAAGAATTAAAACGCTTTGTATATCTGTTCTTTTTGGCATAGGGTCGCTACTCAGTCAAGACGCTTAACGTCTAGCCTCCATTAATTCTATAAAGTGATCAAAGAGTGGTGCCGCATCATGGGGACCGGGGCTTGCTTCAGGGTGACCCTGAAAGCTAAATGCAGGTTTATCTGTGCGATGAATTCCTTGTAAAGAACCATCAAAAAGCGAGCGATGGGTGGCTTTTAGACAATCTGGCAAGCCCTCTTCCTCAACAGCAAAACCATGATTCTGGCTGGTGATCATAACTGTCTTGTCAGCAATATCCTCCACCGGGTGATTAGCACCATGATGACCAAATTTCATCTTGGCAGTTTTTGCCCCAGAGGCCAATGCCAGTAATTGATGACCTAAGCAGATTCCAAACAGCGGAATATCGGTTTTCAGTAGCTCAGTAATTGCTTCGATTGCATAGTCGCATGGCTCCGGATCACCTGGGCCATTTGAGAGAAAAACACCATCTGGTTGCATAGCCAACACTTCACTGGCGGGTGTTTGCGCTGGAACAACCGTTAAATCACAACCTCTGTCGGCGAGCATACGCAAAATATTTTGCTTGACGCCAAAATCATAGGCCACAACTTTAAATTTTAAATCCTCTTGCTGCTGGTAGGTTTGA
Source organism: Porticoccaceae bacterium (assembly GCA_964229255.1). Taxonomy (GTDB): domain Bacteria; phylum Pseudomonadota; class Gammaproteobacteria; order Pseudomonadales; family Porticoccaceae; genus HTCC2207. The sequence continues at coordinate 109,427 of CAXRCX010000003.1, forward strand.
CCTAACTGCCAGCTTTTTTGTTGCCATTGATAAGCATTAGAGGTTGTAACCTGTTTTGCTAAATCCATACCCTTCAGGCCCGGGAACTGTTTGGCTGCCGCCACGGCTTTTTGCTCATCGTTATCGCCGACAACAATACAGCCACTCTGGGAACCTGTTTCACGCAAGATTCGCGTAAGTTTTCTGGTATCTATATCGGCGATACCAACGATGCCGCGATCCGCTAGGTACTGATCTAAACTCTGCTCACTGCGAAAGTTAGATACCAGTAATGGCAGGTCGCGAATCACTAATCCAGCAGCCCATATTTGCTCGGATTCCTGATCTTCACTGTTAACACCGACATTACCAATATGAGGGTATGTAAGGGTTACAATTTGATTGGCATAAGAGGGATCTGTGAGAATTTCCTGATAACCTGTCAGTGCGGTATTAAAAACCACTTCACCAATAGATTGACCTTCGGCACCTATAGCAGTACCTCTGAAAATTGTTCCATCTGCGAGCGCAAGAATAGCCTCCCGATTGGTCTCGGAATTCACACAACCTCCTAAATTATAATAAGTCTATCTGGTAGGATAAATCCGAAAAGGCTTTTGATTATTTGCAAAAAAACGAGATGGGACCAATTGTCTCATCTCGTTTTTATAGGAAATATTCAGTATATCAACCTCTCCGACCAGTGCCGTTTTTAGTTAACGGATCTGAGAAAGTATTTTATTGCAAACGTACCCGTTTTGTCCATCCTTGATCGGTCTATTTTTTACCTAATTTTTAAATTAAACGGCCTCGGATATTTATATATTTAGGTTGAGCACATCCTGCATACTATGCAAGCCCGACGGCTTCTCGTGTAGCCACTTAGCAGCGCGGAGTGCTCCACGGGCAAATGCCATGCGACTGGAGGCTTTGTGGGTAATTTCTACGCGCTCACCATCAGCGGCAAATAACACCGTGTGATCGCCGACAACGTCACCCGCACGCTGAGTTGCAAAGCCAATAGTCTGGCGATCTCTTGCACCTGTCTGCCCCTCTCGACCATAGACTGCCACCTGTTTTAGATCGCGACCAAGAGCTCCGGCAACAGATTCACCCAGTGATAACGCGGTACCAGAGGGAGCATCCACTTTGTGGCGGTGGTGTGTCTCTGAAATTTCAATATCGACATCATCACCCAAAATTGCAGCAGCTAACTCGGCGAGTTTAAAGCACAAATTAACTCCAGTGGCATAATTGGATGCCATACAGATCGCTGTTTTTTTACTAGCCTGCTCAATTTGTTGCAACTGCTGCTGATCAAAACCGGTTGTGCCAATAACAATTTTTTTGCCGTGCTCAACACAGAGCGCAACATTGGCAGAAGTCGAAACTGGGGTACTAAAATCGATCAAGACATCAAACTGACCGACAACCTCTTGCAGTGATGAGACAACGCTTATCCCGTTGCGTCCTATTCCCGCCAACTCTCCCGAGTCAACTCCAACCAGCGTGCTATCTGGGCGTTCAATTGCTGCGCTAAACTGCATGCCCTCGGTCTGGGTCACCGCCTCGATTAAGGCTTTACCCATACGGCCACCAGCCCCTGTTATCGCTACATTGATCATTTTTGCATCCAAAATTAAGTTATTAAGGGACACTCTATCCTAACCGGTAAGATTATCGAAGAATTTTTTTACCCCATCAAACCAATTCGAAGTTCTCGGGGAGTGTTTACCCTTACCCATAAGACTTTTATCAAAGTTCTCAAGTAACTCGCGCTGATCCTGATTGAGGTTAATTGGCGTTTCCAGAATAACTCGACACAACAGATCACCTGTTGCCCCACCTCGGACTGGCGCTACGCCCTTACCGCGCAGGCGAAACACCTTGCCACTTTGAGTTTCTGGTGGAATCTTTAATTTGACCTTGCCAGTTAGTGTGGGCACTTCCAACACCCCGCCCAGAGCTGCTTGGGCAAAGCTAATTGGAACCTCGCAGTGCAAATGACTGCCATCACGAGCAAAAATAGAATGCTCCCGAACATGAACCTGAACATAGAGATCGCCTACCGGGCCACCATTGGGACCAGCCTCTCCCTTACCACCGAGACGAATACGATCACCTGTATCCACCCCCGGAGGAATTTTAACAGATAGTTTGGTGTATTCCTCCCGAACACCGCGTCCATGACAGTCGCCACAGGGGTCAGTAATAATTTGTCCTTTACCCCCACAGTTGGGACAGGTTTGCTGTACCTGAAAAAAGCCTTGAGATATACGAACCTGACCAGTGCCACCACAGGTACCACAGTTTACGGGCGATGAGCCGGGTCGAGCACCAGAGCCATCACAGGTATCGCAGTGAACTGACCTTGGCACATCAATTTTAATGGTTTTACCTTTAACTGCATCCTCTAGATCCAATTGCAGGTCATAGCGCAGATCGGCGCCTCTCGCTGGACCTGATCGACGACCGCCACCACCAAAAATATCGCCAAACACGTCGCCAAACATATCGCCGAAGCCGTCGCCATCAAAGCCACCACCAGCGCCGGCATTGCCGTCTACACCTGCATGACCAAATCGGTCATAGGCAGCTTTTTTATCGCCATCGCCAAGTACTTCATAGGCCTCTTGGGCTTCTTTGAACTTTTCGCCTGCGCTTTCATCGTCAGGATTTCGATCTGGGTGATGTTTCATCGCGACACGACGAAAGGCCTTCTTAATTTCTTGATCAGAGGCCGATTTATCCACACCTAAAACATCATAGTAATCGCGTTTTGCCATAGCTCGCTTTTGTTCCTAAAAAATAAATAAAGGCGCGAAACTATGTTCGCGCCTAAGAGAGATAAGGTATAAATTGCCCACCTTACTTACTTGCTGTCTTTCTGAGTCTCGTCTACTTCTTCAAACTCAGCGTCCATAGCGTCATCTGCAGGCTGTTCGCCGGCTTCAGCAGTTCCTGCTTCTGCTTGTTGCTCTGCGTAGAGCTTTTGCGCTAGAGCTGCTGATGCTTCTGACAACTCCTTAGCTGCGGCGTCCATAGCCTCTTTATCATCGCCTTGAACCACTTCTTCTACCTTGGCAATAGCTACTTCAATAGCTGACTTTTCCTCATCAGTCGCCTTGTCACCCGCCTCTTCGAGGGTTTTCTTAGCCGCATGGGCAAGGCCGTCAGCAGCGTTGCGCGCCTGAACCAAATCCTCAAACTTTTTATCTTCAGCTGCATTGGCTTCAGCATCTTTTACCATCGCATCGATTTCTTCGTCGGATAACCCTGAGGAAGCTTTAATGACAATAGACTGCTCTTTGCCAGTGGCTTTGTCTTTTGCACTTACATTGAGAATACCGTTGGCATCAATATCAAAGGTAACTTCAATTTGCGGCATACCACGCGGTGCCGGCGGAATATCTGCCAAATCAAATCGACCTAGTGACTTATTTTGTGCCGCCTGCTTGCGCTCACCCTGAACCACATGAATGGTTACCGCAGTTTGGTTGTCTTCTGCAGTTGAGAATACCTGGGATTTCTTAGTCGGAATAGTAGTATTCTTCTCAATTACTGGCGTTGCTACCGCACCCATGGTTTCAATACCAAGGCTGAGTGGAGTTACATCTAGCAATAGAACATCAGTAACATCACCTGCTAGAACAGCGCCCTGAAGCGATGCACCTACAGCAACCGCCTCATCGGGGTTAACATCTTTGCGCGGCTCTTTACCAAAGAATTCTGTCACCTTTTCCTGCACCAGTGGCATACGCGTTTGACCACCTACAAGAATTACCTCATCAATTTCAGAAGCTGATTTACCTGCATCCTTAAGCGCAACCTTAAGCGGGCTTAGAGATCGCTCAACCAACTCTTCAACCAGAGATTCAAGCTTGGCTCTAGTCAACTTAACCACCAAGTGCTTAGGGCCTGAGGCATCAGCAGTGATATAGGGCAAATTAACTTCGGTCTGCGAGCTCGATGAAAGCTCAATTTTAGCTTTTTCTGCCGCTTCCTTGAGGCGCTGCATCGCCAGTGGATCACCACTTAGGTCAATACCGCTGTCAGCCTTGAATTCAGCAGACAAATATTCAATCAGACGCAGATCAAAGTCCTCACCACCGAGGAATGTATCGCCGTTAGTAGCCAGTACTTCAAACTGCTTTTCACCATCAACATCGGCAATTTCAATAATTGAGATATCGAAGGTACCACCACCTAAATCATACACAGCAATGACACTGTCGCCTTCGGTTTTATCAATACCATAAGCTAGGGCAGCTGCCGTTGGCTCATTGATAATACGTTTAACATCGAGGCCCGCAATACGACCTGCATCTTTGGTTGCCTGACGCTGGGAATCATTGAAGTAAGCAGGAACCGTAATTACTGCTTCTGAAACTGTTTCACCCAAGTAGTCTTCGGCAGTCTTTTTCATTTTCTTGAGTACTTCGGCAGAAACCTGAGGTGCAGCTTTACTCTCGCCTTTAACCTCGACCCAAGCATCACCGTTGTCTGCTTTAACAATTTTGTAGGGCACCATATCGATATCTTTTTGTACCACTTTGTCGTCATAGCGGCGACCAATAAGACGCTTTACTGCATATATAGTATTTTCTGGATTCGTCACTGCCTGACGCTTAGCTGATTGACCTGCTAAAATCTCGCCGTCATCTGCATAGGCAATCACAGATGGGGTGGTTCGGGCACCTTCAGCGTTCTCAATTACTTTAGGCGCATCGCCCTCAAGAACTGCCACACATGAGTTAGTGGTTCCCAAATCAATTCCGATAATCTTTCCCATTACTTTTCTCCATCACTTTTTCTATAGCCTGTTATCTAAGATGAAATAACAGGAGTTAAAATTTCTAATCACTTACCCTTAATGTGGGTTCTATTTTCACCATTTCAAGGGCGTGATAAATATTTTTTCAATTAGGCTGAAGTTGATACCACAACCATGGCGGGCCTTATAAGGCGACCATTGAGGGTATAGCCCTTTTGAAATACATTGATAACTGTATTTGGCTCAACCTCATTGTTGGGCACCGTGCTAACCGCTTGGTGCAAATCTGCATCAAACGGCTGCCCCTCGGGCTCAACTGGCTCTACATTGTATTTAGCCAATACATCAATAAAGGTTTTTAGCGTCAATTCCAGCCCCTCTGCTACGGCTTTCTGCGATTCATCGTCGGCATCGATGGCATCGATGGCTCGCTCAAGGTTATCAACCACTGATAAAAGCTCGCTAGCAAATTTTTCAAGGGCGTATTTATGTGCGCTCTCAACATCGCGCTGTGCGCGACGACGCACATTTTGCATCTCGGCCTGTTCACGCAATAATTGCTCACCCAAGGTGGTCAGCTTTTGCTGTAGTTCTTCCACCTGATTATGCTCTGACTCCTCTGATAACTCAGACTGGTCAACTTCAGCCTCTGGCTGAAGCTTTTCTTCCATTTCAGCCTCGGACTGCTGTGAATTAGCCGAAGTATCCTCTGGTTTAGTTTCTTGAGACACGCCAACTCCTTAAAATTTACATGGATTGTTGATAAAAAATGTTCTTGCGCTGATACTACAGGTGGGGGCGTTTTGCAGAGTTTCAAGTAGAAATTTCATGCTTTGCACCTAAAAATAAATTTCAATCGAATTTTGGTGACTTTTTACCTTGCTACTGTCAATTACAATCAATAATTACACTCTGGTCGACAGCCTTGAAATTGAGTTTTCTGGAGGCACAACTGCTATCACTGGCGAAACTGGGGCGGGTAAATCATTGATCCTAGATGCTCTGAGCATGGCCCTAGGTGATCGCGCCGACAGCAGTACGATTCGCCAAGGCAAGGACCGCGCTCAAATCACCGCACAGTTTGATATTTCAACGATACCTGAGGCTGGAGAGTGGCTAAATAACCACGACTTTAGCGACGACAATGAGTGCATATTGCGGCGCATATATACTACTGAGGGGCGCTCTCGGGGCTATATCAATGGACAGCCCTGCACTATGCAGCAATTACAGCAATTGGGCGATTTATTAATCGACCTTCACAGCCAGCATGAGCATCAATCACTACTGCGCCGCCATACTCACCGCAAGCTTCTGGATGAATTTAACGCCAGCACTGAGTTAGCGGATCAGGTAGCTACTTATTTTAAAGACTGGAACAGCGCCACCAAGAAACTAAATGAGCTAGCGGAACGCTCAGATGAACTATTTGCCCGTAAAGAATTACTTGAATTTCAGATCGAGGAACTGGAAAAATTTAATCTACAGCCCAGCTATTTACAGAAATTAGAACAAGAACAGCAAAATCTAGCCAACGCTGAGCAGATTATTCGAGATAGCCAAAAACTTCTGGCTATTAGCGATCAGGCTGAGACATTTAATCTGCGCGATGGCTTTAATCAATCCCTGTCTATTCTCAGTCAGCTTAAACACAAGCCCAAGCCCCTCGATGAGGCCGAACAATTTCTACAGTCTGGTTTAATTCAAGTGGACGAAGCTGTGCGCTGTATTGAACAGCATATTGATCGCTTTGAAGCTGATCCTCGCAGACTTCAACAGATTGAAGATGAACTGGGGCTTATTTTTCAACTGGCACGCAAACACCGAGTTGACAGCCATCAGCTTGAGGGAAAATTGCATCAATTAAAATCAGAGTTAGAACAACTAAATGCTGGCGATCAGAATCTTGAGGCACTGCAACAGCAGGTAGAGCAACTAGCGGATCACTACAGACAAGCGGCGACTGAATTGAGTCATATTCGACAGCGTGGTGCTGCAAAAATGACTGAGTACATCAATCAGCAGTTACAACAGCTCTCAATGGAGGGCGCTGAGTTAATAGTTCAATTAGCTCCCGCGGAAGAAAATGTGTTTAAATCCTACGGTCTTGAGGATATAGAGTTGGTCATTTCGACCAACCCGGGACAGGCTCATAAGCCCCTTTCTAAGGTGGCTTCTGGCGGCGAGTTATCACGAGTAAGCTTGGCTATTCAGGTAGTTGCCGCGGCTAGCAGTAGTATTCCGACCGTGGTATTTGACGAGGTTGATGTGGGCATCGGCGGCAGCACTGCCGATATTGTCGGCAAGCTTTTAAAACAGCTTGGATCCAAGGGACAGGTAATTAGCGTAACCCATCAACCGCAGGTGGCAGCTCACGCCCATCACCATTACTTAGTAAGCAAAATTGTCGACAGCAGTCAGGCTGAATCCAGTATTGTACACTTGGACCAAGGGCAACGCATTGAAGAATTGGCGCGTATGCTTGGCGGTGCCAAGGTTACTCAACAAACTCTTTCCCACGCTTCCGAGCTATTTGATTTAGCTCATACATAAAAAAACCCCCAGTGATTCAATCATTGGGGGCTTTTTGGTTCCTGCTGAAATTTTAGTCCTCAGCAGACTCCGCAGTCTCTTCTGCGGCACCGCCCTCTTCAAGCAGAGCTTCTTTTATCGATAGCTTCACTCGACCGCGGTTGTCAATTTCAATCACCTTAACGCGAACGTCCTGACCTTCACTGAGGTAGTCAGTAACTTTCTCAACGCGCTTGTCGGCGATTTGAGAGATATGCACTAGACCGTCAGTACCCGGCATAAAGTTAACAAAGGCACCAAAGTCAACAATTCGAACAACTTTACCATCGTAAATAGTGCCTGGCTCTGGATCGGCAACAATTGCAGTTACAGCATCCATAGCGGCGTTGAGTGAAGCTGAGTCTTCAGAGTAGATCTTAACTTCACCATCGTCAGTAATATCGATGGTTGAATTATGTTCTTCACACAGTGAACGAATGGTTGCACCGCCTTTACCGATAACGTCGCGAATCTTATCTGAATCGATTTGCATGGTTCCCATTTTCGGTGCAGATTCAGCGACTTCATCGCGACTCTTTGAAATAACCTTATTCATTTCACCAAGGATGTGAACTCGAGCATGAAGTGCTTGCTCTAGTGCAATTTCCATTATCTCTTCAGTAATACCTTCGATTTTAATATCCATCTGCAACGCAGTAATACCATCTGAAGTACCAGCTACTTTAAAGTCCATATCACCGAGATGATCTTCATCACCAAGAATATCTGTTAGAACAGCATAGCCGTCATCTTCTTTTACCAAGCCCATGGCGATACCCGCCACTGGTGCTTTAAGCGGAACACCAGCGTCCATTAGCGCTAGACTAGAACCACATACTGAGGCCATTGAGCTCGAACCATTGGACTCGGTGATTTCAGACACTACACGCATGGCATAGGGAAATTCTTCTTCATTGGGTAGCACTGCAGCAATACCACGTCGCGCTAGACGACCGTGGCCGATCTCACGGCGACTGGTGAAGCCGGCGCGACCACACTCACCCACAGAGTAAGGAGGGAAGTTGTAGTGCAGCATAAATGGGTCATCGCGGCGCCCCTCGAGAGCATCGATCATCTGCGCGTCTCGAGTTGAGCCCAAGGTAGCAACCACCAACGCCTGAGTTTCGCCTCGGGTAAATAATGCTGAACCGTGAACGCGATCCAATACATCGACCTCGACATTGATGTCCCGAACGGTTTTGGTGTCACGGCCATCAATACGCGGTTCGCCACGAATAATGCGCCCACGAACAATATCTTTTTCAAGCTGCTTGAAGGCATCTTTTAATTCATCCTCTGCAAACTGATCATCGGCAGTTAGCTGAGCAATTGCAGCATCTTTGAGCTCGGCAATTTTTGCTGAACGCTCTTGCTTAATCACCACCTGATAAGCGGCATCTAGATCACTAGCTACAGCGGCTGATAGAGCATTGGCCAGCTCGGTATTTTTTTCTTCAGCTTGCCACTCCCAACGAGGTTTGCCCGCTTCTGCAACCAATTCTTCGATAACACTGATAACCGTTTGCATTTCTTGATGAGCAAACAACACAGCACCTAACATAATATCTTCAGACAGCTCTTTAGCCTCTGACTCAACCATTAGCACGGCGTCTTTGGTTCCCGCAACCACCATATCTAGGGCTGAGGTTTCGAGATCAGAGTAAGTTGGGTTGAGCAGATAACCAGCTTCATCTGAGTAGCCTACACGAGCGCCACCCACAGGGCCGTTAAACGGAATACCAGAAATAGAAAGCGCCGCTGAAGTACCGATCATTGCCGCTATATCCGGATCCACATCTTTTTCGGAAGACACTACGGTACAGATAACCTGTACTTCGTTTTTAAAACCTTCGGGGAAAAGAGGTCTAATTGGACGGTCAATTAAACGCGAGGTCAGTGTTTCTTTTTCACTGGGTCTTGCTTCGCGCTTAAAGAAGCCACCAGGAATCTTACCTGCGGCATAGGCTTTTTCTTGATAGTGAACACCTAGCGGGAAAAAATCCGCATCGGGTTTTGCTGTTTTTGCACCCACAACGGTACACAAAACAGTGGTTCGATCTATTGAGCATAAAACAGCGCCAGTTGCCTGTCTGGCAACGCGACCTGTCTCTAGGGTTACGGTATGTTTACCGTATTGAAACGTTTTAATTACAGGGTTCATAGTTTTACCTTTAAATTTAAAGTTTTACCTGAATCACTGTCATTTTTTGTGCTGCTCGGGTTACTTATAGCCACCTGCGTAGATGGCTATAAGTAACTCGATCAGCTGATATCTGACAATGTTCAGACAATTTAAATAAATTGCATGGAATTGCGGCCCAGTACCTGAACACTGAGCCGCATACCTAAATAATTACCTGCGAAGACCAAGCTTTTTAATCACAGTGCTGTAACGCTCTGCTTTATTAGCTTTGAGGTAATCTAGCAATTTACGACGTTGATTAACCATACGAATAAGCCCACGACGGGAATGGTTATCTTTTTTGTGATCGCCGAAATGGCTTTGAAGTTTGTTGATGTTTTCAGTTAACAATGCAACTTGAACTTCTGGGGAACCTGTATCATTTTCGCCCTGTCCATATTCAGCTACGATTTTTGCTTTCTCTTCTGCACTTAGTGCCATAGTTATTACTCCAATATGCAATGATTAATTCAGGATGTCCGTGCATAATTACAGACAACCTACCTGAGTGCCGACCATTCTAGTCGGCTTGTGAACAGCCGTTAGGTTATTCACAAATTCTTTACGAGCATTCCTAATTTTAAGATTAGGCGTCCTCTACGATTAATCGTTTAGGGGCGATTTTGCCATCTTCTGTGACAGTTCCTATACCGAGAAACACACCACCTTCACGAAAGACGCGCACTATAGCGCCTTCTTGCGCTAGGTGAAAGACTTTATTTGCGCTAATTGCTTGTCCCAATTGAAAATATCCGGCCATTATCTTATTAAATTCCACTGCCGGATATTCACTGACTGGTGTATCTACTGGCTTTAGCAACTGATCTAATTGCTCGAGACCGCCCTCTTCCTTTAGCTTTTCTAGGGCTTCCAGCGAAATAGTTTGCTGCTCATCATAGGGCCCCGCCTTAAACCGATGCAGTGCGCTAACATGGGCACCACAGCCTAGAGCCGCACCTAGATCTTCTGCGAGGGTTCTAATGTAGGTGCCCTTACTGCAGTGAACTACAACGTCCACCTGCGGATAAGCGCCCGATCTAAAATCGATGATTCGATAATCGTGGACTGTAATTTGACGGGCGGGACGCTCTACCTCAATTCCCTGCCTAGCGAGCTTATAAAGGGGCTGACCATCGTGTTTTAGTGCAGAATACATCGACGGCACCTGTTCTATCTGCCCTTGAAAATCCTTGATTTTTTCTTCTATCTGTCGCCGAGTGATTTTAGACGCGTCCCCTTGAGAAATTATTTCGCCCTCGCTATCACCTGTCGCGGTACTGATGCCTAGTGTATAGGTACTGCGATAGTGTTTATCCGAATCGAGCAAGTATTGACTAAATTTGGTTGCTTCACCAAAACACAGCGGAAGAACACCCGAGGCCAGTGGATCTAGAGCCCCTGTATGACCGGCTCTATTGGCATTAAACAACCATCTAACTTTTTGCAAGACCTTGTTAGAGGTCATACCAATAGGCTTGTTTAGCAGCAGAACGCCATTTACTGATCGACCAGATTTGCGACGCCGACCCAAATTTAGGATTCCTCTCGCTTACTATTATTCGAGGAAACAGCTAGATCAATTAGGGCATCTAGGTGCTGACTGCGCTGTCCAGTCTCGTCATAGAAGAAGTTTAGCTTTGGCGTGGCTCGCAACGCGATACTTGAGGATAGTAATTTTCGCAGATAACCCGAGGCTCCATTGAGAGCATCTAGTCCTTGTTTAATTTCTTCTGAGGTTCGCTCTCCTACAAAAGCAACGTAAACTTTGGCAATAGCAAGATCACGGGTGACTGTCACATCTGTAACACTCACCATACCCACGCGCGGGTCGCGAACATGTTGACGAATCAACGATGCTAGCTCTCTTTGAACCGCGTCGGAAACTCGTTCAGATCGTGAAAATTCTTTTGGCATCTATCTAGCCCTTTTTATAGAGAGCGCTGTACCTGGGTAACATCATAGACTTCGATTTGATCGCCGGATTTAACATCGTTGTAATCTTTTACACCGATACCACATTCCATGCCATTTCGAACTTCTTGGGCATCGTCCTTAAAGCGTCTAAGGGACTCCAATTCGCCCTGATAGATTACAATATTATCGCGGAGCACGCGGATTGGCTTATTGCGATAAACAACACCTTCAATCACCATACACCCGGCAATAGCGCCAAACTTAGGCGACCTAAATACGTCTCGAACTTCAGCGATACCAACAATTTCTTCTTTGGTCTCCGGAGCAAGCATACCAGATAGCGCCTGTTTAACCTCGTCTAGCAGGTTATAGATAACGCTGTAGTACCGAACTTCAATTTGCTCTTTTTCAGCTAACTGTCGAGCAACAGCAGAAGCCCTAACATTGAAGCCGAGAACAATAGCGCCGGTAGTTAATGCGAGGTTGATATCTGACTCGGTTATACCACCAACACCCGAGGCAACTATTTCGACAGCAACTTCTTCGGTGGCAAAATCATGTAGCGCACTGGTCAATGCTTCTAGGGAGCCACGCACATCAGTCTTGACCACTAATGGAAGCTTTTTCACCTCTCCCGATTCCATATCGGTAAACATATTTTCAAGCTTGGCTGCCTGTTGACGAGAGAATTTCTCTTTGCGCGCTTGATCTTGACGTTGTTGAGCAATCTCTTTGGCTTTTCTCTCGTCTGCTACAACAAAGAACTCATCACCTGCTTGAGGCGGCTCATCAAGCCCTAAAATTTCAACCGGAATGGATGGACCTGCCTCAGCAGTGGGCTGCCTTGCATCATCATTGAGCGCACGAATTTTACCGACACTTTCACCTGCAAGTATAAAATCACCTTTGCGCAGAGTACCCTGCTGAACCAGTGCAGTGGCAACCACACCGCGACCCTTATCGACCCGCGACTCAACCACTACGCCTCGAGCGGGAACATCAACTGGCGCTTTAAGCTCTAGCAACTCTGACTGCAGAAGTACTGCTTCGAGCAGCTCTTCAATACCTTCCCCAGTGTGGGCCGATACTTTTATAAACTGTGTGTCACCACCCCAGTCTTCGGGTATAACATCTTTACCCGCAAGCTCTGTGGTTACTCGCTCTGGATCTGCACCCTCTTTGTCGATCTTGTTAATAGCGACAACCAGAGGCACACCAGCAGCTCGAGCGTGTTGCACAGCTTCCTCAGTCTGCGGCATCACACCATCATCGGCGGCAACTACCAAGATAACAACATCTGTACTTTGCGCCCCGCGAGCTCGCATCGCGGTAAAAGCGGCGTGACCCGGGGTATCTAGGAATGTAATCATACCCTTGGGCGTACCGACATGATATGCACCTATATGCTGAGTAATTCCTCCGGCTTCACCAGAGGCAACTCTCGACTCTCTTATGTAGTCTAGAAGAGAGGTTTTACCATGATCAACATGACCCATTACCGTTACCACTGGTGCTCTAGGCTGTTGATCACTGTCTGTATTGATTTCGTCAAATTGCTGGGTAAGCTGATCTTCCAAGGTGTCGCTTGATGCGGCAACCGGCGTATGGCCTAACTCTTCAACCACTAGGAAAGCAGTTTCTTGATCAATTACTTGGTTAATTGTGGCCATAACGCCCATTTTCATAAGCTCTTTAACCACTACGCCAGATTTTAAGGCCATCATTTGCGCCAGTTCGCCGACGCTTATTTCATCGGGGATTACAACATCTATTACTTTTTTCTCAACTGGCTTTTGGAACACATGCTTGTTATCCACCTTGAGAGCATTGGGCAGTCCTGATTTAAGTCTAGGCCTTGAAGACTTGTCAGCCATTACCTCATCGAGTTCAGCCCGCGGCTTTTTCTTACTGCCTTTAGCCGAGGGTTTTTTCGCTGCTTTTCTGGCAATTTTATCTTCGTCATCATCGTCAACTGGCCTAGCCTGTCTGCGCACTTTATCCGATGATGGCTCCGCGACAACAGGCTCAGCAGCCGAAGGATTTTTCGCCGCTGGCGGTGCCTTTTTAGCGACTTTTTCCTCTTTGGCTGCAGAGGCTTCTTCGGCCTTTTCCTCTAGCTTTTTCTTCTCAGCCTCTTCTGCGGCTCTTTTAGCCTCAGTTTCTGCATTTCTTCGCTTTTCAATTGCCGATTGACGCTTTTGCTCAATATCATCGATGCCTGTACCGAACTTAACCTCTTGGACTGCCTCCTCGCGACGGGCAATTTCTTCTGCCTCAGCCTTTGCTTGGGTTTCTAGCTCTTCTTCACTGCGCTTGACGTATGTTCTTTTTTTACGCACCTCGATGTTGACAGTTTTTTTATTCCCTGACTTCAGCGTGCTCATTGTTTTGCGGCGCAAAACAATTTTTTTGGGCTCACCAGACTTTTCACCGTGTAAGCCCTTGAGGTAGCCAAGAAGAATTTGTTTTTCTTTGTCGGATACAGTGGCATCTGCCGAACTGTGGCTTAAACCCGCCTCCTTCATCTGCATTAACAGACGATCAACGGAAGCGCCTACGGTTTTCGCTAATTCATTTACTGTCACTTCAGCCATTGTCTTCGCCTCTAGATAACACCAGATTATCTATTATTCAAACCAGGGTGCACGCGCAGTCATAATTAATGACGCCGCTTTTTCTTCATTTATGCCTTCAATATCGAGCAGATCATCAACTGCTTGCTCGGCAAGATCTTCCATAGTTACTATGCTTTTTGCCGCTAGCTTGAAGGCTAAGTCTTGATCCATACCGTCCATATTGAGAAGATCATCGGCGGGTTTTGCACTAGATAGCTGCTCTTCACTCGCCAGCGCCATGGTCAATAATGCATCTTTTGCACGAGCGCGAAGCTCTTCAGCAATATCGGCATCAAAGCCTTCTATAGCACTCATTTCTTCTAGGGGGACATAGGCTACTTCTTCGACGCTAGTAAACCCTTCTTCCACCAAAACGGTAGCCACATCATCATCAACATCAAGCGCATTCATCAGGGTTTCAATGACACTGACTGATTCTGTTTGCTGCTTTTCTTGAGCATCTTCAATAGTCATTACATTGATAGTCCAACCCGTCAACTCTGAGGCTAGGCGAACATTTTGACCGCCTTTACCAATCGCCTGAGCTAGATTTTCTTCATCTACTGCTACATCCATAGAGTGGCTGTCTTCATCGACAACAATTGACTCTACCTCAGCGGGCGCCATTGCATTGATAACTAGCTGAGCTGGATTGTCGTCCCACAGAACGATATCTACGCGCTCATCATCTAGATCATTGGATACTGCCTGAACACGAGCACCGCGCATACCTACGCAAGCACCGACTGGATCTATACGAGCGTCTTTTGTTTTCACTGCAATTTTGGCGCGCTGACCGGGATCGCGAGCAGCACCTTTAATCTCAATAACACCCTCAGCAATCTCCGGCACTTCGATCTGGAATAGCTGAACTAGCATCTCAGGGGCAGCTCTGGAAACCTGAAGTTGTGGTCCGCGGTTCTCTTCGCGAATACCTGTGAGGATAACCCGCGTGCGGTCATTAATTCTAAAGATTTCTCGGCCCACCAAATCTTCTCTTGGCAGCAAGCCTTCGGCATTATCGCCAAAATCAACCACAATATGGTCGCGTGTAACTTTTTTAACTGTTCCGTTGAGCAATTCACCGACGCGATGCTTGAAGCGATCGATAATAAGGTTGCGCTCGGCATCTTTGACTCGCTGAACAATTACCTGCTTCGCAGTTTGCGCAGCTATGCGTCCAAATTCGATATTTGGTACTGATTCCTCAAAAGTATCCCCTACTTTTAACGTGGGATCTTTTTCAAAGGCTTCCTCGGTGGTGAACTGGGTACCCAATTCTGCCATCTCATCATCGGCCACAACGTCCCACCAGCGAAATGATTGATAGTCACCAGTTTCGCGGTCGATTTCGACGCGTATATTGGCACCCTCTTCAAAACGCTTTTTTGTTGCCATAGCGAGCGCCTGCTCGATAGCTTCAAAAATAATACCTCTATCCACACCTTTTTCGTTGGATACAGCCTCAGCAACCATTAAAATTTCTTTATTCATTGATCAAACTCCGCCTACCTCAAAATTGAGGAACTAGGTTCGCCTTTTCGATACCTTCAACTGGAAACAGAAATTCATTATCTGCAACCACCACTACAATCTCATCACCTTCGATTGCCTTCAGGCGGCCTTTATAGTTACGCCGACCCTCATAGGGAAATCTAAGTCTTAAAGAGATCTCTTCGCCCAAAAAACGAGCATAATGATCGAGCTCATAGAGCGGTCGATCCATACCAGGTGAAGATACTTCTAGTATATATTCACCTGCAATTACATCTTCAACATCAAGTATTGCACTTGCTTGACGACTCACTCGCTCACAGTCATCAATACCTATACCAACTTCATCTCGGTCGATAAAGATTCTGAGTAGCTTGGTTTTACCGCCCATCTGCAGTTCAATGCCCCAAAGCTCGCAATCCAGTGCTTCTACTACTGGCTGTAGCAATTGCCTTAAAACCTGATCACCAGACGACACAACACTCTCCGAAAAAAAAATGGGCAGACAGCCCATTTATAACCAACTAAAGAAAAGCCCCAAAATGGGGCTCCTCGATTTGCGTCAGTTGTGACGCTAATGTCTTGGTGGCCTAAAAAGCTATAGTCTTTAAGCTACAAGCCCTAATAAAACAATCGTAGCCTACTTCTACCACCATTACCAATACTGTTTGAATAATTGCTTCAACAAACACTATTTTAAAAACTTGGTAGCGGGAGCTGGATTTGAACCAACGACCTTCGGGTTATGAGCCCGACGAGCTACCAGACTGCTCCATCCCGCACCTAAATACTGGTGTGCTCGCACACCACCCCATAGGGGACGCGCATTATAGGTACAGGGCTGGATGAGGTCAACCAACTTCAGGTGTTATTGGGGTTTTATTTTCTACTTGCTTGAATTAATTCGTAGGCTTTACGAATTTCTTGAGTGCGCTCCGTAGCCATTTTAATCATATCCTCTGGCATACCTTGACCAATCAGTTTATCCGGATGATTTTCACTGATTAATTTTCGGTAGATTTTTTTGATTTCTGAATTGGTACTTTTAGCGCTTACTCCCAAGGCTTTGTAGGCGGCTTCTAGCTGAGATGCAGAGCTGGCACCTGCGCCTGCCGAGCCGGCGCCATGGAATTGCGCCTGAGCCATTATCATCTCAAGCAATTTTTCAAATAGGGCTTTTGAGACTCCCAAGTACTGAGCAATACTCTGCAGCGCTTGGCGCTCTGCGGGATGTAATTCTCCATCGGCCAAGGCCAAAGCAATTAAGTCATTGAGCAGAGATTGCTTAAGATTATTGTGTCGGCCACAGTTGTTTACGAATTCCTGCATGGTTTGATCCAGAGAAAAACTCGACCTAGAGCCAATTTTAAACAAGCCAATCGCTTGCTGACGATGCTCTGGGGATAAGCCCATACGCGCCATAAGTGCTTCGGCTTGAGCAATTTCTTCTTCAGAAATGCGTCCATCAGCCTTGGCGATAAAGCCCAATAATTTATAGAGGGTCTCAAAGTAACTGGCGCCGACACGCGCCTGCTCGGAGGAGGAAAGTGGGCGAGTAAAACCGCCTAATCCGCGACTAAAATAACTGCCAATATAGAAGCCAATTATCGCACCCAAAATACCGCCAATCTGCCAACCAATAAGTGCAGTTATTATTTTAACCATGGTTTATATAACCTTTTACCGTTGTTTAATAGAACTGCTAGCGCCACAGTTGCTCCATTTCTTCCAGTTTTTTCCCTTTTGTCTCTGGAACCAGTCGCCAAACAAATAAAATGGCAATAATACAGACTAAAGCAAATAAAAAATAAGGAAGTGCGCCATTAAAATTAAGCGTATTGAATTCACTTTTACTGAGAATTGGAAAAACATTAGTAACCAATGCACTCACAAGGCACTGGCTGCCGATGACAATCGCCATTGCTAAACTGCGAACGTTATTAGGAAACATTTCCGCCAATATCACCCATACCACCGGCCCCATCGACATAGCAAAAGCAGCGACAAATAACAAAACACCAAAGACAGACACAAGCCCAAGCTGTTGAGTGTAGATAGCCACCGCTAACACCATCAGGCCTGAAAACATTCCCACCGCGCCGGTAATTAATAGGGGTTTTCTGCCCCAGCTGTCGACGCTGTATATAGCAACGAATGTAAATAACAAGTTGACCACACCGACCCATAGCTGGGGTTTCAAAGCTTCGACGGGACTGTAATTAAGTGCCTGCTGAAAAATATCTGCACTGTAAATTAACAGGGCACCAATGCCCGTCGCCTGCTGAAAAATAGCCAACATAATGCCGATAAACAAGGCCAGTAAAAGCCCCTTATTTAGCAGCAATTTATGGGTGGGCAAGTTTTTTTCCGCCAGTGAATTGGCAATATCCTCTAACTCCGACTGTGCATCTTTTTTACTTGCCGTCAACTGAAGTAATACTGCCTGCGCCTGGTTTGTTCTGCCCTTGAGCATAAGCCACCGCGGGCTGTGGGGAACAAGCAACAAAAGCACTAGAAACACAAGAGATGGAATGAGTTCTGACCACAGCATAAGGCGCCAACCATAAGCCACCCAATCAGACGCTGTAATTATACCCGCTGAGTTGATCGACAAACTGATAATAAACGGAATTAAGAACCCTGTAACCATAGCTAGCTGATGGTAGGTTACCATTTTGCCTCTAATTTCAGGCGGAGAAATTTCGGCAATATACATTGGCGCTGACATTGCAATCATACCGATCCCCAAACCAAAAATAATACGGAAAAAAGCCAGCTCATCGAGGGAGTTTGCACCACCAGAACCAATAGAAGACACAACAAATAAAAATGCCGCAAGCATCAATGTGTATTTTCGACTCAGTGCTGATGTTAAATAGCCCGAGCTTACAGCGCCGACAAAACAGCCGTAACCGGCACTGCTAATTGCCCAACCCTGCTGCGAAGCGGACAAACTAAAAAACTGTGTAAAATACAACTGGGTAGATGCCAATACACTGGCATCAAAACCTAAGAGGAACCCGCCAATTGTCGCAATAAGGGTAATCTGTACTACTGACAACTGAGTTTTTCTTTGCCTAGCTATGGGATTGATCATAGATTTTCTGCGAGAAAGGTTTGTGCGATGGGCATCTTAACCTAAAAAAACCTAGCTGTAAGGAATTTTAAAACTCGGCAGCTAAAATATATCTTCATCAAAGATATTGAAAGCGCCGCTTAAAGAGAATAGTTTAGCATTACACCAAAGGTTTTTGGCGGCATGTAGGTGGCTACGAACCCCTGCTCTGTCAGCACATTTCCGGAGGCAATTTTTACATCTTCGTTAAATACATTATTAAGATAACCAATAATCTCCCAATTATTGGCAAAGTGCTTATAAGTTAGGCTTATATCCAAAAGTCCATAGGCTTCCTGAACCCCTAAATTATTGCCGCCATTGGGCAGTCGCTCAAAAACATTGGCCGCAACAGTATCTCTGTTGTAAATATCGAGAAAATAATGATCCGAAAAAGTAGCCATCAGCCGCGGAGTTAAAATGCCAGACTGCAGGATAAAGTCATGCTTGTAAGACGCCGTCAATTTCCATTTGGGAACTCTTGGCGGCACATTGCCAGATAAATCAACAGCATCTGTTGGAGTATTTTCCTGCTCAGATAGGTAGGGATTAAAAAGATCGCCAAACAATGTGTCTGGAATAGCGAATTTATCAAAATGTGCATCAGTTAACGCAGCCGTAAGTTGAATGTAGTCAATATCCGTAATTAACCACTCAAGCTCAAATTCTAGCCCGCGAATTTTTGCTTCGGAGGCATTTCTGACTACGGTGCTACCCCCAGTATCGGCGACACCATCGCCATTAATATCCAAACGATCTTGATTTGAAAATTGTAGATTATCGTAATTTGCCTCAAATAATGCAGCATTGATTCGCAGACTATCCTCAAAGTACTGCGACTTTAGACCTAACTCAAAGTTGGTAACTGTCTCGGGGTTAGCACTATTTCCCGCATCCTGAATATGCCCTGATTTGAATCCTGTAGACACTGAAGCATAATACATCACCCCCTCACGAGGAATATAATCATAGCGAAGTAATCCGCTAGTGTTTTCCCAACTTACTTCTAGATCATTTACCTGCCTTACCCAACAGGGCTCATCACCTATACCATCACTACTGCCATTATCATGGTATGTGCCCAGTGAAATTGCCTGTTGCGTTGCAGAATCAGCATAAATTTGATCGGGGCTAGGAGCGCCTGAATTTATCGACTCACTGGTAACATAGGGGCCGAGGGTTGAGGTAACTCGGCAGTTTATTGCCCGACCGCCTCGATCTGACTTGGTATCTTTGGTGTATCTGAGACCAAGCGTAAGACGATTTAATGGATTAATTTTATATCTTGCTTGGGTATAGACTCCGAGGGAATTGACACGGCGGTCAGGTTGAATAGCGTAGGATACCGCAGCGCCATCAAAATCGCTTATCCAGCTTGTGGCGCCCTCGGGATGTCTTCCCCCCCCTGCATTTTGCTGATCGACGGCAAATACTATACCGTTGCGCTCTCTTGAGGAAAACACGCCAGTTAACCAGTCCACGCGCTCTGAATTTTCGCTGGTTAACTGGATTTCATTGGATTCAAAATTGAAATCGGAGCTGTGAGTCCGCTGTTGTTCAAAGCCCCCAGTCAAACCGTTGTCAGCATCAATAATTTGCTGGCGCTTCATCACAGATTTACCAAAGATATAACTGAGGGTTAAATCATCAAATTCATAGGTGATTTTTGAGCGCAGAGAATCGTTGGTCAAATCAAGATGGGTTGGACTATCAATCACCACCCCACGGATCCCCTGATTTACCAGCGTTGGATCTAACTCGGCAATACCAGTGCCTTGATCACTGTAACTTTCTAAACTGACATATGCCGAGAGTTTCGTGCTGGGCTGCCACAAACCTGAAATGCGCATACTTGACTGATCACCCGTTTCCGGCCCTTTTTGCCCATAATTAATTGCCTGATCAAAATCACTTAATTGATCCTCACTTTGAGGGTACTGCGGCCCCAAACCCACATAGTTATCAAGCAATTGCGTATAGGCATCATGCTTAACTGTAACTGCTGCCATTCGGATAACCAGATCTTCATCGATAGGAATATTTACAGCACCTCTATACTCCCTGTGATTGTAGTTACCAATCCCCAGTGAAAAGTCCGCTTGCTGTTCACCCATTACTGGTCGCTGATTATGGATATTAATTGTTCCTGCAGAGGCATTGCGACCGAAGAGAGTTCCCTGAGGCCCGCGAAGTACCTCAACTCGGTCTACATCGTAGAGCAAAGATGCCGCCGCCTGAGATCGCGGGGAATATATTCCATCTATATGTATGGATACTGGACCATCGGCAATTTCGGTGATATTGGTTGTACCTACACCCCTGAGTTGCACTAAAGTCGCAGCCTGAGGCATGGTGGAGATCATCTCTAAGCCGGGTACTGCTTTTGTTAAACCGCGCAAATCTTTGACCTGACTTTGGTAGAGCATATCCTGATGCATTACGGTTACCGCTACTGGTGTTTTTTGCAGATTTGCCGTGCGACCGGTGGCAGTTACAATAATTTCATCTAAATAATTATTCTTTCTTTTAAAGCTTTTGAAAACAATTGAGACCGATCTATCATCAATAATTTGATAATCCAAATCTTTATTTTTAGTCAATATATTCAGGGCCTGTGCCCAAGTCATTTGCCCTGTTATAGGCTGGGTTTGATACTTGCGCAAAAGCGTGGTTACACCCACAACATTGACATCAGCCTGAATAGAAAATGCAATCAAACTTAAATCGAGGGTCTGCGAAGGTATATCAAAGTCAATTAGATCATCGCTACTTTCCGCGGCGCTATGTATGGTAAAGATGGCATTCAGCGCAATAGACAACAGGACTAATGGAACAGCCTTTAAGGAAAAAAATTTTGGCATTTACCCTCTTTGTCTACTTTTCAACGGTATGTTTATCCATACTCTATGTGTTTATATAACACCTATTATTTTGGCGACCTTGCAGTATGTTAGCGACATTCTATGCTAAGTTAAATAATACTTTATAACTAACATATAGATCTTCAAGCTGAATCTGAGGTCCAAAGCTTCTCCATTTCCTCGAGACTTTTACCTTTTGTTTCAGGAACCAATTTCCAAACAAAAATCATCGCAATCAAACAGAAAAAGGCAAATATAAAGTAGGGCAACGCGCCATTATAGCTGCCTTGATTAAGGCTGCTTTCATTAACCAGAGGGAAGCTATTGGCCACTAGCGCATTAAACAGCCACTGTGCGGCAACAGCGATTGACATAGCAACACTGCGAACACTGTTTGGGAACATTTCCGATAGCATTACCCAAACAACTGGACCCATAGACATCGCAAATGAACCAATAAATAACAAAATAGCTACCAGAGAAATAATTCCCATCTGTTGAGTGTATATAGTGATACCCAAGATACTTAAGCCTAAAAACATACCTACGGTTCCCGCTATAAACAATGGCTTTCTACCCAAACTATCTACTGTATATATGGCGATAAAGGTAAAAATTAAATTAACTGCACCAAGCCACAGCTGTTGCTTGAGCGCATCTTCAGGACCATAGCCAAGAGCATTACTAAATATTTCAGCGCCGTAGTATAAAATTGCATTGATCCCAGTTATCTGTTGGAAAATTGATAGCATCACTCCAAGGAAAACCACAAAGCCCAGACCCTTAGCAAATAACTGCATCAACTTTGGCGATGGATTGCTCTTTAGGGACTGTGCAATTTCTGACAACTCTGCTGAGGATTCTTGCTCATTTTTAGTAATTTTCGCGAGGACCACTCTGGCATCTGCGGTGCGATTTTTAATCATCAACCAACGCGGGCTGTGAGGTACAGTAAAAAGTAGCAGTAAAAAGGCAATTGCGGGTAAAAGTTCAGACCAGAACATAATCCGCCATCCCTGATCCACATTATGCTTGTGGATTTGCTCAATCGTTGCGGCGCTCATACCCTGTGTATCACCACCGCCAATAAAATAGGTTGCCAGAAAGACGGCAAAAAAACCAATCACCACAGCCAGTTGATAGTAGGATACCATTCGACCGCGCTCCTTTGGTGGTGATATTTCAGCGATATACATGGGCGCTGCCAGCGATGCCATACCGACGCCCAAGCCACCAATAATGCGGTAAATAACGAGCTCACTCAGACTGTCAGCAACGCCAGACCCCCATGCAGAAAGGGTAAAAAATATTGCCGCTAAGATAAGGGTATATTTTCGACTGATAGCCTTGGTCAGGTATCCGCCAGCCAATGCCCCCACAAGACACCCGTATAGAGCACTGCTTACAGCCCAACCCTGCTGACCGGGGGTAAAGTTAAAATATTCAGTAAAGTAAAGTTGGCTTCCAGCAATAACACCTGTGTCATATCCAAACAACAATCCACCTAAGGCGGCAACAATAGTAATTCTAAGTATGGTGAATTTCTGGTGCGTGTTTTCTGCTAGATTGTTCATGATTTCCCCTTTGCTGAAGATAATTTGTGAGACAGGTCTCACCATTGTTATTAATTTTATATTTGAAACTTATAAGAACTGCATGCAGCACTGGAAAAAATGCTCTGGATAAAAGCCCAGATTAATAAGTCGCATCATATGACGTTCTAAGGCACCAAATCCACCCTTTAAAAAACAATTTTTAACGGGTAAATATAAATTGATCTTTTATTGGCATAACTGTGGCAATTTTTTAACATTTGCTCAAATAATACCGCTATTATCTTGAGCTATATGCATCAATAGCCTTATGATTTATGCTTAATTGCATATTTCTAAGCCATCAGTGTTAATGGAGTACACATGTCCGTAGACGACACAGCAACCTATGCTCTGTGCAAGAATATTGATTATGAGTGTCTCAGGGTAGGCAATGATCAACAGGAACTAGTTAGAGTGGATAACTATATGCAGGGGGTTGATCAGTTGCGACACGACGCAATTTCACGCAATAACTTTGCTGTGGCCGACAGCTTTTACCCCGGTATTAGAATGGACATAGCTGATGCCTATATCATTGAATTAGTGCGCAATTTTCACTCTATCATCGGTGATTTTTTTAAGCTTGATTTACGCAAAATCAAGAAGGCTACCGCAAAATATTCTATTGTTACCACGAGCCCTGAAAACTTAAAACTTATGCAGTGCATTCCTCATTTTGATGCGCCCACAAGAAATAGTTTGGCTGTGATTCACTACCTTTGCGATGCCCCGGATTCTGGCACATCACTCTACAGACATCGTGAAACAGGGTATGAGTATATTGACCAACTGCGACGTAATAAATACATACAGAGTCTTGAACAACAGTTTGGTCATGCCTCGCAACATCCATCGGGATATATTTATGGCAGCAATGAAGCCTATGAGGAAATTGCCTCTTACAAAACGGTGTATAACAGGCTGATTATGTATCGCGGATCAAGCCTTCACTCCGGCATTATCAAGCCGCAATATAAATTTGACCCCAACCCTGAAACAGGTCGCCTGACGGTGACCAGCTTTATAGAATTTTCTTAATTGCCACTTACAAGGTTGAGCAAGTCCCGATTTTTAGGCTGACTCGCCATCAACGTCTCTGTGGCTCCCAAATTGTCAGTTATTAGTCGATTAGCTATTTCTGCATCCCTCGACCAATTGCGGTAGCGCTGACTATTAATTTTTGTTTCAAATCCCATACCGTAGAGAACATACTGCACGCTAGCCGCAGAAAACAGTTCTGACCGATTATTGTTGTCAGAAACCCATGGCACTTGGGAACGCCATAATGCCAGAGAGTCCCTCAGACTTTGAGGCAGGGATTCTGGCTTGGAATGATCAATCCAGTACTGAGAATCTCTGCGCTCACTCAAAACATAGTGTAGTTTTAAAAAATCGATGATTTCAATCCAGTATCTGTGGATTATTTTATTGAAGCGCTTGGCTATAACCGCCATCTCTGGCTTGCCCTGTGGCAGGTTATGGCTTATGTACTCCGCTGACTTTTCAATCAGCACCAAGGCACTGGCTTCAAGGGGCTCCACAAATCCGGCGGACACCCCCACTGCAACACAGTTATTGTGCCAAAAGGTCTGCCTATAACCCGGTTGAAATGAAATTTTTCGCGGACTGGGTTGCTGTTCTGCCAAATTGGCATCAGCTTTGACATAAGCTAGCAACTCCTGCTCAGCTTGATCATCGGAAATATGCGAACTAGAAAACACATGGCCTACTCCTCGCCTACTGGGCAGGGCAATATCCCAAATCCAACCACCGGACTGAGCGGTTGATTTTGTGCATGAGGCTATTGGTGAATCCTCTCTGGCATAGGCGGCCTGCATAACCAGTGCAGAATCATTAAACAGGCAGTGCTTTTGAGAAATGAAGGGAATCTTATAATGTTTATCGATCAGTAAAGCGGTAAATCCGGTGCAATCGACAAATAAATCGCCGCATATTGTCTCACCACTGGTTAAATTAAGGGCTTCAATATCGCCATTATCAGCAGCCAATACTCGATCTACATGACCCAGCTGAAAATCGACACCAAGTTTTTCCACACAGTGACGCTTTAATAATTCTACAAATTTTCCGGCATTGAGATGATAGCCATAGTTTAAACTAAAGGCATATTCAGGAGTCTGCGGTTTTTTTGGCGCAAGTCCCAAATCGCAGATAGCGCCCTGAGGGCAGACAGTTTCAGCAAAAGTTTTATGGGATTGGCGGTCAAGCCAATGGGTCGCAAGATTAATTACGCCATAGCCCCTTGGTGGGCTGAATGGATGATAGTAGGATTCTTGCTCACCTGTTTGCCAGTTAATAAACTGCGAACCCTGCTTAAAGCTGACCTCGCAGCTGCGTAAAAATTCAACCTCCGAAATACCAATTGATCTCAACGTATCTCGCATTGTTGGCCATGTGCCCTCTCCCACGCCAAGATTAGCTACATCTGGGGACTCCAGTAAAACCACCTTGACACCCTGACTATTTTGCGCGGGGGAATTATGCCGCGCAGCAATAATTCCGGCAGTTAACCAACCCGCTGTACCGCCACCTACAATTACTACTGTCTGAGTCATAATTTAATCTTAGGATTCTTAGTCCGCTGAGGGCGAGGCACAATATTGCTGGATGAATTGTTGATGGGTAGGCAATTTTTGCACTTTTGCATCAATAGAAGCTTTGATTTTAGCCAGCGATTGCTCCAGACCATTGCCTGGCGTCAGTTTGCCGGCATTATGGTAGGACTGGGGAGTTAAGCCCTGCCCCATCATTACCTGAACCCATGAATCCACCCTAAATAGTGCAACATCATCTGGCCATACATAGCCATTTTCTTTAAAGATCTGCATGCGGTGGGCAAGAGTTTCTGGTATTTCCATAGTGCGATAGGCATTCCAAAAATCGCTGTCTTGACGCTGAGTCTGCTTGTAGTGAAGGATAATAAAATCTCTGACTGTTTCTATTTCTTCACGGGTTTCTTGGTTAAATCGATCCGCCAAGGCTTGGCTTTTATCGCCAAATGGGAACAGGCGTATCAGTCGAATAATTGCGGTCATTACCAAATGGATACTGGTTGACTCCAGTGGCTCAATAAAACCACTGGATAACCCAAGTGCTACACAATTCTTATGCCACGACTTTTGTCGGCTTCCGGTGCGATATTTGAGCAATCGCGGCTCGGTGATCATGTCGCCAGAAATATTATCAACTAGGGTTTGTTTTGCCTCATCATCGGATAGGAACCGACTACTGTAGACAATCCCATTGCCCACCCTCGTCTGCAGTGGTATTTGCCACTGCCATCCAGATGGATGAGCGATAGCACGAGTATAGGGCGGCGGCGCTTCGGTGGCTTTGGTTTGGACAGCAATGGCTCTATCGGAAGCCAGCCAATGGCTCCAATCGTCAAAAGCCACACCTAGTGATTCGCCGAGTAGTAATGAGCGAAACCCTGTGCAATCAATAAATAGGTCCCCTTGAATAAGCTCACCATTTTCCAATAGCAACGCATCAATTTCACCGGTCTGTTGATTTTTTTGCACCTGCTTAATCATTCCCTCAACCCGATTAACGCCAGCTTTTTCGCTAATTTGTCGCAAGTACTGAGCATAGCGGGTCGCGTCTAAGTGGAAGGCAAAATTTAAGCGTGTGTCGTCAACAGCGGTGGCAAATTTTCCCGCTTTGGCCGCTTTTAGCTCAAGGCAATAATCCTCTAAACTTCCACCGTAGCCCTGTGACTGTGCCTCCATCCAAAATTCATGGAATTCCGCCATCCACGATCTCTGACCAATTTCACCAAAGGAGTGAATGTAACTTTCACCAATATCACCCCAATTATCAAAAACAATACCCAACTTAAAAGTGGCTTGAGTGGCGCGCATAAACTCTTGTTCATCAATATTCATCAGGCGATGAAAATTACGCATTGGTGGAATTGTCGCCTCACCAACACCGACAGTGCCTATTGTGTCAGACTCGATTAGGGTGATATCAATTAGCCCCGCCAATCGCGTCGATAGGCCGCATGCCGCCATCCAACCGGCAGTACCACCTCCAGCTATTACCACTTTTAACATTTTTATATTTCTCCCGAACAAACTGCAGTGCAGCTTCTATCGATTTAACTTGTTTTTTAAATAGGCTCGAAGTTGCCTAGCACCATTGTTATCAAGTTCAGCCAAAGCACCTTGGGCTTCCACAGGAAGATGCTCTCTGGGTGTTTCGGCTGAACCAAAAATATAGTATTCAAAAATTTCACGCCACGCCCTAGTTTCTGACTCAGGGCGGTCTCTCAGGGCCATCATAGCATGTAACACTACATCTAATGGATTGCCCATATGACCCGCTGTCATTAGCCACCAAAAATTTATCATTATGTTAAAGGGGGACAGGGCTTCCACTTGGTGCCACCACATACTGGGATAATAGACCGCATCGCCCGGCTCCAAGTCAACCACCACTGCTGAGTCCAATGCACTGCGTACACGCGGATAGCGAGTGAAGTCGGGATTTTTTAAATCGACCATGGATATAACCTGCCCACCCGGTGTTGGCTCCAGTGGGCCAGGGTATAAATTATGAATCTGATCTGGCGGAAATAGTGTAAATCGACGTTTCCCAAGGACACAACAGGCTAGATTACTGGGAACATCGTAGTGTGCGGCAGCAATAGATTCTGTACCCACCCAAACTTTTGATAATGGTTGATTATTAGAAAAAATACTATGCTTAAACGACAAATCGTTATCTTTGCGCAGGCCAGGAAAACACTCATCTAACGTCAGGGAGTTCATATAGTAATAGGAGCGATTAGGGTTATCTATATTTTCGCGAATATGCGAAAAAATTTCGCCCAGTGCAGCGTATTTACTCTGGTAATTAAACCCTGTGCAATCCTGATTGTAAAAAAAACGTGCCTTGGTCTCAGGCGCGCCGATATAGACACCCACCGGCTTGCCACTGGAGTGACTCAGCAAAACATCCATAGCCTTTTGCGCTGACACTTTGCCTGCTTTTACCAATCCCCAACCAGAGACCAAACCTTTTAAAATAACTGGCCGATTGGCCTTAAACAGCATATCGAAAGGGATACTATCCGGCGAAATATTCTCAAGAATTTTAACTGAATTTTCCACAGCTATAATCTCTGTATGCTGTACTACTGAGCTATTGCCGTGTGGTTATTTTTTAACTCAATTAATTTATTGAAATTGCCCAGTGAAGATAAGGCAAAAAATACCAATCCTAGAACTCCTGCTTTGTTGAGCTTAGCCAAGCTTTCGGCATCGAGACTGGCCAATTTTTCTTTATTGATGGTGTAGTAATTTCGCAAATTAATACTTGAAATGGTGCTTAATGAAATTTCAATATTTAAAGGTTCAAACAAATCCATTGAATCTAACAGATCAAAAAATTGTTCATCAAGCAATGCACCCTGATGGATGACTTGCAAACTATGCATCACCTTCTCAAGGTAGGGGGTATCGCCGCCATAGGCTAAAAATAATGGCTTACCCTCTGTGGCGCCAACCCGTGGATTGTCCATATCTATATGTATTACCGGCTCTTTTACCGATTTTCCATCTACATCAGCATTCTGAAAGCCAATCATGAATGGGCCGCGAGCTAAAACAGCAGGCACATAATTGCCCCGCCAACCCTGTTCATTTAAAAAAAGATTTTCATTTTTTTCTAAACCGAGAATCACATGGGCTTGAAAGGTCTCTGCCTTGGTATCTTTAAAAAAAAGTATGGGGTATTCTTTTTGAAGGTCAGCAAATTCTGCAGTAAAAGCTAGTGCACGATTAACATTATCCCCATATTTCTCACTGTAGCCAGAATCTACTTTTAAATCTTTGTGTTCTACATTATTTAGCAGCACTGCTTTACTCATATTTCTATCCATTTTACCTGTTTGGGCATTCTAGGCAGCCCTTATTTTTATATTTATTATTTAAAAAAAGCCCCCAGCAAACAATAAACTGGAGGCTCTTTAAACTATGAAAAATTTCTTTGAGGTAGTTGTACTCTCCCTGAAAACATTGCCTTCAGAGAGAGTACATTTTTCATATTAGAACGAGTACCGTGCTGATAATACATAGCGCGGATCAAGTTCTTGCACGAAGAACGCTGCGGTTTCGGTACGGCCATACTTGCGCTGACCTTCTGAAGTTAGATTAATCGCATCCAACGACAGAATAACACCCGAATCCAACTCATAACTTACGTTCAAGTCTAACTGCTCAACAGAGGCAACGTACTCAGGGTTACGAGTACTACCTACTGAACGGTTAACTTGATTCAAGAAATCATCACGCCAGTTATAAGCTAAACGTGCCGAAAGATTATCTTTCTCGTAGATTCCCACAAAGTTAAGCGTATCGCTCAAGCCTGGAAGTGCAAACTGATCCTGACCAGGATCCGAACCATTCTCATAACCAATATCACCTTCTACAGTGGTAAGGTTAAACTGGTAGCCAAAGCCGCTATCACCGAAGAAATGCTGAGATGCAACTTCGAAACCGTAGATCTCTGCGTCCTGTGAGTTGGTTGGACTTCTCACGGCGAACTGGATTAACGGGTCTGTAGCAACAGGCGTTACATCATAGGCACTGAAGATAGCATCATGGAATTCTTGTTCAGAATTATAATTTGCTAACTCATTATTGTACATTTCTGCACCAGTAGCACCAGTAAAGTCACCAGCATTTTGTAAAATTGCAGTCATAGAGAAAAGTCTATCTTCACTTTCTGCTACATTAATAGCTGCTAGCTGAGTAATTGCATCAGACATGAATGTAGCATTCGAAGCTGTTGCGTCTCTCAGGCCAAATAGCGACTCATTGTTCTGCTGAATACCAATGAAGTTTGATACATTCTTCTGGTAGTAGCCCACTGAGAAGTAATTTGCATCGCCATAATAGTACTCGAGCGACACATCAAAGTTATTTGACTCTAAGGGATCAAGGCTAGCATTACCGCGGTTCGCTGAAGGACTATCGCCAAGGTGTGTGATACGGCTAGGAACGTTCACAGTTGTTGCTGTATACATTTGGCTATATTCCGGACGTGCTAGAGTTTTACTAAATGAAACTCGACCTTTTAAGCTATCGGTAATATCTACAGATACATCCAAGTTAGGCAACAATGTGCTGTAGGTATACTCGCTTACTAGGTTCTCAGCACCTGTGCCAAGGCTGAATGAGAAGTCATTATTTGACTCCCAAACAAAGGCATTTGGCACTGCCTGTTGTGAAGTAGAAGTAACATCCGTTTCTTCCCAACGCAAACCGGCTACAACGTTGACTGGCATACCGCCAACATCACCATCCATAGTTACCTGACCATAGACAGATAGAGTATCTTCTTCTACCTGATTATTGTCACTGCCATTGATTGGCATATTAGCGGCATCATAACCGTAATCAGCAGCAATAGCGTTTAAAAGGGTTAATGGATCGGTTTTCCATGAAACTGAACCCAATGCAATTGGTGCATTTTCGCCAGCAGGCTGAGAAACACCCGCAACACCCGTGCCCTCATAGTCAAACTCACCGAGCGTATTAACCTGCTCAATAAGCCCCTCGGGGATATCACCTGGAGCATCAACACCCCAACCACCTAGAGCGTTAGAACCAGAGGTGCGAGTCTGTTGCATTTCAGTGCTCATATAGCCAACACCAAAATCTACATCGATGTTGTCAGAGAAATCTAGAGACCCATCAAATGATAGCTGGTCAATTTCTGCTGTCTGATCTGAGCTTGTGAACTGAGTAACCTGGGAACCAACGTCCGGCGCATCAAATACACCGTTGTCGTTACCCTTGTTAGTATCATCAATAGAAGCCACACCCTGTGGAATCTCTTGACCGAAATCAACTGCCTGCCATCCCGCAGTAGCACCAGCAACATTCATACGAAGTACGTTGTTGCCCTGAGGTCCATTTCCGCCACTCTTAGCTTCTGATGACGCAGCATCAAAGCTTAAGTTTAGCTTGTCACTCACATTCCAATCGAGATTTAAACCGATTGACTCAAGAGTATCCTTGGTGCCCATATCGAGATTCTGGAAGAAGAAATCCTTACCACCGTCAACATCTTCTGCGAACAATACAGGAGCTGCAACAACAGTGTTTCCATCATACTCAACATAGTCAGCGGTACCGTTAAACCAAAGGCCGTCAATTAGAGATGTTGAATCCATAACATTCTCAGCATAGGCAGCGTCAGCAGTGATGGTCATATCGTCATTTGGTGCAAACTGAACGGTTAGCAAACCATTAGTTCGCTTGCGCTCATCGTGGTTAACACCTAAGCCGAGGTTAGTTGGTCGGTAGACTAACTGACCATCGTTGGGTGCATTGACGATCGTCGCATTTTCTCTGATACCAAGATTGGCAAGAGTTGTAGGTACATCGGAAGCATCCCAAGTACGCAATCCAAATTCTTCAACACTTGCATGGCGACTACCAGAATCACGCTCTTGAATACTACCAAAGAGAGAGACACCTAAAGTTGCATCGTCATTAGTCCAACTATATAGGCCGCTGACTTCTGGAGTAACATCATCGCCGCTAGTGTCATTCACTGCTTTAACACCAATAACAGCCTGAGTACCCGCTGAATCTAAAGGTTTTACAGTTTCAACATTAATCGTTGCACCTATACCACCTGTAGCAACAGACGCGCGACCGGTTTTGTATACTTGCAGACCTTTGACGCCTTCAGAAGCTAGATTTGAGAAGTCAAAAGAACGGCTACTTCCTGTAGCACCTTGGTCTAAGGGGTTACCAGTAATAGTACCCACATTAGCCGACGGCATTTGACGTCCATTCAGGGTTACAAGGTTAAATCCACCACCAAAACCACGAACAGTAACTTCAGATCCCTCACCGTTAACACGGTTGATGGATACACCTGAAATTCTTTGAAGTGATTCCGCTAGGTTACTATCTGGGAATTTACCCATATCTTCTGCAGAGATTGCGTCGACAACACCAGATGAATCACGTTTGACATCCATTGCTCTCTCAAGACTACCGCGAATACCGGTAACCACAACCTCATCAATTGAGCTTGCCTCAGCTATAGCCTGACCAGCTGCCAATGTTCCAGCAGCAGCAAGAATAGCCGAAGAAATTTTTGTTTTCTTAAACATACTTTTCCCCCGTTTAATTATGATTTTTTTAGTCGAAAAATGCACGACCGTATATATGACGGAGACAAGGTAAAATTCCGCACCTTTTTATGCAAAAAAGAATAAATAATGAAGGGAACTGGAATTTAGATCAGCACCACAGCAATGACTGAAACGCTAAAAACTAGCGAAGTGCGGCGCTTTCAAGAACTACGATATTGCCGGGAATTTTTCTGTATTCAATAGGTAAAACTTGGGCGAGCATTTGTGGCAATTGATTAATTTGGTCTGTGCGCAAGGACACGGTAACTTTTTGATCGGCCAACTCTTTAGATTGCATAGAAAACTTGCCATCAAAATAACGACTAGCATCGTCTATTACATCTTTTAAAGCGGTTTCGGTGAAAATTAAGCGGCCGCTGCGCCATGCTGCTAGCTCGGCAATATCTACAGTCTCCACTTGACCAAAGTTTGAACTCCCTGCTTTGACCACTTGCTGACCGGCCGTCAATGACAGCGGATTGTAGGATTTTTTGCGATAATTTTGTGCATTGTGATTGGAGACATTCACTCGCCCTTCAAGAACCGATACATTGACGCTATTTGTGCGTTTAAGCACATTAAACTGGGTGCCGACCACCTCAATAGCCACCTTATCCACTAGCACCACAAAAGGCCTGATCTTATCTGAGGCAATATCAAAAAATGCCTCACCCTGAAGTAATTCAGCGCCTCGCCCTAATTTATCCATAGTTATTTTAACTTTGGATTTTGCTCCCAATGTAATTTCACTGCCATCCGCTAGGGTCAGCGTTTGAATTTGCCCGGTACTGGTAGCAAAGTAGTTAACCGCAGGAGCTGTGGGCTGCTGGATAGATACCACGACTACTGCAACCAACAGAAAAGCAACTGCCGTGCCGTAGTTTAGTGGTCTTCTAGCAAATAGACTGAATGTATTTTGCAAGCCGAGCAATGTTGAAAAGATAATCCACTTGAATCTGGCTATTATCCAATTAGTTTGGACCGATTGTCTCAAGGCCATTACTTCTGAATTTGAAGATTGCTCACCTAGGCTATGCCAGATAGACTCGAGCTGATCATAGGCTCGCCTATGCTCAAGGTCTATCGATAACCATGTACCGAAAAGCCTCTGATCTTCTGTTGTGGCATTACCAGACTGCATCAGGGCAAACCACTCACTGGCCTGCTCATTGATATGCTCTGGCAATTCTTCGAAGCTTTTAGTCATCTATATAACCTTTTTTTTGGAGTGCCTTCTGACAATCCAATAACCCTTTACTAATATGTTTTCGAACTGAGGTTTCAGATAGCCCAACTCGGCGGGCAATTTGCGCGTAACTCAATCCATCAAAACGACTCATAATCAGCAGTTTTCTACGCTTTTCTGGCATCTCCCACATGGTCTTAACCACAATACTTAACCGCTTATCACCCTCGACAATTCGCTCTGGCCCAAGCTCCTCAATTGCCGATGCCTTAGAGGCAATCACTGTACCTACATGCTTCTGGCGAACAACGCCGTGTCTGATACGATCAATCGCTATGTTGTAAGATGTTTTATACAACAGTGCTCGCGGATTTTTGATCGACTGATCCTTGATCTCCAACACGCGGGCATAGGCAGTATGAACTATATCTTCAGCATCATCCCGAGTTACCTGAAATTTACCAACAACATAGCTACATAGCTCAGTTCTATACTTAGTATAGTCATTGTTTAATGACTGCATCTATTGATCCGTATCTAACATTTATACAGGCATCCCTTTGTTAAGCACCATCCGCATGCTAAGGCAGTTTAGCCAGCTATGGCAAGC
This sequence comes from Porticoccaceae bacterium, assembly GCA_964229255.1. Classification (GTDB taxonomy): domain Bacteria; phylum Pseudomonadota; class Gammaproteobacteria; order Pseudomonadales; family Porticoccaceae; genus HTCC2207. The sequence goes on from CAXRCX010000003.1 coordinate 143,501, forward strand.
TGAGTTTAAAATGAGATATACCGTTAATTAGACGGGAATACTATATGAATCCGACCCCCCAAAAAAAAGAGGCAAATAAATACACTTAACGCCGCGAAACGCTCTGCAGAAGAATTTTAATTTCATCAAGTTAAATTGAGCAGTGTCTCTCGCTCATTCAATGGTGCCCAAGGCCGGACTTGAACCGGCACGGCTCGCGCCACTACCCCCTCAAGATAGCGTGTCTACCAATTCCACCACTTGGGCAATCATCATTGAAATGCAAATAAAGATATTAGTCTTCTACCACTGGAAGTGCAGATCCAGCTTCAGAGTCAACTTCAGGAATAGTACTTTCAACTGCAGTTTCAGGAGTTACCTGCTCAAGCACTGGAAGATCAATATCACTAACTACTGTGCGATTTTTCGCAATAACAGCTAGGCTGATGCTAGTTACAAAGAATACTGTTGCTAGCAGAGCGGTTGTTTTACTGAAGAAATTCCAACCCCCCGAACTACCAAAAACGGTTTGCGAAGCACCTGCGCCAAATGAGGCACCAGCCTCTGCGCCTTTACCCTGCTGAATAAGAATAAGGCCGATAAGTGCCACGGCTACTACAAAGTGAAAAATTAAAATAAATTGTTCCATTACTTTCGCTCGATTAATTGTTGTGCAATTTTTATAAAATGTTCTGCTTCTAATGAAGCCCCGCCAACCAGACCACCATCTATATCTGGCTGAGCAAATAAATCAGCCGCATTTTTCGCATTAATACTACCGCCATACAAAAGCCGTGTATTCACGCCACCGCCGCCCAACTCTGACCTGATATAACTGTGCACCTGTTGAGCCTGTTCCGGTGTTGCTGTCTCTCCAGTACCTACTGCCCATACCGGCTCGTAGGCTATGATTGCATTGCATACTGACTGCAATCCAACCCTTTTTATCACTGCCGCGATCTGTGCTTTGATCACTTGCAACTGTATCTTTTCCCGCCGCTGCTGAAGGGTCTCTCCTACGCAAAGAACCGGTACTAGGCCGCTATCCTGTGCTGCGGCAAATTTTTCTGCCACCAAGTCATTGTCTTCAGCGTTATATGTTCGCCGCTCAGAGTGCCCAACTAGCACATGGCTACAGCCTATATCGGCAAGCATTCTTCCAGAAACCTCTCCGGTATAGGCTCCCTCGGGAAAATGACTGAGGTTTTGTGCTCCCAGAGCAATGCCCGAGCTCTCCGATAAAACTTCGGCCACAGCTGGAATACATACATAGGCAGGAAAAACCATTAAATCTGGCTTCTCGCCTGAAAAGGCTGCAATCTGACTAGCTAACTCAGCCGCCGATTCTGCAGTACCATGCATTTTCCAGTTGCCCGCTAATAACGGCTTTGCCATCCTCAGCTCTCCTCTTTTGAGGGGTTTTCCCAAACGGGTGCGAATGCTACCCGACTAACAGCCAATATACAACCAACAAACAAGGTTATGGCATTTAATTGAGCTGTTGTTTAACGACATCTGCAATTTGGGCAACCAAATCATTTACCAATACAGAGTCTTCACCTTCGACCATAACTCGAATAACCGGCTCTGTTCCTGACGGACGAAGCAACACACGACCGCGTCCATCCAACTTTTTCTCGGCCTCACTGACTACTTGATTGACCTCAATATTGTCACTGATATCCACTTTTTTAGGTAACTTTACATTAATCATAGTCTGGGGAAATTTTGTCATCCCAGCTTTTAACTCTGCCAGTGATTGACCGCTTTCACCAAGTGCTAGCATTACCTGCAAGGCAGAGACTATACCATCACCTGTTGTATTGAGCTCACCACAGAGTATATGGCCAGAACTTTCACCACCGAGCAGCCAATTATTGGCCTTTAGTGCCTCGACCACATAGCGATCGCCAACCTTGGTGCGCACAAAAGGGATATTCATTTTCTTTAGCGCCAACTCTAGACCTAAATTACTCATCTGAGTACCGACAACACCATCGCAGTCGCTATGACTGTGCCGATGCTGAGCAATTATATACAACAGCTCATCACCATCGACTATTTCGCCAGAGTGATCGACAAATAAAACCCGATCTCCATCACCATCTAGGGCAATACCAATATCAGCCTGCTCTTGCTTTACCAGATCCTGTAATGTCTGCATATGAGTGGAGCCGCACTGGCGATTGATATTAAACCCATCGGGGTTATTGCCAATGGTAACTAAGCTGGCACCGAGCTCTTTAAATACTCTGGGCGCGGTGTTATAGGTGGCGCCGTTGGCACAGTCGAGCGCCACTTTTACTCCAGCTAAATTAAAGCCCAGTGGCAGTGTTCCCTTACAGAATTCTACATAGCGACCAGATGCATCGTGAATGCGCCGCGCCTTACCCAAACTTTCTGAGCTATTAGTGACTAATGGCTGATCTATCAAGGCTTCAATTTCAAGCTCCACCTCATCTGGCAACTTATAACCATCAGCGGCGAAGAATTTAATGCCATTGTCTTCTACTGGGTTGTGGGAGGCACTGATGACAATACCCGCCGCCGCTCTAAAGGTACGGGTCAGGTATGCAATTGCCGGAGTTGGCATAGGCCCAAGTAAGTCCACATCCACCCCCGCGGCAATTAGCCCCGCTTCCAGTGCAGATTCGAACATATAGCCAGAAACTCTTGTGTCTTTACCAATAATAACCCGATTCTTTTTGCCATCGGCATATTTGGTCAGCACCTTGCCTGCCGCCCAACCGAGCTTGAGAATAAAATCGGCCGTTATAGGGTGTTCGCCAACCCTGCCACGGATACCATCTGTACCGAAATATTTACGCTTCATTGGTTATTAAACCCTTATAATTTTTGTCGCTTGCCATATTTGTATTGCCTGCACCGTCTCTTTGACATCGTGAACGCGCAGAATCATAGATCCGCCAACAGAATAGATTTTTTGTGCAGCTAAAAGCCCCATTGTAACACTTCCAATCAATCTATCATTCACTTCTGTATTTATTAATTGGCCAATCATTGATTTTCTCGACACTCCCACAACTATAGGTTGTTTTTGCCGAGCAATTTCAGGTAACCCAGCAAAGAGTGCCAGATTGTGCTCGAGAGTTTTACCAAAACCAAAACCGAGGTCCAGAAGTATCTGCTGCGAGGGTATCCCCGCTGAATTACACTGCAATTTGCGCTGCTGCAAGAATTCAATAACTTCTGTAACAACATCTTTGTACTGGGGGTTTTGCTGCATATTTGTCGGCTGGTTTTGCATATGCATTAGACAGACTGGCAAATGTAATTGCGCCGCTGTCTCTAAAGCATTTGGCCGCTGTAAGGCTCTGACATCGTTGATAAGGTGTGCGCCGGACCTAGCCGCCTGCTGCATAACTTCAGGGGTACTGGTATCAACCGAAAAAATACTATCAAAGTTTGCTGCCAACAGCTCCAGAACTGGAATAACCCTATCGAGCTCTTGCTGGGTGCTGACGGGCTGGGCTCCGGGGCGGGTGGACTCACCCCCTAGATCAATAATATCGGCACCATCTTCAATCATGGTCTCGACTGTCGACAAAACCTTAGCTTTATCTATGTGTTGATTGGTAAATAACTGACCGCCATCAGAGAAGGAATCCGGCGTGATATTTAGCACCGCCATCACTGCAGGATTAGACAGATCGAGAACTTTAGTGCCGCACTTGAGGCGATTGGTCTGTGGCTGTAATTTTGACATGGTTGAGACAATACCACCGAGCCGTTGAAATGGCTCGGTGTTTTTTGCTTTATTTTGCTAGATGCCTTTTACAGGATCACCGACATTGGGGCCCTTTGGCGCAGTTTTATCAGCGCTAGATGCTCCGCCTGAAGGGCCGGCATCATTATCATCCCATTGACGTGGCGGACGAACTTTGCGCCTTGCCATAAGATCATCCACCTGATCAGCATCGATGGTTTCATACTCCATCAGGGCATCTTTCATCAATTCAAGCTTGTCGCGATTCGACTCAAGAATCTCACTGGCCCGGCTGTAGCATTCGTCGATAATCTTGCGAACTTCGCGGTCGATTGCCTTGGCAGTATCACTGGACACTGATTTGGTTTGGCTCCCGGCCGATCGACCCAGGAACACCTCGCCCTCGTCCTCGGAATACTGAAGCGGACCGAGTTCATCGGAGAGCCCCC
>CAXRCX010000004.1:0-5299 GCA_964229255.1 Porticoccaceae bacterium
ATACCAGTTTGCCTGATAACCATAGAGAACTAGAACCACCTGATCCCATCCCGAACTCAGCAGTGAAATGGTTCATCGCCGATGGTAGTGTGGGGCTTCCCCATGTGAGAGTAGGTCATTGTCAGGCTTCTAAATTAAAAATCCCAGTTGCAATTGCAGCTGGGATTTTTTTATGGGCTTTAGAATGGAAAATTACTTGTAGTTGATCTATACCTATAGGTATAACAAAGGAGTTATGTAATGGACTATAAAGTTAAGGACAACAGCAGGTATGCCTTCAGTTTTCAAGGATCAAAAATCTATTTAATTTTCGTCGCTCTTTGCGGCATTAATCTTGGGCTTCTGCTGGCGGCCAATAGTGCGGCATTTGAAACCAATGTCGATTCTAAAATAACGGCTAATTTTGCGGTTACAGGTGCATTAGATGTTACCGGTGCCCTAAAATCGGGGTCGGTTGATGCAAGTAGCAGTGCTATTGTTACATCCATTGCTGATATCAATAATGACACTACCATACCAACCACCAGCGCGGTTAAAACCTATGTGGATGCCGCTATTGCGTCTGGTTCATCGTCAACTGTATCTGGGGGGTACCCGACGCAAATTTCACAGCCGAAAAATTCAGCTGTTTCTCTACATGCTGCATTGGCATATTGTGTTGGCTTAACGGACGATGGTGGCGGTTGGCGACTGCCTACGGTCGATGAATTTATCAACGCTTGTTCCAGAGATGAGGCCTGTAGAAATGAGGGCTCGAACGGCCTGTTATACAGGACGGCTACACCAGTAATTCCGTCTACTGCACACCCCTATGCGACACCGCCTTGGCCGGATTGGGTGGTAGCCAACTATTGGAAGTTGGACGCCTATACAGGCGTTTTTGAAGAGCCTGCGGCTTATGTTAGATGTGTTAAGTAGAGCTCACTTTTAGACCTCTGGCGGGGTATGTTTATGATGCCGTGGTGTATAAAATGGTATCTTTCATAGGGTTTTGTGATTTAGGTTTGCAAGACGGTTTTAAAACAGCACCCCTGACTTTTATTTTGTTGGTTTTTCTTAGTGGCTGCTAGCAATGCCTACAGCAAAAAACAGCTGTGATGCCACTGGCTTTGCCCTCTAATCTCTCCTGTGTTAATTATGCCGATGTGCGTACATTGACTGGCACCTCACTCAGCCCCGCACTATTTATCGGGAGATCAGCTGTTATTTTTGGGTGGCTACTATGGATGCAACCCCATTCAATATGGAGATCTAGTCATGTATCGCTGGGGCGATAAAAAATGTAGCCAAATTTATCCGTGGCTTATCGGGTGATCAGTTAGCAGTATAGGAAATTGCTCCCAATCAATGGCGGCTTGAATTAAATGGTCAGCCATTACACAACTCATTGGGCGATAACTTTATTTTAAGTGAGAAAAAATCGGCATTGATTAGACTCTATGCCCGCAAGCTCAAAGCCGATGAAGTGCTGTTATTGGGTGATAAGTCAGTTGGTTCCCATGACGGTAGCGTATTTGGCCTTGTAAAAACTGACCAATTAGCCGGCAAATTAGTGTTTTTAAGGCATTCACTAAGCAATTGATCAGCGAAAAATTCCCATTACTTATTTAAACTAACAATATAGGCTCCACAAAGGGCATAATGCACCCTGATTGAAGTAATATCAGGCAAGCATATTTTATGGAATATCTTTTTTATCTAATGGTTGGGAGCATTGCTGGGCTAATCAGCGGACTGTTTGGTTTGGGTGGCGGCGCAGTGATTGTGCCATTGCTAATCTTCACTTTTCTGGCTCGCGGTATGCCGGCTGAAATTACCACTCACATGGCGATCGGCACCTCATTGGCCACCATTGTTTTTACTGCGCTAAGCTCGATCTATACCCATCATCAAAAACAGGCGATACGCTGGGATATAGTTAAAACACTGGTTCCCGGCATTCTGCTCGGTGGTTTGTTGGGCGGGCTATTCGCCATTTCCCTCGGTGGTGTGTTGTTGCAATTGCTGTTTGGTGGCTTTTTAATATTGGTTGCGCTGCAGTTGTTAGTCTATAAGCCTAAGGTGGGTGTTAGATCACTGCCGGGCTATTTGGGCATGGGCGCGTCTGGCAGCTTGATCGGCGGCATATCAGCGCTGTTTGGCATTGGCGGAGGTACCCTAAGTGTGCCACTTTTGACCTTTTTTGGTATCAAGATTCATCAGGCTGTGGGTACTGCAGCCGCCTGTGGTCTACCGGTCGCTATTGGGGCGACACTAGCGTACTCAACGGCAACCATCGATGGTCTCAGTCGACCAGAGGGTAGTGTAGGCTTTGTATTTTTACCCGCTTTGTTGGGAATTATTATCGCCAGTTTACCCTGTGCCAGATTGGGGGCATTATTGGCGCATAGAGTAAATGCACAAAAATTACGCAGAGGATTTGCCTGGGTGACTATGGCTCTGGGTTTTCGATTTATTTGGATTAATTTATAAAGCACTAGTCAGTGAGATAAATTACTATTTGCAGGTTACAGGTTTGACTATTTTTGTATTGAGGGCGCAGCGATTAAATCTGAGTTATTAAAAATACTAAACGATGGCCAATTTCATTCGGGTGAGGATCTAGGCCAAGCTTTGGGTGTTTCGCGGACGGCAGTTTGGAAGCAACTGCAGACACTGGAGGCAATGGGGTTGCAGTTGGAGTCGGTGAAGGGCAAAGGCTATAAGATACCAGACAACTTTGAATTATTAGATGCCAATCAAATTCCCACTGATTTGAGCGCTTTGTGTAAACAGTATTTAAATGGCTTACATATTTATCAAACTATCGACTCCACCAATAAAGCAGCCAATCAATTGATAGAGGCTCAGTCTAACTCGGCAAGTGGCGCTGTGGTTTTGTCGGAATATCAAACTATGGGTCGAGGCCGCAGAGGTAAAAGTTGGGTTAGTCCCTTTGCGGCAAATCTTTATTTATCCATGGTATGGGATTTCGACCAGGGGGCTGCTGCACTTCAAGGTTTAAGCTTGGCTATTGGCGTTGCTGTTAGTCGCGCTCTAAAACAATTGAATATTGAGGGTGTCAGGCTTAAATGGCCCAATGATATTTATATTGAAAATCAAAAGCTTGGCGGCATACTTCTCGAAATGGTTGGCGATCCCGCGGGGCAGTGCACAGTTATCATTGGTATTGGTATCAATCACGCGATGCCTGAGCAAAGCGGAAGTAGTATAGATCAGCAGTGGACGGATATCACTACAGTTTCAAGTGAGAGAATTTCACGCAATAAGCTAGCGGCCTATATTATTAATCATTGCTTTGATGTTTTGACCGATTATCAGCAATGCGGCTTCGCCCATTATCAAGACGAATGGCAGGCGATAGATGCGTTTTATAATATGCCGGCAGTGGTAAGTACGGTCAATCAGTCGACATCGGGAATCCCCGTTGGTGTCGACGAGTACGGGGCATTAAAATTAAAATTGCCCAACGGCGAAATAGAAAGCTTTATTGGTGGTGAATTAAGTCTACGCCGACTAAATGATAATTAAGGATGCCAAGAGCTATGATTTTATCTATAGATGCAGGCAATAGTCGAATAAAGTGGCGGCTTACTGACAATGGGGAGCTACTATCTCAGGGTACGCATCTGACATCTGACATTGCTAATGAAAAAAATATAGACTTTTCTGCTATCAAATCTCCCAGCGAGATTCGAATAGCTAGTGTGTCTGGCGACAAAGTGGTCGAGCTCTTAAAGCAACAGTTGCGCCAGCAATTTTCAGCGCCTATTCGCTTGGCAGTGGTGTCTGCAACTCTCGGTGAGTTAAGTTGTGCCTATGAGGACCCCCAAACCCTTGGCATTGATCGTTGGTTAGCGATCGCGGCGGCCTATGATACCTATCAAGAGCCAGTGATGGTGGTCGATGCCGGCAGTGCTATTACTATTGATATTATCGGTCCCAACGGTCAGCATGTGGGTGGATATATTGCTCCGGGCTTGCGTCTAATGCATGATGCGCTGTGGGAAAACACCAGTGATGTGCGGGTTGTCAGCAGCTGTGCTGAAGAACTTTGGCTACCGGGGAAGAATACCAAGCAAGCGGTTAATAGAGGCTGCTTGTTGGCCGCTGTTTCAACCATTGAAAGCCTGGCCTCGCAGTTTCCTGTTCGCATTGTAATAACCGGTGGTGACGGTAAAATTTTACTGCAAGCCATAAGCCATAATGCCGACTATCATTCGAATTTAGTGCTTGATGGCATGCTGCTTACTGGCGTTGATCTTATTGAAATCTAAGCGCAATAAAATCAACAGTAGAGCGCGATCAATCTTACCATTTTTTCTGACATTGAGCGGCCAAATCTGGCAGATTTCACCTGTTTTTAAAAAAAATTAAAAAGAACCCGCATTTAAGGTTGCTAATAACCCCCACTTTCTCTAAAATCGCGCTCCGCCTTGAGAAGTGCTGGCGTAGCTCAGTTGGTAGAGCAGCTGACTTGTAATCAGCCGGTCGGGGGTTCGACTCCTCTCGCCAGCTCCATTTCTCAGGCCAAATTGCTGATTTTATTGCAATTGTTGACATTGGTTGTGTAGCGCTAGAGAATACGCGACCGCTTTGAGAATGCATCATTTGATGTCTGCTCAAAGCAAAAGCAAATCTGGGGATGTGAAAACGTCGCCCAGATTCATGCTGATATATAAAAAGTATAATTGAATTTGTCGATGGTGCTTTTTTGTAGAAAATTTTGGCGGGATTCCCGAGCGGTCAAAGGGATCAGACTGTAAATCTGACGCGAAAGCTTCGGTGGTTCGAATCCACCTCCCGCCACCAGATTGATTGTATTGTAAGGGCTTCAATGTCACGGCCATAAGCAATACAAAAGTGATTTTAGAGTGGGTTTTGCGGGCATAGTTTAATGGTAGAACCTCAGCCTTCCAAGCTGATGATGCGGGTTCGATTCCCGCTGCCCGCTCCAGAGTTACTTAGGGTTAGTGCTCATATAGCTCAGTAGGTAGAGCACTTCCTTGGTAAGGAAGAGGTCACCGGTTCAAATCCGGTTATGAGCTCCATAATTTGGGTTAAGGCTTAGCTGCTTTAAAGTGAGTATTGTTTATTTAGAAACCGGTTAAAGAGTTAGTAAGTTGCTAATTCCCCGGAGTCCTTTTAGGAGATGGTGAGATGTCAAAAGAAAAATTTGAAAGAAGTAAGCCGCACGTAAACGTAGGTACAATTGGCCACGTTGACCATGGTAAGACGACATTAACGGCGGCGATGACGCGCGTTTGTTCAGAAGTATACGGGGGCGAGATGAAAGCCT
>CAXRCX010000005.1:0-100906 GCA_964229255.1 Porticoccaceae bacterium
TTGTTTTTATTGAGTTTTTAAATTCTACTTTCACAGTTTGTTTCACAAACTCGTGTCTATTGAAAATCATAAGTCACAACCAAAATGTAGCTATTCTAGCGTTTTAGCGTCTTTAGAAGTTCTTCGACTTTTTCTTCAAAATCTAAGTCACTATTTAGAGTATCTTTCACACAGTTTTTTAGATGTGTTTTTAAAATTTTCCCCTCAATTGTAGCTATTGCACTTCTAGCAGCTTTCAATTGATTAAGAATATCAATGCAATACTTTCCTTCTTCGATCATCTTCCCAACTCCTCGAATTTGCCCCTCTATTCTATTAATTCCTGCTAGTTGTTCTTTGTGACATGGATGACTCATAAAAACCTCGGGACTAAATATGTGAATATTGTTGAAAAGGAAAAAATTGCTAAAGAAAGAAAAAATATGAACTTTGACCGTTTTCTTGTTTGCATACAAAGTTTTGCCAATTCTGGGTCTGTTGGGCAAGGCGCATACTGTGATCTATAATTCGCAAACCCTGCTATCAGAAGCATAATTGCTGCAAAGCAAGTAATAGCAATTTTATGTTGAGAAAGAATAGTTAAAAAAGGAAAGAAACTCACTAGGCTTGCGAATGATGCCCCTGCGCCAAGCAAGACAAAAAGTGCAGGCATGGCGCAACAAATTAATGTTGAAGATGATAAAAATAAGGAAATAAAGTTAGATGACTTAACATTCATATCGATGCCTTAAAGATCTAAAACTTCCATTTTTGTTGCATTTTGACCATTGGCAGTTATTTTTTCTTTTATATCATCATAGCTTATTTCGCCTTCCTGTTTGTAAGCGATCAAAACCTTACCTTTATTTAGGTCAACATCTACGCTGATAACATTCTCATCCTTTTTAAAGGTTTTTTCGATTCCTCGAGCACAGAAATCACAAACCATACCCTGAACGCTAATAACCGCTACTTTGGCGCCGCTAAGATTTTTTACAAAATTGCTAAATCTCTTTTGATCAACACCAAAGTTATTTCCGTCAACAAAGATTTCAGTATTGTGTTGTTGTGAATTATGCGCATCCTCATGAGAATGATGCATCATGTTATCTGCCAGTGAGAATGATGAAATTGCAAATGTGATAAAAAAAATATTTTTCATAAAACCTCCTTAAAACCTTCGCATAAAATGAAAATCCCAATTTGATTTTCCGTTGTAACCCAACTCCAAAAGATTGTCTCCTTTGAAAAATTTTAGGCAAGGGTAAGTTGATGTTGTGTCAGTAATTGAATTTTTTGTAGCCTTTAACATTATCCAGGTGTGAAGATCACCATATTCACCTAGATAGGGTGCAAACCCTATCTGATATTTCTGTTCAGAAAAATTTTGGTTTATTGACTCAACTTTTTTAAAGTCAAATCCTATAAAGTATCTTCTAGTTTCCCAGTCACCATGAATCCCATAAAACAAGTTGTCATTTGAGTCGAGACTAAAGCCTGACTGAAAGTATAAATTTCTTTGAGAATTGTGGGTGTTTTTTCGATTAACAAGATAGGTAAATCGTAGTAGCGAGTATTGATCTTCTATACGCTTATCTTTTTTTCCTTCTATGCCAATTGCATATTTATAGGTGGGCGAGTAATGCATGTAAACAGAATTTTGGAAATTATCTGCTTTGGTCATCAAGGTGAATCCACCGGGATAGGATACAGGTCTGCTATCAACACTCATTGAAAGTATTGCAAGCAAACAAAAAGTTAAAAATCGTATACCCATAGGGGGTATATTAAATGCTTGTGGCGCCATGTGCAATAAAAATAATAGCCCCAGAATGAGAAGTAAAAATCTTAATGTTTTATAACGAATTACCTATACAGAAGATTATGATATTCTTTAGTTACACAGTGTGAAACTATCGGTGAGTTTTTAAATGGTTTTGATTGTTTCGTCGGGTGAATGCAAAGGCTCAACTTTCACACTCGTTTCACACTTTTTAAAATATCAATATAATCAATGGGTTACGATCAGGATGTCATTGAGTGGGAATAAAAATGTTTAGCCATATATGTTTGGGTACCAATAATCTTACTGAATCTATCGCCTTTTATGATCAGGTTATGCCCGTGCTGGGTGTTTCTAGGCAAGATACTGGTGATACTTACGCTGGCTATGGCGCTGAGGAGGACATAGGTAGTGGCGTAAATTGTTTGTTTATTGGTAATACCTATAATGGCGAGCCGGCCACAGCGGGTAATGGTGTTAATGTTGCCCTACTTGCGAAAACCAGAGAGCAGGTGGTTAAATTTCACCAACTAGCACTGGAAAATGGCGGGCATGATGAGGGCGCACCCAGGTTACGGGATGTTCATCCCCACTTTTTTGCCGCCTATGTTCGCGACCCCACAGGCAATAAGTTGGTTGTGGTTTGTCATAGTGAACAAACGTTGTATTAACATTTATCAGTTATTGTTATATAGAAACAGACTATTGAGTGGAAGTAATATTTTTACTTAAACATTATGGATCCAATATCTCAAGGTACAGTCGGCGCAGCCTTTGCCCAGTCCACAGCTAATAAGAAAAATATCCTCAGTATCACGGTGATTGGTTTTCTTGCGGGTTTGGCGCCTGATCTAGATGTGTTGATTCGGTCATCAACGGATCCAATTTTATTTCTTGAATACCATCGCCAGTTTACTCACTCGCTGTTTTTTATTCCTTTTGGCGCTCTGATTGTTGCTCTATTTCTTTATCCTTTGTTCAGAAAATCCCTGAGTCTAAAAACTGTCTATTTGGCGAGTTTTTTGGGTTATGCAACCCACGGGCTATTAGATGCATGTACTTCATATGGCACGCTACTCTTTTGGCCTTTCTCCAACGAACGGGTTACATGGAATAATATATCTATTGTCGATCCGCTGTTTACCATTCCTATATTAATTCTTATAGGGACTGCAATAAAAACCAGAAAACGCCTTTTTAGTTATTTTGCCATTGGATGGGTCACTTTTTATCTATCTTTAGGTTTTGTGCAATATGATAGAGCGTTTAAGGCGGCCAATGAGCTGGCGCTTTTAAGAGGGCACACCCCAGAGCGTCTAACACTTAAGCCATCATTTGGAAATCTGATTTTGTGGAAGTCCATTTATCAGCATGAAGAAAAGTTTTATGTTGATGCTATTCGAACGCTTCAATCTTCAACCTGGTGTTTAGGTGAAATCGCAAGAATATTTGACTACCAACGCCATCTACCCAATCTTAATAAAGACAGCCAACAAAAGAAGGATATTGAAAGGTTTCGGTGGTTTTCACAGGATTATTTAGGCTTTGACGCCGAGAAAAATCTAGTTACAGATGTGCGTTATTCAATGGTTCCCAATCAGATTACGCCTATGTGGGGGCTGGTCATTGATAGTGGGCGAGATATCAACGAGCATGCGATTTGGTGGACATCTCGCGGTTTAGATCAACGGCAGTTGGATGTATTTAAACAGATGTTAAGCGGTGAAAGCTGTCGAGATAGGGCTTTAGCGCCATAGCTGTTTATTTAGGTAATTCAAAAAGCTCTTCAACTGAACAATCCAAAGTTCTGGCAATTTTTAATGCCAACACGGTCGAGGGTATATAGATGCCATTTTCAACGGCATTAATACTTTTTCTCGATACATCTGCGCTCTCAGAGAGCTGCTGTTGAGTCAGCCCTCTGGATTTTCGCATTTGCTGGAGATTATTTTGCAGCTTATCGTGGTTTTTACCCATGACTATTTTTCTTCAAAGTCTTCAACGGCTTTTGATAAAAGGGCGCTGTCATTGGGGAATATATAGCCCGCAATTATGGTGCCAATACCAATTACCCCGACTAGAAGGCCGATACCCTTGAGGATACTACCTAGGGCAACAGCACCCAAAAGATATAAGCCAATGCCCACAAATAGGGTGATGGTGCCACTTCTTCTATGGTTGACTGGCTCTCTTTTGTCATCTAGTTGCTTAAGAATTTTTTCTAATTCAGATGAGTCTTGAATATTTTTAGAAATTTCAATAAGGGTTTGTCTTTTGTTTTTTTGATCGTGGTAAATCCATAAGAAAACGCCTAATGGGATAATTATTCCCGCCAAGATTCCTAGTATGGGTACAAGGATTTCCATAAATACCTCCAGTCATTAAATGTAACGTAAAGGTATCATTCTTATAAAGAGAATTAAAGGTTACTTTTTATTTTTTTAAAGTGCGACAATTTGTCACATTCCGCCACTGCAGATTAGACTTTAAAATTCGCGCCTTAGTTTCTATTGCCTCGAGCTCATTTTATGAATTTAAAGCGCTTTGCGTTGGCCATTATTATGGTGGTTGCAGCTAATTCCTTATTTGTTTTTAACCTTGCTTTTGCTGAAAATATCCAAGAAATAGTGGTGACCACCACTAGAGAGACTAGAAATCTCAATGAAATGGCCGAGTCTATCGCCGTGCTATCCGAACAGGCGTTGCGCATTATTTCGCCCTCCCATCCCGCCGAAGCATTAAATCGTATCGCCGGTGTGCATATTAATAATTTGGGGGGTGAGGGGCATATGGCCTCTATTCGTCAGCCGATCACCACCGCTGGAGTCTATCTATTTTTAGAGGATGGTCTGCCCACGCGCCCCACAGGTTTTTTTAATCACAATGGTTTATACGAAATTAACATCCCACAAAGTAGTCGTGTGGAAGTGATTAAAGGGCCGGCCTCGGCACTCTATGGCAGCGATTCTATTGGCGGTGTGATCAATGTTATCAGCAATGCGCCCTCGATGGTTTCAGAAACGAATATTAACTATGAGCGAGGATCTGACGGTTGGCAGCGCAGTTTGCTCAGTCTGTCTAATGGCGACGACAGTCTGGCGGCTAGACTGGATTTTAATCACACGCGAAGCGATGGTTTTCACGATGCCGCTGACTACGATCGCCAGTCGTTGACTGGGCGTATTGATGGTCAGATTAGTGAGTGCATGCATGTAAAATTGATTGCGGCACATTCGACTATTGATCAGTCTGGGGTGTCGAGCCTTGAGTTTGATGATTACCAAAATAGTAGAACTAAAAATTTCTACCATGATCACATTGGCTTTCGCGAGGTTAAGGCGTTGCGCGTATCCGCTGAATTTGCCTACAGGATTAGTGGGAAAAAATTGCTGACCCTTACACCATTTTATCGCGATAACCAAATGGCGATGATGCCGAGCTGGATGGTGTCCTACGACCCTAATTTACGCGACTATGACTTCACCAGTTATGGTGCATTATTGAAATACCGTCAGCGATTTTTGGATAATGCTCTAGAGCTTATTGTCGGGATGGATTTTGACAGCACATCCTCTACCTACACAGAAGAAAAAATCGAGGTTACTCAGACAGATGAGGGAATCTACACAGACTATAGTCGCAGTGGTGTGCTAAATTATCATTTTGATGCCAAACAGAGATCCCTGTCGCCCTATATTCAGGCTGAGTTGCAACTTAATAATCAGTGGCGATTAAACTTGGGTGTACGTCATGATCAGTTTACAGTGGATTATGAAAACTTTTTGCCGGCGGATCCGGCAGGTTTTTCCCATCGTCGCCCAGCGAGCACTTCTATCGACTATAGCAATACCAGTCCTAAGTTTGGAGCTGTTTACCAATATGCCAATGATCATCAAGCCTATGCTAACTACCGCTACGCCTTTCGTGCACCAACGGTAGGATCATTGTTTCGTGCGGGCTCATCACAAAATAGCACTGAGCTAGAACCGGTAACCAGTGTCAGTGCTGAAATAGGCTTTCGCGGCCAGTTCGGCGATGATTTCGACTATGAGTTAGCCTTCTACGAAATGAATACTGAGGACGATATTGTTTCAGTCATCAGAGATGCTAGCCGTTTGATAGTCAATGCAGGTGAAACCGTGCATCGTGGCATTGAGCTGGGTCTGGACTACAGAATCAATGATGAGTGGCAGTTGGGACTATCTGTCACTCGCACTGATCAACTTTACAAAGATTTCACCTATGTATTCTTTTCCCGCAGCTGTTTCTGTAATCAGCAGATTAACTTTGCCGGCAATCAAGTGGGCAAGGCACCAGAGAATTTGGCTAATTTACGTCTGGCCTACACTCCTCGATTATTACCAGAGTTTAAGGCCGAATTGGAATGGGATTCGGTGGGCGAATACTATACCGATGAAACCAATACCCAAACCTATGATGGCCATAGTCTGGTTAACCTAAGACTCAATTATAGGCTGTCAGATCAGTTTGATATTTATCTGCGCGGCGCCAACTTAAACAATACATTGTATTCCACCTATACCTCGAATCAGGTCAATGATCCTGATGTAAGCTACAGGCCTGGAATGCCTAAATCTTGGTTTATGGGTCTGCGTTGGGCGCTTTAATCAGTTACTGGGTTAGGAAACCGCAATGTTAAAAACTCACCTTATGCGCTGGCATAAAAAAATCGCTTGTACCAGTGCTGTAGCGATGTTTATCTGGGGTGTTAGTGCTATTACACATCCATTGATGAGCTGGTTTGGCCCTCAGGCAGAGCGCTTTTATCCGCCTACTATGCAGGTGAATGGCAAGCCATTAGACAATCTGGCACCGCTGATAAAATCGGTAGCCAATTTAACCGATGCTCGGTTGTTAAAATTAGTGCCCAGTGCCAATGGCCCACTATTGCAATTAACACAGGATCAGCAGTCGCCGCGACAGTATTATGACCTCAATAGCCAGCGGTTACTTCAAGATCAAGATCGCCTTCAGGCGCAGTGGTTGGCTAGTTATTACACCGGCCTTGATAGCGCCTCAATAGAGGCGGTTGAATTTTTTACCGAGTTCTCTGATGAATATCCCAAAGTAAATCGCCTGTTGCCGGTATACAAAGTAACCTTTGGCGGCGATCGACCTATGCAGGCCTTTGTTTATACCGAGACCGGCGCCTTAGCTAGTCTTTCCAATCCTTTTAAACAGCGGTTGCAGTGGGTGTTTCAGCATCTGCACACTTTAAAGTGGCTAGATTCACTAGAGTATGGACGCCTGATCTTGGTCAGTCTGTTTATGCTGTGCCTTGTAGCCAGTGCTGTGTTTGGGTTTATGCTGATTCTATCGCTAAAATCGCGACTTATTCGCGATGGCAAACGGCGCAACCACCGACGTTTGGGCTATATTTTATGGTTGCCACTTCTGGCATGGTCAGTCAGTGGTTTTTATCACCTATGGCAAATGTCCTTGGTTGAGTCGGATTATGGCATGCGTTTGGATCAGCCCTTTAATTCGCTCAATGCAGAAAATCTCAATACTTATAGCTTGCAACAACTTAAAGATCAGTCGATCAATAGTTTGTCATTGCTGCGCGGCCCTGATTCGCGTCTGTATTGGCGTGCTAGCGTGGCACAGCCAGAGCAAACTGTGGTTAATCGCGAGCAGCGCTTTGCCGGAAAGTCCAGTGAATATATGGCGCTGTATTTACCCGCTACCTTTGATAGCGCAATGGCGAGTTTAAGTGATGCGCAACTGGCGGTGGCCATGGCGCAGCGTTTCTCTGGTTTGGCTGTGTCGCAACTATCTAAACCCGAACCGGTTAGGCATTTTGGCCCCGATTATGATTTTCGCAATAAGCGTCTACCGGTATGGAAAGTAGAGCTAAATGATAGTTACGCAACTACATTGTTTGTAGATACGGCTACAGGTATTTTAGTGGATAGTAATACGCGTATAGATCGCGCTGAGCGCTGGAGTTTTTCGGTGCTGCACAAGTGGAGTCCGCTAACCGGTTTAACTGGGCGCAAGTTGCGTGATGGCATGATGGTTGCGACTGTAGCACTGCTGTTACTGGTGAGCCTGTTGGGGGTTTTGTTGCTGGGTAGACGCAAAGCGAAGAATCTCTAAGCATAAAATATTTAATGGGAACCCAATGTCTTTGACCATATTATTACCTATAATAAGACCATGGATAAATACTTAAGTTATTCGGGATTCTATTGGTCTGCCAGCAGTTATAACGTTGGCTCTAATTTAATGTTATGGGATTAACTATGTTGAATAAATTACTACTTTGTTTGATGCTTACTGGCCTTGCAGGCTGCACGCTTTTAACTATTCCGATGGCGGTTGTGGATACTGCGGCGGGTATTGTTAAATTGCCAATTACTGCGGTTGATTCGGTGATTGATACGGTTAATGATAACGAAGATGAAGACTAATGGCTTCTATGATGTAAAAAAAAGGGGGTGCCTTGTAGCACCCCCTTTTTATTGAACTATAACCCAGTCAAGGGTTACTTAAAAACTGCGTCGGTAGGCTGCATACCAGAATGCACCGTTAAAGCCCATTGGGGCAAATTGGCTGTGGAGTCTACCCAAGCCTGCTGCCCGTTGTTACAACCTCTTCAACTACTTCGCTAGCGACGGACAGTGTAGGTCCTAAGTACATGCCCACTATTACCGATAGAATTATCACTACTTTGCAAAAGTTTTTAATTTTCATAATTTCTCCATAAAAGAAAACAAGTTAGTTTTTTGCGTCCATTGGTACTTCGATAAAATGGTAAGTATAGACAAGGATTTGTCGCTTTTAGGGCGATCTAAATTCTATTTTTAATCGGATAGAAAAGGGTTGGAAATGAGGCTAAATGACTTGGCTTTTTGAGGGTTTGCCGGCTATTTCCTGCGCCAGTCGCGGCACCAGAAAACCGGGCAGCTGCGCTTGAATTTGATGAAAAATTTGCACTGCTCGCTGTTTGGGCACATCAAAATGTCCAGCGCCCTGAACTGGATCTAGCAGATGTAAATAGTAGGGCATAATGCCGCTATCAAATAGCTTTTCACTGAGGGCGACAAGTTGCTCGCTGTTATCGTTAATTGCTCGGAGTAAAACACTCTGATTAAGCACGTTAACACCAGCTGTCTTTAAACGCTCGACAGCCTCGCACAGTGCAGTATCAATCTCATTAGTATGATTGATATGCATAACCATCGTGGGTTTAAGGCGAGTATTTCCCAGCCAATTGAGAAGATGCCCATCGATTCGACTGGGGATAACTACCGGCAATCTGGTATGAATGCGCAGCCGTCTGATATGTTCGATAGATTCTATCTGTTGCGTAAGCCAAGCTAAAAAGTGATCATTCGCTGCCAGAGGGTCGCCACCGCTATATATGACCTCATTGATTTCTGGCTTGGCCTTAAGGTAGTCCAGTGCTTTTAGCCACTGTTGTTTGCTTTGACGATTTTCATCGTAGGGAAAATGACGGCGAAAACAGTAGCGGCAATTTACTGCACAGTTGGGGCTGATAATCATCAGCACCCTGTTGTGATATTTATGTACAATGCCCGCCACTGGATTATAGTTGGATTCATCCACTGGATCGGTGCTGTAGTTGCTGTCAGTATCGAGTTCTGGCTTAACTGGCAGAACCTGTTTGAGCAGTGGGTCATTGGGGTTGCCATATTCCATTAGTTGCACAAAGGGCTGTGGTACTTTTATAGGGAAATCTTTGGCGGCTTGCTCGCTAGCGGTTAAATCCTCGGCATTGAGGCCCAGTTGGTCTAGCAACTCATCAATTGAGCTGACACACTGACTTAACTCAACTTTCCAGTCTGTTTGAAGATTAATCGGTTGGCTTAAAGGCTTAATTGACATTTAATAGCAGCTGTAAAAATTATGTGTGGTGATGAGTTTACGCTATTTTTTAATAGGCGTGGCGATAACAGGAATTATTTTTGGAAAATGATAGTGCCTTTATGAGGCAAGCATTGGCGTTGGCAAAACAGGCGGCCGATACCGAAGAGGTACCGGTAGGTGCTGTTGTGGTGGCTGATGGAAAGGTAATTGGTCGCGGTTTTAATTGCCCAATAAGCGCCTCTGATCCAACCGCGCACGCAGAGATTGTCGCTATGCGTGATGCCGCTGAAAGGATCGGCAATTATCGGCTATCCGGCTGCGAGCTCTTCGTTACCATCGAACCCTGCACCATGTGTCTGGGTGCCATGCTTCACGCGCGAATTAAGCGGGTGGTTTTTGGTGCCCGCGAACCCCGAGCTGGTGCTTTTGTCAGCAACCCAATGTTGATGGATGCCGATCACTTTAACCACAAGATTGAATGGAGCGAAGGGGTTTTAGACGAGCATTGCAGTGAGCTGATAAAAGATTTTTTTAAACGCCGCCGGTCAAAGTGAGTCTGGGGCGCTAGGCTGCCAGATTTCAAGGTCGCGGCCCTCGATTGTTTGCATAGTGGGTTGTTTGGAAACAGAATTTAGCTGAAGGTATGATCGGTAATACTGAATATTGTCCACATAGATAACTGGTTCATTTCCCCGTGCATAGCCTCTTTTCAAAGTGCTGTAATATTTCTTCTTACTCAATAGTGGCAGGTGTTTGCGAACATCTGTCCACACATCTGGGTTGTGATTATTGCGTGCGGTGAGTATGCGAGCGTCTTCTAAATGACCAAAACCCACATTGTAGGCAGCTAGGGCAAACAGGGTTCGATCAGGGTCGCTAATGCGCTCGGGTAAGCGCGATTTTAGTTTAAGAAAATACCCTACCCCGCCTTCCAGACTCTGAATGGGGTCGAGGCGATTGGATACATTCATCTCACTGGCTGTATCCAGCGTCAACATCATTAGCCCGCGAACCCCAGTGGGGGATTTGGCGCGGGGATTCCAGTGGGACTCTTGGTAGGCAATGGCAGCGATCAAATGCCAGTCTAGTTGGTGTTTTTTTGCGATTTCTTTAAACAGTGATTCATATTTTGGCAGGCGTTGATTCACGAGTTGACCCAGCTGTTTTGCATCTGCCGCTGAGAAGCGTTTTGTCTGCGAGAAAAGCTGTTGTTTAACTGCATCCAGTTGCCCGCTGTCAGTGTATTGTTGCAGAAATCGATTGGCCGCCGCTAACAGGGTGCCATCTCCCGTGGCTGAAAATGCCCAAGCGATAGATTGCGGGTGAGTGACATCAAAGGCTCTGCGCGCATTGGGGTAGATGTGGCGGTTGGTTTCAAAGGCTAGTGAATCGGTGATGGTGTAGCTGATTTCTCCATCGTGCACTTTACGAATCATTTCGCTCATTTCTGCATCATTTTCCTCATGCCATATTAAATCGGGAAACTGCTGACGCAGTTGTTGCAGATTCTCGCTGTGAGATGAGTTGGCAATAACAGATAAATCGCCTTGCAACTTATTTATTGCACGGGGTTGAGGATCCCCAGCGCGGTAAATCAGCTGTTGAACAACTTGATGATAGGGCGATGAGAACTTAAATGATTTGCCACGATCTGCTGTACTCACAAGATTTGATGCCGCAAAGTCTCCCTGTGGCCCGCCTACCGATAGCAGCAAACTGTACAGGGTCGACTTTGTGGTAACCCTTAGTTCGACTCCCAAGCTATCGGCAAATGCCTTGGCAACAACATATTCAAAGCCATTTTTGCCGTCCCCGTCCTCATAATAAGTGGTAGCGCCGGGAAGGGTTAAAACCGTGAGATAGCCGCGTTTCGTTACCTTTTCTAGATCGCTGAGATGAGTGCTGTCGGAGATATAGGTCAGGCAGATAACTGCAATAGCTATCAACATGGCGCGATTGCGAATATTTTTTATGCCTGAAGATAATGGGTCCATTTATGGCCTTTATCAATGTTCAAGGTGAGGTCAATCAGTCTAATTGGTAATTATTTTACATGGTTTGGCCGTTGTAGCTAAATTTCTCTGTAATCTTATTCATCTATATCTGCCTAAAACATAAATTTTCAGATAAAATATGCGGTTCAAATTAACTGCTTAATTTTGGGACTCACCCTGTATGATTATTATTTCTGGCGCACCTGCTCTATCCGCCTTTCGCCGAAGAAAATTGCTTGTTAGCTTAAAGCAGGCTGTCCCATCAATTACTGATGTTGTGGCGGAATTTCAGCACTTTGCTGATCTATCTGCACCGCTGTCTGACGATGATTTAGAGACGCTCAAAGCGCTTATGCAGTATGGTCCCGCGGAGCAGCCGGTCTCTAGCACTGGTCAGTTGCTAGTGGTTGTCCCGCGACCGGGTACCATCTCACCATGGTCTAGTAAGGCCACCGATATTGCCCATAACTGTGGCCTTGATCATGTTGTGCGTATTGAGCGCGGAACTGCATACTACATCGAGGCCAGTGAATCACTGTCAGAACAGCAGTTGCAACAGGTAGGCGATTTGTTGCACGACCGCATGGTGGAAACTGTATTAACTGGTTTGCAGCAAGCCGAAAGCCTATTTGTACAGCACCAACCGGCACCGCTTACCGAAGTGGATATTATGACTGGCGGAGTCGCGGCGCTAAAAGAAGCGAATATTTCCCTAGGTTTAGCCCTAGCTGATGATGAAATCGACTACTTGGTTGCAAGTTTTCAGGGGCTGGAACGCAACCCAACCGATGCTGAGCTGATGATGTTTGCACAGGCTAATTCAGAGCATTGTCGCCATAAAATATTTAATGCCAGCTGGACTCTCGATGGCGAAGATCAGCCCAATAGTCTGTTTGGTATGATTCGCAACACCTATAAGTTGGGCGGTGAGAATGTTCTCTCTGCCTACTCAGATAATGCGGCAGTCGTTGCCGGAAGCACTGGTGGTCGTTTCTATCCAGATCCGCTATCTAAAGAATATGGCTACTCTCAAGAGCCGGTGCATCTATTGATGAAAGTAGAGACCCACAATCACCCGACAGCTATAGCGCCTTTTTCTGGCGCCGGAACGGGTTCTGGGGGTGAAATTCGCGATGAGGGTGCCGTGGGTCGCGGTTCAAAACCCAAAGTGGGTCTGGTGGGTTTTACCGTGTCTAACTTGCAAATTCCTAACTATACCCAACCTTGGGAAGAGGATTATGGCAAGCCGGATCGCATAGTGTCGGCCTTGGATATTATGATTGAGGGTCCAATTGGCGGCGCGGCATTTAATAATGAATTTGGACGCCCCAATCTCTGTGGTTATTTTCGTACCTTTGAAGCTGACTTTGGCGGCGAGCGCCGCGGCTATCACAAGCCGATCATGATTGCAGGTGGTTATGGCAATATCCGAGAAGAGCATGTGGAAAAACCCGAGTTTGCCCCGGGGGCCAAATTAGTGGTGCTGGGCGGTCCTGCCATGTTAATTGGCCTGGGTGGTGGTGCTGCCTCGAGTATGACTACTGGCAGTAGTTCCGCTGATTTAGATTTCGCTTCGGTACAGCGGCAGAATCCAGAAATTGAGCGCCGCTGTCAGGAAGTTATCGATCAGTGTTGGCAGTTAGGTGACAGCAACCCTATTGCTTTTATCCATGATGTGGGAGCAGGAGGCCTCTCAAATGCGCTCCCAGAATTAGTCAAAGATGGTGGTACAGGTGGTGTATTTGAATTGAGAACTGTGCCCAACGATGAGCCGGGAATGTCTCCGGTTGAGATATGGTGTAATGAGGCTCAGGAGCGCTATGTACTGGCAGTAAAGCCTGAGGATATTCAGCGCTTTGAAGGGATTTGTCAGCGTGAAAGATGTCCTTTTGCTGTGGTTGGTGAGGCTACTGAGGATAAAACTATTCGAGTTTCAGATCAGCAGTTTGATAATAATCCTGTCGATCTGCCAATGTCGGTATTATTTGGCAAGCCGCCAAAAATGCACCGCACAGCGGAAAAGCAACAGGTAGAGAGCGAAGAGTTTACTACCCAATATTTAAATATTAATGAAGCGGTTGTGCGAGTTTTACAGCACCCTGCAGTGGCTAGTAAGAGCTTTTTGATTACCATTGGTGATCGCTCGGTGACAGGTATGGTGGCCCGAGACCAAATGGTCGGCCCATGGCAGGTACCGGTGGCTGACTGCGCTGTAACTACAGTTACCTATGATAGCTATGCGGGTGAGGCAATGGCTATGGGCGAGCGCACGCCATTGGCGCTAATTAATGCGCCGGCATCTGGTCGAATGGCCATCGGTGAAGCTATTACCAATATCTGTGCTACCCGCGTTGCCGATATTAAGGATATTAAACTTTCGGCAAACTGGATGTGCGCCGCTGGATCTTCTGGCGAAGACGAAAAGCTCTATCGCACGGTGGAAGCTGTAGGTATGGATCTATGTCCGAAATTAGGCATTACTGTGCCAGTGGGCAAAGACAGTATGTCTATGCGAACGGCGTGGCAAGAACAGGATCAAGATAAGTCGGTGACAGCGCCATTGTCGCTAATAATTACCGCTTTCTCTCCGGTGGTTGATGTGCGCAAAACATTAACCCCGCAACTGCATGATCTAGATGAAGACACGCAATTAATACTACTCGACTTAGGCGCTGGTGCCAATCGTCTCGGTGGTTCAATACTGGCGCAGGTCTATTCTCAAATGGGCAATACGGCGCCAGATGTGGATGATGCCGATACGCTAAAAGCCTTTTTTAATACCATGCAAAGCCTGATTGAAAGCGATAATTTATTGGCCTATCACGATCGCTCTGATGGCGGGTTATTTACCACTTTAGCCGAGATGGCATTTGCTGGGCATACGGGAGTTTCAATTGATATTGGCGCCTTAGATAATGATGCTATGGCGGTATTGTTTAATGAAGAGCTAGGTGCTGTTATTCAGGTTAAAGTAGATCAGGCAGAGGATATATTGGAGCAATTTACCAGTGCTAATATCAATGCACATGCCATAGGTACGGTTAACCGTGCTGATAGCATAGATATTAGCTCTAACGGTGATCTGCTGTTTTCAAAGCCGCGAGTGGAATTGCAGGAGCACTGGAGTCGCACCTCCTATCAAATTGCTTCCCGCAGAGATAATGCTGACTGTGTGAAACAAGAATTTGATCGCATAGCTAAACCAGACCCCGGTCTGTCGGCCAAGCTCAGCTATGATCCGGCGGAGGATATCTGTGCGCCCTATATTCAAAGTGGGGCAAAGCCGAAGATGGCTATTCTGCGTGAGCAGGGAGTCAACAGCCACTTAGAAATGGCCGCGGCTTTTGATCGCGCTGGGTTCAGTGCAGTTGATGTGCATATGAGTGATTTGCTTGCCGAGCGCCAGTCACTGCAGAACTTCTCTGGTCTTGTCGCCTGCGGTGGCTTCTCCTACGGCGATGTTTTGGGAGCGGGTGAGGGCTGGGCTAAGACAGTGTTGTTTAACAGCCAGCTGCGCGATCAGTTCGAGCAATTTTTCCATCGTCCTGAAACCTTTAGTTTAGGTGTGTGTAACGGTTGTCAGATGTTATCAAATCTAAAAACCCTTATACCAGGTGCTGAGTTGTGGCCGCGTTTTGTGCGCAACCTTTCCGAGCAATTTGAGGCGCGATTATCCTTAGTCAGAGTAGAGGATTCGCCATCAATTCTAATGCAAGGTATGGCGGGATCTTATATGCCCATTGCGGTATCCCACGGTGAGGGGAGAGCTGAATTTGCCGATTCGTCGGCACTGCAAAATTTGCAGCAAAGCAATCAGATAGCTCTGCGCTATTTGGAAAATGATTTGCAGGTGGCTGCTAAGTACCCAGCTAATCCCAATGGCTCGCCCGATGGTATTACTGGTGTAACATCAGCTGATGGGCGTGCAACTCTAATGATGCCCCATCCCGAACGGGTGTTTCGCACTGTGTTAAACTCATGGCATCCCGATGAGTGGGGCGAGGACAGTGGCTGGATGCGACTATTCAGAAACGCGAGGGTTTTTGTAGACTAAACTAAGAGGTAGGTTATGAATAAACTTCCAAACGAACCAGAATTAGTTAAAAAGGCACTGCAGGTCGGTGCGGTGTATGCCCAAAAGCGTGCCTACGGCAAAATAGAATCCCATGACTCAGTCAAATTAAAGGTTGAGTTTATCTATCGCGTATTAGTTGAAGATAAACTTATACAGCCCTTGGCTAAAGATCAAATTAGTGACCCCAATATGCGCCATAAGTTGGCGCTGTGGATTTCCCGTCAGTTGCCGGCCGATCACCCGCTTTTAAAGCAAAGCTAATTATTCTGCTATTTTCTTGCTGTCTTGCATGTTACCCTTGCCGCCGAGTTGGCTAGGCAATCGCTGTAGTGCTTCTCTTTTATTCGCTTGCGTTTAATAAGGGTGTATTGCAGAGGAAAGTCCGGGCTCCATAGGGTAGTGTGCCAGGTAACACCTGGGGGGCGTGAGCCTACGGAAAGTGCAGCAGAGAGTAGACCGCCGATGGCTTTTTTAAAGCACAGGTAAGGGTGAAAGGGTGCGGTAAGAGCGCACCGCGGTGCTGGTAACAGTAGCGGCATGGTAAACCCCACTCGGAGCAAGACCAAATAGGTTCCCATAAGGCGTGACCCGCGTTGGGAACGGGTAGGTCGCATGAGGTAAGCGGTGACGTTTATCCTAGATGAATGATTGTCCTCGACAGAACCCGGCTTATCGGCCAACTCGACATTATCGACCAATTTCATTTGATTGATGCTTCCTGTTAAAAAAGTCGATATATCGACTGATAATTGTTATTACCTTTTAATCTAAAAAAATATCTTTTTAAACTTAAATATTCTTAAAACCTTTGATAGCTAGAAGTTACTTTAAGTTGTAGTCTTAGCTAACTGTTTTATATTTGTTAATTATTATGCCGCTTTTACCAAAGGGTAAATCTTGTCGGAACTACCTGATTTTAATAGTTTTTTTCTATTCTATTCGCCTTGACATTAGCTGCTACTGGTCATAATCTTAAATTGTGGGTAAAAGTGGCAAAAAGTGTACTTTTTTACAGTTTAAGTGGAATTAAAGGGTTAAAAATGTTTCGAGGTAGTGATCCAATCAATATGGATGCGAAGGGGCGGATGGCTATTCCGACTCGATATCGCGCCCTACTCGATGAGGTTTGTTCGAGTGAGTTGGTGATTACCATCGATATGAAATCTCCCTGTCTAACGCTTTCGCCACTTCCCGAATGGAAAAAGTTTGAGCAAAAAGTTGCCGCTCTTCCAGCTATGGATGATCTCGGTGAGATGCTGAGCCGGTTTGTCGTTGGTCAAGCCAAAGATCTTCAAGTGGATGGCAGTGGTCGAATTTTGATCCCGACAGAGCTGCGTGGCTATGCTGCACTGGATAAGAAGTTGGTTTTGGTCGGGCGAACTCAGCGTTTAGAGATTTGGTCTGAGGCTAATTGGAATGCGGAAAGAGAGAAATCTCAGGCCAATTACCGTGCAATGCTACTGGACAAGGAGAGCATGTCTGATGCCCTTAAGAATCTATCATGGTAGAGGCTGTTCAGTTTGCGGAGTCGGTCGTGGCTGAGCATGCGACGGTACTTCTGCAGGAGGCTATAGACGCCCTAGTCGTCGACCCCGATGGCTTTTATGTGGATGGTACCTTCGGTCGCGGCGGTCACACGGCTGAACTCCTATCTCGACTATCTGTCAAAGGTTCAGTTATAGCAATTGATAAAGACTTGGATGCCATTGCCGCGGGTAAAGAGCGCTTTGCCAGTGATGATCGCGTTTCTCTTGTGCACGGGACCTTTGGTGATTTAACAGATTTTGTGCAGCAGGCGGGCAAGCACGGCAGTTTGTCCGGAGTGTTATTAGATTTAGGGGTGTCCTCACCGCAGCTAGATCAGGCTGAGCGCGGATTTAGCTTTTTGCGTGATGGTCCTCTGGATATGCGCATGGATACCAGTAGAGGGTTATCTGCTGCTGAGTGGATTGCCAGTGCTGATGAGCAAGACATCGCCAAGGTCATCAAAGACTATGGTGAGGAGCGTTTTGCGCGACGTATGGCGGCGGCTATTGTACGCGAGCGACAAGAAAGGCCAATTGAGCGAACAGTGCAATTGGCAAAAATCTTAGCGGAAGCTCATCCGGCATGGGAGCGTGGCAAGCATCCGGCCACTAAGGCCTTTCAGGCGATTAGAATTTTTATCAATCGCGAACTTGCGGATCTTGAGGATCTGTTAGAGCAGGTTATCGATAGTTTGGCGATTGGTGGCCGCTTGGTAGTGATAAGCTTTCACTCCCTAGAGGATCGGCGGGTAAAGCGCTTTATTCGCGATCAGCACCGCGGTATTAAATTGCCAAAGAATTTACCAATTCCCGATGTTGATCGCGGTGTTCGATTGATCAAAGTGGGCAAGGCTATCAAGCCTTCTGATACCGAAGTTGAAAATAATGTTAGGGCTCGCAGTGCGGTGATGCGCATTGCAGAGCGGGTGGCCTAAGCAATGGATTTTGTCGGTATTGTAAAAATTGCTGTGTTGTGGGTGGCGGTGCTTGCCAGTGCGTTGGCGGTTACCCATTACAGTCATATATGCCGTCAAACCTACGGTGAGTTGACGGCAATGCAGCGCGAGGCGAATCAATTACAGGTGGAATACGGCAGGTATCTACTTGAGCAGAGTGCGGTTGGCTCACTGCAGAGGGTTGAAACTACAGCAATGGATGGTTTGCAGATGCATACCCCAGAGGCTGATGAAATAGTAATGATTAAACAGTAACTAATAATAATGAGCGGGCATAGCGCCCAAAATTTGCAACTTAAGGTAAAAGCGTGTCCAAGCAGCAGACGCAAAAGTTAATACCCAAATGGCGTTACTTTTTAGTGATGTTGGGGTTGTTCGCTCTGCCGATTTTACTGATATCTCATATTGCACAGTTGCAGATAATGCCCAATGAAGAGTTTGGAGTTGATTTTCTTCAAGCTCAGGGCGATAGAAGATCGATTCGCAATGAGGTAATTCCAGCTTACAGAGGCTTAATAACTGATCGCAATGGTGAGCCCCTTGCGGTAAGTACACCGGTAACTTCGTTGACTGTTGATCCTCGGGAGCTACAAAAATCAGCCTCTGAAAAAGATTTGCATGACCTTTCTAATGCGCTGGGGGTAAGTTTAGCCCAGCTCAATGCTCGATTGGCTAGATATCGCAACAAATCGTTTATGTATTTAGCCCGTCAATTGCCGGTCAATGAGGCGCAAAAAGTCTTAGATTTGGGTATTGTCGGTGTTTCTGCGCAGCAAGAATTTAAGCGGTTTTATCCTGCTGGTGAGGTAACAGCGCAATTGGTGGGCTTCACCAATATTGACGACAAGGGTCAAGAGGGAATGGAGCTTGCCTACAACGAAATCTTGACGGGTAAGGCGGGTAAGAAAAAAGTTATCAAAGATTTAACCGGCAAAATTATTAAAGATATTTCGCTGATTGAAGCGGCTCAAGCCGGACAGGGTTTGCGTCTGAGTATAGATTTACGAATTCAGTATGCGGCCTACAGGGCGCTTAAGTCTGCGATGAAGAAGCACGGCGCCAAATCGGGCTCCGTGGTGGTGTTAGATGTGGAGACTGGTGAAGTTCTAGCGATAGCTAATCAGCCATCATTTAATCCCAATGACCGCTCAAAATTAAGATTGGATTCGGCGCGCAATCGCGCGATTATTGATGTGATGGAGCCTGGCTCCACTGTTAAACCATTTGCTATTTTGGCGGCTTTAGAGAGTGGAAAATTTCATTCAAATACAACCATTGATACCCACCCCGGTTACTTCAAGGTCGATTACAAGGTTTTTGAAGATGAGAACAATTACGGGCTGTTAGATCTCTCGGGAATTATTGCTAAATCCAGCAATGTTGGCACCTCAAAGATCGCATTGCAGCTCAATCCCGTCGAGACTAGAGAACTGTTTGAGCGAGTGGGTTTTGGTGAAAATCTCGGCAGTGGCTTTCCTGGAGAGAGCAGTGGTTTCTTGCCCGCACCAAGGCGATGGGATCCAGTGACTCAGGCTACATTTTCCTTTGGCTATGGCCTTACAGCATCGCCATTGCAGTTGGCGCAAGCCTACTCGGTATTGGCTAACAATGGCGTGCGCAAAGATATTTCATTAGTCGCAGTAGACAGTGGGCCTGAGGGTCATAGAATCATTGATTCTGCTCTGACCGATGAGCTGCGATTGATGCTGCAGGCTGCCACCAGTTCAAAAGGCACAGGCAAGAAAGCTAATATTAAAGGCTATAGTGTCGGTGGAAAGACTGGCACCTTACATAAAAGCAGTAGTGCCGGTGGTTATCATCAAAGCCGGTATATGTCTGCTTTTGCCGGATTTGCGCCAATTGAGCAGCCGCGCTTAGTCACAGTTGTGGTGATCGATGAGCCAACGGTCGGTGGCTACTTTGGCGGTGTTGTTGCTGCGCCAGTTTTTTCAGAAGTCACTGGTACCGCATTGCGACTGATGCAGGTCACACCTGATCAAATGAAAACCAATGGCACTCTCGTCGAGCGACCCAAGTCATCTTTGCGAGGAGAGTCATGATGAGCCTTGCAAAAAAATGTTACAGACCTCTTTCAGATCTATTGCAGGGATTACTGGACAATAATCAGTGCCCTGAAGTCAGTGTTAGCGGTATTGCGATTGATAGTCGAGCGGTAAGAGCGGGCGACTGCTTTATAGGGCTCAAGGGTACGATGACGGATGGCGCGCATTATATCGAGCAATCAATTGCATCTGGTGCCGTGGCAGTGCTAGTCGATAGGGCCACAGAGGTAAAAATTGATCAAGCAGAAATAGCTGTTCCATTGCTTTATATTAAGAATTTAAGCGCAATGGTTTCTGAGATCGCCGGTCGATTCTACGGTCTGCCATCGCAACAGCTTAAAATAGCCGCCTTTACTGGTACCAATGGCAAAACCACTTGCACCCAGCTCTATACACAGTTAATGGCAAAAGTAACTGTTGATGGCGAAGAGGTTAATCCGGCCTATATTGGCACCACTGGCTATGCTGCAGCGAAATCTAAGCTAAAAAATAAGCCTGAAGCAGCCTTTGAAAATAATTACAGCAGCCATCAATTGACGACGCCAGACGCAGTTTCTGCTCAAAGAATACTGGCCGAATTATTAAATAGTGGTTCGCAATATATCGCCATGGAGGCTTCATCTCACAGTTTGGATCAGCATCGACTCACTGCTGTGGATATAGATGCGGCGGTATTTACTAATTTGAGTCGCGATCATCTCGATTATCACCAAACTATAGATAACTATGCTGCTGCCAAAGCCAGTCTGTTTGCAATGCCATCTGTTAAAACAGCCGTTATCAACTTTGATGACGCTGTGGGTCAGCAGATTATTGCGCAATTGCGAGCGGATATAACACTTCTGACATTTAGCTTAGATAATAAAGCAGCGGATATTTACTGTACCGATATTGCTATTTCAGCCTCTGGAATTAGTGCGCTAGTAAAAACTCCCTGGGGTAGCGGTAAGCTTGAGTCCTCTTTGCTGGGTGAATTTAATCTGGGTAATTTACTGGCAGTAGTTGCTGTAGCCTGCGCTCAGGGCGCAGAGCTCGATGAATGTTTACAGGTGTTGCCAGAGCTCAGATCTGTTACTGGACGCATGGAGTTGGTGTCTTCAGAAATGCAGCCTCGGGTAGTTGTCGACTATGCCCATACGCCGGATGCGCTAGAGAAAGCGCTTCTCGCGCTCAAGTCCCATTGCAAGGGCAAATTGTGGGTTGTCTTTGGTTGTGGTGGCAACCGCGATAGTGGAAAGCGCGAGCAGATGGGCAAAATAGCTGTTCAATACGCAGATAGGGTCGTGGTTACCAATGATAATCCACGATTTGAAGCACCGGAAAAGATAGCACAACAGATTATTAAGGGTATAGAAACCGATGTTGATGTCGAGTTAGATCGTCGAAGAGCTATTGCTACCTGCATTATTCAGGCGGAAAAACAGGATATTGTTTTAATTGCCGGCAAGGGCCATGAAAACTACCAGATTATAGAAAATAATCGCATCGCCTTTAGTGATCAAGAGGAGGCGCTAGCGGCTTTAAAAACTGCTCAGCTAAACAGCACGGTATCAATTGAAGGTGGGGGGGGTTAAATGATCTCTGAATTCCGATTGACCGATGCTGCATTGGCGTTTGGCGGCACGCTACTAAACCCAGACTGTGGTTTTAGTAGGGTATCCATTGACAGCCGCAACTTTGCCGATGGTGATCTGTTTGTAGCCATTAAGGGTGAGCGTTTTGATGCCCATGAATTTTTAGGTGAGATTGCAACTAGAGCCTCGGGTCTTGTGGTTAGTAGTCCTGATAAAAATTTACCTAATCCCCAGTGGGTAGTTGAGGATACCACTGAAGCGCTAGGACAATTGGCGCGAATGAATAGAGATAAATTTGCTGGTCAGGTAATTGCTATTACTGGAAGTAGCGGTAAAACCTCAGTGAAAGAAATGGTGGCGGCAATCCATAGTCAAAATGCTGTGGTTCATGCCACCAAAGGCAATTTGAACAACCATATTGGCGTTCCCTTAACGCTTCTTTCTATGGATCATAGTGCCGAGGTGGCGGTTATCGAAATGGGCGCCAGCGGTGGCGGTGAAATCGCCTACCTGTGCGAGATCGCCCAACCCGATATCGCGCTAGTGAATAATATTCAACATGCTCATATCGAAGGTTTTGGCTCGATTGAGGGTGTAGCTTCAGCAAAATCAGAAATTTACAGCGGTCTCAAAGCCAATGGTACTGCCATTGTTAATTTGGATTTATCTTGGTCTAAAGATTGGATGGAGACCTTGACCAGTAACCGCTGTATCAGCTTTTCGGTCGAGCGCAACGATGCAGATATCTATGCTGACAATATACAGATTGTGGATGCGGGCTGTTGCCAATTCGATTTGTGTACAAACGACAAAAGACGATCGCTAACTCTTCCCATGCCGGGGCTGCACTCAGTTAAAAATGCTGTTGCCGCAGCTGCTTGTGCGCTTGCATCGGGGATATCAATAGAGCAGATCGTCAACGGCCTCACCGCCGTTAAACCTGTTTCTGGACGCTTAAATACTCAGCAGTTAGCCAATCAGGTTACGCTTATCGATGATACCTATAACGCCAATCCCGATTCATTTAAAGCCGCCATTGATGTGCTTAGCGCAGTTCAGGGCGACAAGGTATTGGTTATGGGCGACATGGCTGAGCTAGGTGAACAGGCCATGCAAATGCATGAGGAGATTGGTGCCTATGCTCGGAAAAAAGGCATTGATGCATTGCATTCAGTTGGCCTCTTGAGTGCTATTGCCGCCAATAAATTTGGGGGTATTCATCACAGCAACAAGCATGAACTAATCAATGCGCTTGCTGATATTTGTCAGAAAAAAACAAAAACAACCATTTTGATTAAAGGCTCTCGAAGTTCGGGCATGGATGAAGTGGTGACAACACTTTCCAACAAGGAGAACTGCTAATGTTACTTTGGCTTGCAGAATACTTAAGTGAATTTTATGCGCCTTTCTCGGTATTTAAATACCTGACACTGCGTGGCATCTTAGCGGTGCTCACTGCTCTATTAATTAGTTTGGTTGCTGGCCCAAAAGTGATTCGACAGCTGAATCGCTTGCAAATGGGTCAAGCTATTCGAACCGATGGGCCAAAGACTCATCTGGAAAAAGCCGGCACGCCGACAATGGGTGGCGCGTTGATACTGCTATCTATTTTTGTCAGCAGTCTACTTTGGTCGGATTTGACCAACCATTATGTTTGGGTGGTCATGATAGTAACTTTAATGTTCGGCTTAATTGGTTGGGTCGATGATTACCGAAAAGTTGTGGAAAAAAATCCTCGCGGTCTACCTGGGCGCTGGAAATATTTTTGGCAATCTGTGGTTGGGCTCGGTGCGGCGGTATTTCTTTTCACTACCGCTGAAAGTCCAGCAAACCTAGAGCTAATTGTTCCGTTCTTCAAAGATGTAGCCATTTATATGGGGCCATTTTTTATACTGCTGACCTATTTTGCCATCGTTGGAACCAGTAATGCCGTCAATCTCACTGATGGCCTTGACGGTTTGGCGATTTTGCCGACAGTTCTTGTGGCAGGTGCGCTAGGTATATTTGCTTATTTAACCGGACATTTCCAATTTGCCGGCTATCTTCATATTCCCTATATCGCCGGTGCCGGTGAAATGCTGATTTTTACTGCTGCAATCTGTGGGGCAGGGCTTGGATTTCTATGGTTTAACACCTATCCAGCGATGGTGTTTATGGGCGATGTTGGCTCCCTCGCGCTGGGAGCGGCACTGGGTGTTATAGCCGTTATTGTTCGACAAGAAATTGTCTTAATCATTATGGGCGGTGTGTTTGTGATGGAAACACTGTCGGTTATCTTGCAGGTTGCCTCCTTCAAATTAACGGGTAAGCGCATCTTTAGAATGGCGCCACTGCACCATCATTATGAATTAAAGGGTTGGCCAGAACCGCGGGTAATAGTGCGCTTTTGGATTATTACTGTGATGTTAGTTCTATTCGGACTAGCAACGTTGAAATTGAGATAGAGTCGAAAGTTAGATGTCGGAAATTATTGTGACAAATCGTAAAACCGCAATTTTAGGCATGGGAGCTACAGGGGTTTCTGTCGCTTCATTCTTAGCCGCTAGGGATATGCCTTTCGATTTTGTCGATAGTCGTGAAAATCCGCCCAATATAGACTTTGTCAAAGCAACTTATCCTGAGGCAGAACTTGCCCTTGGCTCTTTTGATGCAGATTTTTTATATCGCTATGACCGACTCATTGTAAGCCCGGGAATTTCAATCGCTGAACCAGCCTTGGTCAAGGCGAAACAGCAGGGTGTTGAATTGTTAGGTGATCTCGAGCTATTTCTTGAGCAGGCTCAGGCACCAGTGGTTATTATTACCGGATCTAATGGCAAAAGCACAGTGACCGAGCTGCTAGGAAAGATGGCGATGGACAGCGGTCTCAGTGTGGGTGTTGGCGGCAATCTTGGAACACCTATGTTGGACCTGCTTGACGATGCTCACAAACTCTATGTTATCGAGGTGTCTAGTTTTCAGCTTGAGTTGCTAAATGATTCGCGCGGCGCGGTGTCCTGTCTATTAAATATTAGTCCTGACCATCTCGATCGCTATAAAAATTTACAGCAATACCATTCAGCTAAGCATCGAATTTTCCGCGGCGCTAGCAAGGTTGTTATCAACCGCGAGGATGTATTAACGCGCCCGCTAATCTCAACTCAGATTCCAATGATAAGTTTCGGTTTAAATCAGCCGGATTTGGGAAGTTTTGGTATTTTAGAGGGTCTAGAGAACGGTTATTTATCCTTTGGTATAGAGCGCTTAATGCGGGTGGATCAGGTTGCGCTTAAGGGTACCCACAATATAGCCAATGTTCTAGCAGCACTGGCCCTAGGCTACTGTATAGACCTGCCGATGCAGTCAATGCTCGACACGCTGAAAACCTTTGAGGGTTTACCTCACCGCTGTCAGTTTATTGCCGAGATTGATAGCGTCAGCTTTATCAATGACTCCAAAGCCACTAATGTCGGTGCCGCTATTGCCGCTATTAAGGGTTTTGGTAATAAGGCTCATAAAAATATTGTATTAATTGCCGGTGGTCAGGCTAAGGGGCAGGAATTTTCTGGCTTAGCAGCAGAAATTTCCGCCTTTGTAAAAACGACCATAGTGATAGGTGAAGATGCTGACCTGTTGGCTTCAGCGGTTGCTAATAAATGCGACGTTAAGTATACAGATTCTCTTGAGTCTGCGGTGATTGAAGCCAGTCAATTAGCTGAGTCGGGTGATACAGTATTGCTGTCACCTGCCTGTGCCAGCTTTGATATGTTTGATGGTTTTGAGCATCGCGGTGATTGCTTCGAAACAGCTGTTAGTGCGCTGAGTCAAACCCGGGGAGCTATGTAATGAACCAGAGCATCCCCATAAAGAATATGGCCGAAAGAAACGACAGTTGGTATTTCGATACTAAGTTGCTGTTGCCGGCGCTAGCGCTGTTATCCATCGGTATGGTGATGGTAGCCTCTGCCTCCTTTAGTTATGCCGATCACAGATTTGACGACCAATATTATTTTGTAAAACGCCATTTTGCTTATCTTATTATCAGTCTGGGAGCCATAGGTGTTGGGTTTTATTTCTCG
This sequence comes from Porticoccaceae bacterium, assembly GCA_964229255.1. GTDB lineage: Bacteria > Pseudomonadota > Gammaproteobacteria > Pseudomonadales > Porticoccaceae > HTCC2207. The sequence continues at coordinate 25,863 of CAXRCX010000005.1, forward strand.
CCGACATTCTGGTCTAAATATAGCCTTGTATGGATTCTTTTATCCGTTTTATTGTTGATTGCAGTTCTAGTGCCTGGGGTCGGTCTCAATATCAATGGCAGTCGCCGCTGGTTGGGCGTTGGCGGCTTTACCTTGCAGGTCTCAGAGTTAGCCAAGGTAGCGACTGTGGTATTTTTGGCGTCACAACTGGAAAAATACCGAGATACCCTAAGTGATAGTTGGCCTCAGTTTGGCAAGCTAATGGGAGTAATTATCGTGCTTTCAGTATTGCTTATTTTAGAGCCTGACTTTGGTTCAGTGGCGGTTTTGGGCTGTACCTTTATGGCACTATTGTTTTTAGGTGGCTCCCACATACGCCAATTTTTATCAGTATTGGCACTTGCCGCATTGTCTTTTTGGGTGATGGCAACTGCAGCCCCCTATCGCATGGCGCGATTAACCGCCTTTTTGGACCCTTGGGCAGATAAATACGATTCTGGATACCAGTTGACTCAATCGTTAATTGCCTTTGGTCGCGGTGAATTATTTGGTGTTGGTCTCGGTCAGTCAGTACAAAAAATGCTGTATTTGCCCGATGCTCATACAGATTTTGTGTTTGCTATTTATGCCGAAGAATTTGGTTTTATTGGGGTGGTATGTCTGGTAGCACTGTATAGCTTTTTTGTTATTCGCATTTTGCAGTTGGGCAAAAAAGCTATTGGTAAACAACAGTGGTATGCCGCCTATGTCCTTATTGGTTTTGGTCTTATTCTCAGCGGTCAGGCATTTATCAATTTAGGAGTTAATGCTGGATTACTGCCAACCAAAGGTCTGACATTACCCTTTATAAGTTATGGTGGAAGCAGCCTGATTGTTTGCTGTGTCATGTTGGGCATGATGATGCGGCTAAGCCATGAACTTCAGCGAACCAAAACAGTTTCTGGGAGGTCAGGTTATGCAAAATAACACAGCGCCCCTAGACGCTATGCGAGTTATGATCATGGCGGGTGGCACAGGCGGCCATGTATTCCCAGCGTTGGCGGTGGCTAAAATACTGCAGCAACAGCAGATTTGTATTTCTTGGTTGGGTACCCGCAAAGGGATTGAATCAGAACTTATTCCTCAGCAGGGGATTGAAGTACATTATCTCAATGTAGAGGGTGTTCGCGGTCGCGGTTTATTGGCATTGTTTAGAGCACCGTTCAAATTGCTCGCTTCAATTATTCAGGCGAGTTCAGCGCTTGATCAATTTAAACCTTCAGTAGTCTTAGGTATGGGCGGTTTTGTATCTGGCCCCGGAGCTATAGCCGCTAGATTAAAGGGTATTCCACTGGTTATTCACGAGCAAAATTCAGTGGCAGGAACCACTAATAAGCTCTCGGCAAAAATAGCCACTAGAATCATGCAGGGTTTTCCCGATACCTTGGCTCGGGGTGAGCACTGCGGAAATCCAGTGAGAAAAGAAATTGCAGCTATAAGACCTCCCGAAGAACGACTTGCAAATCGACAGACTGCTATGCGGCTGTTGGTGTTAGGTGGAAGTCGAGGTGCATTAGCCATCAACAGGCTAATACCTCAGGCACTGGCAAAAATAGATCCACAGAAAAGGCCAGAAATTTTGCACCAAGTGGGAGCACAACATCTTCAAGCAACTGAGGCAATGTATCAAGAACAGGGTCTCGATATCGCCTCAGATACTATCCAAATAGTGCCATTTATCAATCGTATGGAAGAGGCCTATAACTGGGCTGACTTTGCAATCTGCCGCTCCGGTGCACTTACAATTGCCGAATTAACTGCAGTGGGTCTGGGTGCAATTCTAATTCCATTCCCCTATGCCATTGATGATCATCAAACTACCAATGGTCAGTGGCTGGTTAAGGCGCAAGCGGCACTAATGATGCAACAGCGAGATATAACAGCTGAAAATTTAGCCGAGCATATTGTCAGCTTAACAAACAACCCTGAACAGCGTTTAGCCATGGCAAACAACGCTCGATCACTAGCAAAAAATGGTGCGGCTGAACGAGTTTCTGAAGTATGTATGGAGGTGGCTAATGTCTAATGATCTCAACTTCCAGCCACCAGAAATGCGCAGAATAAACCGTATACACTTCGTTGGTATTGGCGGTAGTGGTATGAGTGGTATAGCCGAGGTTCTTTTAAACCAAGGCTATAAAATTTCTGGGTCAGATATTAATTTTGGCCCCACTGTTAAGCGTCTAGCAGCCAGTGGTATTGAAATATTTAAAGGGCATGCGAGGGACAATATTCAGGGGGCTGATGTGGTGGTTAAATCCTCCGCAGTAACTGAAGAAAATCCCGAAATAGCAGCGGCTTACGAGCAGGGTTTACCGGTGGTAAGGCGAGCCGAAATGCTCGCCGAATTAATGCGATATCGCCATGGTGTGGCTGTTGCCGGAACCCATGGCAAGACCACTACAACAAGCCTAATTACAGCAGTTTTTGCCGAGGCTAAGCGCGACCCAACATTTATTGTTGGCGGTCGGGTAAATCGCACCGGTACCAACGCGAAATTGGGTGCTAGTCGCTATCTTATTGCTGAAGCCGACGAGAGTGATGCTTCATTCTTACATCTTCAGCCTATGGTTGCAGTGGTTACAAATATAGAGCCAGACCATATGGAAACCTATGGTTTTGACTTTGAACAACTAAAAACCACCTATATCGAGTTTCTGCACAACCTGCCCTTTTATGGTTTAGCGGTGGTCTGTGCTGATGATCCCGTGATACAACAATTACTTAAATCCATAGGTCGGCCCACCTTAACCTATGGCTTTAGTCAGGATGCAGCCTATCGAATTACGCAATTTTCCATGGTTGAAGGCCGCGGACAATTTGTGATTGAACGCCCCGATAATCAAGCCAGCCTCACAGTGAGTTTGAATATTCCCGGTCGTCACAATGCGCTCAATGCGGCGGCGGCTGTTGCCGTAGCGTCTGATGAAGGTATCTCAGATAAGGCAATTATTTCTGGTTTAGAGAAATTCTGTGGCGTAGGGCGACGCTTTGAAACTATTGGACAGTACCCTGTTGAGAACAATGACATCTCAGGAGTGGCCACCTTGGTAGATGACTATGGCCATCACCCGACAGAGTTAAAAGCGACCATTGACGCTGTTCGAGATGGCTGGCCAGAAAAACGTCTAATGATGGTCTTTCAGCCCCATCGCTACAGTCGCACCAGAGATTTGTATGAGGACTTTGTTCAAGTTCTATCCGAGGTCGACCTGTTAATTGTTTTAGATGTCTATGCTGCTGGGGAAGAACCTATTGTCGGAGCCGGCAGCAAGAACCTGTGCAATAGTATTCGCCAACGCGGCATTATAGACCCGATATATGTGGAAACTATGGAGCAAGTACCCAATCTAATAGCCAGCTTAGTTCAGGCAGATGACATAGTGTTGACCCAGGGTGCGGGAAGCGTATCAAAGCTGGTTGCCATGCTAAAAGATAGCCAATTAAAGCCGATCAAGGAGTGCAAATAATGACTTCTAAAATGACCAATTTTGGCAGAGTTGGCGTGATTTATGGCGGTAATTCATCAGAGCGTGAAATATCGCTACTCACTGGATCTGCGATTGTTGAGGCTCTGCGAAATCTCGGCATAGATACAGTAGCCATAGATATAAAAGATCAGTCAATTGAGGAAATCGCAGCGGCCAATATAGATCGTGCATTTATCGCTGTCCACGGTCCGGGTGGTGAAGATGGCACGCTTCAGGGCGCACTTGAGTACCTTGGTATACCCTATACCGGAAGTGGCGTTATGGCATCAGCGCTAGCCATGGATAAATTGCGCTGCAAGCAAATATGGAATGGGATCGATCTGCCAACAACAGACTTTGCATCTCTGGACAACAACACCGATTGGCAGCAGACCATCGATCGACTCGGAGGTTGCCTAGTGGTTAAACCCGCTTGTGAAGGCTCAAGTGTCGGGATGAGTATTGCCGAGTCAGCTGAGCAGTTACAACAGGCGTGGCAATTAGCATCAAAGTACGATGCCAAGGTGATTGCCGAGCCGCGACTCAGGGGTGAAGAGTACACCGTTGCCATACTGGGTGAGCGCGCGCTGCCATCAATAAGAATTCAAGCCAATGCTACCTTCTATGACTACGAGGCCAAATATCTATCGGACAAAACTGAGTATTTCTGTCCCTCGGGTCTCGATACAAAACGCGAGAAGGAATTAGCCCAATTATGTATTGATGCATTCAATAGTATTGGTGGCGAAGGCTGGGGTCGAGTTGATGTTATGACCGACTTAAATGGAAAATTTTATATTCTCGAAGTCAACACAGTGCCGGGCATGACCAGTCACAGTTTAGTGCCAATGGCAGGTAAAGCGGATGGATTGAATTTTGAAGCACTGGTTTTAGCTATCTTGCAGGAGTCCATTCGATGAGTCCTCTTCAGCAGACAGATAACGCAAGATCTAAAGACAATCGCACTGTTGTCGAGAAGCTAATGGATAATATGAGCAAGATAATTACCCTGCTTATGTTCTGCAGCATTGCCTATGGCGCTAATTTAGCTATTCAGCATTTAGATAAGCCGATTACCAAAGTTAGTATTGAGGGTGAGTTTAAGTACCTAGATCACCAGCAGTTGATTGCATTGGTCAATGGTCAGATCAATGGTGGCTTTATTACTATTGATCTTCACGCCTTACAAAATGTTCTTCATCAACACCCCTGGGTTGCCGAGGTAAGTGTTCAGCGCCAATGGCCGACTTACTTGCGCATTAATGTTACTGAAGAAGTGCCCATTGCTCGCTGGGGTGACGATGCATTTTTAAACCGGCTCGGGGATAAATTAATTATTCAAGACAACAGTCAGTTAGAAAAATTACCCCTGATGACTGCTGAATTTGGCAGTTCCTCTGAAGTGATGAAGCAATATCAGCGCCTCACAGATCTTTTACTGCCTACCGGATTAGAGTTATCCAAATTAAAACTGGATCGACTGGGTGCTTGGCAGATTGAAACCACCAGCGGTATTCAACTTATTTTGGGTCGCAATCAGGTTGGGGAGAAAATAAGACGCCTAGTGTTGGTTTGGGAGACTGATCTCGGACAACAATCAAGCAAGATTAAAACCATAGATCTGCGCTACCCCAACGGTCTAGCAGTCGCATGGAAAGACCGTAAATCAATGGCTAAAACAGAATTACAAACACAGAGAGATGAATCGATAAAAGTAACTATTGTTCGCGGATGATAGATAACTGTAGAGGAAAAAATGGCAAATACAAATGAACAAAATATGATCGTCGCGCTTGATATAGGCACATCTAAGGTGGTTGCCATAGTGGGTGCAATAAATGCTAGCGGTGAGTTAGAGATTATCGGTACCGGCATGCACGCCTCAGGCGGCCTAAAAAAAGGTGTAGTGGTCAATATAGAAGCGACAGTAAATTCCATAGAGCGGGCTATTGAAGAGGCCGAGCTCATGTCTGGCTGTTCAATCCATTCAGTCTATGCAGGAATTGCCGGCAGTCATATTCGCAGTCTCAATTCCCACGGAATCGTCGCCATTAGTGATCGAGAAGTGCAGCCAGTTGATATTGATCGAGTGATCGATGCCGCGCGGGCAGTGGCTATTCCGGCCGACCAAGAAATTCTGCACGTATTGCCACAGGAATACATTATCGACGATCAAGAGGGCGTGCATAAGCCCATCGGTATGTCGGGTGTTCGCCTCGAGGCCAAAGTTCACCTCGTGACCTGTGCCGCCAACGCTTCACAAAATATCAAGAAGTGTATTCGTCGCTGTGGTCTAGAGGTCGATAACGTTGCCCTAGAGCAGTTGGCATCTAGCTATGCAGTCCTGACCGAAGATGAAAAACATCTGGGTGTAGCACTGGTGGATATAGGGGGTGGAACTTCGGATATAGCCATATTTACCGAGGGTGCTATTCGTCATACAGGTGTCATTCCGATCGCTGGTGATCAGGTTACCAATGATATAGCTATGGCGCTGCGAACGCCCACGGCACAGGCCGAGGAATTAAAGATTAAATATGCCTGCGCACTGGCTAAGTTGGCGCGACCCGAAGAGACCGTCAAGGTGCCCAGTGTGGGTGAACGCGATGCCAGAGATATGTCGCGGCAACTATTAGCAGAAGTGGTAGAACCGAGATATGACGAGTTATTTACCCTTGTTCAAGCAGAGTTGAGACGCAGTGGATTTGAAGAATTAATCGCTGCTGGCATTGTTCTTACCGGTGGTACTTCAAAGATGGAGGGAGTCTGTGAATTGGCAGAGGAAATATTCCATATGCCGGTTCGAATTGGCACGCCCACAGGTGTCAAAGGATTAAAAGAAATTGTTAACAACCCCATTTATTCAACCGGGGTTGGGCTTTTGCAGTTTGGTGTGCAAGAACAAGCGAGGCACGGTTTTAAGGAAGCAGTAAATCAGGATGGCAGTAGCATACTGGATAAGATTAAAAACTTTTTCCAGGCGGGAGTTTAGGCACAAAACCCATGGTTTTGATGTAATTTTATTTTTTTGAGGCGCATAAAAAGGGGAAACCTATGTTTGAACTAGTAGATAGCATTCCAAAGAATGCAGAAATAAAAGTGATAGGCATTGGCGGCGGCGGATGTAATGCCGTACGTCATATGATTGCCAGCAATATAGACGGCGTAGATTTTATCTGTGCAAACACCGACGCACAGTCGCTCAACGATATGCCAGAGGCTACAGTATTGCAGTTGGGTGGCAGTTTAACCAAGGGCTTGGGTGCAGGAGCAAACCCTGAGGTTGGTCGTCAGGCAGCCATTGAGGATAAAGACAGAATTGCTCAGGTGTTAGAAGGTGCTGATATGGTGTTTATCACCGCAGGTATGGGTGGTGGTACTGGAACAGGTGGAGCGCCAGTGGTCGCTGAAGTTGCTAAGCAGATGGGTATTTTAACCGTGGGCGTTGTTACTCGTCCCTTTGGTTTCGAAGGGCGCAAGCGCATGGAGCTAGCCAATCAGGGTATTGCTCAGTTAAAAGAGCGCGTGGATTCATTGATTATTGTTCCCAATGAAAAACTCCTGCAAGTGCTGGGTAAAGATATGACGGTACTCAATGCCTTCAAACAAGCCAATGATGTTCTGTTTGGTGCTGTTCAGGGTATCACTGATCTTATCTTGCTCGATGGTCTAATCAATGTGGACTTCGCCGATGTGCGCACTGTTATGTCTGAGATGGGTATGGCAATGATGGGTACGGGTGAAGCAAGTGGTGAAGACAGGGCGGTGGTAGCTGCAGAAGCTGCAGTTAGATGCCCACTCCTTGAGGATATCAATCTCCATGGCGCCAAAGGTATTCTGGTAAATATAACCAGTGGCTACGATCAAACTCTGGGTGAATTTGAAGAAGTGGGTAATACGGTTCGCGAATTTGCCGATGAAGATGCCACCATTATTGTCGGAAGCGTGTTTGATCCGGATCTTGAAGATCAATTGCGGGTAACAGTGGTTGCCACAGGTCTGCGCTCACCTGCTGAACATTCAGGTCCGCGCGCAGTGATTGTCGATAATCAACCGCCGCGCAAAGTGGGTGGCGATATAGATTATGGGCAGTTAGACCGCCCCACTATTAATCGCAACAGAAGAACCGCGACATTGCATAGTGGCAATGAAGCCACCGCAAGCCAAATTGATACTCAGTTGAATGCGGAAACAGATTACTTAGATGTACCTACTTTCTTGCGTAAACAAGCAGATTAATAACGCTTGCGACCTCCTACCACCGCGCCTCGGATTATATCCTTGGTGGTAGGGGGCTTGTCTGTTAGAATACACGGCCTGCATATTGCGAGCTGTGCTACTTATGGTTAAGCAACGAACATTAAAAAATGCCATACAAGCCACGGGTGTGGGTCTCCACACTGGTGAAAAAGTGTATATGACACTTCACCCAGCAGCGCCAGACACTGGCGTTGTGTTCCGTCGTACCGATCTTGATCCAATGGTAGAAATTCCGGCTAAAGCAAAAAATGTCGGTGATACCACGCTGTCTACTACTCTGATAAAAGACGGTGTTCGCGTGTCTACCATCGAACATTTAATGTCAGCACTTGCTGGTATGGGTATAGACAATGTGATTGTCGATGTTTCGGCGGCTGAAATTCCCATTATGGATGGCAGTGCTGCGCCGTTTGTTTTCCTATTGCAATCCGCTGGTATTGAAGAGCAGGATGCGCCGAAAAAGTTCATTCGGGTCAAGCGTCCAGTCACTGTAAAACAGGATGGTAAAGAAGCCACATTTAAGCCATTTGATGGTTTTAAGATTAACTTTGCCATCGATTTCGATCACCCAGTATTTGCCAATCAAACCCTCAATGCCAGCATCGATTTTTCCAGTACCTCATTTGTCAAAGAGGTAAGCCGAGCCAGAACCTTCGGGTTTATGCATGAATTTGAGTACTTGAGAGCCAAGGGGTTAGCCCGTGGTGGAAGTTTAAATAATGCGATAGTAGTGGACGAATCCCAGATTGTGAATGAAGATGGTCTGCGTTTTGAAGACGAATTTGTAAAACATAAAATTCTCGATGCAATTGGCGACCTATACCTTATGGGCAACAGCATTATCGGCGAGTTCGATGCGCACAAATCTGGTCATGGTTTAAATAATGCATCACTGTTGGCGCTTATAGCCGAAGAAGACGCATGGGAAACGGTAACCTTCGTTGAAAACGCAGATGAAGCTCCCATATCCTATAATTGTTAACATGCAGGTTTAATAAATAGAGTCGGCGGAGCCATTTACCCAGTGAAATTAATTCTTATTAGCAAGCGTTCAGATAAGGTCAGAACATTCAGCTTAAACAGCTGGATGAAAGTTCTTCTGTCTGCCGCTGTTGTGGGAATTCCTGTAGCTGCGGGGATGCTTTTAGGTCTAAAACTCGCGGATGGCCGCTGGCAACTGCTATTTGAAGATCATATCGCAGAAATGCAAAACGAGCTTACTGTGAGTCGACAGGAGCTGTTTGAAGACCGTCAGCGAGTGTCTCAAACACTGTCCCTAATGACCGCGAAATTGGCACAGATGCGCGCCAGTGTTGTTAGATTAGATGCCCTCGGAGAACAGCTAACCGAGCTCTCGGGTCTCGAGGGTGGAGAATTTGATTTTTCCACTATGCCCGGTTTAGGTGGTCCAGATAGTGCGGGACAACAGGTATATCGCGGGATCAAAGACAGCCAAGTGGATCTCAATCTATTGATGTCGGGCTTAGATACTTCTCTTGTGCAAAGCGAAATTCAGCTACAACTTTTACGTTCGAGTTTAGCCGATAAAAATTTAATCAATGAGCGCAGGTTAGCCGGTCGACCCATTGCCCATGGTTGGCAGTCATCGCGCTACGGTATGCGCACCGACCCGTTTACCGGAGAACAGCGCTGGCACGGCGGTGTTGATTTTGCCGGCCGGCTCGGCTCTGATGTTATTGCAGTGGCCTCTGGCGTTATAACCTGGTCGGGTGAAAAAAGTGGTTATGGCAAGATGGTTGAGGTTAATCACAGCGATGGCTATGTAACCAGATATGCCCACAACCAAGAGAATATTGCCAAATTGGGCACTGTGGTGAAAAAAGGCGATGTTATTGCACTTATGGGTACCTCAGGGCGCTCTACAGGTCCCCATGTCCACTTTGAAGTGTATAAAAATGGTCGCGTTGTCGATCCTGCTTCCTATATTCGTCGAACCAGTCGCTAATCTCCTAAACTACAGATAATATAGCGCAGTGTGCAGGTAGTTGTGCACTGTAGGTTTTGGTATGTTTAGGTGAAAAATTAATGTTAAGCAAGTTAGCTAAAAGCATCTTCGGTAGTAGTAATGATCGCGAACTTCGCAAAATGCGAAAAATTGTCGATCAAATCAATCAATTAGAACCTGATTTACAGGCGCTAAAAACTGAGCAGCTAAGGGATAAAACTGCAGAATTTAAACAGCGTATCAATTTAGGTGAAAGCCTAGATGATATTCTTCCGGAAGCATTTGCCACTGTCAGAGAGACCGCCTTACGCGTGCTTGAAATGCGTCACTTCGATGTGCAAATGATCGGCGGTATTGTTCTTCATCAGGGTAAAATTACCGAGATGCGCACAGGTGAGGGTAAAACCCTTGTGGCTACTTTGGCGGCATACTTAAATGCCTTGAGTGGCGGCAGTGTTCACGTTATTACCGTCAATGATTATCTGGCTAAACGCGACGCAGAATGGATGGCCCCCCTTTACCAAGCTCTGGGCATGTCGATCGGTATTATTCAGTCTTACCAAGGGCCAGAGACTCCGAGTTCGTATGTGATTAATAGTGATGATACAGCTAGCCGGGCAAATCCTTGTAATCGCAAAGAAGCCTACGCAGCGGATATTATCTATGGAACCAATAATGAATTTGGCTTTGATTATTTGCGCGACAATATGGTGTTGTCTCTTGAGGATAAATCACAGCGCGATCTAAGCTTTGCCATTATTGATGAAGTCGACTCGATCCTAATTGATGAAGCCAGAACGCCCCTCATAATTTCAGGTGCGGCACAGGATAGTTCCGAAGTATACAAGGCGATGAACAAACTAGTGCTTAAACTTGAGCCGCAAGAACAGCTTGAGGGCGATGAGCAGGATTTACAGCCCGAGGGTGATTTTATCTTAGATGAAAAGACTCGAGGTGTTGAGCTAACCGAAGAAGGTCATCAAAAGATTGAAAAAATCCTGATTAAAACTGGGCTGCTACCCAAGGATGAAAATCTCTACCAAGCGACTAATTTGGGTCTCTTGCACCATGTTCATTCGGCGCTGAAAGCACAGCATCTTTTCCACAAAGATGTCGAATATATAGTTGAGGGTGGAGAAGCTGTTCTGATTGATGAGCACACTGGTCGAACCATGCATGGTCGCCGCCTGTCCGAGGGCCTGCATCAAGCCATTGAGGCTAAAGAGGGACTAAATGTTCAGCAAGAGAGCCAAACACTGGCTTCAACCACCTTTCAAAACTACTTCCGTCTGTATCAGAAATTATCTGGTATGACGGGTACTGCTGATACAGAGGCCTATGAATTTCAGCAAATCTACGGCCTGCAGGTAACGGTTATTCCAACCAACGTAGAAGTTCGCCGTATCGATCACAATGATTTGATCTTTATATCACAGCAGGAAAAATATGAAGCGGTGATTAAGGATGTAAAAGAGTTGGTCGAAAAAGGTGCGCCGGTACTGGTGGGTACGGCATCGGTTGAAAGCTCTGAAATTCTCTCAGCTTTGTTAAAACAGGCAAAAATTGAACACAGCGTACTCAACGCAAAACAGCACGAGCGCGAGGCCAATATTATTGTCAATGCCGGACGACCCGGCGCCGTAACCATCGCCACTAATATGGCGGGTCGCGGGACCGATATAGTGCTTGGGGGTAACCTCGAAGCGGAACTGAAAGAGTTGGAACAGAAAAATGCCGATGAAAGTGCCATAGAGGCAGCAAAACAAGATTGGCAGCAGCGACATGATAAAGTTATTGAGGCAGGCGGTCTTCATATTGTGGGTACAGAACGCCATGAATCGCGCCGCATCGATAACCAGTTGCGCGGTAGATCCGGTCGTCAGGGCGATCCCGGTTGGTCGAGATTTTACCTGTCACTGGAAGATCCATTGATGCGTCTATTTGCCTCAGATCGGGTTAAAAATATGATGCGCGCCATGGGTATGGAACACGGTGAATCCATAGAGCATCGCATGGTTACTAATGCTATTGTCAAAGCTCAGCGCAAAGTCGAGGGACGCAACTTTGATATTCGAAAACACCTTTTAGAATATGATGATGTCGCCAATGATCAGCGACAGGTGGTTTATCAGCAGCGCAACGATCTTCTCACCGATGAGGATATCAGCGAAGTAATAACCAATGTGCGCTACGATGTTGTCAACAGCACTATAAGCGCCTTTATTCCCCCAGAAAGCCTTGAGGAACAGTGGGATATAGCCGGACTAGAAAAGGCATTAAGCACAGAGTTTGCGGTCAAACTTCCCCTGCAGACGTGGCTGGACGAGGACCAGAGATTTAGTGAAGAACAGCTGCGTGAAAAGGCAGTTGCTGAGATCCAAGCCTCCTATGAACAGCGATATGCCCATGTTGGCAGTGCTATGCGTGAGATCGAGCGGCAAATTATGTTGCAGTTGCTGGATACATTGTGGAAAGACCACCTAACCAACATGGATCAATTGCGCCAAGGTATTGGTTTAAGGGCTTATGCGCAAAAGAATCCAAAACAGGAGTATAAGCGCGAATCTTACGATCTGTTTGAGCAGTTATTGGAAAATATTAAGCATGAAACAATAAAATATCTCAGTCATGTCGAGGTATCTTCCCGAGATGATGTGGAGCGAATGGAACAGCAGCGTAGACGTCAAGAGGAACAGCGTCAATATCAGCATGCTCAGGCTGCCGAAATGGCGGGTGAGGGGGCAGATCAGCAGAATTCCCCAGAAACTGACAAACCCGTGATAAGATCGACACCAAAGGTAGGTCGAAATAGCCCTTGCCCCTGTGGCTCGGGTAAAAAATATAAACAATGTTGCGGTAAAATTAAATAATGGCCACAGGTAACGAAAAATTTCCAACTATGCATCCAGTTGCAGGTTTTCAACTAGGGACTGCCTCTGCCGGAATAAAAGTCGCAGGTCGAAAAGATCTGGTACTTGTGCAAGTAGCTGATGGCAGTTCGACAGCCGCGGTGTTTACCCAAAATAAGTTTTGCGCCGCACCAGTTATTATTGCTAAGCAACATTTACAGCAGGTACAACCGAGATATCTATTAATCAATACCGGTAATGCCAATGCCGGAACGGGTGAGCAGGGTATAGCCGATAGCCTCAGTTGTTGCCAAGGGGTTGCTGATGCAACAGGGGTTGATATTCAGCAAATACTGCCGTTTTCTACCGGTGTTATTGGCGAGCCACTGCCGGTTGATACTATCTGCAGTGCTATTCCCGCGGCTAAACAAAATCTATCGGCCGATGGTTGGTCTGATGCGGCCGAGGGTATTCTAACCACAGATACCCGAGCCAAGGGCGCTTCAAGCCAATTCGATATTGAGGGATCAACGGTAACTATCACTGGTGTCTGTAAGGGTTCAGGTATGATCAAACCCAATATGGCAACCATGTTGGGCTTTGTGGCCACTGATGCATCTGTTGATGAAGAACTTCTGCACGCCGCACTAAGAAAAGCCAATGGCAAGTCATTTAATCGCATTACAGTGGATGGCGATACCTCAACTAATGATGCTGTGGTGTTGGTTGCCACTGGCACTAGTGGCGTTGAAATTGATGAGACTAATTTTGATCAATTTTTGACTCAGCTAACCGATATTTTTGTGCAGTTAGCGCAATCTATTGTGCGCGATGGAGAGGGTGCTACTAAGTATGTCACTGTAAATGTCGATGGTGCTGATAATACTGAAGAAGCCCTAGCTGTAGCCTATGCAGTGGCGGAATCACCGCTAGTAAAGACCGCACTAACTGCCTCAGACCCAAATTGGGGGAGAATTTTAGCTGCCGTTGGCCGAGCTGATGTCAGTGATCTGGATGTGTCCAAAATACAGATTAGTTTAAATTCAGTGCTGATTGCAGAAAATGGTGGTAGAGCGGCATCCTACACCGAAGAGCAGGGTCAGATTGCCATGCAAGCGGAAGATATCGAAATAATCATTCAGTTAAATCGCGGGCATGTCAGTGAGACATTGTGGACGACTGATCTCAGTTATGAATATGTCCGAATTAATGCCGAATATAGAACCTAATTAACTCTTAACTATGTCCGATACTTCGATCCATGTGGCAGTAGGTGTTATTTTTGATAACCAACAAGCGGATCAAATTCTTATCGCCAAGCGACCACAGCATCTGCATCAGGGTGGACTATGGGAGTTTCCCGGTGGCAAAGTTGCTGCAGGTGAAACGGTTGATCAGGCGCTCGAACGCGAATTATTCGAAGAGTTGGGGATAACTGTTACTCAGTCTCAGCCACTGATGCAGGTTGAGCATAGTTACTCAGATAAACAGGTGTTTCTCGATATCTGGACAGTGACCCAATATTCAGGAGAAGCTAATGGGCTAGAGGGGCAGGAGTGCCAATGGGTAGCTATGCAGCAGTTGCTATGTGCAGAGAGCAAGTATCAGTTTCCCGAAGCAAATAAACCCATTCTAGAAAAACTAAAATCCCTTTAGGATTCTTCTTCGCCTAATTTTGATGGGTCTAAACAAGGCTCGCCAGCAATACTAAAACGCTCAGTTGCCCAATCGCCAAAATCAATTTGTTTACATCTATCAGAGCAAAATGGTCTGTAGGGGAAAGCATCTGTCCACTTAACTTTTGTTTCACAGGTTGGGCAGTTCACAATTGTTGGTAATGTCATTACAAAATCCTAAAGATCTACTTCGATTGGGCTAAATTTTCAAATTGGCAGTGTAAGTCTAAAACTCTTTGATCAATACTTTCAAGGGTAAGAGAATTATCAAAAATAACGTCGGCCAGTGAAACTTTGCTTTCGCGGCTCATCTGCGTGTTAATAATCGCCTCAATCTGCTCAGCAGATACAGCGTCGCGTTGACTTGCCCGCAGTTTTTGTAATTCAGGAGGCAAATCTATCAGAAGGGTGATATTCACCGACTTATGTTGATCTGTCTCAAAAAGTAACGGCGATTCTAAAATAATATAGGGGCTCGAGGTGGTCTGCTCAATTTGCCTTGCAATCCATTGGCCAATCAGTGGATGAAGTAATTCCTCAAGCCAGACTTTTTGTTCGGGGTTTTTAAAGATAATTTCTCTTAGGGCTGCACGATTGAGTTGACCATCAACTAGTAATTGTTGATCGGCAAAGTGATTAACAATGGCAGATAGGGCTTTAGATCCGGGTTCTACCACAGCGCGAGAGGCCTGATCAGCATCTATAACCCTGATACCCAGTCGCTTAAATGCCTCAGCAACAGTACTTTTACCACTGCCAATACCACCGGTTAAGCCCACAATATATTTTTTATTCATTGGGTGAATTACCTAACAGCAGGTTAGAAGGCAAAAGAACTAAACACATGGCTAAGTTGATCACCCCAGTGCATAGCAATCCAGCCAGTAAGGCAGAGGTAGGGACCAAATGCCAGAGGGCTGCGTCGATCGTGGCCAAAAAATACAATTGCCCCAAGGCCTATCACCGCCCCTAAAAATGAAGACAGCAAGATAACCTCAGGTACCATTTGCCAGCCGAGCCAAGCGCCAATGGCGGCATTGAGTTTAAAGTCACCGTAGCCCATACCCTCTCGGCCAGTTATCCATTTAAAAACATGCATCACAGACCACAGCGACAGATAGCCAAGGCTGGCACCAACAATTGCCGATCTGGGATCTGTCCCATATCCCAGAAGACTGATTATTAAACCCAACCATACAAGGGGTAAGGTAATTTGATCGGGGAGGATTTTTTCATTTAAATCAATTGTTGCTAGGGCGATTAAGCTATAGCTAAAAATTAAGCTCAACAACGCTTTTTCTGTAATGCCATGGACAACCAAAATATAGGCAGTTACAAATGCTGAAAGTAATTCAATGAGAGGGTATTGAATCGAGATTAAACTATTGCAGTTACTGCAGCGACCCCGCAAAAAGCAATAACTTAATAGCGGAATGTTGTGCTGCGCTTTTAGTTGAGTGCCGCAGTCAGGGCAATGAGATCTGGGGCTCGATAAGCTAAGGCTATTATCTTGATCTGCCGCCATATCTAAAAACATCTTAGCCTCATTGGTCCATTCGGCATTAAGTATTAGCGGCAATCGATAGATAACTACATTGAGAAAACTGCCAATAATGGCACCGAGTAATAAGCCAAGCATGGCTAAAGATGTCGGCGAAAGATCTAGATCAAAAATCATCAGTCATCCATTTTTACTTCGTTTATTTTTGCTGGGCCATTGTTTAAAAAGTATATGCTGACTCAAAGACCCATAATATTATTGCTATATTAGTATATATGTCCAAGCTGAAACACCGGTAAATACATAGCCACCAACAGACCCCCGATCACTATTCCCAGAACAATCATCATAACAGGCTCTATAAGGGGAATTATAGTATCTAATAATTGTGGGCGTTGAGTTGACCAAAACTATTTTTGATGCAGATGCCTCTGGGGCTTTGAAGGGTGGTGATCAGGTGCAAATAATTGCATCAGCGCCCAGTGATTCAGAAAATGCCGGAGAAAAATACACTCTTACAGCCACAATTAAAGCAAATGGTCGAGTGGAGTGGGATAAGGGCAAATGCTCTTAAGCTGAACTCTGTTAAGGTGTAATTTGCAATCTCATTAAAGCGACAAGCGCATAGAGAGATCAATCGCCTGTACATGCTTGGTTAGGCTACCCGAGGAAATAAAGTCAATTGGGGTATCTAGGTACTGGGACAGACTGTGTTCAGTAACATTTCCTGAGACCTCTATTTTGCAATTACCTAGATCAATGGTGTTAATTTGCAGTATTTGCTCGCGGGTGAAATTGTCTAGCATTACGCGATGTGCGCCGGCCTCGACCGCCTGTTGCAGCTCTTTAAGGGACTCAACTTCAACTTCAATTTCTTTTTGTGGTGCAATTTGCCTAGCTTTTTTAACTGCCTGAGCAATGCCGCCACAGGCAATAATATGATTTTCTTTAATTAAAAAGGCATCGTACAAACCGATGCGATGGTTGCTGCAACCGCCAATATCAATGGCGTATTTTTGAGCTAGGCGCAGACCGGGAATAGTCTTTCTAGTGTCCAGTATTCTTATCTGAGAATTGTTGGCTAAATTTGCATACTCCCTTGCAGTAGTCGCAGTTCCCGAAAGGGTTTGTAAGAAATTGAGTGCGCAGCGCTCACCGCTCAACAAGACTCGGGCATTACCTGAAATAGAGAATAAGGGTTGATCCTCACTAACCCAGTCGCCCTCAGAAATATGCCAATCAATCACCGTGCTGGGATCAAGTTGTTTGAAAACCTCATCAACCCATGGACGACCGCAAATCACCGCCTTCTCTCTTGAAATTACTTTGCCGCAAGCCATTATATCGGCATCGATAAGCTGTGCAGTAATATCCCCATTGCCAATATCCTCATGCAGTGCTCGAGATACAGATTGTGGAATATCCTCAGCGATAATTTTTGTTAAGGGGCTCATGTTAAATATATAACCTTAGTGTAAGGATTAAACTTTTCGAGGAGTATAGCATTTTGGCGATAATAAATGCCCTCGTATTGACGAGGTTAAATAGCTATTATAACTAATGATCAATTTGTGCGCGGGGGGAATATGAATATCGCAGAGGGCTGGTTGCAAACAGCAAAAATACTTGAGTCCCCCAATGCGGATTTAAGACCCGATCAAAACGATATTAGTCTGTTGGTTATTCACAATATTAGTTTGCCGCCAGAGCAGTTTGGTGGTCCCTACATTGAGCAATTGTTCTCTAATTGCCTCAATCCTGAAGACCATCCATATTTTCGGGGGATTTATAAGCTCGAAGTATCATCACACTTGCTTATCGACCGTCAGGGAAATATCACGCAATTTGTACCCTTTGATAAGCGTGCATGGCATGCGGGTGCATCGAACTTTCAAGGGCGTGAACGCTGCAATGATTTTTCTATTGGTATTGAGCTAGAGGGCGCTGATCATATTGCTTTTACTGCAGAACAGTATGCGGTACTCGCTGAGGTAAGTCAGCAAATTATCGATCACTATCCAATGATGACAGCCGATAGAATTGTCGGCCACAGTGATATTGCCCCAGGTCGCAAAACTGACCCCGGAGAAGCGTTTGATTGGCAGAGATATAAGCAGTTACTCGGTCGCTAACTTGATTGCTTGGCGCGTATAAGCCGGTTGACCCAAATAATCAAAAACACCACTGGCAGACCCATTAACGCAGTGATTAAAAAGAATGACTCATAGCCAATACCCTCGACAATGGATCCAGAGTAGCCACCCAAGACCTTGGGGAAAAGCGTCATAATTGAGCTAAAAATTGCATATTGCATGGCGGTAAATGAAATATTGGTCAAGCTCGACAAAAAGGCAACAAAGGCGGCACTGGCCAATCCTGCTGATAAATTATCTGCAGCAATCACCCAGTAAAGTAGGCTTAAATCCTGCCCGGTTTTGGCCAGTACGATAAATAGAATATTGGTAAGTGCCGATAATACAGCACCCGCCAATAGGATGCGCATGACTCCATAACGCAACGCCAGAATACCGCCGATAAAGCCACCCACCAAGGACATCGCCAAACCAAAACTTTTTACCACATTGGCGATAGTGATTTTGCTAAATCCAAGATCCTGGTAGAAAACATTTGAGATAACCCCCAAAACAATATCTGAAACGCGGTAAAAACCTATCAAAGCGAGCATGGTCAGGGCAAGAGAGGGCCCATAGCGATCAAAGAATTCTTTTACTGGCGCCAGATAAGCCTGATGAACTTGGTTTTGCTCAACCATGCCAACAGCAATAAGTAACCTGGCGATCAACAGGGCTATTATTGAAGCGCCAATAAGACGAAATAATTCAACCGCTGTTGCCGCCAGATAAGTATTGGCAAACAGTTGCCCCAGTTGCTGTTTGAATAAGGCCGCCAGATGAGAGCTAGCAAAATAGCAGGCAATAAAGCCAATAACCGCTGCGCAAAATAATAAGAAAAACCGCAGGCTATTTTGGGTTGAAGTTACAGTTGCCCCCCTTTTTTCAATGTCAGGTTCAGAAATTACTAGGGTGGTAATTACTCCTACCAACATGGTCAGCGCCATGACCAGATAGGTTGACTGCCATGCTTGGTAGCTATACGCGTTGCTACTAGAGCCAAAAAAACTAGCGAGATAAAGTGCACCAGCCCCAGCTACCAACATGCCGATTCTATACCCCGCAATATAGCCAGATGACATCAATGCCTGATATTGCTCATCTGCTGATTCAATGCGGTAGGCATCTATGACAATATCTTGGGTGGCTGAGGAAAACCCCAGTAGAACAGCCGCCACGGCCATGGCAGTCAGCTGATCTGTTGCCGGATCTATGGATGCCATCAGGGCTATAGCTAATATAATTGTTAGTTGAGATAGCAGTAACCAAGCTCGACGGCGACCCATTTTTTGGCTTAAAAAAGGCAGTTGTAAACTATTGACTAGGGGTGCCCAGACAAACTTAAAGGAGTACCCCAGAGCTGCCCAGCTGAAATAGGTGACCGCTGAGCGATCTACACCAGCCTCTCGCAACCAAAGGCTGAGGGATGAGAAGATTAGCAGTAGAGGGATACCGGCAGAGATCCCCAATAGCAGCATAGTGATCACTCTTGGGTGGCCTATGGCTACTAGACTTTGTTTCCAGCTGGTCTTTGTCGCACTGTTATCTGAGGGCATGGTATATACTCATCGGCTTCGGTTGTAACTTTACACTAGCTAAAAAAAGATAACATTGAAAAAACCACAAACTGTCCCAATATAGTTATTGGGAAAAAATTGGAAAAAAATATGCGTTTTGCACTTCTGTTATTTATTGTAATACCCATCGTTGAGATGTGGCTGCTGATAACTATTGGTAGTTATATAGGGGCCATCAGCACCATTGCCCTTGTGTTATTCACCGCCCTAATTGGTATTGGCTTGCTCAGAGAGCAGGGGGTTTCAACCCTATGGCGCGGAAAAGAAAAGTTGCAGCAGGGAAAAATACCCGCCCAGGAAATGATAGAGGCTATTGTCCTTGCTGTGTCAGGTGCTCTTTTATTGACCCCGGGATTTGTAACCGATGCTGTTGGATTGCTGGGTCTGTTGCCGTTTTCACGAATTTTTTTAGTTAAAAGTATTTTGCAGAAAATGACTGTTTTCAATTCCAGCGCCCAGTTTTTTGGCCGGCCACCCTTTGGATCTGAATGCAAAACTGATGGAGAGGTTATCGATGGCGAATCGTGGGATTCAGAAGAAACCTTAAAAAATCCTAAATAAATAATTTTTTTATATTGCCCCTTGAAATACCCTAATAGTGGCTCCATATACATAACAAGGGCGGAATTGGTATTCCGCAACCCCATGCTAACAAAACTGTAGATTGATAATTTGGAGATAATAAGTATGAAAATTCGCCCATTACATGATCGAGTGATCGTGCGTCGCGAGGAAGAGGAACAAAAAACAGCCGGCGGAATTCTTCTGCCTGGTTCAGCGCAGGAAAAGCCAAACCGCGGTGAAGTTGTTGCCGTGGGCAGCGGTCGCGTGTTGGATAATGGCGATACTCGCCCGGTGGATGTCAAAGTTGGCGATACTGTGGTGTTTGGCCAATACGCCGGCAATGACAAGATTGATGTCGATGGTGAGGAATTAATTATCCTCAGTGAAAGTGATATTAAAGCCGTAGTTGAAGGCTAATTTATTTGAATTTTTGTAACAGATTTTGGAAGGAAAACAATCATGGCAGCTAAAGATGTAAAGTTCGGCGACAACGCTCGTCAAGGAATGCTCGAAGGGGTAAATATACTAGCCAACGCAGTAAAAGTAACCTTGGGCCCTAAGGGTCGCAATGTTGTATTGGATAAATCTTTCGGTGCGCCTACCGTTACTAAAGATGGTGTTTCGGTAGCCAAAGAAATCGAGCTTAAAGACAAGTTCGAGAATATGGGTGCGCAAATGGTAAAAGAGGTGGCATCTAAGGCCTCTGATGATGCGGGTGACGGTACTACTACTGCGACCGTTTTGGCACAAACAATTGTCAATGAAGGTCTTAAATCAGTTGCTGCTGGCATGAACCCAATGGACCTTAAGCGTGGAATTGATAAAGCAGTCGCGGCGGCAGTTGAAGAGATTGCCAAGCTTGCTAAGCCTTGCTCTGACAATAAAGAAATAGCACAGGTGGGTACCATTTCTGCCAACAGTGACAGCAGTATTGGCGATATTATCGCTGAGGCTATGGATAAGGTTGGTAAAGAGGGTGTAATTACTGTAGAAGAAGGTTCGGGCCTAGAGAATGAGTTGGATATCGTTGAGGGTATGCAGTTTGATCGCGGCTATCTATCTCCTTACTTTATCAATAACCAAGACAGTATGAGTGTTGATCAAGAGAGCCCGCTTATCTTATTGGCCGATAAAAAGATTTCAAATATCCGCGAATTATTGCCTCTTTTAGAAGAAGTAGCTAAGGCTGGCAAACCCCTTCTAATCATTGCAGAAGATGTAGAGGGTGAAGCGCTAGCGACACTGGTTGTTAACAATCTGCGTGGAATTGTTAAGGTTTCAGCCTGTAAGGCGCCTGGCTTTGGTGATCGCCGCAAAGCGATGCTTGAAGATATTGCTATCCTCACTGGTGGTACAGTTATCTCGGAAGAGGTTGGTTTGGATCTGGAGAGTGCAACTCTTGAGCATCTGGGTACTGCCAAGCGTGTCAGCATGAACAAAGAGGCTACTACCATTGTTGATGGTGCTGGTGAGGGCGCAGTAATTGAAGCGCGTGTTAAGCAAATTCGTGCTCAGATCGAAGAAACTAGCTCAGATTATGATCGTGAGAAACTCCAAGAGCGTGTTGCTAAGCTAGCTGGTGGTGTTGCCGTGATCAAAGTGGGTGCTACCACTGAAATCGAAATGAAAGAAAAGAAAGCGCGTGTTGAAGATGCACTTCATGCAACCAGAGCTGCGGTTGAGGAAGGCGTTGTTCCAGGTGGTGGTGTAGCTCTAGTGCGTGCCTGTGAAAAAATCGCATCTCTTACCGGTGCTAATGATGACCAAACTGTAGGTGTAGGCATCGCGCGTCGTGCTATGGAAGCTCCTCTTCGTCAAATCGTTGAAAATGCTGGTGAAGAAGGCTCCGTTGTAGTGGATAAAGTAAAAAATGGCAAAGGTAACTTTGGTTACAATGCCGGTGCGGGTGACTATGGCGATATGATCGAAATGGGTATTCTCGATCCAGCAAAAGTAACTCGCACAGCGCTTCAGGCGGCAGCTTCTATTGCTGGATTGATGATTACTACTGAAGCAATGGTGACAGATACTGCCGATGATCGTGCTGCTCCAGCTACCCCAGATATGGGCGGTATGGGTGGTATGGGCGGTATGGGCGGCATGATGTAATCTCAATTGCTACCTATTGAGTCTGCTAAAAAACCCCGCATTTACCAAATGTGGGGTTTTTTTAGTGTTTTTATCGAAATTACATGGCAACTAGCATATTTTATGCGTTAAACAGTTGAAATTTTTAAGGCTTTGCAGAACAATTGCCAAGTCAGGAATCAATGCCTATTTTTGGGCGCTAAATCAAAGGGGAACTGCTATGACAATGGAATTTATTAACTTTCTTGCTCGTTGGAGCCATGGATTATTCGGCATTACTTGGATTGGTATGCTTTATTACTTTAACTTTATTCAGGGTGCATACTTTAAAGAAGCATCTGCAGAAGGTTTGGCTGATGCCAAAGCAAAGCTTGCGCCAAGAGCACTTTGGTGGTTCCGCTGGGGTGCAATGTTCACCTTTATCACGGGTGTGATTCTATTTGCTGGGGTTTATCACAATGCTCAATTAAATAACTATATTATTATCGGTGTGGTTATGGGAACTTTGATGGCGGCCAATGTTTGGATGGTAATTTGGCCAGCACAGAAAGTTGCTTTGGGCTTGGTAGAAGGTGGCGATAAGGCCGCAGCAGCGGGTAAAGCGCTATTGGCTTCACGCACTAATACTTTCTTCTCAGCTCCGATGTTGTGGGCAATGTTTGCCGGACCTCACTACGCTGGCTATGGCTATGGCACAGCAGTGGGAGGAACAGGTCTGATCGCAGCTCTTGTGATTATTGCCGCAATTGAATTAAACGGTTTGAAAGGCAAGCAGGGTCCTCTAACTACTGTTCGCGGTGTTATCGTATCTAGCTTGGTACTTACCGCTGTATTGGCTATTGCACTAAACGTACTTTAGGCCCAACAGCAGACCAAAAAAACCGGCGTTACCAGCGCCGGTTTTTTTATACAATAAATTAACTCGTCTAGTATGGTTCTGTTATGGGATCAGAGTATAATCGTTTACAAATAGTCCCAATATTTAGGTGTATATTAGGTAATGGATAATCAGCGCAATAACCCCATAGTTCCGGAGCGGGACGATAATTTAAGTCGAAGTTCTGGCGGATCACCAACTGAGTCATATAAAGGCAGAGAACCATCAAAACCGCAGGGTGGTTTTTCTTTCCCTTGGAAGTTGATTTCCGCAGTGGCTCTTGTGGGTATGCTGGCAGTATCTTGGATTGGTTGGCAGCAGTATCAGCAGTTTATTGAGCTGCAACAGCGTTTTGAAGTGCTGGATTCCAGGCTTAATAACACCGATGAATCAGTGAACCAATCTGGCGCTGCTATGCAGGTCAATATTGGTAAACACAGTGAGCAGCTTAAAAAGCACTGGAACGAAATCAGAAAGCTTTGGGGCGTAGCCAATGATAAAAATAAGCGCAAGATTACAAAAAATACCAAGGATATTTCTTTTCTTGCTAGCAAGCGCTCTGAACTGGAGTCTTCCCTAGCCAAGCTCCGCACTCAGGTGGATAAAGACAGAGCGGTGGCAGAGGGTGTCGGCGAAAACTTTTTTGGCCTATCCGCAGATTTGGATAAATTATCCAAATCTCTGGATGATTATTTTCTGTCGGTGGAGAGTCTTAAAGCCTCACTTAAGCAGCAAGATAAGAAAATTCAGTCAAATAATGAGGCCGTGAAGTCTATTGATGCATTCCGCAGACAGATCAATCAAAAGATATTAAATCTCGAGAAAAAAATTGAGAAGCAAGCTAATCAGGCGCAAACTATGGATCAACAATCAGATTCAAGCACCCTTAGCCCAGAGTAGTTAATTAAACTTACAGCGAGTTAAAAAACAATCATGACAGTTATCCGTCAACAAGATGTTACCCAGAGTGTCGCCGATGCGCTGCAGTATATTTCTTACTACCACCCGACAGATTTTATTCAGGCCGTAAAGCAGGCCTATGATCGAGAGGAGTCTATATCTGCCAAGGATGCTATGGCTCAGATACTAATTAACTCAAGGCTCTGCGCTACAGGAAAGCGTCCTATTTGTCAGGATACGGGTATTGTAACTGTATTTGTAAAAGTGGGAATGCAGGTGCAGTGGGATGCACAGGACAGCCTTGAAGATATGATCAACGAGGGGGTAAGGCAGGCCTATACCCACCCAGACAATGTTTTGCGCGCATCCATTCTGGCTGACCCAGATGGCAAGCGAAAGAATACTGGCGACAATACACCTGCAGTTATCCACTATCAGGTGGTACCTGGTGATAAGGTTGAAATTGATGTCGCCGCAAAAGGCGGCGGCTCCGAGGCAAAGTCAAAGTTTGCCATGTTAAATCCCTCTGATTCCATCGTCGATTGGGTGCTTAAAGTAGTCCCGACCATGGGTGCGGGTTGGTGCCCGCCAGGTATTTTAGGTATAGGGCTAGGCGGTACTGCTGAAAAGGCGATGCTAATGGCCAAAGAAGCGCTGTTAGAGCATATTGATATTCAACAGCTCAAGGCCAAAGGCGCTGAAAATCGCAACGAGGAGTTGCGTTTAGAGTTATACGAAAAGGTCAACGCACTGGGAATTGGCGCGCAGGGTCTAGGAGGGTTGACCACGGTTTTGGATATTAAGATCAAAGACTATCCATCCCATGCCGCCAACAAGGCAGTGGCTATTATTCCAAACTGCGCGGCTACTCGGCATGTGCATTTTGTGTTGGATGGCACTGGTCCAGCTGAATTTGATGCGCCTGATCTAAATGATTGGCCGGAAATTTCATGGCAGGCCGATGAGTCTGTAAGACGAGTAAATCTAGATACTATTACTCAGTCAGATATTGAGCAGTGGCAACCGGGTGAAACGCTGTTACTGTCAGGTAAAATGCTGACGGGTCGCGATGCTGCTCACAAAAAAATGACTGATATGCTAGCAGCTGGTGAGCAGCTGCCAGTGGATTTAACCAACCGCTTTATCTACTACGTCGGACCGGTAGATCCCGTGCGCGATGAAGTGATGGGGCCCGCTGGGCCAACCACAGCAACGCGAATGGATAAGTTTACCCGCACCATGCTTGAGCAGACTGGGCTTATGGGAATGATTGGTAAAGCTGAGCGTGGACAGCAGGGAATTGAGGCCATTAAAGATAATAAATCGGTATATCTCATAGCTGTGGGTGGAGCCGCTTACTTGGTTTCCAAAGCTATAGTTTCGGCGGAGGTTGTTGCCTTTCCGGAGCTTGGCATGGAAGCAATTTATGAGTTTGAAGTGGTTGATATGCCAGTGACAGTGGCGGTGAATACTCAGGGTGAATCGGTGCATAGTAGCGGCCCAAAACTGTGGCAAGCTAAAATTGAAGAAAAAGTACTGCAGATAAAGTAGTTGAGCAATTCATGAGTAATAGATTGACCTATTGCCTAGGGTTGCTACACTTAGTTAAAAATATTAATAATAAATTCTCAAAGGTGTATTTATGAGATTTTTAAAATCTATAGTAGTTGCAACGCTGTTGTTCGCAACTAGTTGCGCATTCTCATCCAATCAATGGTACATAGGCGCTACTTCTGGCTTCTTCAGCGTTGGAGAGGGAGATCACTGGAAAGGTGAGATCGACATAGGTCAAGTTGGCTTGCAGATTGGTAAATTTTTAAGGGATGACCTATCTGTAGAGGGCGGTTATGCATTTAATTTCGATAGAACTGATTTCTTTGTAGGTTCGCTCTCTGCGATTTTTTGGATGGGTGATAGCAGTCAAAAGTATCAGCCCTATGTGCTTTTGGGGACTAATGTCTACAATTTTGACGATGAAGATGGTCTTCCTATTAAGCATCGACACACTCAGGTGGCGTTCGGTGCCGGCTTTGGGTCAAAGATTTCTGAAGATTACCAGCTTCGCGCAGATATTCGCTTGATGGCGCGCAATGAAGAAAATGAGGATGACTTTGCCTTTCAGTTTTCAATCAATAAGATGTTGAAATAGCTGAAAAACAACGATTGATTAAAACGGCGCAAATAGCGCCGTTTTTTTTGGTAATTAAAATCTATTCAGCTAAACTGAAGGATGGTGGCTTAGACCGCTAGATTACAATAATTTCAACAGGCTCGAAAACTTATGCAAGACAGTTTTTATTGGCATGATTACGAAACCTTTGGCGCTGTTCCAGCCATAGATCGCCCCAGTCAGTTCGCTGGTTTAAGAACAGATTTTGATCTCAATATCATAGGTGAACCACTGGTTATTTACTGCCAGCCACAGTTAGATATATTGCCGTTGCCACAGGCTTGCTTAGTGACGGGAATTACGCCGCAACACAGTCTAGAGCAGGGACTGCCAGAGCCACAATTTATTCGCCAAATTCACGCTGAACTAGCCCGGCCTAAAACCTGTGGTGTGGGCTATAACAGTATTCGCTTCGACGATGAGGTTACTCGCTATAGCCTTTATCGAAACTTTTTTGATCCCTATCAGCGAGAGTGGCAAAACGGCAATTCACGCTGGGACATTATTGACTTATTGCGTGTAACACGCGCCCTGCGTCCCGAGGGTATAGAATGGCCAGATCATGAGCTCGGAATCCCAAGCTTCAAGTTGGAGCATTTAACTCAGGTCAACGGTATCAGTCATGAAGATGCCCATGATGCGCTATCTGATGTTACAGCGACAATAGCTATGGCAAAGCTAGTTAAACAGGCTCAACCTAAGCTATTCGACTATATGCTACAAAATCGCGGCAAGATAGCTATTGCAAAAATGGTTAATCCTCAGAGTCGCAAACCATTTTTTCACTGTTCAGGTATGCTGTCTAAGGAAAATCTTTACAGCGCAATTATGATGCCTTTGGCAGCTCATCCGAGTAATAAAAATGCGGTAATATGCTTTGACCTCTCTGGGGATCCCGAGGTGTTGATCAATCTCGATTGCGATGATATAAAACAGCGTGTATTTACTCGAGCTGAGGATTTACCTCGAGGTATGGAGCGTATTCCATTAAACTTAGTTCATCTCAATAAGGCTCCAATTGTGGCTTCACCCAAGGTGGTGGATGCAACCGCAGCCAAGCGGTTGTCAATCAACATGCAGCAATGTGAAGAGCATTGGCAGCTGCTGCTGCAGGTAGATTTGCAACAAAAATTACAGGCAGTGTTTGCCGAGTCAGATTTTGCTCCCAGAAACGAGGCAGAACAACAGCTTTATGGTGGATTTTTACCCGATGGGGATAAACCTCTGCTCGATCAGGTGCGCGCTGCATCCCTTGAGGATTTTAAGCGCCATGAATTTTATTTTTCCGATGAGCGCTATAACAAACTACTGCTCAGTTACAAGGCGCGATATTTCCCGCAAGCTCTCAGTGCTGATGAGCAGAGTAACTGGATGCAAAGTTGCCGTGAGCGACTGACAAACTCAGATACGGGCTACCTTACTTTGGATCAGTTGCATGGCGAAATTAACCAATTGCTCAAGGATAGTGACTTATCTGATAGGAATCGTGAAATTTTGCATAAGCTTGAGCAATGGCGGCAGCATGTGGCGAGAAAATTTGCCATTGAGGATCCCAAAAGTGCTGTATTGGGATAAAGTCTATTGATGGAAATAATATTCGGGCTAGAGTAGCGTAGTTAAACAGGCTAAAATCCGCACAATCAATTCACTTACGAGGTAATGATTTGAATTTTCAAGGCGCACATATACTGTCAATCAATCAATTTGAAAAGCAGGATGTAACTCGTATCTTTGATGTTGCAGATCAAATGCAGCCCTACGCTCTTCGCAAAAAAGTTACTAGAGTGCTGGAAGGGGCCATTCTTGGAAATATGTTTTTCGAAGCCAGCACCCGCACTAGGGTGAGTTTTGGATCCGCCTTTAATTTACTGGGTGGAGAGGTGCGAGAGACTGCGGGCTTTGAGAGTTCGGCGCTGGTAAAAGGAGAATCACTTCAGGACACGGCTAGGGTACTATCTGGTTTTAGCGATGTTATCTGTATGCGCCATCCAGATGAGGGTTCTGTGGCTGAGTTTGCCAGTGCCAGTCGAGTACCAGTGATGAATGGTGGCGATGGCGCCAATGAACACCCTACCCAGGCACTCCTTGATCTCTATACCATACGCAAAGAAATGGCGGCCACTGGGCGCGATATCGATGGCTTAACCATTGCTATGGTAGGTGATCTGAGGTTTGGCAGAACAGTACATTCTCTGTGTAAACTGCTCTGTCTGTACGATAAGGTGAAGGTGGTTTTGGTATCGCCAAAAGAACTAATATTGCCGGCCGAACTAATTGAAGCAATGCGTTCAGCAGGGGTTGTTGTTGAAACCTCAGAGGATTTGGCACCCAGTATTGCCGATGTAGATATTGTCTACTCAACAAGAATTCAGGAAGAGCGTTTTGGCAGCAAACAGGAAGCTGATCTCTATCGGGGCCGTTTTAGGCTCAATCAAGCGATATACACAGAATTTTGTCAGCCCAATACAGTTATCATGCACCCACTCCCCAGAGATTCAAGAGCGGATGCTAATGAACTGGATAATGATTTAAACAACAATCCCAACTTAGCCATTTTTAGGCAGACTGATAACGGGGTTTTAGTACGCATGGCACTGTTTGCGCTCGTGCTTGATGTAGTTGATACAGTTGATAAGTACTCCCATGATATTCGTTGGTTTAATGCGCGGGCATAATTTGAAAAGCATCAATAACAATAAATAGGCGATAGGTCGAGAGTATGTCGCAAAAAATTGAGTTAGGCAGAGTTAATGAATCAGTTTGATGATATTCGTCCCTACAGGGATGTGGAAGTTCCCCATGTTTTATCGCGATTAATTGCCGATAATGAATTTATAGATCTGCTTTTATCCAGACGCATCCCTCTATTGATGAAGTTTGCACCCTGGGTGTTAAAGCCCATTGCACGACCTTTGTTAAAGCGAAGTTTGCGCAAACTCACTGCCGATGTGCAGACAGTTGCGGATTTCCAAGATCATGTGAAAGTTGGATTGCAAAAAAGTCTGGATAAAACTACCGACGGCTATAGTTTTGGCGGCTTAAATCAGTTAGACCCCAAACAGGCCTACCTTTTTATCTGTAATCACCGCGATATTGCGCTGGATCCGGCCATGGTTAATTTAGCCCTCCACACAGTGGGATTGGATACAGTGAGAATTGCTATTGGTGATAATCTTCTCAGTAAACCGTTTGCCAGTGATCTTATCCGAGTTAACCGTAGCTTTATTGTAAAGCGCTCGGTTGAGGGGCGCAGAGAAAAACTCGAGGCGCTGAAAAAGCTATCAGCCTATATTCGTCACAGTGTAACTGCAGACAAGGCATCGTGCTGGATCGCGCAGGCTGAAGGAAGAGCTAAAAACGGTGATGACCGCACTGAAACAGCTCTGTTAAAGATGCTGACACTATCCAAGTCAAAACAACAGACATTTGGTGAGGCCATAGGTGAGTTAAAGTTAATGCCAGTTAGCATTTCCTATGAATATGACCCCTGTATTGTTGAAAAAACCCAAGAGCTATATGCCGCCAGTCAGGGCGATGACTATATCAAGTCTGAATTTGAAGACCTAGATTGTATTCAAAAAGGGTTTTTGGGTTACAAAGGTCGAATCCAAGTTAATTTTGGCGATGTTGTATCTGATCATTTTGAAAGCGCTGAGGATTTAGCCGAAGAAATAAATCGTCAAATATATGGGCTGTATCAGCTTTTCCCCTCCAATATCATCGCTTGGCAAATGCAGCAGGGTGAGAGCGCCGATCAACTAGAGGAGCTAAAACAGCAGTGGCCGGATGAAGATTGGCGTCAGGCTGAGGCAAAATTTCACCGCCATCTTCAGTCAGTCCCCGAAGAGCATCGCCCTTTAGTTATTGATGCCTACGCCGCACCAGTAAAAAATCAACTAGACTGTCATCAGCAAAGCCCCACTGCGGGTAATTCCATAAATGAGGAAGTGATTGCTTGTTAGATGATTCAATTAAGGAAACCATTCAACAGGGTTACCGGCAATTTCTAAAATCTCGTGATTTAAAACCTCGGCAGGGTCAGAAGCAAATGGTGGCCGCCATTGCCAATAGCTTGAGCCATGATGATGCCGACAAGCGCCTCGCAGTTATCGAAGCTGGAACAGGCACGGGAAAAACCGTTGGCTATCTGCTTTCAGCACTACCTATAGCCCGAGCACTGGATAAGACCGTGGTTATTGCCACGGGTACTATTGCCCTTCAGGAGCAATTGCTGCTTAAAGATATTCCAGATTTACTTGAAGCCTGTGATTGGGATTATCAGGTTGCCTTAGTTAAAGGTCGCGGTCGCTATATTTGCAATCTGCGTCTTGAACAATGTTTAAATGCTGTTAAATCCAAAGAGGCGGGGCTGTTTCTATTTGAGGATGAACTACAGTTTAATCCCAATGAGCAAAGTGAAGCACTTTTTCAAGAGTTAGCACAATCCCTTGAGGATGGCAGCTGGGACGGTGATCGAGACGCTTGGGATAGTCGCATTCCAGATGCAGATTGGCGCGCCTTAACCGTCGACCATCGCCAGTGTTCCGGCCGACGCTGCAAGTTTGTCGACCAGTGTCCTTTTTTTACAGCTCGAGGTGAGCTTGAGGAAGCAGACTGTATAGTCGCCAACCATGATTTGGTGATGGCAGATCTGGCTTTGGGAGGGGGCGCCATACTGCCGCCGCCAGAAGACTGCATTTTTATCTTCGATGAGGGGCATCGTTTGGGTGAGACGGCGGTGAAACATTTTGGTGCTCAGTGCCGAATCAATACCTCAATCAACTGGCTTGAGCGACTTCCCAAGCAGCTTAAGGGGCAGGGGTCACTATTTGAAAAAGACCAAACAATCACTGAAATGTTGCCAAGAATTGAAAGTGGTGCCAATGAAATAATGCAGCTTTTATCGCTTGCCTATCCTCTATGCAAAGAATACTTAGATAATCTTCAGGATGATCGACAGCTCTATCGTTTCCCCCAAGGCGACGTCGGCGGCGGTATTAGAGACCTTGCCGAAAATATAAGCACTCTTACTAGCCGCTGGATGGGGCGCACTGAGACTCTTCGGGATACCCTCAGCGAGGCGCTAAGTGATAAAGATTATGCGGTGCCAACCCCAGATGTAGAATTATTCTATCAGCAGGTTGGAAGCTGGTTAACCAGAGCAGAGAGCTTATTGGCACTCTGGGATCGCTTAAAGCAACCACCTGCCAATTCAGCGGTTCCGGTGGCCTGTTGGTTGCGGCTGGATGACTTGGGCACTGGAAATTTAGATATCGCAATCAATGCCAGTCCTATTCAGGCAACAGATATTTTGCGCGAGCAGCTGTGGGATAACTGTTATGGCGCGGTCATTACTTCGGCAACATTGCGATCATTGGGCACATTTAATACTTTAAAGCGCGAGACGGGTATTCCCGATTCAGCGCAATTTTTATCAGTCGCCGGAGCGTTTAATTATTATGAGGCGGCCACACTCTGTGTTCCCAGCGACTGTATTGAGGGAAACTCTATTGATCAGCACACGGATTATATCGCTGATAATCTTGGCGCGATGATAGAAAAAAAAGCCGGTACACTGGTGCTGTTTTCATCCCGTCGGCAAATGGAAGAGGTGGTGGGTCGACTGGATACTGAGATGCAAAATATCAGCCTTGTCCAAGGCAAGTACTCAAACCGCGAAATGGTCAGATTGCATAAAGAGCGCATTGATCAGGGTAAAGCCAGTGTTTTAATTGGCTTGGCTAGTTTTGCTGAGGGTGTCGATCTCCCGGGTAATTATTGCCAGCATGTGATTATCGCAAAGCTCCCCTTTATGGTGCCGGATGATCCGCTGCATGAGGCCCTGTCGGAGTGGGTTGAGGATCAGGGCGGTAACTCATTTTTTGATATAGCCCTTCCTATCGCCTCTCTGCGTCTGATACAGGCCTGCGGGCGACTACTGCGAACTGAAAGTGATACTGGAACTGTGTCAATTTTGGACAAGCGCTTAATTACCAAGCGTTATGGTGGGCAATTGATCGATGCGCTGCCGCCATTTAGGCGACAGCTATAGAGCTACTTCTTTTTATCCTTTTTACTGTAGGTCTTTTTCTTTTTCTTCTTTAGGGGCGCGCTGCCGTCTTTGCTTGCGGATTTAGCAGCTTTTCGTTTAGGTAAATTACTGCGATCAGATGATTTTACCTTTCTGGGGCCCTTTTTAGTTTTTGCAGGACGATCAGAGGGTGCAGCACTGGATCCTCCTTTGTCGAGACTGATATTAAGTGCTTTTGACCGCACCCGTGCCTTTTTAAGAATTTTAAAGATATCATCTGGCATCCCATCCGGAAGATCCACGGTACTATATTCGTCATGCAGAATAATTTGCCCAATATATTGGCTGCTAATATCGGCTTCATTGGCGATGGCGCCGACAATATTCGAGGGATCCACATTGTCATTTTTACCCACTTCTAGTCTGTAGGTGACCATTGGCACAATTTGACCTTCTTCATCGCGAATAACGCGATCAGATTTGGTGTTTTTGTTCTTTGGCTTTTTATCCCTAGTCTTTTCTTCTCTAGTTTTAGTCGTTTTTTCCTGGCGAGGGGCAACAATGTTATCCAACTTAGGGAAAAGCGGGCGTTCTTTTTGGTTTTCATAGGTCAAAGCGGCGGCAACATCAGCCATATCTAAATCATTATCTGCCACATACTTGACGATCATTTCGCGGAATTTGTCTAGTCTTGGTGTTTCTAGGGTCTTAGAAAGCTGTTGAGTAAATTGCTGAATACGCTGATCGCTAACTTGCTCATTGCTGGGCATAGTCAATGGAGCGATAGTGCTTTTAGTGGTTTTTTCAATGGAGCGCAGCAAGCGGGTTTCTTTCGGCGTAATAAACAGTATCGCCTTGCCTTCCCTGCCAGCTCGACCGGTACGACCAATACGGTGGACATAGGATTCATTGTCATAGGGGATATCAAAGTTGATAACATGGCTAATGCGTTCGACATCCAGTCCACGAGCGGCAACATCGGTCGCTACCACTACATCAATCTGTCCGCGTTTAAGTTTGCCTATGGTTCGCTCCCTCAGAGCCTGAGTGAGGTCGCCATTTAACGCCGCTGAGGAAAATCCACGCGCCTCAAGCCGTTCGGCAATATTTAAAGTTGATGATTTGGTGCGCACAAAGATAATCATGCCATCAAACTGTTCTACTTCGAGAACTCGGGTTAAAGCATCCATTTTTTGGTGGGCTTTAACCGTTACATACTGCTGTTGAATCCTTTCTACGGTTTGGGTTTTACTCTTGATGCGAACCTGTTCCGCATCACCGAGATATTTGTCCGCAACACGTTTAATCGCCGCGGGCATAGTGGCGGAAAATAGTGCGCGCTGACTTTCATCTGGTGTCTTTGAAAGAATGGTTTCCACATCGTCAATAAATCCCATACGCAACATTTCATCGGCCTCATCCAGAACCAGAGATTTGATCTGACTAAGATTTAGGCTTTTGCGTTTTAAATGATCCAGTATGCGCCCCGGAGTGCCCACCACCACTTGGGCACCGCGCTTTAATCCGCGCAACTGGCCGCCAATATCGGTACCGCCATAGATGGGTAATACATGAAAGCCCTTGATGTGCTTGGCATAGCTTTGAAACGCCTCAGCAACTTGAATGGCAAGCTCGCGAGTTGGAGTTAAAACTAAAATCTGAGGGGTTTTTTGCTGTGGATCTATATTGCTTAGAAGAGGGAGAGCAAAGGCCGCAGTCTTACCTGTTCCTGTTTGAGCAGTCCCCAAAAGATTTTTACCGCTGAGTAAAATTGGAATACTCTGTGCCTGAATTGGCGAGGGCTGTTCGTAACCCAAATTTTGAACAGCTTTAAGCACCGGTGCACTGATACCCAGTGATAGAAATTCGTTAGAAGACATGAAATTACCTTTGGTTGTGTTCTCATAAGCGAGAGGTAGCGGAGTATACGCCTGTAGCATGCATTTTTATAGCTTAATCATTGTTATTATTAGGATTTCATGTGTTTTAGCTGCTTTTTACTGTTGAATAGATATTAAGAAGTGAGCAAAAATCCATAAATACCGTAAAATACTCTGAAAAAGTAACATTTGCCGCCGAAGATAAAACAACTATGGTAAATTAGTCCGCTATTGGGTTTGGTAGAACGATATTGGAGTAAGCATGAGTCTAGAAAATAATCGCCGCGAATATAGTTTCGCTAAATTGACCCGAGAAACGCTGTTGAATGATCCCTTTGCCCAGTTTGAGAGTTGGATTAATCAAGCTCTTGAAGCGAAGATACAGGATCCCACGGCAATGAGCCTATCCACAGTGAATTCCGAGGGTAAGCCTTGGCAGCGAATTGTATTACTGAAGCATTTTGATTCCCGCGGCTTTGTTTTTTACACCAATTTATCCAGTCGCAAAGCTGGTGAAATAGAAAATAATCCCAATGTCTGTCTGCATTTTCCTTGGTTGCAATTAGATCGTCAGGTGATTGTTGGCGGCAGTGCGGAGCGCCTATCCACCACAGAGGTTGTGAAATACTTCCTCAGTCGTCCTCAGGGAAGTCAACTTGCAGCCTGGGCTTCAAAACAAAGTAGTGTTATCAGCTCTAGACAGGTATTGGAGCAACAGTTTAATAAAATCAAACAAAAATTTGCCAACGGTGAGGTGCCACTGCCAGATTTTTGGGGCGGCTATCGCATAGTGCCGACGGAAATTGAGTTTTGGCAGGGGGGTGAGAATCGCCTTCACGATAGATTTCGCTATCAATTAAACAACGCAGGCTGGGTAATCTCTCGCTTATCGCCCTAGTACTCGATTGCGGTAATGACAAAACAGCGCTTACCCTCTGGAGTATTCACCTGCACCTCGTCATCCACAGACTTTGCTATCAGGGCCCGCGCCATGGGTGAATCTATACTAATCCAATTTTGTGCGCTATCGATCTCATCGGAGCCCACCAAGCGCAGACGTTGGGATGGTGCATCTGGATTATCTTGATCTTCCAGAGTTACCCATGCGGCGAAATATACTTTTGAGGTATCTCTGGGTTTTTCCTCGACAATAGTGGCATCCTCAAGGCGCTTAGTGAGATAGCGAACACGGCGATCAATTTCTCGTAGCCGCCGCTTGCCATAGATATAGTCGCCATTTTCCGAGCGATCGCCATTTTTTGCCGCTTCATGCACCACTTGGGTGACCTGTGGGCGCTCGACCTTCCACAGCTGGCGAACTTCGGCGCGCAATTTAGCTGCACCATCAGCGGTAATATAGGGCGAACTCTTTGGCGATGACGGGCGATAGCGCGACATAATTATGATTCTTTTACCAGATCAAATACTTTTGTGTAAAAGGCTAATTCCGATTCCATAGCGCGAATAATATTCTCCGATTTTCGAAACCCATGGCCCTCGTCAGAAAATTCGATATATTCCACATAAACCCCCTGTTTTTGAAGGCTACTAACCATTAATTCCGCTTGATTTGGCGGTACTACTTTATCCTCTAAACCCTGCAAAAATATAACCGGACAGTTGAGTTGCTGTACATGGTTAATCGGCGAGCGCTGCTGATATATTTCTTTTTGTTCAGGGTAGGGCCCAACCAGTTTATCAAGATAACTCGATTCAAACTTATGGGTATCGCTTACCAAGGTTTCAAGATTGCCAATACCATAAAGGCTAGCACCCGCCTTAAAGGTATCGGTAAATGTGAGAGCGGATAAGACGGTATAACCCCCCGCACTACTGCCTCGAATAATACAGCATTGGGGGTCAATTTTGCGCTCGGCGGACAAGTGCTTGATAGCGTACTCTGTATCTTCAATATCAGCCACGCCCCATGCGCCATTTAGAGCATTGCGGTAATCGCGACCAAAGCCAGTGCTGCCGCGATAATTAATATCCACCACCGCGAAACCACGATTAGTCCAGTACTGTATTTTGAGGTTTAGACTGCAATCAGTGGCGCCTGTAGGGCCGCCATGACACATCGCAATTACTGGAGGTAAACCTTGATCATCGCCGCGGTATTGGCTATTGGTAGGCGGGTAGAAGAAAGCCTGTACCAGTGTATTATCTGCTGTAGGGAAGCCAATTGACTCAGGTATTGCCAAATTGCCCCGATCAATATCCAGATTTGAGGGAGAATAAACAGGGTCGACATCAGCCTGTTGTGAAACAGCAATAATTTCATCGGCAATGTCCGCTGCCCCAGCTACCATGTAAAGATTGCCATTATGGCAGCAGGCGGCTTGCATAGACTGATATTGGCACTTCACATGGGATAATTTTGCACTGGCAATATTCAAGTAACCACAGTGCCAAATGCCATCTTGGCTCCACAGACAGGCGATTGTATTAGCATTGATAAAATCATAGGTCGACATGCCAAACTGCCACAGAGGTGTGGCAAATTCAGCCGCCATATCCAATACAATACCCCTATCGGCAGAGTAGATATTCCACCAGTTGTTGCAATCGGAGACATAATACAGTTGGTTGTCGGGAGACCATTGAGGTTGAAATATAGCCTGATCGCCATCAGCTCCCGCCACCAGTTGCTGTTTAGATAGACTGCTGTCTTCGATATCGGCTCGCCAAAGCTCAGTGCTATCCCATGGCATTTGAGGGTGATTCCACTGGATCCAGCACAGGGTTTTGCCGTCTGGGCTGATGCGAGGATAGGCGTAAAAATCAGCGCCCGAAACTAAGCGATTTAGCGAATGGTTATTTTTATCCAGTGAAATCCCTGCCAAATAATTTTCTGGTTCAGCCTGATCACTGTACTGTTCACATACAGCAATTAATCGGTTGTTGGCGCTATCTATAATCAGGTCGGCAAATCGAGGCCCAGTATCGGTGATGGCGGTTGGTTGCTGATCGCTTGCTATATCCAATTGATAGATGCGTTGATCGCTCTCATTGACAAAATAGAGCATGTTCTCCGATAGTGCATAGGCCATACCACCATATTCATGCACTCGACTGTAATGACTGTAAGGCGGTGGAATAAGGTCGCAGATAAGGCCGTCATGACCGAGCCCCATAAGGACATTTCTGCCGCCCTCATCAGGTCGGCTCTCTACCCAAGTCAGAAGTTTATTATGTGATTGAATATGATTGATTTTAGGTGCGGCGCTGGCGACTTTATGAGCACTAATCGACGAGGGCCAGGTGCCAAATGGTAAGTTAATTTTGCAGTCCATAGGGTTAGCCGCCAGCCAGTTTAACTTGGTAACCCATTTTATCCAGTTGTTGCTTTAATGAGTCGCGATGATCACCTTGAATTTCAATGATTCCATCTTTCACAGTGCCTCCAGTTGAACAGGTTTTTTTTAGCTGTTTGGCAAGGGCCTTTAATTTTTCAGTGTCGAGATCAAATCCGCTAACAGTGGTTACCCCTTTACCTTTGCGCCCCTTAGTCTCGCGACGAATGCGAATAATACCATCGGTTTTTACCTGCGCCATAGGCTCACTCTGCTGTTTGATGCGACCAGTTTCCGTAGAATAAACCAGTCGCGACTCTTTATTTGCCATTGATATTTCTCAAAGGTTTGACGGAATAGGGATTATTACTAATTTTTCCTATTTATTCATCATTTAGCCCCAAGCTTTTACTATTTTGCCGCATTAAACTGACTTCGATAACTCAGAGCTTCCTGATAGTGGCAGATATCCGGAGTCTGTACACCAGCTAAGTCAGCGATACTGCGCGCAAGTTTCAGCAGCCGATGGTAGCCTCTTGCCAAGAGACTGTACCTATCTATCGCTTTATCCAAAAATTTTTGTTGTTGTAAGTTTAATGGGCATACCTTTTTTAACTGCTTGTTGTTGAGGCGAGAATTAATTATTCCCTGTCTGCAAAGCTGAAGGGATCGGGCTTGGCATACACGTTGTCGAATCACAGCATTTGACTCGCCAGTTTGATTGGATCTGCCTTGAATTAGTTGACTATTATTAATGCTATTTACAGGGATATGCAGATCGATACGATCCACAATAGGACCTGAAATTTTACCCTGATAGCGCGCAATTTTTTCCGCGCTGCAATTACAGCGTTGGGTGCCCATATAGCCGCAGGGGCAGGGATTCATTGCAGCTATTAATTGAAATTCTGCGGGTAGACTCAGCTGTGCTGACGCTCGGGAAATATGTATATGTCCAGATTCAAGGGGTTCGCGCATCATTTCCAGAACCGATCGCTGAAATTCTGGCAATTCATCCAAAAATAATACTCCGTGATGGGCGAGGGATATTTCACCTGGTTGTGGGGTGCTTCCTCCGCCGACAATTGCTACTGCAGAGGCACTGTGATGTGGCGAGCGAAAGGGCCGTTGAAGATTATGTTTGCTACCGCCTTTTGAGCTAAGGGAGTGAATACAAGCCACCTTGAGTGCCTCTGTTTTACTCAGTGGCGGTAAAATACCTGCCAAACGACTACCGAGCATAGACTTGCCTGTACCGGGGGGCCGAACAGTAACATGTGATGGCCGCCACAGGCGGCTATTTCAAGAGCGCGCTTAGCCTGTTTTTACCCAAGCACCTCCTTTAATTATGGGTGGCTTACGGATATTGCTGCAAGGGACTGCTTCCATGGTGGAATTAGTTGAGACTTAAACAGATGAGCTGATACTTCAAGCAAGTTGCTAGCTGCTAGAATGGTAATTGATTCAATCAGGAGAATTTCATTAGCATTTTCATGGCTGATGATCAGTTTCTCTTTAGCCTCTGCGCAAGCCATAGCAGAGGGCAAAACCCCCTCGACACCGGTGAGATCACCAGATAGTGCAAGTTCCCCTATAAACTCGTAATCTAACAGGGCCGGTTTGGGTGCTTGCTCGGAGGCAGCCAGAATGCCAATGGCAATGGCTAGATCGAAGCGGCTTCCGCTTTTGGGAAGCTCTGCTGGCGCTAAATTAACCGTGATGCGTCGATTGGGGAATTCAAAATTGGAGTTGATAATTGCACTGCGTACACGATCTTTACTCTCTTTTACCGCAGTTTCGGGCAAGCCAACTATATTGAATGCCGGAAGACCATTTGACAGTTGTACCTCGACAGAGACGCGTGGTGCTTTTAAACCGAGTTTGGCGCGGGTATTAACAATTGAAAGCGACATCCGTTGTCCCTAGTTGCTGCAGTGTACTGTTGAGCTATGTATCCTCGAGTGTTTTCTCGAGTTCTGTTACCTGTTGTTCAAGTCGAGCAATTTTTTCCCTAGAGCGGGCAAGCACAGCTTTCTGTGCGTCGAACTCTTCTCTTGAAACAATATCGAATTTTTCAAACAGATGATTGGTTGCGGCTTGCAAATATAGCATCGCCTCGGTGCTCAATGTCTGGGTGCCAGTCATTGCCTGATTAAGTTGGTCGCGTAATTGCTGATAAAAATCGTCTGCTTTCATAGATATATGTTCCTCAATGTCATTACTGTAGCAAATTTATCTTAGCTCTTCATAGAAATTTCCACCTACCCAAATAGGTGCTTAGGACTTATTTTTTTGAACCAAATTGGTGCAAAATAAAATTATTTTAGTGCTTTTAATGATATTTCAATGGGATGTTTTAGGTTTTTTTTAATTTTTCGGTGATTTTGTGCGGCAATTAAAAAGTTGGCACGCTAAATGCATTGTCATGAGTGCGTATTGGAAAACATACATTTAACACGCAATTTAAATCTTGGGAGATTTAAACAAAGAGCTTCTTTGCTGGTGAGATTTTGTTACATAACTGCAACATAATTTCACCAGAAGAAGTTTTAATTTAGTTTAAAAAAATAGGGGTAATTAATTACCCTGTGGAGAATTTCAATGAAAATGGTTACGGCAATAATAAAGCCTTTCAAGCTTGATGAAGTGCGAGAAGCTTTAGGTGAACTTGGTGTAACAGGTGTTACTGTCACCGAAGTAAAAGGATTCGGGCGTCAAAAAGGGCATACAGAGCTCTACAGAGGCGCTGAATATGTGGTGGATTTTCTACCAAAAGTAAAGGTTGAAGTTGCTTTAGCGGATGAGCTTGTTGATCCGGCAGTCGAAGCAATTACAGCTGCTGCACAAACCGGAAAAATCGGCGATGGCAAAATTTTCATAACCAATACTGAACAAGTAATCCGAATCCGTACCGGCGAAACCGGTGCCGAAGCGATTTAATTAGAGGAAAAACAAAATGACTGAGATCTTTCAACTTCAATACGCACTAGACACCTTTTATTTCTTGGTGTGCGGTGCACTCGTAATGTGGATGGCTGCTGGCTTCTCTATGCTAGAAGCTGGTTTAGTTCGCTCTAAGAACACCACTGAAATCTTAACTAAAAACGTAGCCTTGTTTGCGATTGCCTGTACTATGTACTTAGTATGCGGTTACTCAATCATGTACGGCGGCGACACTTTCCTAAGCGGTATTGCTGGTGACGGCGTTGCTGATGACTGGACTTACGCTCCTGCTGCTGACTTCTACTTCCAGGTTGTATTCGTAGCTACTGCTATGTCTATTGTTTCTGGTTCTGTAGCTGAGCGCATGAAGCTTTGGTCTTTCCTTTTGTTCGCAGTTGTAATGACTGGTGTCATCTACCCAATGGAAGGTGCTTGGACTTGGGGTGGCAAAGCTGTATTAGGCATGTACACTCTTGGCGATCTAGGTTTCTCTGACTTTGCTGGTTCAGGTATTGTTCACATGGCTGGTGCTTCTGCAGCTCTAGCTGGCGTTATCTTGCTTGGCGCTCGTAAAGGTAAGTATGGTTCAAACGGCGAAGTTAACGCTATCCCTGGTGCTAACCTACCATTGGCTACTCTAGGTACATTCATTCTATGGATGGGCTGGTTCGGCTTTAACGGTGGTTCAGTACTTGCGACTGCTTCTGTTGAAAGTGCTAACGCGGTTGCGATGGTATTCTTGAACACTAATGCTGCTGCTTCTGGTGGTCTTATTGCCGCTCTAATCGTAGCTAAGCTTCTATTCGGTAAGGCTGATCTTACTATGGCGCTTAACGGTGCCCTAGCTGGTCTAGTAGCTATTACTGCTGAGCCATCAACTCCAAGTGCACTCCAGGCTACTCTATTCGGTGCTCTAGGTGGCGTACTTGTAGTATTCAGTATCCTTACTCTCGACAAGCTAAAACTTGACGATCCTGTCGGTGCTATCTCTGTTCACGGTGTTGTAGGTCTTCTAGGTCTATTGCTTGTGCCAGTAACTAACGACGGTTCTACTTTCTCAGGTCAGTTGATCGGTGCGGCTACCATCTTTGTATGGGTATTCGTAACAAGCTTTATTGCTTGGTATGTAATCAAAGCACTTATCGGACTAAGAGTATCTGAAGAAGACGAAGCAAATGGTGTAGATTTGGCTGAATGCGGGATGGAAGCATATCCTGAATTCACAAGCTCAAAAAGCTAAGTTTCTGCTCTGCAAGCTTACCGGGGCCTCGTGCCCCGGTTTTTTTTGCCTCAAAAAAATACCAATAATTCACTGGCTATATTGCTTGTTAAAACTTAATATTTATTGCAAAGGTGTAATATAATGAAATAACAGGTATCTTTATTAGCGAGTAATTAAATTTTGTATTAATTTGTATTTAGAGGAGTGCTTTATGTTTTTGGTGTCAGCAACAATAAAACCATTTAAATTAGATGATGTTCGAGAAGCTTTGTCTGATGTGGGTGTTCAAGGAATAACCGTAACTGAGGTTAAAGGATTTGGGCGCCAGAAAGGACACACTGAATTGTACCGAGGCGCAGAGTATGTTGTCGATTTTCTGCCCAAGGTTAAATTAGAAGTTGTAGTAGCAGATGATATTCTCGACGCAGTAATTGAAGCTATTGAGAAGGCTGCTAAAACTGGGAAAATTGGCGATGGCAAAGTGTTTGTTTACAAGGTTGAACAGGCATTGCGTATTCGCACGGGCGAAACTGGTGAAGAAGCATTATAGATTTCAGTCTTTTCGTCTAAACTAGTAATACTAGGGCAACCCTATGCAGGGTTGCCCCCTTTTTGTAGAGACATTCCTAGGAGAAAATTTTGGGCTTAAGTGGCAAGTCAGGTTTATTGTTGTTTGTGTTAGTGTTGTGTGCTGTGTTTGGTGCGGCAAAACTTTTTGTTGAGGATGCCGAAACTGTATCTGCAGACAGGGCTGAAAACAGCTCTCAAGTAGCCACCAATGTTATCTCTGAATTAGAAACCACTGAAATCTCTTCAGCAGAATCTAACAATCTACTCAGGAACCTTTTAGCTGCAAGACCAGATCTCGAGTATACCATTGTCGGTGCGTCTGCTGTTCCAGGCATATATGAAGTTCAGGTTAAAAATGGACCGTTGCTATTTGTTCATGAGTCAGGTGAGTATCTGTTTCAAGGAGATTTGCTTCAGGTAACAGCTAATGAAATTATTAGCACTTTGGAGTTGAGACAGAAAGAACAGAGGCGCAAGCTATTTGCCGAGCGCTCCACTGAGGACATGATTGTCTTTAAACCCGAGACTGAAACCAAGGCAATTATGAA
This sequence comes from Porticoccaceae bacterium, assembly GCA_964229255.1. Taxonomy (GTDB): domain Bacteria; phylum Pseudomonadota; class Gammaproteobacteria; order Pseudomonadales; family Porticoccaceae; genus HTCC2207. The sequence continues at coordinate 68,398 of CAXRCX010000005.1, forward strand.
TGTGTTTACAGATGTTGATTGCGGCTACTGTCGCAAGTTTCATCGAGAAGTCCCAGAGTTAAATGCTATGGGCATAGAAGTTAGATACCTAGCCTTCCCCAGAGCGGGAATACCCTCAGGCTCCTACAATAAAATTGCTAAAGCCTGGTGTGCAGATGATAAGCAGGACACGTTGACCAAGGTGAAAAACGGTCAGTCTGTCAATGTTGAAGTCTGTGATAACAACCCCGTGGCAGATCACTATTCCTTTGGCAATAGCATAGGTGTGACTGGCACGCCGGCAATTGTTCTTATGGATGGCACTCTTATCCCCGGTTATCAGCCGGCTGAAAATTACGCAAAACTAATGGGTATTTCGGTCGAATAATTTGCGTGGTTTTTAATTCTATTGGGCCATTTGAAGCAAAAGCATAAAAATAACCCCGACAAAGCGTTAACTAGTATAAAATTGCGCCATTGACAGAGTTCAATTAGGCGTTTAATGTTGCCGCCATTTTTTAGCGAAACAATACCTAGAATATGATTAATTTTGGAGAGTGAACGTGCGATCTGTGCAAGTTGGTATCTGCGGCTTAGGAACGGTTGGGTCCGGAGTATTTAATGTTATAACACGCAATTCAAGCAGTATTAATAATCGTGCAAACTGCGATATTAATATACTGCAGGTTGGTGCCCGCAGAGATAACCCCAGTTGCGACACATCCAAGACTGATGTGGTTCGAGATATTTTTGAGGTGGCTAAAAATCCCGATATTGATATTGTGGTTGAATTGATCGGCGGTACAACCGTGGCCTACGATTTAGTCATGACTGCATTGAAAAACAATAAGCATGTGGTAACCGCCAATAAAGCACTGATTGCTGAGCACGGTATGGAGATATTTTCCTTTGCCGCGTCCCAAGGGCTTGTTGTTGCCTATGAGGCCGCTGTTGCAGGCGGTATACCGATTATTAAAGCTATGCGTGAGGGCCTGTCCGCGAATCAGGTCAATTGGGTTGCGGGTATCATCAACGGCACCACCAACTTTATTCTCACAGAAATGGATACTAAGGGTCGGGATTTCAATGACGTACTTGTTGAGGCTCAAGAGAAGGGCTATGCCGAGGCAGATCCAACCTTTGATGTTGAGGGCATAGATGCCGCACACAAGTTGGTTATCTTGGCATCTATAGCATTTAAAATGCCGCTTACCTTAGAGGGTCTGTACACCGATGGGATTACTCAGTTAGAGCCTCAAGATGTCGCCTATGCTAAAGAGCTTGGCTATGGGATTAAACATCTGGGAATTGCGCGACAGACTGATCACGGCGTGGAACTTCGCGTTCATCCAACGCTGATACCGCAAAAAAGTACTATTGCCGGCGTTAACGATGTGGCTAATGCAGTGATGGTCAATGCGGATGCCGTGGGTACAACCCTGTTTTGTGGCCCCGGAGCGGGTGCAGAGCCAACTGCATCCTCGGTAATTGCAGATATTGTCGATGTGGCGCGAACTATCGATTCACCCAAGGAAGCAAAGGTTAATGCCTTAGGGTGCCCAATGTCGGAGTTAGAGCAGCGAAATATAGTGGCGATTGAAGAAATCGAAACCAGTTTTTATATGCGCTTTTCAGCCCTTGATCAGCCGGGAGTATTATCAGAAATCACAACTATCATGGGTGATTCAGGCATCAGTATTGAAGCTATAGTGCAAAAAGAGCAGCCTGCAGGTGAAGACTATGTGAATGTTATAATTATCACCGATGTCACTCAGGAGAAACAGCTCAGCACGGCTGTTGAGCGTATTGAAATCCTTGAAACTGTGCGGGATGCAATTAAATTTATCCGCGTGGAGCATTTGGATCAGTAGATGAGATATATAAGTACTAGAGGCGGCGTAGAGCCAAAAAGTTTTGAAGATGTGGTGCTAACCGGTCTGGCTGAGGATGGCGGCTTATTTGTGCCAGAGCAGATGCCAAAGTTCAGTGTCGAAGAAATAGCCTCATGGAGCGAGCTCTCCTATGAGGAGTTGGCCCTTAAAGTGATTACGCCATTCGTGGGTGGCTCGATTCCAGAGCAAGATCTGCGCGGCCTTATTGAAAAATCCTATGCTGGATTTCGACATGAAGCTGTGGCGCCACTGGTTCAGGCGGGACACAATCAATGGATATTGGAGCTTTTTCAGGGCCCAACATTGGCATTTAAAGACTTTGCGTTACAGTTTTTAGGCAATCTGTTGGACTATATTCTTGCCAAGCGCAACCAAAAAGTGGTGATTATGGGGGCGACCTCTGGCGATACTGGCTCGGCGGCAATTGAAGGCTGTAGACACTGTAAGAATTTAGATATCTTTATTCTTCACCCCTATCAGCGTGTATCTGAGGTGCAGCGGCGTCAAATGACGACTGTTCTAGCAGATAATATCCACAATTTAGCGCTTCACGGCAACTTTGATGACTGTCAAAATATGGTTAAAGCCAGCTTTGCCGATCAGTCATTTTTACCCGAGGGCAGGCAGTTAGCGGCGGTTAATTCAATTAACTGGGCGCGCATTATGGCGCAGATTGTGTACTATTTTTGGGCCTCTCTAGCCCTAGGTGGGCCCCATAAAAAAGTATCGTTCTCAGTGCCCACAGGTAATTTTGGTGATATTTTTGCTGGTTATCTAGCGCATCAAATGGGCTTGCCCATTGAACAGTTAGTTATTGCTACTAACCAAAATGATATCTTGCACCGCTGTATAAGTGAAAACGATCACAGCACACAGCCATTGCAGCAGAGTCTAGCGCCCAGTATGGATATTATGATTTCCAGTAACTTTGAACGCTTGTTATTTGATCTTTACGGTCGCGATGGTGAGCAGATTGACAAGTTAATGGTCGATGCTAAAAATGGCCATATGAAGCTGAGTGATTCAGCGCTGGCAAAGGCAAGACAGCTTTTCTCTAGCTATCGCTGTGGCGATGAAGGAATGGTCGAAGTTATACGCTCGACCTATAGGGACAGTGGCTATCTATTAGATCCGCATACTGCCATTGGTCTAGCGGCTGCTCGTGAGTGCAGTAATAATAAATCGACACCAATGATCACCTTGGCAACGGCTCATCCGGCAAAATTTCCCGATGCTGTTAAGCAAGCAGGCTATCCAGAGGATCCAGCATTGCCACCACATATGGCGGATTTATTTGAACGAGAAGAGCGCTATAAGGTGTTGGACAATGATAAAGCAGCGGTTCAGAGCTTTATTGGAAGCAATATTAGCGCGTGATTGCTGTATAAAATCAGGACATAAAAAAACCGGCACTAGCCGGTTTTTTTATAATTCGGAACAATTACTCAGCTGCTAGAGCTTTAACCTTAGCGTTGAGGCGGCTCTTGTGACGCGCAGCTTTGTTTTTGTGGATAATTCCTTTGTCAGCCATGCGATCGATCACAGGAACCGATGTGCTATAGGCTTCTTGGGCTGCAGTGGCATCACCGGTTTCAAGGGCTGCATCAACCTTCTTGATATAGGTGCGAACCATTGAGCGGAGGCCAGCATTGTGTTGACGTCTTTTTTCGTTTTGACGTGCGCGTTTTTTTGCTTGTGCTGAATTAGCCACTTGAACTATCTCCTAAATAAGGGAACTCTGTAAAGGCGCGGAAATATACATGGTTATTTGGTGATATTCAACCTTAATATTGAGGTTTTAACAGACTTTTTAGTGGATTATTAGCAAATGTTTTCAAAGCAGTCGTATCCGACTGATAGATTTGCTTGGACTAGGTAGCCACTACCGTTAAACTGTGATGCAAATTTCTATTAGCGGAATCCATAGTGACTGAGGAGCAAACACAGCAGAAAAAAGACCACGGACTACTTCGCTCTAGCGGTGTGGTCAGTTTTTTTACTATGCTCTCTCGGTTTTTGGGGCTTGCTCGCGATGTGGTCTTCGCCCGAGTTATAGGTGCTGAAGCCCTTGCGGATGTGTTTTTTGTCGCTTTTAAAATCCCTAACTTTTTTCGTCGTCTATTTGCTGAGGGGGCTTTTGCTCAAGCCTTTGTGCCAATTCTTGGTGAATATAGGGAAAAGGGCAGTGCCGCAGCGGTAAGAGAGCTTGTTAGTCGAGTGGCGGGTAATTTGGGTTTAACCCTTATTCTGATAACACTACTAATAATGTTGGCATCACCACTAATGGCGGCTATCTTCGCGCCCAGCTGGTATATGGATAATCCGAGTAAATTTGCCGCCACCGCTGAGATGTTGCGGATTACCTTTCCTTATCTATTGTTTATTTCAATGACGGGCGTCGCCGGCGCGGTACTCAATAGCTATGATCGCTTTGCAGTTCCCGCCTTTACTCCGCTTTTGCTCAATGTCACTCTCATCGCGGCTGCTTTAATAGGTGCGCCGCTATTCGAACAGCCGGCCTATGCGTTGGCCTGGGGAGTATTGGTTGCGGGTATAGTGCAGTTTGTTTTCCAGTTACCCTTTTTGCGCACCATTCATATGTTGCCTATGCCCAGAGTTGACTGGCAGCACTCCGGAGTAAAAAAGGTGTTGGCACTAATGGCCCCGGCAATATTCGGTGTTTCAGTCAGTCAGATTAACCTGCTTTTGGATACTGTGTTAGCGACATTTTTGCCAACGGGTAGCGTCTCTTGGCTGTACTACTCAGATCGATTGTCAGAATTGCCGTTGGGTGTGTTTGGTATAGCTATAGCCACGGTGATTTTACCCAATCTTTCACGCCATCATATTTCTCAGTCAAATCAAGTCTTTTCGCAAACCTTGGATTGGGCGTTAAAGATGATTTTAGTGATTGCACTGCCTGCAGCGGCCGCGCTCATACTCTTAGCAGAACCTATTTTGGTAACCCTGTTCTACTATGGCGAGGTAATGACGCTGCGCGATATGGCAATGGCATCTCTCAGTCTACAGGCCTACGCAGCAGGGCTGATTGCCTTTATGTTGATTAAAGTTCTAGCCCCCGGTTTTTTTGCCCGTCAGGATATGCGAACGCCAGTGCGTATTGGGATTATCGCCATGGTGTTGAATATGCTATTTAATCTAGTGTTGGTAATACCATTGCATCACTACTGGCAAGTTGGGCATCTCGGCTTGGCAGCAGCAACTTCGCTATCGGCATTTATCAATGCCATTTTGTTGTTTTTAACTCTGCGTAAGAAAGCTATTTATCAGCCCTCTAGAGGCTGGTTTAGATTCTTTGTCGGCTTGGTTATCTCGGTAGCCATTATGTTGTTAGTGCTCAGTCAATTGCTGCAAATATTTGGTGGTTCTGAGGCTATTTATCATCAGGATTGGCTGCAGCGCATAACCTCAATTGCACTTTTGTGTGGCCTTGGCTTTATCGCCTATGTGGCTAGCTTATTTGTATTTGGTTTTCGGTTGTCGGATATGCGTGGACCGGCAAAGGCCACCGATGATTCAAATAAATAACAAACTAACCCAAAAAAACATATTTCTATTAGTTTTTTGTGGCACCAATTGGGTGCAATACCTTACCTTTCTGGCGATTGCTAGGTATACTTTGCGCCTTTACTAAAGAGTGCCCATTTAGGTGTTAAAACAGCCGAAGATAAGCCTTATTCGCGATATAGATAGATCGCGACTCTGCGACCGAGAATCCGTAGTGACTATTGGATCATTTGATGGTGTGCATCTAGGTCATCAAGCGATACTGCAACAGGTTATCGACAAGGCCAAGCGCTCAAATAGTTTGGCAGTAGCCATGACCTTTGAGCCCCAGCCGCAAGAGTATTTTTCGGCTGAAACCGCTCCGCCACGGTTGATGCGCTTGCGAGAAAAAATTGTAGCACTTTTAGATTTCGGTATGGATATTGTGGTCTGTCTGCGCTTTAACCACGATCTGCGTAGTTTAACGGCAACCCAGTTTGTGCAAAATATTCTGGTGGATGGTGTAAACGCCAAGCATTTAATTGTCGGTGATGATTTTAGGTTTGGCTGTGATAGAAAAGGCGATTTTGCTAGTTTGGTAACCATGGGTAAGCAACTGGGTTTTAGTGTGCAAAACACCCAAACAGTTGAGCTTCACAAGCAGAGGGTCAGCAGCACATTGGTTCGCCAACTTTTGAAGCAATCGGATTTTGATCGAGTAAGTGATTTATTGGGCAGACCCTTTTCGATCAATGGCAAGGTAACTTACGGCCAGCAGTTGGGTCGAAAGTTGGGATTTCCTACTGCCAATGTTAACCTTAATCGATTTAGGGCACCATTGACTGGTGTGTATGCCGTTTGGGTGGATATTGAGGGCATTGGGCGCCGTATTAAGGGCGCGGCTAATGTGGGAGTGCGGCCAACCATAGGCGATATGGTAAAACCCATATTAGAAGTTCATTTGCTAGATTTTGATCAGCAAATTTATGGCCAGAGAATTAGCGTCGAGTTCGTTCACAAAATTAGAGATGAGCAACAGTTTACTAATTTAGACGACTTGGCTGAAAGTATTAGTGATGATGTAGTGTTGATTGAACAGTGGTTTGCTGAGAACAACCATTAAATCAAAAAAAATGGAAAACATTAAAAAATATGACCGATAGTATTGATTATAAGGCAACCTTAAATCTGCCTAAAACTGATTTTCCCATGCGAGCTAATCTTGCCCAGCGCGAGCCGGCGATGCTAAAGCAGTGGCAGGAGGATAATCTTTATCAGCATATCCGAGCGTCCAGATCTGGCTGTGAAAAATATATTCTTCACGATGGCCCTCCCTATGCGAATGGTGATATTCACCTTGGTCATGCGGTCAATAAGACCCTGAAAGATATTGTTATCAAATCGAAAACACTCAGTGGTTTTGATGCGCCCTATATTCCCGGTTGGGACTGTCATGGCTTGCCTATTGAGCACAATGTTGAGAAAAAAATTGGCAAGGCAGGGGTTAAGGTAGAGTACTCCAAATTTCGTCAAAAGTGCCGCGACTATGCCATGCAACAGGTCGAGGGTCAGCGCCAAGACTTTATTCGCGTAGGCGTGCTAGGTGATTGGCAAAATCCTTACCTGACCATGAATTTTGATGTCGAGGCAAATATTATTCGCGCGGTTGGCAAAATTGCTGAAAACGGTCATCTGGTCAAGGGCTACAAGCCCGTTTACTGGAGTGTGGTAGGTGGTTCGGCACTGGCCGAAGCCGAGGTGGAGTATCAGGATAAAACATCATTTTCCATCGATGTAGCCTACGCCGTTGAGGATAAAGATCAACTTCAGAAATTGGCAGATGCCTTTAATGGCCTAGAGGGTCAGGGCTCGGTTAATTTCTTAATTTGGACCACCACGCCATGGACGATTCCCAGTAGTCAGGCCATCAGCTTGGGCGCTGATTTAGAATACAGCTTTATTCAAACCGAGTCCAAGAGGTTAATTTGCGCTACAGAATTGTTGGAATCAGTTGCTGAGCGACTGGAGTTAGGTGAGTATAAAGTACTGGCGAGCTGTCAGGGTGCGGCGCTAGAGAATATTGTCGCCAACCACCCATTTTATCAGCGTCAGATCCCAGTGCTCTTGGGTGACCACGTTACCACAGATGCGGGTACTGGCTGTGTGCACACAGCGCCCGATCATGGCTTGGAAGACTTTGCAGTCTCCAATAAATACGCCATAGGCACCCTCAACTATATTCTAGACAATGGTGTTTTCAAAGATGATGTAGAGCTATTTGCTGGTCAGCACGTTTACAAAGTCGATGAGCAGGTCATTGAAGTGCTGACTGATCGAGGTCAGCTGATGAGCTGCGGTAAGATCACCCACAGCTACGCTCACTGTTGGCGCACCAAGACACCGCTAATCTATCGCGCAACCCCGCAGTGGTTTGTGTCTATGGATCAAAATGGTCTGCTTGATAAGGCCAAGTCTGCTATTAAATCGGTGAGTTGGCACCCAGACTGGGGTGAGGCTCGCATTCAGGGTATGTTAGATGCCAGCCCAGACTGGTGTATCTCACGACAGCGTACTTGGGGCGTACCTATCGCGCTATTTGTTCACAAGCAAAGCGGTGAGATTCACCCTGAAACAGCAACAATTATTGAGCGGGTAGCCAAGCTTGTTGAGCAGCGGGGCATGGATGCTTGGTACGACGTTAATGCATCTGAATTGCTCGGTTCCGAAGCCGATGATTATCAAAAGGTAACCGACACCCTAGATGTGTGGTTTGACTCTGGCGTTACTCATGCATCGGTTATAGCCGCTCGTGAAGAGTTGAGTTATCCTGCGGATCTCTATTTAGAGGGCTCTGATCAGCATCGAGGCTGGTTTCAATCATCTTTAAAAACAGCCATCGCCATCAATGGGACTGCCCCCTATAAGGCGGTTTTAACCCATGGCTTTACCGTGGATGAAAATGGCCGCAAGATGTCTAAATCTATCGGTAATGTAATTTCACCACAAAAGGTGATCAATGAACTTGGCGCAGATGTTCTGCGGCTTTGGGTTGCCAGTGCCGACTTTAGTGCCGAGATGACAGTCTCTGATGAAATTCTTAAGCGCGCCGGTGAGTCCTATCGCAGAATTCGCAATACGGCACGTTATTTCTTGTCCAATATCGATGGCTTTGATCCGCAACAGCACCAAGTTGAAAATTCAGAATTGCTGGCCTTAGATCGCTGGTCCATTGACTGTGCCGCGCAACTACAAGAGCAAATTATTAACGACTACAATAATTTTCAGTTCCATCAAATCTACCAGAAATTACATAATTTCTGTGTGCGAGATATGGGTGGATTTTACCTCGATATTATCAAAGACCGTATCTATACCTGTGCCGAAGATAGCCTGCCGCGCAGGTCTGCGCAGACGGCGCTCTACCATATTAGTGAAGCCTTTGTGCGCTGGATCGCTCCTATTTTGAGCTTTACAGCCCATGAAATATGGCATCATATGCCTGGTGAGCGCGATCAGTATGTATTTACCGCCGAGTGGTACCCGTTGCAACGGTTGAGCGATAAAGAGTCAATTTCCCAGCAGGATTGGGAAATTATTTTGCAGGCCAAAGAGGCCATCAACAAGGTGATTGAAGATCAGCGCAATCAAGGCAATATAAAGGGTTCACTCGAAGCTGATATCAAAATATATGCCGATCAGCCGCTATACGATTCACTGGCAAAACTGGGTGAAGAATTGCGCTTTGTGACCATTACTTCAAAAGCTCAACTAATGGCCTCGCAAGACGCCTGTGCTGATGCGGTCGAGTCAGTTATTGATGGCCTAAAGATCGCGGTTAAGCGCTCTCAAGCGCACAAGTGTGTTCGCTGTTGGCATTTTATCGATGATGTTGGCAGTAATGAGGAGCATCACACTGTCTGCGGTCGCTGTATTGAGAATATAGCTGGAGAGGGAGAGACGCGCCTCTATGCCTAATTCTAAGTTTTCTGAAAGCAAGCATATCTGGCTATTACTCAGTATTGCGGCCATAGTTTTTATTGCTGATCAGATAACCAAGCTTTGGATTGTGAATCAATATATTTACGGCGCATCAGTAGCTATTACTGATTTTTTTAATCTGGTTCGAGTACACAATTTTGGCGCTGCATTTAGCTTTTTAAACAATGAAGGCGGATGGCAACGCTGGGGCTTTAGTGTTTTTGCCGCACTGGTGAGTTTAATTATAGTGCTGTGGATTACCAGATTATCCCCTCGGCAAAAGTTAGAAGGGTTAGCGCTAGCCCTAATACTGGGTGGTGCCCTGGGCAATCTCTACGATCGTTTAACTCTGGGTTATGTGGTTGATTTTTTAGATTTTCACTGGTCTGGAAAACACTTTCCTGCGTTTAATATTGCGGACAGTGCGATCTCAGTGGGTGCGGTACTTATTCTTGTCGAAGGATTTATAAGACGGCCCAACCCAGAATCCAAGGGTCAAAAAAAGGACTAATATTCTATTATGACTATTACTATAGAGCAGGGAACCAAGGTCACTATGAGTTTTTTACTGGCGCTAGAAAACGGTGAGGTTATAGATTCAAACTTTGACAGTGAGCCGGCTACATTTGTCTTGGGTGATGGCAATCTACTGCCGGGTTTCGAAGTGCCACTACAGGGGCTCAAGGCGGGTGATCAAGCTGAATTTGTAATTGCCCCAGAAAATGCCTTTGGTCAGCGAAATCCTGAAAATATCCAACAGTTGGCGCGGGATAATTTTGGTCAAGAATCGATTGCAGTGGGTGACGTATTTTCGTTTCAAAATGGTGATGGAGAGTTGCCGGGAGTCGTTGTTGAAATTGGCAATGAATTGGTTAAAGTTGATTTTAATCATCCACTAGCGGGACGCAATATTATCTTTAAAGTAGATATTGTCGAAGTGTCGCCAAGCTCAATCCACTAATTCAATAGAGGTAGGATCTATGGAAATTAAACTTGCTAACCCCAGAGGTTTTTGTGCAGGCGTAGATCGTGCTATAGATATTGTCAATTTAGCCCTCGATCAGTTCGGCGCGCCAGTGTATGTGCGTCACGAAGTGGTGCACAATAAATTTGTGGTAGATGAACTAAAGGATCGCGGTGCCATTTTCGTCGATGAGATTGATCAAATTCCCGATAATGTCGTGGTTATTTTTAGTGCTCACGGGGTATCGCAAAAAGTTCAAAACGAAGCCGCCAATCGACAGTTAAAAGTATTTGATGCCACCTGCCCTCTGGTGACTAAAGTGCACTTAGAGGTCAGTAAGTTCAGCACCGACGGCAAGGAGTGCATCCTTATTGGCCATGCCGGTCACCCTGAGGTAGAGGGTACCATGGGGCAGTATGATCACAGTGCTGGTGGCGATATTTATCTGGTTGAAGATGAACAAGACGTACTTGATTTACAGGTTAAAAATCCCGACAGCCTAGCCTTTGTCACCCAAACTACACTGTCAATGGATGATACTTCTAAGGTTATTGATGCGTTGCGCAATAAATTTCCTGCCATTGAAGGTCCGCGTAAAGATGATATTTGCTACGCCACGCAAAATCGCCAAGATGCAGTCAAACAACTGGCTCTAGAGGCCGATGTGGTGTTGGTGGTTGGCTCGCCCACCAGTTCAAATTCAAACCGTCTGCGCGAATTAGCCGAGCGCTGTGGCTGTGATGCATATCTTATTGATGGTGCCGAAGATATTGACCAAAACTGGTTTGCCAAGGCGCAATCTGTGGGTGTTACCGCCGGCGCCTCAGCGCCAGAAATTTTGGTGTCAGGGGTTATCGCAAGACTGGTTGAGCTAGGGGCGAAGCCGCCAAAAGAACTCGATGGCGTAACCGAAACTATTAGTTTTTCACTGCCCCGAGAATTGCGCAGCTAGCTCCTATGATGTTCCCTCGATATAGCTAAATAACGCTTTAGTCGATGGATCCATTTCAGCAGCACCCGAACCTTTATCAAGTAGGCTATTGGCCATTTTCTTGCCAAGCTCTACACCCCACTGATCAAACGAGTTGATATTCCAAATACTCCCTTGGACAAATACCTTGTGCTCGTATAGGGCTACTAGAGCGCCAAAATTTTTCGCCGATAACTGTTTTAGCAACAGGGTATTAGAGGGCTTATTTCCCGGATAATAACGATGTTGCTCACCCTCGGGAGCAACTTGCCCCTCCATTAGAGCCGAAGCCTGAGCTAGCATATTGCCGAGCAATACCTGATGGTGTTCTGGGTTGCTCAGGTTGTCTGAAACTGCCGCTATAAAGTCAATAGGAACCATGCGCGTTCCTTGGTGTAGTAACTGAAAAAAAGCATGTTGGCCATTGGTGCCAGTCTGTCCCCATAAAATCGGGCCAGTGTTGTAGCTCACAGGCTTGCCTTCGAGGCTGGTAGATTTGCCATTACTCTCCATATCCAACTGTTGAAGGTAAGAGGGCAAAAGAACTAAACGCTCGCAATAGGGAATAATGGCAATCGATTGTGCATTTAAGAAATTGCTATACCAAATGCCAAGCAAGCCGAGGATCACAGGCATATTTTGCTCTAAGGGTGCATTTTGAAAGTGCTGATCCATCTCTCTAGCGCCATCGAGCATCTGTTTAAAGTTTTCAAATCCAATACTGATGGCAATTGAAAGCCCAATACTCGACCACAGTGAGTAGCGGCCACCAACCCAATCGGAAAATTCGAGAATCTGATTTTCAGGGATGCCATAGGCTATTGCCGCCGATGGGTTTGCCGTGAGGCCGATAAAATGACTGCTATTTTTAGGGTTCTTTAAACCTAGCTCATCGCTAAACCACTGAATGGCGGTCTTTGCATTAAGCATTGTCTCCTGAGTGGTAAAGGTCTTGCTGGCGATAGATACTAGTGTAGTTTCAGCGTTGAGCTTTTTGAGTGTGCTTAAAATTTGAGCGCCATCGACATTGGAGATAAAGTGCAGATTGATGGTTGGATGGGCAAATTCTTCAAGGGCAGTGCAGGCCATTTTCGGCCCGAGATCAGACCCACCAATACCTATATTAATAATGTCTGTAATTGGTTTTCCGGTACTTCCAACCCATTTACCCTGACGAATTTCATCGCTGATGCGCTCTACAGCCTCAAGCTGTTTTTCAACCTGCGCAGCCCGTTGCACAGCATCGGCAGAGGTATCATCTGTGGGTTCAGCTCTCAGTGCAGCGTGCAGCACGGATCGATCTTCACTAGTGTTGATTGCTACACCGCCAAACATAGCATCTCTATGTGATGCCAGAGGCGATTGATTGGCAAGGTTGATCAGCTGTTCAAAAATTGAGTCGTCGATTAAATTTTTAGAAAAATCTAACTTGAGTTCACCGACATTTAAAGAATATTTTTCAACGCGCTGTGAATCCTCTGCAAACAATTGTTTTATGGTAATAGGGGGAGCAGAGCTCTGTATCTCAGAGGCTAGCTCAATCAAATTATTCCAAGCAGGAGTATTAATTGGCGAGTATATGTCATTGTTCATCGTTGTTATTTATCCTGTAAAGGGTCATTAATGCCAGCAAAAACACTATTTTTTTAAGTTTTTGTAATAAAATTACAAAAATCTACCGTTCTACCGATTATATATGATTAAGTTTTGTAATTTTGTTACAATTAAAACTTAATATATATGGAGCCAATATGGGTCAACTTAATAAGCAAATAGCAGCTGTAACCGAGCGCATTATAAAGCGTAGTGCGACATTACGCTCTGATTATTTATGCCAGTTAGAAGAGGATTTTAACAACCGTCCCGAGCGCGGTAAATTGAGCTGCGGCAATTTAGCCCATGGCTTTGCCGCCTGTGGTGAAGATGATAAAAATAGTCTGCGTATGATGCAGGCTGGAAACATAGGCATAGTAACAGCCTACAATGATATGTTATCTGCCCATCAGCCCTACGCTACCTATCCCGATCAAATTAAGCAGGCTATGCGCGAAATGGGCTGTACTGCTCAGGTAGCTGGTGGTGTTCCAGCTATGTGTGATGGTGTTACTCAGGGTCAGGACGGTATGGAGCTTAGTCTGCTGAGTCGCGATGTTATCGCACAGTGTACAGCTATTGGTCTGTCGCATCAGATGTTTGACGGTGTTCTAGCTTTGGGTATTTGCGATAAAATCGTACCCGGACTTCTGATGGGCGCTCTTTCATTTGGTTATCTGCCGGCGCTATTTGTTCCTGCGGGACCTATGGAATCAGGCTTACCCAATAAAGAAAAGCAGAGAATCCGACAGCTCTACGCTCAGGGAGAGATTGGTCGTGAAGAGCTTCTGCAAGCCGAATCAGACTCATACCACAGTCACGGTACCTGTACTTTTTACGGTACCGCCAATAGTAATCAAATGGTGCTCGAGGCCTTGGGCCTTCAGCTTCCAGGCAGTTCTTTTGTCAATCCAGATAACCCGTTGCGTGAGCGACTCACAAAAGAAGTCTGTTATCAGATAGCGCGAATTACTGCACTGGGAAGTGATTACCGACCCATAGGTAAAGTGATTGATGAAAAAGCTATTGTAAACGGTACTGTTGCGCTGTTGGCATCAGGTGGCTCAACTAATCACAGTATGCACCTTGTAGCCATAGCAAGAGCGGCAGGTATTATTCTCAACTGGGATGATATTTCTGATCTCTCGGCAGCGGTGCCACTTTTGGCCAAGGTTTACCCAAATGGTCATGCCGATGTCAATCATTTCCATGCAGCCGGAGGAACAAGCTGTATGTTCCGCCAATTGTTGGATGCAGGTTACATGCATGACGATGCAATGACAGCCTGGGGCAATAATTTTGCAGATTTCACCAAAGAGCCAACTCTGACAAGCGATGGTAACCTCGAGTGGAAGCAATCACCACAAACGCCATTGGATACAGAAGTTTTAACCACTGTCGATAAGCCGTTCTCTGAAGAGGGTGGTCTTCGCCTAATGCAGGGTAATTTAGGTCGGGGTGTGATCAAAGTTTCAGCGGTTGCCAGTGAAAATCAAATTGTTGAAGCGCCAGCTGTAGTGATTGAAAATCAAGATCATCTAGAGCCCTTATTTAAGGCAGGAAAGCTAGATAAAGACTGTATTGTTGTGGTGCGGTTTCAGGGTCCTAAAGCATTGGGTATGCCAGAATTACATAAACTGACGCCTTTTCTAGGCACGCTACAGGATCGCGGATTTAGTGTTGCACTAGTGACCGACGGTCGTATGTCTGGAGCATCAGGTAAGGTTCCTGCAGCTATTCATTTGGTTCCGGAAGCTGTCGAAGGCGGGTTGCTCGCAAAACTGAAAGATGGCGATATGATCAGCTTAAATGCGGTCACTGGGGAGCTTGCTTATGTCGGTGATATAGATGAGCTCGAAAGCCGTGAATCTGCACCGCAACCCTCGGCAGGACAAATTGGCTGCGGTCGTGAGATCTTTGCGGTTAATCGTAAAAATATTAGTAACGCCGAAAAAGGCGCTTCATACCTTTATCCAGAGAGTTAAAAATGACTATCGAATGGAATCTGGTTGCTGATATTGGCGGGACCAATGCTAGATTTTCAGCAATTCCTGCGGGGGAGTTGGAAAGTCGCTACGAGTTTCATCATTCAGTTGAAGAACATCCTGAATTTGCTGATCTTGTGGTGGATTTATTGGCAGAGATTGCCGAGGCGACAGGCTGGGAAAGTTCTCCTGCCAGCGCATGCTTTGCGGTTGCCTGCCCTGCAGATGTTGAAGAAATTGCCTTTACCAATAGTCATTGGCATTTTACCAAAACTCAGCTAAAGCAGCTTCTTGGATGCCGTAAATTATTTGTAATCAATGATTTTGAAGCAGTCGCCCATGGTATAACAGAGTTAAATGATAATGATTTGTTGCAGGTGGGAGGCGAAAAACCCATTTCTACAAAGCCAATTGGTATTCTCGGCGCAGGCACCGGACTAGGAGTTGCCGGCTTAGTACCCACAGAACAAGGCTACCATGTTTTAGATTCTGAGGGCGGGCATGCCGATTATCCGCCAACTACTGATAGAATGGCGGCCGTAGTAGATGTTCTGCGTGAAGAGTATGGCCGAGTTTCTCTCGAGCGCTTACTCTCGGGCAAGGGCATTTTTAATATCTACAGATCACTGTGTAAGATCAACAATATTGAAATAGCCCACAAAACACCTGCGGAAGTTGCAGCCGCCGCCCAAGATGGAAGTGATGAGCTAGCCCTGCAGTCGCTCAATATGTTCTGCTCAGGCATGGGCAGTGCAGCGGGTAATTTGGCGCTGACCTATGGTGCAAAGGGCGGTATTTATATCGCAGGTGGTGTAGTGCCGCGATTTATAGATTTTTTTATTAAAAGCGATTTTCGTTATAAATTTGAAGAAAAAGGTCGCTTTGTAAGTTATTTAAAGCCGATTCCAATTTTTATCGTAGTCAGAGAAAACCTCGGATTACTGGGTGCGGCTAAAAAATTGAAACATATTTGAGGAGTTACAGGTGCAAAAAATGTTAGCGGGAAATCCAGTTATCCCAGTTATTACATTGGATCAAGTTGAAGATGCAGTGCCATTAGCCAATGCATTGGTTGCGGGAGGTTTAAAAGTATTAGAGGTGACTCTTCGCACAGAAGCAGCGGTTGAGGGTATTCGTCAAATAATTAAAAATGTACCTGAAGCGATTGTGGGTACTGGCACAGTATGCAGTGTTGAACAGATAAAGTTATCAGAAGATTTGGGTTGTCAGTTTATGATTTCCCCAGGTGCCACAGATAAATTATTATCCGTAGGTTGTCAGTCATCAGTGCCTTTCTTGCCGGGTATTTCAACGGTTAGCGAACTGATGAAAGGTATGGAATACGGGTTGGAAAATTTCAAGTTTTTTCCGGCGGAAGCCGCGGGCGGCGCACCGGTCATGAAAGCTATATCAGGCCCATTCCCTAATATTAAGTTTTGTCCAACGGGTGGAATTGGATTGGCCAATGCAATGGACTACTTAGCACTACCCAATGTAATGTGTGTCGGTGGTTCGTGGATCGCCAAGTCACAGGATATTCGCGAAAAACGATGGGATATAATTGAACAATTAGCGCGTGAAGCAGCCGCGCTTGTATAGAAAGCCAATAACAACGTAGTAGTAATAAACTACCGAGGTATACGATGAGTAGTAATAAAATTGATTTAGTTTTATTTGGGGCGCGGGGTGATTTGTCGCGTCGAAAGCTATTTCCAGCACTTTTTCAGCTAGATAAAGCCGATTTGTTAACGAGTAACACGCGAATTGCGGCAGTTGCTCGTCAAGAATTTGAAACCTCAGAGTTTGTTGAGCAAATTGGTGAGACGTTAAAAACCAATCTTGGCGATGACTGGTGCGACACCGTATGGGCTAGATTCCAAAAGCGAATTGAATATATTCGTATCGAATTTTCTAAGAAAGAGCAGTTCAATGCCCTAAAAGAATGGTCTGATGAAAGTCGCACCCTCATATTCTACATGGCGACGCCGCCGAGCATGTTCGGTACGATTTGCCAGTATCTCGATGAGGCTAAGTGTATTGATGCTAAGTCGCGAATTGTACTTGAGAAGCCAATTGGACACGATCTAGAAAGCTCCAAGGAAGTTAATGACACAGTAGGAAAATATTTTCCAGAGTCCGCAATTTATCGAATTGATCACTATCTGGGTAAAGAGACTGTTCAGAACCTTCTTGCCCTGCGCTTTGCCAACCGAATTATCCACTCCCAGTGGGATAATAGCTGTATTGATCACATTCAAATTACTGCAGCTGAGACTGTAGGTATTGAAGGTCGTTGGACCTACTACGACGGTGTGGGTCAGTTGCGTGATATGGTACAGAATCATCTATTACAGTTGCTTTCTCTGGTGGCTATGGAGCCGCCAAATAAGGTAGAAGCAGACGAAATTCGCGCTGAAAAAGTAAAACTTCTCAAAGCGATGACGCCTATCAATATGGATAATGTTGCCGAGCAAGCCGTTCGCGGACAGTACTCAGCAGGTTGGATTGCCGGCGATCCAGTGGTTGGCTATATGGAAGAAGAGGGCAGTGCCGAAGACAGCAGTAACACCGAAACCTTTGTTGCGCTCAAGGTGTTCGTGGATAACTGGCGTTGGGCCGGAGTTCCGTTCTATCTTCGAACAGGTAAGAGAATGAAAGAGAAAGTGACGCAAATTGTGATCACTTATAAAGATAACCCTCATGCAATTTTTTCTGATGATGATTCCGAGACCAATAATCGTCTAGTTATTCGTCTGCAGCCCAACGAGGGTATTCAATTGGAAATGCTATCAAAGAAGCAGTGCATGAAAGAGCGCTCAAGCCTTGAAAAGCGCACCCTAAACCTAGACTTCCTCGATCCAAATGACGATAGCAGAATAGTAGATGCCTACGAGAGGTTGTTGCTAGAAGTAATCAATGGCGATCAATGGCTATTTGTCAGTCGCGATGAGGTTGAGGCCTCTTGGCAGTGGTGTGATGACCTTCTTCAGGCTTGGTCTGATAAAGGCGTTGGTGCAAAATCATACAGTGCAGGCTCTTGGGGTCCATCAAAATCAGAATCCCTTATAGAAAATGATGGTCGCAGCTGGTACCTTGTTTAAAACAGCATTATTCAGTGGGAGCACAGTATGCAATTAAAGCAATTTGAAAACACCTCAGCTCTGGACAATTCTCTGTCAGCAGAGGTCAGCGAGCGCCTAGCTAATGCTATCGCCAAGTATGGAAAAGCATCGCTTATCCTCTCGGGCGGCAGAACACCTATGGGTTTCTTTCATCAGTTATCCCAGCAAGATTTGGATTGGTCAAAGGTTACAGTAACCCTTGCCGATGAACGCTGGGTCGATAGCGATCACCAGGATAGCAATGAAAAATTAGTGCGAGAAAACCTATTGATCAATGAAGCCCATAGCGCAAAATTTTTAGCACTTAAAAATTCTGCAGAGACAGCTGTTCTTGGTGAGTCCGAGCTTGAAGCTGAACTTTCAGCCTATGGTCAGTTTACCGTGGTCATACTGGGAATGGGCGACGACGGTCACACTGCATCGCTGTTTCCTGGATCAACAGCTCTTGCTGCAGGCATGGACCTCGAATCTGGTCGCAGCTGTATCGCAGTTACCCCGACAGAGGCTCCTCACGAGCGTATGAGTATGACATTGCCACGCTTGCTAGATACAGAGTGCCTGATTATCCATATCAGTGGTGAAAATAAACAAAAGGTACTTGATCAAGCCCTATCGGGAAATAATGTCGAAGAGCTACCCATTAGATCTGTTCTACAGCAGACACAGGTGCCTGTGACCGTTTATTGGGCTAGCTAGAAGTCTGATAACAAAAGAAAAATAAAATGCCCTCTGCAGTCATTGCCGAGGGCATTTTATTTAGCGGATTTCGTCGCCTACGCGAACAATCTTCAGGGTATTGGTGCCACCCTGTACATTGACAAAATCACCCTTGGTGATAAGCACTAGATCGCCGTCAGCAACAGCGTCATATTCGCGAAGTTTTTCAACCGCAAGATGGTTGATCTTTTCAGGATCAAGACTCGAGGTTTCGAAAGGAACTGGTACCACACCTTTGTACAGAGCAGTAATTTCACAGGTTCCAGCCTTCTCAGCAAAAGCATAGATCGGCAGAGAAGAAGTGATTCTAGACATCAGCAGCGGTGTAAAACCAGTTTCAGTCATACAGATAACTGCTGTAACACCTTTGAGGTGGTTAGCTACATACATAGCGGATAGTGCCAGAGATTCATCGATACGCTCAAATGTTTCATCAATTCTATGCTTTGAGCGCTGGGTAAGGGGATGCTTTTCAGCGCCCTCGATAACACGAGCCATAGCGGTTACGGTTTCCACAGGATAGCTACCCACTGCAGTCTCAGCGGAGAGCATTACCGCATCAGTGCCGTCCAATACCGCATTGGCAACATCAAATACTTCAGCTCGAGTAGGTGTTGGCGCGCTAATCATGGATTCCATCATCTGAGTAGCAGTAATTACAACTTTGTTGGCAGCCATAGCCGCTTCGATAAGTTGCTTCTGAACCGCCACTAAGTTGGCATCGCCAATTTCAACCCCGAGATCGCCACGAGCAACCATGACCCCATCAGAGGCCCCGATGATACCGGGTAAGAATTCGTCAGTAATAGCTTCTGCTCTTTCAACCTTCGCAATAATATGAGCACTGCTGCCAGCATCCTTAAGAAGCTTTCTAGTCAACTCAACATCAGCCGCAGAGCGAACAAATGAAATAGCTAAATAATCAGTTTTCAAAGCGGCAGCTGTTTTAATATCAGCTTTATCTTTTGGTGTAAGCGCATCGGCAGACAGACCGCCACCAAACTTATTGACGCCTTTCTTGCTCGAAAGCACACCGCCCTGAACCACTTTACAGCGGGCAACAGAATCAGACTTTTCGAGGATATCAAAGGTTAGGCGACCATCGTCCAGCAACAATACGTCCCCTGCATCCATATCTTCCAGAAGTTCCTGTTCGATATAGACTGCATCTTGATTGCCGCCTTCTTTGTCCATATTGCTGTCAAGGCTAAAAATATCCCCTGAAGCTAGATCGATCTTTGCATCATTGGCAAAGCTGCCAATGCGTATCTTGGGTCCCTGCATATCACAGAGGATTCCCACTGGCATTTGCAATGACTTGGCAATTTTGCGAATGGTCATGGCGCGCTCAGTATGCTCCTCAGCACTGCCGTGAGAAAAATTCAAGCGGAACACGTTGACTCCCGCCTGAATAAGTTTTGTCAGGTTAGCTTCATTGCTGCTTCCCGGCCCAAGTGTTGCAAGGATTTTGGTTCGTCTTGGCATAAAAAAATTATTCCGCTGTTAGGAGTACAAGGCTGTTATCAAGCATGCGGTTTGAGAAACCCCATTCGTTGTCGTACCAAGACATTACCTTAACCATAGAACCATTGACACGAGTTTGCAAAGAATCAAAGTTACTTGAGTAAGCAATATGATTAAAGTCAGCAGAAACCAGAGGCTGGTCGCAATAGCTCAATACACTGCCCAGCGGCCCATCAGCAGCTGCTTTTAGAACTTGATTAACTTCCTCAACACTAGTTTCTCTGCCAGCAGTGAACACCAAGTCCACGAGTGAAACATTAATCGTCGGAACGCGAACCGCCATACCATCAAGTTTACCGGCTAGTTCGGGGATAACATCCGCAATCGCAACAGCAGCACCAGTTTTGGTAGGGATCATTGACTGAGTCGCAGAGCGAGCTCGGTAGACATCAGAGTGATAGACATCACTCAGTTGTTGATCGTTAGTATAGGCGTGAACAGTAGTCATATAACCAGATTCAATGCCCATAGCCTCCTGAAGAGGTTTAACTAGAGGTGCTAGACAGTTAGTGGTACATGAAGCGTTAGAAATAATTTCATGAGATGAGGTTAGCTGATCGTGGTTAATACCGTGAACAACAGTTGCATCAACACCTGATCCAGGTGCTGAGATAATCACTTTTTTAGCGCCGCCGGCAATATGTAACGCAGCTTTCTCTCTCTTAGTGAAAACACCCGTACATTCAAAAACCACATCTACACCAAGGTCGCCCCAAGGCAGATTGGCAGGGTCTCTTTCACAGAACCACTTAATTTCATCGCCATTGACCGTCATTTTATTTTCGCCAATTTCAACCTGTTGGTTAAATCGACCGTGAACGGTATCAAATTGCAAAAGGTGAGCACTGATATCCACATTGCCCAAGTCATTGACGGCAACGATTTGAAGTTTATCGTGAAGTTCAGGACGTTCGTAATAAGCTCTGACAATATTGCGACCAATACGGCCAAAACCATTAATGGCTATTTTGAACATAAGAGGGAAACCTTGATTTGTAGTAAAATTACAAAAATTATAATTTTTCGCGGCATTTTAATCAATTGATAAGCGTTTTTTTTGCCTATAATTACAAAAAGACCGCAAATTTTATGGTTTTATTACCCAAGTTTACATTTTCAGCAAAAAAAACCTAAACTTTAAACTTGATTTGGAAGGAATCCACAGGCACCTAATTTAGATGGGCAACTTAAAGCTTCATCTAAAATGACAGCAAAACTTAGGGATTGAGATGAGTCGAAAGCTACAGATGCCAATCGAATTGGCAAACCTATGTCTTATAGAGGCAATTTCTCGGGAATTACCCAAGCTAAACAAAACCCAGACTAAGGTCGCCAAGACGATTCTCGCCGATCCTCAATTGGCAACAGAGTCGAGTATTGCCAGTTTGGCCAAAAAGTCAGCTGTTAGCGAACCCAGTGTAAATCGGTTCTGTAAGCGTTTTAATGCCAAGGGCTTTCCTGACTTAAAACTAAAAATAGCCAAATCACTAGCGCGAGGAATGTCTTTCACCTACAACCCTATCTATGCTTCAGATAATGTCGACAGCTTTACGCAGAAAATTTTTGATGCTGCAATCAGCAACTTGGCCTTTGTGCGCGAACATATTTGCTATCAACGCATTGACCAAATTGTTGAAAAATTGGTTATGGCCAGACATATTTATTTCTTTGCATTAGGTGCTTCCGCCCTAGTGGCAAAAGACGCGGCGAACAAATTGCTCAATTTAGATTTACCCGTCTCTAGTCATGATGATATTTTGATTCAGCAGTTGTTTGCCACCAAGGGCAATTCTAGAGACGTATTTTTTATTATTTCGAATAGCGAGCAGAGTGAAGAAATGCTTAAAGTGGCGCAAACGGCAACAAAAAAAGGCTCCACGGTTATCTCTATAACGCCGGCAAACAACCTTCTTGCGGATATCAGTAGTCTGTGTTTGTTTGTTGATAATTTTGAGTTTTGAAAAATTATATGCCCCTTTCACACCGCCTAGAGCAATTGGTAATTCTGGATGTTTTATTCACTGGTGTTGCACTACATAACAACAAAACAATTGACCTATCTTACCCATCGTAATTGCCGTTGGGATTATTTTTTTAAATTGCTAGCTCGACTTGCTAATATTCTGATTCAAAACTGTTTGGATTTTGTCAAAAATCAATGATTTGGTTGAGCTATGGAGTTAATATTAATAAACTCAATTTATTGATACAGTTTCCCGTGGCGGAGTTTTAAATGTCTGACAAATTAATTTATTCAGTTGCAGAAAATTGGTCTGCAAACGCATGGGTTGATGCAGACAAATATACCTCTATGTATCGACAATCTCTTGAAGATCCCGATGATTTTTGGTCCGGGCAATCAAAGGCATTTCTGAAATGGCAACAGCCGTGGAAAGTACTCAAACAGGTTCAATTTAAAACTGCGGAAACATCTTGGTTTATCGGCGGTAAATTAAATGTCGCGGTCAACTGTATTGACCGGCACCTAGAAGCTAGTGCCAATCAAACAGCCATTATCTGGGAAGGGGATGAACCAGAATTAGATAAGAAAATTACCTATCTTGAGCTCTATGAGCAGGTAGCCAAATTAGGTAATCTTCTTCGACAACGCGGAGTAAAAAAGGGTGATAGGGTATGTATCTACATGCCGATGATTCCTGAGGCGGCCTACGCGATGTTGGCCTGTGCTCGAATAGGTGCAGTTCATTCGGTGGTATTTGGCGGATTTTCCCCCGAGGCTCTTAAAGATAGAATTCTAGACTCTGATTGCCGCCTTGTGATTACCGCAGATGAAGCAGTTCGCGGTGGTAAAAAAGTTCCACTCAAAGCCAATGCCGATAAAGCGCTGCAGCACTGCCCCAATGTTCACAGTTGCATTGTGGTTAAGCATACCTCTGCGACTATTGATTGGCAACAGGACAGAGACCTAGATTACCACCATGCAGTCAACGCAATGTCAACGGACTGCGAGCCGGAAATTATGGATTCTGAGGATCCACTGTTTATTCTCTATACCTCGGGATCTACCGGAAAGCCAAAGGGAGTTGTACATACAACAGCTGGCTATCTCTTAATGTCTGCTATGACGCATAAATACACCTTTGACTATAAGTCGGGTGACATATATTGGTGTACTGCAGATGTTGGTTGGATTACCGGCCACAGTTATATTCTATATGGGCCGCTTTGTAACGGTGGCACTACTCTTATGTTTGAGGGCGTACCTACCTATCCCGATGCGTCGAGATTTTGGCAGATAATTGACAAGCATCAGGTCAATCAATTTTATACCGCACCAACTGCAATTCGGGCGCTTATGGGTGCTGGCGATGATTTTGTTAAAACCACCTCGAGAACTTCGCTCAAACTTTTGGGTACCGTAGGGGAGCCAATTAATCCCGAAGCATGGGGTTGGTATTATCGCGTGGTGGGTGATTCAAAATGTCCAATTGTAGATACTTGGTGGCAAACCGAAACCGGCGCTCATATGTTAACCCCGCTTCCCGGTGCAATGGCACTAAAGCCCGGCTCTGCTTCGCTGCCATTTTTTGGTATCGAGCCAGTTATTTTAAATGCCGAGGGTCAAGAAATAGAGGGTCCTGGTGAAGGATTGTTAATGATTAAACAATCGTGGCCCAGTCAAATAAGAACAGTATTTAATAATCACCAACGTTGTGTAGATACCTATTTTAGCGCTTACCCCGGTTATTATTTTACTGGTGATGGTGCCCGACGTGATGATGATGGTTACTATTGGATTACCGGTCGCGTCGACGATGTACTCAATGTGTCGGGGCATCGACTGGGTACGGCTGAAATAGAAAGTGCACTGGTGCTTCACAGTGCAATTGCCGAGGCCGCAGTAGTTGGAGCCCCCCATGATATCAAAGGGCAGGGGATTTACTGTTTTGTTACCCCAATAGCGGGTGTTGAAACCGATGAAATACTGCGTCAGCAGTTAATCGATCTCTGTGCCAAAGAAATAGGCCCTATTGCTAAGCCCGATGCAGTCTTTTGGGCTTCGGGATTACCAAAGACACGATCTGGAAAAATTATGCGCAGAATTTTAAGGAAGTTGGCCTGTGGCGAATTTGAAGATTTGGGTGATATTTCAACGCTGGCTGACCCCTCTGTAGTTCAGCGGTTAGTGGCTGAACTCAGGTCGTCCAACAAATGATTAAGATTTTTGAATTTTCTGAGTTTAAATATTCGTATTAACGAAAAATTGAGAGCGATTTTTTTTTCTTAGATTAATAAACATTCACTCAAAAGGTGGTGTTTTAGGTGCTATATATATAAAATTATAGTCAGGGAAGGAAAAGAACTTATGAGTAAACAAGACATTAGCCAACAATTGGCGAAATTAATGCGCGAAAATGGGGTTTCTCAAAGCGGTCTATCGCGAGGATGCGGCGTACCACAACCAACCATCAATAGAATCTTAAACGAGAAAACCAAAGAACCGCGACGCGAATCAGTTGTTCGCATCGCAAACTTCTTCGGTGTTGATCCTGAGTCACTTTACCAAGAACCTGATGAAGTGCGCGAGGATGGAGATCCTGTTGCACGTCTTTATAACCAAATGAGCGCTCTTAGACCCAACCAATTGAAGCGCTTATTTTCAAAATTATCAGAGGATCTGAATTAGTGGTTTTGAATATTATTGCTAATAGTCAAAATTACTTTTTCTCGCTCTTCAGGGGCTAGTTGATTTAAGTATTCCCTTAAACCTGCTAGTCCCAATTCAAATGCAGCTTCTAACTGACTAATTGCTTGATTCATCATTTCATCATTACCAATTTCATATTTGTTTATTATTAATGGGGATGATGTCCCTTCATATTTATTGACTTCCATATCTATATCCCTTTATTTATATATTGATACTCAAAAATTCAAATTAAAAAAGACAAACCGTCTTAGTAATTAAGTTATTACAATTTGAAACATATTTGTATAACCTAAAAGAGCTAATACTTTAGTATTAATTTTTTATGAACAATATCAGTTTTTTTGTAGTGCCCTCATTTGAAACCTATACTTAGAGAGTGCTAAAATTGGCCTTGCCTAAGGGGCGGTTATTTAACCTGAGAAGCACCCTTTGAACCTGATCCGGATTATGCCGGCGTAGGAATAGGACTTTAAAATTCCCATCACCTCGTCTTTTGATTCCGGGTCTCCTTAACCGATTGTTATTGAGGCTCAAATATGAAACTTTCGCTAAACAATGTTTGTACAAAGCTATTTTTTGTTGCCGTATTTTTTACACCATCGTCCTTTGCTGAAACTGCGTTAGAAGAGGTAGTGGTTACCTCGGATTTTCGAATGGCGCAATTAAAAAATATCCCTACGAGTATTTCTGTTATTGATGCTGAGATTATTCAGCATCGCAACAGTCGCCATTTAGAAGACTTACTATCTCTGACGCCCAATGTAAATTTTGCATCTGGTGCCTCTAGAGGCAGATATTTTCAAATTCGCGGTATTGGCGAGCGCAGTCAATTTGTTGCGCCATTAAATCCATCTGTGGGAGCCTATGTCGATGGTATCGATTTTACCGGCTTCGGCGGCGCCGCAACATTGCTTGATATAGATCAGGTAGAGGTTCTTAGGGGATCTCAGGGTACGCGATTTGGCGCCAATGCCCTCGCTGGGGTTATCAATCTTAAGTCGAAAGACCCCTCCACTGAAACTGAGGGATACATCAACGCCCTCACGAGTAGTTATAACGGCATCAGTGTTGAAACTGCCGTTGGTGGTGCCTTAAATGACCAGTGGCTATTTAGAGCAGCTGTAGGTAAAACAGCATCTGATGGGTTTATTGAAAACACCACATTAAATAAAAAAGACAGCAATAATATTGATGAATTAACGTCGCGGGTTAAATTGCGATGGTTGCAATCTGATGATTTAACGGTTGATTTCACGGCGCTGCATTTAGATATTGATAATGGCTACGATGCATTTTCCCTTGATGAAAATCGCACCACTATGTCTGATCAGCCAGGCCATGATCGCCAAAAAAGTACCGCATTTGCAGTGAATAGTCAGTGGGAAAAATCCCAAGCTATCAGTATAAATACTATCCTAACCACTAATAGAACTGATGCTGAATATGGCTATGATGAAGACTGGACTGGTTCCGATTTGCAGCCCGGTTACCAAGCCTTTGATAACTACCTTAGAGATATTGCCAGAGATAGCGCTGAGGTGCGCTGGATCTCAGGACCTGAGGGTCAAATTGTGGGTAGTGATTGGCTAATTGGTATGTTCTATCAGAAATCAACTATTGATTTGAATCGTGATTATGCGGGTTTCTGGGGTGAATATGATATTTCAGAACTATTTAATAGTAGCTATAAAACATCCTCTGCTTCTGTCTTCGCTCAGGCTAGTACTTCTCTGAGACAAAATCTGGCATTAACTTCTGGCCTGCGCTACGAGAATTGGCAGGCGGATTATTCTGATAGCAACCAGATTAATGGCAAAAATGATGAACATTTATTTGGCGGTAAATTGGCGCTTGAACTGACCACTGATGCTGATGATTTAATCTATTTGAGTCTAACTCGAGGTTATAAAGCTGGTGGTTTTAACACAGAAGCTGAGTTGCCCAGTGAATCCGAAAGACACTTTGATACCGAATATCAGTGGAACTATGAATTGGGTGGTAAATTCTACTTTGCAGATGGCTCTATGACTCAGCATATCACCGCGTTTTATACCGATCGCCAAGATTTGCAATTGAAGTCATCGACGGCAATTGTTAACGATGGTGGCGCCACTAGCTTTATTGATTACACCACAAATGCGGGCAAGGGCTACAGCTATGGTATTGAATGGGAGATGTCATGGCAGCTTCAAGATAATCTTATATTTGCCTCGAGCTTGGGTCTGTTGAAAACTAAAATTACCGAACACGAAAATTCTGATCCAGAGGCATTTAATTTACATAATAGAGCGGCGGCCCATGCCCCTGAATACAATTTTGCGACCTCTTTACAGTATGATCTGTCTGAAAAGCTATCGGCTATTTTAGAGGTTGAGGGCAAGGATGAGTTTTATTATTCAGATTCTCACAATTACCAATCCCAAAGCTACAGCTTAATCAATGCGCGACTTGTTTACGCCGCAAATGATTTTGAATTGTCAGCCTACATCAATAATGCTACTGACAAGGATTATGGTGTTCGAGGATTCTCTGGCTGGGATGCCGATCCCCGTTCCGGTTCCGGCTTTGATGAAACTGAATTTCAACAGTTAGGCGCACCTCGGGTTATCGGTGTGTCGGTTCGCGCTGATTTCTGAGACTATCAACAGCCATGCAAGTAACTATAGACGTAAGCATGTACCCCAATCGGGAGGAATTTATTCCTCCCATTGAGGGTTTTATTGCTCGTATTAATCAATTTGATCATCTAAAAATTACTACTTTTCCCACTAGCACTGTGGTTCAGGGTGAATATAATTACGCTATGCAGGCAGTACAAAAAACCATAGCTGAATGCTACGAAGAATTTAATATGGCAGTTTATGTAATCAAAGTCATCCCCGGATATGAGGCACTTTAATAATGTTTGAATGGTTTGGTTTAGAAACGGTCGCGGTTTTGCTAGGTATCGCCTATTTGTTGTTTGCCATGCGCGAAAATAGTCTCTGTTGGCACTGTGCATTTATTAGTACGGGCATCTATATTTGGATATTTGGCGATGTCAGCCTATATATGGAGTCGGCACTCAACGCCTACTATATGGTGATGGCGGTTTATGGCTGGTATCAGTGGCAGCGCGGTGGAACTGGCGCCAAGGGAATTAAGTTAGGCTCATGGGGCATCATGCAGCATGCAGCGGCCATTGGCTTGGTGCTGGTCTTATCTGCTGTTTCGGGTTACCTATTGTCGCAAAATAGTGATGCTAGAATGCCCTATATTGATTCATTTACTACTTGGGGCAGTGTAATTACTACTTATATGGTGGCGCGCAAGGTTCTGGAAAATTGGTTGTATTGGATTGTTATCGATGGGGTATCAATTTTTTTATATATAGATCGCGGGCTATATCAAACTGTGGGGCTTTACAGTCTGTACCTTATTCTGGCGGTTATTGGCTATATTGCTTGGAGAAAAGCCTATTTGCAGCAAAATGCGCAATCAAGCTGAGGAATTTCTTGAGAACTGGCGCCAGTGGCGGGCGCCTTTTCAAACTCAACCTCGAATTGTAAAGCAACTTGAGGGCGGTCTTACTAATACCAACTATGTTATTGAAGCCGGCTCACATCGAGCGGTCCTGCGGATCAATAATCCCGATGCCGATCAGCTTGGCGTCTGCCGTCAAACAGAACTAACTGTTCTAAAGAAATTACAGTCCACCGCTGTGGTGCCGAGATTGTATTTTTCCGATAGTCAAATTTTGGTCAGCGAATATATTGATGGCACTGCGCTAGATGCGGGTAAAGCCCCAGAGTCCCCCGTAAAAAAACAGATAGAGCAGGCTATAGCTGTTATCCAATCTGTACAAATTACCGATCTTGCGCCACGCAATTACCAATCCTACTGTCGACAATACTGCCATCATCTCAGTCCACTTTATCTGGATAAAAGCATTACGCAGTCGCTGTTGCAAATAGCCGATAATATAGATCGTCAAGAGTGGACTCCGGTACTCTGTCATCACGATTTAATCCCTGAAAATATAATTATGAGTACTCGAGGCTTGTTTTTTATTGATTGGGAATACGCCGCCCTAGGTCATCCACAGTTTGATTATATTCGTCTATTAAATAATCATCATATTATGGATATACCCGCTGATATAAACAGTTTACAGGCGCTCCAAGCCATATTGGTGCAACTGTGGTATGCCATTAGATACCCTGAGCTTCAGGAAACTGTAAAAAAACAACTTATCGAGATTATTGAAACTGTGAAGGGCTAATAATGAGTAAATACAATCAATTAACGGCTGAGGAGCAGCGTATTATTGAGCACAAGGGTACTGAAATGCCGTTTACTGGTGAGTACAACGATCACTATGAGTCGGGTACCTATATTTGTAAACGCTGTAACACCCCGCTTTATCGGTCGCAGAGTAAATTTTCTTCTCACTGCGGTTGGCCCAGTTTTGACGATGAAATTACCGGCGCGGTACGGCGCGAGATCGATGCCGATGGCCGTCGCGTGGAAATTCTCTGTGCTAATTGCGGCGGACATTTAGGACATGTTTTTGAGGGTGAGCAGTTTACCGCCAAAAATACTCGGCACTGCGTTAATTCACTGTCATTGAGTTTTATTGCTGACAGCGCGTCCAAAGAGAATTCCGATCTCAAATAATAACCACATTGGAATTGCTAACAGTGCTTGAGAAATAATATCTGGCGGTGTTAGTAGCATGCCAATAACAAAGCAAAGCACGAATACATAGGGTCTTTTCTTGGCAAGTTTGTCAGGATCTACTGTGCCTATCCATGAGAGAATAACCACCGCTACGGGTATTTGAAAACTCAGACCAAAGGCCATAAAAAGTTTTAACACAAATTCTAAATAGGCGCGAATATCCGGCATAACACTAATGCCTTCAGGCGCCACACTGGTGAAAAATAGAAAAACCAATGGAAACACTAGATAGTAGGCAAAAGCCATTCCCGCATAAAATAAGATGACGCTAGTAATAAATAACGGTACGGCAATTTTTTTCTCATGCCGGTATAGAGCAGGTGCCACGAAGGCCCACAGCTGATAGAGAATATAGGGCATGCTGATAAACATGGCCGATACTAGGGCTAGTTTAAATGGGGTTAAAAAAGGCGAGGTGATTTCGGTGGCTATCATGGTTGAGGCGCTGGGTAAAAATGCTCTCAACGGCTCGGAGATATACAGATAAAGCGATTCACTAAAAGGAAATAAAACAGCAAATACAACGAGCACTGCAATAAATACTCGAAGTAGTCGATTGCGTAGCTCCAGTAGATGAGCCATAAAAGACTGGTCTGTTGTCGGTTGATCAGTCATTTTCAGACTCTTTCTTTGGGGCCAAAGAGGGTTCTATGGTTTGCTGTAACTGGTCTTTTTGCTCGCCCAATTCTCTCAGGACTTCTTCATTGTGCAGTTGATGGCGAATATCATCCAACCCCACCTCGGTCTCTATCTCAGTTCGCGCCCTAGTCCAAAGCTGCTTTAACCTGCCAAGCCATAGGCTAATGGTGCGAATTGCTTCTGGAAGGCGCTCGGGTCCCATTACCACCAGTGTAATAAGAGCGATAACCAGAAGTTCGAGAAAGCCGATATCAAACATGATTTATAGGGAATCGTTTATTTTGATTCGTCTTCCTTCTCTTTGTCTTTGGAATCGGCGATGGAATCTTTAAAGCCTTTAACGGCACCGCCTAAGTCTGAGCCAATATTGCGCAATTTTTTTGTGCCAAAAACCAACGCTACAATCACCAATACGATTAATAATTCCTGCCAGCCAAAACCCATAGTAATTTACCTCTACCAATGATCTTATACGTTTATCTATTTGCTTTTTCTTCTAAGCCAGAGAGTCCAAAGCGTCTTTCTAGTTCGCTGAGTATCTCATCGACTTCAATATCCAGATGAGACAACATCACCAAGCTGTGAAACCATAAATCGGCAGTTTCATAGATTACTTTGCTGTTATCGCCACTCTGCTGTGCGTCTCTAGCGGCGAGAATTGTTTCCACCGATTCTTCACCGACTTTTTCCAAAATCTTATTCAGTCCTTTTTGATGCAAGCTAGCCACATAGGACTCGTCCGCCGCAGCTTGCTTGCGTTGCTCGAGCACTTCTGTCAGCTGTTTTAAGATCGCATCACTCATTGGTAAATGTCCTTTTGATTCTTGATAACAGGATCAACACTTTTCCATTCACCATTTTCTAGTACAAAGTAAAAGCAAGATTCTCTGCCTGTATGACAGGCAATTCCACCCACCTGTTCGACAGTCAATATAATAACATCGCTATCGCAGTCGAGTCTGATCTCTTTGATATGTTGCACATGGCCTGATTCTTCGCCTTTGCGCCACAATTTTTGTCTTGAGCGCGACCAATATATGGCGCGATTCTCTTCAATGGTTAGACTTAAAGACTCAGCATTCATCCAAGCCATCATCAGGATTCTTCCTGTTTTATGGTCTTGTGCTATAGCGGGAACAAGACCGTCGCTGTTCCATGCTATTTTATCTAAAAAGTTAGCCAATCAAATTCTCCATTTGATTCTATAAGTTAAATTGTTTGCCATTATGGCAGTCATTGAGTGGTTGTAAAGAGATCTGTTCAGCGAAAAAGCATTATTAGCATGCCCGTCGCGGTGACAAGGGAGCCAGTAATCAATATTGGACCTGACAGAGCAAGCCATTGGGTTGCCAATAGACCCAGCCCGACGCCGGCAATCACTGCACCGACTGATGCCAGTAATCGTGGTTTAGAAGAAGCCGCAGATGGTTTAGCATCTCCATGGTCTTCGGGTGTTTGAAGATTTTCCAGAGCCTGAAAAATCATGGGTGGAATCTGCGGTAGCTTTTCTAGAAGATCCGGTAAGTCCTGTTTAAATTGTTTAAAAATAGCCTTGGGTGAATAGCGATCTTTTAGCCATTTTTGCAAAAAGGGTTGCGCTGTGGCCCACAAATCTAAATCGGGGTAAAGCTGTCGTCCCAAACCTTCAATATTAAGGAGGGTCTTTTGTAGTAATACCAGTGAGGGCTGCACCTGCATATTAAACTGACGGGCAGTGCTAAACAGGCTAATCAGCATGTGACCTAGAGAAATATCCCCAAGGGGGCGCTCAAAAATGGGTTCACACACAGCCCGAATAGCCGTGGTAAATTCGGCTATTGAGGTATCCTTTGGAACCCAGCCTGAGCGCACATGCAATTCAGCAACCTGAGTGTAATCGCGATTGAATATGGCCAGTAAGTTACGTGCCATATAGTACTGATCATCTCTGGTTAACGATCCCATGATGGCGCAGTCTATAGCGATGTAGCGCGGATTTTCCGGGTTGGCCACATCGACAAAGATATTGCCTGGGTGCATATCAGCATGAAAAAAATTGTGCTCAAATACTTGCGTGAAAAAGATTTCTACACCGCGTTCTGCCAGATTTTTAAAATTAACCCCGGCCTTTTCCAAGTCTTGTATATTGGTGACAGGTATACCGCTGATACGCTCCATAACCAATACGTTTTGATTGGAATAAGGCCAATATATTTGCGGTACATGCAGCAGCGGGGAGTTTTCAAAGTTATGCTTTAACAGTGATGCA
>CAXRCX010000006.1:0-100747 GCA_964229255.1 Porticoccaceae bacterium
TGGTAATGCCAGGTGATAACGTTCAGATGGAAGTTGAATTGATTCACCCGATTGCGATGGAAGAAGGTCTTCGTTTTGCAATTCGTGAAGGTGGCCGCACAGTAGGTGCAGGTGTTGTTGCCAAAATTATTGCTTAAGTCAAAAGTATTAAAAAAAGAGGGTTTTTTAGCCCTCTTTTTTTGACTCTAGGCTTTTTTCGCAACATTAAAAGCAAGCGAATGGAAAAAATAGCAATCTAAGCATTAATTAGCTTGACAGGCTTAGGTCGCACCTCTAGAATTCGCGCTCCTTTTTAAAGGGCCGAGTTGGCAGCTAACAACGAATAAATAAGTTGCCATGTAATTTAAACGTATTGATAGCGGAGTTTCGCTTCCATGCAGAACCAAAGCATTAGGATTCGCCTTAAAGCGTTCGATCACAAGTTGATCGACACCTCAACTCAAGAAATTGTTGAGACTGCAAGACGCACCGGCGCACAAATTCGTGGCCCCATACCCTTGCCTACGCGCAAGGAGAGATTCACGGTGTTGATTTCTCCCCACGTAAACAAGGACGCGCGCGACCAGTATGAAATTCGCACGCACAAGCGCTTGATCGACATTGTCGAGCCGACAGAAAAAACTGTTGATGCGCTGATGAAACTGAATCTTGCTGCAGGCGTTGATGTCCAGATTAGTCTGGGCTAATAAACAAATGTAGCTGCTCAGCATAAGCTGGGCTTAATTTAAAAGTGTAATGCCTTGAAATAGGCAGCCGTAGCGGGTAAGAGCCCCGTACGCTTAAGAGGTCAAAAAAATGAGTATAGGTCTTGTCGGCCGCAAATGCGGCATGACTCGTGTATTTAGCGAGGATGGTGCATCTATTCCAGTTACTGTGATAGAGGCTACCCCCAACCTTATTACCCAAATTAAGTCTTTGGAGACTGATGGCTATTCTGCTATTCAGGTCACCACTGGCTCCGTTAAAGCTTCCCGTGTTTCCAAATCTCAAGCAGGTCACTTCGCTAAAGCAGGCGTTGAGGCTGGCCGTGGGCAGTGGGAATTCCGCTCTGGCTCAGATGAGGCATTCGAAGTGGGTGCTGCACTGACTGTTGAGCGTTTTGAGCAAGGTCAAAAAGTTGATGTTACCGGTACATCTAAAGGTAAAGGTTTCCAGGGCGGTGTTAAGCGTTGGAACTTTAGTATGCAGGATGCGACTCATGGTAACTCTATCTCTCACCGTGCTCCCGGCTCGATTGGTCAAAACCAAACTCCTGGCCGCGTATTTAAAGGCAAGAAGATGGCCGGACATATGGGTGCTGAGCAGGTAACTACTCAGAATTTAGAAATTATCCGTGTTGATGCGGAACGCAATTTGTTGCTTGTTAAGGGTGCCGTCCCCGGCGCGCCAGGCGGCGATGTTGTAGTTCGTCCAGCAGTGAAGGCGTAAGGGGAGTGTCCATGGAATTAGCAATAGCGACACCTAAGGGCAACAAGGGAACCGTCGAGGTTTCAGAAGCGGCCTTTGGCAGAGAATTTAATCAAGATCTTATTCACCAAACGGTTGTAGCGTTCTTGGCCGGTGCTCGTCAGGGTACCAAAGCGCAAAAGAATCGTTCAGCAGTTTCTGGTGGCGGTCGCAAGCCTTTCCGTCAGAAAGGTACAGGTCGTGCACGTGCAGGTACAATCAGAAGCCCATTGTGGCGTTCTGGTGGTGTTACCTTTGCCGCGCAGCCTCAGGATCACAGTCAAAAATTAAACCGCAAAATGTACCGCTCAGCGATGCAGTCAATTGTTTCTGAATTGGCCCGTCAGGAGCGTTTAATTGTGGTTGAAAAATTTGAGCTTAAAGAGCCAAAAACCAAGGGTCTTGTAGCTAAGCTTGCACAGTTCGGCTTGAGCGAAGCACTTATCGTTACCGAAGAGGTGAGTGAAAACTTATACCTAGCTTCACGCAACCTGTATAAGGTTGATGTTTGCGATACAGCTGCACTTGATCCGGTTAGCTTAATTAATTTTGATAAGGTGGTAGTTACAGTTGCCGCCCTGAAAAAACTTGAGGAGATATTGGTATGAACCAAGAGAGACTCTTCAAAGTGTTATTAGGACCGCACATCACGGAAAAAGCTGCTTCGGCTACTGGGTCTGCGACTCAGGTAGCATTCAAAGTGGCCACTGATGCCAGTAAGCTCGAAGTAAAGAAAGCGGTAGAGAAGCTCTTTGAGGTTAAGGTTGAAGGAGTGCGTGTGATTAACGTTAAAGGCAAAACACGTCGTACTAGAACTGGAATGGGCAAGCGCAGCGATTGGAAAAAAGCTTATGTGCGTCTTGCTGAAGGTCAAGATATTGACTTTTCGGTTGCGGAGTGAGGGTTGAACAATGTCAGTGATTAAAAGAAAACCAACTTCACCGGGTAGACGTTTTGTTGTAAGCGTTGTCAATCCTGATTTGCACAAAGGTGCACCCTATGCACCGCTTTTGGCGGCTAAGAAAAAATCAGGTGGCCGCAACAGCAATGGTCGAATTACTGTTCGTCACATTGGTGGTGGTCACAAGCAGCACTACAGAATTGTCGATTTTAAGCGCGACAAAGACGGTATTCCTGCCAAGGTTGAGCGTCTAGAGTACGATCCAAATCGCAGTGCGCACATTGCTCTTATCTGCTATGCAGATGGTGAGAGAAGATACATTATTGCGCCTAAGGGTGTTGCTGCTGGCGATACGTTGGTATCGGGTAGCGATGCGCCGATTAAGTCAGGTAACTGCCTGCCTTTGAGGAATATTCCAGTGGGTTCTATTGTCCACTGTGTTGAAATGAAGCCGGGTAAGGGTGCTCAGTTAGCGCGCAGTGCCGCAGCTTCGGTTCAGCTAGTTGCTCGTGAGGGTGCTTACGCAACCTTGCGTCTACGCAGTGGCGAGATGCGCAAAGTGCCTGTTGAATGCCGTGCGACCCTAGGTGAAGTTTCAAACAGTGAGCACAGTCTTCGCTCATTAGGTAAGGCTGGTGCATCTCGCTGGAGAGGCGTTAGACCAACAGTTCGCGGTGTTGCGATGAACCCAGTTGATCACCCGCATGGTGGTGGTGAAGGACGTACCTCTGGTGGTCGTCACCCAGTATCACCTTGGGGTATGCCTACTAAAGGCTACAAAACGCGCAAGAATAAGCGCACTGATAAATACATTGTTCGTCGTCGCAAGTAAGCGAAGACTGATTATTATAAGAGGAAAGCAAACGTGCCACGCTCTCTAAAAAAAGGACCATTCGTAGATCTTCACCTAATTAAGAAGGTTGAAGCAGCTGTAGAGGCAAACGACCGTCGACCGATTAAAACCTGGTCTCGTCGTTCAATGATTCTACCGGATATGGTTGGTCTTACTATTGCCATTCACAATGGCCGTCAACATGTTCCTGTTTTGATCAATGAAGAAATGGTTGGTCATAAGCTGGGTGAATTCGCTCCAACGCGTACCTACAAGGGTCACGTTGCGGACAAGAAAGCCAAGTAGCATAGGGGGTTATTGTGGAAGTAGCAGCTAAATTAAAAGGTGCCCAACTATCAGCGCAAAAAGCGCGTTTGGTCGCCGATCAAATTCGCGGCATGTCTGCAGAATCTGCCCTTGAGTTATTGCAGTTTAGCGGCAGAAAAGGTGCTGACATTATCAAGAAGGTTCTAGAGTCGGCCATTGCCAATGCAGAGCACAACGAAGGTGCTGATGTAGACGAATTAAAGGTATCGACAATTTTTGTTGATGAGGGCATGACTATGAAGCGCATTAGACCGCGCGCCAAAGGTCGTGCAGATAGAATTTTAAAGCGCAGTTG
Organism: Porticoccaceae bacterium; assembly: GCA_964229255.1. Taxonomy (GTDB): domain Bacteria; phylum Pseudomonadota; class Gammaproteobacteria; order Pseudomonadales; family Porticoccaceae; genus HTCC2207. The sequence goes on from CAXRCX010000006.1 coordinate 3,802, forward strand.
TCATATCACTGTGAAAGTTTCTGAGAAATAGAATTTAGGTTCGGGAGTCCATTAAATGGGTCAAAAAGTACATCCAACCGGTATCCGTCTAGGCATTGTTAAAAAGCATGCCTCAACTTGGTATTCCGGCAAAAAGGACTATGCAGACAAGCTCTATCAGGATCTCACTGTTCGTGAGTACATTCAGGAGTCTTTGGGGCATGCGTCAGTAAGCCGTGTTGATATTGAGCGTCCGTCGGACAGTGCTCGTATCACCATTCACACTGCGCGCCCAGGCATAGTAATTGGTAAAAAAGGTGAGGATGTTGAGAAACTGCGCAATGAAGTTTCAAAGCGTATGGGTTGTCCCGTCCATGTCAATATTGAAGAAATTCGCAAGCCGGATTTAGATGCCTCTCTAGTGGCGCAGAATGTTGCTCAGCAACTTGAGCGTCGTGTTATGTTCCGTCGCGCTATGAAGCGCGCCGTTCAGAACGCCATGCGTGCAGGTGCAGAGGGTGTAAAGATTCAGGTAGGTGGTCGTTTAGGTGGAGCTGAAATTGCTCGTTCTGAATGGTACCGAGAAGGACGTGTTCCGCTGCATACGCTGCGTGCAGACATCGACTACGCCACAGCTGAAGGCAATACCACCTATGGTGTGATCGGCGTGAAAGTGTGGATCTTCAAAGGTGAAATTTTGGGTGGTGAAGAAGCAGAAGTTGCGCCTTCACAAACTAAGACAAACAAGAAATAAGCGATTAAGAGTAGAGCGAAATGCTACAGCCTAAACGTACAAAATTCCGCAAAATGCACAAGGGGCGCAACCGTGGGTTAGCGCACCGAGGAAGCAAAGTAAGCTTTGGTGAATTTGCACTCAAAGCATCTGGCCGCGGTCGATTGACTGCCAGACAAATTGAAGCAGCTCGTCGTGCAATGACTCGTCACATTAAGCGTGGCGGTAAAATTTGGATCCGTGTTTTTCCGGACAAGCCAATTACCAATAAGCCTCTCGAAGTTCGAATGGGTAAAGGTAAGGGTAATGTTGAATACTGGGTAGCATTAATCCAGCCTGGTAAGGTCCTTTATGAAATGGAAGGTGTAAGTGAAGAGTTGGCGCGTGAAGCGTTTGCTCTTGCGGCAGCAAAACTGCCAGTTGCAACCACCTTCGTTAAAAGAACGGTGATGTAAAGATGAAAGCTAAAGATTTACGCGAAAAGTCGGTTGATGATTTGAAAGCGACTTTAGGTCAAGAGCAAGAAGCCCAGTTCAAGTTGCGTATGCAGCAGGCCACTGGTCAGCTTACTGAGACTCACAAGGTGAAGCAGACGCGTCGTAACATTGCGCGCCTAAAAACAGTTATAACTCAGAAGGCAGGTGAATAGTTATGTCTGATACAAAAACTACTACACGTACACTGACGGGTAAGATTGTTAGCGACAAGATGGATAAGTCCATCACAGTGCTAGTTGAGCGCCGTGTGAAGCACCCTGTTTATGGGAAAATTTTGACTAAGTCATCAAAAATCAAAGCGCATGACGAAACAAATGATGCGCGTATGGGTGATGTGGTAACAATTGCTGAATGTGCACCTATTTCTAAGTTCAAATCTTGGAAGCTGGTAAACATTGATGAGCGAGCTTTAGCAGAATAAATCTGCTGATAGTGATAGTTTCGGGGAACGAAAATGATTCAAACAGAAAGTTATCTTGATGTAGCAGACAACAGCGGCGCACGTCGTGTTATGTGCATCAAAGTATTAGGTGGATCCCACCGTCGCTATGCACGGGTTGGTGACATTATTAAGGTTACCGTTAAAGAAGCGATTCCTCGAGGCAAAGTGAAGAAAGGTCAGGTAATGAGTGCGGTTGTTGTTCGCACCAAGAAAGGCTTGCGTAGGCAGGATGGCAGCTTAATCAAATTTGATGACAATGCTGCGGTTCTTCTCAATGCGAGTAATGCGCCTGTAGGAACACGTATTTTTGGGCCGGTAACCAGAGAACTTCGCACTGAGAAATTTATGCGAATTATCTCCCTGGCACCAGAAGTACTTTAAGCGAGGTTTTAGACATGGCAATGAAGAAAATCAAGCGTGATGACGAAGTCGTTGTTATCGCCGGTAAAGATAAAGGCAAGCGCGGCAAAGTACTTAAAGTCTTAGACGACGGCCGTCTATTGGTTTCAGGGGTGCAGATAATGAAGAAGCACCAGAAGCCTAATCCTCAGGCAGGTGTTACTGGCGGCATCATTGAAAAAGAAGCGCCAATCCAGGTTTCAAATGTTGCGATCTTTAACAGCGCAACCAACAAAGCAGACCGAGTTGGCTTTAGAGTGCAAGAAGATAACACCAAAATTCGAGTATTTAAGTCAAGCGGCGAAGCCGTAGACGCTTAAGGATAGGTAGAGCAAATGGCAAGGCTGAAAGAAGTTTACAATAAAGAGATTGCACCAGCGCTTAAGAAAGAGCTTGGTCTAGCAAACGTAATGGAAGTTCCACGCATACTTAAGGTTACCCTTAATATGGGCGTCGGTGAGGCTCTAGGCGATAAGAAAGCGCTAGAAAATGCGGTAGCTGACCTCACGCTTATCTCTGGTCAAAAGCCAGTGATAAACAATGCTAGAAAATCTATTGCAGGTTTTAAGGTCCGCCAAGGCTGGCCAATTGGTACTAAGGTTACATTGCGCAGTGAGCGTATGTACGAATTCTTAGAGCGTCTAATTAGCGTTGCTATACCGCGTATTCGAGATTTCCGCGGCATTAGCCCAAAGCAGTTTGATGGTAGAGGTAATTTCTCAATGGGTGTAAGTGAGCAGATCATTTTCCCAGAGATTGATTACGAGAAAATTGATAAGTTGCGTGGTCTGGATATTACTATTACAACATCCGCTCGCAATGATGACGAAGGTCGCGCACTACTGCGTGCCTTTAACTTCCCGCTTAAAGGTTGAGGTAGCAGACTCATGGCAAAAGTATCTATGGTAGAACGCGAAAAGCGTCGCGCCAAAACAGTTGAGAAATACGCTGCTAAGCGCGCAGAATTAAAAGCGACAATTAGCAATGTAAACGCCTCGGATGAAGAGCGTTGGGAAGCACAGCAAAAGTTGCAAAAATTGCCCCGCGACGCCAGCCCAGTTCGTCAACGCAATCGTTGTCGTGTAACGGGTCGTCCTCACGGAGTTTACAGAAAATTTGGTTTATGCCGAAACAAGCTGCGTGAAGGTGCAATGCGCGGTTTTGTTCCCGGACTGCGTAAAGCCAGCTGGTAGTTTAGGAGCAATAAGATATGAGTATGCAAGATCCAATAGCAGATATGTTGACGTGCATTCGCAATGCACATCACCGCAGCAAGCCAGAAGTGAATATGCCCTCTTCAAAGCTAAAAGCCTCTGTGGCCAAGGTTTTGTTAGATGAAGGCTATATTAATGGCTTCAGCGTGAGTGAAGATGTAAAGCCAACATTAACTGTAGAATTAAAGTATTTTGATGGTAAGCCGGTGATCGAAGAGATCAAAAGAATAAGTAAGCCGAGTTTGCGTCAGTACAGTGGTAGCGACAGTCTACCTCAAGTTAGAAGCGGTCTCGGTATTGCTATTATCTCAACCAGTAAGGGTGTGATGACAGATCGAGCTGCAAGAGCTGCCGGTATCGGCGGTGAAATTCTTTGCACAGTATTCTGATAGGAAACAACAATGTCTAGAATTGCAAAAAATCCAGTAGCCTTGCCGCAAGGTGTTGAAGTTACATTAGGTGACTCAGATATCTCGGTTAAGGGCGCGAAAGGAACATTGGCGATGGCCATTAATCCTCAAGTTGAGATCGTAAAGGGCGACAATGTATTAACTTTCGCTGCTCGATCTGAGGATAGCTTTTCACAAGCAATGTCTGGTACTACCAGAGCGCTTGTGAACAATATGGTTGTAGGTGTCACTCAGGGTTTTGAGACCAAGCTCGACTTGGTTGGTGTAGGTTACAGGGCGCAAGTCCAGGGTAAGAAATTAAATCTTACACTGGGTTTTTCTCACCCAGTTATCTACGAATTGCCAGAGGGTGTATCTGCTGAAACGCCGAGTCAGACAGAAGTATTGCTAAAGTCTGCTGATAAGCAAAAATTGGGTCAGGCCGTCGCTGAAATCAGGGCGTTCCGTCCACCAGAGCCTTACAAAGGTAAAGGTGTACAGATTTCTGGCGAATATATACGACGTAAAGAAGCCAAGAAGAAGTAATAGGTTAAAACCATGAGCGATAAGAAACTATCACGTCAACGTCGAGCGAGACGTTCACGAATGAAGATGCGCGAGCAGGGCGCTACGCGTCTATGCATCAACCGTACTCCGCGTCATATTTATGCGCAGGTTATTGCTGAAGGCGGTGCAAAAGTACTGGCTAGTGCATCAACCCTAGATAAGGACCTTAAGTCTGAAGGTACGGGTAATGTAACTGCGGCAGCGGCGGTTGGTAAACTTGTAGCAGAGCGTGCAGTTGCTGCAGGCGTAAAAACTGTTGCATTTGACCGCAGCGGTTTTAAATATCATGGCCGTGTTAAAGCATTGGCAGACGCCGCGCGTGAAGCCGGCCTTGAATTTTAATAGGTAAAAGATATGGCTCTTACAGATCAAAAAGACGCTGCAGCTGAAGGTATGCTTGAAAAGCTGGTACAGGTCAATCGAGTTGCTAAGACAGTTAAAGGTGGACGTATTTTCTCTTTCACTGCTTTGACAGTTGTTGGTGATGGCAATGGCAAAGTTGGTTTCGGTCGCGGTAAAGCGCGTGAGGTACCAGCAGCTATTCAAAAAGCAAACGAGGCCGCTCGCAGAAATATGATTGATGTGGCGCTGGACGGTTCAACTATTCAGTATGCAACAAAAGGTATTCACTCTGCCTCAAAAATTTATATGCAACCTGCATCAGAAGGTACGGGCGTAATTGCCGGTGGTGCTATGCGGTCTGTGTTAGAAATTGCTGGTGTACAGAACGTACTGGCCAAGTGCTACGGTTCTACTAACCCAGTGAATGTTGTTAGAGCAACCTTTAACGCTCTAAGAGATATGAAGTCTCCCGACGATGTTGCTGCCAAGCGCGGTAAATCTGTTGAAGAAATTTTGAATTAGTTGACGTTTAAAAGCGTCTCGGTGATTGGATATAGATCATGGCTAAAGCTAAAGTAAAAAAAGTAAAAGTCACTCAAGTAAAGAGTGCAATTGGGCGATTAAAAAACCACCAAGCCTGCCTAAGTGGTTTGGGCTTACGACGTATGCACCACACAGTTGTTGTGGAAGATACGCCGTCTAATCGTGGCATGATCAATAAAGTTAACTATTTGTTGCAGGTTGAGGAAGCGTAAGATGCGTCTGAACACCCTAAGCCCGGCTCCGGGTAGAATTAAAGAAGGTAAACGCTGTGGTCGCGGTATTGGTAGTGGCCTAGGTAAAACTGGCGGTCGTGGCCACAAGGGACAGAAGTCTCGCACTGGTGGTTCAGTTCGTCCAGGTTTTGAGGGTGGTCAAATGCCACTTCAAAAGCGTTTGCCAAAATATGGTTTTACATCGCGTTTGGCGGCAGCAACTGCGGAAATCCGTTTGTCTGAGCTAAACCTTATAGAAGGCGATGTGGCCGATATGGAAGCATTACTTAAAGCCCGTCTAATCAACAATAATATTAGTCGTGCCAAGGTGATTGCTTCTGGTGAAATTAACAAAGCTATTACCCTTAAAGGTATTGGTGCTACTAAAGGTGCAGCTGCCGCAATCGTAGCTGCTGGCGGCAAGGTAGAAGAGTAAGTCTTATGGCCAGAGCAGATGCAGCGACAATGGGTAATGCTAACGGCTTGAGCGAGCTATGGACTCGCTTGCGCTTTTTACTGTTAGCTATCATTATCTATCGAATTGGTACCCATATTCCTGTTCCTGGTTTTGATCCGGAGCGTCTGTCTGATTTGTTCACTCAAAATCAGGGCACGTTCCTAGGTCTATTCAATATGTTTTCGGGCGGTGCCCTTGAACGTATGAGTATATTGGCACTGGGTGTTATGCCCTACATATCTGCATCTATTATTATGCAGCTTATGTCTGCTACTGTTCCCGCTCTAGAGCAATTAAAGAAAGAAGGTGAGAACGGTCGCCGTCAAATCAATCAGTACACCAGATATTTGACCGTTGCACTGGCACTATTCCAAGGTACTGGCTTAGCCGTAAGTTTTGCAACTCAAGGCCTAGCATTTGAAGTTAACAGTCTGTTTTACATGGTTGCGATTGCTTCACTGGTTTCTGGTGCTGTATTCCTGATGTGGCTCGGCGAGCAAATCACTGAGCGCGGTATCGGTAACGGTATCTCAATGCTTATCTTTGCGGGGATTGTCGCTGGAATTCCGGGTGCTATCGGCCAAGCGATTGAGTCCGCTCGTCAAGGCGATCTGAATTCATTGATGTTGCTAGTAATACTTATATTAGCTCTTGCAGTGGTTTACTTCGTGGTATTTATTGAGCGTGGACAACGTCGATTGACCGTAAACTACGCCCAGAGACAGGGGCGCAAAGGCTACAATGCACAGGCTTCCCATTTGCCGCTTAAAGTCAATATGGCGGGTGTTATCCCAGCTATTTTTGCCAGTAGTTTGCTGCTTTTCCCGGCTTCTATCAGTCAGTGGTTTGGGCAGGGTGTAAATGCACCTGCATGGTTACAGGATATCTCTCTTTTGATTGGACCTGGACAGCCATTGTATGTGTTGCTGTTCTCAGCATTAATTATTTTCTTCAGTTTCTTCTACACGGCGTTGATGTATAACCCGAGAGAAGTGGCTGATAATCTGAAAAGGGGCGGTGCTTATCTACCAGGAATTAGACCTGGTGATCAGACCGCGAAATATATTGACAGTGTGACCACGCGTTTGACTTTGATTGGCGGTGTATACATCACTCTAATCTGTCTAATGCCCCAGTTCCTAAACGTGTACTTTAATGTACCCTTTTATCTGGGTGGGACCTCACTGTTAATTGCGGTTGTTGTAACTATGGATTTTATGGCTCAAGTGCAGTCACATCTTATGTCTCAACAATATGATTCGCTAATGAAAAAGGCCAACCTTAAAAACGTTGGTCGCAAGTAAAGAGGTGATGCTGTGAAAGTACGTGCATCTGTAAAAAAGATTTGTCGTAATTGCAAGGTTGTTCGTCGTAACGGTGTGGTGAGAGTTATTTGTAGCGTTGAACCACGTCATAAACAACGCCAAGGATAATCTGGTTGATTTTTGATATGTCTATCGGTATCCTAGCGCGCCCTTTTAGTAGGCCAATTGGTCCACTTAAAGCGAGCTAGAGCTGATTAAACTCATAGTAAATGGAGTAATGTGAATGGCCCGTATTGCCGGTGTCAACATACCTGATAACAAGCACGCAGTCATTTCTTTGACTTATGTGTTCGGTATTGGGCGCCCAACTGCAGCGAAGATCTGTGCTGAGGTGGGTATTGCAGAAGACACAAAGATTTCTGAGCTAGACGAAGCTCAACTCGATAAACTGCGTGCTGCTGTAGGGCAGAACGAAGTTGAGGGTGACCTTCGTCGAGAAAATAGTATGAACATTAAGCGTTTGATGGATTTAGGCTGCTATCGCGGCTTGAGACATCGACGCAGTCTTCCAGTGCGTGGACAGCGCACCAAGACTAACGCGCGTACCCGTAAAGGTCCGCGTCGTCCAATTAAAAGATAATTAGGATCGGTTTCTAATGGCTAAAGCAGCAACTAAAACTACCCGTAAAAAGGTCAAGAAGGTCGTTGTAGACGGTATTGCGCATATTAATGCTACCTTTAACAACACGATTATCACGATTACAGATCGCCAGGGTAATACACTGTCTTGGGCTACCTCGGGTGGGTCAGGTTTCCGTGGTTCTCGTAAAAGTACTCCATTTGCGGCGCAGGTTGCATCAGAGCGTGCTGGCGAGGCTGCTAAAGAATATGGACTAAAGAATCTAGAAGTTCGTGTTAAAGGACCTGGTCCCGGTCGCGAATCTGCAGTGAGAGCCCTTAATAGCTCTGGATTCAAAGTTCAAAGTATAACCGATGTGACGCCGATTCCTCACAATGGTTGTCGTCCGCCTAAAAAGCGTCGTGTGTAAAAGGAATATATAATGGCTAGATATTTAGGACCAACTTGTAAGTTATCGCGCCGTGAAGGAACTGATCTGTTCCTGAAAAGTGGTGTTCGTCCACTGGAGTCTAAGTGTCGCTCAGAAAGCGCACCAGGACAACACGGTCAACGTCGTGGCAGACTTTCTGACTACGGTGTGCAGTTGCGTGAAAAGCAAAAAGTTCGTCGAATTTATGGTGTGCTAGAAAAGCAGTTCCGCAACTACTATAAAGCAGCGGCTAAAATTAAGGGTAACACTGGTGAAAACCTTTTGACCCTTCTAGAAACCCGTCTTGATAATGTTGTCTATCGTATGGGCTTTGGTTCAACTCGAGCAGAGTCGCGCCAGCTTGTTGCGCACAATGCGATTTTAGTTAACGGAGAAAAAGTAAATATACCTTCCTACACTGTTCAGGTGGGTGATGTTATTAGTATTCGTGAAAAATCTAAAAAGCAGTTGCGTGTGCAAACTGCCCTTCAGCTTGCCGCACAGCGTGGCGAAGTTGAGTGGATTGCAGTAGATAGCAACAAAATGGAAGGTACTTTCTCAAGAACGCCTGACCGAGCTGATTTGCCGGCAGAAATTAATGAGAACTTAATCGTCGAATTGTATTCTAAGTAATCGCTTAATAGCTCTTACAGGAAAAAATATGCAAAATTCTGTTAATGAATTTCTTACGCCAAGAAATATTGATGTAACTTCTTATGACGCTAATCACGCAAAGGTTGTATTAGAGCCTTTAGAGCGTGGTTTTGGTCATACATTAGGTAATGCCTTACGTCGTATTCTTCTGTCTTCAATGTCTGGCTGTGCAATCACAGAAGTTGAAATTGAAGGTGTTGAGCACGAATACTCCGCTATTGAGGGTGTTCAAGAAGATGTAATGGAGATTCTTCTAAATCTTAAGTCTGTGGCTGTTGTTATGGAAGGCCGCGATGATACGATTGTTAGCCTCAGTGTAAAGGGCCCAGGGCCTGTTACCGCAGGTGACATTCAGAGCGATGGTCATATCGAGGTGATTAACCCCGAGCATGTCATTGCTAATATCACAGGTAAAACCAGCTTAAATATGCAGCTTCGCATTGTGCGAGGCCGCGGCTATCAGCCGTCTGATACTCGTGCTACAGATGAAGAGAGCCGTACCATTGGTCGGCTTCAATTAGATGCGACATACAGCCCAATTTACAAGGTCTCCTATGATGTTGAAAGTGCGCGTGTTGAGAATCGCACCGACTTGGACAAGCTAGTACTTGAGCTTGAAACTAACGGTACCATTGATCCTGAAGAGTCGATCCGTCGTGCGGCGACCATTCTTCAGCAGCAACTAGCGGTATTTGTTGACCTTGAAGGTGAGACTACGGCTGAGCCAGAAGAAAAAGAAGACGAAATAGATCCTATTCTATTACGTCCAGTTGATGACCTTGAGCTGACTGTAAGATCGGCAAACTGTCTGAAAGCTGAAAGTATTTATTACATTGGTGATTTGATTCAGCGCACAGAAGTTGAGTTGCTGAAAACGCCTAACCTAGGTAAAAAATCATTGACTGAGATTAAAGATGTGTTGGCTTCTAGAGGTTTATCTCTGGGAATGCGCCTTGAAAACTGGCCACCAGCAAGCATCCAAACTGATCGTGAGTTGGCCTAAGGGCAACTTGTTTAACATCATTGCTGAGACAGCAAAGAATTAAGGAATATAATCATGCGTCATCGCTACAGTGGTCGCAAACTTAATAAAACCGGCTCTCACAGAAGAGCTATGTTCCGCAATATGACGGCTTCTTTGGTTGAGCACGAGTTGATTAAAACAACTCTGCCAAAAGCTAAAGAGTTGCGTCGTTTTGCTGAGCCTCTAATCACTCTTGCTAAAGACGATTCTGTTGCTAATCGCAGATTAGTTTTTGATCGTCTGCGCAACAAAGAAGCGGTTGGTAAGCTTTTTTCAGACCTAGGGCCTAGATATCAAGAGCGTCCGGGTGGTTACCTGCGTATCCTTAAGTGTGGTATGCGAACTGGTGACAATGCACCTATGGCCTATGTTGAGCTAGTAGACCGTGAGATTGTCGAGGTTGACGAAGAAGTGGAAACTGTAGAAGCTGCTGAATAAGCTTCTCAGTGAAAAAAACCGAGCCTTTGCTCGGTTTTTTTTGGCCTGAAATTTATTTAGCCGATGTGCTCTTGTTCAATGATTTTTTTACTGTTGAGATCCATCATTCTCAGGCAGCCACCCCATACATAGCCAGTATCCATTGCGTAGTATTGAGGGCCGCAGGGGCTTCCCCTCAGAGCTGCCCAGTGGCCAAATACAATTTTCTCATCACGCTCCCTACGCGGATAGGCAAACCACGGCCTGTAGGGCTCAGGCATGGTGCTTCGATCTTTTGTCTTAAGCTCTAACGCACCGGTGGGGCTACAAAAGCGCATGCGAGTTAGGTAGTTAGTGATCGCACGCAGTCGCTCAGTGCCCCTTAAGTCATCCCGCCATATATCTGGGCTATTGCCATACATATTTTCAAAATAAGACCTGCGCTGAACTGACCGAATCATCTGGCTTACCTCAGCGGCAAGTCGATAGGCTTTTTCTATGCCCCAAATATACGGAATACCGGCGTGTACCACATGGTATTGCCCAGCGCGAAGTAGTAGTGGTTGTTGACGCAGCCAGTGTAAGATCTGTTGGCGATCAGAGGCCTGTAAAATTTCATCAATAGTATCGTGTTTGCCGGGGGCTCTTACGCCCTCGGCTATAGCTAAAAGATGTAGATCATGATTGCCAAGAACCATTTTAAAGGCATCGCCAAGTTCCATACAAAATCTCAGAGTCGCTAAAGATTCCGGCCCTCGATTAATTAAATCACCCGCCGAGATCAGCAGATCTTTTTTGCGATCAAACTGCACCTTTTGCAACAATGCCTTCAGCGGTGACAAACACCCCTGAATATCGCCGACAACGTAGGTGGCCATTGATTAGTTAACCTGATTGGGCAATGCCAGCAAGAATGGCGCAATCGGTACATCCAGAGGGGCACCAAATTCATCGACCATTTGATATGAGCCCTGCATAGTCCCAATTGGTGTAGTCAAGACAGTTCCGCTACTATACTTAAACTGTGCATTTGCAGGAATAAGTGGTTGTTCGCCAATCACCCCAGCCCCCTTCACCTCTTGTCGCTGTTCATTGGCATCAATAATAATCCAATGTCTGTGAAGCAGAACCACTCCGTAGCTTGAATTATTGGTGATGGTGATATGGTAGGCGAAGGCAAATTGATCTTCATCTAGTGCTGACTGTCTGGCTAGGTATTCGGTCTCAACAGACACATGAATATCTGATGGATTAATAATGTTATCTAGACTACTCATGTGACTGGGCCATATTTTGGTTAATACAATTCGTTAGGGTTACAAAGTCTTTTACTGAAAGTTGCTCTGGGCGCTTAGTAAGATCAACGCTGATCGAGTCCGAGGGCAGATAATCAGCAAAATTACTTAAACAGTTCTTAAGGGTTTTACGACGTTGTTGAAAGCACAGGCTGACAATTTGACTGAGTAAATTAAGATTATCTGCTCTATAGGGCACCTCCTGATAGGGGGTTAGCCGAACTACCGCCGACTGTACTTTTGGCGCTGGGTTAAACGAGGCGGGCGGTACTGGAATAAGCGGCATTACTCGGCAGTGGTATTGAATCATTACCGATAGCCTGCCATAGCTTTTTTGCCCTGGTGCGGCACTGAGACGATCAACTACTTCGCGTTGAAGCATAAAGTGCATATCGCGAATTTGTTCTCTGGCGTCCAGTAGATGAAACAGTAATGGGGTTGAAATATTATAGGGAAGATTACCCACCAGACGCATTTTCTCTCCTCGATAAAACTGTGAAAAATCCGTTTTTAGGGCATCGCTATTTATAATTGATACAGAGTTATAGTTCGCTAATTTTTGTTCGAGGAATTGAACGAGGTCACGATCTAGTTCAACCAGTGTCATGCTGGGACACAACTTAACCAAATGTTCGGTAATGGCTGCCATACCCGGACCGATCTCGATAAGATTATCTTCGGCTGAAGGATTGATTGCCGCTACAATTTGACCGATCACCTGCTGATCTGTCAGAAAGTTTTGCCCAAAGCGTTTGCGGGGTTTATGTTGTGTACTCAATCAGTTTCACCGCTTTGCAGTGATGCCATTTCAGCAGCGACTGCGATTGCGACTGCAAAACTGCCGCCATCTGCAATACCTTTGCCTGCAAGATCGAGGGCAGTGCCGTGGTCGACCGAGGTTCTGATAATGGGCAATCCAAGGGTTATATTTGCTGCGCGCCCAAAACCACTGTGCTTGAGTACGGGTAGTCCTTGATCATGGTACATTGCCAGTACTGCATCGGCAGATTTAAGATGCTTATGGGTAAACAATGTATCAGCCGGCAAAGGTCCGACTAAATTTAAACCCTGTTTTTTATAATGATCGACAACGGGTGAAATAATATCGATTTCTTCTGTGCCAAGGTGCCCATTTTCCCCTGCATGAGGGTTGAGTCCGCAGACTAAAATTTCTGGTTGCTGAACGGCGAATTTAGTTTTTAGATCATGGTTAAGTATTTCAATGACGTTGTGAAGTAGGTCTTTGGTTATAGCATCTGACACCTTGCGCAGTGGCAGGTGCGTCGTAGCTAATGCAACCCGCATATCTGCTGTTGCTAGCATCATCACCACGGTTTCTGTGTCAGTTTTTTTCGCCAAATACTCGGTGTGGCCAGAGAAAGCTATACCCGCATCATTGATGACAGATTTCTGCACCGGCCCAGTGACTAGTGCCTGACATTGATTGTTGCTGCAGGCGTTAACAGCGGCATCGAGGCAGTCCAATACATAACCGGCATTGGCCGCATCTAGGGTTCCAGCACGGCTCGGCACCGCAAGTTCTACAGACTGAATACACAGCTCCCCAGGATTGTGTGGAGTCGCGGCCTGAAAGGGATCAAATGGCTTTAATTTTAAAGGAAGTCCTAAGAGATCGGCTCGTTGTTGCAGCATGTCTGGATCAGCAAAGGCTACTAGTTCATGGGCACAACCCTGTTGTACCGATTGAATTAAAAGTTCGGGTCCAATGCCTGCAGGCTCCCCGGGTGTAACTGCAATTCTTAGAGTCATTGCGTATAGATCTCTTTGATTTCAACATAAGCTTCATCGCGAATCTTTTGCAACCATACCTGAAGCTCTTCAGAATATTTACGTTGTCGCAACAGATTATCGGCTCTATTGCGAAGAATCTCATCGCTAAAGTCCTGCATTCGACGTTCAGTAACCTGCAATATATGCCAGCCGAATTGTGTTTGAAATGGTGCACTTATTTCATTGATTTCAATCTTATTCATGGTTTGTTCGAACTCTGGAACAAACAAGCGCGGGGTAGACCAGCCGAGCTCCCCACCCTTTAAGGCAGATCCCAGATCTTCGGAGTGCTGTTTTGCCAAGGCAAAAAAGTCGCCGCCGTCCAGAACTTGCTGTCGCAGATCGCTCAATAGGGCAATGGTTGCGGCTTCATCGCGAATTTGATTGGGCTTTAGCAAAATATGGCGGGCAAAATGTTGCTGAATAAGTTGTTCTCCACCGCCTCTGCGGTCATATAACTTTAAAATATGGAAGCCGGCACCACTGCGTATCGTTTTAGAAACCTCACCAGGCTGCAAGTTTTCGATCGCATCTGTAAACAGGCTGGGTAGCTGAGCTTGCTTGCGCCAACCGAGGTCACCGCCCTCCAGAGCGCTTTGATCGTCGCTGTTGGCAATGGCTAGTTGTTTGAAATCAGCGCCCTGATCAATCTGCGCAACAATATCATTCAATTTTTGTTGGCTGGCACTGATTTTTTCGGCCGAAGCTGTGGCTGGCACAGCAATAAGAATTTGTCCCAAATTAACATCAGGCGAGGTCATTAGCTTGCCCTCTTCAGAGCTTAGAAAGTTATTGAGCTCTTGCTCGCTGACATGAATGCCGCGCATAACACTGCCTTGCTGTACTTGCATAATAATCATTTCGTTGGCAATGTTTTCACGCAAATCTGACATGCTCTCACCACTGGTATTAATTTGCTGTAAATACTGTTGCACACTGAGATTGTTCCCAGCTGCCAATCGAGCAATGGTTTGATCTATTTCGCTGTCGGAAATGCGAACACCCGCGTTAAAGCCCATATTGAGTTGCAAACGCTCAGTTATAAGACGCTCCATCACCTGATTTCGAAGCACCTCTATGGGAGGTGGCTGAGTGCCGGATTGTTGGATGCTGCGGTAGATTGAAGCTGTGCGTTGATTGAGTTCACTTTGCAGCACTATATCGTCATTAACAACTGCAGCCACACGGTCTAATACAGCGACATTGGCTTGAGCCGATAGAGTGGAAAGTGCGCTGAGTGCTAGACCCAGAACAGTTGCCTGTGTTGCACGAAAATTAAAAGTTTTCCAGAGGTTCATAACCATAGATTCCTTTTTTCAAAATTGATGCCACGCGACCACTGGTTCCGGCAATTCCCTTGAACTGAATCTGCAAGAATATACCATTTCTCAGTTCCGGTTCTTGGCTTGCCGCCAAGCTGTTATTTTGTCTATCAAGCCAGCGCCGAACAACCAAGCCGGCACGCCAACAGCAGTTGTTATATTCGAACCCAGAAAATACCTCAAGTTCCAGATTATTTGTAAAATCATAATGCCAGCGCCCAACCCAGCTAAAATCATTGCTGGTTGGCATATAAAACGACATGTCCAGTTGCTCTACGGGTGGTTCTGTCGCCGTGCTGCCACTGTGTTCTAAATCAAGTTTTGAGTATCTGTAACTAACATTAAATAATTTATCCTGATTTTTATAATACAGGCTAGCTGCCGCCTTTTCCCAGCGTTTATCCTGATTGTTGTATACCGCCTCATTATTGAATCGCCAGTAATGGTTTATGCGATAAAATAACTCAAAAGCCAAATCTGACTTTTTACGCAAAAGGTTGGAATTGTTTTGGCTAGAATCGTAGAGAGACACCTTGCGGTCATCAAAGTAGATTGCCTGAGCGATGCTCGCGCGAAATCGCTCATTACCACTTTCTCGATTGATTAGGCTTGTGGAGAGGCCGAGACTAATGCGGTGATCGTCGGAAATTCTGTCGCCACCAACAAAACGGTTTTCTCGAAATAATTGAGAGTAAGAGGGGGTGATTTCTTTGGTATCAAAATCGGGCAAGTGGCTTTGTTCACGAAACTCTGAATTCACATAAAACAGTCGCGGCTCAAGGGTTTGGTCATAGCCAGAAAATAGTCCACTCTGTTTTTCAAAGCTTATGCCGCTATCAAAGCTTATGGTGGGCACAGTAATAGGTGAAACCTGTGCCGCAGTTGCGATGCCATCTGAATTGGCGGGCCTATCCAATTGATAGTCCAAATATCGCAGACTGATACTAGGCTTTAGATACCCCCAGTGCCAACGTTTATCCCAGCCAATCTTATAGTCGAGGGAAGTTCTGCCGCCGCTGACAAAGTCTCGCTCATCGTGCTGAAACTCTGTGTGCTGGTTGTGCAGGCTGACAGTAATGGCGTTGTCGTATCTGTAGTCACCCTTTAATCTCAATCTCGAGGCGATTTTGTAGGGGTCATTTAGGCCAAGGGTGATGGATTGGTAATCTTGTGATGTAGCAGAAAACTGCCAGTGATCAGTGTGATAATTCAAAGAGCCTACACGGCGCAAATGAGTAGGGTTGCGCTCCTCATCCGCGATCTGACCTATATCAAACAGGTAGTTTTTATCGCTCACCTGATTAAAGTCGATGTGGGAAGACCAAGATTGGGCAAAATTGCCTTGATGCTTGAGTCTAACTATATAGCGATCTCTTCTCTGGTTGGCATAGAGTCCAGTGTTAGCATCGGCCTCAGACCCATGTTTGCCGCCCTTGTCGTTGCCGAAAAATCCCGCCGACAACTCATTTTTTGACCAGCTGCTAAGGTGCCGAAATTTAGCCTCAACCCCCATCCCGCGATGCTGAATATAGCGCGGAGTGATGGTGGCGTCATAGTTTGGCGCCAAATTCCAATAGATGGGCTGAGAGAGATCTATGCCATTGACCTGATCATTAGAAATGCTTGGGAATAAGAGTCCAGAAGATCTTCGCTCGCTAATGGGGAATTTAGCATAGGGAAAATAAAAAACTGGCACCTTGCCGATATCAAGGCGGGCATTTTTAACTGTGGCGAAACCAGTACTTTGGTCCAAGCTTATTTCACTGGTTTGCAATTTCCATGTATTGACATCCGGCTCACAGCCGGTAAATGATGAATCTTCAATGATTATTACGCCATCTGATTGCCGGCGTAATAACTTTGCCGATCCCCTGACCGATGCCTGGTGCAAAACATAGGTTGGATCCTCAATACTGACTTCTTCACTATCGAGATTTAACAGGGCATGGTTGCCGGTTAAAAGCAAATTGGGCTCACGAAAACGTACATTGCCTATCAGGGTGATACGTCTATTTTCCTGATCGACAATAGCGCTATTGCTCCTTAGTTGGCGATAACCCTGAGAAATGTTGACATCGCCTTCAAGGATAGCAACCGCGTCGCTCTGTGCTTCGGTGCTCAGTGCGTTTACTCGAAGGGGCGATTGATCGGGGTGTTTGTCAGCATCCTCGTAATCGCGCTGGGGTTCAATGTAGGCACCACAGCAGAACTTAGCCACGCTAGCTTGTTGTTCAGCTGTCATGTATTCCCTCTTAACCCAGTCTAAATTATTGGTCGGGATCATAACGGGCTGGTCAGAAGCTGCCATCTGTGGGGGTGAATTTTCCTCGCGCACAGATTCTGCAACCGCTAAAGCCGATATGCACAGGCAGAATGATGCAGATAAAACACTATATTTAACCGAGTTAAGCAAAATAATTCTCGCTACCTATTCCAAACCCTAATATTCTAACTGAAATGGACGCGAAATTGATGTTTCTATTTGAATTAAAGCGAAACGTTTTGCCGCTTTTCTTGGTCATTACTTGAAAGCCGATAGGCGGTTAGGGCTATAATGCAATGCATTCCATATTCATAAATTAGTCTATGCAAGATCAGCAGTTTTTTTCTACTTGGATTGAGCAGTCATTGCCGTTTTCGGCAGAGGGTGATGATCCCATCCAGCTCCAAGCACTGGCAGGAGATGCCGGCTTTCGTCGCTATTTTCGGGTAAACACCAAGCCCAGTTTTATTGCAGTGAATTCGCCGCCGGCAAAGGAAAAAAATCCAGAGTATGTGTCGCTGTCATTGTTTTTACAGAATCAAGGCCTTATTACACCAAAAATACATGCGGTTAATTACCAGTATGGCTATATGTTGCTCGAGGATTTTGGTGCCACTTTGTTTTGTCAGCAGTTGGATCTCGACAGCCTCGAAGAGCTTTATGATTTAGCTCAAAGTGAACTGTTAAAAATACAGCAAGCAACTAGCCAAGTACCTGCTATTCCGGAGCACAACAGAGCTAAGATTAGTCAGGAATTAGCCTTATTTGAACAGTGGTTTTTGAATAAGATGCTAAATTATGAATTGGGTGCCGATGAAAAAAAACTGCTGGAGGATTTTTTTCAGTGCTTGATAAGCAGTGCTGAGGACCAACCCCAAGTATTAATTCACGCCGATTATCACTCGCGCAATTTAATGTTATTAGAGCAAGGCAAACTTGGAGTTATAGATTTTCAAGATGCGATGTTAGGCGCTATAACTTACGATTTAGTCTCGCTACTAAAAGACTGCTATGTTTACTGGCCAGAGCGCTGGGTTGAACAAAGCGCACTGGCGTATAAGCAGCGTCTGGAGTCTGCCAACTTAATATCTGAAGTAGAGGATAGTCAATTTATTCAATGGTTTGATTATATGGGGTTGCAGCGACATATAAAGGTGCTGGGTATTTTCTCGAGGCTAGCGCTCAGGGATTCAAAAAGTGGTTATTTAAAGGATATACCCCTAGTTGTGCACTACTGTCTGCAAGCATCAAATAAATACCCACAAGCAGTGCAGTTTAATCGTTGGTTTCAAGAAAAAATCCTGCCCTTACTAGAGCAGCAGTCTTGGTATTCATGTTTTTCAGAGTCTCAAAAATGAAGGCCATGGTTCTGGCTGCCGGTTATGGCAAGCGCTTACAGCCGCTGACTAACAAAACACCAAAGCCGCTGTTGCGGGTGGCGGGGAAGCCACTCTTACAGCATCATATCGAGCATCTGGCCGCAAGTGGTATTACTGATATTCTTATCAACACCTCGTGGCTAGCTGAGCAAATAGAGGACTATTTTGGTGATGGATCCGACTTTGCAGTCAATATTACATGGTCTAGAGAGGCCGTTCCCTTGGAGACCGGTGGCGGCATCTTCAAGGCCCTACCTTTTTTTCAGCAACAGCCTTTTTTATTAATCAATGGCGACGTATGGACTGACTTTGCATTTTCTTCGATCTCACAATCTTTATTGCAACAAGATCAAATGGCATGGTTGCTAATGGTTAAAAATCCAGAGCACAATCCCGAAGGTGATTTTGGTCTTACAGATAACTTGGTCAATTATACAGCGCAGCCAAGGTATACCTTTAGTGGTGTGAGCTTGATAAGGCCGCAATTAATTGATGATTTCGTAAAAAACCACCCTGCACAGTCGTGCTTTCCTCTGCGAGATGTATTGCGCCCCGCGATTGAACGGCAAGCCGTAACAGCGGCTGTGCACGCTGGTCGATGGTGTGATGTCGGCACCCCTGAGCGCTATGAAAATCTTAATAGGACCCTCGATTGTCTATAATATGATGAGTAAAAATTAGGACATGGAATGATTTCGATAACTGCCTACAGATTGATATTTTGGTTATTGTTAGCTGTGGTTGCACTGTTATCAATGATGTCCCTCGATTCGCCGCGGCAATTGTTTGTCTGGCAGGACAAACTTCACCATCTGTTGGCCTATGGCGTTCTTTTTTGGTGTTTACTGGGTGGTTATGCACAGCAGCACAGGGTTTGGGTACTAGCAATGTCCCTAGCGATATTTAGCGGCTTAGTCGAGGTTGCACAGTCTTACACCGGATATCGCCAAGCAGATTTAATGGACCTTGTAGCAAATTGCATGGGTATCTTATTGGTCGGTTTGTTCTATTTGCTATGGCGACGTTTATGACTACTGTTGGAGCAGTGTTTTAATATTCTTTGGGTGCAGAGTTTGACTGCCGGCAAAGGATAAAACTAGTGTCGTTAATTCATCCCAGATATCGGCCTGCCGCAATCCTTTTACCCCGCGATCGATAGCACCTGCCTGATGCATCAGCATGCGCAAGTGGGCAGGGGAGAGGCGGCTTAAAGCTTTTCTATATAGCGGCATACGTTTATCCCAAACTCCAGCACTTTTCAGTGCCCTATCTTTTGAACTGCCACCGGAAATTTCAAGACTGGCCTTGTTGAGTATTCGCAGTTCGCGGGTAATGGCCCACAGTAGAGCAAGCGCTTCGGTGCCCTCATTTTGCAGGCCGCGAAGGGCTCTGGCGGCAGATTGCGCATCGCCGTCTAATACTTTATCGACAAAAGAAAATAGATTATAGCGGGCACTATCGGCGACAACAGTGGACATAATTTCGGCATCTACCTTGCCCTCTAGAGACAATAACTCAAGCTTGTAAATTTCTTGCATAGCGGCCAAAAGGTTGCCCTCGACACGATCGGCAAGGATGTCCACTGCAGCGGGACTTGCGTTGATTCCAGATTGACTCAATCGTTGATTAATCCATCGTGGCAGTTGCTCGGGAGTTACTGGCCATACTTGAATATGCACCCCTTTGGCCTCTAAGCTTTTCATCCACTTACTCTGATAGCCAGCTTTCTCTAGTTTTGGCAGAATAACCAGTATCAAATTGCTGTCGTTGAGGTTCTCACATAGCTCACAGATCGCCTTGCTGCCTTTGTCGCCGGGCTTGCCTTTGGCAATTCGCAATTCAAGTATTTTTTTATCGGCAAATAATGAGAGTGCGTTAGTTTCATTAAAAACTAGATTCCAGTCGAACCTAGCGTCCACATCAAAGACCTCTCGCTCTGTATATGCGAGTTGGCGTGAAGTGCCGCGAATAGCGTCTGCTGCCTCTTGAGATAAAAGGGCTTCATCGCCGCTGATAATAAAAATTGGTGATAGCTGTTTAGTTTGCAAGCTCTGTTGCAAATGAGACTTTAGCTGATCTGCTTTAATTTTCACCCGTTACCTTTTTTCTTGTCAGATACCTTGCCTAAACGGCGAAGTATTTGTCTGACAATTTCCTTACGTAAATTGTTATGCAAAAGGGTTTCCTCACTCTGAGCGGCCAAGACATCTAACTCATTAAAGTTATAGGTGGTTTCTGCAGACGCAGTTGTCGGCGAGATAACCTGATCACCCTGTGCATCGACAACCAAGTAATCAACCTTCTGAGAGATTTGGTATTGGGCGGCTCTAGCGTTAGGGTTAAGCGCACTAATGCGGCGTGATTTTTCAGCGTCCAACAGTTTTATATGGTAATCAGCCTTATCTGCGGCGTCGACAAGCTCAATATTATTAGCTTTAAGGGCGCGTCTTAACTCAACGGCTAAGGATATCTGTGATTGCGGATGGCTGATATGCACAGTGCCAAGTTGATGGGTCAGCAATGGGTTACTGCGCAACTGCCAACCGCAGGCGCTAAGGGTTAGAAATACCCATGCCAGATTGATTAGTAGCCATTTTTTCGGCATTAGTCAGACCTTAAAAGTAGGTAGTTTTTATCAGTTGGCAACAATATTAACCAATCTTCCAGGAACCACAATCACTTTTCTTACAGTATTACCCTCGATAAAGCGCTGGACATTGGTCTCGCTGAGTGCGATTTTTTCAATATTATCTTTAGATTCTTCAACCGCAACCTGAATTTTTCCGCGAACCTTGCCATTAACCTGAACAACTAGCTCGATTGAGCTTTGCACTAGGGCGGCGGCATCGACTTCGGGCCATGCTGCCTCTGCAATACTGTCGCTGTTGCCCAGTATCTGCCAAAGACTGTGACAAATATGAGGCACGATAGGGGCTAGCAATAGAATAGCAGAGCTCAGCGCCTCATGTTTTACCGCTAGACTTTGAGCATCGTTATCAGACAGCTGAGATATATCATTTAACAACTCCATAACCGCAGCAATGGCTGTGTTGAATGTATAGCGGCGCCCATAATCATCGGTTACTTTTTCAATGGTTTGATGTGTCTTGCGACGCAGGTTTTTTTGATCATCATTTAAACTTTCAGTGTCTAGTGATGGTATTTCACCCGATTCAGTGTGGACTGCAACTGCTTGCCATAGGCGGCGCAAAAATCTGTGAGCGCCGGCCACGCCGTCATCACTCCATTCCAAAGTTTGCTCTGGGGGCGCTGCAAACATGGTAAATAATCTAACCGTGTCGGCACCGTGTTTTTCAATAGCAGACTGTGGGTCGACACCATTATTTTTAGACTTGGACATCTTGATAGTGCCGCCACTTTGGACTTCCTTTCCAGTATTGCGGTCTACAGCTTTAATGGTTTGGCCTTTGCTGTCGCGTTCAATATCAATATCTGCGGGGGATAGCCACAGTTTGCGACCCTCTGTTTCAGTGTAAAAAGATTCAGCTAAAACCATACCCTGACAAAGTAAGCGTTTAAACGGCTCATCACTGGAAACAAAGCCCTCATCGCGCAAAAGTTTATGGAAGAAGCGCGAATAAAGAAGATGCAAGATAGCGTGTTCAATACCGCCAACATACTGATCGACTGGCAGCCAATAATTGGCTCTATCAGGGTTAAGCATGGATGCTTTTTCGTCGGGGCAAGTGAAACGGGCATAGTACCAAGACGACTCCATAAAGGTATCAAAGGTATCAGTCTCGTGTTCGACAGGCTGTCCGTTTAGCTCTGCTTTTCGCCATTCGGGGTCCGCTTTTATAGGTGACTGGATGCCGTCCATTTCAACGTCTTCAGGCAATAGCACGGGTAATTTTTCCAGGGGAACTGGTATATCCGCACCATCTCCGAGGTTGAACATAGGAATAGGAGCACCCCAATACCGCTGTCGGCTAACACCCCAGTCGCGCAATCGGAAGTTGGTTGTTACCGAGCCCAGATTTTTTTCTTCTAGGGCTGCCGCTATGGCATCAAATGCACTGTCAAAATCGAGCCCATCAAATTCTTTGGAATTGACCAGTTTGCCCTTGATGGTAAAAGCCTGTTGATCCAGATCACAGTCCTCACCATTATTGGGGGCGATAACTTGGCGGATGGGCAGCTGGTATTTCTGAGCAAACTCATAATCTCGCTGGTCGTGGGCCGGTACCGCCATAACCGCGCCAGAGCCATAATCCATCAAAACATAGTTGCCAACCCATACCGGCACTTCCTCGCCGCTCAATGGGTGTACAGCGGTGATTCCAGTGGCTACGCCCGCTTTTTCAAGGGTAGCCATTTCCGCCTCAGATACCTGTTGTGACTGACAACTTTCAATAAACATAGCCAACTCAGGGTTGGTTTTTGCCAGTTCCAATGCAATTGGATGCTGTGGGGCCAGGGTAACATAGGTAACGCCCATTAACGTATCTGGACGGGTGGTGTAGACATCAAAACCCTGATGCTTATCAACGGCCTGTTTTAGCTTAAAGCTCATATTGATACCGCGACTCTTGCCAATCCAGTTGCGCTGCATGGTTTTGACCTGTTCTGGCCAGTGCTCGAGCTGATCTAGATCCTCAAGTAATTGATCGGCATAGTCAGTAATGCGAATAAACCACTGGGGTATTTCTTTGCGTTCCACCACGGTTCCACAGCGCCAACAACCCCCATCAACTACTTGTTCATTAGCTAAAACAGTGGCATCGTGAGGGCACCAGTTTACGGCGCTAGTTTTTTTGTAGACCAAACCCTTCTCGTAAAGACGAGTAAAGAACCACTGCTCCCATTTATAGTAGTCGGGCTCGCAGGTGGCTAGCTCACGGGACCAGTCGATACCAAAGCCCAGTGATTTTAGCTGGGTCTTCATATAGTCTATATTTTCAAGGGTCCACTTAGCGGGGGCGGTTTTATTTTGGATGGCAGCGTTTTCCGCAGGCAGACCAAAAGCATCCCAACCCATGGGGTGAAGTACGTTTTTGCCCTGCATTTTTTGGTAGCGAGCAATAACATCAGTAATGGTGTAGTTGCGAACGTGCCCCATATGTAATTTACCGCTGGGGTAGGGGAACATGGCAAGACAATAAAACTTTTCTTTCTCGAGATCTTCGCCGACCTCAAAGGTTTTGTTTTCAGACCAAAATGCCTGTGCCTCACGCTCTACTAGAGTCGGATTATACTGCTGTTCTTCGCTCATTTTACTCACTGCTGATCCGTTATTGATTTCCAGTGGCGAATTATAGGCGATGCGCCGCCTCTCTAACAGAGATTAAGTGAGGTGAAATGAAATACTGGGGTATAAATTTAATCAGTAGAGGTCAGAGCGATCTTGGGGATCCCTAATAGCTCGAGATTAGCCGCAATATCTTGCGCAGAGGTTGATGCATTAATTTTACGATCTACCTTCAGAATCTTACCCTCTTTGCTGATATAAATGGTGTGTCTTTTGGGAACCCTGAGAAGGCCCAACACATCAAATGCTTTGGCGACCTCTTTAGTTGGGTCACTTAAGAGTGGAAAGTCAGCATTAGTCGATTCAGCAAATGCGGTATTTTTTTCTAGTGAATCAACACTAGCCATAAAGTAAGAGACATCAAATTGCCTTAGCAGATGACCATTTTCAGCAAGAGATTTGCATTCAATAGTGCAACCGTAAGTAAAAGCCTTGGGATACCATGCGATAACAATAGCCTGTTTGCCTTTAAATTGATCCAAGCTATAGGTTTTGCCATCAGATGCCTGCAAGGAAAAATCAGGGGCATCATCACCCACTTCAAGAGATACAGCGGCACCTGAAATAACAAGAGCTAAAGTGGCTATACTTCGAGTCATAAATTTCATGTCTATCTCCTAATATTTTTACGCAATTGGTTGGCTATAAGCATTGCAGCTACTAGCAGGCTAAAAATGACCACAGGCCAACTTGCCCATTTGGCAAATGGTGTTTTCCCAGTGTAAGGGCTAACTGTTTCGACGAGCACCCCTTGAGTAAATTGATCTAACTGATTCAGGGTATTTCCCCGATGATCAATCAGCGCAGTAATTCCATTATTGGTGCCGCGCAATACCGGCTTGGCATTTTCTATGGCGCGCATCCTCGCCATCTGCATATGCTGAAAAGGGGCTATAGAATTCCCAAACCAAGCGTCATTGCTTACAGTGAGCAATATATTGGTGTTACGCGTATTTCTGGCAACCAGATCTGGGTAGGCTATCTCATAACAAATAGCCGTTGAAATACTAGCTCCTGCCGCTGTTAAAGGCTGCTGATATTTGTCACCCAAGGAAAAAGATGACATTGGCAGGTCAAAGAAATTATTAAGGCCGCGAATAAGCTTTTCAAAAGGTACATACTCGCCAAAAGGTACCAGTCGAGTTTTATTGTAGGTGCCATTGCCCGCACCCAATGCAAGCATGGAGTTATAGTAGGGCCCCTGTGGATTAGTATTGCTGGGCAAGCCGGTGATTAGAGCGGTTTGATGGATCATTGCCCGCTGATGCATAGTATTGATAAAGTCAGTCACCTGAGTGTACAGAGCAGGTATTGCACCCTCGGGCCAAACAATAATATCAGCGCCCCAGTATGGCTCTGTTTGAATTACAAGGTTTTGCATAATTTGACTGCGCATGGCGGGGGACCACTTATCACCCTGATCCACATTGGGTTGAACCATTGCCACAGAAACAGGCTGTTCCACAGGTTGCGTCCAGTTCACTTTTTGCAGTGCTAAACCGCTCAAAAATAATACTGTGACCAAGCTGAAAACAGTTGCTGATATGCTCGAGCTTTTATGTAATCGAACTTGCGCCAAAGCGGTTGCTGCCAGCGCGGTAAAAAAGCTTAAAAGCAGTACCCCACCTATGGGGGCCCAGCCACTCAGCCATGAATCCGTATGACTGTAGCCGGCATAAAGCCATGGGAAGCCAGTAAAAATCCAACTTCTACACCATTCGCTCAGCACCCAAATTGACGGCAGTGCCAATAGCCACAAGCTGTATCTCTTGGGGATAAAGGCACAGAGCATAAAAGGTAAGGCAAAAACTACCGTATTTAATAAACAGAATAAAAATGTACCAATGACAGCTAGCGCAGCTGAGATGCCGCCATACGCATACATACTGACAAAAACCCAGCTAACCCCAGTGCCAAACATTCCCAGACCAAATACTGCACTGCGTTTAAAGGCCTGCTGAGCCGGTTGCTGATACAGGCTAAAAAATAGCACTGCCATGGTTAAAATTGCCATGGGCCAAAGATAAAACGGCGCTAACGACAGCGGAAATAGAGCCCCTGCAATCAATAGGCCTAGATAAAGTGAAAGCGATTGAATGCGCATGCTAGGGAGCTACGTTTGCGGCTCTTTGGTGACTTCAAGCAATGTAATTTTTCGGTTATCGCAGTTTAGAATTTTAAAGTCGAACTGGGCAATCTTTGTGTTTTCGCCAATATTTGGCAGGTGGCCGAAGGCATTAATTACCAAGCCGCCAACAGTGTCGAATTCGTCATCGGGAAAGCCTACATCGAAGAACTCATTAAAATCGTCGATAGTGGTAATAGCCTCGACGCTGTAACAGTTTTCCGAAAGCTGTATGATCTGCGCAGCCTCGTGTTCATCAGTTTCATCTTCAATTTCGCCGACGATCTCTTCCAACACATCTTCAATAGTTAGAAGTCCCGATACGCCGCCATATTCATCCACAATAATCGCCATATGATAGCGTTGCTCACGAAACTCTTGAAGCAATACATTCAGCCTTTTGCTCTCTGGGATAATCGTGGCAGGTCGCAGCATGCGCTGAAGGTCAAAAGAGTCTTTGCCCGACAAAACCAAGGGCAGTAATTCTTTAGCCAAGAGAATACCTTTGATGTCATCAGAGGATTCACCAATCACTGGAAAGCGGGAATGTTGCGACTGAATAACAACCTGCAAAATTTGTTCGAGGGAAAAATCTTCCTCAATAACCATCATTTGCGACTTGGGCACCATAATTTCACGCGCCTGTAGATCGGATACCTTTAGGGCGCCTTCCATAATTTGCAGGGCGCCCGGGTCGATAATTGCCTGATCCTCGGCATCGCGCAGAATCTCCATGACGTCATCGCTATTTGATGGTGCCGGCGAGAAAGTCTCCCACAGTTTTTGGAGAAAGTTTTTTGCCTGATTATTCTTGTCTATTTCGTCATTCATATTTCTATTCTTATTGACATGCATAGGGCGGCGGAAAACCCAATTTTTGCATTATTTCAGTTTCAAGCGCTTCCATAATTGCCGCTTCAGCGTCATCTTGATGATCATAGCCCAACAAATGTAGCACACCATGGATGATCATGTGAGCCCAATGTGCACTGAGATCTTTGTTCTGTTGTTGCGCTTCCCGAGCCACAACCGGTGCACATACAACTATATCACCAATCAATGGCAGTGGCTCAGGGGTTTCGTTTTCAAAGGGAAAGGACAATACGTTAGTTGGCCCTTTGGCACCGCGATAGGTTTCATTTAAAAGCTTGGCCTCATCTTCATCGACGATGCGCACACTCAATTCGGTATCGCCCATTTTTGAATTCATTGCAGCGCCTACCCAGCGCCTAATACTTTGTTCGTCTGGGGTATCTTCAGATGATGAAGCCGACTGAATGTCTAGAATAATAGTCATGATAGGTATTTATTTCGACTTGGCCTCGTGATCATCGTAGGCATCGACGATGCACTGAACTACTGGATGGCGAACCACATCTCTGGAAATAAAATTAGTAAAGCTAATATCTTCTACCGATTTTAATACTTCTTGAGCATGAACAAGCCCAGAACTGACCCCTTTGGGGAGATCAATTTGAGAGCAATCGCCGGTAATAACAGCGGTAGAGCCAAAACCTATTCTGGTGAGAAACATCTTCATCTGTTCGCGGGTGGTATTTTGGCTTTCGTCGAGAATAATATAGGCCGAATTTAGAGTTCTGCCACGCATGTAAGCTAGTGGCGCAACCTCAATAACCCCGCGCTCTTGGAGTTTAGCAACCGCTTCAAAGCCGAGCATTTCATGCAGGGCATCGTATAGTGGGCGCAGATAGGGGTCGACTTTTTGGGCTAAATCACCGGGTAAAAATCCAAGGCGTTCACCAGCCTCAACTGCCGGTCTTACTAAGAGAATACGCTCGACCTCATCGCGCAAAAGTGCTTCCACAGCGCAGGCCACAGCGAGGTATGTTTTACCTGTTCCAGCGGGGCCGATGCCAAAATTTATATCATGAGTCTGTATGGCTCTAACATATCGCTGTTGGTTTAATCCTCGCGGCTTGATATTGCCTTTCTTTGTTCTAATCACCGAAAAATTTTCAACATTACTGGATGATTCGATATTGCTGGCATTTTGCGTCATAGGTTTTTTTCTCTCAGATTGTCGGAGGTTGAGATGCACTTCTTCAATAGGTAATTCTGGGTAATGGGCGGTTTCTTGATAGAGGTTATATAAGATATCTAGGGCGTTTTGGCAGGCTTCAGCCTCGCCATAGGCGGCGAAAAAATTATCTCGAGAGCGGATTTCAACATCGAGCCGCTGCTCGATAAGGCGCAGGTTCTCATCAAATTGACCGCAGAGGGAAGCGAGACGATGGGCGTCATTGGGCTCAAGGGTAATGCTGTGAGCTGATGATAGTGATTCCAATTGGTTCACTAGTTATTTCTATACCTCTTTAATACAGATGTTCCTAGCATAACGCGAAATGATTCTCAGGGTAAATACTTTTTATGACTAATGGTTCGCTAGAAAAGAAAATGTTAGCCCAAAAAACCATTTAACAAAGGCGGCCACGCAGGCTATTAGGCAGGGCTTCGGTGATCTCAACCTGCACAAACTGTCCGATTAAATCATGGTTGTCCGCAGAAAAATTCACCACGCGGTTATTTTCTGTGCGTCCTTGAAGTTGTCCGGGGTCTTTTTTTGAAACCCCCGTTACCAATAGTGTTTGCTCGCCGCCAACCATTCGGCGACTGATTTCGAAGGCATTTTGTACTATGCGATCTTGAAGAATTTTTAATCGTTGTTTTTTGACGCTTTCATCTTCATTGTCGGGTAGGTCTGCCGCAGGGGTTCCCGGTCTTGCGCTGTAGACAAAGCTAAAGGAAGTATCAAAGCCGATTTCTTCAATCAATTTCATAGTAGCGGCAAAGTCCGCTTCGGTTTCCCCTGGAAAACCGACAATAAAGTCTGAGGAGATACTGATGTCTGGGCGGATTGCGCGAAGGCGACGAATTTTTGATTTATATTCAATGGCGGTGTGGCCGCGCTTCATTGCCATAAGAATTCTGTCTGAGCCGCTCTGCACGGGGAGATGCAAATGGCTGACCAATTCCGGCACCTTGGTATAGACATCGATCAGCGCATCGGAAAACTCTACCGGATGTGAGGTGGTGTAACGAATGCGATCAATGCCCTCAATTTCAGCGGCAAAGGTAATTAATTCGGCTAAATCACAGATCGAGCCGTCGGGCATATCGCCGCGGTAGGCATTCACATTCTGGCCCAGCAGGTTGATCTCTCTGACCCCCTGTTGTGCAAGATCACTTATCTCGGAGAGAACATCGGCCAGTGGACGACTCACCTCTTCACCACGGGTGTAGGGCACAACACAAAAGGTGCAGTATTTTGAGCAGCCTTCCATTATCGAGACGAAAGCACTGACACCATCGGCCTCAGGGGTGGGTAGGCGGTCAAATTTTTCAATCTCAGGGAAGCTAATATCTACGGCGACAGTGCCGTCTTTCTTCTGGGTCTCAATCATCTCTGGGAGGCGATGTAGCGTTTGTGGTCCAAAAATAACGTCGACAAAAGGAGCGCGCTTTGCGATGGCATCGCCCTCCTGACTGGCCACGCAGCCCCCGACGCCAATCACTAGATCAGGGTTTTTATCCTTGAGGGTTTTCCAGCGCCCCAATTGATGGAACACCTTTTCTTGCGCTTTTTCTCGAATTGAGCAGGTGTTTAAAAGCAATACATCGGCTTCATCGGCATTTTCTGTTGCCACCATATTATGGCTTTCGCCCAACAGGTCTGCCATGCGCGACGAATCGTATTCATTCATCTGACAGCCATGGGTCACAATATGCAGTTTTTTAACAGATTCAGTTGCCATAAGTGAAACGCTTTATGAGTTTGATTAAGGTGAGGTGCATTATAGCTTTGCCCAATTAATTGGCAATATGATCGAGCTTAAATTGTGGTATCATTGCCGCCATTTTTTTACAGTTAGACGTGTGATTTTTAATGATTAATGAGCCTATTTACAGAATTACTTTCTTTAATCAGGGACAGGTATACGAAATATATGCTCGGCATGTATTTCAAAGCGAGCTTTGGGGTTTTCTCGAAGTAGAGCAATTTGTGTTCGGTGAGCGATCAAAAATGATTGTCGATCCGGCAGAAGAAAAGCTAAAAAGCGAGTTCTCATCCATAAAGCGAAGCTTTATTCCGATGCAGTCCATCGTCAG
Source organism: Porticoccaceae bacterium (assembly GCA_964229255.1). GTDB lineage: Bacteria > Pseudomonadota > Gammaproteobacteria > Pseudomonadales > Porticoccaceae > HTCC2207. Next base: position 33,557 of record CAXRCX010000006.1, read on the forward strand.
AATAGATGAAGTTGAAAAGGAAGGCGCATGCAAAATTTCTGAAGCGCCACAGGGTAGCAACATTAGCCCATTCCCATTTCCCAATGTGGCGGGTGTAAAACCAGTAAAAGAATAATAAATGCTCAATAAGCTACAAATTTGTATGTGATGAGTTTATTCAAAGCAAATAATCGTTAAGCCGGCATTTAAATAGGTTGTAAACATTGGGCACGGTGTATACTTTACACAATGGTATGGTATTGTTTTGCTATGATTTTTTATCAAACGATTACTAGCTTGTGTCATTTTTAGAGTACGATTTATGTTGGAACAGCAGGCACTAAAATTATTGCCCTTTGAGTTCGCTCGAGTCAATCGAGTTATTGTAGATAGCGAACAGGAACAGCTTGTCATTGGACCGGCTGCCCCCCTGTGGGCTGTAGCGGAGGTCAGCCGGGTTACGGGCGCCAAGTTGCCGGTAACTCATTTGCCAGAGGCCGAATTCGACGCTCACCTGAGCCAAGTCTACAGCGGTCGCACCGGCACCTCCGAAGCAGTGATGGAAGATATTAAAGATTTCGTCGATATGGAAACTGCGGCGGCTGATTTAGAGGATGTCAGCGATCTCTTGGATGCGGAAAATGATGATGCGCCAATTGTCAGGCTGTTAAATGCCATTCTTACAGAGTCGCTTAAAGAAAACGCCTCAGATATCCATATAGAACCCTATGAGAAAGAGGCGTTGGTGCGCTTTCGTCTAGATGGTGTTCTGAGAACGGTTTTGACCCCCTCGGTTCAAATTGCACCACTGTTGATCTCTCGTATCAAAGTAATGTCGAAGCTCGATATTGCAGAAAAACGCCTGCCCCAAGACGGCCGCATGAGCGTACTAATCGGCGGTCGCAATATTGATTTGCGGGTTTCCACAATGCCTTCAAGCCACGGTGAGCGAGTGGTTATGAGATTGCTGGATAAAGATGCCGGCAAACTAAAGGCTCAGCAGTTGGGTATGCCGGAAAACACCAAGCAGGAGTTGGACCAGCTGATTTCTAGGCCACACGGTATTATTTTGGTTACCGGGCCAACAGGTTCGGGTAAGACCACGACCCTGTATGCCGCACTGCAACAGATGGACCGCAAGCAGCGCAATATTATGACAGTTGAGGATCCGGTGGAATACGATCTTCCCGGTGTCAGCCAGACGCAAATTAATCTTCGCGCTGGAATGACTTTTGCTCGCGGGTTGCGGGCTATTTTGCGTCAGGACCCGGATGTAATTCTTATCGGTGAGATCCGTGATGGTGAAACCGCAGAAATTGCCACCCAGGCCAGTCTTACGGGCCACCTAGTGCTCTCCACGCTGCATACCAATACTGCCGCTGGCGCTATTACAAGATTGCAAGACCTAGGTGTTGATAGCTTTCTGTTGGCATCCACGGTCAGAGGTATTATTTCTCAGCGGCTGATGCGTAAACTCTGCACCCATTGCCGCAAAGAAGTTGCCGCCGATGAGTATCAGAGCAACCTGCTAAATATCAAGCCGGGTGACACCATCTATGAGTCTCAGGGCTGTGAGCATTGCAACAATACCGGCTTTGTCGGTCGTCAGGCGTTATTTGAATTGGTTACTGTAAGCGCTGAATTGCAATCTTTAATCCATGAAAACGCTGGTGAAATTGAGTTGGAGCAGGCCATAAGGCAGCATGTTCCAAGTATTCGCGAAGCTGGATTTGAGTTAGTGCGACAAGGCGCGACAACAGTAGAAGAAGTTCTCCGAGTAACGAGTGTCTAAGAACCATGCCAACCTATGATTATGCCGCTTATGATGTTTCCGGAAAGCTAGTTAACGGCGTGGTTTCGGCGGATTCTGAGCGCCATGCTCGCCGTCTTTTGAAAGATAAAAAGTTGTTGCCATCAAAATTGGCCGAGGTTGCAAAATCAACGCCAAAATCTAAATTGACAAGAACTACGAAGGTCAACGAATTTGATTTGTCCCTAGTGCTACAGCAACAGGCGATACTGATTCAGTCGGGATTGCAGTTGGAAGATGCAATGCGCATGACGATTGAGCAAGCGGAAACCGACCGGCAAAAAAGAATGGTCGAGAGTTGGCGTTCAGAGATTATTGAGGGGCGAAGTTTTTCCGAGGCGATGCGCCGTTCCCCCTACAAAATTCCGGAAAGTGTTTTGGCGGGTGTTGGCGTTGGTGAGGAGAGTGGACATCTGCACGCGGTATTGATGCGATTGGCCGAAGATATTGAAACCAGTGCGGAAAATCGAAAAACAGTTACTAGAGCTATGATTTATCCAGCGACACTTCTAGGCGCTTCAATGCTGGTGGTGGCGATGATGATGGTCTGGGTAGTACCCAAAATAACGGCGATCTTTATCAGTTCAAACCGCGAGCTGCCAACCATAACCAAAATCATTATTGCTATCAGTGATTTTATTCAGCAGTACGGTTTATATATGCTGTTAGTTGGCATTATTTTTGCGGGTGTTTCATCTTGGTTGTTGCGCGATAACGACCGCAAAAGACGTTGGCATCAAATTATCCTTGGCATGCCGGGATTGGGTCGCTGGACGACCATGGCTAATGTTGCCGATTGGTCGCGAAGTCTGGGTGTTCTATTGGGGAATGGTGTTCCGGCATTAGCTGCACTTAAAATTTCCTCGGCAGTGGTTAGCAACCTGCATATGCGCAGTAAGATGGAGCAGGTAACTGAAAGTATGCGTCGCGGTACGTCGCTGCAAAAGGCGCTAGAAGAAAATAAAGTCGGCAGTGGATTCCTTATTCATATGGTAGGTAGCGGTGAAGCATCCAGTGAGTTAGATAAGATGCTAATGCGTGTATCTGAATATTATTCTCTGCGTTTAGCCAATGCGGTAGAAGTGTTTTTAAAGTTAATCAATCCAGTGCTTATTATCTTTATGGGTGGCATTATCTTGTCGGTTGTTGCCGCAGTAATGTTGCCAATTATGGATATGGGTAATATGGTTTAGTGCCGCCGATCAGCTTGATAGGGCGGCTTAATAGTTTAAACAAGGGGAAAGTTAATGAAGGCTAGAAATAAAAGAAAGCAAGCGGGTTTTACTCTAATTGAAATGATGGTTGTTGTTGCGGTTATCGGACTGCTGATTGCCATGGTTGGCCCCAGAGTTTTTAATCAGGTTGAAAAGGCTGAGCGAACTAGAGTTGCCCAAGATATCAGAGTAATTGAAAATGCGCTTAAGTTTTATCGTTTAGATAACTTCCGCTACCCAACCCAATCGCAGGGTCTAGAGGCCTTGGTTTCGCCCCCAGCTGGTTCGGAAAATTGGAATGGCCCCTATTTGGATGCAGTGCCCAATGATCCGTGGAAGACCCCATACCTATACTCCAGCCCAGGTTCCCGCGGCAAAGATATTGATGTCTACACCTATGGCGCTGATGGCGTTTCTGGTGGTGAGGGTTCAAACAAGGACTGGGGTAATTGGAACGTTCAGTAAGGACGTGAGTAGCAAATTTTTTAAGGATTAGCTGTGGTTACCAACCCCCGTCGCCAAAAAGGCTATACGCTGATTGAAATTATGGTGGTAATTGCTGTTATTGCACTAATAGCAGCTGTGGCGGCGGCGTCAATCAGTCAGACACTAAATAGGCGCTATGCCAATGAGGCAGAGCGCCTAAATATCTGGCTAAATCAGTTAGCTGATTTTGCTGTACTGCAGGGCGCAGCCTTTGGTGTGCTCTCGGATACTAATAAAAAAACCAAGAAGATCACCCAATTAAATGCCGTTATATACTACAGAAATCAGTGGGTTAAGGTCTCTTTCCCCGAGCCCTACACCTTGGGTGAGGGTGCAAATTTAGTCTGGCTATTGGATGAGACCGACGAAGATCCGCTGTTTTATCAGCAGGAAGCCCTTCCCTCTAAAGAGGAAATTGAACAAGGTGAGGTTCCCTCGAAAAAGGATCAAGACGACTTTTTACAGCCAAGTCTGGCCTTCTTGCCCGATGGATATGCTGTGCCTGAAGCGAAAATTGATCTGAGCTACAGGGATTATGAAATAAGCTATAGTTATTATTGGGACAGTGAAGACTTACTGATTAAGATGGAGAGGCAGACAAAGTGAGTTATTCCAGTCGAAACTCAGGCTTTACTTTGATCGAAGTTGTGGTCGCTCTGGGAATTTTAGGGCTGGTTCTTGGGGGGGCGATTTCTGCGGTTCACCAATATGCTGATCAGCGCGTTCATATGAGTGCCAAGAGTTTAAGCAATCAGGTCGCCTGGAATGTTTTATTAGAACAGTATCATGAGTCTGATGGACGGCGATCCAGGTCAGGGCGTTCAAGCAATGCTAAAAAAGGTCAGGAAACACATTATGGTCAGGATTGGAATTGGGTACTAACCGTCGAGCCAGCTGTTGGTAAAAATCTTTATCGCTACGAAGCCAAAGTCAGTCCTGTAGACAGCGATCGAACCACTGGCTCACTGTCAATTTATATTATTGAGGATTAATTGTGCATTTAATCAATAGCCTCAAACAAACCAATACTAAAGCTCAGAGTGGCTTTACCCTGATTGAAACTTTGATCGCTTTGGCGCTGTTGGCAATTATCTCGCTGATGTCCTATCAGGCTATCGAGGTGGTGATCGGTGCTGATGAGCGCAGTCGCGCCAAACAAACTGGTCAGGCTGAGATGGATCGAGCTTGGAAAATTATTCAACGGGATTTAATGCATATCAGAAACCGCCCCTTCAGAGATGGGTTGGGCGGTATAGAAGCGCCCTATATGACGGCAAAAAGTGATTTTGGTGTTCGTTTTAGCCGCGGTAATGGGCCTATGATAGCCACCAACCCCAGTGGTGTAAGGAGAGTATCCTACGACCTTGATGACAATCAGCAGTTGGTTCGCCAATCTTGGGGTATTACAGAATCAATGAGATACAGCGATGGAGTCTCTATGGTGCTGCTCAAGGATGTTGATAAGATTTTATTTGAGCATTCAGATGGCCGCAGTGCATTTGTTCCTGACTGGCCGCCTCTAAAGCGGCGAAAATCCGATCCTTTGCCAAAAATAATACGAGTAACTATTACACTTAATAACGGCGTTGAGACGTCCAGATTATTTTTGGGAGTCAGTTCCTGATGCTTTCCAATTTTTCTCGACAGTCGGGTGTTGCACTGGTGGCGGCGCTATTGTTAATGACAAGCATAATGTTTATTTTGGGTAATATTTTTTATCGCCACCAAATCAATATTGCGCAATCGACTTTATCTATTCATGAGGATCAGGCCTTTCTGTTGGCTCTCAGTGCAGAGAGTTGGGCAAGACAGCTGTTGCAAGAAGATGCGGCGGATTCCAGCGCTGACCATTTTCAAGAACTGTGGGCTCAGGCTATACCAGCGATGCCGGTCGAGGGCGGTATCGTCAATGGTTGTATTTCTGATTTGCAGGGCCGCTTTAATGTAAATAGCCTTTATTACAGATCCCCTTCAGAGCTAAAGAACGCACTGGCAGGCAATGAGGCGAGTTTTGCTAAAACTTGGAACAATCTATTGCGGCAATTTGATATAGCCGTATATCCCGGGCGTATTGAGGCCGTGGTCGATTGGATTGATCCCAATTCTAGCAAAGTTGGCCCCGATGGCGCTGAGCAGGAGGAGTACTCTGGGTTTTATCCACCGCGCACCATAGCCGATGCGCCAATGGTTGAGCCAAATGAACTCGCTTCAGTACTGGGTTATGAGGTCCCGGAAGTACAAAGATTAATGCCGTGGTTAAGCGCGCTACCAGTTCCCGAGTTGGTTGCGGGTCAGGCTAGAAAATTTGTTGCTATTAATGTCAATACCGCCTCCGAAGAGTTATTGCTGGCACTGGGTGATATTTATGATATGCCGTTTAGAGATGCGGTAATCGCCAATCGACCCTTTGAAGAATTAGATGAATTTTATAAAGAAATTGGTTTTGAGTTAGGATTGTCTCCCTCTGAAACTCAACAGCTGTGGCCGAATGATGTTGTTGCTGTAGCCACTGAATTTTTTGAGTTGTATATTGAAGTTACCTTGGGCGAGGCGAGAATTGAAGTTAGAAGTATTATAATGCGCAGTTCCAGTGCAGATTCGGTTATAATCTCCAGAGAATTAAATTCAGTGCCAGCAAAAATGAATAAAGACAGCGTATCGGAGCTGCTAGAAAAGCTGGCGGCAGGAAATAACACCGCATCTGACAAAAATTCAGATAGTACTTTTGACGACCAGCAAGTGCTTCCCGCTTGCACAATGATTGGGGCTTAAAATGACACTGCCAGTGGACCATATTTACAATCTCGATAGCTATATCACCAATGAGGGTGAGGCTTTTGAGTCGGTGGCAGATACCGATTTAGTCGGCATGGATCTGTGGATCCCCTCTGAGTCTGTTGCAATGCATCTGATCGATCCACCCTCCGCGCCTAAGCGCAAGTGGATGGAGTTGATCCCTTGGATACTAGAAGACAAGCTTTTACAGTCAATTGAAGATGTGCATTTTGTCGTCTGCGGTCAAAGTTCAGAGGGTCAGTTACAGATTCTGGTGGTTGCTGAATCAGATCTTCAAAATTGGCAGCGCGTCGCCAAAAATTCGGGTGTTTCACCTAAATCAATGTATCCTGATTATATGGCTCTGCCCTATGAGGATGGCAGGATCAGTGTTGGCTGGCGAGATGGCGTATGCCTTGTTCGCTACGGTGCGGTTGACGGCTTTGCCGCGGGGCCGGATATTGCGTGGCCGATGGTCGATGCATTGTTGCAGCAGGATGAGACACTCAGACTGTCCATTTCCGTACCTGAGGCTGTGACTGTGCCTGAGCCTATAGCGGAGATTGCTGACATCAATGATTCTGCTGTGGATTGGCAATTTTCTCAGCTTCCTAGCCAGTGTGATCTGTTAACCGGAGGGCACAAGCCAGAGATCTCTCTAGGCGCACTTATATCATGGTTACCGGCAATACTGTTGGGTTTGATCTCTGTACTGTTGTTGGTCATCTATTTACAAATCGCCAGCGCCAACATGATTGAAGAGACTGCGGAACTAGAAGCCGGCTTGATGCAGAGCTATTCGCGTCTGTTTGATGGGCGCAGACCAGCGCCTAAAGATATCAGATCCGAGGCGGATGCGCGGTTATCCCTATTGTTCTCTCAGCGCAACAGCCTAAACTCTGATCCAATAGCTGGTTTGGTTGCTCTTGATAAGTTACTAAGGGGGTGCGGCTGCCAGTTGAGTGGATTGAGTTACTCCGATAACGAACTAGTGATGCAAATTCAAAATGGTTTGGCTCTAACAAAGCGCAGACTTAATATTCCCGGCTACCGAATAGGTGTAACCCAGCTCGCCGCTAAGGGAAAAAATAGCATTGAGTTGCGATTAACTCCAAAAAAACAGGGAGCTAATCAATGAACAATTTTATGGCAATAGTTTCAGATTTTCTCGCCGGTCTAGAAGCGCGAGAAAAACGCGCGCTAAAAATTGGTGCGCTGGTGTTGGCTGTGGTGTTTGTCATCATGTTGATATTGCCCCAATGGGAGTCCTACTCGCTAGTTAAATCCCAGAGAGATTCGCTCAAGGCAGATGTGATCTGGTTGCAGGAAAAACGCGATATAGTGGCCAAATTAGTCAATAATTGCCCAAGTGTGCGTCAGCAAAAGCAAGACTTTAAAGCTGACCTCAGCCATTTGGTGTCGCGCAATCAATTAAAACTGCTTTCCGCCAATGAAAAAGAAAATATTATTTCTCTGTCTGTCAGTGGCAGTAAAAGTAATCAGTTTCTTAAATTGATGCATCAGATTGCCTGCCGTGGGTATATTTTGGGTGAGCTGGCAATTGAAACAGAAGTGGATGATTTATCAAAAATTACAGCAACTTTTGAGGTAGAGCGTGTTAACTAAGTTACTTGAAAAGGCTGGAATGCAGCGCAATCAATTGCTGACACTGTTGGTTATGGGTGCAATAACCCTCGCCCTAGGTGCCGCAGTGCTGTTGCAGAAAATTCAAGAGCCACCGACTATCACTGCCATCGAGCAGGTTAGGTCGCCGGCAAAAATCAATTTCAACTGGTTTGGTGACGAAGTTAAGCCTCAGAAAGAAATTGATTTAGAAAATATTCCTGAGAATTTACCTATGGCAAATATAGACGCTCAGCTATTGGGCGTTGTAATTGCTGGTGAAGCCTCTATTGCAACCATCAAGTTTGGTGGGTCAAAAGAGATAGTCCACTTTATTGGTGATAAAATTGATGGCGATACTAAAATTGTCGATATCCAAAGCTATAGAATTGTTGTGCTCCAAGACGGCATAAACAAGCAGATGGTTATGAAAAAACCGGACACCATTATTGAGCAAACCAAGGGAACGGCCAAAACTGCGGCATCCTCAGATAGTGGCTTTGCCTTTGCCAATATGTTCGGGGCAGTACCAGTCATGGCTGGCGGCACTACCGGATTTAAGTTGAATGATTTGTCTGAGGAAGTTCAGACATTAGCAGATATTCGAGAGGGCGATGTTGTTATCGGTGTGGATGGTGCTTCAATGCAGGATATAATGTCTGATCCCAGTAGTTGGCTAAAGTTTAGTGCATCAACAAACTTGCCAGTAACTGTATTAAGAGACGGCGAAAAGCAAATTATATATATCAATGCTTCAAGCCTATCGGCTAAAATGATGCCAAATCTAGGAATTAATCCCTAGCATGAATATTAAAATTAATAGATGGTTAAAGAATATGAAAGTGGGTCAATTGAGAAAATGCTCTGGTCTTATTAAATGGTTAGCGGCGCTTGCTATTTCAATAGGTTTTGTTGTCGAGGCATTTGCTGCAGATTTGGTAAAAATCAATTTTCGCGATGCAGACATTCTCAGTGTTATTGAGAGTGTGGCTGAAATAACCGGTGAGTCCTTTGTTCTCGACCCAAGAGTTAAAGGCAAGGTAACGATTATTTCACCCGAAAGCATCGATAAATCATTGCTCTATGAGGCGATTCTCTCTGCGATTCAGGTGCAGGGCTATCAAGCGATCCGAGATGGTGCTGTAACTAGAATAGTGCCATTTAACCAGTCGTTTAACTTGGCTGGAGGCGGCCAGAGTGAGCTAGTAACAGAAATTCTAAAAGTTCGCTATGTGCAGGCGGCGACATTAATACCTGTTTTAAAACCTCTGATGAGTAATGGTGCACGGGTGCAGGCCTACAATCAAAGCAACTATCTTGTGGTTTCAGATATTCGCTCTAATGTCGATCGATTAAAAATGTTGCTGAGTGATCTCGATGACCCCGATCAGACAGCGGTTGAAGTTATTAGTCTAGAGCATATTTCTGCGGCAGAGGCGGTGCATATTGCAGGCCAATTAAAACAGCTGCAAAAGCAAGAGCTGTCGCTGGTTGAAGATGATCTCAACAACCGCGTTATTGTCAGCGGCCCTGGCTCTGCGCGATCTGCATTTAAGACTATGCTTGAGTCTCTGGATGTACCCCTGAGCAAAAAAGGCAGCGTAGAGGTTATCTACCTCAACTATTCTCGTGCGGCAGAACTAAAGCCGGTATTAGATGGGCTTTTAACCTCAGAGATTCTGCTGCGATTGGCGGGTGAAACCACCGGCAAAGGCAAAAACGGCGGTGCTAAGGCGGCCTACAAAGTGGAAATTGATGAGCTTAACAATGCAATTATTTTGGCAGCGCCTGCGGCGGTAATTCGCGAAATTAAAAATATTGTTGGCAAATTAGATATCTCTCGTCCCCAGGTATTAATTGAAGCAGTCATTGCTCAGCTATCCGAAGAGCAGGCCAATGAGCTGGGTTCAGATTTGCTGTATACTAGCAAGGATAAAGGCGGCTACCTTACCAATTTTGATGGTTTGCTCACATCCTTGGTTGGCACCGGTCTCAACGGTACCCCTGATGCCGCAGGTCTAACAACTATTGTCAGTGGTATCCCCAATTCAGCGGTCATTGCCGGCGGTGATTTCGATCCTGCCACAGGCAAGGGAATGGGGCTGTTGATTCAAGCACTTAAAACCGATGAAGACACCAATATTCTGTCTACGCCATCAGTGGTGACTTTGGATAATGAAGAGGCAAAATTAACCTCGGGTGAAGAGGTGCCCTTTGCATCGGGTAAATACACTAGCGGTGCCAATGGTGCAAGTAACCCATTCACCACCTACAACCGCGAAGAAGTTGGTATTCTTTTGACGGTCAAACCGCAGATCAGTAAGGGCAACGCCATTCGCCTCGAGATTGAGCAGGAGTCGTCAAAGGTATTAACCACGGATAACAATGGCCAGACCACTACCTCAAAAAATACCATCAAAACCAATGTTATGATTGAAGACGGCCAGCTACTAGTTTTAGGTGGTTTGATTGAAGACAATTTTAAAGATGGTGAAGCCAAGGTGCCATTGCTTGGCGATATACCGCTGTTAGGCAAGTTGTTTACTAAATCCTCCAAGACTGAGAATAAAAAAGTAACAATGATGTTTATTCGGCCGACCATTATTCGCACACCTGGAGATGCCAAAGATCTTTCAAATCAGAAGTTTGAGCATTTGATAAGTCGTGATCTCGATGGTAAAAAGCAGAGCAAATTAAGTGATAGGCTCAATGAAATACTACAAGAAGGGCAACCACAAGAGACTGAGTAAACGTGAATTATGAGCATCTACCAGCAGTATTTTGCCCTTAATTGCGAACCATTTTCTATAGTTCCAGACCCGGGATTTTTATATCCCAGTAGTCAACATCGTCAGGCAGTAGCTCATCTTAAATATGGCCTTGATCGCGAGGGTGGCTTTGTTTTGCTCACCGGCGAGGTAGGTACGGGTAAAACCACATTAACACGAACATTATTAAAGCGGCTTCCAGCCCATGTTCGTGTTGCCTATGTGCTAAATAGCACCCTTGAGGTAACAGATGTGCTGGCAAGTATTTGTCAGGAGTTGTCCATCGGGTTGCCCAAGTCTTCAAAAACATCGCTTTCAAAAAACTGTATCGATGCTCTAAATAGCGATCTTATTGCCGCCCATGCCGAGGGTAAGAAAACCCTAGTGGTGATTGAAGAGGCGCAGAATTTAAGTCCAGAGGTTCTTGAAATTTTGCGTCTGCTGAGCAATCTTGAAACAGCCACCCACAAGTTACTGCATATATTACTGGTGGGTCAGCCAGAACTATTAGAGACCCTAGCGCAGAAGGATCAGCGACAACTGAATCAGCGGGTCGTGGCGCGGTTCCATCTTTTACCGCTAGCCAAAACGGATGTGGCCAATTACGTCAACCACCGCTTACACCACGCTGGAGCAAACCGCACAATCTTTGAAAACGCCGCTATGTCAGCGCTGTTTAAACTCACCAAGGGCGTGCCGCGGCTGATAAATTTAATCTGCCATCATGCACTGCTTGCCGCCTATGCTACCGGGGCTAAAACAGTATCTGCCAAGCTAGTTAAAAAGGCGGCAAAAGAAATATTTGATACTCAGGTTGCAGAGCAAAAATCCTCGGGCAAATGGCTGGTTGCTTTATTTATGTGTGCAATTTTTGCCATGCTAATCGCCGAGCGATATCAGGTTGATACCCAAGATAGTGCCTCTGAGCAAAGGGAAATTACTGCCAATGTAGAGCCGGAAATAATCGAGCAACAACAGCCGTTGTTTGAGTTGGTTGAGTCGGATGAAATTTTAATCGAGCCGAGTCTAGAGAATATTTCAGCGACTGCCGCGCAGGCGCCAGTTCCTGTGGCCAGTAATCCTTTCGCTGATCTTTTTGCACTGTGGTCAATTGAGATTGAACCCGTATTTTCTGAAGAGGAAGTCTTTGCCCTTGCCGCTATCAATGATATGGGTGCTGAAAAGTTAGCTTCTGGCGAGCTTGAAGAGTTACTAGCTGTGGATAGGCCCGGCATTGTTTGGGTTGAAGAAGAGAATGGGCGATTAAAAAGTTATGTCTTAACTGCATTAGATGATGAATCAGTTTGGTTGCATGCAGACAGCAGTACTCGCCGAGAATCACTTGAGTGGTTTGTTGAGCGTTGGAATGGGGCCTTTCTCTATCTGTGGTATTCGCCTGAAGATATACAAGTTTTGCGACTGGGGGACAAAGACCAAGTGGCTGTGAATTGGTTGCAATCTAAGTTACAGCTGATGGATAGTGATTATTTACCCTATATTACGGGTGGCAATTACACTGAAGTGATTCGCGATAAGGTGCTAAATTTTCAACAGCAGCAGGGTATTGAAGAGGACGGTGTGGTGGGTCGACAAACTATTATGAAACTTAACCAGTTAGTGGATTCCAGTATTCCAACACTAGGCCAAAATCTGCTCCAACAGGGTGACCTCTAATGTCCTACATATTGAATGCGCTTAAAAAGGCCGAGCAGGAACGATTGCGCGATGACCCCAAAGACTTGGAGGATTTTGCCAGTGCCCGTTGGGATCCCTATGAGCAAAAGGCATCATCCAATAAGATGGTGGTGGTATTGGGGTTTATTTTACTTCTAGCTGTTAGTTTGGCGCTGGTAATCTATCTGGGTGAATTTAAACCGCTGTTGCAAGACAATAAAGAATTGCTGAAAAAACCGCCGATAGCTCAGGCTATTGATCAACCTGTTGCTGCGCCAGAGCCCATAGTTGAAGAGGATCCATTTGCACTGCCCGTATTAGAAATTAGCGGCCATATTTATTTTGCTCAGGGCTCGGCGTCCAACCGACTTTTTGCCAATGATCAATCCTATAAAGAGGGAGATATAATCGCTGGTGGGTGGCGATTGACAGCCATAGGAGTCGATGGCGTTGAAATGGCAAAGCAAAAACGTTCGATATTTATTGCCTACCCCTAGGGCTGAGCGGATCAGTCGACCAATTTTTTTAACTTGCTGAGCTGCTGAAGATTTTGTTCGCGACTAGCTTTTTTGGCTGTGGTTTCTGGCAATTCTTTGGGAGACTCAACAACTAATACTTCCCCGCGTAGAACAAGATCGCAGTAATTGCGATAGCAATCGCTAAAGAGTGGAAAAGCTTTGCGCTCTACCTCGTTGGCAAGCATATGCCAACCACAGTCTCTCCCTGCGAGGTAAACTGCCGCATGGGACCAGTTTTGCGCCGCCTTGGGGCTGGGTTGATTGCAGGCCTCAAGGTAGGCATTGCGCACGCTGGGCAAGCCCTTTGGCATGCCAACATGGCGACAGGCTTCAAGCATTTTATGCAGTGTGGGGAGATAATCATTATCAGCAATAATTTTCTCAGCCGCAGCGCAGATAGTATCGGGGCCAAACGGTGACAGTTTATTAAGCCACAGGTTTTTAGCTAAATTTTCTGACTTGGTATTGTCGCCAAAAGCGCTGAAATACTGATTGTGATAATTTATTTGAAACAGCGCAAATACCTGATTGATGGCATCAATCAGTTCAGGGCTCTGAGCTGAAGTTTCAGGATGCCCAGCTTCTGTCGGAGAGCGCGTCGATGATGTTGCGATCTCGGATACGACCTGTTGCACCAGGTCCTTGTTGCTTGCCATATTTATTGTCCGCTGTCTGGGGTTGAATATGTCGCGCCCACTGACGTTTAACATATTGTAAAAATTTAGTGCTCCAAGAGCACTGGGATGAACCATTTTCTTGCCAGTAAAGCACAAATTCGGGGATTAGTCCCTCGGCAAAACTGCGTTCTATATTAGCCATTTGCAATACATCGTAGACTGATTCATTGGGCTGCCATGAAGCAGGCATGGTCTTGGGTGTTTTATCTTGTTTCATCATGCCGTTAAAAAACTGCCACTGGCGGCGAACATGCTGAACAAATTTAGAGTCCCAAGTGCTTGAAACATCGCCGGTGCCGCGCCAGTAGAGAATAAATTCTGGAATCGCATCTTCAATAAAATTGCTATTGATAGAGCCCTGCTTACATAGAATATCCAACGCATCCTCAGATGGTCGCCAACCGCTCGCCATCGGCAGTTCTTTACTTTTGCGATAGTTGTCAGATTCTTGCAGTTGCCAGTTGCGCCATACCTCTTTGATAAATTTTGCCTCCCAACTGTGGCGCGGAATATTTCTCTCGCGCCAATAGGTTACAAACTGAGGTACCTGCTGGTGGGAGAATTCATTGGTTACTCCCAACTGGGCAAGTTGACGCAGACAGTCATCACTTGGCTGCCAACTGCTGCCAATAGTTTTTGCCGCATGTGCAGTTGGCGCACTTGGCGCTGGAGGTTTTTTCGCCCGCGAGGCACTGGTATCTGCTGTACTTTCATTGAAGGCAAAACGAAAATTCTGATTGGCGCTAAATGCACCGCCACCAATTAACAGCAAGCCTTTTTCGTGCAGGCTGGTCGCAAGCCGACGGATATCCTGTTCATGCCAGAAAGGACTTAATTTGAGAAGCTTGTGGCCTGATATAGAAGTCCAGGCAAAACCACTGCTTGTGATCTGCTCAGAATGACTGGTGCACTCTTGCAGAATTTGAAGCAGTATTGCTTCCTCTAAGCCAATAGTAGCAGCTAGGGTTGGCGAAAAGACCAGCGATTTTTCAGGTATTAGTGACATGCCATTACTCTATCAGAAACAATCACAATGGACGAGAAAATATAATCCTTGAAGACCGAAAATGCACTAAATTGAGTTTGATAATAGCGTCTGTTTGCGTTACTGTATATAAAAACAGTTATGGAGTAACTTTTGTCCACTAAAACCAAAACTGCCTATGTGTGTAGTAACTGTGGCTCTGACTATCGAAAATGGCAGGGCCAGTGCAATGACTGCCATGCGTGGAATACACTAACAGAAGTGCGACTTGGCAGTTCTGCGCGCAGTGCTTCAAGCGCAAGATCAGGTTTTGCCGCTGCAGTTGATGGGCAGATTAAAACCCTCGCAGAAATTACTCTAGATGAGATTCCCCGAATCAGTACATCTGTGGGTGAGCTGGATCTAGTTCTAGGTGGTGGGCTAGTGCCTGGTTCAGTGATTTTGGTCGGGGGTGAGCCCGGGGCCGGCAAGAGCACATTGCTGTTGCAAACACTCTGTCATCTAGCAAAGACACAATCTGCGCTCTATATTACGGGCGAGGAATCACCTCAGCAGGTAGCTATGCGGGCTTCGCGCTTGCAGTTGCCAACAGACAGACTTGAAATTATGGCTGAAACCTCAGTTGAAACTGTGTGTGCGGTTGCCGAACAGAAAAAGCCAAAAATAATGGTAATTGATTCCATACAAGTGATGCATATGGATGAGGTTACTTCAGCGCCTGGTAGTGTGTCTCAGGTGCGCGAAAGTGCTTCGATGTTAGTGCGTTATGCCAAGCAGACCAATACTGTATTAATTCTAGTTGGGCATGTTACCAAAGATGGTTCATTGGCAGGACCTAAAGTCTTGGAGCATATGATTGATTGCTCACTGATGCTTGAAGGTAATAGTGATAGTCACTTTAGAACCCTGCGCAGCCATAAAAATCGCTTTGGCGCGGTCAATGAGTTAGGTGTTTTTGCCATGACTGACAAAGGTCTGGTTGAAGTGGCAAACCCCTCGGCAATCTTTTTACAGCGTGGTGAAGATATTTCCTCCGGCAGTGTGGTGATGGTGGTATGGGAGGGGACTCGGCCGCTTCTAGTAGAGTTGCAGGCTTTAGTAGACGATAGTCATTTGGGTAATCCGCGACGGGTAACTGTGGGGCTGGATCACAATCGACTGTCTATGTTGCTAGCCGTTCTGCACCGCCATGGCGGGATTATGGCTGGGGACCAAGATGTGTTTGTCAATGTTGTCGGCGGAGTAAAAGTGCTGGAAACCAGTGCCGATTTAGCATTGATTATGGCGGTTATATCCAGCTTTAGGGATAACCCCTTGCCCGATGATCTAGTGGTTTTTGGTGAGGTGGGTCTGGCGGGTGAAATCAGACCTGTGGCCAATGGTCAGGAACGTCTTCGCGAAGCAGCCAAACACGGATTTAAGCACGCTATAGTACCCGCGGGCAATAAACCTAAACAGCCAATTAAGGGTATGCGAGTCACTGCTGTGAGAAATGTTACTCAAGCCCTAGAGGCGCTATTCTAATTATTTTCAAACATATTTGACTTCTGACTCTTCAGTGGTTAGATTCACTCCTTGCTTCGGCAACAGGTTCTCTTTAGGTTTTGCTTCTTAAGCCAAAGAGTGAAACGGGAAATCGGTGCGCTTAGTGTTATTTTTCATAACGACAAGCTATTCCGATACTGCCCCCGCAACGGTAGGTAAGAATATTGAGTTGTATGACCACTGTGCTTCAATCAGGCATGGGAAGGTAATTCAATAGAGTGAATTTCGCTCGCTTACAAGTCCGGAGACCGGCCTGTCGCTTTGCAGACAAACCGCGGGGTGCGGTGTTGTGCTGATCGACAGTGTCGAGCTGTCTTTTTGCCTGTGTGTACCCTGTAAAAAAACAAAATAATTATTCTCGGGTGAGAGCACAGTTTCTTATGATGAAAAAAAATCTTTTAAAACTAACGCTAGGGTTATCGCTAGTCCCGTTTGTTGCAGCCTCTACTGTCAATGCGCAAGAGTCTCAGGATAGTTCCTCTGAAATTGAAGAAATTTTAGTCAGCGCAGCACTTATTCCAATTGTTGCCAGCCGATCGGCTAACGCTATTACAGTGATCGACAGTGAACAAATTAAATTGCGCGCGGCACAAAGTGTCAGCGATTTATTGCGCGATGTACCCGGTTTAGCCGTTAGTAGTTACGGCGCACTGGGCTCGTTGACTTCAATTCGTGCTCGCGGTTCTGAATCAAACCATTTAGTGGTATTGATTGACGGAGTAGAAGTTAATGATCCGTCGCAATCAGATATGCTTAACTGGGGGACTCTCTCGGCTGCCGATATTGAGCGCATCGAAATTATTCGCGGGCCTCAGAGCTCTATTCGAGGAAGTGACGCTGTAGCTGGTGTGGTAAATATTATTACTTCTGAGGCTAATCAAGCCCTTTCCGCCGATGTATTTACTGAGTACGGCAGTCGAGCAACCTCAAAAAATGGCTTTAGTCTTGGTCATAAGTCAGGAAAATTTTCTGTTCGCTTTGGGGCTTCCCATCTTGAGACCGATGGCATTAATATTCAGCCGAGCACTGGCGATGATATTGATGGTTATCAAAATACAGAGATCAATTTAAAAGCGGGCTATCAGTACAGCGATCAATTAAATCTTTCTCTGACCAGCCGCAAAACAAATGGTATGAATGAATTTGACGGCTTCCCTGAAGTTCAGTCCAGTGATTTCAGCAGATTCCACAATAAGTTTACTGCGGACTATAATTCCGCAGATGGACTGTGGAGCCATGCAGTTTCACTGGCTGATTCCGACTTTGAAAATGATAATTTCAAAAAGGAAAATTCACAGACATTGGCCAATGGCAGCACCTCATCGAACAAACAAAATTACCAGTACATAGGTTCGCGATTTTGGCAAGCTAAAGATCAGCGTTTATCCTTAGCACTAGAGCGTGAAAAAGAAGAATACCAACAGCGCGGTGGTTGGGCCTTTGGTGCAGATGCCGATAAGTTGGTCAGCCGCAAAACTGAAAGTGTAGCCGTTGAATATCGTTTTGATCCGATTGAATCGGTTACTCTAGCGGCAAGTGCGCGCAAGGATGATAACGATTTCTTTGGTAAGTCTTATACTCAAAGACTGGAAGTAGTATTTCAGCAAAGCGATACTTTGAGACTTCGCGGCGCCTGGGGTACGGCAGTTAAAAACCCAACCTTTACTGAGTTGTACGGTATTTACAGCGGTTTCCAAAGTAACCCTAATCTCAATCCAGAGGAATCTGAAAGCTGGGAGCTTGGCTTGGATACAACTCTGTCTGATGAACGTATTCAGCTTGGAGCAACCTACTTCAACGCCCAGCTTAAGGATGAAATTGGCAGTTCTTGCGACGCTAACTGGACCTGTACCCCAATTAATATTGAAGGCATTAGTGATCGTCAGGGAGTCGAGCTATCCTCGTCCTTTGCAGTCGGCGATAGTCTGCAAGTCAATGCGGCCTACACTTACACCGACAGTGAAGATCCTGCGGGTGTTGAAGAGCAACTTAGAGCGAAACATATTGGTAGCATCAATGTTGCTTGGCAGGTGAAATCAGATACCAAATTAAATATAAATGTTCAGCACAATGGTTCACAGACCGATTATGGCTTCCCAAATCCTGTGATGTTGGATGCATATACGCTGGTTAATTTAAATGCCAATTACTCGGCTAGTGATAAGATGGATGTTTATTTAAGTTTAAACAATCTGTTTGATGAGGACTATCAGCAGGTAAACGGTTATGAAACCCTTGGCTTTGGCGCAAATATTGGCTTGCGCTATAAGTTACAGTAACAATAAGGCTAGCCCAATGGCAGACTCGCAAACTAAGAAACAACAGTCGCATAAATCCAAGATGCAGAAGCTTAAAGAGAATATAGATGCCTCTATTGAGTCTGCTTCACTGGAGCGCGGTGTGTGTATTTTACTGACCGGCAATGGCAAGGGTAAAACCAGCTCTGCCTTCGGTATGGTGATGCGCGCACTGGGTTATGGGCATAAAGTTGCTGTAGTGCAGTTTATTAAGGGCGAGCAACTGTCTGGAGAAGAGCTTTACCTGCGGGATCACTGCCCGCAGGTAAAGTTTTATCAGATGGGCACAGGATTCACTTGGGATACTCAGGATCGTTCAGCGGATATTGCTGCTGCAGAAAAAACTTGGGCGGTAGCTGAAGAGGCTCTGGCTGATGAACAGTATGACTTAGTGGTATTGGATGAATTAACCTATATGCTAAGTTTTAAATACCTCGACAAAGAACAGGTTTTAAAGGCGTTAAAAAATCGTCCCTATGAGCAATCACTGGTAGTAACCGGTCGTGGAGGAGGAGGTGAGCTGGCCGAACTGGCGGATACAGTATCAGAAGTTAAAGAAATTAAACATGCCTACAACGAGGGTGTAATGGCGCGCAAAGGTGTGGATTTCTAGTTGCGGTATTTAGCGGCCGCCAAGTTAATTTGGTGTCTGGCATTATTGTTGCCAGCGGTGGCGATTGTCTCTTTATCTATGGGTACGGTCAGTATTCCATTGTCACAAATTATACAAATGTTATTCGCCCCTATAGGTGGCGGTGTTGAAAATACTCAAGCTTCCAGTATTGTTTTAGATATTCGCTTGCCACGCATTGTTTTAGCACTGCTGGTGGGCGCTGTATTGGCGGTGCTAGGTACGGTAATGCAGGGCTTGTTTCGCAACCCCTTGGCCGATCCTTCCTTGATAGGGGTGTCGGGCGGTGCCTCAGTCGGTGCCAGTGTGGTGATTGTGTTAGTGGGGGGAGCCATAGTTTCTCCACTAGCAGGTCTGTCGCTGATTTCTTTTGGCGCGTTTATTGGCGGGGTTATTTCCACCCTAGTTGTCTATCGCGTGGCCACTTCAAGTTTAGGCACCTCAGTTACTACTATGTTGCTGGCGGGAATCGCTATAGGAGCTATAGCTGGTGCCTTTAACAGCTTGTTAAGTTATTTCTCTGACAATCAAATGCTGCGCCAAATTAGTGTATGGCAGATGGGGAATTTGGGCGGCGCTAATTGGCTTAAAGTTAGTATTATGGCCGCAGTTTCAGTGCTTTTATTACTCGTTCTGCCGTCCCAGTCTAAGTCGCTAAATGCGCTTTTGCTCGGTGAGTCTGAGGCGCGTCATCTAGGTATAGATGTGCAAAAAGTTAAACGCAGGTTGATATTTTTAACTGCCTTGGGAGTTGGTATCAGTGTTGCATTGGCCGGCTTGATTGGCTTTGTCGGATTAATTATTCCTCATATGGTCAGGTTGTTAATTGGCCCTGATCACCGATGGCTATTGCCAGCAACTGCGCTTGCCGGTGCCAGTCTGCTTATTATCGCCGATAGCATTGCCCGCGTTATAGTGTTGCCGACGGAGTTGCCAACGGGTATTTTAACGGCGCTTTTAGGTGCGCCATTTTTTGTTGCCCTGTTAATTCGTCAGCGAGGGGAGTTTTAGTTATGGCTATAGTGGCTGACAATATCTCTCTGCATTTGGCGGGCTTCGATTTACTGCGCAATATTAATTTATCGGTGGCTGCGGGTCAGGTCACAGTTCTGGTAGGCCCCAACGGTGCGGGAAAGTCGAGTTTACTCAAGGTGTTAACCGGAGAGTTGCAACCAACTCAGGGATCGGTGTATTTAAATCAGCGGGAGTTGTCGCAGTGGGACATTCAGCATAGGGCCAATGTGCTCGCCGTACTCCCTCAGCACAGTGAGCTAAATTTCCCATTTACCGCATCTGAAGTTGTTGGGTTGGGCTGTATACCCCATGCAACTGGGTACACCGAAGATCAGAAAATTATAAATAAAGCTTTGCAAATGGTCGATGCGAGTTATCTGCAGCGGCGTCTGTATACACAGATGTCCGGTGGTGAAAAACAACGAGTTCAACTTGCTAGAGTGCTGGCGCAAATTTGGACACCCAGTGATTGTGGCAATCAATTTTTGGTGCTCGACGAGCCCACAGCAGCCTTCGATCTAGCCCACCAACAAATGACATTGGATATTGTCCGGCAGATTTCAAATAGAGGTGTGGGCGTTTTAATGGTTTTGCATGATCTCAACTTGGCGGCTCGCTGTGCCGATAATTTAGTTGCGGTCAATGGCGGTGCCATAGAGGCCTATGGGAGCCCTGAGAGCGTTCTGACAGAAAATTTGATCACTAAGGTATTTGATGTCAAAGCAACCATTAGTCGCCACCCTACTGCGAATACGCCTCTGGTGGTTACCTGATGAAGCAGGGATTTTTCGCGCTTGTATTTCTGCTGTTAACGCCCTGTTCTCTGGGGGAAATTGCGGTGGTTGACGACAATGGAGACAGCTTAAAACTCATCAGTGTGGCACAGCGAATTATAAGCCTATCGCCGAATACCACTGAGATTTTATTTCATATTGGCGCGGGTGAAAAAATCGTCGGGGCTGATGAATATAGTAACTACCCGCCAGCAGCAAATGAAATTATCAGAGTGAATAACCATGCTGCAGCAAATTATGAGTTAATACTCTCCCTCAAGCCGGATTTGGTGATTGCTTGGCAATCGGGGAACGGAGAAAAAATTATAAGTCGAATTAGAGAGCTAGGTATTCCAGTGTTTGTTGTCGAGACCGGTGCGCTGGAAGATATACCCGATCTATACCGCCGTTTGGGTCGACTTACAGGTCAGTCAAAACAAGCCCACAGTCAAGCGCTGGAATTTTATAAACGTCTTGAGACTTTGCGTGAAAAATACAGTAAAAATAAAAAGGTCCGTGTTTTTTATCAGATCTGGAATGAGCCGCTAATGACCCTGAATGGCAATCATATGTTGTCAGATATGATTGCATTATGTGGTGGTGCTAATATTTTTTCTGATGCAGCGGCATTAGTTCCCTACGTCAATATTGAATCCGTACTAGCGGCAGACCCTCAAATAATTATTTCTGGTGGCAAGCGTAAAACAGACTTGATTGACTCAGGTTTTTGGCGCAAATGGACGAGGATATCAGCTGTGAAAAATCAGCATCTCTATGCTATCCCCTCAGATTTACTCCAACGGCACTCGGATAGAATACTCGAGGGCACAAGGCTGATGTGTGAGTATATAGACCTCGCCAGACCCGCACAGCCATTGGCTGTCAGGCAATATTAGATTGTAGTGGGTATAAAAAAGCCGCTGACTAAGTCAGCGGCTTTGAGTGCCTTGTTATATATTTATTTTTTTAAGGCAGCATTTTTCCTTCGCTTTATTCTTTTTGTTGTTACAGGTCATACCCCTTCTCATCATGCTCAACAAGGTCAACACCCTGTTGTTCTTGCTCTTCATCTACCCGTAATACTAACAGTTTATCGACAAGTTTCAAGAGCAAATATGAAATGATTGCGGTATAGACAAAAGTTGCAACCACACCAATAACTTGAACTTGGAATTGGCTGGCCATGGTCATGCCTTCGTTGTAGCCCTGACCGCTGAATACGCCTAGTGCGTCAGATGCAAAAATACCCGCTAGAAGAGTACCTAGGATACCACCTACACCGTGTACAGGGAAAACATCGAGTGAATCATCAATTTGGAATTTTTGCTTAATGGCCTGAGTTGCATAGTAGCAAACAATACCTGCGCTAAAGCCAATTACAAGCGCGCCGCCAGGACCGACAAAACCAGAGGCGGGGGTAATTGTGCCAAGACCAGCAACCATACCAGTTACAATACCAAGTACTGATGGTTTGCCATGTCTGATCCATTCCATCATCATCCATGCAAGTGAGCCTGTAGCTGCTGAGATATGTGTGACAAGAATTGCCATGCCCGCATCGCCATTAGCTGCAAGAGCAGAACCACCGTTAAAGCCAAACCAACCGACCCAGAGCATACCTGCACCAGCCACAGTTATGGTTAGGTTGTGAGGAGGCATTGCTTGAGTTGGGAAGCCTTTGCGGTTGCCAATTACCAAGGCCGCTACTAACGCGCCAACACCCGCAGTGATGTGAACCACAGTACCGCCGGCGAAATCTAGAAGACCCATTTCGCCTAGCCAACCGCCGCCCCATACCCAGTGAGTAATAGGTGCGTAAACAGCTAGTAGCCAAAGACCGCTAAATAGCAGCATAGCGCTGAAGCGCATTCTCTCAGCAAAGGCGCCGACAATAAGAGCCGGAGTAATGACAGCAAATGTCATTTGGAACATAGCAAATACTGATTCTGGAATATCGCCAGACATTGAGCCTTCAGTAATCTGACCCATCAATAAATTGTCCAAGTTACCGAAGTAGGCGTTGAGTGAGCCACCATCGCCAAAGGCAATACTGTAGCCGCAAACCAACCAAATAATAGAGGCTAGGCAGGTAATAGCAAAACACTGCATCAATACCGATAGAACGTTCTTAGAGCGAACCAATCCAGCATAAAAAAGTGATAGGCCGGGGATGGTCATAAAAAGAACTAAGGCAGTAGATGTCATAATCCATGAGGTGTTAGCGCCATCTAACTCCTGTCCGAATACCTGACCAGAAATTAAGCATAAAAGAAATGCGATTGTGCCTCGCTGGAGGCTACTTGATTGTAAAAACATTATGTTTCCTCTGCAATAATTAGCACCATAATAGTGCTTAGTATAGTTATTGTACCCTAAGTGCACCAGAATAGTGCATATAAGGGGCTTTTAGGACAGTTTATGCCCACTTGCAGGCTTTAAGAGGCAATTTTTATGCCATAACATAAAAAAATGCACTAAAATAATGCTTATTTGAAATTACTCCGAGCACAATTAAGGTGCCGAGCATAGGCTCAGCACCCTAAAAAATGACTAGAAATTTAGTCTTTGAGAGATTTGTGTCGCACGCGTTTGGGTTGGGCATCGGCACCTTGACGCTTGATAAGATCATCGTGGTACTCGCTGTAGTTACCCTCAAAAAATACAATATCGCTGTTGTCCTCGTAGGCGAGGATATGGGTGGAGACGCGATCCAAGAACCACCTATCGTGCGAAATAACTAATACGCAACCGGGAAAGGAGAGTATGGCTTCTTCCAGGGCGCGCAATGTTTCAACATCTAAGTCATTCGATGGTTCATCAAGCAATAGTACGTTGGCGCCCTGTTTTAACGTATTGGCAAGGTGAAGGCGACCGCGTTCACCACCAGAGAGTTCGCCAACACGCTTTTGTTGGTCTGTGCCCTTAAAATTAAATCGCCCAACATAGGCCCTTGAGGAAACCTCGTAGTTGGCACCAATTTTTAAGGTATCTAAACCGCCGGAAATAGCCTCCCATACAGTATGGTCGTCATTTAGTTCATCACGATTTTGTTCAACATAGGCTACCTTTACGGTTTCACCTAGATCAATGGAGCCACTATCCGGTGTCTCAGTGCCGGCGATCATTCTAAAAAGGGTTGATTTACCCGCGCCATTGCCACCGATAATGCCGACTATAGCCCCTTTCGGGATGGAGAGTGAAAGGTCTTCGATCAGGATATTGTTGCCATAGGCTTTGGTTACCTTATTTAGTTCAATAACCTTATCACCCAATCGTTGGCCGGGGGCTATATATATCTCATTGGTTTCATTGCGAGTTTGAAAATCTTGGGCATTAAGCTCTTCAAATCGCGCCAATCGCGCCTTACTTTTTGCCTGTCTACCCTTGGGGTTTTGTCTAACCCATTCAAGTTCCTGTTTTAGCGCGCGCTGGCGAGAAACTTCTTGTTTTGCCTCTATCTCAAGCCGCTTCTCTTTATTTTCTAGCCAAGTTGAATAGTTTCCTTCGTGAGGGATTCCGTGGCCTCGATCGAGTTCTAGAATCCAGCCGGCCACATTGTCGAGGAAATAGCGATCGTGTGTTACAGCGACAACGGTGCCAGTAAATTGTTCGAGAAACTTTTCTAGCCAAAAAACTGATTCAGCGTCGAGGTGGTTCGTAGGTTCGTCGAGTAGCAACATATCGGGCCTAGAAAGAAGTAGACGACACAGGGCAACGCGGCGTTTTTCACCACCCGATAGTTTATCAATGCTGGCGTCCCATGGTGGAAGTCGCAATGCATCAGCAGCGACATCCAGTGTGTGCTCAAGATTATGAGCGTCCCAAGCGTCAATGACTGCCTCATAGTCAGCCTGTTTTTTGGCTAGGGCATCAAAATCTGCATCTGGCTCTGCGTAATCGAGATAAACCTGTTCCAGACCTTTTAGGGCATCGACCGCAGCTCGGACGCCATCCTCTACATTGCCTCTGACATCCTTTGATGAATCAAGTTGCGGTTCCTGTGGCAGGTAGCCAATATTGATGTCAGCCATGGGCCGCGCTTCACCCTGAATATCAGAATCAAGTCCTGCCATAATTTTTAGCAAGGTAGACTTACCTGAGCCATTGAGACCCAATACGCCAATTTTGGCGCCTGGAAAAAAAGAGAGAGAAATGTCTTTGAGGATTTCGCGCTTAGGGGGAACGATTTTCCCCACTCGATTCATAGTGTAAACGTATTGAGCCATATATAAATCATCAACTTTTTAGAGTAATAAATATGCTGTAGATAGTTGCTATCAATAAAGGCTTAGCGCTAAATCTACCTAATGTGTAAGTATTTTATATTAAATTATGTAAAAGCTGTTATTTGAATAAAGGTTTTTTTTGCCCAAGCAACGTGATAGGGTGGGCCGGTGCTTAAAATAGCATACATATGTAACAATAAATTAATAAAATATATGGGGTAACAACAATGAGTGCATTAAAAATTGTACGTCTATTATCAATTGCAGTAGCAGTAGTTGGCGCTTTCCTCGCGATTCCAGAAGCCGCATTAGTTATGGCTGTTTTGGGCCTAGTGGGCGGTTACATGGCGGATCAAGCAGATAAAAGCAATAGAACTTACTTTCTTGTGTTTGCAGTAGCATTGGGCACAGTGTCTGGGGCCGCTGGTGCATTACCAGTAGTAGGTGGTCCAATCAGTGATATTATGGCAAACCTAAGCACGATCGTTAATGCCGCAGCTTTGGCTGTAATTCTTAATGCTATCAAGGATAGAGTATCTGAGTAATTAGTTGTTACACTCAGGAAAACCCCGCGCTTTTTAGCGCGGGTTTTTTTGCCTACTTTTCTGGTGTTTCTAAAGATTCAAATGTCATACCTGCCGAATCGATAAGCCGAGTTATTAGTCTGTCGCCCATGGCGGTTGCAGGTGTCCAAAATCCGCCACAGAGATCTGATTGACTGATATCAAAGGCCATGCACAGGCCGGACTGCACTAACATTTTAGCCGTGCATCCATAGCCCGGATCCCTGTCTCCACTCACTTTTACCACTAATTGATGTTCGTTATTTTTCCCCATAATTCGCAGATCAAAAAAACCATTTTCTTGTTGTTTAGGGCTTGGACCCTGACCCGGTTTTGGCAAAATATATTTTTGTATAAGGAAGCGTAGAAACTTATTTTTTGCGGCTAGAGCATACCCGCCGAGGCCGAGCGTAACTCCCCAGGCACGGAAATAACCCTTTCTTCCTTTGCCGGTTAAAACAGCTTCGCCATAGGTAAAGTTATCGCTGGTAGTTTGCGGTTGTAAATTATTTGATCTCAAAACAATGCGACTATTGATGGTCTCCATAATAAATGGCGCAGACCATGCCTGGAAATCTTCGTCGAAGATTGGTTTTACAATTCGCGGTTGCTTAACAGTTGATATCGGCGGCTGGCAAAGCAAATAGGGATTGCCCATTTTGCGTCGTAATGAGGGGTCTTTCTTTACCGCTTTTGCCATTTCAATGCCACTGGCTACAGTACCGCCGGAGACACCTCCCTTCATAGCTTTAACGCGTAATTTAACATCGCTACAACCAGTACCCAATGACTGCTGGCTTAGCTGTTGTAAAAAATGTACCCCCAGATCGGAGGGTATGGAATCAAAGCCGCAACAGTTGATGATTCTAGCGCCGGTTTTTTGTGCCCTGAGCTGATATTTGTCGAGCATTTTCTTTATCCAATAGGCTTCACCTGTGAGGTCGCAGTAATCATTGCCATTGTTGACGCAAGCTTCTATCAGCGATTCGCCATACAGTGCGTAGGGACCAACCGTCGAGAGAACAACGCGAGTTTGCTGACACATTTTGGTCAGACTAGCGGAATCAGAGCTATCAGCCACTATGTGGGGTATAGCTTCGGCCTTGGGCCCCAGCGCAGTTTTTAGTTGCTTTAATTTGCGCGAGGAACGGCCGGCAATAGCCCATCGGACACCATTGCCAAGCCCTACTTCGGTTAAAAGATACTGGGTAGTGATTTTCCCTACAAAACTAGTGGCACCGAATAAAATTATGTCGAGAGATTTGCTATTCATTGTTAAAATCCTTGCTGTGAATGCAATGGTATTATTGTTTTTTTAGCCTAATCATAAATGGATCCGTTTGATGTTACCCATTCTATATTCTTTTAGACGCTGCCCCTATGCAATCAGAGCGCGTATGGCAATTGCTTACGCTAGTATAAAGCTTGAAATGCGAGAAGTCTCTCTGGCCAAAAAGCCAGCCTCAATGCTCGCTATATCGCCCAAGGGAACTGTGCCTGTTCTGGAGTTGAGTGATAGGGTGATTGACGAGAGTCTCGACGTGATGGGCTGGGCATTGCAACAGTCAGATCCAGACAACTGGTTAGCTCCAGAGACCCAGATTGAACAACAGAGTCTTATTGCAGAAAATGACAGTGAATTTAAAGGTTGGCTAGACAGATATAAATATTGGGATAGGTATCCACAGCAGTCCCAGCAGGACTATCGAATCAATGCCGAAAAATTTATAGCGAAGTTAGAGCGACGCCTACAAACTAAAAGCTATTTATGCGGCGCAAAAATATGTTTGGCCGATATTGCTATTTTCCCGTTTATTAGACAGTTTGCTTTTGTTGATAAGCCTTGGTTTGATAACTCGAATTACCCCGCAGTTCAGCGTTGGCTAAACCACTTTTTGCATTCCGATTTGTTTGATCGTGTGATG
Organism: Porticoccaceae bacterium; assembly: GCA_964229255.1. Classification (GTDB taxonomy): domain Bacteria; phylum Pseudomonadota; class Gammaproteobacteria; order Pseudomonadales; family Porticoccaceae; genus HTCC2207. The sequence goes on from CAXRCX010000006.1 coordinate 61,040, forward strand.
CAAAAGCATGCTGTATGGCAACAACCCGATGCCTGAGTAAAATAGGTTTTTCACCACCTATTAAGCCTATAGGCTAGAATAGCTGAGATTATTTAATAAAGAGCTTTATCGCCTTAATGGCTATGGAATTATAGTATGTTTGGTTTTTTCGAACGCTTGGTAAACCCTTTCCCTGAGAAAATGCCCCAGCAGCCTCCCAAGGGAATTTATCAGTTCTGCCGATACTTCACCAAAGGTCTAGAGCCTTGGTTGATCACTATGGCCATGCTCACCGCCTTGGTGGCTATAGCTGAGGCCTCATTATTTGGAATACTGGGAAAAGTGGTGGACTTGCTAGTTGCCAGTGATCCTAAAACATTTGTTGAGGAATCATGGACCTCGATTATTGTTTTATCAGTATTTATCCTGATTGTTATTCCAATTTTAGCAAGTCTGCACTCACTGGTTGTTCACCAGACACTGATGGGCAATTTTCCCATGGCTGTGCGCTGGATGGCCCATCGCTACTTGCTGAACCAAAGCTATGGTTTCTTTCAAAATGAATTTAGTGGGCGTATTGCAACTAAGGTAATGCAGACAGCTCTGGCAGTTCGCGAATCTGTGATGAAACTGCTCGACGTGATTCTGTTTGTTTCAGTCTATGTGATCACAATGTTATTTTTGGTGGCCAGTGCCGACTTTAGACTGTGCCTACCATTATTAATATGGTTGCTTTTATATATCGGGCTCCAGTTATATTTTGTGCCAAAATTAAAAAATATTTCACAGATACAGGCCAACTCAAGATCCACTATGACCGGTCGTATTGTCGACAGCTACACCAATATAGTAACCCTAAAACTATTTTCCTTTTCCTCTAGGGAATCGCAGTATGTCAAAGAGGGTATGACGGAATTCCTCAATACAGTCCATCCGCAAATGCGCCTAGTAACAGGCCTGAATATCTGTTTATGGATTATCAATATGCTGTTGGTGTTTAGCACCTTAGCACTTGGAATCTATCTATGGATCTATGAATCTATGACCCCGGGGGCGATTGCCGTGGTTATTAGTCTGGCGTTGAGGCTCTCGGGCATGTCCCATTGGATTGTTTGGGAAATTGGCAATTTATTTGAAAATTTTGGCACAGTTCAGGATGGTATAAATACCCTATCAGAACCGCAGATGGTGTTGGATAAAGACGGCGCCAAAATAATCGAAGTTACCGCTGGAACTATCGATTTTCAGGACGTCAGTTTTAGCTATATCAACAACCAGCAGGCAGTGGATAGTGCGGTATTTGATAAGCTAAATCTCAAGGTCAGTGCTGGTGAGCGTGTTGGCATCGTTGGCCGCAGTGGGGCGGGAAAATCAACGCTTATTAATTTGCTGTTGCGATTTTATGATATTAATCAGGGCGCTATTCTAATTGACCATCAGGATATTAAAACGGTTCAGCAAGAAAGTTTACGAGAAAACATAGCTGTAGTTACTCAGGATACATCGCTGCTTCATCGCTCGGTGCGAGAAAATATTTTATTTGGCCGTCCGGATGCCTCCGAAGAGGAAATGATTGAAGCGGCTAAAAAGGCCGAGGCCCATGAATTTATCCTACAGCTTCGCGATGTTGCCGGACGCACTGGTTATGACGCCCATGTGGGTGAGCGCGGAGTATCGCTATCGGGAGGACAGCGCCAGAGGATTGCTATCGCGCGGGTCATATTAAAAGATGCACCAATCCTGATTATGGATGAGGCTACCTCTGCTCTCGATTCTGAAATTGAATCCGCGATTCAAAAAAGCTTATACCAATTAATGCAGGGCAAGACAGTGATAGCCATCGCCCACAGGTTGTCTACTATCGCGGCGATGGATAGGCTAATTGTGCTTGATCAGGGTGAGATTATTGAGCAGGGCACCCATCAGCAGTTAATGGAATCTCAGGGAGTCTATGCTAAATTATGGCATCATCAGTCGGGTGGTTTTTTGGGTATTGAATAAAACCTCTTCGCCCACAGTGGGTGATAATAGATTGTCGGGGTTATACTAAAATCTTTTCTGGAGCTACTACTGTTGGCTTGTTAGGATTGGGTTATTACTTAAAACAATAAAACTGTGTTATGAAAGATTATATAGAATCACTTAACAAGTTGGTAAGCCAGTGGTTGAGTTCGCAGAAGAGCCGAGCTGTGTCGATGCGACAACCACAACAGCTTGATATAGAGCCCTCTCTGGCTTCACTACTGGATGCCAAATCTGTATTTATGCCCGACGTAAAAATACAGGGGCAACTAAAGTGTGATGAAAACCTTGTAATAGATGGTTTATACAGTGGCCATATCACAGCGCAAAACAGTGCGGTTGCCGTTGGTCCCAGCGGCCAAGTATCCGCAGATATTGTCGCGAAGACAGTGATAGTCGAAGGCGAGGTCACAGGTGATATATCAGCCGAAGATAAGGTAATTTTAGCGGCGAGCGGAAAATTGACCGGCAATATTAAAGCCGCTGTGGTCGATCTTAAAAATGGTGCCAGATTCAAAGGTATTATAGAAATGGATCCGCAATCAGCGGAAATAATTGATCAGCCATTGGATCTTGAAACCAAGGTCATCGCAATGGAACCCAGCTAAACCCCAAGCAGAATTTTAATTGCAGAATGCAAACTAGCGCACGAGGAAGAGTTAAATAGAATGTCTGAAACACAGCAACTGGTTGAAGAAAGTAATATTTTATCCTCATCGCTACTTGTAGGTTTGTTTAATCAAATTACCGACGATAAAACCCTAGTTGTTTTAGATATGGGTTTAGCCAGCGCCGCCTCTGTTAGTTTTTTTGGCCAGACAAAATGCAGATTACAGTATGCCGGTCTGATTAACCCAGACTTAGACCAATTCAATGATCCAGAGCTGTCCCACGCTGAGCGTGTACAGTTGTTTCAACATTCCCTGAACCTAGGGTCAAATTTCAAAATCGATATTATCCTGTTTTGGGATTTATTTTGTTATCTCAGCGCACCAGCCATGGGGGCTTTGTTAGAAACTTTGCTGCCCAGCCTAAATGCTCGCAGCAAGGCCCATAGTATTGGCTTGCTGAATGCACGTCAGAAAATGCTTTACTCAGAATATGGCATTAATGCTATTAATCAGCTTTGGCAGCAACCAATCAATACCCCGCAACCTAAAATTTATCCTCATTCGCGGCATGATTTTGGCAAACTACTCAATTATTTCAGCATTGATAGAAGCTGTTTGCTGTCGGGGAATAGAGTGGAAAACTTATTGATGATTAATACTCAAGGCAATTGATTTTAAGAGCTGAAATTGTCAACCATAATGTGATTAACAGGGCGGAGGACAGATCATGAAACAGGGAATAATAATCGGAGCAAGCTCCGGCATAGGTTGGGAGCTAGCGGTTCAGTTGGCCGCAGAGGGTTATCAGTTAGGATTGGTTGCCAGGCGTCTAGAAAAACTTGAGCAACTGGCTAGCAGTCTTGCCGGTGATCATTTTGTTGTCCAGTCAGATATAGCGAAAACAGAGCTGGCACAGCAACAGCTTGCGGAGCTGCTAGAAAAAATGGGTAATGTAGAGTTGATTGTTATCAACTCTGGTGTAGGTGAGCAGGAAAAAAGGCTAGACTGGGAAATCCAGCGCCAGATGATCGATGTCAATATTCGTGGTTTTGCTGCCCTTACGGTGATCTCGATGAATTACTTCCGCGAACGCGGCAGTGGACATCTGGTGGGTATATCCTCTGTAGCGGCCCATATGTCAGGTGGTTTAGCACCGACCTATGCCGCCACCAAGGCCTTTGTCTCAAGTTATCTCAACGGTATGCGCTCAAGGGCTGAATATTCAAAATTGCCGATCACCGTAACCACAGTTGAGCCGGGATTTGTCGACACGCCAATGGTAAAAGGCACTCCGATTTGGACGGCAAGTGTAGAAAAGGCCGTGGCTCAACTAGTGCCGGCAATTATAGATAAAAAAGGACATATTTATATTACCAAGCGCTGGCGCTATGTAGCCTGGTTGTTAAACCTAATGCCTAAGTGGTTGATGCGTCGCTTGTTTTAGTACAGTCGGGGTTGTCTCGCAAAACAGTGGCTAATCTTTAAAGCTGGGATCAATTTTCGTTACCAGTCGCGTCAAAGCATCAAATTCCAGTCCGCCGCTAGGTCCGCCCATGGCCTGTAAGCTCAAAAGTTGTTGGGTTCTAGCCAGTACCTCGTCACCGATAGCTATGGTTGGCTTGCCAGTGGCATCCGTCGACACTTGCACTTCACAGGCGCGCTGTAATCCCCACATGGTTTGAAAGGCCTCTGCAATGGATCTCCCCCCTACAAGCAGACCGTGGTTGCGCAGTATCAAAATATTTTTGTCGCCTATGCTTTTTACCAGTCGAGACTTTTCATCGTCCATTACCGTAATGCCCTCAAAGTCGTGGTAAGCAATGCGATCATTGAGGAGGGCAGAATAAAAATTATCGCTTCGCAACCCCTCTTGAGAACAGGCTACAGCCATGCCCTCAGTGGTGTGGGTGTGGGCTATACAGTGGATATCTGGTCGCGCCGCATGAATGGCAGTATGGATTACCATGCCCGCAGGATTCACTGCATAGGGGCTATCGTCTACCTTGTTGCCGGCAATATCCACTTTAACCAAATTTGAAGCCTTTACTTCTTGGTAATGTAAGCCGTAGGGGTTGATCAAAAAGTGCTCATTATCACCTGGTATTTTTACCGTAATATGGTTGTAGATCATTTCTGACCAACCCATATAGTCAAATATTCTGTAGCAGGCAGCTAGCTGAATTCGCAATTCTGTTTCGGTTGCTGACATAGTTTTTACCCCTGTATTATTTTTATAGTACACCCTCTATTTGGTCAGCGGCTGACCATCCCGAGAGCACTGCACCCTCAAATCGTGGGCCGGCAAAGGCATCGCCGGCTAGAACTAGCGGTGGCATTTCAAGACCATCGCTCACCAATAGACTGGCGTCAATATCCGTAGTGGTTGGCTTGCTATACAGCCAACCATGAACCTGAAAATCCAATACCTGAGCATTGCCAAATAGTGGTCTAGCATGCTCGATCAACTGTTGCCCAACAGCTGATCTATCATCCAGAAAATGCGCTTTGCTGAAGTCGCCACTGGCATGTATGGTGATTGCTGGTATTGGTGAGGCGCCTTTCATATGATTGTCGCTAATCCATGCGATAGGGCCCTGATCCAATGCCAGTGCACCTGGCTCAGCTAGGCCTGTCGGGCCATCGAGAACTGCCATTACCGCAATGCAACTTTCGTACTCAATCTTCTGTAAGCGTAGCGTTGTCTCAGCAGTCAGTTTTATTTCACTCCGCTGAACTAAGTCTATAGTTTGCGGAACAGGGCAGGTAATTAATAGTGACCGGGCGACTAGACTATTGGCATTATCTAGCCGCACGGTCCACAAACTGCCATCATGACGGAGTTTTACAACCTTGGCAGACTGAAGGATGCTGTGATTTGTAGCTAGGTGCTTGGCTACAGATACCATAGTGGGTGTGCCGCGGTATCGGGGGTGGCCAACTGTCTGACCGGGGTAGCTTTGATACCACTGCTCAGCTACACCGAGTTCAACCCACCGCTTTACGCAGGCCTGAAAGCGCTCAGATCTCGCGGTAAAAAATTGCGCTCCATGATCAAAAACTGCTTCGCCAATTCGCCTAGCGGCAAGTCGACCGCCAACGCCACGCCCTTTATCGACAATAATAGTTGATGAGCCATTTTTCGAAAGCTGATCAGCGGCACTCAGACCGGCGAGACCTGAGCCGATAATCAGTGTGTCATATATCTCCGCTTTATTTGCAGTCATGGCTACTAATTACCGAGCCTTTGAGGATTGCGTCGGCATCGCTGAGAGCAATACCTAACTTGATCCCAAGTTTTTTGCCATTTTTTTCGCCAGACAAAGGGGCGCTGGCAAACGGGGCATGTTTTTTCTGGCAAATTGAGCTTTTTATGGGCCATAGCGGTGAAAAGGATTATTTATTATCCATGCTCCAGATACCGCCGCCTTTACAGGCAATCAATAAGAAAATAAAACAGAAAAGCGCAGCTACTTCACCGCCGTTGACTAGGGGGTAAAAAGGTGGAGTACCATGATACATCCAGTAGGCCACGGCCATGGTGCCGCTGGAAATAAATGCAGCAGCTCTGGTGGTAAGCCCCAGAATTATTAGCACTCCTCCAACTAATTCCACAGTGCCAGCCGCTATGGTTAGAAAGCCCAATTCACCATAGGGATACTGCTGTGGAAAATTAAAAAACTTCTGAGTGCCGTGAAGAAGAAACATAAATCCGGCGGTAATACGCAAAAGTGCGTAGGCTTGTTCTTGGTAGTTTTCTAAAAATTTCATCATTATTCCCTTATGCTTTGTGAATGTACGTCAGTTAGACGGTTGCTGGTTTATGAATAAATTCACGCCATATTTTATTCGGCTGCCAAATTTTAAGTAAATCAGCTTCGGCACGCTGTGCGTTCTCGCCCAAGATAGCGGTTCTATAGCGAAAAATAAAGGCAGAAACGCGCATATTAGCAGCGCAGTGAACCCAGACCTTTTGGATTTGGTGGCTCTGTATATGGGTAATAAACTGCTCAAAGTCGCGCTCCATCGGCGCGTTAAAATTAACGGGTATATTGATATAGTCCACATGGATTTCAGATAAAATTTCAGCTTCATCTGCAATAGCGTTTTCCCCAGTTGGAGGTGCTAGATTGATGACTTTACTGTAGCCAGCCGCCTGAATAGCACGCAGCTGTTTGGCTGTGGGTTGGCCAGATGTCGCTATATTGGGCTGAATCTGAAGGTAATTGAAAATCGACTCAAGGTTGTTTTTTTTAAGGCTGTAACCAGTGAGCTTTTCGACTAGTGTCAGGCCATATCCGAGAACGGTTTTGACTGTTCTCGGATTTGAGATCATGCGCTTGCACCTGCATTAATAAGTACTTCAGCGTAGTCGATACCCTGTTGGTGTTGGCTCATAATCTGAACCATAGTTTCACCGTCGGGATTGGTGGCATTGAGATCTAACTCAGCTTGCTTAAAAAATTCAACAAAGGTGATAAAGTTATCAATGTTCATGCCGCGGTAGGCCTTTTCTAGGAGGTGAAAATCACGGCTGACCCCCTGTGGTGGCAAATAGTTGAGAAAGCTTTTTACTCGCTCATCATCGAAAACTTCACCGAGAACTTTTTGTTTATCTTTTTTCAATGTCATGCTATTCCTATAGGTCTTATCACAATTCAAATTTACAGCATTTCAGCTAATTTTTTGGCCAGTATTTGACTGACCTGCTGAGGATTGGCCTGACCCTTCGAGGCTTTCATAATCTGCCCCATAAAGCCGCCGAGTTTTTTCTTACGCTTGTCGGCATCGGTATTAATATAGTCATCGACCATAGCTTGGTTATTGGCTAAAACTTCGTCTACCATAGCTTCGAGTGCGCCACTGTCCGACACCTGTTTTAAGCCGCGTTTTTCAATGATTTGATCTGCATCGCCCTCGCCATTCCAGATTCCCTCAAATACCTGTTTAGCCATTTTCCCGCTGATAGTATTGTCTGCAATACGCGCAATTAGACCCGCTAGCTGATCGGCGCTAATCGGACTCTGATCGAGACTGATATTTTCAGCATTAAGCCGAGCACTCAATTCGCCGGCAACCCAATTTGCAGCAAGCTTAGGATGCGCAGATTGTTTTGCCACCTGCTCAAAATAATTGGCCACAGTGGCGTCGACACTCAGCACGCTAGCATCGTATTGAGAGAGTTCATATTCAGTCATAAACCTCTGCTGGCGCGCATCGGGTAACTCTGGAAGATTTTTCCGCAATTGCTCGATATGCTGGTCGCTGATGACCACTGGCAATAGATCAGGGCAGGGGAAGTAGCGATAGTCGTTGGCTTCCTCTTTGCTGCGCATCGAGCGTGCCACCTTGGTTTCGCCATTGTACAAGCGGGTTTCTTGAATTACTTGGCCGCCATCTTCCAGCAGATCAATTTGCCGCTCTACTTCCAGATTAATAGCATCTTCCATAAACTTAAACGAGTTTAGGTTTTTGGTTTCGGTGCGGGTGCCGAGCTCGGTTTCACCCTGAGGGCGAACTGAAATATTGACATCAAAGCGCATACTGCCCTGGGACATTTCGCCATCGCAAATTCCCAGAGAGGTAACAATACTGTGGAGTTTTTTTGCAAAGGCAACTGCCTCTTGAGCATTGCTCATGTCGGGTTCAGACACAATCTCAATCAATGGGGTGCCAGCGCGGTTTAAATCTATACCCGACACGCCAGATCTAAAGTTGCCCTCGTGCAGTGATTTGCCGGCATCCTCCTCAAGGTGAGCATGATGGATTCGGATAGATTTGGTCTTGCCGTTATCCAGTTGTATCTCTACATCACCAGCACCAACTATGGGTTTTTCCAGTTGGGTAGTTTGATAGCCCTTGGGGAGGTCGGGGTAGAAATAATTTTTGCGTTCGAATACTGAGGTTTTACCTATCTCAGCGTCAATAGCCAGTCCAAACATCACCGCGTAATCAATAGCCTGTTTGTTGACTACCGGCAGAGTACCGGGCATAGCGAGGTCAATTTCACAGGCCTGAGTGTTTGGCGCCGCGCCAAAAGCAGTGCTAGCGGCGGAAAATATTTTGGTTTTGGTGGCTAATTGAACATGGACTTCCAGTCCGATAACAGTTTCCCAGTTCATGATTCAACCCCCGCCGGAGCTAATTGATGCCAGTCAGTCAACTGTTGAAATTGGTGTGCGGCGTTCAGCATGCGAGCCTCATCAAAATAGTTGCCGATAATCTGTAAACCTACGGGTTTATTGTCGACCATGCCGCAGGGCAGGGACATGCCTGGCAGGCCGGCTAGATTAGTTGAAATGGTGTAAATATCCTCGAGATACATAGCCACTGGGTCATTGCCCTTGGCGCCAAATTTAAATGCTGGCGAAGGGCAGGTGGGGCCCATAATAAGATCCACATCGTCAAATGCTTGAATAAAATCCTGGCGGATAAGCTGTCGCACCTGCTGTGCTTTACCATAATAGGCATCATAGTAGCCGGCCGATAAACAGTAGGTGCCAATAAGAATACGCCGTTGAACTTCATCGCCAAAGCCCTCAGCCCGAGTTCGGCGATAAAGATCTTCGAGATCCACAGGGTCTTTACAGCGATGACCATAGCGCACACCATCAAAGCGCGACAGATTAGCCGATGCCTCTGCAGGGGCAATAACATAGTAGGCAGGAACCGAAAGTCCAGTGTTGGGCAAACTGATTTCAACCAGTTCAGCCCCTAGTTTTTCATACTCTGCCAAGGCGTCGCGCACGGCTTTTTCAGTTCCAGCATTTAGGCCTTCAGAAAAATACTCTTTGGGTATACCAATGCGCAAACCCTGTAGTGAGTCGCTCAAGTTAGCGGCATAATCCGGTACGGGTCGATTGATGCAGGTGGAATCCTTATCGTCATAACTGGCCATGCAATTTAATAAAACTGCGCAGTCTTCAGCTGTTCTGGCCATTGGGCCACCCTGATCCAAGCTAGAGGCAAATGCGATCATACCCCAGCGTGACACCCGCCCATAAGTTGGTTTTAGTCCGGTAATTCCGCAGAGTGCTGCCGGTTGGCGTATTGAACCGCCGGTATCAGTTGCAGTGGCACCGGGCGCTAAGCGTGCTGCGACTGCCGCCGCTGAACCTCCCGATGAGCCACCGGGAACTGAGTCGGTTGCCCAGGGGTTTTTAACGGCGCCATAAAAACTGGTTTCATTGGATGAGCCCATAGCGAACTCATCCATATTAGTTTTGCCCAACATCACCGAGCCGCTAGTTTTAAAGTTTTCGATAACCGTGGCATCGTAGGGGGGGACAAAATTATCAAGCATCTTTGAGCCACAGCTAGTGCGAACCCCCTGAGTGCAGAAAATATCCTTGTGTACCACAGGCACACCACAGAGTTGTGGTGCGTTGCCAGTTGCCAGTATTTGATCGGCAGCTTTTGCAGATTCTAGTGCCTGATCCTCAGTCAGAGTAATTAGGCTATTAAATTGGCCATCTAAGTCTTTGATACGCGCCAAAAAGTGTTGGGTGATTTCAGTGCTAGAGAAATCCCTTTTTTTCAGACCGGCTATAAGCTCAGTTATTGTAAAATTATGCATTCTGTACTCGGCTAAATCTCGCTAAATGGTTTAATCGATGACTTTGGGGACCAAATAGAGATCATCTTCGGTATCGGGGGCGATCGCTTGGAAGGCTTCTCTCATATTGGGTTTGTCGACGGTGTCTTCTCTTAGGCGCTGGGTTTCATTGAGCGGATGATCCAAGCCAGACAAGCCGCTGGTATCCGCAGCCTGAAGTTGATCGACCAACGCCAGTACACTGCCGAGTCGCTGAGATATCTCCTCAACTCTAGTATCATCAACTGCAAGACGGGCTAGAGTGGCAAGATTTTCTATTTTTTGTTTTTCTATACTCATATCGAGATCTTATTAATAATTTTCTACAGCGCGAAGTTTACAACATTCGGTGGGTTTAGGTTAGTTTGCGCAAAGAAAAATTTGCTGTTCTGAGATATAAAAGCCACTTTTTCTTGTCAGCTTGTTACAATTAACCCATAGAGATTATTTCTGCATAATAAAACAATAATTATTGCGCTTGCCATTAGCGCAATGAACTGATAGTTTTCTGTCTCTAAATTGTGACTTTTACATGCTGTAAACAGCACATTAACGGAATTATACAAATGTTGTTATTAAAGAAATTTTTAGGCCTTTTTTCCAGCGATTTATCAATCGATCTCGGGACTGCGAATACGCTTATTTACATGCGCGAGCACGGCATTGTCCTCAACGAGCCCTCGGTTGTCGCTATCCGCCAACAATACGGTGAAAAGAAAGTTGAGGCTGTAGGGGTTGATGCTAAACGTATGCTGGGCAGAACTCCCGGAAATATCACTGCAATCCGACCGCTGAAAGACGGCGTGATAGCCGATTTCCAGGTTACGGAAAAAATGCTGCAACATTTTATTCGCAAGGTGCACTCTGAAAGTTTTGTGCCGCCCAGCCCGCGAGTTTTAATCTGTGTGCCATGCACGGCCACAGAAGTCGAAAAACGAGCGATTAAAGAATCGGCATTTAGCGCCGGCGCTCGGGAAGTATTTTTGATCGAGGAGCCAATGGCAGCAGCTATCGGCGCAGGGCTTCCAGTGGAAGAGGCCGTGGGTTCCATGGTGGTGGATATCGGCGGTGGTACAACCGAGATCGCTATTCTTTCGTTAAACGGTGTGGTTTTCTCTGATTCGGTTCGAATTGGCGGCGACCGCTTTGACGAATCAATATGCAACTACGTTCGCCGTAAATATGGCAGTGTGATTGGCGATGGTACTGCCGAGCGAATCAAGATGGAAATTGGTACTGCTTATCTTTCGAAAGAGGTTCGCGAAATTGAAGTCAGAGGTCGAAATCTAGCTGAGGGTGTTCCTAAGAGTTTTGTCCTCAGCAGCGACGAAATTCTCCAATCACTGCAAGAGCCTCTATCTGGTATTGTTCAGGCGGTTAAACGCGTGCTCGAGCAATCCCCACCTGAATTGGCCTCTGATATCGCTGAAACAGGAATTGTATTGACTGGCGGTGGTTCACTGCTTAAAGATTTGGATCGTCTTTTGGCCATAGAAACCGGGCTACCAGTTATTTTGGCAGAGGAGCCACTCACTTGCGTAGCGCGCGGTGGTGGTGAAGCCCTTGAAATGATGGGTGCCAAAGGTTCGGGCATGCTTATGTACTAGTATGCTGATGTAAAAGAGTACCATCTTTATACGTATTCTTTGCTGTTGATCTAGGTTTTGGAGCGCGCCCATTAAAAAAGTTTTTCTCAATTCTTCCTCCGCAGTGCGAAAAACATTTTTCGCACTTTTGCTTGCTCTTCTGGTAATGACTCTGGATAGTTACACAACTATTTTTGAGTCGACTAAATCCAATATCTCCAAAGCGATTATCCCTCTGCAGTTGGTGGCAAATTTTCCCTATCAAGTCAAAGATTGGGTGGGGATGAACACTACTTCGAGAACAAAACTAGAACAGAAAAATGTCAGTCTTGAAAAAGAGCGCCTGATACTTCTAGGTCAGTTGCAACGCAGTGCTGAATTGGCCGCTGAAAATCTGCGACTGCGTCAATTGCTCAATGCCACTGAGTTGCTAATGCAAAGTGTATTGGTCACTGAGGTGATAGGCGTCTCACCCAATCCTGTTAGTCATACTGTAACTGTCGATCGCGGCGCCGAAGATGGCGTCTATATTGGTCAGCCAGTATTGGATGCCGATGGTTTAATGGGTCAGGTTATCGAGGTCTATGAAAATTACAGCAAGGTGCTTTTGATCACAGATTTAAACCATGCGCTTCCAGTTCAGGTTTCGAGAAATGGTTTGCGATCAATTGTTGAGGGCACATCGGATTTTAATCTTATGTCCCTCAGATTTGTCTCTCCCACAGTGGACATTGAAGAGGGTGATAAGCTAGTTAGCTCGGGATTGGGTGGGCGTTTTCCAATGGGCTATCCGGTCGGGACAGTGTCATCAATCATTCAAAAGCCCGGAGAGAAATTTTTGCAAATCAATGTAACACCCTCGGCAAAACTTGATCGTAGCCGTCACTTACTTTTGGTGTTTACGCTAAAAAATGGCGATGTCGCCAGAGATCTTAATGAACAGTAGTAGTACGTTTCCCTATGCATTGATGATGCTTTTGGGGGCATTAATTGTTCAGTTTATTCCTATGTCTGGGGATTGGGTTTTTTGGAAGCCAAACTTTCTCTTGCTAATGATGATCGCCTGGATGCTTTATTTCCCCGATCAATATGGTATCGAGTTTGCGGTGATTATTGGTATTTTTGCAGATTTTATCTTTGTATCGACCCTTGGCTTTCATATTTTGATTTTTTCAATATGCGGACTGATACTAATTTTCTTCCATCGTATTGTTGTCTACCTGCAGTTAATTCACAGGGTTACTTTGGTTTTTTTGATGATTCTGCTGGCCGAATTTATCGGTGCGGCCATTGACAATTCGATCGACAAACAACTATCTATAAAAGGGGTACTTCTCTTAGCAATTATTTCCGCTATATGCTGGATTCCACTGGATAAATTTGTCGCCCATTGTTACTCGCGTCAAAAATAGCTTTGTTGCCAAGTTATCGAGGTAAGAAAATTGCAAGATTATGATTTGATATTAGCCTCTGCCTCGCCCAGACGCACTGAAATTTTGCATCAAATTGGTGTAAGGCATCAAATTGTTCCGGCAGATATTAATGAGACACCCAGATCTGGTGAAATGGCAACTGACTATGTTCAGAGAATGGCGCTTGAAAAGGCCCAACGTGTGATGTTGTTGAGCAAAGACTCGACGCCAGTTTTAGGCGCTGATACCTGCGTTGTATGTGACGGGACGATTTTCGGCAAGCCCAGTCAGCGGGATGAAGCCATGGATATGTTGGGTGCATTATCGGGTAAATCCCATTGGGTGCACACCGCAGTGGCTGTCGCTTATCAAGGAGACTTCGCCTTACAAATATCGTCGACGGAGGTAGTTTTTAGAAAGCTTTCTAAGCAGGAGTGCCTGATCTATTGGGAAACGGGGGAGCCCATTGATAAAGCAGGTAGCTATGCAATTCAAGGCTATGGCTCTGTCTTTGTGGAGTCCATCGCGGGAAGTTACAGTGGTGTTGTTGGCCTACCCATCAAAGAAACTTACCTTTTGCTGAAAAAGTTTGGTGTTCCCATTTGGCACGCTAGGGGGAATTGATGACAAAAGAAATCTTTATCAATTGTACCGCTACTGAAACCCGCTTGGCATTAACTGAGAACGGGGTGTTGCAGCAAATTCATATAGATAGGCAGGAAAATCCGAGTTTAGTCGGCAACATTTACAAAGCAAAGGTGCTGCGAGTGATGCCGGGTCTGCAGGCGGCATTTGTCGACATTGGCCATAAGCGCAATGCGTTTATTCATATTGATCATATTCATCGCGTCAGTTCGGGCGATAGGATCGGCAATATTTTAAGGGATGGGCAGGAACTCCTGGTTCAGGTGCTAAAAGATCCAGTTAATGAGAAAGGGGTATTATTAACCACTGATCTATCCATTGCCAATGGGTACTTTGTCTACAGACAGGGAAGAACTAAGCCGGGTGTTTCCCTACAAATTAAAGACAGTGTTGAGCGTGCAAGACTTGGTGAAATTGTAAACTCAATGCTTCCTGATGCCTCACTGCCAGAACGCTTTACGGGTAATTTTATTCTGCGATCCGCTGCTGAGGGCGCCACAGAAACTGAGTTAGCCCAAGAGTTGCAGAATATTATTAGTATTTGCCAAACTGTAGATAGCTTGAGGGTCAAAAAATCACCCACTATTTTGCATAGTGCAGCTGATCAAAAACAGCATCTAGTTACGACAATGCTTAAATTAGGCATAGATAAGATAATCACTGACAGCCCCGATTTTTTAGAAAAAATAAACTCATGGTTTGAACAAAGCCCTCCCAGCCATCAACCTGAAATTGAACTGTTTCAACAGAGCAATAATTTGTTTGATACTTATCGGCTTGAGGCGCAAATCAACGCCGCCCTGTGTTCTAAAGTCGAGTTGGACTGCGGTGGCTACTTGGTTGTAGAAGAAAACGAGGCCCTGGTGGCTGTAGATGTTAATTCGGGCTCTTTTATTGGCAAGTCCACTGATCAGAGCACCTATGTCGAAGTTAATCTTGAGGCTGCTGTGGAGTCTGCGCGGCAAATCAGGCTGCGCAACCTGTCGGGGATCATTATTATTGATTTTATTGATATGCACAGTGATAAGCATCGCCATCAGGTTTTGCAACAGCTGAGACAGTCATTTTCTCAGGACAGCACGAAAACGGTTATTTCAGATTTTACCGAACTCGGGCTGGTTCAAATCGCACGCAAGCGCAAGCAACCAAGTTTGAGTCAGGTCTTGTGTGCGCCCTGTGGTCAATGTGATGCCAGAGGTTATGTAAAATCCGATGCAACCCTGAGTTTTGAAATTCTTCGTCAGTTGTGGAATTTAAAGCCCAACAGAGAATGCTCTACCGTTGAAATCTATGCCTCTGAGGCGGTCATAGAAAAACTTGAAAACAAATATGCCCAACAAGTGAATGAATTTAAGGTTAAAACAAACTGTGATGTTAAACTTTGTACAGAGCATTCGATTTCGAGTGAGCAGTTTAAAATTATTCCGGTTTAGTTACACAGATGATCAAAAGTATTGCGCGACAAATAACACTATTGACCCGATGGCTTGGCCTTGTCGTCGCGCTATTAATTATCGGTATGGTCATTCTAATTTTTTTCGGGCGACAAACCATAGGTCAGCTCGATGAGATTAGGCCATCTATACAGTCTTTTATCAGTTCTAGTACTGGTCTTGAAGTTAACTTGGGGTCGCTTAGTGGTCAGTGGCCACAGCTTATTCCAATTATTGATGTGGAGGGGGTTGAGCTTTTTGACGCCCAACAGCAAGCGGTACTGAGCTTCGAGCGCGCGCGCGCGGACCTCGACTTTTTTAGCAGTATTAAGTTTGGCGCACCTATTTGGCGTGAGCTAGCAGTCGATAAACTGGAAGTGAATTTTATTGAAAATTCTCTGGGCCACTGGCGATTAAAGGGCTTCGATGGAGAATCTGAGGCTGATTTAAATATTATCCTCAAGCCATTTCTATTTAGCCGCCAAATCAAGTTACAGACAGTGATTGTTAACCTTCATTCATTTTCAGGCAAGGAAACTCAGCTTTTGGGCAATCAGGTACTTATTGAAAACGATGATGATTTTCATCGTGCACAGCTATCGCTTGGTGTTAATAAGGGCGATAGTTCAGCTCATCTAATTGTCGAGGCTACTGGCGAGCTTTCCAATTTAGACACATTTAATGCCAGTGGATATCTTAAATTTGAAGAGTTAAATTTTTCTGAATCTCTAAAAATGTTAAGCAGATCACTAATCCCCGATCTAACAGTGGATTTGGATAGGTATCCGATTAAGACAGATGGCGAAATATGGTTAGATTTTAGTCCCAAAGAACAACTTGATTACCGTGGTTACCTGTCTCTGACCAATGTGCCTCTAGATTGGATAGCGGATGATGCCCCTCCGGTTTCTTCGGTCAAAACAACCCTGTCTGGCTGGTATCAATTTGGCCAAGATTGGGGTGCGCAACTGCAAGATTTGCAATTCAATCTGGGCACAAAAACCATCGAGCCAATCAATCTATTATTTACTCAGCAATTGGGTTCCAGTTGGCAGGAATTTGCTATTTCAATCAATCATATCAATCTAGAGCTACTTGCAGATCTGATCTATGAAACACAGTTATTGTCTGCTGATGCAATCAATAATCTTCAAACCATTAAACCCAGTGGCAATCTGTCTTCCTTGAGTATGGGAAGATCGGCGACCGGCTTCTACTTATCGGCAGACTTAGATGGTTGTTATATGGAGCCATTTAAAGGTATTCCGGGGCTCAGAGATGTCCATGGTTTTCTGCAGTTGAATAATTCTAGTGGTTTGTTTCATATCGCCGATAACGATGGCCTCGAGATGTATTTCCCCAAGTCCTATCGCGATTATATGAGTATCAACAAAGCTCGGGGTACGGTTTATTTTGATTGGCAATCACCAGATAAGAGAGTGGTATACAGCGATATCATCGAGACTCAGCTCGATGCGGGTGACAGTCAGCTAAAATTTACCATTGAGCAACCTTTGAGGGGCGAAAAAAAGGCGGCAGAATTCAATCTGTTAATTGGTGCACGCAATTTAGACCTAAGTTTAACTGAAAACTATCTGCCCTATACCATGCCAGAGAAATCGTCGAACTGGGTGCGAAATGCTGTCAAACAGGGCAATCTTAAGCAGTTCGGGCTTCTGTTTAGAGGAGGCCCACCCAAAAATAATCCCCTATCACGCACCATGCAATTATTGTTTGAAACGGACGATGCAAGCATAAAATTCAACCCTAAATGGCCACAATTAGACCGAGTTGATGGCTTGTTTATGGTTGATAGCGGGAACTTGAGTGCACAGATTAGCTCGGCAGATTTCGATCGGGCAACGGTGAATAAAACCAGAATCGAATACAGTGTTAAACCGTCAATTGAACAGAGAAAATGGGTGATTGATGGTCGTTTAGAGGCGGATCTAATGGCGATAATAGATATACTGAATCAGTCGCCTATTCAGCAAAAGCTCGGCCCAATGGCCGACTGGAATTATTCCGGCAATACAACCACAGAGGTGCATCTAGAAATACCCAGTTATATCGCCGACAAGTCTAATCCACCAAAAACAACTTATAGAATTTCCTCGTTAATTGATAATGGTGAAATGGCCATTACAGGATCGCCCATAATTCTAGAAGAGTTGACTGGTGAGATTGAATTTTCATCTACACGGGGTATTTTCTCTGAGGCTTTAAGCGCAGTACTTTGGGATAAGCCATTTACTGCGAAGGTCTATCGCGACAATCAGCAGCGCATGGCGTTTACAACTACTCTAGCGCCAGAAAGTTTGAATAAATTTGCTGAATTTTCATGGCAAAAAATATTCTCCGATAACCTGGCGGTCAACGGCATGCTTGCCAAAGACCCAGACAATCCGGCAAAAACAATTCTCAATATCGAAAGTGATTTGCAGGATTTAGCCATCAATTTGCCTGCCCCCTTGGGTAAACCAGCTGAGCGATTACAATCTCTAGCCGTGAAATTACATTTTGATCCCAGTTTTTCGCAATTAGAGGCACGACTTGGAGACGATTTGCTTTCAGATATTCGGCTTGATTCACAGGGGTTAAAGCGAGGTGTTATTAGCTATGATAAGGCCCTAGTGATGCCCGATCAGGACGTACTTTTGATCTCAGCTAATTTGCCAACTATAGATTTTAAGCAATGGCAGCCAGTCACTGATCTAATGGGTGAAACCGCACAGCGCACCGCCAATGTAGAGCCGATTTTTGATTTAACACTAGACCACTGGACAGTGTCTGGTATGCAGCTCTCTCAGGTGAGTACAAGAATAAAGCCTGTTGAGCAGGGGTTTGATGCAGTGTTCACTAGTGATCTAGCCGATGGCTCTGCTCAGGTTTTTCGAGATCCCTCGAGGCCGCCAAAAGTGGCGTTAAACAGACTGGAAATGCCTCAGAAGTTAGGCAGTAACTCTGTCAATTTGGATCCGAGATCAATGATGGCGGCAGACTTTTCTGTGGACTGGCTGTCAGTGGCCGGCAGAGACCTCGGCTCCCTATCATTTGCCCTAAGGCCGGAGCCTTCTGGTGTATCGTTTAATAATATCGCAGGCAGTATTTTCGGGTTGCAGCCGGGTATTTTTGCTACTGAAGCGCCGACAGAGTTTTTCTGGGGTTACGACGGCAAAACCCATGTCAGCAAGTTAGTTGGCCCTGTAGGTATAAATAATATAGGTGATTTATTTGATGAATTTGGTCTAGCTCAGATACTTGATAGCCGCTCGGGTAGATTGGATGCCAACCTTTCATGGCGAGGAGAACCTTGGACCATTAGTAAGCACAACCTGAGCGGGGATTTAAAAATTAATTTAGTTGAGGGTAATTTTTATCATACGCCAGGGAGTGCAGGTGCGGCACTAAAGTTAGTTGGTCTGTTTAATTTTGCTAATTGGCTAAAACGACTTCAGTTAGATTTTTCAGATGTGGTGGGGCAAAATTTAGCCTATAACCGTCTGGATGGGACGCTTAGTTTTGATCAATCAGTTCTGCGCCTAGATGAGCCATTAAAGATAAAAATGCCCTCGGGGAAAATGACGATGGCGGGGGATTTTAATCTGGACCAAGAAACTGTCGACGCCCAGCTAGTGGCTACATTGCCAGTGGTGACTAATTTACCTTGGCTAGTTGGTTTGACTGGCGGCCTGCCGGCAGCTCTCGGTGTCTATGTCACCAGCAAATTAGTCGAGAAGCAGGTAGATCGAATTTCAAGTATTAGTTATAAAGTGTCTGGCCCCTGGGATGATGTGGAGGTCGCGGTCGATAAAATCTTTGCCCCTGAGCTCACTGAAACCAGCCAGCAAAAAAATCGCTAAGAGAAGACTATTGTTATGGGGAATACGGTCAAAGTCGCAGTGGTTCAATCGCGATCCTTAAAAAAATTAGAGGCCAACCTCAATCAGGCTCAACAATTACTGTCTGAGGCATCAAAGCAGGGTGCAAGCTTGGCAGTTCTGCCAGAAAATTTTGCCTACTATGGTGAACAAGATCTGCAAACCATAGGTTGTCAGGAGGCTTTGAGTAGCGGTCCAGTAAGACAATTTTTAAGTGATCAGGCCAAGGGTTTAAAGCTTTGGATTGTGGGTGGCACGGTGCCAGTAGGGGATAAAAATACCAAGCCAGTTGCCAGATCTTTGGTTTTTAATCCCAGTGGTCATTGCATTGATCACTACGACAAGATTCATTTATTTGATGCCGATATCCCTGAAGAATCATGCCAGCAAGCCTATCGTGAGTCAGATTCATACAGCCATGGCAGTGCGGTAAAAACCATTGATACAGAGTTTGCCAAGCTGGGATTGTCTGTTTGTTACGATTTGAGATTTGCCGCCCTGTACCATCAACTGCGAGCTGCAGGATCACAGCTGGTGACCGTGCCGGCAGCATTTACTGCCATTACCGGCAGGGATCACTGGCAGCTTTTATTGCGTGCAAGAGCGGTGGAAAATCAATTCTTTATGTTAGGGGCTAACTTGGTTGATAGGTCTAGTAGTTCCAAGGGGCTATGGGGTGGAAGTGCAATTATCGACCCATGGGGCACGGTGATAGCTGAGCTAAAAGATCAGGTAGCAGTGATCACTGCGGATATTGATTTATCCATGATAGATGAAATAAGAGCAAGAATGCCAGTGCAGCATCATGCTCGATTAGCATTTAAAAATTAATCGGTGATATGCCGAATATATTTATATAGCTTATCACTTGCCGCAGGGGTCTTATTCAGAGATTTTTCACGACAGGCCTGCCTTTGAAGATTGCGCAGTTGCTGCCTATCCGCCATTGGATACTGTGCAATAAATTCCTCAATAGCATGGTTGCCCTCATCCAGAAAGCGATCGCGCCACTGTTCAAGCTTGGCGGAATGCTGTCTAAATGTTTGCGACTGATGGTTGAGTTTCTCCAAGTTATGGTTGATTTCACCAACGTCAATATTGCGTAAAAGTTTAGCAATATACTGAATTTGTCGACGTCGTGCATCGAGATTTTTTAATCGTCTCGCCTCTTTAATGGCCGCATTTAGGCTATCATCTAGAGTAAATTTTTCCAGTTGCGATTTAGCCAGAAGAACTAGTTTTTCTGCCATATCACGCAGTTCTTGGTTATCTCTTTTGAGCTGAGATCTACTGGGTAGGTCGGTAATTTCCTCGGGTAAATCGGACATTAGGTAAGAAACAACGTTGCCAGACCAAGAAACGAAATAAACCCAACCACATCGGTAATTGTGGTGAGAATCACTGTCCCAGCTAGGGCGGGATCGATGTTTAGAGTTCTAAGAAATACGGGCAATAGTGTGCCAGAGAGGGCTGCAGCCATTAAATTGATGGCCATAGCCAAGCCGATAATCAATGCCATAGTGGGATCTTGGAACCACAGAGAAACCACGCAGCCAACAACCAGGGCATAGAGCAGTCCGTTGAGAGCGCCTACAGCAAATTCTTTACTGAGCAACCAGTTTAAATTGCCGCGCTCAATTTGTCCGAGAGCCATACCTCTGATCACTACAGTCAGTGTCTGGCTTCCCGCTACACCACCCATACTGGCTACGATGGGCATCAAAATAGCTAGGGCGACTACCTTGTCCAGAGCATCTTCAAAAAGACTGATCGCGGTTGAGGCAAAAATAGCGGTTAGTAAGTTAACGCCCAGCCAAACCGCTCGTCGCGGAGCAGTTTTAGCAATTGATGAAAAGGTGTCCTCAGTATCACTCAAGCCGGCCATTGCCAGAAGGGAGTGATCGGCATCTTCGACAATAACATCAACCACATCATCAATGGTGATTCGGCCCAACAGGCGATTTTCGTCATCCACAACAGGGGCAGAAACCAAATCGTGGCGCTGGAATAGTTGCGCTACCTCAGAGTCGGTGAGTTCGACAGGAATGCCACGCACTTCCGTATTCATAACCTCTCTTACTCTGGTGGTTGGCGATGAAGTCAGTAACATACCCAGTGGCAAGTTGCCGACAAATTTATCATCGCGATTAACCACAAAGAGGTTATCAGTAATTTCTGGAATCTCATCAAAGCGACGGAGATAGCGCAGGACAACATCCACAGTAATATCTGGGCGCACGGTGATGACCTCGGTATCCATTAGGCCGCCGGCGGTATCTTCGTCGTAAGTGAGCACTGACTCAACCCGCTGTCTATCCTGCGTAGACATGGCCTGAAGAACCTCAGATATAACCCGATCGGGGAGTTGTTGAAGAATATCTACAATATCATCGACATCGAGGCCCTCAGTGAGCGATGCGACCTCGACGCTATCCATTTCATCGAGAAATTCTAATTTTATTTCATCCGATAATTCGTGAATGACTTCCCCAGAAATTTCAGGATCAACCAATTCCCATAAAATTCTTCTAAATTTTGGCGGGGCAGTTTCTAATTGATGGGCAACATCTGGAGGCGATAGATTATTCAAACTATGCCTAACCTGATTGAGCGTCACCGAGTCGATGGCGCTTCCAAGCTGTGATAGTAGATTGTTATGTGGTGTTGCCTGAGTCATACATCTATTTCCTCAAGAGCTCGGTTAGAGCGTCGATGATTCGATAGTTTAACCTAAAATACCTTGGCATGCCTTGAAATAGGCGGTTAATTTGATGCCAATGGCTTATTTTCCCTCACCGAAGTAGTCAGCTAAAAGTCGAGTAATCATCATACAGGCTTCATCTTCGTCGGGCCCGTCAAATTCAAAAATAAGCTCGGTGCCCTGACTGGCAGCCAGAAGCAATAAAGACATAATGCTCTTAGCATCGACTAGCGGTGCCTTTACACCAGTTTTGATGCTGCATTCATACCGACCTGCAAGTGATGCAAGCTTAGTAGCAGCTCGAGCATGAAGTCCGAGTTCATTAATAATGGGTAGTGTTCGGCTAATCATGGATATGCCTTATGGATTACTTAGTAACTAATTCTTTGTGAATTACATGCACGAAATTGTATTGTTTAGAGAAGTGTTCTTGCAAGCGATTAGCGATATAAACCGAACGATGCTGACCGCCTGTACAGCCGATAGAAATGGTGAGATAGCTGCGATTATTGGCCTGAAATTTTGGGATCCAGCGGGTTAAATAACCGATAATATCAGCGAGCATCGAGGCGACATCAACCTGACTTTCAAGAAAAGTGATCACCCCAGAATCATTCCCAGTTTGTGTGCGCAGTTCCTGTTTCCAGTAGGGATTAGGCAGGCACCGCACATCAAATACAAAGTCTGAACCATTGGGAATGCGTCGTTTAAAACCAAAACTCTCGAATAAAATTGTCATCTGTTGGGGGTTGTTGGGGGCTATAGTGTTTTTTACTAGATCGCGAAGTTGGTGCAGTGTTAACCCTGAGGTATCAATAGTAAAACTGGCAACCTGAGCAATGGGGGAAATAATATTTTCCTCTAAATCAATGGCCTCCTTGAGACCGATTGTATCATTGCTGAGGGGATGCTTGCGCCGAGTCTCAGAATAGCGTCGAAGCAGATCGGTGCGCTGTGCTTTTAAAAAGATAACATCAACATCAACACCCGAGTCCTCAATAGTACAGAGAATTTTGGGGATCTTACTGAGATCACCCATCAGGTTGCGGGCATCAATTCCAACAGCTAGCTGTAGCGATGTTTCATTTTCCTCTTTCAGCTGTTTTATAAGCTCTGGTAAAAGACTGGAGGGTAAATTGTCTACGCAGGTAAAACCCACATCCTCAAGAATATTGAGTGCTGAGGTTTTGCCTGAGCCAGAATGGCCGCTTATAACAAGCAGTCTCATGATTTATGTTTGCGCTCCAAATCTAAAACAGTTTTGAATAATAATTTGTCATTATCGCAATCGCGAAGTAATTGCCGCGATTTGTCATTTTGCATTATCGCGGCTATTCGAGCCAGTGTACTTAAATGTTCATCATTTTTTTCTTCGGGCACCACAAGGGCAAAAATTAAGTCTACGGGTTGGTCATCAATGGCGTCAAAATCAACCGGTGCAGTTAGTTTGGCTAAAAAGCCATAAATCTTTTTAATTCCGGGAGTTCGGCAGTGAGGTATTGCCACGCCACTGCCAAGACCAGTGCTGCCCAATTTTTCCCGTGCGACAAAGTTATCAAACAAAATATCACAGAGCTCATCACCAGCATCCAGTTGTGCGGTTATCATTTGGGCGATATTTTCTAAAATACGCTTTTTACTTCGTCCAGGTAAATTACAGCTGGTCATTTCTGGGCTGAGTACATCAGAGATTTTCATGCCTTGGTCTAATGGTTCCTATGTTTTTCTTTGTATTTGATAAGTTGGCGATCTAATTTATCGCTCAGAGCATCAATTGCCGCGTAGAGGTCCTGATGTTCTGCATTGGCAAATAGTTCTCCGCCCGATACATGTATTGTCGCTTCCGCTTTTTGGCAGAGTTTTTCAACGCTAAGAATAACTGCGGTGCTATTGATATGGTCATAATGGCGTTCTAACTTAGCTAACTTGGTAGTGACGTAATCACGAATTGGATCAGTTACTTCGAGATGATGTCCGCTAATTGTCATTTGCATACTATTCTCCTTAGTTAAGCTTTGTTTATAAACCTTTTCCTTTGACTCGACGAGGGTATATTCATACTTTCACGATATTTGGCGACCGTGCGTCGAGCCACTTGAATCCCTTGTTCGGCTAAAAGAGTCGTGAGTTTATTATCGCTGAGAGGCTTGCATGGTCGCTCTGCCTCAATCAGCATTTTTAGGATAGCGCAAACTGCCGTGGAAGAACACTCTCCACCATCAGAGGTGCCCACATGGCTAGAGAAGAAATATTTAAGTTCGAAAATACCCTGAGGCGTGGCCATGTATTTTTTGGTGGTAACCCTTGAAACGGTAGATTCATGGAGATCTAGTTGTTCGGCAATTTCTGAAAGAACTAGGGGTTTCATTGCAACAGGCCCATGTTCCAAAAAGCCTTGTTGAAAATCAACAATCGCCATGGTCACCTGAATTAGAGTGTCATTTCTGCTTTCAAGACTGCGCAGAAACCAACGCGCCTCATTTAGATTCTTTTTTAAAAACTGATTCTCTGCACTATCATCGGCGCGTTTTATAAGATCACTATAGGCTTGATTGATTTTGATTCGCGGGATATTGCTATCGTTGAGTTTGACTTGCCAGCTACCACTGATTTTTTCTATATACACATCAGGCACAATATATTCGGTACTATCTGCTGCTAACATCTCGCCAGGACGTGGGTTAAGAGTGCGAATTAACTCAAGACCATGTTGTACGCAAAGCTTATCTAGCTTGCTCTTTTTAGCTAGTTTAGCCAACTCTGTTGAGGCTATATCCTCGAGAAAGTCTTCAACCAGTAATTTCGCTTCCGACAGATATGGTGTTTGCTCGCTGAGTTGATTTAGTTGAATGGACAAACATTCTTTTAGGTCTCTAGCAAATATGCCAGGAGGGTCAAACTGTTGAAGCCGTTTTAAAACTGCAATCAGTTCATCTTCTTGCAGGGGGTCGTCTTGTGTCTGATCCTCAAGGTGCGCAGTGATTTCTTTAAGGTTGCTAGCAATAAAACCATTGTTATCAACTGAATCAATAAACGCCTCAGCGACGTCTTTATCCCGTTCGGAAAGAGTGATTAGATTAAGTTGCCAATAGAGATGATCTTGCAGTGATTCGGTTACCTGATATATCGCATCAAGATTGAAGTCACTGTCGTTGGATAGTGATTTTGATCCACTATTAGGTACTTCATTCCAACTATTTTCGCCGGCTAATCTTTCCGAATTTTCACCATCCCATGAAGACTCGGCAGCATTATCTGTGGCCTCGGGTGTATCTAGAGCCTGGGTAAAATTTTCGGGATCATTGTTATCAAAATTTACATCATCATCCCCAGGGGTATTGGCCTCTCGGGTGCTGTGATCAGCTTCATTATCCCTCTCATCAGTTTCCAATAAGGGGTTGTTGTAAAGTTGTTCAATAATCTCTTGTTGCAGGTCAAGCGTCGATAGCTGCAGCAATTTGATAGCTTGCTGCAGTTGCGGAGTCATAGTTAGCTGCTGACTAAACTTTAGCTGTAGGCCTTGCCGCATATTTATAGAAACTTTTTAGTAACTGTATATTGAATGTTAGTGCTGAAATGGTCAGTAAAGCAAGATTTGAATATATAAATTCGTTGAATTACATGGTGAAATCATCACCTAGGTAGGTTTGTCGCACTCTCTGATCGGATAAAATATGTGCCGTAGTTCCCTCGGCAATAACATGACCCTCACCAACAATATATGCTCGCGAACAAATATCTAAAGTTTCTCGGACATTGTGATCGGTGATCAATACGCCAATACCCTTGTCGCTTAGATGGCGAATAATTCCCTTGATATCATTGACGGAAATAGGGTCAATGCCGGCAAAGGGCTCATCTAAAAGGATAAATTTAGGATCTGTTGCCAAGGCTCGAGCTATTTCGACACGGCGCCTTTCTCCACCAGATAAACTCATGCCATTTGATTCAACTAAATGGGTTATATGAAATTCATTGAGTAAGCTGTCGAGCTTTTCACGGCGCTGGGCAGGGGTTAGATCTCTGCGGGTTTCCAAGATTGCCAAAATGTTATCACTGACACTGAGTTTTCTGAAAATCGAGGGCTCCTGAGGAAGATAGCCCAATCCCTCTCGGGCGCGCCCGTGCATGGGTAGGTCGGAAATATCTTGATCATCAATAAGTATATGCCCACCATCCTGTCTCACCAAACCAATAGTCATATAAAAGCAGGTGGTTTTGCCGGCTCCATTGGGGCCTAAAAGTCCCACAACCTCGCCTTGCCCAACAGAGAAAGACACATCCTTAACAACCGGGCGTTTGCCGTAACTTTTAGATAAATGATTGGCCGATAAAATAGTCATTTTTCATCACTCTGGTGATTTTCAGAATCAGTCTCTTGATGATTGCTTTCAGTTTTTTGAAGTGGGGGTATCACTAGTTGTATACGCTTTTGAGTGCTTTTATTATCACCTTTAGCGCGCCAAGTTTCTGTCGTAACATCATAGTTAATGCTGTCGCCTTTGATCAGAGTACCATTTCTAGATAGCGAGGCATCGGTCTTCAAGTTAATAGTTTTTTCTTTGGGGAGATACTGAATAGTGCCTGCGCGAGCAACAACCTGACCACCACTGCTAGTTTTTTGTTGATAGCTAGCGGGGTTGCCATAGCACAGAATGCGACTGACTCGATCGCCCTGATAGTGGAGTTCAACTCTATTGGCGTCAATAATCAACGATCCTTGACGAATAATTACGTTGCCAGAATATTGGGTCAGTCCTGTTTTTTCGTTTCTTTCAGCACTATCAGATTCAACAATAATAGTTTGATTATCGTCGCTTGCAAATCCAAAGCAGCTACCCGAAATCAGTAAAAAACTTAAAAAAAGAACCCTAGATAGCGTCATATACACCCCTTACTCTAGATTCTATCTTTAATGTTTTACTATCAAAATTTGCTGAGAGTGAATCACCTGATAATTTGGATTGTGGCGTGGTTAGTTGAACTCCGCCGGAAGCAGACGCACTATCGTCTTCGAGAGAATATGAGAGATTGCCGGCCTGTAACACAGTTGATCCATCGACAGCATCCCACTGGGCATTAACATTGCCATCGAATTTGAAAATTTGTGAATTTTTATAGAGAGTTCCAGTTTTCGCTTTAACTTCAAAATGTGCCTGTTGGCTATCAGTTTTATAAGCCACGAGTAAAGGCTGAGACAATTCAAGTTCGGAAAGGCCGCTAAAAATGGCTATCTCCGAGGCCTCAAGGGCATATTTTTTAGTGCCATCTGCAGAGAATATAATTGATCTAATATTGCTCATATAGCTGTCAGCACTGGGAAGGTTTTCAACTTTGCTGCCATCGGGGCGCAAAAAAGACTCTGGCGGGCTATCCCACAAAAGAAGAAAGCTTGCGGTTACTAAGACTAAGCAGGTGGTAAGAAAGAATTGCTTGATCATTGATAGGATGCCAGCAGTGATTCCAGTTTGCCCTGAGCGCTTAAGAGTAACTCGGCAACTTCTCTCACGGCACCATTTCCGCCACTTTTTTTAGTTTGCCACAGCGCCTGACTAGCCACTATATGATTGCCGTTCGCTGGTGTGATGCCGAGGCCAACTTGGCGAATAACTGCCAAGTCAGGCAGATCGTCACCGACAAAGGCAATCTCATCAAGTTTAATGTCTATATTTTTAAGTATTTCTTTCAGCGCAGTCAGCTTATCTTCTCTGCCCTGAACCAAGGGGTCAATGCCAAGCTCTTGAGCTCGGCGCTTAACTAAGTCTGAACAGCGTCCAGTGATAATGCCTACTTTAATATCGCCGCGTTGCAGCAGTTTAATGCCCAAACCATCCTGAATATTAAAGGCTTTCAGTTCTTCGCCACTGTTGCCATAGTAAAGTCGACCATCGGTAAGCACACCGTCTACATCGAGCAGGACAAGTCTAATTTTTTGCGCTGCTTTGACAGCACTTGAAGGATAATTTTCATTCATTTAGATAACACCTGCGCGAAGAATATCATGCATATGAACAACGCCAATGGGTTGCTTTTGTTTATTTTCAATAATAACTGCCGTAATACTGCTTTGCTCCATGATATTGAGTGCTTCTGCAGCTAAGATATCCTGATTGATGGTCTTCGGACTTGATGACATAACATCTTTTATAAGGGTGTTGCTGAGATCAATTTTAGAATCTATCACTCTTCTCAAATCACCATCAGTAAATACGCCTAAGAGTCTTCCCTGTGTGTCTACAACAGTGGTCATACCGAAGCCTTTTTCGGTCATTTCCAACAGGGCATTTTGCAATGCTGTTTCTGGATAGACTCGCGGTACCTCTTGATCGCCGTGCATAATGTCACTTACTTTGAGCAAAAGTTTACGACCCAGAGCGCCACCCGGATGGGAGAAGGCAAAATCCTCAGCGGTAAAGCCACGGGACTCAAGCAATGCAATCGCCAGCGCATCTCCCATAACCAGTGAAACGGTTGTGCTGGTTGTCGGGGCTAAATTTAGCGGACAGGCTTCACTGGAGACGCTGATATCTAAATTGGCACAAGCAGCCTGAGCAAGAGCAGAATTGCCGTCGCCAGTCATGCTTATTAGTGGAATCCCAAGACGTTTAATCAGAGGTAGCAGGGTAACTAGCTCAGTAGTATTGCCTGAATTAGACAGAGCTAGCACCACATCATTCTTGGTGATCATCCCCAAGTCACCATGACTGGCCTCACCAGGGTGAACAAAAAAAGCAGGGGTTCCAGTGCTGGCCAGTGTAGCGGCAATTTTATTGCCAATATGACCAGATTTTCCCATGCCGGTAACCACAACACGGCCCTCGCAGGCCAGCAGTGTCTCGCAGGCATTATCAAATGCCTGATCAATTCTATGTCGAAGCTCTATTACCGCTTGAGCCTCCAGATCCACAGTGCGCAGTCCAGATTCGATAACTTTAGATTTTGACATAGTGGTTTTTGACATAGTGCTTTTGGTTTTGTTCCTTAAAAAATCTCCATTATAGGGCAAAAAGCAATGACGTGTTAAACATCAGCTAGCGGTTGTCGAACTCCATAGTAATACATAGTACAGGCAATAAACCCCAAGCAAAACTAATCCGACTTTTTTGGGTAGCTTGCCATGGTCAGCATTATTGCGAAGAGCAAGAAGCATAAATATCAACATCAACAAGGTTAATGCGGCCATTGTAATAAAATCGCGACTAAAAACATGGCTATCTAGAGTAACCGGAGATATTGCTCCGGCAGCGCCCATCACCAATAGCAAATTAAAAAGGTTAGAACCGATAATGTTGCCTACAGCAATATCATGATGTCCACGCAGAGCGCTGATAGTTGAAGCTGCTAATTCGGGTAGGCTAGTCCCTATTGCAATAATGGTTAGGCCAATCACCAGTTCGCTAATCCCCAGGCTAAGGGCAATTGACTTTGCACCCCAAACAGTGAATTCTGCGCTGACTAACAGCGCCACGAGGCCAATCAAAAAGCTAAAAAATGCACCTCGGGTAGTGAGAGATCCGGTAATTTGAGTTTCCGAGCCCTCTGCCAGAGTTTTTTTGTATTTTGCTGCAAAGAGCAGTAGGGGAACAATTAACAGCATCAGTAAAACGCTTTCAGCCCTGCCGAGATAGTTGTTGTACAGGCAGATTCCGGAAAATCCAGTCACCAGCAACAGTATCAAGCCCTCCTGTTTAAGCAGCCCTCTGAGAATAGGGATGGGGGCTATCAGCAGAGTAATCCCCAGTACCAAGCCAATATTGGCAATATTTGAGCCCAGAGCATTTCCCACGGCAAGTTCGCCCGATCCTTTTAGAGCGGCATTAACAGAAACAATAATTTCTGGTGCAGATGTGCCAATAGAGACAACGGTTAAGCCGACGACCAGTGATGAAATGCCAATTGATCGAGCGATGCTTGCACTCCCTGCGACAAATCTATCAGCACCCCAAATAAGGCCGAGCATGCCGGCGACAAGTGCGCTGATTGAAAGGTATAATGGCGCCATATAGTTTTTCTAACACCCCTTGAGTTGTTTATTCAGTAGACCCAGAATGGTATAGTGAGTGGTCTCTGATGTCAGTAGAAAATTTAATTAAATTCCCAATATTTTTGGGGATACAGTGGATGTTTTAAATGAAGTTTTTGAAAAATAGTCTCCTCTTAAGTGCGTTGATTAGTCTCCTTCTGCTCCCTGTAACAGCAACAGCTGTGGGATCTGAAGCCCCCTATGATAAAATTGAGAAAATAACTCAAGAACTAATTCATATTATTGGTCTGCACCAGAAAGATTATCCCAGTAATGAAAAACAATATTTTGCAGCACTGACAGAGCTACTTTCGGATACCGTCGACTTTAATTACATATCCAAGAAAGTCATGGGCTCATACAGGGCAAATATTACCCCAGTGCAACGTGTGGAGTTTGCCGATAAATTCCGTATGGGCTTAGTTGAAACCTATGGCAGAGGGTTGATTAACTATGGTGATCAAGAAATTGCCATAGTTAACCGCTCTCCTCTTAAACAGGGGCAGAGAACCCTAGTTGTGCAGCAAGAAATTCGTAGTTCAGGCAAAATCTTCCCATTGCGCTACTCAATGGCTCGCAAAAAAACTGGGGAGTGGATGGTGATTAATATGACCATCAGCGGTATTAACCTACTCGAAATTTTTCGCAGTCAGTTCTCTCAAGCAGTACAGCAAACATCTGGTGATTTCGATGCGGTAATCTCTAGTTGGGTTACAGATGTAGAAAAAAAATAGGTTAGGAAAAAATAAATGAATGCAGATGAAATAAAATTAATTCTTGAGCAACAACTCAATGGCTGTGATATTAAGGTGGATGTCGATGGCAGTCATGTCAATATTGTTGTGGTTGGCGATATTTTTCAAGGTGTGCGACTCGTTCAGCGCCAACAGTTAGTCTATGCCGCGCTGCGAGAGCATATTGCTTCTGGTGCAATACATGCAGTCAATATGAAAACCTATTCAGCCGAAGAATGGCAACAGCTCGCCTAAGCTAACGAGATTTATTAAGGAAAGTTAATGGATAAACTGGTTATTCAAGGTGGCACCCGCCTGGACGGTGAAATTTGGATTTCAGGGTCAAAGAATGCAGCATTGCCAATTCTTTTTGCTACGCTGTTAACCGATGAAAAAGTTACCCTGTGCAACCTGCCTCACTTGCAGGATATTACTACCACAATAGCGCTCTTAGGTGCGCTTGGTGTAACTATCAGTGTTGACGACAGCATGCAGATTACAGTTGAATCAGGCTCTCTCAGCGCTGTGACTGCGCCCTATGATCTAGTAAAAACTATGCGCGCCTCAATATTGGTTTTGGGCCCATTGCTAGCCAAGCATGGTGAGGCAAACGTGTCGTTTCCGGGTGGTTGCGCCATCGGAAGTCGTCCAGTTGACCTTCACCTCAAGGGTTTGGAGGCAATGGGTGCGGAAATAGAAATAGATCAAGGTTATATTAAGGCTCGCAGCAAGGGCCGCTTAAAAGGCGCAAATATATTAATGGATATGGTATCGGTTGGTGCCACAGAGAACCTGATGATGGCTGCCGCCCTAGCTGAGGGCACAACGGTAATTCAGAATGCAGCCCGCGAGCCGGAAATTGTCGACTTAGCTCAATGCATGAATGCCCTAGGCGCCAGTGTGGAAGGTTATGGGACCGACACCCTGATCATCCATGGGGTTGAAAAAATGACTGGCGGTGAATATAGCATTATGCCAGATCGCATTGAAACTGGGACATTTTTAGCCGCTGCTGCGGCAACTGGTGGCAGAATTAAAGTTACTAAAGCCGACCCCGCCAGCCTTGAGGCGGTGCTTTTAAAGCTTAAGGAAACCGGTGCAGAAATTACCCAGGGCGATGACTGGATACAATTGGATATGAAGGGAGAGCGCCCCAAGGCAATCAAGCTAAAAACTTCCCCCTATCCAGGCTTTCCGACCGATATGCAGGCGCAGTTAAGTGTGGTCAATGCGGTAGCTAAGGGCGTAGGCAGGATAACAGAAACAATTTTTGAAAACCGGCATATGCAGGTTCAAGAGCTAAATCGTATGGGTGCCAATATTGCCGTAGAGGGCAATACGGCAGTGGTTACTGGCGTTGAACAGTTGAACGGTGCGCCGGTGATGGCATCGGATCTGCGTGCCTCTGCGGCGCTGGTTATAGCCGGAATGGTCGCTTCTGGGGAAACAACCGTAGACCGTATCTACCATATCGATCGAGGATATGAGTGTATTGAGGAGAAATTACGCCAAGTGGGTGCTAGAATACGCCGAGTATCCTCAAAGTAACCAAGAGATAGTATTAGTTTTATGACACAGATTACCATAGCCCTAACTAAGGGGCGCATCTTAAAAGAGACCTTGCCGCTGCTAAAGCAGATCGGCCTAAAGCCTCTCGAGGATGTATTTACTAGTCGAAAACTACTTTTTCCGACAACCAACGACAATGTCAGACTACTTATACTTAGGGGTTCTGATGTGCCGACCTATGTGCAATTTGGTAAGGCCGATATGGGTATAGCTGGAAAAGATGGATTACTTGAGCATCAAGGTGATGGCTATTATGAACCCCTCGACTTAGGCATTGCCAAGTGCAAGTTAATGACCGCTGCGCCTGTCGGCTATAAAGCTGGTGTCGGCCGTTTGCGAGTAGCCACAAAATTTACCAGAGTAGCGCGTGAATACTACGCGCAACAGGGCCGGCAAATTGATTTGATCAAGCTCTATGGTGCCATGGAGCTAGCACCAGTTTTGGATTTGGCTGATGAAATTGTCGATATTGTCGATACGGGTAGCACACTTAAAGCCAATGGTCTCGAAGCGCGAGAAATCATTGCCGAAATAAGCTCGCGGGTAATCGTTAACAAAGCGGCCATGAAAACAAAGTATCCAGTTATCAAAGATATTTTATCGGCCCTTGAAAAGGCAGTGAGTGCTTAATAATGAGTAAGCCATTAATAAAAAGACTGTCGACCGCGGATGGAGATTTTCTCCCCGTACTGGATAAACTGATCGCTTGGAATGCAGTTTCAGATGCCGATGTAGAGCAGCGTGTAGCGAAGATAATTCAGCAGGTTCGCACTGAAGGTGATCAGGCTCTAATAGATCTTACCAATCAGTTTGATCGTCGCTCAATCAAATCAATGGATGAGTTGTGCATAGATGCATCTCAGCTGACAGCAGCCCTTGAAAGCATAGACACAGAAACCCGCGAGGCGCTGGAGGCGGCCGCTAAGAGAATTAGGGACTATCACCAGCATCAAACTCAGGATTCTTGGCAGTACCAAGAAGCTGACGGCACCATGCTCGGCCAGCGCGTTACGCCCTTAGAGAGAGTTGGGCTCTATGTGCCGGGTGGAAAGGCCAGTTATCCATCTTCAGTATTGATGAGCTGTATCCCCGCACGAATTGCTGGGGTTGGAGAAGTGATTATGGCGGTGCCTGCACCAGATGGTGAGTTAAACCCGATTGTATTGGCAGCAGCAGCAATTGCTGGCGTTGACAAAGTCTTTACAGTGGGTGGGGCTCAAGCGATTGCCGCTATGGCCTACGGTACTCAAAGCATTCCCAAAGTAGACAAGATTGTTGGCCCGGGTAATATTTACGTGGCTACAGCTAAACGTATGGTGTTTGGCGCAGTGGGTTTGGATATGGTGGCAGGGCCTACCGAGATACTGGTTATCTGCGATGGTAAAACTGATCCCGATTGGATCGCTATGGATCTGTTCTCTCAAGCCGAGCACGATGAAAATGCTCAGGCAATTTTACTGAGTTGGGATAGAGCGCATTTGGATGCCGTTTACCAGAGTATTGCAAAATTGCTACCGGATATGGAGCGCAGGGAAATTATTGCCCAGTCCCTAGCTAACCGGGGTGCATTGATCGAAGTGGCAGATAAGCAAGAAGCGATATTGGTCAGTAATCGCATTGCCCCAGAGCACTTGGAGCTATCAGTTGATGAGCCGGAATCTTGGTTGGCCGATATACGTCATGCGGGAGCTATTTTTATGGGTCGCTACACGGCCGAGGCTCTGGGGGACTACTCTGCAGGGCCAAGTCATGTATTGCCCACCTCGGCTACAGCAAGATTCTCGTCTCCTTTGAGCGTATACGATTTCCAGAAGCGCAGCTCACTGATTTACTGTTCGCCTGAAGGGGCGTCTGAGCTAGGTAAAGTTGCCTCAGTTCTCGGCAGAGGCGAAGACCTAACCGCCCATGCAAAATCGGCAGAATACCGTATTATCAAATAACCCAATAGAGCGATTATTATGAGTAGCTACTGGAGTGATTTTGTTAAAGCCCTCGAACCCTACAGTCCGGGTGAGCAGCCGCAAATTAGCAATATCACCAAGTTAAATACCAATGAAAATCCCTACGGCCCGTCGCCGGCAGTCATTAGAGCTATTGCTGAGACTGCCGATGATCGCTTGCGACTCTATCCGCCGCCAGAAGCTGAGCAGCTCAAAGCCAAGATAGCAGAGCATTTTCAACTATCTGCGTCCCAAGTATTTGTTGGCAATGGTTCTGATGAAGTGTTGGCTCATGTATTTAATGGCCTGCTAAACCACCCCGATAAGGGTCCGTTGCTATTTCCAGATATAAGCTACAGCTTCTATCCGGTGTTTTGTCAGCTATACGGAATAAAACATAAAAAAATTTCTCTGGCAGAGGATTTTGCAATTGACCTCAATCAATATCAGTGTGCCAATGGTGGGATCATATTTCCTAATCCCAATGCACCAACAGGTATGTTGCTAGAATTAGATGCTGTAGAGAGTCTTTTACAGGCTAACACCGATACTGTTGTGGTCGTAGATGAGGCCTATATAGATTTTGGCGGTGAGTCAGCGGCTTCACTTATAGCGCAATATGATAACTTATTGGTTGTTCAAACCATGTCAAAATCCCGCTCTTTAGCTGGGATGAGGGTAGGCTATGCCCTCGGGTCAGAGCATCTAATTGCAGGGTTAAACCGCATTAAGAACAGTTTTAACTCCTATCCCTTGGGCCATTTGCAAATTGCTGCAGCTATTGCAGCATTTGACGATCAGCCATATTTTCAAAAAACCACAGACAGGGTAATTTCTGAGAGACAAAGAGTGGTCGAGCAGTTAGAAACCCTCGGCTTTAATGTGCTGCCATCAAAGGCGAACTTTGTGCTGGCGCATCACCCTGAAAATGCAGCTGAAAGTCTGGCTACAGCTCTCAGAGATAAGGGCATTATTGTTCGCTATTTCGCTAAGCCAAGGATCGATCAATACTTGAGAATAACCATAGGCACAGAATCTCAAAACAGCCGCTTAATAGAAAGTCTAAAACAGATACTCTAATTTAACGCGGGTCTTTCGCCAGCTGTAGCTGTGACTTCTATGGCCTGTTTGTTTCTCAGAATAACAAGCTTGATCGGCTCGCCAGGGAGAATATCGGTAATTTGGCTAATACTGCGGTGACGATCTGTTACCGAAAGGTCATTGATTGAGGTAACAATATCGCCGGGGACAATTCCCGCGCGGTAAGTGGGTCCATCCTTAACTGTAGCTGTTACCAAGAGGCCATTGGTAATATTTAGCGAAAGTTTTTTTGCGAGGGCGGGGCTAATTTCAACCGCTTCAACCCCAAGCCATCCCCGAACAACTCGGCCGTGCTGTATAATTTGCGTCAAAACTTTTTGCACATCGTCGGCGGGAATTGCAAAGCCGATGCCATCGGATTTTTCATTGTTTAAAATTGCTGCATTGATGCCCAATAAATTGCCATAGGCATCAATCAGTGCCCCGCCAGAATTGCCTGGGTTAATATCAGCATCAGTTTGAATATAATTCTCAAGATTACTCAAATTTAGACCGTTCCTCTGAGTGGCACTTACAATGCCTTGGGTAACGGTCTGTCCCATGCCAAAGGGGTTGCCAATAGCTAATACCACATCGCCAATTTCCGTTTGACTTGGATTGCCAAATTGGATTTCTTGAAGATTGTCCGCTTCAATCTTTAATACAGCCAAGTCGGTTTCTGGATCAGTGCCGACAATTGATGCTGGCAGTTCGCGACCGTCATAAAGAAGAATTAATATTTCATCAACAGAGTCGACCACATGAAAACTGGTAACAATAAAGCCAGCCTTATCAATAATCACCCCAGAACCTAGTGAGCCCTCGACTCTCTTTGGCTGTTGCCGGTATAGCCTCTTAAAAAAGGGATGTCTGGACAGTGGATGAACGCTGCGCTTAACCTGAGTTTTGGTATATATATTTACCACCGAGGGCGCTGCTTTTTTGACCGCTTGAGCATAGGATACAGGTCCGGCCCAGCCCAGTTCAACAGTCTCTTGATTAGTCGAGTGATCACTGCCGCGAAATTCAGGGAAAATCAATAACAACAGTCCGGCCACCGCCAACCCTGTAAGCACTGGTAGTCGGATAAATTCGAAAACTGTTTTAAAGCGTTTATTAGCTGCCATCACTCTCCCTGATCTCTGTTTTAGCGCAATTAACAACACTGTAAGAATACTAGCCCTATTAAAGTGCTATTTCTTGTCTAGGGTCAAGGCAAAATGTTGAGAAGCGATAAAACTATTGTCGCAAAAGGTTGGATAATTTTGGATTTGGCTTATCTGCTTTGCGAAAAAGTAAAATCATATGGCCAATTGATTGAATAAGTTGAGCCTTAGATTGCAGGCAGATTTCATCTACGGTGGCTTTTTTTGTTTCTCTATCGCCCACGGCTAGTTTTACTTTAATAAGCTCATGATCCCCAAGTGCGCGATCTAGCTCTGCCAGAACGCCCTCCGTAAGACCATTGCCAGCCACAGTGACAACAGGTTTAAGTTGATGCCCAAGAGAGCGTAAATATTTCTTATCCGCAGAAGAGGTTGTCATAGTACAATACCTAAATATCAATATTGTGTATTTTAGCGAAAATCCCACTATGGCGAAATCAAAAAATCGCACTTGGATCAAACAGCATGTAAAAGATCCATACGTTGTTCAATCTCAGCGCGATGGTTATCGTTCCAGAGCTAGTTACAAATTATTAGAGATTGTCGAAAAAGGTCAATTGATTAAATCGGGTATGACCGTTGTTGACTTGGGTTCGGCCCCGGGTGGTTGGTCTCAGGTAGCCGCCAAATTAGTAGGGCACAAGGGGGCGGTGGTCGCAGTTGATATACTGCCCATGAACCCTATAGCAGGGGTAGAATTTATTCAGGGTGATTTTACTGAAGAAGAAATTCTTGCGGAATTGCTCGAAAAAATAGGAAATAAGCCAGTAGACCTTGTAATTTCAGATATGGCCCCCAACTTAACAGGTATGAAGGCAGTAGATCAGCCAGCTGTTGTCTATTTGGCAGAATTAGCAGTTGATTTAGCACAGCAAGTACTCACCAAAGACGGCGTTTTTATCGCTAAATTATTTCAAGGTGAGGGATTTGACGAATTTGTGCGTAATACTAGAAAGGTGTTTAATATTATTAGTCTCAAAAAGCCAGATGCATCTAGATCAAAATCGCGTGAAGTGTATCTAGTGGCTAAGGGACTGCGATAAAACTTATGAGGTTTATGGTTTGAACGATTTTATTAAGAACATACTAATTTGGTTAGTACTGGCGGGAATCTTAATGTCAGTATTCAATAGTTTTACCCCGAAAGCTGAGGTAAATGAACTCAGCTATTCAGATTTTATTGTCGAAGTGCAAAATGATCGCATAGCCAGCGTATCCAATAATGGCCTGACAATAAAGGGTGAGCGCGTCGATGGCAGTCAATTCAGCACTGTAATTCCTCCCGCCATCAAAGATGACGGTTTAATTAAAGACCTAGTAAACCACAATGTAAAAATTGTTGGTGAACTGCCAGAGTCGCCAAGTGTGTTGTCGCAACTTTTAATAGCAGCCTTTCCTATATTGCTAATTCTGGCGATTTTTATGTTCTTTATGCGTCAAATGCAAGGCGGTGGAGGCGGTCGTGGCGGCCCAATGAGTTTTGGTAAAAGCAAAGCTAAGTTACTTACCGGCGATCAGATTAAAACTACGTTTACCGATGTCGCTGGTGTGGATGAAGCCAAAGAGGATGTTGGCGAGTTAGTTGAGTTTTTAAGCGACCCCAGTAAATTCCAGCGCCTAGGTGGTCGAATTCCCAAAGGTGTTTTGATGGTGGGTCCTCCAGGGACTGGTAAAACACTCTTGGCAAAGGCTATTGCGGGTGAAGCAAAGGTACCGTTCTTCTCTATTTCAGGCTCCGACTTCGTGGAGATGTTTGTGGGTGTTGGTGCCTCGCGGGTGCGCGACATGTTTGAACAGGCTAAAAAGCAAGCACCCTGTATTATCTTTATCGATGAAATTGATGCCGTTGGTCGCCATCGCGGTGGCGGTTATGGTGGCGGGAATGATGAGCGCGAGCAAACACTGAATCAGCTTCTAGTAGAAATGGATGGTTTCGAAGGCAATGAAGGTGTGATTGTGATTGCTGCAACTAACCGTCCAGATGTTTTGGATAAAGCCTTGCTGCGTCCCGGTCGTTTCGACCGTCAAGTATATGTAGGCCTGCCAGATATTCGTGGTCGCGAACAGATACTTAAAGTACATGCGCGCAAAGTGCCACTGGATGAATCCATTGATTTAGGTATTCTGGCGCGCGGAACCCCCGGTTTCTCTGGCGCTGACTTGGCTAATCTAGTCAATGAAGCGGCGTTGTTCTCTGCCCGAGCAAACCGTCGATTAGTCACCATGGAAGAATTTGAGAAAGCCAGAGACAAAATTATGATGGGCGCTGAAAGACGCTCGATGGTGATGTCTGAAAAAGAAAAGATGAATACGGCTTACCATGAGGCAGGGCATGCAATCATTGGTCGTCTCGTGCCCGAGCACGACCCAGTGCACAAGGTAACCATTATTCCCCGTGGTCGCGCTCTTGGGGTTACCCAGTATTTGCCCGAAGAAGATCGCTACAGTTTCAGTCGACGCCAGTTGATCAGTCAGCTCTGCAGTCTATTTGGTGGCCGAATTGCAGAAGAGATGATCGGCGGTATTGACGGTGTAACTACCGGCGCTTCAAATGATATTGAAAGAGCAACCCAACTGGCCAGAAATATGGTTACAAAATGGGGTCTGACCGAAAAAATGGGTCCAGTGCTTTACGGCGAGGATGACTCTCAGGCACCAGGGGGTGGCAACACCCATTACTCGGAGGATACGTCGAGAGAAATTGATCAAGAAGTTCGAGAAATTCTCGATCAAGCCTATGCCACGGCAAAAACCCTTCTTGAAGAGAATCGAGATATTCTCGAAGCCATGAAAGATGCCCTGATGGAATATGAAACCATCGATGCGGATCAGGTGGATGATCTGATGAACCGACGCAAGGTGCGCCCTCCCCAGCAGTGGGATGACAATGACTCAGGAAAGGGGTCAGGCTCGGATGGCAGTAAGGTCTCTGCCGAAGAAGGCCCTATCGGTGGTCCGGTCGAAGATATCTAAAAACATTTTTCAGGAACAGCCCCGCAGTCAAATTGACTGCGGGGCTTTTGTTTTTTTATGAATACACCAATCTTAAATTGCGGCGGCAAAACTCTGCATCTCTCCCGGCCCGTGGTTATGGGGATTCTTAACACCACCCCGGATTCATTTTCCGATGGTGGGCAGCTCTATTCCGGTGACAAGCTGGACCTGGATGCTACTTTTCACACCGTGGAAAGAATGCTCAATGAGGGTGCCGATATTATCGATATAGGTGGTGAATCCACTCGCCCGGGTGCCAGTTCGGTATCCCAGCAGCAGGAGCTGGACCGGGTTATGCCGGTACTTCAGGGAATAAAGCAGCGTTTTGATACCTTGATCTC
>CAXRCX010000007.1:0-3054 GCA_964229255.1 Porticoccaceae bacterium
GCAATCGATCGTGTGAATGATGCCGTTGTTGGTTTAAGTAACAAAGGATGTAACAAGAGCGGATTTCCTAGCCCATTAAAGTTATATTAATCAATAGGTTACTGTCTAAGTACAGTTCCCGCCGCCTCCACCAAACAAGTGGTCTAGGAGTCACTTCGCAAAACTAAGTACCTAGTATATACCCGTACAGGCCAGTATATCTGGCCACGTATGGGTCGCCTAACATTCTTTATAGGAGGCCCAGTTGGAAATCAAAGTTCAAGACTGAAGCCGAATAAGAACTGCGAATTGCTTCCGTGTTCACCTTCAGCGCGAGCAAAATCACTCGTCTTGCCGTAGGGTCTTCCCCAAGCTACCCCGATATAAGGGGAGAATTTTGGGCTAGCCTGGTAAGCGAGGCGAACTGCAATTTCTAAATCAGAAACCACTTTTAATCAGGCGATCGTTAAGAGCGGTTATCAGATCTAGTCAATTCTGATTTATAATGACTTGCGCCAAGCTGAGAATTTGCTGTCCTGGCTCTGGTGAAATACTGCGATGGCGTTTCTCCAAACCATCGTTTAAAACTGCGTCTAAAGCTAGATACGTCACTAAAACCCATCAAATGGCCAACACTTTCCACAGACAAACTGGCATCAGCTAGGTAGCTGACCACCTGTTTCTTTGCTATTTCGTCACGAATTATCTGAAATTTTGTGCCCTCTGAATGCAGTTTTCGAATGACTGTGCGAGGGCTCATACACAGCTTTTCTGCTACTTCATTTAGGGTCCATATTCTGCCTGGATTTTCAAATATAAGTTTTGATACCCTCTGTTCAATGGACAGGCCATGGTCTCCTGCCTCATCTGCCCTTATTTGTTTTAACTGCCGCTCACAGATCGCCACTGCTTGTTTGTGCAGTTCAGCGTCAGCGGTCGGTGAAGACGCCGATAGTAGAGATGATGAAACAATGATTTCAGTGACCGAATGATTGAACTGCACATTGTCACCAAACACCTCGTGATACTTTTGCCAATAGCTTGGTTTTGGATAAGAAAAATAGACTTGACCTTTAAACTGAGCGTCACCTACAAAAAAGGCTATGGCTGAAAACAGCCCACTAAATACGCTTTCGGTTAGAAATAAGCGCAAATTGCCCAAATTGAAAGTTTCAGCAAAATGGATTTTCAGACCCGCTGGATGTTCACTCACAGACGTATTAAAAAATTCCACGCGAGTTTGCCCGTATTGAGCGAGCAAAGTCAGGGCGGTGCGAAGGTCAGGCCCACTAAAAGCAGCTACTCCCAGTGGGCCGTGGCTTGGTAGATTTAACTGAGTCCCGACTAACAGTCCTAAATCTTTACGTCCGGAGATAGTCAGTGCGTTTTTGTAGATAGTAACCATATCATCGCGAGAAATTGTACCGTCCAGCGTCATTAATTCTTCATAAGACACATTGGTGCCCTCAAAGTAGTCTTGACCGGTTTTTTCGCTGAGACCCAAAAATCGAAATAGGATGCGAGCGTAGCTTGAGGGGTAATAATTGTGAGTTCGCATGTGCAACCAAGCTTAAAAATCTAATCCAATTATTGTGGTGGTGACCATAATCGCTATGCCCAGTGTAACGCCGCACGGCGTATATTGTCACTATTTGTCCCCCTGGTGGCATGATTTGCTCTGCCAAATTAGGACGATCTGTTGAAACATAAGGGACCATTTGATGCAACACAGAGGTCATGGGTTTGATAATGAATACACAACCTGACACGACTGATCAAGCTGATGATCTAGTGCTTTTTAAAAACCTTATGCAAAGGCCCAATGTGGCTTGGCCTACAATTATTCTTCTGTTGGTTTCTTTTATAGTGTTTAGCTTATCGACAATCGCCTATGTCGAGGGAATATTGCCGCTATTTTGGGCCATACTGTTTAATACTATTGCGGCATACATATCCTTCACGCCGGCTCATGAAGCGACCCACGGCTCAGTCAGCGCTAATCGCGCACTGAATGATTGGGTGGGCCGACTGGCTACGGTATTGCAGTCACCCGTGCCGTTCTTTCGCGCGTTTCGTTACATCCATATGCAGCATCACAAGTTCACTAATGACAAGGCCAAAGACCCCGACATATACGTTGGCAGTGGCCCGCGGTGGCTTCTACCATTGAAATGGGCGACTCTGGATTTGAGCTATCTCTACCGCTATTTAAACCCCTCGGTGTTTATGAAAAGGCCAAACACTGAGCGTAGAGAAATGGTGTTAGCGCTGCTTTTTGCGGCATTGGTGTTGGCAGTTATCAGTCTCAACGGCTGGTTAAACTACTACCTGTGGCTATTCCTAATCCCAGGTCGTATCACCGCTATATTCTTGGCAGTCACCTTTGATTATTTGCCCCACTATCCGCATCAGGCAAAGATTAAAGACGCGCCTTTCCAATGCACATCAAATCGCGTTGGTATGGAGTGGTTGCTAACGCCATTGTTGCTGTCGCAGAATTATCATCTAGTGCACCATCTTTATCCAACCGTACCGTTTTATCGCTACCTTAAAATTTGGGATGCGCGAAAACATTATCATCAGTCGCGAAACCCGGCGACCACCCATGGCTTTTCACTAAGCCCAAGATCAGATAGAGACCTTATGACTAGGTCATGATCATGGAGAGATATTTGCAGTAACATGCACAGTTACAAAAGGAGATTTTAAAGCCCATTAAACCACTATTCATCAATGGGTTACTTTGCAAGCGCAATTCCCCCGCTGCCACCAAAATAATAACCTCAATCCGAAAGGGTTGAGGTTTTTTTTGAATGTTTTGATTAAAAGCTGTGGATTACATCTTTGGCCGATAAATTAAGGAAAGAGAGCCGGTTTTTACATGGCCAAAAGACAGGCAGGCGTGCGGCTCGGTTGCAGCATGAAAACAGGATAAAAAAAATGATAATTTTGGGGGCCAAATACTGTTCTCGGTTCATCTATCTAAGGGTGAAGATAGATTAATTTAATCGTGATGGTGTTAATATTTGGCTATGTTTGAAGAGCAAGATCCACATAAGTATGCGTTGTTATGGT
>CAXRCX010000008.1:0-241612 GCA_964229255.1 Porticoccaceae bacterium
TAGATTAACTGGCTCAGCAGAAGATGCCGTAAAGTTAATCACACCCGCTTCAGCGAACTCAAATGGGTAAAGATCGGCATTGTCATTGGCGAAACCGGCCCAAGACTGAGAACCCGTTGGGAATTCATAGGTGTCGCCATCTTTAGTAGCACCACTGCCATCGAAGGGCACCCAAAGCGCGGCAGCAGTATTTACAGGGCCAGTATCGCCACCTGTATCACCACCTGTATCACCACCTGTGTCGCCACCTGTGTCGCCACCAGCGTCACCACAAGCAGATGTAGCACCATTAACCACAACATCGTTTACAGTAACCGAGATGTCATTTTCAACAACATACATTAGGAAAGAGCTAAAGGTCTGACCCGCTGTTTGCGCAGGAATAGTAGCCTGATAAGCCTGACATTCACCATTTACCGTTACAGTTGAAGATTCAAAGTTAGGATCAACGTCTGGGTAAGGGTTAAATTCAAACACAAACTTAATATTGACTGGCTCAGCAGATGATGCCGTAAAGTTAATTACACCCGCTTCAGCGAACTCAAATGGGTATAGGTCTTCATTTAGGTTAGCAAAGCCCGCCCAAGATTGCGCACCAGTTGGGAAGGTAAATACATTGCCTTCCATAGTTGCACCACTGCCGGCAAACGGTGTCCACTCAGCTGCAACACCGGCATCGCCACCAGTGTC
Organism: Porticoccaceae bacterium; assembly: GCA_964229255.1. Lineage (GTDB taxonomy): Bacteria > Pseudomonadota > Gammaproteobacteria > Pseudomonadales > Porticoccaceae > HTCC2207. Next base: position 691 of record CAXRCX010000008.1, read on the forward strand.
ACCACCAGTGTCACCACCTGTATCACCACCTGTATCAGAGTCAGCAGCATCACTAGCAACAACAACATTAGAAACAATCACAGCTTTGTCCTGAGTCACTACATACATAATCAGTGAACTGAAGGTATTAGCGCCCTGAGAAGGTACTGGTACAGTGTAAGTGGCTGCATCGGAGCCAGATACAGTAACTGTTTCAGTATCATAAGCTGGGTCAACATCCGGGTGTGGGTTGAATTCTAAGCGGAAGCGAACATCAACATCACCACCGTCAGCAACCGAACCAGTGAAGCTAATAGTACCCGCTTCTGAGAAGCTCAATGGATACATATCAGTGTTCATGTTGGCAAAACCAGCCCAAGATTCAGAACCTGAAGGGAAGGTGTAGCTATCGCCTTCACCGATTACTGAACCACCAAAGGCCTCACTAAACTCAGCAACAGCAGTTGAACCTGTATCACCACCAGTGTCACCACCTGTATCACCACCTGTATCAGAGTCAGCAGCATCACTAGCAACAACAACATTAGAAACAGTCACAGCTTTGTCCTGAGTCACTACATACATAATCAGTGAACTAAAGGTATTAGCGCCCTGAGAAGGTACTGCTACAGTGTAAGTGGCTGCATCGGAGCCAGATACAGTAACTGTTTCAGTGTCATAAGCTGGGTCAACATCCGGATGTGGGTTGAATTCTAAGCGGAAGCGAACATCAACATCACCACCGTCAGCAACCGAACCAGTGAAGCTAATAGTACCAGCTTTTGAGAAGCTCAATGGATACATATCTGTATTCATATTAGCAAAACCAGCCCAAGATTCAGAACCTGATGGGAAGGTGTAGCTATCGCCTTCACCGATTACTGAACCACCAAAGGCCTCGCTAAACTCAGCAACAGAAGTTGAACCTGTATCACCATCAGTATCGCCACCAGTATCGCCACCAGTATCACCACCAGTATCACCACCAGTATCACCACCAGTATCACCACCAGTATCACCACCAGTATCACCACCAGTATCACCACCAGTATCACCACCAGTATCACCACCAGTATCACCGCCTACAGGCGCAGCTGCTGCAGAGCAATATTCAGATTCAGAAGTAACTGGGGTGCCATCAGCCATAGCAATTCTTTCAAGCTCAAAATGCCACCAGAGGTCGCCACCAGCCAAAATATTCATTGAGATAAAGCAGTTAGATGCAGTAGCAATGTTGTACACAACATTGTTTGCAGGACCGTCAGCACTGGCATCACCACCATTGATAATTCTAGGAATACCAATGTGTGCACCCTGACCGATTACTGTCAATTGACCCTGCTCTGGATCCCATTTGTATGTATGACCAGTTTCAAGGCCGTCCCAAGGATAGTTTTCTAGAAGCGTTGGATCACCACAGCTTTCAAGACCGTCTGGGCTAGCCCAACTTTCAAGCCAAGTCCAACCGTCCATTTCCTGAGAGAAAAGACCACCACCTGATTGGGCATTTTCATCTGCAGTGAAGGTGTAGGTGTCATCAAATACACAATCGCGACGACCTAGCTCAAAGTCATCTACACCCCAGTAAGAAGTATCACCTTCGTAGGGGCCAACACCCATGGCGCCAATTTTATTAGCATTTTGCCAAACACCAGAAATATCTTCTGGGAAACACTGACAAGTAGTCACGTCTGAATCACAGTAAGTAAGTGCGCCGTCATCAGCTTCAGTTACTTCACTACCACTCATACCACTGTTATCAGCGTAAGAAATATTAAGAGGGATAATATCGCCATTTTCTAGCTCGCCAGCATCTTCAAACACATACTCACCCGACCAGCTGTGGTGCTGACCAGACATTGCAACCTCATTGCCGGCAATTGTAACCACAGGCTTAAGGATGGATTCCGTAGAATCGATAGTAATTGTGATTGTGTCGTCTAGCGCCACAACAGGCGTCATATTACACTTATTTAGAACAGTCGCCTCATTCAAAGATGGTGCAACACCATCAAGACCAGGTTCGTCTTCAATAACTGGTCTCTCGCCACTACCGCCACAAGCGGTTAGTACAAAAGACAATAAAAGTGCAGATAATGCACCGAAACGACTGGTTAATGTCGCGTATGAATTTGACGTAGATTGCTGACGCATAACTCCCCCTAGATGAGTTTTTGTAATATTCCAAGAAAAATAAGAGACTTACTTATATCAACCTCCGATTTTGTTCGTGTTAAGGGCGTAGAACCAGTGTTATTCGGTGAATAGGTGTATATATGCGATGAATCGGTTAAGGGTAGGCGAATATATGAATTTAAAGGGGTTTAGACAGCCAAAAAGGCCTAAATTTGCGGGGTAAAATCCTATACTTGCTTGGAACCGCCCATACATTTTGGCGACGTAGGAACCGCCACTAATCGCTGCCACTCCTTCGGCGTGTAGACGAACAAAGACAGCGCATGAATTGGGCTTTTAAGCTCGTCAGCAAGCTCAGCATAGATAGCTTGATGTCTTTTAACCGCCGATTGATTAAGAAAAAAATCAGCACTTATAATAACTTTAAAATGACTTTCCGAGCCGGCGGGAACATTGTGTGAGGCGCTCTCGTTAATCACTTCCAAATACTCAGGAGAGAACGCCCTACTTAGCTTGTCGACTACAATAGCTTCTACAGGGCCCATCACATACCGCTAACGAGGTTAATCATTACACCCGCAGCGACCGCAGAACCAATTACACCCGCCACATTCGGCCCCATAGCATGCATTAGAAGGAAGTTGTGAGGGTTGGCCTCAAGCCCTACCTTGTTAGCTACTCGAGCAGCCATTGGAACAGCAGAAACACCTGCGGCGCCAATCAGTGGATTAACCTTCTCTTTGGATAACAGGTTCATTAATTTCGCCATCAAAACCCCAGAGGCTGTGCCAATACAGAATGCAACGGCGCCGAGACCGAGGATACCCATAGTTTCAGCATTCAAAAACTTCTCTGCACTCATCTTTGAGCCAACGCCCAATCCCAAAAAGATGGTTACAATATTGATCAGGGCATTTTGTACAGTATCGCTCAATCGATTGACAACACCGCACTCCTTCATCAAGTTACCAAAACAAAACATACCCAACAGAGGTGCCGCGGCAGGCAGTATCATCGCCACCAACACCAGCAGAGTTAAAGGAAAAATAATTCGCTCAGTCTTAGAGACTGGACGCAACTGAACCATAGCAATCTTGCGCTCAGACTCGGTGGTTAACGCCTTCATAATTGGCGGCTGAATGATAGGCACTAAAGCCATGTAGGAGTATGCCGCAACAGCGATAGGGCCCAGCAAATCTGGCGCCAGTTTACTGGTCACAAATATTGCTGTAGGGCCGTCTGCGCCACCAATAATCCCAATGGATGCGGCATCGCCAATACTAAAGTCCAATATGCCATAGTAACTCAAGGCAACCGCACCGAGCACAGTGGTGAAAATCCCAACCTGGGCTGCGGCACCCAGCAACAACGTCTTGGGGTTGGCCAACAGCGGACCAAAATCGGTCATTGCCCCTACTCCCATAAATATAAGCAGAGGGAATAATCCGGTTTCAATGCCAGCATGGTAAATCATGTAAAGCAGACCACCGGCCTGAAGGAAGTCAGTGCCCGGCATATTAGCCAAAATCGTACCGAAGCCAATCGGCACTAGCAACAGCGGCTCAAAACCTCGGCTGATTGCTAGATAGAGAAGGCCAAAACCAACTAGCATCATGACAGCCTGACCGCCAGCCACCTGAACAAGACCAGAACTGGCCCATAAACTAAGAAGATTATCCATGCTTTAAATCCTTAGGCCAGAGTTACTAGAACATCACCGACAGCACAACTATCCCCTGCCTTCACCCTAACTTCAACAATAGTGCCATTAGATGGCGCACTGACAGAGGTTTCCATTTTCATCGCCTCTAAGACAACAATGCTTTCACCCTCTGACACCCGCTGACCCGGCTTTACTTGAACCTTGACAACATTGCCTGCAAGCGGTGCCGCAACCGGCTCACCACCAGTTGCTGGAACATCAGTCGAAACTGATTCAGTTTCAGAGCCTACAGCGGCAATACCGCTGACATCGCCACCCGCACTAACTGTTACAGTGTACGACTTGCCCTCAACCTCAACCGTGTAAATCTCTTCACCCGCTTCGTTTGTAGGTACTGCAGGCTTACCAGTAGGTACAGGTTCAAAGGCATCTGGATTGTTGCGATTTTGCAAAAACTTTAAACCGACCTGCGGGAATAAAGCATAGGTCAACACATCATCAATCTGACCCTCATTGGAAGTCAAACTAAAGCCATGCTCCGAAGACAACCCTTCAAGCTCAATGGTTAGAGACTCGAGTTCAGGCTCAATATTATCCGCGGGGCGACAGGTTATTGGCTCTTCGTTTTCATCGAGAACTTCCGCCTGAAGATCCTTGTTAACCGGAGCTGGAGTGGCGCCATATTCACCCTTGAGAATGCCCTGAGTCTCTTTAGAAATAGACTTATAACGCTCCCCTGTCAAAACATTTAGCACTGCCTGAGTACCGACAATTTGCGAGGTAGGGGTTACCAGAGGAATAAATCCAAGATCTTCACGCACTCGGGGAATTTCAGACAATACGTCATCCAATCTATCTACAGCACCCTGTTGGCGAAGTTGTGATTCCATATTGGTCAACATACCACCGGGAACTTGAGCAACTAGAATTCGTGAATCAACACCGCGAAGTGAGCCCTCAAATTGCGCGTATTTTTTACGCACATCTCTAAAGTAAGCGGCAATTTCTTCTAGCTTACTAATATCCAAGCCAGTATTGCGCTCAGAATCTTTGAAAATTGAAACCACAGACTCAGTTGCAGAGTGGCCATAGGTCATAGACATGGACGAAATAGCCGTATCCACGTTATCTATACCCGCCTCAACACACTTAGTGATAGTAGTTGTCGACAAACCAGTAGTAGCATGGCAGTGAAGTTGCAACGGAATGGAAATCGCCTTCTTGAGCTTAGTGACCAACTCAAAGCCCACATAGGGATTAAGTAGTCCCGCCATATCTTTAATACAAATAGAATCCGCGCCAGCGTCCTCTAACTGCCGAGCAAGATCGACCCATAGATCAATGGTATGCACAGGGCTCACTGTGTAAGAAATCGTGCCCTGAGCATGCTTGCCGACCTGCTTAACCGCGCGCAGCGCTGTCTCCAAGTTGCGCATATCATTCATTGCGTCAAACACACGGAATACATCAATACCATTGATAGCCGCGCGCTCTACAAATTTTTCAACCACGTCATCGGCATAGTGCCTGTAGCCGAGAATATTCTGGCCGCGGAACAGCATTTGCTGTGGTGTGTTAGGCATTGCCTTTTTAATTTCGCGAATACGATCCCAGGGATCCTCTCCCAAGAAACGAATACAGGCATCGAATGTTGCACCACCCCATGACTCCATTGACCAGTAGCCGATCTGATCGAGCTTTTCAGCTATGGGCAACATATCATCGATACGCATACGTGTTGCAAAAAGTGACTGATGGGCGTCACGAAAAACTACTTCAGTTATTCCTAGCGCAGACTTTGCAGAGGGCATATATATGTCCTTTTACCTTTAAAAAACTAAATATAGAGCTGTTAGCAACCAATTGAGGGCTTGCTAGCTCCCGCGATGCTGATCAATTGCAGCTTGAATTACTTTAACAATTCTTTTCTCGACCAATGCAGTATGTATCTGCTGAGAGTTCACTTCAGTTTCCACTGACTCTTCTGGTGAAAAACGCATAACAGTGCGAGACATCAAAGCGGTTAAACCCACAAGTATAGTAAGGAACACAAACACGGTACCCATACCATATAAAAGAAGATCTAAACCTTGAGAAATAAGCGAAGCGTCCATCAATAGTCCGAAAAATTAATTTAAGTTACTGCCAAAACTCAGAAAAGGATTGGCGTCAAACCGGAAATGATAGCAATATAGCCATTTTTTGCAAGTTTGGCTTTGCTTTATTCAGCCTAAAAACTACAATTCACACCCTGAATACAAAAACTCAAAAACCGAAAGAACACTATGAGCATAAAAGATAGCCTAAACATCCGTTTTAAACACGCTATGCAAGCGTTGGATATCCCCAGCGAGTGTTCGCCATTGCTGAATCTAAGCGGCAAGCCGCAGTTTGGTGACTATCAAGCCAATGGCGCCATGGGCGCCGCCAAAAAACTCAAAACCAATCCACGTGAGTTGGCGCAAAAAATTGTTCAGCAAGTAGACCTAACCGAGATTGCGGAAAAAACAGAAATTGCTGGTCCCGGATTTATCAATATCACACTAAAAAACCAATATATTGCCGACTGCCTAAAGCACTGCTTGGATGCGGCCGATACTCAGCCAAAAAATGTAGTTATCGATTACTCAGGACCTAACCTCGCCAAAGAAATGCACGTTGGCCACCTGCGGTCAACCATTATTGGCGACGCCCTAGCGAGGGTTTTAGACTATCAAGGCCACAATGTTATTCGACAAAATCATATGGGCGACTGGGGCACACAATTCGGTATGTTAATTGCTGAATTAGAACTTCAACTCAGTCAAGGTGATCAGGCCGAGCTTGCGCTGAGTGATCTAGAAGTTTTTTATCAGCAGGCAAAGAAGCACTTTGACGCCGATCCCGAGTTTGCTGATACCGCACGAGCCTATGTTGTAAAATTGCAATCTGGCGACCCTAAATGCTTAAAATTATGGCAACAATTTATTGATGTTTCAGTTGCCCATAACACCGAGATCTACAACAAACTCAACGTCGGCCTTAACTCCGAACATATAAAACCTGAAAGCGCCTATAACGATCAGCTACAGGGTATAGTTGACGACTTGTGCAATCGCCAACTGGCCGTGGAATCCGATGGCGCAAAAGTTGTTTTTCTACAGCAGTTAGCCGACAAAAACGGAGATCCCTCTCCTATGATTGTGCAAAAATCTGGCGGCGGATTTCTCTATGCCACCACAGATCTAGCTGCACTAAAATATCGAGCCGCCACTCTCAATGCCGATAGAATTCTTTATTTTATTGATGCCCGTCAATCACTGCATATGAAACAGGTATTCGCCACAGCTCTACAGGCTAATTATGCAAACAGTAGTATAAGTTTAGAACACCATGCTTTCGGCACCATGATGGGCAGAGATGGCAAACCATTTAAAACCCGTAGCGGTGGCACAGTCAAACTAGCCGACCTGTTGCAAGAAGCAGTCGAACGTGCAGAAAAATTGGTATCCGCCAAAAACCCTGATCTGGGTGACAATGAAATAAAAGATATAGCGCGAAAAGTCGGCATTGGTGCAGTCAAATACGCCGACCTCTCCAAAACACGCACCAATGACTATATTTTTGACTGGGACTCTATGCTTTCATTTGAAGGCAATACAGCGCCATACCTACAGTATGCCTACACTAGAATTTTCAGCATTTTCCGCAAAGCCGATATTCAACTCGAGGAATTTTCAGCAAACGTCAGCATTTCACAGGCTGAAGAAAAACAATTGGCACTTAAATTGTTGCAATTTAATGAGGTGGTCAATCAAGTTGCTGAAGACTGCTATCCACACAGCCTATGCAGTTACCTCTATGAACTTTCAAGTCTATTTATGAGTTTTTATGAGCACTGCCCTATCCTTAAACCCGAGATTGCCCCAGAAACCGCACAAAGCAGACTTCAGCTCTGCGCCTACAGCGCCTCAATTTTACAAAAAGGCTTGGATTTACTCGGTATTGAAGTGATGGAAAAAATGTAACACCAGATATTAAAATTTGTACGCTAGACCCATACCAAACATTGGCAACAACTGTATTTCTGACTCCTGTCCGAGGTAATACAGTTCCTTTTTCGCATTTATTCTGACCATAACACACTGAAGGCGCGTTGAATTATCAGAGCATGCTGCGGAAAAATTTACATCGAAATCCGCCGCATAATAAAACCCCAAATCACCGCTAAATGAAAAACCCTTGTCCCTGTCAAAACCCGTTGACCAACCGATGCCAAAGTAAGGCGAAATACCATTGGTAAGTTGCAGTTGGTAGTAGGTTGAATCGATCACTTGATCGGAAAAAATAACGTTGTTAATAACAAAATCACCATCCCCTTTGTTGTGCACAGCAAAAATTATCTTATTGTCAGTAATCCCAACGGTAAAGCGAAAATCACCCTCCCATAGATGATAGTCAATAAGCAGTGAAAGCTGCCGCATATCCAGTGACGCAGAATCGTCCAGATACATCGTGGTTATAGAGGGCACATCCGATGAATCAGCGTCTTCACCGGCGGAATACTCATAGACACTTATTACGGCGCGAATATTGAAGCTGTCGCTGAACTTATGGCCCACTTCCACATATGACCCCAGAGATTTAATACCAAAACCCAGTTCAAAACCGCTTGAGTACATCGAGCAGAGCAAAAAAATTAAAAAAAGAGGTGCTTTAGTTAGGGAAACTACATTGGAGGTATTAGACTTCACGGATAGCACCTCAGGAAACCGGTGAACTTACCCTAAGTATAGACCCAAATTTAGGTAAAATTTTCCAGAGTTACTGTTTTGTCACTGTGCCTAAAGAGATAGCGAGGGTATTCGCAGATCATTATCTTGCTCGGAATGTCTCTCTAGACTCAGGCTTATAAAATCAAACAATTCTGTATCAGCTAATTGCGATGGAGAAACATTTTTAATGGCATTAAAAATTGTATCAATACGCCCGGGATACTTGCGCTCCCATGTATTGAGCATCTCTTTCACTACCTGCCGCTGAAGACCATCTTGGGAGCCGCAGAGATTACAGGGAATAATTGGAAATTCGCGCAACTCCGCGAGCGCCAGCAAGTCTGACTCGCGACAGTAAGCCAGTGGTCGGATCACCATATTCTTCTTATCATCAGCCAATAATTTTGGCGGCATTGCTTTGAGCTTACCCTGATAAAACATGTTCAAAAATAAGGTTTCAACTATATCGTCGCGATGATGCCCTAGGGCTACCTTGGTAGCTCCTATCTTTTGCGCAAAACCGTAAAGCGTGCCCCTTCTCAAGCGCGAGCAGAGACCGCAAAAAGTCTTGTCCTCAGAGATTTTACTGGTGACAATACTATAGGTATCCTTTTCCAGAATATGGTATTCAACATCCAGCCCATCCAAATAATTCGGCAGCACCTCAGTGGGAAATCCCGGCTGTTTTTGATCCAAATTTACTGCAACCAACTCAAAATCAATGGGCGCGCTGCGCTGCAAATTCATTAGAATATCCAACATACCATAAGAATCTTTACCACCGGATAAACACACCATCACTCGATCGCCCTGCTCGATCATCTTATAATCTGCAATGGCGTTGCCAACGTTTCGACGCAAGCGCTTTTGAAGCTTGTTGGCTTCCAGTTGATCCTTTTTATTGAGCATTAGATACCTCGGCATTATCTCAAGGGCCTGTATTGTAGTAGCTAACTGTCTTATCACCAACCAAAAAACCATGCACTCAATGATAATTTGCTACAATTAGGTCCCACTAACGTATGACTTGGATTGTTGTTAATTTTGCATAGGGGAATTTTCCACCGTGACTGCCGACACGCACCATAATTCAGATATTTCACAAAAGGATCAGCAGTTTGTCTGGCACCCCTACTCATCCCTCACAAAGCCAATTCCAGCCTATGAAGTTGTATCAGCTAAAGGCGTACGCCTAGAATTAGCCAATGGCAGACAACTAATCGATGGCATGTCCTCTTGGTGGTGCGCTATTCACGGCTACAACCACCCTGCGCTAAATGCAGCGGCAAAGGACCAGATCGATCGCATGAGCCATGTTATGTTTGGTGGCATCACTCACTCGCCCGCAGTTACACTTTGCGAAAAAATAGTCGATATAACCCCAGAGGGATTAGATAAAGTATTTTTATCAGATTCTGGGTCAGTTAGTGTTGAAGTAGCCATTAAAATGGCATTTCAATACTGGATATCCAAGGGGCAACCGGAAAAAAATAAATTGCTTAGTCTCAAAGGCGGCTATCATGGCGATACATTTGCCGCTATGTCAGTGTGCGACCCAACCAATGGCATGCACCATATTTTCGATCAGGTTTTACCTCAGCACTACTTTGCACCCAAACCACAAATAGGTTTCGATCAGCCCTGGGATATCAGCGATATAGCAGTGTTTAAATCTATTATTGAAAACCAGCATCAGAATATTGCCGCGGTAATACTGGAGCCAGTTGTTCAGGGTGCTGGAGGAATGAATTTTTATTCGCCGGAGTATCTAAGGCAGGTTCGACTGCTGTGTGATAAACACGACGTTCTTTTAATCGCAGATGAAATTGCCACAGGTTTTGGCAGAACAGGTAAACTTTTCGCCTGCGAATGGGCGCAAATTACTCCTGATATCATGTGCTTGGGCAAATCCCTAACTGGCGGCTACATGACCTTAGCAGCCACGATCTGTACCGAAAAACTAAGCAATGGCATCTGTGATGGCGATGCCGGTTGTTTTATGCATGGGCCGACTTTTATGGGCAATCCTCTAGCCTGTGCCGTTGCCAATGCAAGTATTGAAGAGTTATTAAATGAAGATTGGCAGTCTAATATTGCCCGAATAGAAACGGTTCTAAAGCAGCAAATTGAACCCTTTATTCACTTGGACACTGTTGCCGACACCAGAATTCTCGGCGCTATAGCCGTGGTGGAAATGAAACAACCTGTGCAACTAGCTGAGATACAGCGCCAGTTTGTAGCACGGGGGATTTGGGTGCGGCCATTTGGCAGATTAGTCTATGTAATGCCGCCATTTATAATGTCCAATCAGGATCTAGAAAGTTTAATGCAGGGTATCTACGAAGTATTGTCTGCAAATTAGGTGAAGTTAATTACAGCTTTGAACGCCAAGGCACCATAAAACTGGTATTTTCGATGTACTTTTTGTAATCCGGTCGCCGCGAGGCGATGTCTTCCTCAACCTCCTGCGCTGCTTTCACTTTTACCATTAGATAGGTGATAAACACCGGACACACAAGCGCCATAATATTTCCTGTAGGTATGGCAAATATACCCCATGACCACCATATCAGGCACTCGGCAAAATAATTGGGATGTCGGCTGTACTTCCATAACCCCTTCACAAAGGTTTCACTTCCACGCTGGACATTTTTACTAAAGGAATGCAGCTGGTAGTCGGCGATAGTTTGAGCAATTAAACCAACAGTAAATGCACCCAAGGCAAATGTATGAATACCCGTCCACTGATCGTTACCCCTCCCGATGTCAAACAGTAAAACGGCAAATAAACAGCTAGCGATCCAAGCCGAAATGGCGTGGCCAAAAAATATTTTTGGCAAGCTTTTGCGATAGAAGGAGGAGGATAATTCGATACGCATCATGCGGTATTGTCGCTGTTCAGGTCGATAGAAATCTCTGATGAGCAAGAAGAGTGCCATTCTCGTTGACCACAACAGCACCATGGCTTTCACAGCCAGACTCATATATCCCTCAGCCCCTGAAAAATTACTGTATATCAGGGTACAGATAAACACCATTATCGGCCACAATGGAGCGACAATACTGACTTCATCCACCCACAAACTATACAGCCAACCAGATAGAGCTAGAAGAATTACTGCAACAAAACACAGAGCTAGTGATACCGGAATACTGTCTATAGAAAAAGTCATTTTAGAAGATTCCTCTTTGAAGAGTTCTTACCTAAAAGTATAGATTGATAAAAGAGGATCAGTGCCAGAACAACACCTAACAGCTTTATAAGTAGAAGTGAATTTGGCACAAAAACAAGGGAAACTGCCAACGCAAGTGGCAACCATTTAGACTGTAATAACTTGTTTCTAACAACTGCAATATGCTTTTTCACGGGAAATTTCTCAATCCTCTTTTATAAATCCTTACGCAGTGAAAAAGAAATTAGATTGATAAACTAGTTACGCTTACCTCGATTTTGATGCTGCTCAGCTGTTCGCAGTTTAGATGCCGTGCTTTTTTTGAATAAAACATAGGTAGCGCCGAGTCCACCATGTTGTTTTTGTGCAGAGTGAAAAGCTAAGACTGAATCAATTTGTGGCAGCCAGTGGGCAACACAACTTTTTAGCTTAGCCGGCTCTGCGCGTCCCTGACCTTTGCCGTGAGTAATCAGCGCACATCGCACGCCCTGTTTGTTGCAGTCCTTAATAAACCCCCACACCGCTTGACGCGACTGTTCTACTGTTAAACCATGTAAATCTAGTGTGGAATGAACCTCATACTTGCCTTGGCGAAGATTTTTAAAAACCCCGTACTGAACGCCGGGGCGGCTAAAGCAGAGAATATCAAAAGGATCTAGCTGTTTAACCTCATCACCCGCTGTAAGCTCATTCTTAAAAACTGTCTCATCGCGCTGCGCGGCCTTGCGACGCTCAACCATACCTGGCGTTTGTTTTTGCGCCTGCTCAGATCTATGGGCACCCTTGCCTTTGAGTGGAATAACATCCTCTCCAAACATAGATCCAAATAAATTTTCACCGTCATCAGGGTTATCTACTATTTTTTCGGATGTCATTTACACTGCCCCAGAGAACGCAATTAATGCTAAAATTATGACTCAGAGCCATAGGGAAAGACAATGCATATTTCAACAAACAAGGTTGTGACGGTCCACTACGTCCTCAGCGATGACAGTCGCAATGTCATTGAAAATACTTACGACATCGACAAGCCGACAGTTTATCTTCACGGTCGCGGTCAGATGGTTCGAGGATTTGAATCACAACTTAACAAAGCCAATAAAGGGCAAAAATTATCCTTCAGCCTTATGCCTGCAGATGCCTATGGCTTAAAAAATATCAATAATACCCAGCGCATTCCCGTAAAGTATCTAAAACACGAGGGCAAGCTTACCCCGGGCAAGCAAATCAAAGTTAACACTGACACCGGCGTTTGTCATGGCACTGTTATTAAAGTTGGTAAATTTAATGCCGATGTCGATATGAATCACCCTCTAGCCGGAAAGAATTTAAATTTTGAAGTTGAAATTATCGATATACGCGAAGCCACAAACAGCGAAATAACCAGTGGTAAAATTTCAAGCTGCTCCTGCTGTTAACCGCTATTACTAGATGGCCGATCTCAGTATCATTCAGTTTATTCTGATCGCTCTAATTTTTGCATGGAGCGGCTTTGTCCGCTCTGGGATTGGCTTTGGCGGCGCCTTATTTACCCTGCCATTTCTATTGCTAGTGCACAATGATCCACTGATCTTTTTACCAATAATCTCTATTCATTTACTGTTATTTGCTAGCACCACCCTTTTTAGTGATCAGTACCTTAGCCACAAAAAACCGGGTAAAAACGTAAAAACCGAAGTTAATTGGTGGTTTATTCGCTACAGCATGGCAATTATGATTATTCCAAAAGTTGCCGGCGTTATTGGCCTATTGGTTTTACCCGTAGATTTAGTAAATTTAATTATATTTTCTCTTATTGGCGCCTATGCCCTGACTTATATTCTAGACAAACCCATGCGCAGTAAGAGCCGCGTTATGGATGTCATCTTTTTAGTTATCGGGGCCTACATTAGTGGTACTTCACTGGTTGGTGGGCCATTGATTATCGCCGTGGCTATGCGCCATATTGAATCCCACCAGTTTAGATCGACGCTGTTTGTGATTTGGTTTGTTTTGGTGGCCATTAAGATGATCGGTTTTAGCTTGGCTGAGGTGGATTTACAATTTACCAATGCCTTATTACTGCTGCCATTTGCTGCCATAGGTCATGTTATAGGTTTAAAAACCCATCAGTGGCTTCTGCAAAGAGATAACCGTAGCTTCTATCGCAATATTGGCTGGATACTGCTAGTCACCAGCGCAGTTGGAGCGCTTCAGGCTATTTAGAACCATCAAAATAATCGGTTGGCATCTGCATCAGCGAACCCAAGCTAGCTTTAATAGTTGCCCCATGGACCATTGATTGAGGCAAATAGCGTTCAAAAAAGAAATCTGCGCTATGTAACTTGTCGATCAAGAACTGCTTATCGCCCTCCCCAGCCTCGAGTTTAGCCTCAGCCTTAGCCGCCATCATCATCCACATATGAGCCATAAAGGCATAGCCAGAGAACATCAAAAAATCTACCGACGCAGCACCAACCGCATCGCGATTCTTTTTTGCCTGAAGAGCTATTCTAAATCCTAGATAGCGCCATTTAATGGACATTTTTAGCGTTTTCCAAGCATATTTTCGCAGTTTTTTTGAGGTTTTTGATCCCATTAAATAGGGCATGGCAAAAGTACGCATCTCTGAGGTAAAGACTTTTAATTGCGAAAACTTATCCATAAGTGTCTTGCGCCCTATCAGATCCAAAGCTTGAATTCCGGTGGTGCCCTCGTAAATTGTGGCGATGCGACTATCGCGAAGAATCTGCTCCATCCCCCACTCTTTGATGTATCCATGACCACCGTATACCTGAACACCATAGTTAGCGGCAACCACACCCTGTTCGGTGATAAAACCCTTTAAAATTGGGGTGCAGAAACCCAGTCGATCCTCGCCCTGTTTTTTCATTGCCGGTTCTTTGGCCGAGGTATATAAATCGGCAAACTGACTGGCATAACAAATCATCGCCCTGCTGCCTTCGGCAATCACTCTCTGAGTCAAAAGCATACGCCGAACATCAGGATGGCAGACAATGGGGTCTGCGGGGCCCTCAGGGTTTTTAACGCCAGATAACGAACGCATGGCTAAGCGCTCCACAGCATAGGAAGCAGCCCCCTGATAGGAGCGTTCTGCCGCTGCCGTGCCCTGACTCGCGGTACCTATACGAGCGACATTCATATAGGTAAACATTGCACTCAGACCGGAGTGGGGATCACCGATCAAAAAGCCCGTGGCATCATCAAAGTTCAATACCGCAGTGGCATTGCCATGTATACCCATTTTATGCTCGATGGAGCCACAGTTGACACCATTGCGCTCACCGACAGAGCCGTCGGCAGCAGGCAGAAATTTGGGAATGATAAATAATGAAATACCCTTTGTTCCCTCGGGAGCATCGGGTAGTTTGGCCAAAACAATATGCACGATATTTTCAGTTAAATCATGTTCTCCTGCACTAATAAATATTTTAGTGCCATTAATTTTGTAGCTGCCATCCTCATTGGGAACCGCCTTGGTTTTCATCTGACCTAAATCAGTTCCACAGTGTGCTTCGGTGAGACACATTGTGCCGCTCCAGACGCCACTGATTAGCTTTGTAAGATAGATCTGTTTTTGCTCCTCTGTACCATGATCTTCAAGGGTAGCAACAGCGCCTTCACTCAGACCCGGATACATAGCCCAGGCCCAATTAGCCGTGTTGAGCATTTCATTTAGCGCCGAACTGACGGACGCCGGCAGGCCCTGACCACCCAACTCTGGTGTACCAGTCAATGTGGGCCATCCTGCTTCCACATACTTTTGATAGGCCTCTTTAAATCCTGCAGGCGTGGTTACATTACCCTGATTCCACTGGCATCCGTCATCACCGGATTGATATAGCGGTGATAATTCATTTTCACAAAACTTTGCACCCTCGGTAAATATAGCTTCGACCATATCTGGTGTCGCTTGATCACCACCTTTGACATGCTGGTAGTTCTGTTGCATATCCATAACATCATTAAATAAGAACAGATAATCGTTTACTGGTACTTTAAAGTCTGACATAACTGATACCTATAATATTGAACCCTGCAAATGCATTTGTGCACCCGTTGAATTAAACAGCGAAAACTGCCTCTGATTATCGGATAAACCGGAATAAAACTTGACGTCTGATGGTAAAAAAACTGGTTTTAAGAAATTCACCTCGACGCTGTAACCAGCCTCGGGAATTACCTCGCTAAGTGCCGCCAAACAGCGCGCCTTACTCCACATGCCGTGGGCAATTGCACGTTTAAATCCAAAAATTTTGGCACTTAGGGCACTTAGATGAATGGGGTTGTAATCCCCAGAGGTAACTGCATAACGACGACCGAGGTCAGTTTGCAAGCTCCAAGAAACTGGATCACCCTGAGGTTTATCAAGTGTTTTGGATACCCGCTCTATACCTGTTTTGCAACGGTATAAGAACGTCGAACGACATGACCAAATCATCTGGTTGTCAGTTATCACTGAAATTTGCATAGACCACTCCAAACCCTTTGAGGTAAGTTCGGAGTGCTCTACAGCTGCCGAAATACTAAATGTCTTGCTGAGGTCAAACGGACTGTGAACTGCAATCTGATTGCGCAGATGCACTTGCCCCATAGCACGCAGCGGAAACTGTTTAGAAACAAGAATAGACATTATCAGTGGAAAAGCTCGCACCCAGAAATAGGTCGCTGGCAATTGACTGCTATCAAAGCCACAGATTTGATTGTAGCGCTGTAGGTGACTGCGATCTATTGATAGACCCTCCCAATGAGCTGTCAATGGTGGCAGTGAGTTCCCTAGTTTGAAATTAGCGCTTTTGAAAAAAGCCTTTGCAAGTAGAAGAGCCATATTCGGCGGCTCTTCTAAATGCAAAGGGGTTACACTGTGAAGAGGAGATTGTGACTGTCTATTAGTCTGATTCATGGCTGTTATTCTCTCCCCTTACAAACGCCTGAACATTGGCGCCAAAAAAAATCATTTTGTCATTTGAGTCAATTAGGTATGATAGACCCATACTTACAAGAGTATTGGCGCTATGGCAACCTTAACCGATTCAGGCACCCTTGTTCGCATGGCCTATCAAGGCCTAGTCAATCTAAATGTAGACGCAGATGAAGTACTGCACCGATGCGGCCTCGATCCGGCACAACTTTACAAACCCAATCTGCGCACCCATTTTTCGGCACAACCACTGTTCTGGAAGGCCGCGGTTGAACTCTCAGGTGACCCCTGTATAGGCTTGCATTTAGGCGAGAATATGCCAGTTTACAAGGGGCAAATTCTAGAATACCTACTGTTGAGTAGCACCACCTTTGGTGAGGGCCTAAAGCGCGTTTTGAATTACCAACGCTTAATTAGCGATGCAATGCATGGGCAAATCACAGAATCACCCACACCTTTTTTAACTAATTATTTCTCTGAGCATGAATATCTTACCCCCCACCTAGCAGAGGCAATGGTGGTGAGTTTGATACGTTTTCTACAGTCTGTTAGCGATGATCGATTCAAGCCCACTAAAATTTGTTTTACCCACGATGCACTAACTGATAGCGCTGAATATGAGCGGGTATTTCAGTGCCCAGTAGAATTTAATCATAAGCAGTTCAAGCTGTACTTTGAGCCGGAAATACTGAGTTATAGATCGCCCTATGCAGAACCGGAACTTCTATCAATGCATATGCAAAGCGCCGATCAGCATATGGAATTACTTGAAAAACGCGATTTGATATTTAAGGTGCGCAGTCAGGTGGGAGCGCTCTTGGAATCCGGTGATATCAGCTTAGAAATAATTTCCCAGCAATTAGATATAAGTCCTCGACAGCTTCGCCATCAGTTGAATTTAGCTGGTACTAGCCTGCAGAGAATTATCAATCAGTACAGAAAATCTTTATCGCGTCAGCTTTTAAGTCAAACTGATGAGACCATTGCCGAGATTGTTTACCTTACCGGTTTTTCTGAACCCAGCACCTTTTACCGAGCTTTTAAACGCTGGGAAGGCATGACACCAATTGAGTATCGCCAAATAAATAACCATAATGTTTAAATTCGTTATTTAGCGTAAAATACCCCTATATTTACCCAAGTTAGAGATATCAGACTTTATGAACCCAGATGTTCACAGTGCTTTTGAGCTAATCAGAGTTCAAACCATACCTTCACTTAAAATTCAATTTGAAGAATATCGCCACAAAATTACCGGCGCTCAGCATATTCACCTCGCTGCCGACAATAGCGAAAATGTATTCCTAGTTGCCCTGCGAACAGTGCCTATGGACTCTACCGGCGTAGCCCATATTCTCGAACACACTGCGCTTTGCGGCAGTGAAAAATTTCCTGTGCGCGACCCATTTTTCATGATGATTCGGCGCTCACTCAACACCTTTATGAATGCATTTACCAGTTCAGATTGGACCGCCTACCCCTTTGCCAGTCAGAACCAAAAAGATTTTAATAATTTGCTTGAAGTATATTTGGACGCAGTATTCTTTGCCCGGCTCGATCCCTTAGATTTCGCTCAAGAGGGGCATAGACTTGAATATGCCAAGGCGGATGACAGCAATACAGAGCTCACCTACAAAGGTGTAGTGTTCAATGAAATGAAAGGCGCCATGAGTTCGATTAACTCAACACTGTGGCAAACCATGAGCAAGCATCTCTACCCCACTAGCACCTATCATTACAACAGCGGCGGTGAACCGGCAGATATACCCGATCTTACCTATGATCAATTTACCCAGTTCTACAAAACCCACTACCATCCGAGCAATGCCATATTTATTACCTTTGGCAATATAGCAGCTGCTGATCACCAGGAAAAATTTGAGCAACATGCACTTCATCGTTTTGAAGCCCTGGATAATCATATCGCTGTAACTGATGAAAAACGTTACTCAGAGCCGCAATATTTTGAAGAGAGCTACGCCTTCGAACCGGGTGAAGACGGCACAGATAGTGCAAACAAGACCCATATTGTGTTGGCATGGCTTCTTGGCAAAAGCACCAATCTTGAAGACACCATGCGCGCACGCCTATTGGCCAGTGTTTTGATGGATAATAGTGGCTCGCCGCTGCAAAACTTGCTTGAAACAACTGTTCTTGGCACTGCTCCTTCACCCATGTGTGGGCTAGAGGACTCTCAATTAGAGTTGTGCTTTGCCTGTGGTATTGAGGGTTCTAACCCAGAGCAAGCCGATGCAGTAGAAACGATGATTTTACAGCTATTGCAAGAAGTTGCGGACAATGGTTTGCCCTACGAGCAGGTTGCGGCAAGTCTGCATCAATTGGAGCTATCCCAGCGAGAAATAACTGGTGGCTCATACCCCTATGGCCTCAACTTAATTTTGACATCTCTCACTAGTGCTACTCATCGTGGCGACCCTGTATCACTATTGGATTTGGATCCTGTTATAGCAAAGCTGAAACAGCAAATTCTCGATCCTGACTATATTAAATCTCTGGCTCGAGAACTACTTTTAGACAATCAACACCGTATTCGCCTTGTGTTAAAACCAGATGCTCAGCTGGCAAACAAGAAGGATCAGGCAGAAAAAGATCGCCTATCAGCAATTAATGCCGAGCTCAATAATGAACAAAAGCAAGCTATAGTCGACTCGGCAGCCGCACTTAAACAGCGACAAGAAATGGAAGAGGACTTAGATATTCTGCCCAAGGTCGGGCTTGAGGATATTCCAGAGGACATTCATTTTTCTCAACCCACAAAACGTCAAACCGAGGGATTTCCGCTGACAACCTATGCGGCTGGCACCAATGGTCTAGTCTACCAACAGTTGATTATGCCAATACCCAAATTAACTGCGGAGCAATTTGATCTTTTGCCGCTCTACAGCACCTGTGTTACAGAAATGGGCGTGGGGAACCGCAACTATCAAGAGACGCAACTCTGGCACTCCAGCGTTGTCGGCTCCTACAATGCCTCAGCATCTGTGCGCACCCATCGCCAAGATCTGGCAAAATTACATGGCAATATCACCCTTGCTTGTAAAGGTTTGGCCAACAATCAGCAAGCCATGAGTGAACTTATGCAGGAGTCCTTTAGCCTTGCAAGATTTGATGAATTGGAGCGATTAAGAGAATTAATCGCGCAGATTCTAACCCATAAAGAGTCCTCTGTTGTTAGCAATGGGCATGTGCTTGCCATGATGGCGGCCAGCAGCGACCTATCGCCTTATGCACAGCTCAAACAGCGCTGGAGCGGCATGACCAGTCTAAGCCTGTTAAGGAAACTCAATCAGGCGATTACCAGCGAAACTAAATTACAAAAACTTGCTAGCCAGTTAGAGGCTATACATCAGTTAGTACTCAACCAACCTCGCCAGTACCTATTGGTATCGGAAAAACAACGACTGGATGAATTTAGTCAGAGCATGACCGACGCCTTAGCCAGTGATAGAAATCAGCTACAGACTGACAATACACTAGCCTATCAACCAAAAATGTTGCCGAGAGATCACTGTTGGACCGCCTCAACTCAGGTAAGTTTTTGTGCCAAGGCTTTTCCTACTGTAGCTGGCAGTCACCCCGACGCAGCAGCGCTAACCCTTCTGGGTGGAATATTACGTAATGGCTTCTTACACAGAGCCATTCGCGAACAGGGCGGCGCCTATGGTGCTGGTGCATCTCAGGACAGTCAGTCTGGCGCTTTCCGTTTCTTCTCCTATCGGGATCCAAGAATCGATGGTACGCTGGAAGACTTTGATGCCTCTATCAAGTGGGTACTAAACCAACCCATTGGAAGCGATAAAATTGAAGAGGCCATCTTGGGTGTTATTGGTAACATGGACAAGCCGAGCTCGCCTGCGGGCGAGGCAATTCAGGCCTTTTATACTGAATTAAATGGCCGCAACAAACAAACCCAAATTGAATTTAGACAGCGTGTTCTCAAAGTCAATGAGGGCGACTTAAAACGCGTTGCAGAGCAGTATTTAAGCCCCGATAACGCCACAACAGCGATTATTACTAACACTGACTTAGCCGCTCCAACGGGCCTTCAAATCATCAACTAAAATGACCGATTTAAACCGCGATAAATTGTTTGCGCAACCATTGGGCAAGGTCCCAAAGTTTGTGTTTGACAGTTCGGTTGTGGATGTTTTTCCCGATATGATTCAGCGCTCGGTGCCCGGGTATCAGACCATTATTAATCACACTGGCGAATTAGCCGATCGGTTTGTACAAAACAACAGTTACTGTTATGACCTAGGCTGCTCACTCGGCGCCTCAACCCTTGCTATTAGAGAGCGAATTGAAGGGCGAAATGCCACTGTTTATGCCGTGGATAACTCACAGGCTATGCTGGATAAGCTCGAAACTATATTGCAGGGGCAACCCACAGAAACCACAACCGAACTTATTAAAAATGATATCTGCGATATTCAGATAACCAATGCTTCGCTAGTCGTTCTTAATTTCACCCTACAGTTTGTCCCTCTCGCCCGTCGATCTGGGTTAATTCAATCTATCTACCGAGGGCTAAACCCCATGGGGTGTCTAATCATTTCGGAAAAACTGCATTTTGAACCAGAATCGCTCAACAATTTACTGACCGAACTTCATCATCAATTTAAGCGCGATCAGGGCTACACTGAGCTAGAAATTAGTCAAAAGCGCGATGCCATCGACAAAGTACTTTTACCGGAGACCCTAACCAGCCATATACAGCGTCTTAAAGACTGTGGATTTAAATCTGTAAGCCCATGGTTTCAGTGCTATAACTTCGGTTCTCTAATTGCCATTAAGTAACAAACTATGATAAAAACTTAAGTGCAGCCCTAATTAAACGCTTAACTTTAGCTGTGTAGGGTGGACTCAATAAAGCACTTAAGCCCAATTTATCCTCAACCACACTGCGCTGATGGGAAAAGGCCTGAAAGCCCCATACGCCACCAGATTTGCCCATGCCACTATTGTTGACACCGCCAAAGGGTAAATTTTGATGGATCGCATGAATAACCGTCGCATTGATTGCACTGTCTCCTGCGCTTGTTTGCTGTAACACTCTATTCGTCAAAGCATCATCGGCCGAAAACACATACAGAGCCAAGGGTTTCGGGTTGTTGTTAACCTTATCAATAACTGTGGCTATATCTTCAAACTCCATCACAGGTAAAAGCGGACCAAAAATTTCCTGCTGCATAATATCCGATTCAGGGGGGATGTCAGTCAACAGGGTTGGCGCAATAAAGCGCTGTTGATCATTGGTTTCACCACCGAAAAAAATCTTGGCCCCCTGCTCTTCAGCGTTATCTAGCAGTGATTTAATTCGCTGATAATGACTTTGATTGACCACCCGACAATAATCGGGATTACTGGCAATTTTCGGCAACGGCCCGTACAGCGACTCGATCGCTTTAAGCATTGCAGACAAAAGCTTATCTTTGACACTGCTGTGAACATATACATAGTCCGGTGCTATGCAGGTTTGACCGTTATTGACCAACTTGCCAAAACATATAGATTTGGCTGCTTTATTTAAATCCGCGGATTGATCCACAATAACTGGGCTCTTGCCCCCGAGCTCTAGGGTAACCGAAGCCAAATTTTTTGCCGCGGCCGTCATAACCTGCTTACCTACGGCAGGGCTTCCAGTAAAGTAGATATGATTAAAAGGTTGCTCAGTCAAATAACTGGCAACCTCAGCATTGCCCTGAAAGACACAAACCTCTCTGGAATCAAAAGCCTGCTCAACTATTTCTTGAATCACCGCAGACATGGCCGGGGTCATTTCAGAGGGTTTCAAAATTACCGTATTACCCGCAGCGATAGACCAAATCATCGGGCCAAAACTTAAATTAAACGGATAATTCCACGGCGAAATAATCAGAGTAACGCCTTTCGGTTCGTATAAAATTTTTGATTTAGTACCTATCATGGCCGCGGTGGGTCTCACCCGCGTGGGTTTCATCCAGCGCCTAAGGTATTTTTGCACATGCTTTAACTCAGACAATACCGAAAGTATCTCGCCGGTATTAACTTCGGATTCCGGTTTAGAAAAATCTTTATAGGCTGCCTTATAAAGTTTATCAAAGGAGGACTTAAACACTCGCTCAAATTTTTCTAATACTGCCAAACGCTGTTCGCAGGTAGAAGATCTGAGGCTCAATGAATAACATTGCTGTTCAGCAAACACCCTGTCGATGGTTGTTTTTAGCGTTTGATCTAGCTTAGACATAAACACTCCAAGATCGGCTTATCAATAATGAGGCGGCTTTTCCATAGCAATAGAACCACCCTGCCCACTCGTGGTATGAGCTTCTGCATCTTCGAGGCTCTGCAATCGCTCCATCGCCTGATGATGCGCCTTTGTTAAAGCGGCAATTTCCTGTTGTTGACGAAATATTTCATCACTTAGTTCGGCATTACTAGCTTCCAAAAAAGCTAACTTTTCCTCAAGCCTATCCATACGATCATTATCCATAAATAAGTCCAAACTTTATTCAGTAATTTTTATTCTATAGGCAAAAACAATTATAATTGCCTCTTACATACAGAGTGCCAATATGAACGATCCATCAAAAAAATACCAGTCTCTCATCGATTGGTTGCCCAATTCACCCCTTTACGATTGGCATGGCGATATAGCCCAGCAAATAAACGACCAATTGCGTATCGAGCGCTGGGGAGATATGCCAAGCTGGCAGGAATGCCTTGAGCGATTACCTGAAATTGATCCATTGACCATGGACTTTTCTCAATCAGTGACAATTGGCGACCCCGGCTTAATGGACAAGGGACGAAGAATACAACTTCAGGCGACTCTGATGGATCTTCACCCATGGCGCAAAGGTCCTTTTAATCTATTTGGCCTCAATATAGATACTGAATGGCGCTCGGACTGGAAATGGGAGCGTGTACAGCCACACATAGAATCTCTGGACAATCGACTGGTTTTAGATGTGGGTTGCGGCAATGGCTATCACTGTTGGCGTATGCTCGGAGCTGGTGCAGCAAGAGTCATAGGTATAGACCCTTCGCCAAAATCTGTATTTCAATTCTATGCTGTCAAACACTTTGCCGGCGAACACCACCCTATTGATGTTCTCCCCTTTGGCATCGAGCAAATGCCAAAAAAATTAAAAGCCTTTGACACTGTATTTTCAATGGGTGTTTTATATCATCGTCGCTCGCCTATGGATCACCTTTTAGAGCTTAAAGAATTACTTAGACATGGTGGTCAACTGGTGCTAGAGACATTGATTATTGAGGGCAAGGATGGTGAGTCACTTGTTCCCAAAGGACGCTACGGAAAGATGCCCAATGTATGGTTTTTACCCTCAGCTGACACTCTTATTGGCTGGATGGAGAAAATTGGTCTGCGCAATCCAAGACTAGTTGACCAATGTAAAACAACCACTGAAGAACAGCGCTCTACGGATTGGATGACATTTGATTCTCTCGAAACTTTTTTAGACCCTGAGGATTCAAATAAAACCATCGAGGGTTATCCGGCGCCAATTAGAGCCGTGTTTGTTGCAGAAGCACCCAATTCATAAAAAAGTACAAAAAGATTAAGATAAATCGCTAACTGAGCACCGTTTTTATTGACTCAATGAGCGTGCTAACCTATAGTACGCGACCTCAGAAATGAGACCTAAACGCACTCGTAGCTCAGCTGGATAGAGTACTCGGCTACGAACCGAGCGGTCGGAGGTTCGAATCCTCCCGAGTGCGCCATATACATAAACCCTGCCTTTTTTGGCGGGGTTTTTTGTTGGTCATAATAAAGTGAGGTGAAATCCTCCTGTGGTTTGGCAAATAATTGGACATAATTACCTGCTTCCCGCTTCTAAGGAACAGTTACAGGCAACCACCAGGTACCTCACGAATAAAAACCCCCTGCTCTTGACTGTGTTGGCCTTCAAACAGACTGCCATCTTCACCAATCTCACCAAATTCATTGACCAATACTGCCCAGCGCTCGTTATCTGGTTTGCTTTTTAGAAGATTTAAAATTGCTGTGGTTTTACCAACTCCCAAAAAGCCGGTGATCACATTTGTTGGAACGGCGCTTATTGCAAAGGGTTCGGAATTCATTCGTTAACTTATTACAGTTGAGGGAAAATGATTTACTCAGGCATTGCTGAGGAGTGGTGCTCTACTATCAACCAACGTTGACCATCCCAGCGATAAACAAAGGTGTAACGCGCCTGCACACTGGCACCATCGTTAAATGAGAAGGTGTAGACCCCTGAATTGATCGAAAGATCACCAAATATTCGCACATTGGACTCATCGATAACACCCTTTGGCCCCTTGGCTAAAAAATGTACAAAATAATCTTCGATCTCTGCATGGTTGTGTCGAACCTGATTAGAAACCGTTGGTAATAATATGGCATCCGTTGCATATAGTGCGGCAACTTGCTTTGGTTCCCCAGTTTGTAGGGCACTATTCCACTGTTCAAATAAAACTGTAATATCGTTTTTATCCATAGTAAATCCTAGTAGTAATCATCAGTAGCTAGTCATCTAAATACTGTCTTTAATTATGCTGAGTATTATACAGTAGTTAGCTAGGACAATTGATGATCTATTATGAAATTTATTGTGTTTTGAATGCCTCTAATAGAGATTCAATATTGTATTTCATCATATACAAATATGTTGCCGCAGGGCCATGAATATCAGTGAGTGCATCGGAGTAAAGACTGACGCCAATAGCAACATTTGTCTCAGTGCCAATTTGTTCAAGTAATCTTGGATTACTTATGTTTTCGACAAATAGGGTTCTTGCAGCGTTTACCTGTTTTGCGGTTGTTAGCTGTGCATTGTGCATTTAGGTTGGGTAGTGGTAAAAAGCCCTTAAATAAAGGGCTCTAAGAACATCATAGGACTATGATGGATTTTTATTTGGTCGGGACGGCAGGATTTGAACCTGCGACCACTACACCCCCAGTGTAGTGCGCTACCAGGCTGCGCTACGCCCCGATTTAAGGTGGGCAATCATACATTACCCTTTAACTATTGCAACCAATACTGCCGGATTAATTGCTTGGATTTTATTTACGAGATAGGGACTCGAGTACGTCTTCTAATTCTGAAATGGTTTGAGCGACTAGTTGGTTGTATGGCGTACTCTCTTTTTTGCTACTCTCACCTTCTAATCGCTGTTTGGCCCCACCAATAGTAAAACCATGCTCGTAGAGCAAAGAGCGAATCTGACGAATAAGCACAACATCTTCACGCTGATAATAGCGGCGATTACCGCGGCGTTTGACGGGGTTTAGGCTGGGGAATTCCTGCTCCCAATAACGAAGCACATGGGGTTTAACAGCGCACAGCTCACTGACCTCACCAATGGTGAAATAGCGTTTTCCCGGAATTGTAGGAAGCTGATTGTTGTTACTTGGTTCCAGCATGCATTTCTACCCGACTTTTTAACTTTTGACCGGGTTTAAATGTAACTACACGCCTCGCAGATATAGCCACATCTTCACCGGTTTTTGGGTTTCGACCAGGGCGACTTTTTTTATCTCGCAACTCGAAATTGCCAAATCCAGAAAGTTTTACTGGATCGTTATTTTCAAGCGCATGGATAATTTCGGCATAGAACATTTCGACAACTTCTTTGGCTTCGCGTTTATTGAGGCCTAATTCATCGAATAGCATTTCAGCTAAATCAGCTTTTGTTAGTGCACCCATTAAACATCACCTATATATCTTAATTGTTCTAGCCAAATTAACTTCTTAATTCAGCCCCTAGAGATTCACTCAAGCGATTGACCACCTTGTCGATTGACTGATTTATCTCTTCATCCGTAAGAGTGCGCGAACTGTGCTGAAAGGTCAAGCCCAAAGCTATACTTTTTCCTTTAGTTTCAACATCTTTGCCATGATAAACATCAAATAACTTTAAATCGCATAGCAAGTCGCCAACCACTGCTTTGGCTTCATCTATTAGCAATTGCGCCGGCGTAGCGGCATCCACCATAAAGGCTAAATCGCGACGAACCTCAGGGAATTTACTGACCTCTTTGGCTTTAATATCGGCAAATTGATTAATCTTACCGATATCCACATGGAATACAAAAAGTGGTTTGGCTATTTCCAGCTTTGACTCCACAGCTGGATGCAACCGCCCTATCCAACCCACAGACTCGCCATTGGAGATCACTTCAGCTGACTGCCCGGGATGCAAAGTCGGATGAACCGCAGCGCGGAATGAAAGTTTTTCGGCACTTTGGTTATCTTCAAGTATAGCCTCTAGATCACCCTTGATGTCGTAAAAGTCCACCTGCTCTTTGCCGCTAGACCATCCCAGAGGCAATCGCGAACCACAGATAAGTCCTGCCAACGCGAGATTTTGTTCTAATCCCGCAACCGCGGCTTTACTATCTGAGGTTATAAAGCACTGGCCTACTTCAAACAGACGCACTCTAGACTGTTGGCGATTGAGATTGTGAATTGCGGCATTGACCAGTCCCGGCCATAAGCTAGTTCGCATTACCGATAGATCTTGAGAAATCGGATTACTGACCTTTACGCCCTGTCGCTGCGGGTCTAGTGTTTGCAATAAATCTGGATCGACAAAACTATAGGTAATAGCTTCTTGATAGCCCAGCGACACCAAGCGATCCCTAAAGTACTCAAGGGGCTTAATTGCTTCTTTACTAACAGTGATATCCACGGCCATGGCGGGCGTGGTAACTGGTAATTTGTTGTAGCCGTATACGCGGGCGACTTCTTCAACAAGATCCTGCTCTATGGCTAGATCAAAACGCCAACTGGGGGATTTCCACAGACCCTTGTCAGCATCGCGCTGCTGTAGACTGAGACCGAGGCGGCTCAGCATATCGTCAACTGTTTTGGCATCAATACTCACACCTAATTGCTGAGCTAGATGCTGATCTCGCAGTTCTATACACGCCGGCACTGGCAAGTAGTCTGCAGCCTCGACGGTTGTAATTGGACCGGCATTACCACCACAGATGTCAAGCATCAGCGCTGTGGCACGTTCTAGCGCCTGTATTTGCAACTCTGAATCAACCCCCCGCTCAAAGCGATGAGATGAGTCGGTATGCTTGCCGTAGTTTCTGGCTTTTCCTGCTATAGCAATTGGATCAAACCACGCGCTCTCGAAAAATATATCTGTGGTGCTGTCAGAAACCGCTGAAGATGCACCACCCATAATACCCGCCATAGCAAGGGTTTGGCTTTGATCGGCAATCACTAAGGTGTCTTTGGCAACTTTAACTTGACTGTCATCGAGCAACTCAAGTGTTTCACCCTGCCCCATACGCACAACGATATCGCCATCTAACTGGGCTAGATCAAAGGCATGCATGGGTTGACCCAACTCCAGTAGAACGTAATTGGTAACATCAACTGCCGGCCCTAGACTTCTGATACCGCTGCGACGCAGGCGCTCCTGCATCCACAGTGGTGTTGGGCGACTTAAATCAACGCCGCGAACAATGCGCCCGGCATAGCGGCCACAGGCCTGCGGAGCTTCAATGCTTACGTTGAGAGTATCATCGATACTCGGGGTAACAGCATCAATAGACAACTGTTTAACCGCCACAGAAGTGAGCACACCTACCTCGCGAGCAAGACCGCGAATACTAAGGCAATCAGCACGATTGGGGGTTAGATCCACTTCAATAATAGTGTCGTTCAAATCGAGATAGTCGAGTAGGTCCTCTCCCACAGTGGCGTCTTCTGGCAGTTCCCACAGCCCAGTATCATCATCACCTAGTGCTAGCTCAGTCTGACCGCAAAGCATACCCAGTGATTCAACACCGCGCAGTTTGGCTTTTTTAATTTTAAAACCCTCGGGTAATACTGCCCCAACGGTGGCAAAAGGCACCTTGATACCAACTCGAGCATTGGCGGCACCGCAGACAACCTGAAGGTTTGTATCGCCATTACCTGCCACCTGACAAACGCGAAGCTTGTCGGCATCTGGGTGCTGTTCTACAGCAATAATTTCACCGACAACAACACCGCTGATGTCGGGTGAAGCTGATTCAACGGCATCGACCTCTAGGCCTGCCATGGTGATTTGTGCAACCAACTCTTCAGTTGTGATTGAGGGGTTTGCCGATTGACGCAACCACGATTCACTAAATTTCATAGTTCCCTCTACCTAAAATTGCTTAAGAAAACGCAGATCATTTTCAAAAAATAATCGCAAGTCATTGACGCCATAGCGGAGCATAGCTAAACGCTCTACACCCATACCAAAGGCAAAACCACTGTATTGTTCAGTGTCGACATTACAGCTCTCAAAAACGTTGGGATGAACCATGCCGCAGCCCATAACTTCAAGCCAGCCAGTATGACTGCATACTCGACAGCCCTCTCCCTGACAGTTGGTGCACTGAATATCAACCTCAGCTGATGGCTCCGTAAACGGGAAGTAAGACGGCCGGAAGCGCACGGGTAAATCCGCCTCAAAAAAGGCTTTAAGAAACTGATCTACCACGCCTTTTAAATCGGCAAAACTGGTATTTTTATCCACCACTAAGCCCTCAACTTGATGAAACATTGGGGTGTGAGTGAGATCCGAGTCACAGCGGTATACACGGCCGGGGCAGATCACTCGAATAGGAGGATCCTGCTTTTCCATTGTGCGCACCTGAACTGGTGAGGTGTGCGTGCGCAATACAGTATTGGAATCTATATAAAAAGTATCGTGCATCGCCCTCGCAGGGTGATGACTAGGAATATTTAGCGCTTCGAAGTTATGGTAGTCATCCTCAACTTCTGGACCTACCTCAACTGTATAGCCAACACTGGTAAAGAATGCTTGAATACGCTCCATGGTGCGCGTTACTGGATGAAGTCCACCCATCTCTTCACCGCGACCGGGCAAGGTAACATCGATGGTTTCATGGGCTAACTTTTGATTTAAAGCCTCTGATTCAAGACTCTGCTTGCGCTCAGTAATTAAGGCGGTCAAAGCCTGCTTGGCTTCATTGATTTTCGCCCCTGCAGCCGGGCGTTCTTCCGCAGATAGTGCTCCCAGTCCTTTTAGCAGACCGGTCAACTGGCCTTTTTTACCTAAATACTCAACCCGCAAAGCATCCAATGCCGCCAATTCAGAAGCCTCTGAAATGGCAGTTTGTGCCTGTTGGGTGATCTTTTCCAATTCAATCATTAGTATGTTTACCAACTAGCTATTAATACAGCTTTTATTAAATGTCTATTTTACGATTAGTTTACTGTAACTGTAAAAAAATAGGGAAAGAGCTCGAGCCCCTTCCCTATTTCGCCAGCATATTATCCATTCTATGAATAATTAGCTGTTAGATATTACTTATCAGCTTTGGCTAGGGCAGTCTTTGCTTTCTTAACTACCGCACCAAATGCAGGCTTATCATAAACGGCCAAGTCGGCAAGTACGCGTCGATCGAGCTCGATCTTGGCTTTGCTCAGGCCATTGATTAGTCTGCTGTAGCTCAAACCCTCTACACGAGACTGAGCATTGATTCGGGCAATCCAAAGTCTGCGGAAAGTACGCTTCTTAGCACGACGATCGCGATAAGCATATTGACCCGCTTTAGTTACGGCCTGTGTAGCTACACGATATACACGGCTTCTTGCTCCGTAGTAACCTTTTGCTTGCTTTAAAATCTTTTTGTGTCGACGGCTAGCCTCAACACCACGTTTTACTCTAGGCATAGTATTCTCCTACCAAATTCAGTTAGTTACAGGCCACGCAGCATGCGATCGACACGAGGGCTATCAGCAGCAGTTAAGATGCTGGTACCACGCAGTTGACGCTTACGCTTGGTAGTCATTTTGGTAAGAATATGGCTTTTGTGCTGATGCTTGTGCTTGTAGCCCGCAGCCGTCTTTTTGAAGCGTTTTGCAGCTCCACTATGAGTCTTTGCTTTTGGCATTTTAGTTCTCCTAAATAATAGGGTTAATATTCAGTAAGAGCCGCCCGGACAGCCTGCCAAAAACATTGGCTGAACGCGGGTCGCGCTGTGTTTCTTACTGCTGTTGCAATAGCTCGTGGCTATCGTTTTTTACCAAAAGGTGCCATGACCATGGTCATTTGGCGACCCTCTAGCTTGGGAAACTGCTCTACCTGAGCTAGCTCGGAAAGATCAGCTTCAACTCGCTTCATCATTTCCATACCCAATTCTTGGTGAGCCATCTCACGACCGCGAAAGCGCAGTGTGATTTTCACTTTGTCACCATTTTCCAAAAACTTTACTAGGCTGCGCAGTTTAATCTGATAGTCGCCTACATCAGTTCCCGGACGGAATTTTATCTCTTTAACCTGCGTCTGCTTTTGTTTCTTCTTTTGCAGTGCAGCTTTTTTCTTAATGTCAAAGACATGTTTACCGTAATCCATTACCTTGCATACGGGTGGCATGGAATCGGGAGATATTTCAACCAAATCCAAAGAGTCATTTTGCGCAGCTTCGAGTGCAGCTTCAATAGAAACAACCCCAACCTGAGCACCATCTGAACCAATTAGCCTAACTTCTGAAGCTGTTATGTCTTCGTTTAGTCTTGCCCGCTTGCTGTCTTTTTTAATAAGTATTACTCCATACTCGTTTTATGTTCACGACTGCGCTTGTCAGTATCACTTTGAAACAGAGAAACAACCTGTTCAATGCTCATACTTCCTAAATCTTTGCCGTCGCGCGTGCGCACTGCTACAGTGCCATTTTCAATCTCTTTGTCACCTACAACGAGAAGATATGGAACCCGTTGCATTGAGTGACCGCGAATTTTAAAGCCGATCTTCTCGTTTCTCAAGTCTGAATTGACCCTAAACCCTTTAATTTTCAATGAATCAGTGACTTTTTTGGCATATTCGGCCTGAGAATCAGTAATATTGATCACAACAGCCTGTTCTGGCGCCAACCAAAATGGAAAAGCGCCCTCGTGCTGTTCGATCAAAATACCAATAAATCGCTCAAATGATCCAAGGATCGCTCGGTGCAACATAACTGGTGTCTGACGACTGCCGTCTTCAGCGACATATTCGGCATCTAGACGTCCCGGCATAGAGAAATCCACCTGAATAGTACCCATCTGCCATACTCGGCCAATACAGTCTTTTAGGGAAAATTCGATCTTGGGACCATAAAATGCACCCTCCCCTGGAAGCTCCTGCCAAGGCAATTCTTTTGCATCCAGCGCCTCAGCTAGCGCCTTTTCCGCACGATCCCAACTCTCATCTGTACCCACGCGTTTCTCGGGGCGCGTTGATAAACGATAGATAATTTCATCAAAGCCAAAATCAGCATAAACATCATGCAATACATCCATAAAGTTAGACACTTCAGACTGGATTTGATCTTCAGCACAGAAAACATGTCCGTCATCTTGAGTAAATGAGCGCACGCGCATAATACCGTGAAGCGAACCCGAGGGCTCATTGCGGTGACAGGAGCCAAATTCGGCAATACGCAATGGTAAATCGCGGTAGCTCTTTAAACCCTGATTATAAACCTGAATATGACAGGGGCAATTCATCGGCTTGACAGCATACTGTCTATCGTCAGTGGTTATGGAAAACATATCATCGCCAAACTTATCGGCATGACCCGATTTTTCCCACAGACTGTAATCCACAACCTGAGGTGTTCTAATTTCCTGGTAACCATTCTGCAATTGCTTTTGCCGCATATAGTCTTTGATGCTGTTGTATATCGCCCAGCCTTTTTGATGCCAAAATACTGAACCCGGTGCCTCTTCCTGCATATGGAAAAGATCGAGCTTTTTGCCAATTTTACGATGGTCGCGCTTTTCCGCCTCTGCCATGCGATTAATATAGGCTTTTAACTGCTTTTTATTGGCCCAAGCAGTACCGTAGATACGCTGTAACTGCTCGTTTTGAGCATCACCGCGCCAGTAGGCACCTGAAATCTTGGTTAATTTCATATGCTTTAAAAAACGTGTATTGGGCACATGGGGGCCGCGACACATATCGATATATTCTTGGTGATAATACAAGCCCATGCTCTGCTCATCTGGCATATCAGCAACTAATTGTAATTTGTAACTCTCCCCTCTCGCCTCAAAGGTTTCTATAACTTGGTCGCGAGCAGTTACTTTTTTAACCACATCGTAGTCCGTTGCAATCAATTGTTGCATACGCTCCTCGATGGCAGCTAAATCATCTGGCGTAAAGGCACGCTCATAGGCGATATCGTAATAAAAACCATTTTCAATCACTGGACCAATTACCATCTGAGCAGTTGGGTACAGCTGTTTGACGGCGTGACCAATTAGGTGAGCGCAGGAATGTCGGATAATATCGACACCCTCTTCGTCTCTATCGGTAATAATTCTGACACTGGCATCTTGGCTGATCAGATCACAGGCATCGACCAAATTACCATTGACCTCACCGGCAATTGTTGCTTTCGCAAGGCCGGGGCCAATATCAGCGGCAATATCTAAGACAGATACAGCAGTATCGAATTCGCGTTGGGATCCATCGGGTAGGGTAATAACAGGCATAGTGTTTTCCTTTTCAGTGGTGACCCATACCAGAGGCCACATGATTATATTTTTTAATACAAGGCGGGCATTTTACTGAGTCTTACAGGGTTTACAAGTGCTAGATATAACGTCCAAATATAGGAATCGGTTACAATAGAAAATCAAACAACTGATACGAGCAATTTCTTTGAAAATATATGTCGATGCAGATGCCTGCCCTGGGGTTATTAAAGATATCTTATACCGAGTATCCCAACGCACGGGCATTGAGGTAATTCTTGTTGCCAATCAACCTTTAAACACACCCAGAATACCTACGGTTCGCTCTATATGTGTAAGCTCGGGATTTGATGTAGCAGATGATCATATAGTGAGCTTGGTTAAAAAGGATGATTTGGTAATCACCGCGGATATTCCATTAGCGGCAGAGGTAATTGAAAAACAGGCTAAAGCACTCAATCCGCGTGGCGAGCTTTACACCAGCTCCAATATTCGCGCCCGCTTAAATATACGCGACTTTATGGACTCGATGCGTTCCAGTGGTGTAGAGGTCGGTGGCGGGCCGCCTCCATTGAGTCAGAGGGATCGCATGGACTTTGCCAATGCGCTGGATTCCTACCTGAGGCCATTTATAAAGTAAATTATTATAAATACTATATATGTTATTGATATTAAATTATTTTATCAATCAATCTTGAGATCTGCGCAGCGGTAAATGGCCAGCCTTTTTCGCTACCATCAGGAAACAAAACTACCGGAATACGCAATCCATACTGATCAAATAATGCTGCATTCTCTGCAACATTTTGTTCTTCTAATTGAATATTTTTAGCCTCTAATAAAGGGTACAGAATATCTTTTGCCTGATCGCAAAGATGGCAGTTTGGGCCACTTATTAGGGTGATTTTATTATCCATTTTCATCAGCCAAAAGCGCTGCGCTTAGTTATTAGCCACACATTATGGATGCGCTGATTGCGCTCAAAATCCATATCCAGCGTTTGCGGAGTAATATTCTCACAGTTAAATTGGCGGGAAATTAATTCATCCAACTTAAATTTGCGGAAATTATTAGAAAACACCAACTTGCCCTCGGGGTT
Source organism: Porticoccaceae bacterium (assembly GCA_964229255.1). Lineage (GTDB taxonomy): Bacteria > Pseudomonadota > Gammaproteobacteria > Pseudomonadales > Porticoccaceae > HTCC2207. The sequence continues at coordinate 34,900 of CAXRCX010000008.1, forward strand.
TAACCTGGCCATGGCATTGCGAATCAACTCAGGGTGATCGCGTTGGATATCCAATACAGACTCCATTTTTTTAGAATTGGAGAAGGTTGGCGGATCAAGAAAGATCACATCAAAGCTTTGCCCGTCCTCTTGCTCTAGCCATTTTAAACAGTCCGCGCGCAATAATTGATGTTTTGATGAACACAAACCATTTAGCTCGAAGTTGCGCTGAGCCCAATCTAGATAGGTATTGGACATATCAATGCTCAATGAACTCTTGGCACCACCAAGAGCAGCATGCACCGAGGCAGTGGCGGTATAGCAAAATAAATTAAGCAACGATTTCCCCTTACACAGGTCGCCCAACATAGATCGCACTGGTCGGTGATCGAGAAACAACCCTGTATCCAAGTAATCACTGAGATTGACCTCTAGTCGCGCCCTACCCTCATTGACCACTGTACTTTCAGAGGACTGCTCATTTAGGCGCTGGTATTGGGCATCGCCTTTTTGCCGCCGGCGCTCCTTGTAATACACTTTTTCAAAGCGTTCACCAGCAAACTCTTTCACTGCGCGCTTGATGGTTTCAAATCGCTGTTTGGCGATATGGGTTTGAATGGTGCTGGGGGCCGCGTACTCCTGCACATAGATTCTCTGCTCGTAAATATCTATGGCCGCGGCATATTCAGGAATATCGGCATCGTATAGCCGGTAACAGCTAATCCCTGACTTGTTTAACCAACTTTTAAGGCGTCTGTGGTTTTTTTGCAAACGGTTAAAGAGCATTTTTGCCTCTTCTGACAGAGGCTGAACTGGCGCCGGCTTACTTAAACGCTCAGCAATTTGCTGAGATTTAGATTGCATATTATCGAATACCAACAGCTTACAGGGTATTGAGCCGTTAAATAAACTGTATTGCTTTGCGGGCGAAAGATCTAATTCTCGGGCTAAATCCAAATTACCCGTATAGACTGCGGCGCGCCACTGCGCAAAATTCTTCTGCAGCACAGTTCCCAGTTTTTTATACAGCGGGATCAGCTGCTCTTGCTCACCCATTCTGGCGCCATAGGGCGGATTGGTTATTAGCAAGCCATTGTCAGCCGTGGCTTTGCCAAACTGGTCCAAAGGCTTATGAGCTATGCGTATATGCTCATCTAAGCCGGCATTCTCAATATTGGCAACCGTTACCTCTAACACGCGGTTATTTCCGTCGTATCCGCGAATATCATTACTAAATGTGCTTAGACCTGCCTGTTTTCTCTGCTCGGCATCGTTGAGCACTTCGCTCCATAAATCCACGTCGTGTTGTAACCAATGAGTAAAACCAAAGTTTTGACGGTTTATACCTGGGGCTATATCGGCTGCCATCATCGCTGCTTCAATTAAGAAGGTGCCACTGCCGCACATTGGATCTATGAGTGCGCCACCCTGCTTTGCTATATTGACCCAACCGGCACGCATCAGCAGCGCCGCAGCAAGGTTTTCTTTAAGCGGGGCACTGCCCTGACCGGTTCTATAGCCCCTGCGATGCAGACTGTCACCGGACATATCCAGAGATACGACCACCTGCCCCTTGTGTTGCCGCGCTTGAATGCGAATATCAGGAGATTTTGCATCGACATTGGGGCGACCACCGGCGATGCGTCGAATTCGATCAACTATTGCATCCTTTAACAGTTGAGCGCCGTACATACTATTGTCGATGTGTTTTGATGTGCCAATAAAGTCGATAGCTATACTGTTATTCTCTACTAAGTGCTGTTCCCATGGAATTTCCACAGAATGCTTGTAGAGATCATCCGTACTATCGAGCTTAAAACTCAATAATGGCATCAGTATGCGATTGGCTATGCGCGACCAAAGACAAGCTCTGTAGGCTGTTTCAAGAGGACCGTGAAAATGCACTGCAGCGACCGTTTGCTTGATTTCTAACGTGCCAATAGCGCCGAGCTCATCGGCTAAAAGTTGCTCCATACCTTTAGGGCAAGTGGCTGTCCACGCTGTTGTATCTGATAATTGAGGCACTTTGTTTTATCCTAAAAGCTATGGAACCATTTAACAAATAAACGGTCATAAAGTTTACTGGGGGAGCTTCTAAACAGATTGAGACCTGCTAGCACCATTAATGGTCGACATTCTATCTCTCTTTGCTCGCTGATTGTTGAAAACATCTGCACTATTTTATCAGCAAACAGTCGCCAAATATTAAAAATGGAGAATTCTATGAAAAAACACAAAAAAGATTTATCCCACCGCGCCTTTATCAAAGGCTATCAAACAGCCATTCAGCAACGCTCAATTTCAAACTGCCCTTATCAACCTGAATCCAAACTAGCTTATCACTGGTGTACCGGATGGCGCCAAGGTCGAGCTGATTACTGGGATGGCCTGAGCACAGCTTCAATGCAACAAAAAGCAGCCAATTTATAAGCTAGATAACTGTTTAAAACAATTTTAAACAATCTGAGCGATCAACTCTTCGCTCACAGCCTCTTTTAATATCTTATTTTCACCACCTAAAACTCGGTATTTTCTGCCGAACAACGCACCAGTTGACGCAATTCTTTGTGTGCCACTGCAATCATAGAAAATTCCAATGTGGCAACTTGCCGAAGATCGCCAATCAACAACTGCCAACGCTGAATAGCGAGTTCTTGCCGCTGCTGTCAAATCACTACTTTTGTCTCAATATCCTCGTGAGCCCCAACTATCGCAAGACTCGACACCAAATCCTGACGCTGACTTTCAATATCATCGACATAGGCCTCACGCGCTTGATTCTGCCAGCGGTTACCTGTTTGTAGTTGGATAATTTGCACTATAAGCCAATCCAGAGAAAGACAATCGCCCACTGCAAAATAAGGATTAAAATTTTTTTTGCGCAATCTATTTAAATAAACAAATCTTTATTTTTATAATATTTTTAATTTGAGAGTTACCAACTTAACTACTAGAATTAAGCTAATATTTTTGTGTATAACTAATCTTATCAGGGGTCTCAGTTGCAACAGCAAATCAACCAACTTAAACAATGGTTAAACAGCAGAATTGTCGGTCAAGAACAACTTATTGAAAGAATCATTATTGCGCTTTTAGCGGATGGTCATCTGCTCGTTGAGGGTGCGCCGGGATTGGCGAAAACCAAAGCTATCAAAACGGTGTCCGAGGGCTTAGATACCGATTTTCACCGCGTGCAGTTCACGCCAGATCTTCTGCCCTCCGATATAACTGGCAGTGATATCTATCGCCCTGAACAGGGTGTTTTTGAGTTTCAATCTGGGCCATTGTTTCACAATCTTGTACTGGCTGATGAAATCAATCGCGCACCGGCAAAGGTTCAATCAGCACTGTTAGAGGCTATGGCTGAACGACAGATTTCCGTGGGACAGCAGAGCTATCCGCTACCCGATTTATTTATGGTAATGGCTACGCAAAATCCGATTGAACAAGAGGGTACCTACCCTCTCCCCGAGGCGCAAATGGATCGCTTTTTGATGCATGTTTCAGTGGACTATCCGTCGCCGGATAGCGAGAGGACAATATTGCAGTTATCCCGACAGGAAGCTCAGGGGGAACAGACCTCTGATTTTGAGCCTATTTCCCAAAACGACCTGTTCGCCGCCAGAAAAGAAGTTTTAGCTGTGCATATGAATGAAGCTGTCGAGGAGTATTTGGTACAGGTTATTCTGGCCACTCGAAATACCCAAGCCTATGGCGGTGATTTGGCCGATTGGTTAGATTATGGTGCGAGCCCGCGGGCCACCATTGCTCTAGATAGGTGCAGTCGCGCTGTCGCTTGGCTCGATAACCGCGACTATGTAACGCCCGACGATATTCGCGCAATTGCCCATGATGTGCTGCGCCATAGACTGATACTGAGCTTCGAGGCCGAGGCAGCAGGTATCGATTCAAATCAGGTGATCGACACCCTGCTGTCTACCGTAGCCTCAGCCTAATTCGGTGTAAGTGGCTGATGGAGCATCAGATATGAGATCCAATCCCGCAATAGCTGACTCCAGCCAGTTAATTAGGCTGCGCTACGCCGCTAAAGAATTAACTAACTTTCCAAAATTACAGGCTCGGCAGATGCTCGCTGGTGGTCATCGCTCGCAATTTCGCGGTCGCGGCATGGATTTTGATCAGGTCCGCCTGTACCAACCGGGAGACGATGTGCGCAGTATTGACTGGCGGGTTACTGCGCGCACACAGACGCCACACACCAAAGTTTTTATTGAAGAGCGCGAACGCCCTATTCTCATTATTTGCGACCTCAGGAGTTCGATGTTTTTTGGCAGTCAACGTCTTAAATCCGTTATTGCCTGTGAAATTTCTGCCGCCCTAGCTTGGGCAGGTCTGGCCATTAATGACCGTGTTGGCGGTGTTATTTTTGGCGCTCAACAACAGCTCGACATCAAGCCAAAGCGCAGCCACCACTCTGCATTACAGTTTATACACGGCTTGCAGAATTTTAGTGAAGCTCTGATGAAGTCCGAAACTGACAATATAGATCTGGCAACTATTTTAGAGGAATCAAGACGCCTCGCCCTACCTGGCAGCACGGTATTTATTGTCAGTGATTTTCACGATTTAAACAGCACCTGCGAGCCACATTTATTCTCCCTTGCCAAACACTGCAATATTAATTTTTGTCATGTCGTGGACGATTTAGAGCGACAACTGCCGCAACCAGGCCTCTATGCAGTGGGTAACGGACAGAGACAGGCAGTCATAGATACTGGCAATGGGCAGTTGCGTAACACCTTCGCCAAACAGTTTGATCGGCGGGAAAATCTTTTACAAAAATTGAGCGAACAGTTAACTGCGGGATTATTGCCGTTTAATACCTCAGAACCTGTCATGCAACTTTTGGCCCAGGCATACGGCAAGCGCCGGTCTGCGCTAAAGCCAAATTAAACTGGAGAAGACTGTGAATCCAACAGACCCGCTAGCTCAATTGCGCGACATACATTTACCCGAGACTATTTCATGGTGGCCGCTGGCCATTGGTTGGTGGGTAGTAGTCGCAATCTGTTTGTTGTGCATTAGCCTCGGCGCTATATATATGCTGAACCACTTTTTTGGGCGACGCTACAGAAGACAGGCTCTAGCGCAATTAAAACGACTGCCCGATTCAAACCAGCATCAGCGCCTAGTAGATTTGTTTAGCCTTTTAAGGCAGGTTGCCTCGAGCGCCTACCCCGAGCAAAACTTTTCCAGTCTGAGTAACAGAGAGTTTATTGCTTTTCTCCAAAAAACCAGTCCGAAAGCGTTGTTTGTTGATTTGCCTAACAACTGGGAACAGCTGTTTTATAGCAAACAGCCATCGATAACCGCAGATTTTGTCAATCAATTAATCCAACAAGGTCGCTTGTGGATAAAACAGCACCCGCGAATTTTAAAATTGGAGCAGCGTTGCTAATGCTAAGTTTAGTTTGGCCTTGGGCCCTTGCTCTATCACCGCTACCGCTTCTCTATCGCTATTGGCGCAAGCCAGTTAATCAAACCATTGATGCGTTGCGTGCACCGGCTATGCTGGCTGTAAGCGAGCTCCAAGACAGTCAGTTTTCGAGTACATCAAAGCTAAAAAATCTGTTAATGATATTGCTTTCTCTGTGTTGGCTTTGTTCAGTGATTGCCCTTGCCAGGCCTCAGTGGGTTGGCGCTCCTGTGGCACTGCTCACCAGTGGACGAGATCTGCTATTGGCCGTGGATATCTCTCCCAGTATGCGTCAGCGCGATATGCGTATTGGCGGTGAAATTGTCAATCGCCTTGTAGCGGTCAAATCTGTAGTGGGTGAGTTTGTTGAAAAACGCGACGGGGATCGCCTAGGTCTGGTTTTATTTGGTGATCAAGCCTACCTTCAAACACCGCTCACTTTCGATAGAAAGACACTGCAGACCCTGCTGTATGAGGCGCAACTGGGTTTTGCCGGCCGTAATGGCACTGCTATTGGCGATGCAATAGGTTTAGCGGTCAAACGCCTGCAAGACCGACCTGAGAGCCACCGCGTGGTGATTCTATTAACTGATGGCGCCAACAATGCTGGGGCGCTGGAGCCGATTAAAGCCGCCCAACTTGCAAGCCGCGCCGCAGTAAAGATCTATACCATTGGCGTAGGGGCTAGAGGGGGCAGTGGTTTGGATGAGCAAACTCTAGCTGAAGTCGCCAAATTAACCGGCGGCAAGTTCTTCAGGGCAAGAAATCCTGCTGAACTAGAGGCAATTTACCAAGAGCTCAATCGTTTAGAGCCAGTGGATCAAGATGCGGAAACTATTCGCCCAACTATTTCCCTTTATCACTGGCCACTGGGTATAGCATTTATCCTCAGCCTGCTCGTTGTAGTTATTCGTCAGCGCAGGAGTATCTATGGCTGACTGGCACTATTTAACCGAGTTTCACTTTATTCGACCGCTGTGGCTACTGGGCATGCTGCCTGCAATTTTATGCCTTGGCATAATCAATAAAATAAGCCGCCAAACCGGCAATTGGAAGAAGGTTATCAATGCCGATTTACTGCCTTACCTGATGGAAAATGGCTGCGGCCACAACAACTATGCCAAGTATTTTATTCGCGGACTTGCTCTGTGTTGGCTATTTTTCTGCTTGAGCTTAGCGGGCCCCACATGGAGCAAGTTGCCACAACCAGTGCATAAAGAAGATTCTGCACTGGTAATAGTCTTTGATCTCTCACCATCAATGCTAGCTAAAGATGTTTCTCCCAGTCGCTTGGTCAGGGCTCGCTATAAAATCATTGATATCTTAAAAGCGCGAAAACAGGGATTTACTGGACTGGTGGTATATGGCGGTGAGGCATTTGCCGTATCGCCTCTGACCGAGGACGGCAATACCATTATCAGTCTAGTACCCACTTTAAACCCTACATTATTGCCTAGCTATGGCAGTAATACCGAGGACGCCATAGCAACGGCAATAGAACTTGTTACTAATGGTGGTTATCAACAGGCTGATTTATTACTGATTACTGACGGCGTGGATAGATCGGCTTTCAGAGATATTTCTTCACAGCTGTCACAGGGTAATTTACGCCTACATATTTTAGGCATAGGCACCGCTGAGGGTGCCCCAATTCCGCTGGGCAATGGGGGTTTTGTCAAAGATCGAAACGACAGTATTATTTTGCCTCGACTTGAGACATCATCGCTAAAACAGCTTGCAGATCTGGGGCGTGGCAATTATTTCACTATGACTGGTGATGATCGCGATATTAAATCTATAATAGATGCTGTAGCGCAAGATTTCCCTAACACTACAACCTTGGACGATCGCACCTTTGATTTATGGCAGGATCGTGGATTCTGGCTAATCATTCTCTTGATACCACTATTGCTGGCAAGCTTCCGCAAAGGTGCAGTTTTTGTCTTAGTATTGGGCCCTACTCTGCTCACTCCCTCACCCACTGAGGCTTCCATCTGGCAGGATCTCTGGTATACCCGCGATCAACAGGGACAAATGGCTATGCAAAACGATGATGCCGCGGCGGCTGAAGATTTATTTAACGACCCAGACTGGCAGGCCAGTGCCGCATATAAAAACAATAACTTCGAGGCTGCTGCGAAACATTTTAAGCAGGGAAAAAGCGCTGATAGCTTTTATAACTTAGGTAATGCCCTAGCCAAAATGGGCAACCTTGATAAAGCGATCGAAGCCTATAATCAAGCATTAAACCTTGAGCCCGATATGCAAGATGCGTTGGCTAATCGCCAGCTGATTGAGCAACTTAAACAACAGCAACAGCAAGATCAGTCTCAAAGTGACGATCAGCAACAGCGTGACAGCGAGTCTCAAGATGGCCAGCAACAATCAGATCAGAGACAATCTGAACAGCAATCATCTGATCAGCAACAGGCACAACAAGACAGTAGTGAACAACAACAGTCGGAAAATCAACAACAGTCGGAAGATCAACGGCAAAGATCCGAAGAACAGATAGCGGAGAACAAGGATTCTGCCGAACAACAACCCAGTGAAAAACTAATGTCGCAACAGCAACAATTAGAAGAGCAGCAACAGCAAGAACTTCAACAGTGGTTGCGTCGAGTTCCCGATGATCCCGGCGGCCTATTGCGACAAAAATTTCGCTATCAATCACAGCAGCGGGGATCAGAACAGCGTCGCCCTGCACCACCTAATCAGCATGAGCGTTGGTAGATGAGAAGATTTTTCAAACACAGTATTACAACTATTTTCCTTGCACTTTTGGCAGCACCCAGTTGGGCATCGCTAATTTCAAGCATTGATAGAACAGAAATAGAGACTAATGAAACATTGCAACTAACCCTGACCTATTCCGGCCAGTCTGTCAGTGATGAGCCTAATTTTAGCCCCTTAAATAAGGATTTTGAAATTCTCTCTAATAACCGACAACAACAGTATTCATGGATCAATGGAGAAACTAAATCCTCAACAGATTGGAAGATTTTACTGTTGCCCAAGCGTCAGGGAAAATTAACTATTCCCGCCATAAAATTTAAGGGTCACACCAGCAAACCAGTCAATATTGTGGTGCGCAAAGCTAATACGACTGCTAATACTGCAACCAATCAACCGGTGTTTGTTCAAACTTCAACCGATAAGACCTCTGCCTATATCCAAGAACAGATAATTTTGACCCATCGCCTGCACTACTCCTTGGCTCTTCAGGATATTTCAATCTCAGAATTTGAAATTCCCGACGCGGTAATTCAACAGGTTTCTGAGAAGCGTTTTAATAAAACAATCAATGGAAAAAACTATGCGATCATTGAAGTTAAATTCGCGTTGTTTCCCCAAGCAGTTGGTAAGCTAACCATACCCCGTCAGCGCTTTACTGCGTTTGAGTCCAATGGTTCACAGTTTGGCGGCTTCTTTTCGAGAGGCAATCGCTTGATGCGACTCACCGATGAAAAGGTCATTGATATACTGCCAGTGCCCAGTCATATCAGTGCGAGCCGTTGGATGCCCAGCAGCCAAGTTACCCTTGAGGAATCTTGGAGTAATCAATCCGCCACTCTCACTGCTGGAGAACCCATTACCAGAACCATAAAGATAAGTGCATTGGGTTTAACTGCTGCGCAAATTCAGCCTCTGCCAAGCATAGAAAACAGCGAGCTTAAGCTGTATCCAGATCAAACAGTTCTGGAAGATATGCAAACCAATCGTGGAATTTTGGGTGTACGTTTAGAAAATGTTGCAATTGTCCCTAATCAAGCGGGCCAGATAACGCTTCCTAGCGTAGAGGTAAAATGGTGGGACACCTTAAATCAGCGCATGCAAACTAGCCGCTTACCTGAAAAAACCTTCATCGTAATCGCGGCAGAAAATACACCGCAAATAAGCTATGAAAACAATTTTACAGATCAGTTAAATACAACTACTGATAGCCGAGCAGAGGGAGATGATTTTTCTGAGCTTACCCGTTGGTCCCTCAGCCTTAATGCAGTCTTAATAGCAGCAATTGCCGGGTTATTATTCTGGCGCAGAAATACTCGGCCACTCCGCTCTGGGAGAGAGAAAACCGAACTACCCAGCTCTAAACAACGACTTAATCAAATAGCTAAACAGGCGGCTGATGGGAATTTGGCGGCAATGCGCGACAGTATTCTACTCTGGGGTGCCGAGGTGTTTGCTGATCAGCCGCCTAGGTCACTTAATCAATTAGCTAAATTAATGGCTAACTCAGATTTAAAACAGCAATTTGATCGTTTGGATCAAGGGCTTTACCAAGTGTCTGACAATCAGGCGCCTGAGGTCGATACACAGGCCATTATAAATGCCTTGAAGCGCTTCTCTAACAACAGCCACGACAATCGACGCCGCGGAACCGAACTCAAGCCGCTATACCCATCACCGGAATAACAACATCTACAGAGATTTGGTTACAATTTCTTGAATATCCTTAACCAATCCCTCATGTTCGGCGATTTTTTGCAATGAATCACGCATAAGTCCTCGATTGGGCTCGGGTAATTTTTTCCACCTTGTTAAAGGTGTTACCAACCGCGCTGCCACCTGAGGATTTAGCGCATTGAGAGCAGTAACCTGTTGCTGTAAAAAGCGGTAGCCCGATCCATCTGGGCAATGAAAATTTATCAGGTTAGAGCTGCAAAACGCACCTAATAGACTTCTCGCTTTGTTGGGGTTATTAATATTAAAGGCTGGGTGCGCCATAAGCGCCTCAACCCGATCTAGGCCGTTGATTAGCTTAGCGCTCGCCTGAATTTGCAACCATAGATTCATCGCTAGTGTTTCATCGGAATAGTCTGTCTCAAATGCCTTTAAAGCCCTGTAGCTATACAGCTCTGCCGCTTTGCAGTTAACCAATGAGTCCAGCGCAGCTGCCTTATCGGTCATATTATCAGCGGTATTAAACTGCTGCCACGCCAATTCTGGCCCGACTGACTCAACCTGCATCAAATAACTCAATACACAGTTGCGCAAGGCTCGCTTGCCTATTTGTCCTGCTTCTGGCGCATAGTCCTGTGTCACCGTTAATCTCTCATAGGTTGCAACAAGTTTTTCCTGCAATGCGTTTGCCACGGCCTGCCGGACAAATTCCCGCGCGCGGTGAATGGGCTCGACATAAATAATCTCTGCCTGCTCATGAAGTTGTGCCTCACTGGGCAGTTGCAGCATTAGATTGACCATAGCAGGATCAAGACTATGATCCGATAGCAGTGAATCAAACACCTCGATAAGTTGTTGATCCATTACCAGTTCACGCTCGACTTTTGCATCATCAATCAGTCGATTGAGCACATTAAGACTGAGCTTTTGCCCCGCGTCCCAGCGATTAAAGCCATCGGAATCATTAGCCATTAAATGGGCTAACTCATCATTGCTATAGTCGAAGTTAAGCTTTATTGGCGCTGAAAAACCGCGCAATAGTGATGGCACCGGTGGCTGCTGTATATTTTCAAAAACCAGTGTCTGACTGCGCTCATAAAGTGAGAAAACAATACTTTGATCACCCTGACTATTTAGCGGTAAATCCTGCCCGTCAGTACCCACTAGACCCAATTTAATTGGAATATAGAATGGCTCTTTGTGGTTCTGCCCTGGGGTTGGCGGACAGCTTTGAGTAAAACTTAAGCTGAAGGTTTTTGCTGCTACATCGTAGTGGCTTTTAACATCCACCTGCGGCGTGCCAGATTGTTTATACCAGCGACGGAATTGCATAAGATCAAGTCCACTGACCTCTTCCATGGAGCCGACAAACTCCTCTATGGTTACAGCCTGACCATCGTATCGCGTGAAGTATAGATCACTGCCCTTTCGAAATTTTTGGTCGCCCAACAGGCTGTGAATCATACCGACGACTTCGGCGCCTTTTTCATACACAGTCAGGGTATAAAAATTATTAATTTCCATATAGGCATCTGGTTGAACCGGATGAGACATAGGGCCGGCGTCTTCAGCAAATTGATGAGTACGCAGGTAAACCACATCTTCTATACGTTTGACCACTGCCGAGTTCATATCCGCTGAAAACTGGCTGTCCCTGTAAACCGTAAAGCCTTCTTTTAGACTCAACTGAAACCAGTCTCTACAGGTTACGCGGTTACCAGACCAGTTGTGGAAGTATTCGTGGGCAACAATACCCTCTACACGCTGAAAGGCCAAATCTGTGGTGGTTTTAGGGTTAGCCAATACCGCGCTGGTATTGAAAATATTGAGGCCTTTATTTTCCATAGCGCCCATATTGAAATCATCTACCGCAACAATCATAAAGCGATCTAGATCGTACTCTCGCCCATATACCTGCTCATCCCAGCGCATGGAATTTTTCAACGACAGCATAGCGTGATCGCATTTATTAAGATCTTTTTGTTCGACGTAAATCTGCAGCAGTATCTCTCGGTTGGAGCATGTGGTAAAGCTATCTTCTACCACTCTGAGATCACCCGCCACCAAAGCAAACAAGTAGGCAGGCTTTTTAAATGGATCGTGCCATGTGGAAAAATGCCGATCACTCTCCAACTCTCCCTGCTCAATCGCATTGCCATTGGACAATAACACTGGGAATTGTTGTTTGTCGGCAATTAATTTAGTGGTGAATTCGGACATTATATCTGGACGATCAAGGTAGAAGGTTATATTTCTGAAGCCCTCCGCCTCACATTGGGTACAGTACATGTTACGAGACTTGTACAGCCCCATCATAGTGGTATTTATATGGGGTCTAATCAGCACCTCAATCTCAATAACACAGCTATCTGGCAGCTGGTTAATAACTAGCCCCTCAACAGTACGCTGATAATCTTTTTCCGCAACTATTTGATCATCTATCTTTAACTGTTGGAGGTCTAACTCTATACCACCATGAAGAAACAACGGGGCTGAATTTTTTTGACTCTCGGGGTTGCGACGGATACTAAGCGCACTGGTTACTCGGCAGAACTTTTCATGTAAGTCAAAAACCAGATTTGTTTTATCAATCAGAAATTCTGGTACTTGGTAATCTTTAAGATAAATCGTTTGTGGTGTTGCATCTCTCACGGTCATTTGGCCTTATTTATGCGGAAAATTGCACGTTATATGCGGTGTATTTTCTAATGTTGATTACCCCAGTATCCAAAATCAAATACTGGCCTTTAATACCTTGCAGAACTCCTTCAACAATGGGTTGTTTATCAAGGTTTAAGCTTTTTACTTTCTGCGGATACTCTAAAACGGGAAAATTAATATCCACTACTTTTTGATGATAGAGTCGCTGAATGGCTAACAGGCCAAATTTTTGCTCAATTTCTCTGAGACTGGCTTCTGATTTGGCAACAATTTCATCTCGAATTTGCTCCAAATCCACCGTCTCTGAATTACCTTTGAGCATTTTCTGCCAATGGGTCCTATCGGCGATATGCTGACGTACGCAATCCTCAATAAGACCTGCCTGATAGCGAGACTTTACTCGAAATATTGGCATCGCCTGAGTGGCGCCCTGATCAATCCAGCGCGTAGGTACCTGTGATCCGCGTGTTATCCCCACCTTCACATCTGAGCTATTGGCTAGATAGACATAGTGATCAGTAAAACAATATTGTTCACCCCAACTTGGTTCACGACAGGTACCCTGTTCGTAATGACATTTTTCTGGACTCATAATACAGGTATCACACTGGGCCAATTTGGTAAAACAGGGGTAACAGTATCCCTGATTGAAACTTTTTTTAGATCGCCGCCGACAGTGTTTACAGTGAATATCCCCTAGATATTCTAGGCGAATAGATTGACCCAATAGCGCATTAAGCGGCTCGCGATGGTCGTCTAATGACAAAAAATATTGCACCTGCTGATTAAGCTCGACCTGCATTTTTTTCAGATGGCCTGTAACAGAAATAGACATTAATGATCCCATTTAATCGGTTTGGGTGTATCGTCGGGAGCACAGGCTGATTCCTTGGGCGGAACATAACCTGTACGCTCGGTCTCGGGTTTACTTTGATCATAGGCGATTATCGCCTGCATGCACAGCGAGCGCTGTTCTTGGCTAATTGTCCGCCCATCGGGCCATTTGCCGGTCTCTACCGCCTTTTGTAACTGTTGGTAGATAGCCGGTGTAATACTATTTAAAAGCTGTTGAAAATCCATACCTGCTCACTATTCAATATTGCGTCTGTTGCTGAGTAATAAACTTTTTAATGCAAAAACCAAGCCTATTAGCAGACCAGAGACTAGACCACTTAAATGCGCAGCATTGGCTACACCTATACCTAGGGCAACTTCAAAAAAACCCGTCATACAAAACACTAGCCATCCCAACATAAAACCCATTAATCCTTTGGTAAGTGGGGGAAAATATTGCGGCGCAAGTTTATGCCTTATCCAAAGGTAACCCAAAAGAGCATAGATCACACCAGACATTCCACCAAAATAAATACTACCCGACCAATAAAATTGCGTCATATTGGAAGTCATACCACAAACCAAAACGATTAATAGCAAATGAAACGAACCCTCGTAGGTTTCTATTTTTGAGCCCAACAAATACAACCACAGACAGTTGAATACTAGGTGTAGTAGACCAAAATGCAAAAAAATAGGACTGATAAGTCGATAGTATTGCGCCTTGTCGAGATCGGCGTAGAAAAACTTGTCAGTGAGCTCTGGGCTAATGGTTACAATCGCCGCTCCAGCCATAGAACCAAGCATAAGAAGCACCACCATCGGGTTGTGCTTGATGGCATGGCGCCAACTGCTGATGTTCCAAAAATTCATAAATCCCCTATCAAAATGCAGGTCGCTAATTACCTTTCTTTCTTTACGCCCAAACGACTGCCCCAGCCTAATTTTGAGCGGGAAACTTTATAAAAGTTATTGTCTTTGGGATGGATTAAAGAAATTGCATATTGATGCTTTTTAATTCGAATGGTGTCGCCCGGCTCGGTAATTAAATCATCCTGTCCATCACAGGTTACCGATGGGTGTAACTCATGTTTTGAATTAACCCTAATTTCTATTTCCGAATTACCGTGCAGCACAATTGGCCTACTGCTCAAAGTATGGGGATTTAGCGGCACGCAAACAATGGCATCTATTTCTGGACAAATCAACGGACCACCTGCTGAGAGCGCATAGGCAGTGGAGCCTGTGGGGGTTGCTACAATAAGACCGTCTGAACGCTGACTGTAGACAAACTCGCCATCCACATAGAGTTCAAATTCCATCATTCGAACAGACATCCCAGGGTGAAGCACAACATCATTCAATGCAGTTCCCGAGCCGATTTCCTTTCCATTGCGCGAAATAGAGGTATTAAGCATAAAGCGCTGGGTTTGCTTAAATTCACCCGCTAACACAGACGCCACGCGATGCTCAATTTCGTCGGGTGTGATATCTGTCAAAAAGCCCAGTCTGCCGAGATTAATCCCAAGAAGTGGCACATTGCTAGCAGCAATTTTTCGACAGGCACTCAGAATACTGCCATCGCCACCAACCACAATCACCAAATCAATCGCAGCTAAAAAATCACTCAGGTCTAGAGAATTGCTTGCTGAACAACCAACCAGTTGAGCCGTATTTTGCTCATATACCACATCGCGCCCCTGCCCGTGTAAGAATGTGTGCAGCTTTTGCACAGATTGTTTAACTTCCTGTGCATCTATGCTACTAAGCAATCCAATACGTTGAAAATGTGACATATTTCTAGCTACCAAATTAAATCGATGATTATACAGACTAGCAGTATTTATGATGCAAAATCATTTAATAAAATTTATTTAAAGATGGTAACAAGCTGTAGCATCAATTTAAAAGGCCTAAACTCACTCATTTGTCTAGTGGACGCCCTCCATTGTGTTGCATAGCAGCTACAATGGAGGGTATTTTTTGATAGGGACGCAGCTAATCAATCAGTGATTTAGGCGTCCAATACGGTGAGAATAGACTGGGTTAAGTACTCAATATTATTTGAGTTGATACCCGCTAGATTGACTCGCGTAGAACCAACAATATAAATAGCAAACTCTTCGCGCAAGCGATCCAACTGATCAGAGCTAATACCTAAGAAAGAAAACATACCCTGCTGTTGCTTAATATGGCTAAAGTCCATACCCGCGGCGTTATTATTGATACCATCGGTAAGCAGTGTACGCATGGATTTGATTCGCAATCTGACTTCTTCCAACTCCGCCTGCCAATTAGCACGCAACTGATCATCACCTAGTATTAACGAGACTAGCAGAGCACCATGGGCTGGAGGCATAGAGTAAATTTGACGAGCAATCGACATTGACTGGGCCGAGACAACCTTGGCTTGGGCCGCAGACTCAGCCACTAGGGTAATAGATCCAGTTCGCTCGCGATATAAACCAAAGTTCTTGGAGCATGAGGAAGCAACCAATAACTCCGGCAAACGATCGGCCATCATACGCAGGCCGTAGGCATCAGCATCCAAACCCTGCCCCAAACCCTGATAAGCAATATCAATAAAGGGTATAAATCCTCTCTCAAGGGCTATATCTGCAATTTGATCCCAATGTTGTGGCTGTAAATCAGCACCAGTTGGGTTGTGACAGCAACCGTGCAATAACACCACATCTCCCGCTGGAACACGATTCAATGTCTCCATCATGGCATCGATATTGATGCTGTGGGTTGTCTTATCGTAGTAAGGGTATTCTTCAATATCAAACCCGGCACTGCCCATAAGTGGAATATGGTTTGGCCAAGTCGGAACACCTACCCACAGCTTGGCATCGGGACGAGCACGCTGAATAACCTCAGCCCCTACTCGAAGTGAACCGGAACCACCTGGCGCCTGAAGAGTAACCAATCGATCAGAGTTAAGAATGCTGTGATCAGCGCCAAACAATAGCGCCATCATAAGCTTGTTATAACCAGCATCACCAGCAATCCCCTGATAGGCCTTAGTATTTTCAAGCTCCATCAACTGCGCTTCAGCTAATTTAACTGATTTCATCACGGGGGTACGACCGCTGTCATCTTGGTAAACACCCACACCCAAATCAATTTTATGGGCTCTGCTATCAGCTCTAAAAGCTGCCATTAATCCCAATATGGGGTCACCTGCAACAGGCTTTAAACTCTCAAACATTTAAGTAGCTCCTAACTACAACTGGATTATGGGGGCATTTTACTACGGATTGATGCTCTTGTTCAGGAATTTTCACTAATAAATTGCAAAACTAGCTGGTTAAATAATTCTGGCTTTTCAGCGTGCAGCCAATGTCCCGCGGACTCAATAGTTTTCACTGAAGATTGGGGAAATAAACTGTTGATCACAGGCAGATATTGTTGCTGGATATAGTCGGAGTTTTCCCCCTTTAAAAATAGGCATGGACCGGTGAAATTTTGCCCCTGTGGAGCAGTTGATAAATGATCTTCATAATTAGCCTTAATGGCTTCAATATTGATCTTAATATCAAAATTACCCTGAGCATTTCGGCGTAAGTTTTTTAGCAAAAAAGCTCTGACTGATAGCTCGATACCCAGTTCAGATAAAAACAGATCCGCTGACTTTCTATTATTAATAGCAATTTTAGACAATTCTTGTAAAGCATTGATTAATATTGAATTATTATCCCTATATTTAACAGGCGCTATATCGGCAACAACCAGAGACCTCACCCTATCTGGGTTGGTCATTGCCAACTGCATAGCCACCTTGCCACCCAGCGAATGTCCGACAAAAAAAGCATGAGCAATCGATAAATCATCCATCAACTCGACAATATCCGCAGTCATAGATAACAGGCTCATCTGCCCATCGTGAGGAGAGTCGCCATGGTTCCGTAGATCGACACAAACTACCCGAAAACTTGGCACAAGCGCACGAGCTAAATTACCCAAATTTGACAGCGAGCCAAACAAACCATGAATAAGAAAAATCGGGTTACCCGAACCCTGATCTGTGTAATTAAGCTTCATATTAAAATCAATATTTATGATAAATTCATAGAGCTCACATGTTACATCAATTAACCGAGCGCCAGATTGATTTTAAGCCTTTTTTAACAATTTAATGGGATTTATTTGATAGCTAACACAGGGCGGCCATTGATATTGATAAAACTTTTAAAAAAAACTATGGTGGTATTTAAACAATAATACGAGTCTAGAATGTTCACCTTAAAGACATTTTTCTACAGACTATACCACTGCGGGCTAAAGTTATTAGTCACTGTTCTAGCACCACCAAGCCCCACCCTATTTAAGGGCAATCAGGCGACTGAAAATCTAATCAACCATATTCATAGCAACAACCTCAGGCGCTTACTGCTAGTAACCGATAGTCAAATTAAGTCCTCAGGCTTGTATCAAAATATCTGCACTTTGCTTGCTAATAATAATATCTCCATTGAGCTCTATAGCCATGTTGAGCAAAACAACCCCGTCTCTAATATCGAACAAGGCTTAAGTCACTATCTTCAAACTCAATGCCAAGCAGTTATTTGTCTCGGTGGAGGGTCAGTAATGGATTGTGGCAAACTAATCGCCGCCCGCGTCGCAAGACCCAACAAAACCATCCGGCAGTTAAAGGGCTTATTTAAAATTCGACGTAAACTACCTCCGGTTTATGCCATACCTACAACCGCCGGCACTGGCTCTGAGACTTCAGTAGCCGCCGTGGCCTATGACCCAATGGAAAAACAAAAATTTGCCGTAACAGATCTCTGCCTATGTCCCACAGCAGCCGTACTATTACCAGAGTTAACCTATAACCTACCCCCGCAAATTACTGCAAATACGGGTATGGATGCCCTGACCCATGCCGTTGAATCCTATTTAAGTGTGATTGCGTCAGATTTTACCCGTAAAAAAGCCATGGAAGCCTGTGGTTTGATTTTTGCCAACCTCTTGCCCGCCTATAAACAGGGAAATTGCCATCAACACAGAAATAATATGCTATTGGCCTCGTTCTACGCCGGAGAGGCCTTCACCCGCGCTCATGTAGGCTATGTGCACGCCATGGCACACAGCATTGGTGGACACTATGGCACAGCTCACGGCTTGGCCAATGCGGTTTTGCTGCCCAGAGTATTGCGCTGGTACGGACCTTCTGTCGAGCAAAAGCTAGCCGATCTGGCAGATCATTGTCAGTTAGGCAGCGACAAAGACAGCCAAGGCGCAAAAGCGCGGGCATTTATAGAAGCGATTGAAAAGTTAAATCAGCAGATGGCAATTCCCAGTGGTATATGCGAAGTCAATGCCAAACATATCCCCGAACTAGCTAAAAAAGCCCTAAAAGAGGCTCACCCGGAATACCCAGTACCGAAATTCATGAATTTGGACGGCTGCCAAAAGCTATTGCAAAGTATACTAATCTGAGCTTTCAGGGCGCACTACAGCAGATCCTGTAATGCGCTCTGCAGATTACTGTATTTAAACTTAAAACCCTGCTGTTGGAGTTTTTGGGGGATCACACACTGCCCTTGGAGCATTAATTCATCCCCCATCTGGCCAAATAATAACTTAACCACAGCTGCAGGCATTGGCGCTATAGCGGGTCGCCTTATAACCGAGCCAAGGGTTTTAGCGAATTCTCGGTTGCTGACAGGCTTCGGTGCAGTGCAATTAATTGGACCAGCCATATCTTCGTGAATTGCGTAAAAAATAATATCGACCATATCGTCGATATGAATCCATGGAATCCACTGCTGACCAGTGGCTATTGGACCCCCCAAACCCAACCTAAAGGCGGGCAAAAGCTTAATGAGAGCCCCTTGCTCCCCCAGAACTATGCCTGTTCTCAGGTAACAGACACGCGAACCAAGCCGTTCAAATTGTCGGGCGGCATTTTCCCACCGCTCACAGAGTTGACTGGAAAAATTGGGTACCACAGCACCATCTTCGGCCACTGGTCGATTATTTGCTAGCCCTCCTCCGTAAAAGCCAACAGCTGAACCACTGATAACAATGGCTGGTGGATTTGCGGACTGTTCAAAATATTCAAAGAGTTGTTCTGTAACTTGAACGCGACTCTGGGTAATTATCGACTTGCGCTTGGTACTCCATCGACCTTCGGCTATAGGCTCTCCCGCTAAATTAACCAGAATATCTACCGATTGATTTAACTGCTTTAAGTCCGAAATCAGCTTGACTGATTTAGGCAATACCGTTGAAGCTGCGGCTGGATTTCTACTGAGCACAGTAATTTGAACCTCTGCATTAGCCAATTTACGACAAAAGTTACGACCAATAAAACCACTGCCACCTGTAACTAAAACAGTTTTCATAATAATCCTTTGTTACGGCTTGTTTATTAATAATACGCAACTGATAACAATTGTGCCTAGATTGTTTTGCGTGCGTTGATTTGTATTGCTAAAATACACCACAAATTGTTCAAATTTTCTCTTATTAACTTTATATCTGGGTACCAACTATGAGCCTCGCTGACAAAGTGTTGTCGGTAAACAATGATTTACCAATCCGAACCAATTTACCTGTGCACAGCGGTAAAGTCCGCTCTGTTTACTGGCTGACAGAAGCCGATAGTCGCCGACTAATCGAAGAAAATAACTATGATGTAGCGCCAGATTCCCCACTTGCAATTATGGTTATTAGCGATCGAATTTCTGCCTTTGAATGTATTTGGAAGGGTGAAGGCAATATGCAGGGTGTTCCTGGTAAGGGCGCTGCACTAAACGCTATCTCTAACCACTGGTTTAAACTGTTCCGCGAACAGGGATTGGCCGATAGCCATATTTTGGATATCCCTCACCCTTTGGTGTGGATTGTACAAAAAGCCAAGCCTGTCATGATTGAAGCCATTTGCCGCCAGTATATCACTGGCTCAATGTGGCGCTCTTACACCAAGGGCGAGCGCAATTTCTGCGGCATTGAGCTTATCGATGGCCTTGAAAAGGATCAAAAGCTACCCGAACTACTTATCACTCCATCGACCAAGGGCATCCTCAAAGGTATCCCCGGGGTACCCGAGGTAGATGATGTGAATATTTCGCGCTCAGATATCGAAAACAATCACTCGGCATTCAAATTTAACGCTTTGGAAGATATTAATGTCTATGAAGAGTTACTGCAGCAGGGTTTTGATGTTATCAGCGATGAGCTGGCCAAATTAGATCAGATCTTTGTCGATACCAAGTTCGAGTTTGGCTATGTCAAAGACAGATCTGGCAATGAAAAACTGATCTATATGGATGAGGTTGGCACACCTGACTCATCTCGCATCTGGGATGGAGCAAAATATAGAGACGGCTCTGTGGTAGAAAATTCTAAAGAGGTATTCCGCCAACTGCTTCTCAATCATTTCGAAGACTCGGATATTCTACTGGATAAAAACCGCATGGAAGAGCGTACCGCCCTAGCCAGAGATAACGAACTACCTGAATCAATGATGATGGAAGTATCTAAAACCTATGTTAGCTTGGCAGAGAAAATTACTGGCGAACCTCTGCCTCTATCCTCTAACCCAAAAGCTGAAATAATCGATATTCTGAGAAGCAAATACAACCTTATTGATTAATTTAGCCTGAAGCACTGGTGGCATTGCTATGACAGCAGAACCGACTATTAATATCGACCCAAGGCGCCTATTTAACCTAGGTGCCAATCTTATTGCTGCAGGCTTTATCAAACAAACTGCCAATGAGGCTAAAAAGCTGTTTAAGGACTTAAAAAAAGGCGGCACTCTCAAGGGTGGTCAAATTAAGTCTGAAAAATCAGGTCAAGTGATACCAATTATGCTGGAGTTAGATCGCAAGCAATACCGCGGCAAGTTTAACTTCCCTAACTTTGATGTCGCTGTTCGCGCCCTGCTGCAAAAATTTGATACTGAATCGCGCAAGGACAGAGAGTTAAAAGAACTGCGAACCCTGACCAATAAAGACAGTGGAGAGGTATTATTTAACCTTCCAAGCGGGGTTAGCATTGATGGTGATATCAATGTACTGATGATGGCCGTCAAGCCGCAAAATGATTCTATAACCGTTCGATTAGTGTTTATGGAGCCTGAACCTTTTTTGGTCGAGACCCCATAAGGCTACTGTATTAGCTCTGATTTAAGGCAGTGGTCATTTCGATCACTGCTTTCTTACCATCGCCATAGACCATCAATGTGTGATCCATTGCGAACAACGGATTGGGCAAGCCGGCAAAACCCGGACTTAGGGATCGCTTGATAACCACTACATTTTTTGCCTTGTCGACGTTTAGAATCGGCATACCATAAATGGGACTGCCCTCTGCTTCTCGCGCCATTGGATTGGTTACATCGTTGGCACCAATAACAATCACCACATCGGTTTCTTCAAAGGTGGGATTTATACGATCCATCTCAACCAACTTATCATAGGGCACTTCTGCTTCCGCAAGTAAAACATTCATATGCCCGGGCATACGCCCTGCCACTGGATGGATTCCGTACTCGACATCAATCCCTCTAGCGGTCATAGAATCGGCCAACTCACGCACCGCATGTTGAGCCTGTGCCATTGCCATACCATAACCGGGGACAATTACCACACGTTTAGCCATTTCAAGCATCATTGCCACTTCATCGGGTTGGGCGCTGGTAACCTTGCCGGCATAAATCTCATCGGCGTCAACGGCCTCACCAGCAGCTGCCATCTTGCCAAATAGCACATTGCCCAGGGAGCGATTCATGGCCACACACATAATTTTGGTAAGAATTAACCCAGAAGTTCCCACAAGCGAGCCGGCAATAATCAATACCGTATTGCCCAAGATAAAGCCGGCCAGTGCTGCCGCTAGACCTGAATAGGAGTTAAGCAAGGCGATTACCACTGGCATATCAGCACCGCCAATTGGCAGCACTAAAAACAGCCCCAATAACAGCGCTAGTGCCACCAGCGCCATCACTGTTACAGCTTGGTTTGGACTAGTGAGCATACAGCCCAGTGCAATCAAGGCGCCAATCAATAGTAGCGCATTGCCCAATGGTCCACCCGGCAGACCAAAATTCTTCTTAATCATGCCCTGTAACTTACCAAAGGCAACTAGGCTTCCGGTCAGGGTTACAGCGCCGATTAGAATAGTTAAACCAATAGAGACGAGAGTCACTTGCGCCTCTGCGCCAGATCCAAAAGCGTTTGCACCTAGACCAACCGGCTGCAATAACTCAGCAAATGACTGAGCATTGATATTTAAAACCGAAAAATACTCGGCTGAAGCAATGGTTAAGGATGCGGCGCCACCAAAACCATTAAGCAGTGCAACCATCTGTGGCATAGATGTCATCTGGATACGTAGCGCCATAAAGGCACCTACTAAGGCGCCAAATAGAACCCCCGCAATAATATAGGTGAAATTTACAATTTCTGAGTTGAGCAATGTAATCACTACAGCAATCAGCATGCCTGTAGCTGATAACATATTACCTCTAACTGCCGTAGATGGCTTAGTTAGGCCCTTGATACCAAGGATAAATAAAACACCTGCGATCAAGTACACCAGATTTACAATAGACGAGCTCATAGGTTACTTCCTTTTAAACATCGAGAGCATACGATTAGTTACCAAATAGCCACCAATCACATTGATGGTAGCAAAGGTAACCGCTAAAAAGCCCAATACATTGACCAGCATAGGTGAGGTGCCGGACCCGGCCGCAAGTAGAGCACCAACCAGCGTTATTCCAGACACCGCATTGGTGCCAGACATTAGCGGCGTGTGCAAGGTAGGTGGAACCTTGACAATAAGTTCGACCCCCAAAAACAGTGACAATACGAATAATGCAAGTAATAAAATTAAAATTTCCATTGTCTCAGTCCTTTATTTGCTCTGCTGTTGACTTTCTAAAGCGGGTAAATCCAATAGTTTTCTCATATGCGGATGAGGTACATCGCCATCGTGAGCAACTACTGTTCCAGATATAATTTCATCATCAAAATCTAGGTTAATATTTCCATCCTGTAATATTAACTCTAGAAGTGTCTGTATATTTTTTCCGTACATCTGGCTGGCATGGTAGGCAACCTCTGAAGCTAAGTTTTCGGGGCCCAAAATGGTAACACCGTGCTTGACAACTGTTTGACCGGCCTGAGTTAGCGCACAGTTTCCACCACGCTCTGCAGCCATATCCACAACCACAGAACCAGACTTCATAGCCACCAGCATATCCTCGGTCACCAAAATTGGCGATTTCGCTCCGGGAACGGCTGCGGTGGTAATAATAATATCCTGCCTTGCAACCACTTCTGTCATAAGCTTTCTCTGCAACTCGAGGAAATCTTCACTCTGCTCCTTAGCATAGCCACCTGCACCCTCAGAACTCTCTGTTGGAAGATCTAACTCAACAGGCGTAGCCCCGACTGAAATAATTTGTTCGCGCGCCGCCGGGCGCACATCGTAGGCCTCGACCACTGCGCCAAGGCGCTTAGCAGTGGCACAGGCCTGAAGGCCGGCAACTCCGACGCCCATAATTAAAACCCTAGCCGGCTGCAGTGTGCCAGCGGCCGTCATTAACATAGGTAAAATTCTCGGCGCCGCTTCAGCACCAATTAAAACTGATCTGTAACCAGCAAGAGTTGCCATTGAAGACAGCACATCCATACTTTGAGCGCGACTGATGCGCGGCACCATCTCAAGAGCTATTGCCGAAGCACCTGTTTGCGCTACCTGTTGTGCCGCTTGGGGCTGTGCTAGAGGATCCATCATACCTACAACCAACTGCCCCGGCTTTAGTCGCTCGAGATCCTGTTGGGCGTTTTCGGTATTTGAGCCAAAGCTTTGAACTTGAAGAATAATCTCGGCACCAGCAAACAACTCATCCCTGTTTGAGATGATTTTAGCCCCCACTGTTTGGTATTCTTCATCTGAAAAACCGGCTTGGGTACCGGCACTCTGCTCTACCCAGAGCTCCGCACCTGCTTTAATTAGCAACTGGACATTGTCAGGGCATAAAGAAACCCTTTTCTCTCCTGTAACTAGTTCCCGTGTTACTGCAATGATCACGTCATTCTCCTTAATGATAGAACGTCCACTTCTGTGAACTCTTATTATGGTATAAGTTTATCAAATTCACCCCAAATAAAATACCTGAACAAGTATTAATATTCTGAAAAAAGGTTTTGTTTATTGTTACCCGCACTCTGCATTGATACCGGCAAAATAAAGGGTAATTATCGTTATATGTCTCTAGATACGGCAAAAGTAGCCAATTCGGTTAATACTTTTTTATATTTACTCTCTGGCAGATTCTGCAAGGCACCAAGTGCAAGTTTCGAATGTTCCCTAGCCCTATTCAAACTATAGCCTACACCACCTGTAAGTGTGACTATTTTTAAAATTTGATCAAAATTTTCTGATGATTTATTTTTAATTGCCGCGCGAATAATCTCTCTCTGCGAGGCTGTGCAGTTTTCGCGGGCATGAATAATTGGCAATGTCATCTTTCCCTCACTGAGGTCATCGCCAATATTTTTACCCGTAACGCTGATATCTCCCTGAAGATCTAAGACATCATCTGCAATTTGAAACGCCATGCCCAAATGCCTGCCGTAATCCTTCATAGCCTGCACATCTGCACTCGCAAGAAGGGCACCGCATTCCATTCCCGCCTCAAATAGCTTGGCTGTTTTTCTATAGATAACCTCCGAATACGTGGATTCATCTAAATCGGGATTGCCGGCATTTGCCATCTGCTGCACCTCGCCTTCGGAGATGACATTGGTAGCATTAGCAAAAACGCTCATGATCGACATATCAGAAATTTCTACAAGCATTTGAAAGGCGCGCGAATAGAGAAAGTCCCCCACTAGAACACTAGGCGCATTGCCCCAAATCTCGTTGGCTGTTTCACGCCCTCTTCGCAGTGCCGACACATCGACCACATCATCGTGTAACAATGTCGCTGTGTGAATAAATTCAATAATCGCAGCAATTTGAATATGACCTTTTCCACCGCTGTAACCATTGGCTAGAGCACTGAGAAGAACCAGTACTGGACGCAACCGTTTGCCCCCTGAATCAACAATATAACTGCCAATATTCTCGACTAGGCCTACGTCAGATTTAAGGCTGTTTAAAATAAGTTGATTGACTGATTGAAATTCTTCAGCCACAGAGTCGTGAAAAAATGCCATGTTAAACTGGGCTACCTGCTGTTTAATTAAATGCCGAATGCTAGCAGAGAACCCTGTACTGTCAACCCTGAATATTCGGATTAATGCCAGTCTATGGATTTAACTATTGATGCAAAGACAATAAGTAGTTACGATGCGCTCTCAATGAGTAGATCAATAAGGATCCCATGACTTTTACACCAGCATCTTCTTACTCAAAAGAAGAAATTTTAAAATGTAGCCGCGGCGAGCTTTTTGGCCCCGGCAATGCGAAACTTCCTGCGCCAAACATGTTAATGATCGATAGAATCATTAACATCAATAATACCGGCGGTTCCCACGGTCTCGGAGAAATTATCGCAGAAATTGATATTACCCCTGATCTTTGGTTTTTTGACTGTCACTTCAAAGGCGACCCTGTAATGCCTGGTTGCCTCGGCCTTGATGCTTTATGGCAGCTTGTTGGCTTCTTCCTCGGCTGGAATGGAAATCCAGGTAGAGGTCGAGCACTTGGCGCTGGTACGGTTAAGTTTTTTGGCCAAATTTTACCAGATGCTAAAAAGGTAACTTACAAGCTTGATATAACCCGCCTTATTCAACGCAAATTGGTTATGGGAATAGCCGATGGCAGCGTCGAAGTAGATGGTCGCGAAATATATACCGCTAAGGACCTCAAAGTAGGTCTTTTTGAAAATACTGAAAACTTCTAACTGTTGTTGGCTGTTGAATTAGAGGAAAATCAATGAAACGCGTAGTAATCACTGGATTGGGAATAGTTTCTTGCCTTGGGAATGATAGAGAGACTGTTACAAAATCATTAAAAGAAGGCATTTCAGGTATTCGCTATCGCGAAGACTTTGCCGAAATGGGTCTTAAATGTAATGTTGGCGCCACTTTGGATATTGTTCCAGAAGATCATATTGATAGAAAAATTTTACGCTTTATGGGTCCTTCTGCTTCATACGCCTATATCGCCACTGATCGCGCTATTGCCGATGCTGGTTTAACTGATGAAATGGTTTCAAACCCGAGAACGGGTCTTGTTATGGGTTCGGGCGGTGTTTCTGGTGAAATGTTTACCGAAACCATCGATGTAATGCGCGAGCGCGGCATTAAGCGTGCAGGGCCTTACAGAGTAACGCAAATTATGGCGAGCACTGTTTCAGCCTGCGTTGCAACCCCGTTTAAAATTAAGGGGGTTAACTATGCCCTCGCCTCTGCTTGCGCTACAAGTGCCCACTGTATCGGTCATGCGGCAGAGCTAATTCAGCTCGGCAAGCAAGATATTCTCTTGGCGGGTGGCTCAGAAGATATGCATTGGTCTATGGCGGGTATGTTTGACGCCATGGGTGCTCTAACAAGTAAATACAATGATAACCCTGAAGTTGCCTCACGTGCCTATGATGCCGGTCGCGACGGTTTTGCGCCGGGCCTCGGTGCTGGAACAGTGGTTGTTGAAGAACTCGAGCATGCCCTTGCTCGTGGCGCTAATATTATCTGTGAAATTACCGGTTATGGTGCAACATCTGACGGTGCCGATATGGTTGCCCCTTCGGGTGAAGGCGCAGAGCGCTGTATGCGAATGGCTATGGAAACTATTGAAGGACCTATCGATTACCTGAACACCCACGGCACTAGCACACCTGTTGGCGATTTGGCCGAATTAGGTGCTATTCGCAATACCTTTGGTGAAAACTGTCCAGACATTAGCTCGACCAAATCATTATCTGGCCACAGTCTGGGAGCAGCCGGAGTGCATGAGGCGATCTACTGCATGCTTATGATGGAAAACAATTTTGTCGCTGGCTCAGCACATATCGACAACTTGGACGAACAGGCTGAAGGCCTGCCTATTGTGCAAAAAAGCAAAGACAAACAGCTTAATCGCGTTATGTCTAATAGCTTTGGCTTTGGTGGCACTAACGCCACCTTAGTTATGGAAAAATATTCCGGCTAATTGAATATTTAACCGCTACAAAAAAGGCACCCTATGGGTGCCTTTTTTGCTGATGCTTTTGATTAAAGTGCTTCGAGAACCGCCTCAGCACTGGATACATCAAAACCGCTCTCATCGATATTTAGCAACTCAACTACGCCATCATTGACGATCATAGCAAAGCGCTTACTTCTGACGCCCATACCAAAACCACTGCCGTCGAGTTCCAAACCCAGTGCAGTGGCATAGGTACCGTTACCATCTGCTAGCATTAGCAGATTTTCAGCATTGGAACTTTTGCCCCAAGCATCCATAACAAATACATCATTCACTGATAGACAGGCTACAGTATCGACGCCTTTGGCAATAATTTCATCATACTTGACCACAAAACCGGGCAGATGAGCAATGGCGCAGGTTGGTGTGAAGGCTCCGGGCACTGCAAATAGAACGACTTTTTTACCCGCAAAAATCTCTGTGGTAGTTAAACCAGTCGGACCCTCGGAACCCATTACTGAAAACACACCCTCTGGCAGTTTATCTCCAATCTTAATTGTCATAGCTGACTCCATGTAATAAATTGATTTCTAGGACCCCTAGAACGGAATATCGTCGTCAAAACCCATATCGCCAGATGGCGCCGATGGCTGAGCTTGAGCTTGCTTTTGCGGTGCCTGTTGAGCGCCTGATGGTGCAAAGTCCGGCTGTGGCGACTGATCGTATCCACCCTGCCCTGCTTGACCACCGCGACTATCGAGCATTTGCATTTCGCTGGCAACAATTTCTGTAGTGTAACGGTCTTGTCCATCCTGACCCTGCCATTTGCGAGTCCGCAATGAACCTTCAACATAGACCTTTGAGCCCTTCTTAACATATTGCTCAACAATCTCCGCCAATCGGTTGAAAAACACCACGCGATGCCATTCGGTTCGCTCTTGCTGATCACCCGTATTTTTATCTTTCCAGGTTTCTGATGTTGCAAGACTTAGATTTGTCACTGCACCACCTGAAGGCATATATCTTGTTTCTGGGTCCTGTCCACAGTTTCCCACTATGATTACTTTATTGATTCCGCGTGCCATTTGTTTCCCCTATCTATGTGCGATTTAAAAAGGGTCGTATTGACTCCATATCTATCAAGGTTTTATTTACCTTAACATAGGCCAAGTCCTCACCCTCAATCAAGAGTATATCTTCTACTCCAACTATATTTGAAATACTTTTTACAAATTCATTGGCTTTTGTTTCACCCACCGGCAAAATCAGTGTCTGAAGCGGTTTTGGCGAAACCATTGTCGATGCCACAAAACACCAAAATAACAGTATTACAGCCAACAACCAAAATAAACCTTCAATACCTACATTGGCTAGAGCATAGCCACCGAGAACACCACCTGCAAAGGTTCCCAAAAACTGGCAGGTTGAATAGATACCCATAGCTGTCCCCCTATTGCCCACAGGGCATACTTTGCTTAACCATGAGGGTAGAGAGGCTTCTAAAAGATTGAATG
The DNA here is from genome assembly GCA_964229255.1 of Porticoccaceae bacterium. Taxonomy (GTDB): domain Bacteria; phylum Pseudomonadota; class Gammaproteobacteria; order Pseudomonadales; family Porticoccaceae; genus HTCC2207. The sequence continues at coordinate 63,829 of CAXRCX010000008.1, forward strand.
CAGCGAAGTAAACAAACAACATTGTCAGAGTTATTAGCGCACCCTGAACAGTTCCCAATACGAAGGTTGCCAGAGTCATAAGTGCAACCGCCAATACAAATATTTTTTTCTGGGCATTGCGCTTTTCAGCAAAAATCATAGCGGGCAACATGGCAATAAAGCCACCACCGAGCAGACACAGATAAACCCACCACAGCTGATCAAGGTTAATTTCTAACTGTTGCACTAGTACAGTCGGGATTACAACGAAGGCTGCCATAAGCGTTAAATGAAGGAAAAATATACCCAAATTTAAGCGCACTAAGGATGGCTCTCGCAACAGGCTACGCAATTGCTGAAGATCAGTTTGCGTCTCGCGATTCTTGTGCATTGAAAAGGTTTTAGGAATAGTATTGATAATTATAATGGCACCGACAAAACCCAGTAGAGCTGTAAGCCAAAATATACCCGCCAGACCAAAATTAGCTGCCACCACCGGCCCCAACACCATCGCGATAGCAAATGAGATACCAATACTGCCGCCTATTGATGCCATAGCTTTGGTACGATTTTGCTCCGCAGTTAAATCCGTTACCAGTGCCATCAATGTGCTGGCAATAGCACCCATACCCTGTAGGGCACGACCCAAAACCACCCCCAAAGCGCTGTCTGCAAGTGCAGCAATCACACTGCCGATAATAAACAGCAATAGGCCAGCCAAAATAACTGGTCGTCGACCAATTTTGTCGGATAACAAACCCAGCGGTATCTGAAAAACCGCTTGAGTGAGGCCATATACACCCAGTGCCAGCCCAAGCATAAACGCCGAGGATTGATGGTAGCCCTCAAAATACAGTGACATTACCGGCAGCACCATAAACAGACCTAGCATGCGAAAGCCGTAGAGACTAGCAATAGAGAAAACTACCCTTTTTTCTACCGCTGAAAATTTATTTAAAGCTTGGGGATTCTTAGTCAATGTATTCGCTTTTTGATTGGGTTGCTGTCTAGCTGTGTATAGTAACAGTCGGATCGGCGCGGGAAAATAAATATCGTGCAATTTATTCTCCCAACGATTCATCTAGATTAAGGGTACAGAAGTAAATAGTCTTAAAGAAATGTCCATTTGGCTTTGCTCGGCTTAGGTCTTGAGTCGTATAATGGACCCTTTAACCTAATTAAAAGTAGTGCCAATGGATACAATTCAAGTTCGCGGAGCAAGAACCCACAATCTTAAAAATATCGACTTAGATATACCCCGCGATAAATTGATTGTCATCACCGGTCTATCTGGTTCAGGAAAATCATCTCTAGCCTTTGACACGCTCTATGCCGAGGGCCAAAGACGCTATGTAGAATCCCTTTCTACCTATGCCAGACAGTTTTTATCGATGATGGAAAAGCCTGATATAGACCATATTGAGGGCCTCTCACCAGCCATATCCATCGAGCAAAAATCCACTAGCCACAACCCGCGCTCTACCGTGGGCACCATCACTGAAATATACGATTATTTGCGCTTATTGTTTGCCCGCGCCGGTGAACCGCGCTGTCCTGACCACCACCTGCCACTCAAAGCGCAGACTGTTAGTCAGATGGTGGATCAGGTACTTGAGCTGCCTGAGGGAACCAAACTTATGCTCTTGGCACCCGTTGTACAGGACCGCAAAGGAGAACATGTTCACCTGTTAGATAATTTGCGCCGACAGGGTTTTATTCGCGCGCGAATTGATGGGATTATCTGTGACCTCGATGAAGCCCCTGCCCTTGATAAAAAGAAAAAACACAGCATCGAAGTTGTAGTAGATCGCTTTAAAGTCAAAGAGGGAATTGCCATTCGCATGGCAGAATCTTTTGAGACCGCCCTGGGCTTATCCGAGGGAATTGCCCTTGTTAGCTATATGGATGGCGATAAAAAAGATTTAATGTTTAGCGCAAAATTTGCCTGCCCAATTTGCAATTACAGTCTAACCGAGCTGGAGCCGCGGCTATTTTCATTTAATAACCCGGCTGGTGCCTGTGAAACCTGCGATGGTCTTGGAATCCACCAGTATTTTGATGTGGATCGAATTATTCAGCACCCAGAGGCCTCGATTGCTGAAGGTGCCATTCGCGGCTGGGATCGACGCTCACTGTTTTACTTCAATATGTTGCGCAGCCTAGCCGAGCATTATGATTTTGATATTGAGAGCCCTTGGAATAAGTTATCCCCACTGCATCAGCAGAAAATTTTGTTTGGTAGCGAAGAAGAAGAAATTACTTTTAATTATGAAAATGATCGCGGCACAGTATTTCGCCGAAAACACCGCTTTGAGGGCGTTATTCCCAATATGGAGCGTCGCTATAGAGACACCGAGAGCAACTCTGTTAGAGAGGATCTCAGCAAGTATATGGCGACATCTGACTGCCCCGATTGCGACGGCACGCGACTCTGCAAATCAGCGCGCAATGTTTTTGTCGATAATAAGCGCATTGAAGATATAGTCGCAATGCCTGTGGGTGAGTGCTATGAATACTTCGAATCAATTAACTTGACTGGCCGTCAAGGTGAAATTGCTGAAAAAATCATCAAGGAAATTCGCGACCGCTTTTGCTTCCTAGTGGATGTGGGGCTCAACTATCTCTCTCTTAATCGAAGTGCCGAAACCCTTTCTGGCGGCGAAGCTCAACGCATTAGATTAGCCAGTCAAATCGGCGCTGGGCTCGTGGGCGTTATGTACATTCTGGATGAGCCTAGCATCGGCCTTCACCAACGCGACAATGAGCGATTACTCAAAACTCTAGTTCGTCTGCGCGATCTGGGCAATACAGTGATTGTTGTTGAGCACGATGAGGATGCCATAAAAGAGGCTGACCACATTATTGATATTGGACCAGGGGCTGGAGTTCACGGCGGTGAGATTGTCGGCATGGGTAACAGCCAGTCTATTATAGACAGCCCGAACTCTATTACTGGGCAGTTTTTATCTGGTAGCAGAGGTATCAAAGTGCCCGCAAAGCGCCATCAAGGCAATGGTAAGTCTCTCGACATAAGTGGCGCTAAAGCCAATAACTTGCAGTCAATTGATGCCAAAATACCCGTTGGCCTATTCACCTGTATTACTGGGGTTTCGGGATCGGGAAAATCTACCCTGATCAATGAAATCCTCTACCCAGCGGCTGCCGTTGCTCTGAACAAAGCAACCACGCTAAAACCCGCCGCACACAAAGAAATTTCTGGTCTTGAGCACTTCGATAAATGCATTGACATCAACCAGAGCCCCATTGGTCGAACTCCGAGATCTAATCCGGCAACCTACACCGGTATTTTTACTCCAATTAGAGAGCTATTTACTGGCACACAGGAAGCGCGATCTCGCGGCTATACTCCGGGAAGATTTAGCTTTAATGTTAAAGGTGGTCGCTGTGAAGCCTGTCAAGGCGATGGCGTTACCAAGGTTGAAATGCACTTTTTGCCAGACATCTATGTCCCCTGCGATGTGTGCAAGGGCAAACGTTACAACCGAGAAACCCTTGATATTACCTACAAAGGAAAGAATATCCAACAGGTATTGGAAATGACTATTGAAGATGCCAGTGCATTTTTTGAAGCCATACCCAGTGTCTCCCGCAAACTCCAGACCCTGATGGATGTCGGCCTGTCATACATCAAACTAGGTCAGGCAGCTACCACCCTCTCTGGCGGTGAAGCCCAGCGGGTGAAACTATCAAAAGAACTATCAAAAAGAGATACTGGTAAAACACTCTACATTTTGGATGAACCCACTACAGGTCTTCATTTTCACGATATAGAACAGCTTTTAAGCGTACTCCACCGACTGCGCGACCACGGAAACACCGTGGTGGTCATCGAGCATAATTTAGATGTGATAAAAACCGCAGATTGGATTTTGGACCTAGGCCCTGAAGGCGGGGCTGGCGGTGGCACCATTGTCGCGACAGGGACGCCAGAAGACGTAGCCAAGGTAAAGAAATCACACACTGGGGCATTTCTAAAGAAAATGTTGTAACTAGGCTTTTCTAGCCTCGTAATCCAGTATAAGTTGATCCATAGCTTGCTGATCGTACTCGCGAAGACCGCTGAGTACCAGTTTTTTTTCTCCGCTACCCACTGTAGCTTCGCCGTCTGTAATCGCAAATTTAAGGCTGACATTGCCGCGCTTACCATCAACTTCCATATCGGCATCTAAAAACTTAACCAGCGGCGAGCAGAGATCTAATTGCTCAAGATTTAACGACATTGATTGGTACATTACCAGAGGGCGTGCCGTGTTGATCATCACCTGATGCTGTTGCATTAAGGGCACCAAAATATACGGGAAGCTGTGGCCCGAAAACTCGACATAACTGCGAACCAGTTGCTCTATAACCGATTGATTATCAGAGGTACTGCCCTGACGTTGAACACTGAGATAAGTCTTTTCTCGACAATCGGCAATTGATAACTCAGATTCATTCCACTGCGGAAAAACAAGTTCCTTGTCGGCTGGTACTAACCCAGCAAAGTCAAAACGCATTTGCTGACTTAGGCCATACCTGTGTAGGGTTAAGGCGAACAAAAGATCACCAGGCACACAGAAGCGCTTCGATTCAACATCATGAATTGGGTTGTAATCGTTACATATCTGCTTGGCAAATTGACTGCCCTGCGACGCACTGATACTTATTTGATTACCGGTTTGTAAGAAAAAAGATTGTAAAAACATTTATCATTCTAACTCTGATTCAAATTCTTCAAGTAAATCTAATGGCTCGAGCTCTTGACCTTCAAGTTCAGTATTCCAGTTGATCCCTGCTCGCAAAATATCCTCATGCATGCCTGTTAGCCAATCATCGAGAAACTCTTCTATGGCAATAGCCACTGGCTGATATATTGCCCAATCATCGGTACATACCTGAGAAGCTAGTTCTTGATTGGACCAGAAAGGTATAACCCCAATTTCTGGATCGATATCAGACTCAACCATTGCCCAGTTGTCCTGTTCATCCCTCAAGGCCCAAATACAACCCTGCTCAAGGCTTTCGATAATTAAGCGATCGTAATTTTCTTGAAGACTTTCTGACAGTGGCTGCATCGACGCTCTTCTGTAACAATGAATAGGATTAAAGGCGCAATGTTAACCGCTTTATTATATAGGTGCCAGTTTTAGATTGGGCAATATTACATAACAATTATTTTAAACTCTTTAAGCTGTAAGTTTGATAAACTGGCAATATGACCAACAATGTAAACTATCAAGCTGACGCAGCTGCTCGGCACAATCTCTCTCGACTAGGTTTAATTCGCGCCGTTGTTATTCTTGGCCAAGGGCTAGCACTGGTGTACTTTAGTTTTTTTAAGCCGATTGGCTTGCCGACATTCTCTATTGCTCTGGTTCTAGCTATTTATGCTTCAATCACTGTTGCAACTGCCAATAGAGGGCGAGTGACTGCAGCAATAACTGATAAAGAGTTTTTCGTTCATCTTCTGGTGGATATATTTTTCTTTAGCGTGCTGCTATATCTCAGCGGTGGAGCATCTAATCCATTTATCTCCTACTATTTAATATCAATTAGTATTGCCGCGATCACTTTGCCTGGGCTGTATACTGTGGCAATAGCACTAATTACCCTAGTCTGCTACAGCTTGCTACTTATCTATAATATTCCAGTATCTGCTATAGAGCCTCACAGTATAGGACATTCAATGGCAGGCAATAATCTGCATATCATGGGTATGTGGGCGAATTTTGCTATAAGTGCGGCAATTATTACTTACTTTGTAAGTCGTATGGCCAGTGAATTAAAGTCTCAGCAACAAAAAATTGCCGAGCATCGCGAACAGCAGTTGCATGATGAACAACTTTTAGCCATTGGCACACTGGCCGCGGGCACTGCTCATGAATTGGGTACACCTCTAAACACCATGAAATTGTTAGTCGAAGAAATGCTTGATTCCCAGATAAAAGCTTCTGATTTAAGCCTTTTAAACCAGCAGATTGATCAGTGCCAAACAACTTTAAAACAACTGCGAACCACCGCTAATGAGTCCTCGAAGGAGGCCTATTCCACAAAGCCACTGCACAGCTATTTCAATCAGTTATTTGAGCGCTGGCAACTTATGCGACCCGAGCTTAAAACTACCATCAGCTATGCCGAGTGCTCTCTGCCTGCGCCAGATTTAAAGTTTCATCCCACCATCGCACAATCGATTTTAAATCTGCTTAACAATGCCGCTGATGCAAGCCCCGACTGGGTTCAAGTCATTATTAGCTGGACTGATAAAGACATTCAAATTCAAATTACAGATCGCGGTGATGGCTTTGATAACAGACTTATAACTGAGCCTTTTTTTTCCAGCAAGACGGATGGTTTGGGCTTGGGTTTATTTCTTTCACAGAGCACTGTAACTCGCTTTGGCGGTTCGATTAATTTACAAAATTTAACCGCGGGTGGCACGATAACTACTATCAATCTGCCAGTGGACCTAACGGTTAAGGTTGAGGCTAAACAGTGAATTATCTAATTATTGATGATGATCAGGCGTTTTGCTCAGTGCTTTCAAGGGTGCTGGTGCGACAGGGACATCGGGTTCAAATTGCCAACAATGGAATTGAAGCCGAAGATCTTTGTGCAAAAAGTGATGATATTGAGCGTGTTATTTTAGATTTAAAACTTGAGAGCGAGTCAGGGCTAGCGATTTTAATCGCTGTTAAAAAAATTCTACCCACTGTGGAAGTTCTAATATTAACCGGCTATTCAAGCATTTCCACCGCAGTTGAGGCGATAAAACTGGGGGCCGTCAACTACCTTTGCAAGCCTGCCTCTGCGGATGAGATTATCAATGCATTTTCATCCATAGACGGCAGTGATCACATGTTGTCTAGCCCCATTGTACCCACCTCGGTAAATCGCTTGGAATGGGAGCATATCCAGAAGGTATTAAACGATAATGATGGCAATATCTCAGCTACTGCAAGAAGCTTGGGCATGCATCGACGAACCCTGCAACGCAAGCTTCAGAAAAAACCTAGCAAGCAGTAACTTTAGCGGCATATTCTTGCCATGATCACAGCATCCTCACGCCCTAACCCGCTGCGATAGTAGTCTTTTCGCTCGGCAATTTTGCTAAAACCCATTCGCTGATAGAGTCTAATTGCTCGGAAATTACTCACTCTTACCTCTAGATAAATTTTTTCAACAATACTCGGCAGTGCTGAGATGAGTGCATTTAAAAACAGGCTTCCAAAACCCACTCCCTGTTGCTGGGGAGCAATGGCAATATTGTGTAGTTCAGCTTGATTTTCAACACTGACAATAACAGCAAAACCGATAACAATACTTCCTTGAAGTAGCACTATGGTTTGATCGATACAATCCAGTATTTGTTGATTGGAACAGGGATAAGCAGCTGTCTGATGCTCAATAGAAGCTATTGGCGCGAGATCTTGGGGCTCTGCGCAACGGATTGAGAGTTCCTGCGTATTTTCCAACCCCTGATTGGCAGCGGCAAGGTCAAATGCCGAGAAAAGGCTCATGATTTAGCTTTGCAGACTATTTTTATTGAAATAGCGACAAATGATTTGCCATGAATCACGCTTTGATTGTGGCTGGCACAGCATCTGCTCTAAGGATGGGGTAATTATTGCCGTCACTTGTGAATCTAAAACTAATAGGCCCTGCTCTATAGACTCGCACTGTTGCTGTGAAAACAGCCATTCTGCAGCCGATTCGCCCAATACTAAAAGAAGCTTGGTCGACTTAGCGGCCAGCCTCGACTTGATTAGGGTAGATATAAACTCTCTGGCTTCATTTTCGCCACCCTGCATACTTGGATGTGGCGGCCATGAGATCACATCAAACTGAGGCAGTCTGGCTGAATGATCTATAGCCGCAACTATTCTAGCTAGTAAATTAACTTGCTGACTATCTGGCAACTGGCTATTGCCCGTGGTTGCGATTAACAGCTCATCTGTGGGCTGCCAGAATACAAAATCAAGGGACAACGGCGTCGACTCTTGCTTGGATATAGGCACCTTAACAGCAGGCTCTGCAGTAGCTTTGTGGTTAACATCCTCGCTCAGCAGTGCTTTGGTAGCTAACGGCTGGTTAGATTGATCGGTTGAAGTGGCAACTGATGTTGGCTGCTCGGTGCTGTCAGGCGTGCTAACCTCATGGTTATCAGCATAAGAATCAAGCGCAGTGTCGAACTCTATTTGGTCTGCAAGCTCCCTAGGTACATATTGCACTATACCCAAGGTTTGCAAATAGTGGTCGCGCAATTGCGTCGATGAATCCTGCTTTAGCCCCATTAAACACCGCCTAACTGGGGATGAAGTCTGCCGGGATTTCGCATTAAACTTAGCGCATTAACATAGGCCTTAGCACTGGCTAGTAGAATATCTGTATCGGCACCCTGCCCATTGATAATGCGGCCCTCTTTTTCAAGGCGAACAGTTACCTCACCCTGAGAATCAGTGCCCTCGGTAACGGCATTCACAGAATAGAGCTGCAAGGTAGTCTCACTTTTAATCAGCTTTTCTATAGCATTAAAAATAGCGTCTACAGCACCGTCTCCACTGGCTTCTGCTTGATGATCTTTATCTTTGTAGCGAATAGATATCTTTGCCGATGGCAATTGACCAGTTTTGCTTAGAACCTCTAGATCTTTTACCGTGATTGCATCGTTTTCAGCGCCTATTTGCACATCGGAAACTAGAGCCTGAAGATCTTCGTCAAATATTTCTCGCTTTTTATCCGCCAAATCCTTGAAGCGAGCAAAGGCTTGATTAAATTCATCCTTATCTTCAAAACTAATCCCCAATTCTTCTAGGCGCGAAGCAAATGCCGCTCGACCGGATAATTTTCCCAAGGACAACTTGTTCGTGCTCCAGCCTACATCTTCAGCTTTCATAATTTCATAGGTTTCGCGAAATTTTAGAATACCATCCTGATGAATACCGGATTCGTGAGCAAAGGCATTGGCACCAACAATGGCCTTATTGGGTTGTACCGGAAAACCTGTCACCGATGACACTAGGCGCGATGTAGACACAATTTGCGTAGTATCAATTCTTGTTTGCACTGGAAAAATATCTTTGCGCGTGCGAATTGCCATAACTATCTCTTCAAGGGAGGCATTACCTGCCCTCTCGCCCAATCCATTAATGGTACATTCAACCTGTCTGGCACCGGCTTTAACCGCCGCAAGGCTGTTGGCAACCGCAAGCCCTAAATCATTGTGACAGTGAACAGAAAATATGGCTTTATCGGCATTTGGTACTGTATTCAACAGGCGTTGAATCATGTCGCCATATTCACCCGGATCCGTATAGCCCACAGTATCTGGCAAATTAATAGTCTGCGCGCCTGCATCGATGACTGCCTCGGTTATACGACACATAAAATCAAATTCTGTGCGACTAGCGTCCTCAAGGGAAAACTCCACATCATCAATTAAACCGCGCGCTAATTTTACTGCCGCAATGGCTTGATCTAACACCTGATCTGGTTCCATTTGTAGCTTGTATTTCATATGAATTGGCGATGTGGCAATGAACGTATGAATACGCGCAGCCTCTGCACCTCTTAGAGCCTCGGCAGCAGCTTCTATATCGCCCTTAACCGCTCTTGAAAGACTGCATATACGACTTTCTTTAATGGTATTGGCAATAGCCTGAACTGCATCAAAATCGCCCTGACTGGAGACCGCAAAACCCGCCTCAATAACATCCACACGCAGTTTTTCAAGCGCTTTGGCAATACGCACCTTCTCGTCTTTGGTCATAGATGCGCCGGGGCTCTGCTCACCGTCGCGCAATGTTGTATCAAAAATAACTAAATTATCTTTTGAAGCCATGATTATATTCCTGATTTACTGCCATCAGCTAAGATTGACAGTATTGTAAAACTTATTTCCCCATAAGGGGATAGAATTCCGCCCAAAGTTCCACTATTAGTAAAGAAACTGCAATAAAGAACTTATAGCAAATCGAAAAATTAATTGGAAAAACAGATAGTAGCCCCTCAGGGCAGGAGGCGTGCAAAAGCTAGCGACAAGCTAGGAAAATCCTGTACAGAAGAAAGTATGTTGATCATATTTAGAAATTTCATAGGCTAAGCATAGCAAATGAAGAGCATAAAATCGAGAAACTGTTGTTATTTTGATCAAAAATTACATCTTTTTAGGATTTTTAAACTAAACATAAAATGCACATATGAATAGCCTGTCTCGTTACGAAAGATCCATAGAGTTGCTCTGAGTAAGAACTTTGATCATCGATTTGCACAGGGAATGAGGGGCTGCCCAAACTGCATAAATTACCTTTCCTAGGCTGACTTTTTGGTCAACGAAAACAACGCTAATCTGACTATGAGGTGAGGATTATGATCAAACCGTCTATCCTAGAAAAACACTAGATAGCCAGACTGCTAGTGAAACTTTGACCACAGAAATTTTATCGGCGTAAAAAAAGCATAGCCCAGAGCCAGTATTAATAAGATTCTTGGGGGATCTATAGTAATGACTACCAATGACATCACAATTGATAGAATAACAACAAACGGTACCCTGCCACGAAGGTCTATTTGCTTAAAGCTTGGATATTTAAAGTTAGATACCATCAACAGCCCCGCGACAGCGGTTAGTATGGCCGTAAAGGTGGATAAGAACCAAGATGGCTGTATGGACTGGGCCGACCATACAAAACCGGCAATTAGTGCCGCAGCAGCTGGACTGGGCAGGCCAATAAAAAGTTTACCGCTGTTGACGCTGGTTTGAACATTGAATCGCGCTAGCCTCAGTGCCGCACATGAAGCGTAGACAAAAGCTGCGGCAATACCCACCTTGCCAAGACCGGAAAGCCCCCAACCGTAGACGACGATGGCTGGAGCTATGCCAAATGACACCATATCCGACAGGCTGTCGTACTGCACACCAAAATCGCTCTGGGTATTGGTCATACGCGCCACGCGACCGTCCAAACCATCGAATACCATAGCGACAAAGATCGCGATAGCCGCTATTTCAAAACTGCCGCTAAAGCCCGACAAAACCGCATAAAAACCACCAAATAGCGCACCCGTAGTGAGTAGATTTGGCAGTAGATAAATGCCCTTTTTCGGCCGCGGGGTCGCAGTGTTTTTAGACTCTGAAAAACTTTCAATTTCCACAATTTTTTCAGCACTTTCAGAATTATTCATAGCTATACACTCGAAGTATTTGTGCTAATTATAGGGTATTCAACGCCCAAAAGTGAAACGGCCCAATAAAGGGCCGTTTTTGATTAATCAAATTTAATTGTTTGATTAATTTTTGTCTTTGTCTACCAGTGCATTCTTGGCAATCCAAGGCATCATAGCACGCAATTCCGCACCCACTTTTTCAATTGGGTGAGCCGCGTTATTGCGACGGTAAGCCGTCATAGATGGGTAGTTTAACGCACCTTCAGAGATAAACATCTTGGCATATTCACCATCTTGGATTCGCTTAAGTGCGTTGCGCATAGCTGCACGCGACTCATCGTTGATCACCTCGGGGCCAGTCACATACTCACCGTACTCTGCATTATTTGAGATAGAGTAGTTCATGTTAGCAATACCGCCTTGGTACATTAGGTCTACGATCAATTTAAGTTCGTGCAGACACTCAAAATAGGCCATCTCTGGAGCATAACCCGCTTCGGTCAATGTTTCAAAACCGGCTTTAACCAGTTCAACCGCACCACCACAAAGAACTGCCTGCTCACCAAATAGATCGGTCTCAGTCTCGTCTTTAAACGTAGTTTCGATAATACCCGTACGGCCGCCACCCACGCCTGAGGCATATGACATAGCTACAGATTTTGCCTTACCAGAAGCGTCTTGATAAACCGCAACCAAATCTGGAATACCACCGCCATTAACAAACTCATTGCGCACTGTATGACCAGGCGCTTTTGGCGCAATCATAATAACGTCAAGGTCAGCGCGTGGAACGATTTGGTTGTAGTGGATAGCAAAACCATGAGCGAAGGCCAAGGTAGCACCCTGCTTTAGATTTGGCTCTACTTCATCGCGGTACAATTGCGACTGAAATTCATCAGGCGTCAGCACCATTACCAAATCAGCGCCAGCCACTGCACTGGGAACATCTTTAACTTTTAAGCCCGCTGCTTCTGCTTTTGCTGCAGAAGATGAACCATTTCGCAGACCTACAGTTACATCAACTCCCGAATCTTTCAGGTTGTTGGCGTGTGCATGACCCTGTGAGCCATAGCCAATAATGGATACTTTCATTCCTTTGATAATTGAAAGATCACAGTCTTTATCATAATAAACTTGCATTGATTTCACCTAGTTAATAGTTATACACGTAAAAATTTATCGCCACGAGAGATGCCAGAAACACCACTTCGAACGACTTCCATGATACCGATTTCTCTTACGGCATCGATAAATGCATCTAATTTATCACTGTCACCAGTGAGCTGCACCGTATAGGTCGAGGCTGTTACATCAACAACATGACCTCTAAATATCTCCACACAGCTCTTTAATTCAGCGCGTATTTCAGGGTCTGAGGCTTTTATTTTAACTAGCATCAGTTCGCGCTCAATATGCGAGCCCACGGTTAGATCCACCACTTTAATGGTATCGATTAACTTGTGAAGCTGTTTAACAATTTGCTCCGCCATCTGATCGTCACCCTCAGTTGTGAGTGTTAATCGCGAAAGCGTATCGTCATCAGTCGGTGCAACGGTCAAAGTGTCGATATTATACCCTCTTTGAGCAAATAACCCGACTACCCGTGAAAGCGCACCAGATTCATTTTCCAGCAATATAGAAATTATGCGTTTCATTAGGTTTTCTCCGTTTTACTTAGCCATAGATCGCGCATAGCTCCACCTGGAACCTGCATTGGATATACATGTTCAGATTTATCGACACAGATATCCATAAATACCACGCGATCTTTTAATGCGAAGCATTCTCGCATCTTTTCTTCAAGATCCTCATAGCGAGTTACTTTCATACCCACATGACCATAGGCCTCTGCCAGTGCTACAAAGTCCGGCAGGGAATCCTCATACAGACTCTGGGAGTAGCGACTGCTGTAATTCATATCTTGCCACTGACGAACCATACCCAGTGCTGAGTTATTGAGATTGATAATCTTGATCGGCAAGTTGTACTGGCTACAGGTAGATAGCTCCTGAATACACATCTGGATACTGCCCTCACCTGTTACACAGGCAACCGCCGCATCCGGGTAGGCTAACTGCACACCCATTGCCGCTGGCAAGCCAAAACCCATGGTTCCCAAACCACCAGAATTAATCCAGCGGCGCGGCTTATCAAACAGATAATACTGGGCAGCAAACATTTGATGCTGACCTACATCAGAGGTAACAAAAGCTTCACCACCAGTAGCCTTATAGAGCTCTTTAATAACATCCTGAGGCTTAATAATATCCCCAGAGCTGGGCTCGTAGCGACTGGCAGTATAAATACCCTTATCCGCTCGCCATTGATCAATCTGCGACCACCACTCATTGATGGCTTGTGCATCCGGTTGGGTTTCCAATTCATCAGAAATACTCAACATTTCATTTAGCACTGATGTACAGGTACCAACCACCGGAATATGCGCATTGATATTCTTAGAGATGGATGTCGGATCAACATCCACGTGAATAATCGTGGCATTGGGGCAGAACTTATCTAAGTCATTTGTTACTCGATCGTCAAATCGTGCGCCCACAGCAAAGATTACATCTGCATGATGCATCGCGGTATTGGCTTCATAGGTACCGTGCATTCCCAACATACCTAAAAATTGTCGATCGGTAGCCGGATAGGCTCCCAAGCCCATCAGCGTGTGGGTAACTGGATAATTAAAGCACTGAGCTAGTTCTATCAATTGCTCTGAGGCATTATCCAAAATAACACCACCGCCAGAATAGATAACCGGTCTCTTGGCTGCCAAAAGGGTTTTAACTGCGCGCTTAACCTGCCCGCGATGACCCTTATTAGTCGGCTGATAAGAGCGCATCTTAATATTTTCCGGCCACTCATAGGGCACCTTGTAGTTAGGATCTGTAACATCCTTAGGGATATCAACAACTACCGGACCCGGCCTGCCGGTTGAGGCAATATAATAAGCTTTGGCAATGGTTTCAGCGATATCTTCGGCTCTGGTTACCAAAAAACTGTGCTTTACGATTGGACGCGAAACACCCACCATATCAGTTTCCTGAAAGGCATCCTGTCCAATTTTAACTTTTGGAACCTGACCCGAGATAACAACCATGGGAATAGAATCCATATAGGCTGTAGCAATACCAGTTATGGCATTAGTGGCGCCAGGGCCAGAGGTTACTAAAGCTGTCCCCACTTCGCCTGTTGATCGTGAAAATCCATCAGCTGCATGTACCGCCGCTTGCTCGTGACGAACCAAAAGATGGTGAACATCCTCTTGTCGGTACAATGCATCATAGATATGCAGGGCGGCACCGCCTGGGTAGCCCCAAACATATTTTACACCTGCATCTTTTAAGGCGCGAATTACGATTTCGCCGCCGGATAAACGTTCCATAATATGTCCCCTGTATCACTCACTCTCAAATCTGCAACTTAAGAGCATAAAGAACCTTTCCCACGGGTGAATGAGGCTGAAACATCAATAGGGACACCGCTGAACGCAGCTATTAACAGTCACACCGATAAGTGCTTTTGACCGTTCTCAGGGCTATGGGTAATAGCTCCATCTCTTATGATGACCAGCGGTATGGGTTACACCTGTCTGGTACTTGGACTTAAATAAAACTCAATACGAGTCAAATTTGCGGCTAATTTACCACTTTTTTTCGAGTAGTCAACTAAAACCGTAAAAAAAAATTGCTTAAAATTTAACCAGCTAACTGGACTGGAATGGTGTTTGAGGTGCGCTCTACACTGTTGTCACTGTTTAGGTACACCAAGCGCGGCTTGTGTTCTGCAGCCTCCTGTTCATTAAACTGCCCGTAGGTGGCTATAATAATTCTGTCGCCCACCTGACATAGGCGCGCAGCAGCACCATTGATCGATATGGTACCTGAACCCGCTTCAGCAGAGATGATATAGGTAGTAAAACGCTCGCCATTATCAACATTATAAATATCGATCTGTTCGAACTCACGCATACCCGCCAGCTTGAGAAGGTCGGCATCAATGGCACAGGAACCGTCGTACCAGAGCTCCGCTTGAGTAACGGAGGCCATATGTAATTTAGCTTTTAAAAACGCCGATAACACAATTATGTCCTAATTTTCTTCTGTGGAACTATTATACCAAGAGAGAATATTGTTTGCGAAATATTGATCATGAAACTAGTTTAAATTGATACTAATATTGTCAATTAAACGCGCAGATTCAGTGTACATGGCACCTAATATGGTGATTTGACGATCGTCTACTGCGGCTGACTGAAGTGTTTTGCTATTGCTAATTGTTATGTAGTCAGTCTTAAAACCCAAGCATTCGATGCGTTTTTTTGCTTCTTGTTCTAGCTGGGTAAAATTAAGATTTCCCGCTGTAATCTGCTCGGCTATGAACTCTAAGACTTCTTTGAGTATCTTTACCTTAGGGCGCTCTTCTTCAGTGATATAACTATTTCTCGAGCTCATAGCTAGACCATCTGCTTCGCGATAAATAGGTGCTGCAATTATTTTTACCGGCAGACATAGATCTTCTGTCATGCGTTTGATAACCGCTAGCTGTTGGTAGTCTTTAATACCAAAAATAGCCTCATCCGGCTGCACTATATTAAATAGTTTACTCACTACGGTTGTCACACCTTCAAAATGACCGGGGCGACTGGCACCGCAGAGCACATCTGTCATTGTGGGACAGATAACTCGACTCTGGGTATCGAGACCGTTGGGATACATTTCGCCATCTTCTGGATAAAACAAATAATCACAGCCAATTTGCTCAAGTTTTTGACAATCGGCATCATAGGTTCGGGGGTATTTATCCCAGTCCTCATTGAGACCGAACTGCAGGGCGTTGACAAATATTGAACAGACCACGATATCATTGGTCTGCTTGGCCTGTTTTATCAGAGCCAAGTGCCCGTCGTGGAGATTGCCCATGGTCGGCACAAAACCAATAGTTTGGCTGCTATTGCGGTGCATGCGGAGCCTATCTCTAAGCCCTTTAACGGTGTGAAATACCTGCATTGCCGTCCCCTATCAATAAATCAGCTCAGCGCTTAACTTAGTATTCAGCGAAGTTATCGACTGCAAGATTTTCAAAGCGAGTATATTTGCCCATAAACATCAGGCGACAGGTTCCTATGGGGCCGTTGCGTTGCTTGCCGAGGATAATCTCTGCCGTTCCCTTATCGGGACTGTCTTCGTTATACACTTCATCGCGATAGATGAAAGCAATAACATCGGCATCTTGCTCAATAGCACCAGATTCACGCAAATCTGCGTTTACTGGGCGCTTATTGGGTCGCTGCTCTACATTACGACTCAACTGAGACAGTGCGATCATAGGACAATCATATTCCCGCGCTAATCCTTTAAGCTCGCGAGAAATTTGTGAAATTTCTTGAACCCTGCCCTCTGAGGCATTACTTCCACTCATTAATTGAAGATAATCCACCATTATTAGGCCGGGCTGCGCTTGCTTATTCAATTCGTCGCTATCTGGCTGAGAATCAGATCCATGCTCTTGGTGCCATTGCTGACGCAGCTGTTCCACGCGCTCGCGGGTAAATTGTTTAATTCTACTGCGCATCTCTAGTGGCGTAATACCAGCTGAATCGTCAATAAACAGTGGACGATCTTTAAGTCGCTGGGCAGCACTGCTCAAACGCGGCCAATCATCTTCTTGAAGATTACCTGAGCGCATTCTGGTTTGATCGATTTTGCCCATCGATGACAGCATTCTAGTAATAAGCTGACTGGCGGGCATCTCCAGAGAAAAAACAAGTACCGGTCGGTCTTGGTTTAGGGTTGCATGCTCTACCATATTCATGGCAAAAGAAGTTTTACCCATTGAGGGACGACCGGCAACAATAATTAGATCCGATCTCTGCCAACCTGAGGTCATATTGTCCAAATCGGAAAAACCAGTGCTTAAACCAGTAATATCAGCGTCATTTTTAAACAGCTCGTCGAGCCTTGAAACGGCATCTTTAATAAGATTGTTTACATCTTTAAAACCACCCTGCTTGGGGCGATTTTCTATAATTTCTTGCAGCCTGGCCTCGGCCTCGGCCAGAAGCTTGCCGCTATCCC
This sequence comes from Porticoccaceae bacterium, assembly GCA_964229255.1. GTDB lineage: Bacteria > Pseudomonadota > Gammaproteobacteria > Pseudomonadales > Porticoccaceae > HTCC2207. Next base: position 81,054 of record CAXRCX010000008.1, read on the forward strand.
AACCCACTGGATTGTAGCTTTTGCGCACTATTTCACTGGAGGCAGTAATCAACTGTCTGACAATTGAACGCTCGAGGACAATTTGAGTATAGGCTTTAACATTGGCTGAGCTGGGAGTATTTTGCGCCAGATCCACAAGGTACTCGGCACCGCCTACCGCGGCTAGCTCATTAGAATTTTGCAGGTGCTCAGTCAGGGTAATCGGGTCAAATGGTTGCCCCTCTGATGCCAACCCCGCCATTGCATTAAAAATAGAGCGATGGTCAGCGCCAAAAAAATCATTTTCATCCAGAACCTCGGCGACAGAATCAAAGGCATCATTCTTTAACATCAACCCGCCTAACACCGCCTGCTCCGCTTCCAGTGAGTGCGGCAGGGGCTGACTTATGGTTGGTTCTGCAAAAAGTGCATCGTTCATGGCAATGATTTTTTTCAATAATTAGGAGGTAGATTATAGAGCGACTGAAAGATAAATAAACACCGTCAATTGAAAATATTTTCAAAAACAAAAACGGCACTGACCCTGTATGGGATCAATGCCGTCTCGCAACTTGCTTTACAGCGCTGTTTGGGCTTATTCGGCCTCAACAACCACGGTAATGGCTTGGGTTACGTCTGTGTGAAGCTGAACCTCAACAGTGAATTCGCCTACATTGCGAATTGCACCTTCAGGCATGTTGATTTCACTTTTCGAAATCTCACCACCTACGTTGTTAACTGCCTCTTCAATCTCACGAGTTCCAACAGAACCAAAAAGCTTGCCCTCATCACCAGCATTAGCAGCGATAGTAACCGTAGCAATTTCAGCCAACTTATTGGCACGGATTTGCGCTTTTTCCATTTTGTTGGCAGCTGCAGCTTCTAAATCAGCGCGACGAGTTTCAAACTCTTCGAGGTTAGCTTTAGTTGCAAACAATGCCTTACCCTGAGGTATGAGGTAGTTGCGGCCATAGCCAGACTTAACATTGGCTACATCGCCAATATTTCCCAACTTACCAATTTTTTCCAATAGAATAACTTCCATCTCTTACACCTCTTTATCTAATAATCTCAAGCTTTAGAGTTTTTATACCCTTCTAATCTCGAGCGTAAATCAATTAAACTGTCTGTTAAACCTAGCAATACTAATATCAGTACTACTGGCTTTCCCACCAAAATCATTCCGACATATAAAAATGCCAACCACTGTCTACCCTGATTGAATAGCTTTACAGCAAAATGTACAGAAGCTATTCCAGAAACCAACAGTGGCAATGCTGCAAGTTCTGTCCAAATTTTCCAAGCCTGGGGCAAAATCTGCCCAGATAGCAACACTACAGCTAGTAGTGAGGCAATTTTTACCTCGATGGTAAAACCGTGGAATTCTTTTTGAAAACCACCTGGGTTGTATATCCCAGCTTGCCACCACCTAGCCAGTGCCAGACTCATAAACGAACCTATCGCTAATATCGTAGCTACTAGACCTAGCAACATAGACTCAGTTATTGCAATATTCAACTGAGCAATTTGCTCTTGGTTTGTAACCGCACTGAGCATTTCTTCAGCAGTAGCCACCAAGGCAGTTACCGATGAGCCCATAAAAATGCCAAAACCAAGGGCACAGATAACAGCGACAATAACTGTTGCTAGCAATGTCCATTGCCATGAAGCCATAATTTTATGCACCGTAGCGGCTACAACCATAATACCAAGTGAAGCTATGGAAACAGCTGTTAGCAATGGATTTTCCGATCCAGCTTGCTGTATTAGCACTAGCGCTAAGGCTATCCAAAGGAACAATAAAGTTCCTTCTCTGGCCCCCTTACATAGCGACACCAAGGCTATTGCTGCAGAGCTAATTAATGGGAAGAAACTTCCTATTAAGGCTACGATTAAGGCTTGCAGCCGCCCACGCAGTATAAATTCAGCTAGGGCCTTCAAAGCATTTAGCCTGTATTAGCTATGGCTATCAGTGTATGGCAATAGAGCTACGTAGCGAGCACGCTTGATAGCTTCTGATAGCTCACGCTGATAACGCGCTTTTGTACCAGTAATTCTACTGGGTACAATTTTACCTGTTTCTGATACATAGCCCTTTAGCGTGTCGAGATCTTTATAGTCAATCTCAGCAGCGCCTTCAGCACTAAAACGACAGAACTTTCTTCTTCGAACAAATCTAGCCATTACTTATCTCCTTCCGCTGCAGCTGCTTCTTCCGCTGGGGCTTCTTCCGCTGCAGCTTCTTCTGCAGGGGCTTCCTCGGCTACTGCTTCAGCCTCGGCCTTTTCTGCTGACTCTTTAGCTTTCGCCGCCTTTTGACGCTCGCGAGCTTCCTTATCAGCTTTTTCAGCATTTTCTTGCTTCATGATGGGTGATTCTTCTGTAATAGCTTCATCGCGACGAATGACCATGCTTCTCAGCACCGCATCGTTGTATCTGAAGGAAGAATTTAATTCATCAAGAATTTCTTGATTGCACTCAATGTTCATAAGAACATAATGTGCTTTGTGAATTTTATTGATTGGATAAGCAAGTTGGCGACGTCCCCAGTCTTCAAGACGGTGAACTGAGCCTTTTCCAGCTTCGATAGCAGATGTATATCTCTCTACCATACCAGCAACTTGCTCGCTCTGGTCGGGATGGACCAGAAACACTATTTCGTAATGACGCATTGTATCTCCTCATGGATTAAAAAGTCTCCCGCTAACACCGACCTGATGATGCAGTGAGACAAGGAGTGTCTGAGATTAGTAAAATTAGACTCAGACCCTTCGAGCCGCGCGATTATAGAGAGTTGCAACCCATGTTGCAACACTGAGCTGTCAGGGGCTTATTGATTAAGAGGATCGATCTTCGCGGCAATAGAGAATGGAGAGTATTGATGCGACGTTGGTTTTTGATTTTTTGAGCAAAAAGGTGATTGCTATTTCTTCTATCGCAACAATCACATGAAAGACAATAACCAGCCTAAAAAACAACTGATTGTCAGCCAGTACCAGCAGATAAAAGGCAGGAGCGATCAACACTGCAGCAATTTTTGCCCCCCAGGTATGGTAACTGGGAAAACTACCGAAGCGCGCCAGCGCGATGACAACTGGCAATAAATAGCTCAGGGTTGCGGCAATAAGAAAATAAAGCTGCTCAACAAAAATGACTGGCCAAATATAGAATATGCCAATAATCATCATGGCATAGGTGGCCATGTCTGCCCAGCTGTCGAGGCGCGCACCAAACTCTGTAACCTGTTGTAATTTCCTAGCAAAGTAGCCGTCGAGCATATCGCTGAGCAATGATATTGCCAGTAGCAAAAGAAACAAATTGGTTTCCTTTAAACACACGGCAATAATTAGCACTGGCACTAGCGCCAGTCGCAACAGGCTTAACAAATTAGGTATAGAGTATATATTTTTATCCATAACTGTTAGTTTTGTGCTCTCGAATAATCCGCTAATTCTAGACCCAAAATCACTTATAATTCTAGTTTCGTTGCCTTACGGCTTCATACAGACAAACTCCAGCTGCAACAGAGACATTGAGACTGCTAACCGATCCAGCCATTGGTAATTTAACCAAAAAATCGCACTGATTACTGACTAATTGACGCATGCCGCTACCTTCAGACCCCATCACCATAACTAAGGGGCCGGTTAAGTTGACATCATAAATAGTTTGCTCAGCCTCACCACTGGTTCCAACGGCCCATACACCCTGTTGCTGCAGATTTTTTAGGGTTCTAGATAAATTAGTAACCACCACAAGTGGGATTGTTTCTGCGGCGCCCGAGGCCACTTTAGAGACCACCGCGGTCAACCCCACCGAGTTGTCCTTTGGCACTATAACCGCCTGAACCCCTGCCCCGTCAGCTGATCGCAAACAGGCACCTAAATTATGCGGATCAGTCACACCATCGAGCATTAAAAAGAAAGCGTTTTGACCCTGTTGCTCAACCAAGCTAGCCAAATAAGTCTCATTATAGGTTTCACCATCTTTACAAAGTGCCGCCACACCTTGATGCCGCCCATTGACCAATGCGTCTAAATTTTGTGTGCTAGACCACTGGATAGCGACCCCATGCTGGTCGGCTAAATTCAGCAACTTTTGCAACCTTGCATCTTGACGGGCCTTAACAACTCGTAATTCTTTCACCCGCTGAGGTGAGGTTTTAAGAATTGACTGCACCGTATGAATACCAAAAATCCAATCCAAGTTCACTCTCCTAGAGTACCTTTGTTCATGTATCAATTGCACATTGTACTGGCATTGTGCAGAATTCGGCTATTAATCTAATACCAATATTGGAGATTTACCATTAAACCCCATACTGAATTTAATCAACTTCCCTCTGCGGGGCTGTTTCGACGGCTTGCTGCACTGGTCTATGATTCCTTTTTATTGTTTGCCATCACCCTAGGCTATGGCGCATTGTTGCTGATGTTAAAAATGCTAGCCTTTGGCACAGAGGGTCTCGAGGAAATTCAACCCAATGCATTTGTTCAATGGCTGAGCTTTTTCGGTTGGATTGCCTGTCTTATGGGCTATTACCATATCTGTTGGCGCAAACAGGGTCAGACACTGGGTATGAAGGCTTGGCGACTTAGATTGCAACAGCCAGATGGCAACCTCGCCACTACTCAACAGTGTTTAAAACGCTGCCCTATGGCTTTTGCTTCTCTAGCCTTTTTTGGCTTGGGTTATCTCTACTGCTTAGTTCCACCTAAAAGAGCCTGTGCTCAGGATATTTTGAGTCAAACAAAAGTAGTGGTTTTAGAAAAAAGTTAATTGTGCCTAGCTAAGTATATTGCAACAACCGTTAGCTTTTTATCCTGCCCGCTTCAGTAAAATAAAGCCAATGGCGAAACAGATCATTATAGGAGTGATAACAGCTAGGATTGGTGGCATTGCAAACACAATACTCAGGGGACCCAAAATATCTGAGAGCAACTTAAAGCTAATGCCAAATAGAACACCAACAAAAACCCTAAAGCCGACCGTGGCCTGGCGCAACGGACCAAATACAAAGGCAATCCCTACCAATACCAAACCAAAAATCGCCAACGGCTGAAGCACCTTGCTCCAAAACGCCAGTCTATACTTTGCCGGATCAGCTTTGCGCTCTTCCAAATAATCAATATGGTCATTTAAAGAGCCGGCAGAAAGCGCTTCAGCAGGCAAGATATTTAAGGTTAATACCTCAGGCGTCAGCTCGGTTTGCCATTTGCGTGTCACCCACTTTCGGGTATAGGTCTGCTGCTCGACAAACAGGGTGCTAGAGACATTTTCTTCCACCCAAAAGCCCTCAGTATTATTAAAGGTAGCCCTCGATGAAAAGCTTGCCTCTTCCAGCTCGCGCTGTTCGCTCAAACGGTATCGAGTAACCCCAAATAACACACCGCCGGGGAAAACCGCATTGAAGTGGATATATTCATTGCCCTCTTTTGCCCAAAACCCCGAGGTGGAATCTAACGCCGACTCGCCCTTGCGCAAATATTCTCTTTTACTATCCGCCAACTGATCTAAGTAAGGTGAAAAATACTCACCAATCAAAGCGGCAATAAGAATAAATACAATTACTGGCTTAAATACCAGATAGACAATACGGATCAGCGAAACACCTGCAGCGCGCATCACCACCACTTCACTGTTGGAAGCGAGCATACCCAGACCGACCAAACACCCAATCAACGAGGCGAGGGGAATATACTCATAGATGGTAGAGGGCAATTTAGTGGCTGTGTAGACTAGCACATCTACAAATTGATAATTGCGCTTAATATCGCCCATTTGATCAATAATACCAGCGACTACATCTAAACCGACAATAGCCACCAGCGCCACGGCAATGGCCGACATGACATTGATGCCTATATAGCTTGATAATCGCCTGCTCACGAAGTGCTACTCCTCTGAGATGAGACCAACAGGCGACGCAGATAAAACTGTATTCCCTCGGAAAATATCAAAGCTGAAGCAATCAATAAAAACAGCAAATGCACAGGCATTAGACTCAAACCGATTGGCAGGCTACCCGCCTCAATGGCGCCGCGCATTGTATTCAGGGAGACCAAATAGGCGAAGTACAAAAATACCGCCGGCAAGATTCGTGCAAAACGACCCGATCTGGGATCTATTCGACTAAGGGGAACGGCTAGCAATGTCACAATAACCATCATAAGTGGGATTGAAAGGCGCCATTGCACAGCCACCCGATGCTCCACTTCGGCAGAATCCAGTAAAGCTTTGGTCGGCATGGCATCTGTCGCTGTATCTTCAGATAGCTCTTCGGGGGGTGCCAGTCGCGTACCAAATTCATCAAAGTAGGTAATTTGGTAATCGTACCTGCCGGGTATACCCTCGACTCGGTAGCCCTTCTCTAGGGTTAAATAGCGCTCATTAGAATTTCTTGCCTTGGTCTGCAATCCGCTGTCAGCGATCACTAAGACTAGACTACCCTCAGAGGATTCTGATGCCTCGAGGGTAGCTGACATAAACACATTTTCTAGCTGTCGATCATCAGAGATTGAATTTACCCATGTTACGCCCTTGCCGCCGCGCAGGGAATAAAATGTTTTTTCGGTAACGCGATCGAGCTCACTCTTCTGCTCCTGAACGGTAAAAATAGCCTCAGCTTTTTGAATGCCTGCTGGAGTTACATAAAGGCTGAGAATACCCACTATAAGGGCTAAAAAACTAGCATTTATCAAAGCATATGAGAGTAATTTTCGCTCTGAAAAGCCACAGGCCTTGAGCACGCTCATCTCGTTTTCAACATACAAACGACCAAAGGTCAACAACACCGCCAAGAAAAATGCTAGCGGCAGAGTCAGCTCCAAAAACCCGGGGATGCGATAGCCAATCACCGCGAAAATTACTTCGGGGTCCATATTGCCCGACATGGCATTGGCGAGGTATTTTACAAATCGACCACTCACAAGCACCAACAGTAACACCGCACAAACAGCAGCGGTTACCGATAAAAGTTCACGACTTATATATCGAAAAATAATCACGAGATTACGCTTTAACCCTTGGGTGTAGTTGTACTAAGTGGTATGGTTCTACAAACATTTTTACTCTTATAACTTAGTTACCAAATGGATATTTTATGAAGTTTACTGCATCTTGCGCCGAACTGTCAGGTTTAAAAGCAGATTCCCTTATTCTTGCCACTGGCTCAACCCTAGAAAATAGCGCAAAAACCATCAATCAACTGCTTGAAAACGCAGTTGATTCAGTTATTGAATCCGGCGAATTTTCAGGAAAATCTGGACAGGTGATGGTACTCAACCTGCCAAGCTCAGCAATAAAACGGCTCATACTGTTGGGAACTGATGAGCTGAGCAACCAGAGACAGGTTAAGAAAGCTGTTACTGCAGCCGCTGTCGCACTGAATAAAAGTAAATCCAAAACTGCCCTATGGCTAGGCGGCCAATTGAGCGACAACCCTGAAGCAGAGGCTTCTATTGTTGCCCAATCCATAACCGCCAGTGCTTACAATTACAAAAAGCACAATTCCAACAAAAGCCCAGATCTTGAATCAGTTGTTTTTTGGACAGCTGATCAGTCGACTAGTAATGCCGTTGAAGCGGGCCTAAACTATGGCGCCGCCGTAGGCGATGGGATGAATATAGCTAAGCAACTAGGCAACCTACCCGCCAATATCTGCACCCCCAGCTATCTTGCAGATCAAGCCATTGAACTAGGCAAGAAAAAGCTTAAAAACGCCAGCATTACCACAGAAATTTTAGAACGCGCAGATATGCAGAAGCTTAAAATGGAATCTTTGCTCTCTGTTGCACAAGGCTCAGATGAGCCACCTAAACTTATTATTATCAACTACCAAGGTGCCGAGCCCAGTAAAAAACCGGTGGTTCTAGTGGGCAAGGCAGTGACGTTTGATACTGGTGGCATCAGCCTAAAACCCGGTCGCGGCATGGACGAAATGAAATACGATATGTGTGGCGGCGCATCGGTTTTAGGCGTTATCAAGGCCCTCACACAATTACAGTTGCCGGTCAATGTAGTGGGAATTATTCCTGCCACAGAAAATATGCCCAATGGCCGAGCCACCAAACCCGGCGATGTGGTTACTAGCATGTCAGGGCAGACCATCGAGATTCTCAACACCGATGCCGAGGGACGTCTGATTTTGTGTGATTCACTGACCTATGCGGCAAAATTTGACCCCGATACAGTGATTGATATTGCCACCCTTACCGGTGCTGTGATCAGCGCACTGGGCAAGGTTGCCTCTGGCGTTTTATCCAACGACCAACAACTGGCTGATGATCTGATCAACTGCGGCACCCAAAGTGCCGACCCTGTGTGGCAACTGCCGCTGTGGGAAGAATACGACGATCTACTCAAAAGTAATTTTGCCGATATGGCCAATATAGGCGGCCCTCAGGCTGGTACTATTACTGCCGGCTGTTTTCTAGCGCGCTATACCAAAGACTACAGCTGGGCGCACCTCGATGTAGCCGGAACCGCATGGCTATCTGGCGCCAATAAAGGCGCCACTGGTCGCCCGGTGCCACTGCTGATGGAATATCTGCGTCAAAAAAGTGAATCAGCCAGTGACTAAGGTTACATTTTATAAACTAGCCAACACAGCACCTACGCTTAAATTTGTCTGCCAGCTGATAAAAAAAGCCTGCGCCGCCAAACAACAGGTGCTGTGTCTAGTCGCCGACGAACAGACCGCTGAACAGCTCGATCAACTGCTATGGGAATTTGAACCAGAGGCGTTTATCCCCCATGGTATTGGTGTTGATCAGCAACCTGTGGCTATCAGTTCAGAGCCAGAACCCGGGGAACACTATCAAATTCTGATCAATCTACAGGGTGAAATACCCACATGGTTTAGTCGCTTTGAACGGGTGATCGAACTAGTGCAACCAGAATCAGAATATGAACAGGTTAAACGCGATAATTTTCGCTTTTTCAAAGAGCGCGGCTACGCACTGGATTTTCATGATCTGACCAATAGTTTTTCGTAAACCATAAATACAATTAAAAAATATTTATAAGGCCTATGGACTAGCCCCAAGTTGCGCCAACACTTATAATTGCCGATCAAAAAAATAACCACCATTTTATAAATTAACTGAGACAAATAATGGATAAAACATTCGCCCCCCAAGATATTGAAGACAAGTGGTATAAAACTTGGGAAGACAGTGGTTATTTTGCCCCCAGCGGTAAGGGCGAAGCCTACAGTATTGTAATTCCTCCGCCCAATGTAACGGGCAGTCTGCATATTGGCCATGCGTTGCAACACAGTATTATGGATGCCCTGACACGCTATCAGCGTATGCAGGGCAAGAACACTCTGTGGCAGGTGGGTACAGACCATGCGGGCATTGCGACGCAGATGGTGGTGGAGCGCAAGCTAGCAGTAGAAAATCAACCAGGCAAAGACGAGCTAGGTCGCGAAAAGTTTATTGAAAAAATCTGGGAGTGGAAGGAGCAATCTGGCGGGACCATCACTCAGCAAATGCGTCGATTGGGCAATTCGGTGGACTGGGATACTGAGCGCTTCACTATGGATGAAGGCTTCTCTGGTGCCGTTCAGGAAGTGTTTATTCGCCTGTATAACGAGGGTCTAATTTACCGCGGCAAACGCTTGGTTAATTGGGACCCTAAGCTCAACACAGCTATTTCAGATCTGGAAGTTGAAAACCGTGAGACCAAGGGCAAGATGTGGCATCTGCGCTACCCTCTTGCTAATGGCGCTAAAACTGCAGATGGCAAAGACTATATTGTGGTGGCAACCACCAGACCGGAGACCATGCTCGGCGATACAGGTGTTGCAGTAAACCCTGAAGACTCTCGATATAAGGATTTAATTGGTAAGTTTGTGCAACTGCCACTGGTGGGCCGATTGATTCCTATCGTCGGCGATGAGCATGCGGATATGGATAAGGGGACCGGCTGTGTAAAAATCACCCCTGCTCATGATTTCAATGATTACGAAGTGGGTCAGCGTCATAGCCTGCCAATGATCAATATCCTAACTTTTAAGGCAGATATTCGCCACAGTGCTGAATGTGTAAATTCCGATGGCAGTCAAAATAGCCAAATGGATGATAGTTTGCCGGAAAAATATCAGGGTATGGAGCGCTTTGCTGCAAGGCGTGAGATTGTCGCTGATATGGAGGCCTTAGAACTTCTGGAATCTATTGAAGAAAATGATATGACAGTGCCCTATGGTGATCGTGGCGGTGTGGTGATCGAGCCCATGCTCACCAACCAATGGTATGTAGATGCCAAAAAGCTAGCGGGCCCAGCGGTTTCTGCAGTTGAGGATGGGCAGATTAAATTTGTACCGCAGCAATATGAAAATATGTACTTCTCGTGGATGCGCAATATTCAAGATTGGTGTATTTCCCGTCAACTGTGGTGGGGTCATCGCATACCAGCGTGGTACGACGAAGATGGCAATGCCTATGTCGGCAACAGCGAACAAGAGGTGCGAGAAAAACATCAGCTGGGTGATGCAGTGCTCACTCAGGATCCAGATGTGTTGGATACTTGGTTCTCGTCCGCTCTATGGACCTTTGGCACTCAGGGCTGGCCGCAGCAGACTGAGCGCCTGAAGAACTTCCATCCCACCGATGTGCTTGTAACCGGCTTTGATATTATTTTCTTCTGGGTAGCACGCATGATTATGATGTCGATGCACCTAATTAAAGATGAAGATGGCAAGCCTCAGGTACCCTTTCACACGGTGTATGTTACCGGTTTGATCCGCGATGAGCAGGGTCAGAAGATGTCAAAATCCAAGGGCAATGTATTGGACCCATTGGATATGATCGATGGCATCAGTATTGATGATCTAGTGGAAAAGCGCACTGGCAATATGATGCAGCCTCAGCAGGCAGAAAAAATTGCCAAACGCACACGCAAACAGTTTAAAGACGGCATTGAGCCCCATGGTACCGATGCATTGCGCTTTACCCTGTGCGCATTGGCGTCCACTGGCCGAGATATCAATTGGGATATGAAGCGCCTCGAGGGCTATCGCAATTTCTGCAACAAGATCTGGAATGCGGCGCGCTATGTGCTGATGAATGGCGAAGAACATAGCTGTGGTCAAAACGGCGAGGATTACCAGTTAAGCTTGGCAGATCGCTGGATTATTTCTCGCCTACAACAGGCGGAAACCGATGTTATTGCAGCGATCGATAATTATCGCTTTGATTTGGCAGCACAGGCCTTGTATGACTTTGTGTGGAATGAATATTGCGATTGGTATTTAGAGCTGTCTAAACCTATTTTATGGGATGATAATGCCAACCCTGAATTGCAGTTGGGTACTCGCCGCACCCTAGTGAGAGTCCTTGAAACCGTACTGCGCCTCAGCCACCCGATTATGCCATTTATCACTGAAGAAATATGGCATAGTATCTCACCACTGGCCGGAATCGATCTCAACAGCGGCGGCGATAGCATTATGTTGCAACCCTACCCCACCCCTGATCAATCTCTGGTCGATCAAGCGGCTATTGATGATATTGAGTGGGTAAAACAGGTAATTGTTGGGGTGCGCAACGTGCGCGGTGAGATGAATATCTCCCCTGCAACTGCACTGGCGATTTACTTTACCCGCGGCGATGCCAAGGATAAACGTCGACTTGAAGAAAATCAGCAGTATCTGTGCAAATTGGCCAAGCTTGAATCCATTACTTGGCTGGATAACCCCGACGATGCGCCATTGAGTGCCACTGCTCTAGCTTGTGATTTGGAAATCCTTGTACCCATGGCTGGGCTGATAGATGTTGAGGCAGAGTTAAAGCGCCTGACAAAAGAAATTGAAAAGCTCTCTGCTGAAGTAAACAAACTCTCTGGCAAACTAAGCAACGAAAAGTTTGTCGCCAACGCCCCTGCGGAGGTGGTTGCTAAGGAGCGGGATAAACTTGCCGAGATGCAAGGCTCTGTGGCGCAGCTGACTGCCAAGCAGTCCGCTATAGCTGAAATGGCCTAAAAGATGACACTGTAGATGGCGCACAAGCTCAACTCTCAACAACAGGCGGCATTAAAATACATTGATGGACCACTTCTTGTGCTCGCCGGTGCCGGCAGTGGTAAAACCAGTGTGATTACCGGAAAAATCGCCTATTTAGTAGAACAGTGTGGCATTCCCAGCCGCAATATCTATGCGGTAACCTTCACCAATAAAGCCGCTAGAGAAATGAAAGAGCGCGTGGGCAAACTGATGTCTGGCGCCGAGTCTAAGGGTCTTTCTGTTTCTACTTTTCACAATCTCGGCCTCAGTATTATTCGCCATGAAATTAAAAAGTTGGGCTTTAAGCCGGGCTTTTCGATTATGGATCAAGAGGATTGCCGCAATATTCTCAAAGAGCTTTTGGTTCGTCACTCAGATCTCGATGAAAAACTGATCGACAATATTCAATACACTATTTCTGATTGGAAAAATTCACTACTGGAACCAGGCCAAGCTGTCAGTGCTGCCAACAGTACTGGCGAACAATCTATTGCGATGCTCTACGAGCGCTATCAGCGCGCTCTGCGCGCCTACAATGCGGTAGACTTTGATGATCTTATTATGATCCCCGTATGCCTATTCCGCCAACAGCCCGAGGTATTGGCTAAGTGGCAACAGCGCATTCGCTATATGCTAGTCGATGAGTATCAGGATACAAACCTCGCCCAATACGAATTGGTGCGGATTCTAGTCCAAGAAAAACAAGCACTGACAGTGGTGGGCGACGACGATCAATCAATCTATGCATGGCGCGGGGCGCGACCAGAAAACTTAATGCAACTGCAGGAGGACTTCCCTAGCTTAAAAATTATTAAGCTTGAACAAAATTATCGTTCCACAGGGCGTATTTTGGCGGCGGCAAACCAACTGATCGACAATAACCCGCACCTAATCCAAAAGGCACTCTGGAGTGAACTCGGCCCCGGCGACCCCCTGCGCTTTATTATCAGCGACAATGAAGAGCGCGAAGCAGAGCGAGTGGTCAATGAAATTATTGACATGCGTTTAAAAAGACGCTGTAAGTACAGTGATTTCGCCATTCTTTATCGCGGCAACTATCAGTCCAAACTGATTGAGATAAAGCTGCAAACGCAGAATATCCCCTACGATATTACCGGCGGCCAGTCGTTCTATGCCAAAACTGAAATTAAAGATGTTATGGCCTATCTAAGGCTTATTATTAATTCAGATGACGATAATGCCCTATTGCGAATTATCAATACGCCTAGACGCCAAATTGGACCGACTACCCTAGAGCGATTGGGCGAATATTCCAACAAACGCCAAATTTCTTTGTTAGAAGCTATAGATGAAGTGGGTCTTAGTGCTACGGTGCCCAGCGCTAACTTACAGCGTTTACAGAAATTTAAGCGCTGGATCGAATCTGTTCAGCGCAATATCTATGGCAATCAGCCTATAGCCGCTCTACGGGAGATGCTCGAGGACATCGACTACCAAGATTGGTTGCGACAAAATGCCAGCAGTGAAGCCGCCGCCAATAAACGCTGGGAAAATATAAATCTGCTGATCAGTCAGATCGAATATGCACTTAAAGACAGTGATAGCGACTCAGTCAGCGCCGACAAAAATCCTATAGAAGAGGCTATCTCAAAGATTATCCTTCGCGATATATTGGATCGTGAGAAGGAGGAAGCTGCCGATGATAAGGTACAGTTGCTTACGCTTCACGCGGCTAAGGGACTAGAGTTTTTACATGTGTTTTTGATTGGCATGGAAGAAGATATTCTGCCCCATCGCAACAGCATTGAGGGCGATCAAATTGAAGAAGAACGCCGTCTTGCTTATGTTGGCATTACCCGTGCACAGCGCACCCTAACCATGACCAGTGCCGCTCAGAGAACCCAATTTGGTGAAACTAGCGCCACTGAGCCCAGTCGGTTTGTGGATGAATTACCCCAGGATGATCTAGTGCGCATGGGCGGCAACAGTGAAGCTAGCGCCGAGCAAAATCAAGCCGCAGGTGAAGAATCACTCGACGCCCTTAAATCACTTTTCGCCTGAGTTAGCAGGCAAAATCCACTGCTGACCTCAGTCATATTAATTTGTCTATAATTAGTTGCGTAGGTTTCGCAATGGTCTGTTTGAAACTGGGAACCTTATATAAAATAATGACTCTAATTCAATAGGATGAAATACTTTTAAACTTAAAGGATTTGGTTATGAAAATACTGGGGCTAACGGCAATTTTTTTACTGGTCACTGCCTGCGGTGGTGGATCCAATGGTGGGTCTAGTAGCAACAATACCCACGCCGCCAATCTTCAGTGGTCGCCTGGTGTATTTATGCCCTCAAGCTATTATGCAAATCGTTGCATTAATCCCCGCTCAAATGGAATTGATCTATCGGGAACCTATGTGGATGAAAACCATTGGTTGCGCTCTTGGAGTCATGAAACCTATCTTTGGTATAATGAACTACCCGATATAGATCCCTCCAGCGTCCCTGAACCAACCAATTACTTTGAGCAGATGAAGACTAGCGCCACAACGAGTGGTGGATTGCCTAAGGATCGCTTTCACTACGCTCAGAATACCGAAGAATATAACCAATATGCAGAAACCGGTGTATCTGCAGGCTATGGTTTTGAATATATTCTGCTGCAAAACACTGCACCGAGAAAAGCTATTATTATTTATACTGAACCCAATAGTCCGGCTGCCGACAAGAATATTCAACGCGGCGCCGAGATCATCAGCATTGATGGTGAACCGGTAAACTACGGTGATGCCGATATTTTAAATGCTGGATTAACACCAGAAAAATTAGGCGAGTATCACAGCTTCGAAATAAAAGACCTGAATACTTCAACCACGCGCACGGTGGTTCTTCAGAGTAGTGAAATAGTTACAGTACCTGTACACACTGAGAAAATCATTGTTCGCGGCGATAAAAAAATAGGCTATATCGCGCTTAATTCCTTTTTTGTTTCCTCTGCAGAGAAGCAATTAATCGATACCATCAATGGTTTTAAAAATAACCAAATTGACGAGCTAGTGTTAGATCTGCGCTACAATGGCGGTGGTTATGTCAGTATCTCAGCGGACTTGGGTACAATGATTGCGGGCAATCCGGCACTTGGATCTGTTTTTACTGAGCTAGCATTAAATGACAAACTCAGCAGGGAAAATGTTACTTTTAGATTTTCATCTGGCTCTAGTTCCAATCTCACTGTGCCTCGAGGCACTGTATTGCCAAAATTAGATTTACCAAGGGTATATATCTTAACCACCAATAACACAGCCTCAGCTAGCGAGTATCTAATCAATGGATTGCGCGGCATAGACGTCGAAGTGATTCAAATTGGTACCACCACCACGGGTAAGCCCTATGGTTGGCAAGCAGAGGACAACTGTGGCACTACCTACTCTAGCATTCAATTTAAGGGAGAAAATGCCAAGGGCTTTGGCGACTTTACCTATGGCTTTGCACCCTCAGCTGTCGATAATTCGTTAGAAAATGTTCGCGGCTGTGTTGTATATGATGATCTAACGCATGTGCTAGGTGACGAGAGCGAAAAGATGTTGGGAACTGCTCTCTACTTTATTGAGAATAGTCAGTGCCCGCTCAGTGCCGATGATTTAAATAGTAAAGCTGCTCATCCACTATCAACCGTTCGCGGTGAGGTTATCCGCCGCTTCCCCGCCACCGGATTACTAATAAAATGATACGTCTAGTGCTGATTAGCAGTTGTTTATTTGAGTTGACGGGCTGTCAACTTCAACCGCCGCAGCCAGCACTGTTAGCAGAAGCCAATGCCAATAGCGCCCGACAGATTAGGTTAATTGTTGAGGAGGCGTTAGAGAGTAAAAATATTATTATCAGCCAGTCTGCTTTTACGCAAAACAGCCAGTTGATTGTTCAAAGGAGTGCAACTCATTTTGCCGATAGCCCCAGATTTTTATCCGAGCTAGAACAACCTCATCGCTTTATTCTGTTAAAAACCAATGGAGACTGTTTAATAAGACATGAGCAGAGCCAGAGACAATGGTATTTACAACAGGTTGAATGTGTCAGTGGCGGATAGTTTCGCGGGACTATTTAAAAACCACTGTTGACGCGATCGCGAAGATCCTTACCCGGCTTGAAATGCGGCACATACTTGCCACTCAGTATAACCGAATCACCAGTTTTAGGATTGCGCCCTGTGCGCGGTGCCCGGTAGTGCAAAGAAAAACTACCAAAACCACGAATTTCAATCCGATGCTTGCCAACCAAAGCCTTAGTCATACGCTCTAATATCATACGCACTGCCTGCTCGACATCACGAGGTGGCAACTGATCCTGGCTAATGGCTATCTTTTCAATTAATTCGGATTTTGTCATGAATTTGGCTATCTATTTGTCTGAGTTTTCAATCATAACTATTCGTGCTTAACGAATATTAGTCAATGATTTTATTGAAGTTTCAGCCGAATACAAGTTTTATTTACCCTATGCTTAATTAAATACAAAAAAAGGGTGGCCAAGCCACCCTTTTTCTAGAGACACCAGATTATTTGTCCATCTGTGCCTTGATAAGATCACCAATAGTTGCTGGTGAAGAACTATCGGTTTCAGATTTGCGGTGGGCTTTAACAGCCTCTTTCTCATCTGAAATATCCTTAGCTTTAATCGAGAGGTTAATCACGCGAGTCTTGCGATCAACATTGACAATCTTAGCTTCAACAATGTCGCCAACCGTCAACTCGTTGCGCGCATCTTCCACGCGTTCACGAGACAATTCTGAGGCTTTCAATGTAGCTTCGATATCGTCACCCAAATCAATGATAGCGCCTTTGGCATCAACTTCTTTAACGGTTCCAGTAACAATTGAACCCTTATCATTTGACGTCAGGTAGCTATTGAATGGGTCGTCAGAAAGCTGCTTGATACCCAGAGAAATACGCTCTCTCTCTGCATCAATACTAAGAACAACCGACTCAACTTCTTCGCCTTTCTTAAAGTTGCGAACAGCGTCTTCGCCACTTTCATTCCAAGAGATATCTGACAGGTGAACAAGACCGTCGATACCGCCCTCAAGGCCGATAAAGATACCAAAGTCAGTAATAGATTTAATATTACCAGTCACTTTGTCACCCTTAGCTTTAGTTGCTGCGAAATCATCCCATGGATTGGTGTAGCACTGTTTGATACCCAGAGAAATACGACGACGCTCTTCATCGATTTCAAGTACCATAACATCAACTTCCTGACCCAGATCAACGATCTTAGATGGGTGAACATTTTTGTTAGTCCAATCCATTTCAGAAACGTGAACTAGACCCTCAACACCGTCTTCCAACTCGGCAAAACAACCGTAGTCAGTAAGGTTTGTAACCTTAGCCTTAGCGCGAGCGCCCTCTGGGTAACGACCTTTAATATCGCCCCAAGGATCTTCGCCCATCTGCTTCATGCCCAGTGATACACGATTACGCTCACGGTCAAACTTAAGCACTTTAACGTCGATTTCATCGCCAACATTAATCATTTCTGATGGGTGCTTAATACGCTTCCAAGACATATCTGTAATATGCAAAAGACCGTCTACACCGCCAAGATCAACAAAGGCACCGTAATCTGTAAGGTTCTTAATAATACCTTTCAATGAAACGCCTTCTTCGATGCTAGCTAGAAGCTCCTCACGCTCTGCAGAGTTTGCACTCTCCATAACAGCACGACGGCTAACCACAACATTGTTGCGCTTAACATCTAGCTTGATCACTTTAAATTCTAATTCTGTGTTTTCGAGATGAGTAATCTCGCGAAGTGGTCGAACGTCAACCAATGATCCCGGCAGGAATGCGCGCAGACCACGAACATCGACAGTGAATCCACCTTTGACTTTGCCACTGATAACACCAGTAACAATTTCGTCTTTGTTATGTGCAGCTTCAAGCTCAATCCAAGATTCCGCTCTGCGAGCTTTTTCGCGTGATAGACGAGTGGCACCAAAACCATCTTCAACTGCCTCGAGAGATACCTGTACCTCATCGCCGACATTGACGTCTAGCTCACCTTTATCATTGTAAAATTGCTCTGCTGGAATCACACCTTCAGATTTCAAACCTGCGTGAACAGTAACCCAGTCTTTATCAACATCGATAATTACGCCAGTAATAATGGCGCCTGGATTCATTTCTACGGTTTTTAGACTTTGCTCAAATAGTTCTTGAAAATTTTCGCTCATGGATTTTTCCTGAGTATTGACAGAGTGTCGACAGAGGCTTTTCTGCGCCGAACTCTTTTTTCCACATGGCCAGTTTATGTGGGTCAGTTAAAGTTAAGTGATTAGCAATTATAGCTGGCGATTGCTAATACACCGGTTTAAATAGCTACGCTATGCCGCGAAGAATGGCTAAATTATGCAGCCTATCCACCGCTTCTTGTATCGATAGATCGGAAGTATCAACCTCCATCGCATCGGTTGCGATGGCCAGTGGTGATGCCTTGCGATTCATATCTCGCTCATCTCTAGAGCGTACTTGCTCTTCGAGGGCGCGCAGACTAACATTTTCGCCCTGTTCTAGCAACTGTTTATAACGACGACTTGCACGCTCTTCTATGCTAGCAGTTAAAAATATCTTTAGTTGGGCATTGGGAAATACTTTTGTACCCATATCTCGACCGTCTGCAATCAATCCAGGAGCTTTGGCAAACTCTCGCTGTCGAATAAGTAATGCATCCCTAACAGCCTGAATTGAAGCTACATTAGACGCTAGTGCTCCGGTTTCCTCGGTACGCAGCTCTTGAGTTACATCCTCTCCCTCAAGTAATACTCTATTGTGGCCATTGGCAAGGGCTTCAAAGCGCACATCCATATTTTCAGCCAGCTTGCTGAGGTCAGTGGTGCGGGAAAAATCTATATGGTGGCGAACAGCAACTAAACCCAATAGGCGATACAAAGCACCACTATCGAGGTAGTGGAAACCTAGCTGTTTGGCTAATATACGACTTACAGCGCCCTTGCCTGAGCCACTGGGGCCGTCAACTGTAATTATTTTTACCATGAATATCTCGACTGCCTAATTAGCATAATTATTAATTTTTAAATAATACAATATTTATGCCAATTTTATGTTGATGCCAACCTGTCTCGCCAACGAGATGAAATTAGGGAATGAAGTGGCCACGTTATTAGCCTCTTTAATAGTAATCGGTCCACTGGCTCGAAGCCCAGCAATACTAAAGGCCATGGCTATTCGGTGATCATCAAAACTCTCAACCTCACCACTACCTATTTCACCGCCCTGAATACGAATACCATCGTCTGTCGCAACTGCATCTATACCCAGTGTAACCAGACCATCAGCCATACTTTTAATGCGATCACTCTCTTTTACTCTGAGCTCTTCAGCGCCAGTTAACACTGTAGTGCCCTCGGCACAGGCAGCGGCAATAAACAGCACAGGGAATTCATCAATAGCCAGTGGTACTTGATCCTCTGGGATTTCAATTCCTTTTAACGGTGCATAGCGCACGCGAATATCTGCTACCGGCTCATCACCGACCTGTGCTGGATTGAATAATTCAATATTTGCACCCATCTGACGAAGAATATTGATTACACCAATGCGCGTAGGATTGACCCCCACATGTCGCAACGTAATATCAGAACCGGGAACAATGGCTGCTGCCACCATAAAAAATGCCGAGGATGAGATATCTGCAGGCACATCAATACGGGTGGCGGTTAATCGGCCACCACCACACAAGGAAGCCTTGTCATTGTCGCTGTCTACCTGATAACCAAAGCCGCGCAACATTCGCTCTGTGTGATCTCTAGTGGGAGCCGGCTCAACCGTCGAGGTCTCGCCTTCAGCATAGAGACCTGCCAAAAGCACGCAGGATTTAACCTGGGCACTTGCCATTGGCATTTTGTAGTTAATGCCTTTTAGTTTGCGGCCACCTTTAATTCGCAACGGTGGGGTTCCATCTTTTTCTGTTTCAATCACGGCGCCCATCTCACGCAGTGGCATAGCTACACGCCCCATGGGTCGACCCGACAATGACGCATCACCCTGAAGCTCAACATCAAATGCCTGTCCTGCAAGCAGACCGCTAAGCAGGCGAATAGAGGTTCCCGAATTACCTAAATAAAGCGGTTTTTTTGGCGCTTTTAGACCGTGCAGACCAACACCGCGAATTACCACCCGCCCTTCATTTGGCCCTTCAATTTCGACACCCATATCGCGGAATGCCTGCAGCGTTGCCAAGCTATCCTCACCTTCTAGAAATCCAGTAACCTCAGTCATACCATCGGCTAGAGAGCCGAGCATTATCGATCGGTGAGACATTGATTTATCACCGGGCACGCGAAGATCACCGCGAGCATTTCCACCAGGTGAAACAATATAATTAATGATTTTTTCATTCATAGGGCTTTGTAATCCAGTTTCTGATTTATTGCTGTCAAGCATACTTCCAAAATGATTTCGCGCCTCGCGCGATCGGGTAAAACGCTGGGTTAAACCCTGCTTATCCTGAGCTTCAATACAGCCGCGCAATTCAGTCAGGTTCTCCAACATTTTATCCATCACCTGAATCACAGCGTCTTTATTGGCTATGGCAATGTCGCGCCACATAATCGGATCGCTTGCGGCAATGCGGGTAAAATCGCGAAAGCCACCTGCCGCATAACGGAAGATATCTGTTTTTTCGTTCATTCCAGCTAGGGTATCAACTAGGGAGTAAGCTAGAAAATGGGGCAAATGACTTGTTGCCGCCAAGATTTGATCATGCTCCTCAACACTCATTGTTGAGACAATTGACCCCACCGACTGCCACAGCTTGGTAGTGCGTTGAATATGGCTGTCAGCCGTTGATTCGACCGGAGTTAAAATGACACGGTGGTTAACAAATAATTCAGGATTTGCTGCAGTTACCCCGCTTTTCTCTGATCCGGCAATTGGATGACCAGGCACCAACTGGGAAGGTACGGCGCCAAACAGCGACTGCGCAGAATTGACCACTGATTCTTTAACGCTGGCAACATCGGTAATTGTAACTTCCGGAGAAAGCTGTGAAATACAGTCCTGTAAAACTTGGGGCACACTCAGTGTTGGCACACCGATAACAACTATATCACCAGCTTCCAGATCCTGAGCCACTTGACTCAGATCGTCAGCACAGCGATCGACAATTCCATTATTTAAAGCAATCTCTAATGTAGACTGCCTTCTAGATATACCTATAACTTCTTTGGCCAAGGCTTTATTTCGCACAGACGCAGCAAGGCTTGAGCCGATCAGGCCCAGTCCGATTACTACCAAACGGTTAACTACATATGTAGGTTTTTTCTTTGCCATGGGGTTACCAGAAATATCTAACCTAGAGTAAAAGTTTATATTTATAGGACAGCGCGGGGATATGAGCCCAACACCTTAAGCTCTATCACCTGTGAGTTTAGCTCATCAAGGACCTTGGAAACGGCTTGATCCTCTATATGTCCCTCGAAATCAATAAAGAACACATAGGTCCAGTTACTATTTCGGGATGGACGTGACTCGAGGCGGGTCATATCGACACCATGTCGTTGAAACGGCTCGAGAAGATCGTGCAGTGCACCTGGTTTATTGCGAACAGAAACCACCACCGAGGTCCTATCCTTTCCACTTTTTGGAACTTCTTCGCGCCCGATAATCAGAAATCGTGTTGAGTTATCGGGATTGTCCTCAATTTTTTCGTGTAGCTTCTCAAGATCGTATAATTCACAGGCCATATCACCCGCTATAGCGGCAGAATTCCACTCGCCCTGCACGCGCTTGGCAGCCTCTGCATTACTGCTTACCGCCACTCTTTCAATAGCTGGAAAGTTAGAATTTAGCCACTGGCGACACTGTGCCAGAGACTGTGCATGGGAGTATACGCGCGAGATATTATTTTTATCAGTATTGATTCCAACCATAAAATGCTGATGGATTCGCAATTCCACCTCGCCACAAATTTTTAACGATGAGTCCATAAAACTATCAAGGGTATGGCTGATAACACCCTCGGTAGAATTCTCCACTGGGACAACGCCGTAGTGGCAAGACCCTGACAGCACCTCGCGGAACACCTCATCGATAGCCGATTGTGGCACACTTACTGCAGAATCGCCGAAGTGTTTAAGTGCCGCCTCTTGAGTAAATGTTCCCTCAGGCCCTAGATATGCAACCTTGACTGGCTGCTCTAAGGCAAGGCAAGCAGACATTATTTGACGAAATAGCCGCGCCATTTCCTCATTACCTAGGGGACCTTGATTCTTTTCCATCACGCGACGCAACACTTGAGCCTCGCGCTCTGGCTTATAGTAGGCCTGATCGCCCTGATCCTCTTTAACCTCAGCTACTTGCTGGGCACAGCGCGCCCGCTCACTAATGGTATCAATTAGCAGCGAATCAATTCCGTCAATTTTCTTTCTCAATGACTCTAAAGTATGCTTCTTCGCCATCTTTTAACCTTCTATTAATCTTCTTCTGGTTGTGGCTGGTCATCTTCCTCTGGCTCAGCAATTCTGGCTAGACTTACCAGCTTTTCACCTTCCTTCAGCCGGATGACTCTCACGCCCTGAGTGTTACGCCCTACTATTGAGACCTCATCTCCACGAGTTCGAACCATGGTGCCTTGATCCGATATCAACATAATCTCATCGCCATCAAACAGTTGGGTTGCACCCACAAGAGGGCCATTCCTATCACTAGCTTGAATAGCAATCATACCTTTACCGCCGCGACCCTTGGTGGGGAATTCGCTCATATGGGTGCGCTTGCCGTAGCCGTTTTCACACACAGTGAGCAAAAGACCACTCTCCTCAGGCACCACCATTGAAATGACTGAGTGATTCTCTGGTAAACGCATACCTCTGACGCCCTTAGACACCCGCCCCATTGCTCGCACATCCGTCTCTGAGAAGCGCACAGCCTTACCCTCAGAACTCAACAGCATAATATCCTTACTGCCATCAATAATTGCAGTGCCCACAAGATGATCACCTTCAACCAGATCGACGGCGCGCAAACCAACACTGCGCGGTCTCGAATACTGATCTAGTGAGGTTTTCTTCACCGTGCCATTAGCCGTGGCCATAATGACATACTGATCGGCACTGTATTCCTCTACAGGCAAGATGGAGCTGATGCGCTCACCCTCATCTAACGGCAGAAGATTAACCATGGGTCGGCCTCTTGAGTTGCGCCCTGCCACAGGAATCTGATACACCTTGAGCCAATAAACTTTACCAAAGTTGGTAAAGCACAAAATAGTTGCGTGAGTGCTAGCAATAAGTAGATGTTCAACAAAATCTTCATCTTTAACTGCAGTAGCTGATTTACCCATACCGCCGCGACGCTGCGCCTGATAGTCGGTTAATGGCTGTGTTTTAGCATAACCACCGTGCGAGATTGTCACAACGCGCTCTTCTTCAGTGATTAAATCTTCCACTGTAAGATCGTGCTGAGATTCGGTAATTTCGGTGCGACGCTCATCGCCAAACTGCTCCAATACCTCTTCTAGCTCTTCTTTGATCACTAACATCAACCGAGTAATATTGCCCAGAATATCCTGATAATCAGCGATTTCCTCTAATTTAAGGGTAAATTCCTCAATAATCTTATCCTGTTCCATGCCAGTTAGGCGGTGCAGTCTTAACTCGAGGATATCTTTTGCCTGTTCTGGACTCAGGAAGTATTTGCCTTTTCTCAAGCCGTATTGCTCTTCAAGCCATTCTGGACGACTGGCCTCGGGACCAGCTCGTTCTAGCATCGCCACAACAGTGCCGGGCGCCCAGCCCTTGCTGACCAGTGCCTCGCGCGCATCAGCGGGCGTCGGCGACTTCTTAATCAGTGCAATAATTTCGTCAATATTAGCCAGTGCAATAGCAAAACCTTCCAAGGTATGTGCTCGCTCTCTCGCTTTCTTTAACAGATAAATAGTTCTGCGCGTTACCACCTCTCGACGGTGGCGGACAAATGCCTCTAGCATTTCCTTTAAATTTAGGATCTTTGGCTGACCGTCGACCAGTGCAACCATATTGATACCAAATACAGACTGAAGCTGAGTTTGGGCATAGAGATTGTTGAGCACCACCTCTCCCATCTCGCCGCGTTTTAGCTCAATAACAACGCGCAACCCGTCTTTATCCGATTCATCTCTGAGTTCAGAGATACCCTCAATTTTCTTTTCTTTAACCAGCTCAGCAATACGCTCAATCAGGCGCGACTTATTTAGCTGATAGGGAATTTCAGAGATAATAATAGTTTCGCGCTTAGTCTTTTCATCGACTTCAATATCGGCCTTGGCACGCTGATAAATTCTCCCCCTACCCGTGCGGTAGGCCTGAATAATGCCAGCCTTGCCATTAATAATCGCCCCAGTTGGGAAATCGGGGCCGGGAATATACTCCATCAATTCATCGACGGTAATATCTGAATTTTCAATAATTGCCAAACAACCCTTTATTACCTCGCTTAAATTATGCGGCGGGATATTGGTCGCCATACCAACGGCAATACCTGAAGAACCATTGACCAGAAGATTGGGGATTCGTGTGGGCAACACATGGGGAATTGATTCTGTTTCATCGTAGTTAGGAACAAAATCAACCGTATCTTTTTCTAAATCCTCGAGAAGGGCGTGAGCCAACTTGGTCATGCGTATTTCGGTATAACGCATTGCCGCTGCCGAGTCGCCATCTATAGAGCCAAAGTTACCCTGTCCATCTACAAGCATATAGCGCAACGAGAACGGCTGAGCCATCCGAACAATGGTTTCATATACCGCAGAATCACCATGAGGGTGATATTTACCAATTACATCACCCACCACACGAGCAGATTTTTTGTAAGGTTTATTAAAATCATTGTTTAGCTCATTCATCGCGTAGAGCACGCGGCGGTGAACTGGCTTCAGACCATCGCGAACATCAGGCAATGCCCTGCCCACGATCACACTCATTGCGTAATCAAGGTAAGATTGCTTTAACTCATCTTCGATATTTACCGGAAGGATTTCCTTCGCTGGATCAACCATAATTTATCTCTAAAAATTCGATTTTATTTTTCTGTTGCGATGCCTTTTTACGGCATAGAAAGATCAGCATCTTTAAGATTTGATCCGCCCCCTCTAGCAACAGGATTTAAGCAAATTATTCTATCATAGAAAACAGGCTATAACCCATTAATATTGCAGTCTAATTCAGGTTTATTATCAATCAGTGGATTATCCTTTTTTTGCAGCCACAAAAGTGCAATTATTTTGCTAGAAGCCCCTCAAAACAACACCAAAACTAGGTATAATATTTTATTAAACCGAGGAATGACTATGCCGCCAATTTCAATCGACCTACTACTCCACTGCCAATGGGTGCTTCCCGTAGTTCCCCACAATCAAATTCTGCAGGATCACAGTGTAGCCATCGAGGGCGGACGTATTATTGACATACTGCCAACGACCGAGGCTTTGCAAAAATACCACGGCGAACACACTGAATTACTAGACCGGCATATCCTGATGCCAGGGCTAGTCAACACTCACTGCCACAGTAGCGCCAGACTCGCGCGCGGCATTGAGAACACTATTCGCTCAAATCAAGGGCAGGAACAAAACGCCACAGATCTTGAAAGCCTGTCTTCAGACCCACAATTTATCGCCGATAGCATCAATATAGCCATCGCTGAAATGATAAAAACTGGTACCACCTGTTTTGCCGAAATACACAGCGCTGGAGAATTATTTATTGAAATAGCGCGCAAACTTGGCATTCGCAGTCAGGCAAGTTTTATTCTGCAAGAGCGCGCATCTGCCTTTGGCAATAATGCCGAAGACTATCTTCATCGCGGACTTAAATTGCGCGACAACCATGCCAATCACCCGCTTATCAAGGTTGCTTGCGGCCTTACAAACATCGGTGATATTGAAGACACCACTCTCGAGCGCTTGGGGGCCTACGCCAATGAGCTGGATTTACCCATTCAAATTCAGTGCGATGAATCCCTACAGTCTATTGAAAGCTGTTATAAAAAAACCGGTCTTCGGCCCTTACAACGACTAAATAATATGGGCTTGCTACTACCTGAAACACAACTAGCTTTGATCAACTACCTCAGCCCAGAAGATCGCGATCTATTGCGCAAAACCAATAATCCTATTGTAATCTGCCCACAGCAGAATTTAGCTTTTTCTGGCAAAGAGCAATTTACACACTGGCTATCACAGGCTGCTAATAATCTTAGCCTCGGCACTTATAGAGCCGCCGATCTTATGGCGCAAATCACAGCTGCAGCTAATATTATCGCTGACAACCAGAGACAGCTATCGCAGACTGTTGCAGCTCACCAAGCATTGCGCATGGCGACTATCAACGGCGCAATAACCCTAGGCTGGGATAGAGAAATAGGCAGTATTGAAACCGGTAAATACGCTGATTTAATCGCTGTAGAAATTGATTCTATTCACCATCAACCACTGTATAATCCCGCAACTGAATTAGCCTACAACTCCAGCAACAGCCCTGTTACCCATAGCTGGGTAGCTGCACAACCACTGCTTAAAGATGGTAATTTGTGCACAGTCGATGAGCAAAAATTAATCCAATCAGCCAAGAATTGGGGTAACAAGCTAAGTAATTAACAGGCAAAAGCTAACTTACAGCAGGTAATTAGAACAGTATGTCCAATTCACAAAATGTCGATCCAAATGAAATTCGCAAATTTGAAGAGCTTGCCAGTCGCTGGTGGGACAAAAACAGTGAATTTAAACCGTTGCATGATATCAATCCGCTGCGCGCAAATTGGATAGATAATCTTGCACCTGTGGCCGAACAAAAGGTTCTCGACGTCGGTTGTGGCGGGGGTATTCTTGCTGAGGCTTTAGCTCAGCGTGGCGCACAGGTCACCGGTATCGATATGGGTGATGCGCCTCTGGGCGTGGCTAAACTCCATCAATTAGAATCAGGCCTATCCATTGACTATCAAAAATCCACTGCTGAGGATTTTGCCAATGATCATGAGAATGCCTTTGATGTAGTAACCTGTCTGGAGATGCTAGAACATGTTCCCGACCCCAGCTCTGTGGTCCGCGCCTGCGCCCAAATGGTAAAGTCGGGCGGCCATGTGTTTTTTTCCACTATTAACCGCAACCCCAAGGCCTTTTTATTTGCAATTATTGGTGCTGAGTATGTATTGCGACTACTACCTCGGGGAACCCATGAATATGCAAAATTTATTCGCCCTTCAGAGCTTGCCAACTGGTCACGAGACGCGGGTTTACAGGTCAATCAAATGACCGGGCTATTATTCAATCCTCTGAGCAAAAAATACAGATTGAGCGATACTGATATGGATGTTAACTATATGATCAGCACGCAAAAATGTTAAATTTTAAAGCCCTACTATTTGACCTTGATGGGACCCTGTTGGACACAGCCCCTGACTTTATTATCGCCATAAACAAACAGCTGCGACTTCATGGGCGTGAACCATTGATCGGTGATGACGTAAGAACCTCCGTCACCCACGGATCTGTGGGAATTATCGAAAGCGTCTATCAAATCTCACAGGATGATCCGCAATTCGACATTCTTAAAGAAGAATTTTTGCAACTCTATCTGGGTAATATTGCCGATAAAACTGCTCTTTTTCCAGGTTTAAAGCAGGTACTTGATACCTGTCATCAGCTAAATATTCCATGGGGTATAGCAACCAATAAACCACTTAAATACACTACGCCACTGCTCGCAGAATTGGGTTTAGATAAACAGTCATCAACCACTGTATGTCCCGATCATGTAGTCAACCCAAAACCTGACCCAGAGGCACTATTGTTCGCCTGCTCGCAAATCAATACTGCACCCAGTGATTGCCTGTATATCGGCGATCATATACGCGATATCCAAGCGGGTAACAGCGCCGGCATGCAGACCATTGCCGCCGAATGGGGCTACATTGAGGAATTCGAAGATATATCCCAGTGGAACGCCGATTGGATAGTTAAAAAATCCACCGACTTACACGCATTTTTATTCAGTTAAACAAAGGATTACCACATTGTTATCAACATCAGAAATTGTCAATTACCAAACTGGCAAAAACTCTCTTAAAGACCGAGTCATCCTAGTAACCGGTGCAGGTGATGGTATTGGTAAAGCTGCGGCAATTGCCTATGCACAGGCGGGTGCCACCCTAATTCTCGCTGGAAGAACCATTGAAAAATTAGAGCAGGTGTACGATCAGATTGTTGCCGATGGCGGAATCGAACCACTGATTTACCCAGTTGATTTAGAAGGTGCATCTGAGGACGACTTTAATGAATTAGCCAACCAATGTGATCAGCAGTTTGGACGCCTTGACGGCCTCTTACTGAATGCTGGAATTCTCGGTCAGCGCACCCCCCTCTCGAGTTACAGGCAAGATGTGTGGGCAAAGGTATTGCAGGTCAACGTTACATCACAACATTTGTTAACCAAGGCACTTATGCCAGTCTTAGAAGCCTCTGACAATGCCTCGGTAATCTTTACCACATCGGGCGTGGGGCGCATTGGTCGTGCATTTTGGGGCGCATACGCCGTATCTAAGTTTGCCGTTGAAGGTATGGTTCAAATTTGGGCAGCTGAGACAGAGGATCTTAACTCAGTGCGCATCAATTGCATTAACCCTGGAGCCACCAGCACGCAAATGCGCGCCAAGGCATTTCCCGCTGAAAACCCATCAAGCATCGCATCACCTGAGGATATAATGCCTGCCTATCTTTACCTTATGGGCTCAGATAGCATAGGAATTAATGGTCAATCAATCGACGCACAGATAAAACAAATAGATTAAACAGCGCCACTGAGGCGACTAGAATATTACTTTTTCCAAGGATTCCCGCGAGCGCGCAAGCGTTTTTCTTTGCGCTGCCTAATATCTTTTAACACCGTACTTTCATTAAATTTAGGTGCTTTTAAATCCACCGCTTTAAATAGCGAACAGACCTGCTTAGGCTCTAACTCAATAAACTCTGAGCGGCGAATAAACGATGGCAACTCAATAGGACCATAGCTGATACGCTTAAGTCGGCTCACCTCTACATCTTGAGACTCCCAGAGGCGCCGAACCTCGCGCGTTCTGCCCTCCGCCAACACACAGCGAAACCACTGATTGCTTGATGTTCTCTCTTCTGGACTTTTACTGTGCTGGGCCTTTACCGTCTGAAATTTAGCCAGACCATCATCTAGTACCACGCCGTCCATTAGATTATTGAGCATCTTTTGATCTACATCACCGTGAATGCGCGCAAGGTATTCTCGCTTTACCTCATAGGACGGGTGCATCAAACGATTGGCAAGCTCACCGTGATTAGTAAATAACAACAAACCGCTAGTATTAATATCCAGCCTACCAATAGCAATCCAACGCCCTGAATTAATTTTAGGCAAGGCATCGAATACCGTGGGACGACCATCGGGGTCTGAGGTAGTACAGACCTCGCCTTCGGGCTTGCTGTACATCAGCACCCTTGGAGACTCAGATTTATTAGTTTTGACCGGCCTACCATCTACCATTATCCGATCTGTCGCCTCGGCCCTATCACCGAGGGTCGCTATAGAACCGTTGACCGACACCCTTCCATCGACAATCCATCTTTCTAGCTCTCGACGAGAGCCAAGACCAGCAGCAGCCAGTATTTTCTGTAATTTTTCACTCATTATTTAGGCTAACTTCCATCTCTTCCACAGACTGAGATTGATCCTCTGCACCTGGCTGTGAGTTGTTCACAGGTTCATTTAGCGGCGAATTTTCAACTGGGGAGTTTTCATTTTCATCTACCGGCTTGCCCTGGGCAAGAGAGAGCTCAAGCACGGGATCAAGTTCCGTAAGATCCTTAATTTCTCCCAGTGCCGGCAGATCATCCAAACTCTTTAAATTAAAATAATCTAGAAATTGTTTAGTAGTCGCAAAAAGCGCCGGCTTACCCGGAACATCTCTGTAACCAACCACACGAATCCACTCTCGCTCATGAAGGGTTTTAATAATCTCAGAACTCACCGCAACACCCCGCACTAACTCGATATCACCTCGAGTCAAGGGCTGTCTGTATGCGATCAAGGACAGAGTCTCCAACATGGCTCGCGAGTAGCGCTTGGGTTTTTCTTCCCAGAGCCGATTGACCCAAGTAGCCAATTCTTGCTGCACCTGAAATCTGTAGCCACTTGCAGTCTGTTTCAGCTCAAAACCTCGACCGCGACAGTCGTCGTCTATTTCTTCAAGCGCCGCTCTAATTTGATCTCGTGGCGGTCGCTCATCATCCTCAAAAAGACGCTCTAAATGATTGATATCAAGTGACTTTCCCGCCGCCATCAAGGCGCCTTCTACTATTCTTTTTATTAATTCTGAATTCATGATGTCTTTGCTTTCACATGTATGGGGCCAAAGCTTTCACTTTGCACGATTTCCACAAGGGACTCTTTAATTAATTCCATAATAGCTAAAAAAGTAACCACAACACCGAGTCGCCCTTCCTCTAGGGTAAATAGAGCGACAAAGGGGACAAATTGGTTGTCGCGAAGATTGTCCATAACCTGGGACATACGCTCTCGGGTAGACAGTTTTTCCATTTCAACCTGATGACTTTCAAACATTTCCGATCGCTTTAACACATCAGCTAGGGCAGCAACTAACTCACGCATATCAACCTCAGGGTGCGGACGCTGCTGATCACGATCTGGCGCCTCGGCTGTTGCCCGATGGATATCACGACCCATTCGCGGCAGTTCATCAATATCTTCCGCAGCCTGTTTAAATCGCTCGTACTCTTGTAACCGCTTAATCAGGTCGGCGCGCGGATCTTCCTCGTCCTCTTCCTCAGATTGTTGGCGCGGCAATAGCATGCGTGACTTTATCTCCGCCAGCATAGCTGCCATCACCAAATACTCAGCCGCAAGCTCCAACTGAATCGACGCCATTAGCTCTATATAACCCATATATTGCTTGGTGATTTCAGCAACATCAATATCAAGTATATCTAGATTTTGACGCCTAATCAGATAAAGAAGAAGATCGAGAGGACCCTCAAATGCCTCAAGAATAACTTCCAGTGCATCAGGTGGTATGTAAAGATCTTTGGGCAGTATGGTTAATTCTTTACCCTGAACAACCGCAAATGGCATCTCTTCCTGCTGCTGCGGGACTGGTTGATTGACAGCAGATATTACAGAGCCGGCTGGCTCTGTTTTAACGGCTTGATTTGAGCTGACTTGGTCAGACACTGATTGCCCCTTCAAAAATTATGTTTCGATTATACTCAGATTAATTACTCTGAACATCATCAAAATTAAATAGCTAGAAAATCACCTGCACCCTGACGCAAAATGGTAGGCGTATCCGCAGTCATATCAACCACCGTAGTAGGCTCCATACCGCAAAATCCACCATCAATCACCACATCTACCCGCGAACCCAAGTGCTGATTAATTTCATAGGCATCTGTCATTGGATATTCATCCTCTGGCATCATCAGAGTGACACTCATCATCGGTTCCTGCAAGCTATCGAGCATAGCCTTAACTATGAGGTTATCCGGCACCCGAATTCCTATTGTTTTTCTCTTTGGGTGCATTAACCGCCGCGGCACCTCAGAAGATGCTTTCAAAACAAATGTAAAAGGCCCTGGAGTCGACGCTTTTAGCGCCCTAAAAGCAACATTATCGACTCTGGCATAGGTGGCCAGTTCAGATAAATCTCGGCAAATTAATGTGAAATTATGGTGCTTATCCAGGCATCTTATTGTCCTGATGCGATCCATAGCCTGTTTGTCGCCAATATGACAGCCGAGTGCATAGATAGAATCTGTTGGATAAGCGACAACACCACCGCGGTGAATAACGTCAACCACTGGCTGAAGTAATCTCTGCTGAGGGTTTTGTGGATGAATTGAAACGATTTCGCCCATGAATAATAAGATTCTGTGTACCGATAAAAAAACTGCAGAATTATCTCACAACTCAGATTGAAATACTCGCCGATGTTAAAACATTTACGGCGGTCAAATTAGGCAACTCAAACCATGCCTCGGCTTGGTTGGGAAAACTGTCTATGATTTTAAAAATTGTTGGGAAAAACTATCTGGGCTAAGGGGCTTTGATATTAAAAAACCCTGAAATGAGAGGCAGTTTAATTTGGCTAAAATTGCCTTTTGACCCATGGTTTCAACACCCTCTGCAACAGTTTTAGTGTTCAACTCTCGAGCCAAGTTAACAATACTTTTGACGATGGCCTGATCCTCGGGATTTGTTTCAATACCCCGAATAAAAAGCCGATCAATCTTTAGCACATCAACTGGTATTTCCTTGAGATGATTAAGCGAGGAAAAACCACTACCAAAGTCATCGAGAGCAATACTTACTCCGAGATCGCGAATTTTAACCAGCTCCTTACCCATTTTTTTCGGCTAACTGCTGAATTACCTCATCGAGTATTTCTGTGAGATGGCATTTTTGCTTCGCAAACGTTATTTGGCCAGATTTTATTTCAGAAAATGTGAGCATTAAATCAACTAGACTCATCAGTGTCCGCCCCGATGAACAGGCTACTTCTGTATATTCTCTTTGCTTTATGGACATTGTGGATGTCAGCAACAAATCCAACATGCCGAGCATTGTATCCAGTGGCGATTTGAACTCTTGCGCAAAGGAATCCGAGTAAGTGGTTTCATGTACATCTCGGTGATTCGACAAGCTAGCTTCAGGGTACACTACAGTGTTATCTTTTTGATGCCTTACATTTAGCATTACAATCACCTCAAATAACAAAAGAATTATAAAAAATGCCTTGTTTAAGACCCTTGGTAGAAATTAGAAACAAAGGCACAACTCTAACTATCAAATTTCCAGAGATAGCTATTGTTTCTAGATCAAGTATTTATTGAATTCAATGATAATTCGTATAATTTAAATGATAATGAGACGCAGTTCACACTATTTTATTTGCAAGCTGACAAAGGCATCGTTTTGATTAGGATAATTTCATATCCTGCAGTTACAATAGCGGGCTAAATTTAATATGCCTACTGACGCTATAGGTTCTATGAAAAGCCAGGATTCGCACAAAATTAATATGCCGCCCCACCAGAAGCAAGAAAGCCTTCTACTTAATTTGCTATGCAATATTATTTTGCCGACGCTGATACTGACCAAACTCAGTAGTGACGACTATTTGGGGATCAAATTAGCCATTATCGTAGCTTTGGCATTTCCACTTATCTACGGCTTACATGATTTTATTACTCGCAGAAAATTAAACTTCTTTTCCGGTTTGGGCGTGGTTAGCGTTTCTCTTACCGGCGGTATTAGCCTACTCGAAATGGATGCTATTTATATAGCTATCAAAGAAGCCTCTATCCCGGGTGTACTGGGTATTGCTACATTACTCTCACTCAAGACATCTCAGCCGCTTATTCATACTTTAATTCTCAATGATAAGGTATTTGAGGTAGGCAAAATTAATCGAGCGCTCAAAACTAATGGCTGTGAGGCTGAATTTGACCAATTGCTGATTAATGCCTCGTGGATTCTCGCCGGTTCTTTTTTTCTGTCATCGATTCTTAACTACCTGCTGGCAGTTATTATTTTGACCGCTGAGCCCGGCACCGTCAGCTTTAATGAGCAGCTGGGCAAGATGACCGCACTGAGCTTTCCGGTAATTGCGCTTCCAGCCATGACGGTAATGATGGGTAATATTCTCTACCTTTTTCGAGGCATCAAAAAGTTAACTGGTTTAAGCTTGGAATCTATACTTAAACAGAAATAATCGTTAAAACGAACTAAGGAATCAATTGATATGTGGTATGCAATTATCAGTGAAGATATTGAAAACAGCCTAGAAAAGCGCGCTGGTGCTAGACCGGACCATATACAGCGACTACACAAACTGCGCGATAGTGGTCGCCTGTTGATTGCTGGCCCACACCCGGCGACTGACAGCGAGGAACCAGGCCCTGCAGGCTTTTCTGGCAGCCTTGTTGTGGCGGAGTTTGATTCCCTTGAGTCGGCTCAAGACTGGGCTGATAATGACCCCTATGTGGCCGCTGGGGTCTACGCAAAAGTTACGGTTAAACCGTTTAAAAAAGTTTTACCCTAGTTCGAGATATTCCATAAGTTATTAATTAGTCTCAATAAAAGGTATGATAAGCGTCCATTTTTTTAGGCTAATATGGTAATACTATCCAATGCACTATATTAAATTTATCCTGTTGTCGATGTTTGTAACCTTTAGTGCGCTCTCCCACTCGGAGACCTCTAATGAAGCGCAACAAATCTCGACAGACTCGGAAATTGGTTTTATTTCCGATCAATTCTATGTTCCTTTGAGAAGCTCTCCCTGCTCCACCTGCAAGATTGTTCACAAGGGATTGAAAAGTGGTACTAAGCTTTTTGTTTACGAGCATGAGGACGACTGGAGCCTTGTGGCAACGGAAAGTGGTCACCGCGGTTGGATCAGGCGTCAACATTTGACCAAAAACAAAATTGCACGACTTATTTTGGCAGAAAATACCAATGAAATTAAACGCTTGGGCAATGAGAATCGTAGACTTGAAATGGATATGCAAAATTCTTTTGAGTTAGTGGAAACCCTTCGCGCCGAGATCGCGCAGCTTTCTAATGACCGCGTAAAACTATCCAAGGAATTAGCGAATATTAAATTAGTCTCCTCAAAAGAGATCGCACTCAACGAGCAGAACCAATTACTAGTCAAGCATAATCATATGCTTCAGGAAGAGCGCGATGTGTTGCGCGCCAATGTTGATGACTTGCAAAATAACACTAAAAATCAGTCGTTTCTCTACGGTGGATTTTTGGTATTTATAGGGGCAATTTTAGCGGCGATAATTCCGCGAGTACGCGGTCGCAAACGCCTATCGGAATGGCATTAATAGGGCTAGAATAATGTTCAAATTATCTCAATCTATTATCTTTGTGCTCGCCTTAATTGTCAGTGGCCTGTGCTTTTCCCAATCATCTGCACCAAGCGTTTCACTGCAGACCAATGTTGGGGAAATTGTCATTGAGCTAGACCCCAAAGCAGCCCCGATAACCGTGGAGAACTTTCTAAGTTATGTTAATCAATACTTTTATGATGGCGTCATTTTTCATCGTGTGATTAAGGGTTTTATGATTCAAACCGGCGGCCATAGATTTGATATGACGCCAAAGCCACCCAATAAACCACCGATAGTCAACGAATCAAGCAACGGCTTGAAAAATCTTAAATATACGGTGGCAATGGCACGTACTCGCATTCCCGACAGCGCCACTACTCAATTCTTTATTAACCATAAAGATAATGGCTTTTTAGATGGACAGAAGGGTCGCCCCGGCTATGCGGTTTTTGGCAAGGTAGTCAAAGGTACTGACGTAGTTGAAAAAATTGCCAATAGCAAAACCCAAAATCTCGAACGCTTTGGCAATGTTCCCATTGAGACAATTAGTATCTTGAAAGCTCGAGTTTTAAAGCAAGCGGTGTCAAAGCCGGCTGAAAAAAAACACACTAAGATTGATTCATCCAATAAAGCCAAGACATAACTAGGGTTTTCAATGACTGCACTGAGTATCAATCTCAACAAAATCGCGCTTATTCGCAATTCTCGCGAGGGTAACTATCCAAATATTATTGATTTTGCTAATACCTGCATTGACTGTGGGGTTGACGGCATTACGGTTCACCCTCGCCCCGATCAGCGACATATTAGACCCAGTGATGTTCGTCAGCTAGCCCAGCTTGTAGCTCCTCTGAATGAGGTTGAATTTAATATTGAGGGCAATCCATTTGCCAATGCCTGTACTGATTACCCAGGGCTATTAGCGCTAGTTGAAGAAACCCTTCCAGATCAATGCACTCTGGTACCAGATTCAGATAGCCAGCTGACATCGGATCACGGCTTTGACCTTAAAACTCAGGGGCAGCAATTGATTCCGATTATCCAGCAGATTAAATCTATGGGTGTTAGAGTCAGCCTGTTTATGGATCCAGATCTTGAGCAAATTAAATTAGCGGCAGAGATTGGCGCAGACCGAATTGAGCTGTATACAGGCCCTTACGCTGCTGCATGGGGTACAGACAAGTTAGAAGAAATTTTTCAACAGCATTTAAAAGCGGCTGAACTTGCTACTTCTCTCGGTTTAGGTGTTAACGCAGGGCACGATTTAAATCTTAACAATCTAGAAAAATTTGCCAGTATCCCCAATTTACAGGAAGTATCTATTGGTCATGCTTTTACCGTTGATTCGCTAACGATGGGAATGATTCCTGCATTGCGAGCCTATCAAGCACAACTGACCTAGATCAGCAATGACTGGTAAATCTGGGAATTCTTATATGCAACAGGGTGAAGATCGCGCTGAGTATTTGGCGCGCAAGAAGTTCTTTGATCACATGATCACTATTTATGGTCGAAACCCTGTTATTGAAGCTTTAAGAGACCCTGAATTGCCTATCTATAAGCTCCATTTGGCGAAATCCAATCGCGATAGCACGACGATAACAGAACTTAAGGCCCTAGCGGCGAAGCGTGATATTGAGGTGGCTTTTCACAGTCGTGAGCAACTGGCCAGAATTTCACGCAACAGCAAGCAGGATCAGGGCGTTGCCTGTGATATATACTGCCCTGGCTTAAAGCCCTATCAGGCGTTATTGGATGGACTTACTGAGCTATCAAATAGCAACAACCCTCATATAATTGCGTTGGACTCTGTGACCAACCCTCAGAACCTCGGCATGATTATACGCAGTGTTACTGCTAGCCCAGCCTATGGCTTACTGCTGCCGTCTAAGGGTAGCGCGGCTATTTCACCACTGGTTATTAAGGCCAGCGCAGGAACCGCATTTAAGAGTACTATTCTATCCTGTGATAATCTGAAAAAATCTCTTGTAGAGTTTCAAAAGCGCGGCTTTAAACTCTGTAGTCTGACATCGCACAATGCCACGCCAATTGGAGACTTTAACCCCAGTGAACCCACTGTGTTTATTCTTGGCAATGAAACCCGTGGGGTCAGCCAGAGTATTTTGGATATCAGTGATTATCGCGTTAGCATCCCCATGGCCAATGGAGTTGAATCATTAAATGTTGCTGTGACTGCAGCGCTGGTAGCGTTTAATCTTTAACCGCGCGCACACTTTTAACATGCCACAGTGGCGAGCGCACTGCCGTTATTATGGATATTGCTAGCGTAATCCACGCAATCGCAAAAAAGGCATTTCTCAAACCAACCCATTCCACGGTTAAGCCGCAGACCAAGGCTCCCATCGGCGCGCCACCATAGAGACAGAGTTGATAAATTGAGGCTGCCCGCGAGCGCATCTTATCGGGCACTTCATTGTGCAGAATTGTGCGCCCCAGAGTCATGGATAGCCCTGAAAATACTCCCCAGATATAGATCAGTGGAAATAGTAGCCACAGCGAGGGTTTTAGTGCCACTAGAGCAACTAGGGTTCCACGAACAAGAAAACTGAGCACCATTAGTCTTCCTGCTTTTAAAAACATGTTGGTGAGGTTCATCACACCCAAATTGACGGTAATAATACCCATTGTAAATACGATCTGTAATGCGGCATAAAGTGTCGCTCCACCACCGTACAACTGCTTGGCAATTAATGGCACGCCAACCAGATAGACACCAAAAGCCAGAAATCCGGTAGCAAAAACAATCAAAATTAGATGCAGTAAACTTTTGTTATTCTTAAATAACACCAGTCCTTCTT
Organism: Porticoccaceae bacterium; assembly: GCA_964229255.1. Lineage (GTDB taxonomy): Bacteria > Pseudomonadota > Gammaproteobacteria > Pseudomonadales > Porticoccaceae > HTCC2207. The sequence goes on from CAXRCX010000008.1 coordinate 118,746, forward strand.
GTAATTCTGTAATAAGGTTTTTAAATGAGGATGGTGGTTTTGGCGGTTGTTTCTGCTCTATCTCCGGCATTAGAGGGTGGCACTGTCTTATCAGTATTGAGCTCAATAGAAATACCAACATTTGGAAACACAGCAAATGCAAGGGGTCGACAATATCTAGTTGCCCAGCTACTAAAAACCCCGCACCCTGAGCAATAAACTGCACCACCATTACCTTGGCAACCGCCTGATGCATTAGCTCTGGCGCCGCATAGCCCAACAGACTTTCTCGAGCAGGCTGAACAAAGGCAGTAATGGTGCCAAACAGCGTGCCAAAAATAATCAGTTGAACGAAGCTAACACTGCCCAGCCAGAATAAAACTGAGAGACCGCCTACCGGAATAAAATACAGTAGGTATAGTAAGGATAACCAACTGCCGCGATGCATTCGGTCGGAGACGACTCCCCCTGGTAGGACAAATAGAAGACTTGGGAGTAATACTGCAAGTTGCGCAAGTCCCAAATAACTGGGAGACAACTCCAAAACGCCTACCACCAACCAAGGATAGAGTACTTTTTGCAACCCCATAGCAAGATTGCTCAGACCAATGGTCATTAAAAAATAACGAAATGAAAAAGACTGAACTGACACTTATTTACGTCGTCCACGAATTTTTGATACCGCCCAACCAAGCACAGTTGTGGGGATAAGAATAATCAACAGCCCAATAAATATATAAATCACATTTTGCATGATTGTATCTACGGAAACTTGGTAGTTTTTTATCAATATTAATAAAAATACTGCACAGGCTAACATGGAAATAATCCAAGTCGAGCGCAGTTTAATAATGCTTTTTGACTTACTCATATCCTATTGTGGCATCCTGTATTAGAGATTATCTAAAAAGTCGATGAGGGATTCTTCCGTCAGCACTTGAATATTGAGTGCTTGGGCTTTGTTTAACTTGGAGCCCGCACCCGGGCCTGCTACCACGGCGTGTGTTTTTGCTGAAACACTACCAGCCACCTTTGCTCCAAATTGTTGCAACCGGTCTTTGGCTTCAGCGCGACTCATGGTTTCTAGGGTGCCTGTTAACACCCATGTCTGACCCTTTAGGGGCAGTGCTTGTTGGCTTTGATCTATATCCTTCCATTGCACTCCAGAATTTCTCAATGCCTGTACTATGGATAAATTGTCTGGGTTTCTAAAGAAGTCGACTATATGCCCTGCCACCACTGGACCAACGTCTTCCACTTCCAATAGCTGTTCTGCTGTGGCAGCTACCACGGCGTCTAGGTTGCCAAAATTATTAGCCAAGGTTTGCGCTGTTGCCTCACCCACTTCTCTAATGCCCAAGGAATAAAGAAATTTTGGTAGCGTTGTCTGTTTGCTGACTTCAATTGAATTCAGTAGATTTTCCGCTGATTTTTGCGCCATTCGCTCAAGATTAACTAGCTTTTCCAACGGCAGTTCATAAAGGTCTGCGACGGAATAAATCAATTCGTGATCGACTAAGGCATCTACCAGTTTATCCCCAAGTCCGTCGATATCCATAGCCTTTCTCGACGCGTAGTGCTTGATGGCTTCTTTGGTTTGGGCGCCGCAGAATAAGCCTCCCGTACAGCGGGCCACTGCCTCACCCTCGGCGCGCTTGACACTGGACTGACAAACTGGACAGCGCTCGGGAAAAACAATTGGCTGAGCGCCATGGGGTCGCTTATCTAAAACTGCTTTGACAATTTGCGGAATCACATCCCCCGCTCGTCGAACAATCACAGTGTCGCCAATACAGACACCCAGACGATTGATTTCATCGGCATTGTGCAAAGTGGCATTGCCTACGGTAACACCGCCCACAAAGACCGGCTCTAAACGCGCAACAGGGGTTACCGCACCAGTGCGACCCACCTGAAACTCAACATCCAATAACCGCGTCATCTCTTCCTGTGCAGGGAATTTTCGGGCTATGGCCCAACGCGGCGCCTTGGCCACAAAACCCAAGCGCTGTTGAAGCTTAAAATCATTGACTTTGTAAACAATGCCATCAATATCGTAATCTAGCTGTTCGCGCAGATCGGCCAAGTATTGATAGTAGTCTTCACAGGCATCTATGCCCTCGACTTGCTTGATATGCCGGTTGATTTTAAAACCAAGTCTACCCAGTAAGTTAAGCATGGCAAAATGGCTATCTGGCTGTTGCTGGCCCTGAAATTGACCAACGCTGTAGGCACACATTTCCAGTGGGCGGGTAGCGGTAATTTTTGAATCTAACTGACGCAGACTGCCCGCGGCGGCATTGCGAGGATTAACAAAGGGCTTCTCCCCTGTTTCTCTTGCCATTTTATTAAATTGATTAAACCCTGCGCGCGGCATATAAATTTCACCGCGAACCTCTAATAGCTCCGGAAAATCATCGCCCTGTAATCTAAGGGGGATGCTTTTAATTGTGCGAACATTAGCGGTTATATCTTCACCAACACTGCCATCACCTCGTGTAGCCCCCCTTGTGAGCAGTCCATTTTCATAGATTAGGCTGACCGCAACACCATCGAGTTTTGGCTCACAGGCATAAGTGATTGTTTGGCTTTGATCAAGATTGATACGGTCCTTGATTCGCCGCTCAAAATCAGTCATTTCAGTATCAGAAAATGCATTATCCAAGGATAACATCGGCACCTTGTGCCTTACCTGCGAAAAACTATCTAAGGCCATACCCCCTACCCGCTGACTGGGGGAATCAGCGGTGCGCAATTGCTGGTATTGTTGCTCTATTGCTTGCAACTCGCGCATCAGACGATCGTAATGACTGTCTGGAACAGCTGGATCGTCCAGCACATAGTAGGCGTGATTATGTTGATTGAGTTCCTGTTTAAGACGCTGGTAACGCTGTTGAACCTCTTCTGGAATATTTAGCATGATGCTATCGCAACTTTAACCGCTGCGCTCCTGAAGAAGCACCGCCTGCTGCGCGCGATGACGATAGTGGTCGACGGTTTGCTTGGTCATTGAGCTGCGGGTCTCATCCATAATATTGAGCTGCAATTTAGCCGCCATCTGTTCGGCTGTATCCAACATTAAATCGAACACTTCGCTGGGTTTCTCTAGATCTGAGGGCGCCATAAACAGAGTCACACCAACCACTTCTTGCTGCGCAATAGTTGTAAGATCAAAGGTCCCCGGATTGAGCACATTGGCCATGCTAAATAAAACTGGGCCAGAGCCATCTTCACTGGCGTGCCGATGAAATATTTTCATATTGCCATAGCGCAAACCTAGAGCTACGGCAGTATCTAATAACGCTTGCCCATCACAGGTTTCACCTTGGGCCGCCATTAGATGGATGATCAATACTTCTGGTGGTTCTTGCTGTTCTATCTTTTCGGTCTTCTCTTCGATCTTTTTAGCTTCAGCCTCAAGACTTATGGCGCTGGGCTGTTTTTCAATCGGTTCATCATCCCAATTGAACATGCCCTGTTCCGGTTGTTCAAAAAGTGTATTTTGTTTTTCATTTTCTACGGGGGCTGAATAATCATCATCACGAGTGCCAGCAACCCAAGAGCCACCAGAGGGAAATTGGCTTACTGCAAAGGGATCTTCTTCGTGATCATTGCGCGAACTGCGGTTTATATCACGCGATGACATTTGTAAATTTTCGTAGCGATTGCGTTTTTTACGGCGCAGAACATCGAGGACAATAGCCAAAAAAACCATTGTGGACACTGCAATCACTATTGTTTTTGGTTCAAAGTAGTCCATCGATAAAGAATACTCTAATTACCCTTAATAAAGCCACTATTTGTAGCTGAAAACAGTTACTAGGCCTCTGCTAATTCAGCCGCTTGGTTTACATCCACAGTTACCAGACGGGATACGCCCGGCTCATGCATGGTGACACCCATCAAGTGATTGGCCGCCTCCATTGAAATCTTGTTGTGCGAAATAAAGATAAACTGAACTTGATCTGACATTTCTTTAAGCATGGCTGCATAGCGCCCGACATTAGCATCGTCCAGTGGCGCGTCCACTTCATCGAGCATACAGAAAGGAGCAGGATTTAGCTTAAAGATAGAAAACACCATGGCAATCGCCGTCAGTGCTTTCTCACCGCCCGATAACAGATGAATCGAGCTGTTTTTCTTACCAGGTGGTCTGGCCATTAGCGCCACACCAGCATTGAGAAGATCGTCGCCGACCATTTCTAGATAGGCATGGCCGCCACCAAATAATTTTGGAAATAGCTGTTGAATATGGCTGTTTACAAACTCAAAGGTATCTTTAAATTTGGTTCTGGTCTCTCTATCAATCTTCTGAATAGCATTTTGCAATGTGGTTAATGCTTCTTCGAGCTCTGCATTCTGTTGATCGAGATATTCTTTGCGCTCAGACTCTAGCTTATACTCATCGATAGCGGCCAAGTTAATAGGCCCTAAGCGCTGAATGCGATTAGCCATCAACTGTAGATTTTCTTCCCAATCGACAATCGCAGAATCTTCATCAAGGGTTTCTAGCAATTCAGCGAGATCACCTTGCTTTTCTTTAATTTGGCTTTCAATGGTGCCACTAAGGGTGGTAATTTCTTGTGCCGAAAGACGCTGTTGCTCAAGTTTGCCCTGTGCCTTTTGTGTTTCTTGCTCCAACTCAGTGCGGGTTTTTTCTTGCTCGCGCATTTGGAACTCGACCGTCTCAACTGCGGATCGCGCCGCGGTTAGGGTCTCTTCCACCGCTAGACGAGAAGCCAGCGCATTTTCAAGCTCGACCTTGTAATTTTCTGAAGGGTCTTCTTTGATATTAAATGCTGCCTTAAGTTGTTCTCGGCGCTCAGCCAAGCGCTCAACCTGTACCTGAAGCCGCTGAATACTCTCGCGAACCGACTCTAACTGAGTGGTTAGGGAGCGCTGGCGCATTTCTAATTGTTGGCGCTGAGTACGGTCTTGATCGGCGGTTTGGCGACTGCTATCGAACTCTGTTCTAAACTGGTCGCGCTGCTGAACTAATTGCTCGCGCTGTTGGCTGTCGACATCCATTTTTTCAATGGCCTGTTCCAGTGTCTTGCGGGCTGCAGATAAATTCTGAGTTTCCGTTTTAGCCTGCCCTTCAACCTCTGCCAATTCGGTCTCTGCTCTCTGTTTACGCGCTTTAAACTGCTCGATTTGCACTTCAAAACCGCTTAATTTTGAGCGCAGTTCTGTATATCTGTGCTGTTGCTCGGCATGTTTGGCGTCTAGGGCCTGACGATCCTGTTCTAGTTGCTTGAGATCGGCTTCGTTTTTAGCTCGAGTCAACTCGAGTTGTTGGATTTTGTGATTGGCTTGGCCAAGTTGTTGAGCAATTTGCTCTAGCTCTTGTTTGCGCTGCAAAAAACCTGCGGTAGCGTCTTTATCTCGCGCTACGCGCAACCAATTTGCCCCCAACCAGATACCCTCGGGGGTAACAACAGACTCCACTGGGGTTAATTTTGACTGTAATTTAACCGCCTCAGACAATGTGTCTGCGGCATATACATTAGCCAGGAGGCCATCGACGCCATCGGCTTTGACTAATTCGCTGAGTAAGCGGCCTTTTTGCGCCGTCTTTTTATCTGTGGCGCCCTTGCTAATAAGCAGTAATTCACCCTTGCTAAAGTCTTTTAGCAGATCAATACTGGAAACCACATCGTCTACGGCAATTGCCTGTAAATAACTACCGAGTACAGTTTCAACCGCAAGCTCCCAGCCCTTGGTCGGGACGACTGAATCTGCTAGCCTGGGCTTGTCTGCTAGGCCTTTGTCAGCTAGCCACTTTCTTTCCGATTCGTCACCTTTTGCCGCTTGCTGAAGTGCCTCTAGGGAGGCTTCGCGACCTTTTAAAGTCTGTTGCTCGCTGCGCAGGCTATCGTAATCAGCACCGGTCTGTTTTTCTTGTTCACGCAGTGCTTGAATCTGTGTACTCTGCTGTTGACGCTGTTTGTCGAGTTCAGTTCGCAGCGATTCAACCTCGGATAATTCAGCCTGAACTGCCGCCATTTCCTTTTCCGCTGGACTGGCTTGAAAACTGCTAACTTCTGTAGCTAACGCTGTGCGGCGCTCATCGAGTCGACGTAAAAGTTGCTCAATATGCTGTATCCGCGATTGCTGAACCTCTGCTTGCTGTCTCGGATCTGCGGCTGATTGAGTAAATTCATCCCATGATTGCTGCCACTTCTGCATAGCAGCTTCGGCAGTTTGCAACAATTCTGACGAGGCTTTTTCCGCCTCTTGCGCCTTGATAAGCAAGGGCTCCAATTCTGATTGCTCCGCTTCCCATCCAGCCGCCTTTTGCTTATCGCTGTTGAGATGTTGTTCAGCTTCGGTAAAGTTATGCTCAGTTTGCTGCAGGTCTTTATCCAATTCTTGAGCGCGCTGTTGTGAGTGCTCAATCGCCTGCTCTAGGCGGGCAACCTCACCACCAATTTTATAAAAATTGGCTTGTATTTCATTGAATGAGTCACTGGCTTGGGTGAAATCAGTGCGCAACTTTTCTATGGCTGTATCACAGGCACTGCGTGCGGTTACTAGCTTTTCATGCTCGAGCTCTAACTGGCCAATAATTTGCTTTTGTTGCTGACCGGACTGATCGTAATCGCGCCATCGCAGTGCTAGCAGTTCAATGCTTAACTGGCGCTCTTGCTTCTTAAACTCGGCGTACTTTTCCGCGGCTTTAGCCTGACGTTCTAGTCGCCCGATTTGTCTTCCTAATTCATCGCGAATATCGGTTAAACGCTCGAGATTTTCCATGGTGCGATTAATTCGCGATTCAGTATCTCTGCGACGCTCTTTATATTTCGAGATACCTGCGGCTTCTTCGATATAGACACGCAACTCATCGGGTTTAGACTCAATTAAGCGCGAGATCATACCCTGTTCGATAATAGCATAACTGCGGGGGCCCAATCCGGTACCCAAAAAGATATCGGTAATATCGCGACGGCGACACTTATTACCATTCAGGTAATAATTAGCTGTGCCATCTCGGGTTACTTTGCGTTTGATTGCTATTTCGTTGTAAGAGGCATATTCGCCAACAATGCGTCCTTCGGAATTATCAAACACCAATTCAATAGATGCCTGACCAACGGGCTTGCGCGCACCAGAACCATTAAAGATAACATCGGACATCGACTCGCCGCGCAAATTCTTGGCAGAGCTTTCACCCATTACCCAGCGCACCGCATCGATTATATTTGATTTACCACAACCGTTGGGGCCGACAACAGCGCACAGATTACTGGGAAACTGAGCATTGGTGGGGTCCACAAAGGATTTGAACCCAGCTAATTTTATTGATTTAAGCCGCATTTATAGGTCGTTTTTTTAGTCAAATTTAATCGTCATTTATCATGACTAGCTGCTATTCTACACAGTATAAGCACAAGGCAAAACCATTAATCCAATTTTCTGGCAGAAATATTTAAACAATTTTTTTGACGCGTTAGAAGGCCAAAATCAGGGTTATTCTGAAGGGCTAATCCATCCCTATTTGTCGGGATATTTGCAGGCTTACTGTGCGCTTGTCAGCGCTTAAGTCTAGGGAATCAACGGAGTCTTCCCAATCCCCAGCCTGTGGTGTTGCCGAACCCGTTTGAGATAGTCTGGCCACAGCTTTCACCTCGGAAGCACTAGAGAGATTATAACCGGCCATAACCGCATCGGCATTGCTAAGAGTAATGGTTGTTGGCAAGTCCCCCGCTCTGAGCTTTCTTGCCGCCAATGGCATAGGTGCGCCGGTGGTGGCTACCAAGGCAACGAAGACACTTTGCTCCGGATTAAAGCTAATAGACTGATCAATACTCACTTCAAGCTCAACCTGAGGTGATGATATGTCTGATTGCGACTCGATTCCCAGACGCTTCTGCGCTCGCGCAATACCCGCCTTAAGGGCGTTGGCGGTGGCGGAGTTTTGATCCATTTGCCTCTGTGCCTCCTGCCAATAGGTAATTGCCAACTGCCACTGCTGACTCTCAAAGGCTTGAATGCCTTTTAACCCCAGAACTGTTGGGTTGGATGAATCAATGGCGAAGGCCCTGTCTAAGGCCGACAAAACTTCATCTGTAAACTGGCTATTGGCTAGCATAAACAGTATTTCCGCATATTGAGCTAGCAGGTAGCCATCATCGGGGCTGAGCTCAATAGCTTTTGAATAATTATATTTTGCAGCCACTAGATCATTTTGCTGAATAGCGCGTTTGGCCAGCAGCATCAAATAGTAGATATTCTCTGGCCGCTGCTGAGTTCTTTTTTCAACCGCCGTGTAGAGCGCAGCCTGCAACTCTGTTGCCTGCAATTTATCCCTAGACTCCGAGGCCTGCTGAATTAACTGAACAATGCGATGATCGGCAGAAGCGCCTATATTGAGATAAACCGCAAAACAGAAACAGGGCACAAGTAAAATTAATATGGGTAGCAATTTTTTACCCTGACTCGGCTCAGGCTGTATTGGCTTTTTAGCATCTTGGTCATCAGTGTTAGCCAATAATAATTGTTTTGCCTCTGCTAGTAGCTGCTCATACTGCGCTGTGCTTATATGTTTTTGCTCTAATTGCGCCTGCAACTGATTGTGCTGATCGCGAAAAACGTCCACATTCGTCTGTAGAATTTCTCCCTGCGCTATCTTTTCATTGCTGAAGAAAGGGTATATAAAAAATCCCGTAGCCAGCAGTAATAGCCCAGTAATAAGTAACCACAACATCATGATTTATGATCCTCATCCAAAAGCTGTGATAACTGTTTTTGTTGGCTGTCAGTCAGCTCTAAATTTGTCGAAGTACCCTGCCCATTGGCTGGTTCACGCGAGAATGCATAGCGCCATACAATCAGGCCGCCAAAAAATAAAAAACACAGAGGTGCAAACCATAAAAACCATGTATTGGCGTTGACCTCAGGGCGGTATAAAACAAATTCCGAGTAACGCGACACCAAGTGCTGCTTAATCTGGTTATCGGTTTTTTGCGCCTCGAGCATTGTGTGGATTTGCGCCTTCATATCTTGAGAAATTGGCGCATTGGAATCAGCTAAATTTTGATTCTGACATTTTGGACAGCGCAACTCCTGCACCAGCTGATTATAGCGGTCTCGCAATAGCGGATCGGAAAATTGTACCACTTCGCTACTGGCCCAGACCAATGACTGCTGACTGAATTGAGCCAGGGGAAGAAACCATATACCTGCGGCTAGCAACAGCTTGAGTAGGAGAACGTTTGGCATTATTGCGCCTCTTCTACTAACTGCTGGTAAAGACTGCTAATTTCTTCGTCCCAAATTCTTTGATCCACAACCCCTACTCGGCGATAGCGAATAACTCCCCGAGCATCCACCAAGTAGGTTTCCGGAGCACCTGTAACCCCCAAATCGAAACCCAAACGACCTTCTGCATCGACAATATTAAATAGATAGGGATCACCTTTCTGTTCAAGCCACTGCCGCGCCTGGTCATTTTGATCTTTGTAATTAAGGCCGACAATGCCGACGCCCTCAGCAGCTAACTGATTGAGCATAGGGTGCTCAATACGGCAGGCAAAGCACCAAGTGGCCCAGACATTCACAAGCACTACCCTAGAATTAAGATCGCGCTCCGAGAGCAACTTCTGCTCATCAGCTAGTGACGGCAACACAAAGGCAGGGAATGGCTCACCCACCAAAGCTGAGGGTAACTCTGTAGGGTCTCTATCTAAGCCCTTGAGAAGAAATAGACTCAAAACAGCAAATACCACCAGAGGTATATACAGCGCTATTCGGTTCATGCCTCTACCTCATTAGTGGAAACAGCTGATTTGCGCCGACGATAGCGGCGATCAAAAGCGGCTAACAATCCACCTATAGCGATCAAAATACCGCCCAACCAAATACAGCGCACAAAGGGTTTGACCTGAAGACTCAGCGCCCATGCACCGCCTGCGAGTGGCTCGCCGAGGGAGACATAAATATCGCGGCTCAGTGCAGGGTCTATTGCCGCTTCGGTCATCACCTGACCACCGGCATTATAGTGGCGTTTTTCGGGAAATAGATTGGCCACCAGATATCTGTCTTTAGTTACTTTAATCTGTGCCTGAAACGCGTTGTAATTAGGGCCGGCAACCTGATTGATTGAGGAGAATTTAAACTCGTATCCGGCAACTTGGGCAATATCACCCGGCGCCATACGCAATTCGCGAGTTTGATCATAGGCCGAGCTGAGACCGACACCCAGTATACATATAGCCAGTCCAGTGTGAGCTAGCTGCATACCTAAGTAGCTGTAGCTTAGTTTGGCAATTCGCTTAATATTACTACCTATCTTTTCGATAAGATCGCTAGCAATTGTGGCCAACAGCCACAGGCTCATAAGCAGGGTTATACCCGCGGTGATTGAATAACTTGAATCCGTTGATAAATAGCAGGGCAGAATGCCTGCACCAATAATCGCAACAAGAAGAGAAACAGGAATCTTACCCAGTATTATTCTTGGCTCTGTAGTTTTCCATTTGGTGAATACCGCAATACCCAGAGCGGCAACTAAACCAAAGGTCATAGGGACAAAGAAGAAATTAAAATATGGTGGCCCCACTGAAATCTTGCCCAACTCCAGCACATCGGCGACCAGAGGATACAGCGTGCCAATTAGAATCATGGTCATGGAACTCACTAGAATCACATTGTTAGTCAGTAGCATCACTTCCCTAGACCAACCGCTATAGGCTGCAAGCTTTTGCATCGCGGGTCCTCGCAGAGCAAATAGCATGAGTGATCCACCGATAACCACCGCCAAAAACATCAGCATAAATACCCCGCGCTCAGGGTCAGAAGCAAAGGCATGTACTGAGGTTAAAATACCCGAACGAACCAAAAAAGTGCCCAGCAAACTCAGAGAGAAAGCAAAAATTGCCAACAAAAGTGTCCAACTGCGAAAAACACCGCGCTTTTCACTGGCCGAGACGCTGTGCATCAATGCCGTCCCTACCAACCACGGCATTAGAGAAGCGTTTTCTACTGGATCCCAAAACCACCAGCCACCCCAGCCGAGTTCGTAGTAGGCCCACCAGCTGCCAAGTGTGATACCAAGGGTTAAAAACATCCAAGCCAAATTAATCCAAGGTCGCGACCACCGGGCCCAAGCGCTGTCAAACTGCCCGCCTATCAGGGCCGCAATCGCGAAGGCAAAGGGTACGGCAAACCCCACATAACCCATATAGAGCATAGGTGGATGAATAATTAAGCCTATATCCTGCAGTAGCGGATTGAGGTCTGCACCTTCCATGGGAGGCATTGGCAACAAGCGCTCAAAAGGGTTCGATGTATAGAGTAAAAACAGGGCAAAACCAACGGCAATAGCACCCAGCACCGATAGAATTCGCGCTTTAAGCACTAGCGGCAGAGATCGGCTAAAAAGAGCAACAGCCGCCGTCCAGCCGGCCAAAATAAGCGCCCACAGTAAGAGCGACCCCTCATGAGCAGCCCAAACTGCACTAATTTTGTAGTGGTCAGGTAATGCGGTATTGGAATTTTGTGAAACGTATTTTAAGGAAAAATCATCGCTTAAAAATGCTGCGGTAAGACAGGCAAAAGATATGGCCACAAACAGCAGCTGACCGTAGGACAGAGAACTGGCCAATCTCATCCAAGCACTGTAACCCTTAAATGATCCAACCATTGGAACCACTGACTGCAACAGTGCCATAGCCAATGCGATAATCAGGGCGAAATGCCCAAACTCTGCTATCACTTCTGCGCCTCTTGAGGTGAATAGTTGCTCTTTTGCTTCAATTCATAGGCCTGATTCATTGCATCAGCAACTTCTGGCGGCGTGTAATTTTCATCGTGCTTTGCCAATACCTGGGTAGCGCGCAACACCATATCGCCATCCAACTGGCCGGTGGCAATTGCCGCTTCACCCTCGGCAAATAAATCCGGCAGAATACCGCTGTAGCTGACTTTTAGATTACCCAGACCATCGGTTACTAGAAAGCTTACATCAAGGGAATCCGACGAGCGCTCTACAGAACCTTCAACCACCATACCCCCTGCTCTGATGGTGACATTTTCTGGTGCCTCACCCTGCAACACTTGCGACGGAGTAAAGAAGTAGTTGGCATTTTGCCCTAACATATAGGCAATTAACCACGCCGCCAGTGAACTGGCAATCACAATCAATAAAACAACCTGTAATCTCTGCTTACGAATCGGATGCATCTGAGCTCTCGCTTTGCATGGCTGATTGGTTAACCTGCTGCAATTTTATATGTAATTTAACATTGTTAAATTCCTGTTTTGCTTGGCACAGGGGCTTGACTACTAGCGCTGACATAACAGCAATTGATATACAGAATGCACTCCACACATAGATGCCGTGTCCATCCATATTAAGAAGCTGTTGAATCGTATCGAAGTACATCATTTATTCTCTTCAAGTTGATTGACCACAAGCTGTTTAACCCAACTTGCTCTATATTCGCGACGCAAAATCTCCGCTCTTGCAAATAAAATCAGACAGACTGCATAAAATAGATAAAATCCGATAATCATCACTACCAGAGGCATAAACATATCAGGATGCATACTGGGCGCACCTGTAAATTTAATGGTTGCCGGCTGGTGCAATGTCTGCCACCAATCCACTGACTTATATATAATAGGTACGTTAACCATGCCCACTAGGCCCAAAATTGCCGATGCCTTATCTGCCGCTTCATGGCTGGAATAGGTATGACGCAGAGCCATAACTCCGAGGTAGAGAAACAAAAGAATTAGCATCGAAGTGATACGGGCGTCCCAAACCCAATAAGCACCCCAAGTTGGCTTGCCCCAAATGGCGCCAGTTACCAGAGCTATAAAGGTGAGTGCCGCGCCAATAGGTGCTGCGGAGCGCATCAGCATATAGGACAGCTTAATTCGCCAAATTAACCCCACAGCCCCGGCAATGGCCATAATGTAGTAACCGGCCAGAGCCACAACAGAGGCGGGTACATGTAGGTAAATAATGCGGAAACTATTGCCCTGCTTTGCATCTGGTGGCGCGAAGGCCAGCCCCCAGATCAATCCGCTTACTAAAAGAAACAGAGTTATTACACTCAACCATGGCAACCAGCGCTGAGTTTTATGATAAAACCAACGCGGTGAGCCCAGACGGTGAAACCATGTCCATTGCAAATTAAAATTCATTAATCATTTATCCATTTTTTGCCAGTCTAAGACTCGCATTTATTGCCACAGGACAGAGGGCGATAGCTATGGCCAAAAGAGCGGCCAAAGTTGCCAGCGGCGCTGTCCAATCTAAGCCGTCAACTGCACTCTGTATGGTGGCACTTCCAAATATAAGTACCGGCATATAAAGGGGCATAACCACTAGCGCCAGCAGGACACCCCCCTGTCGAGGCAGGGTTAGGGCCGCACCAACCGCCCCAATTAAGCTCAGCACCCCGGTTCCCAATGCTAGGCTAAACATCATAGGAATTACTGCTTTGACAGATAGCGAAAACCAAATCGCAATCACCGGTGACAGTAATGTTAATGGCAACCCAATCATCAGCCAATGGGCGGCAATCTTACCTAAGATTGGCATAATCATCAGATTTGGCGACATCAGCATCTGTTCCAGTGAACCATCTCGCAAATCATCGCTAAATAAACGCTCTACCGAGAGCAGGGTCGCCAACACTGCAAAAATCCAAATAATACCTGGCGCTAGTTGCGCCAATCGCTGGGCATCTGGAGCAATGGCCAGTGGCACTAGCGCTGATACCAAAAGAAAAAATATCAGTGGCTTTGCCACATCGGTCTTATTGCGGGTTGCAAGTAACAGATCTCGATACAGATGCGCTAAAAAACCGCCAGAAAGATAATTATACAATTACGCCACCTCTCGATAGGGACGAAGCCTGAAGCTTTGAGCGTTTATATCGACTAGATCTTGATGAGAAGAAAATACAATTGCACCGCCCTGATCCAAATGATTCTGCATACAGCTTTCTATAAAGCTAACACCCTGTTTATCAAGGGCAGCAAGGGGCTCATCGAGATACCAAAGTGATGCTTGAGCTGTTATTAATCGCGCTAGAGCAACACGGCGATGCTGGCCCGCAGACAGGCGATAACTAGGTATGTTGGCATAGTGCTCTAAACCCACCGACTGTAATGCCGAGGCGATGCTGTCAGCTGAAGTGTTATCTGGACTCATCCATCGAAGATTTTCTTCTACTGTAAGTGCGGCTTTTACTCCGGACTGATGACCAATAAATAAAATATCCGATAAATATTCATAGTGACACTGACTGAAAGGTTGGCCGCGAAAATACAGGTTACCGGCAAAGGGTTGCAGCAATTTGATTAAAAGTTGAAACAAGGTTGTTTTACCCGCCCCGTTTGCGCCCTCAATATGCAGTGCCTCACCTGGGTTCAATTCAAAACTCACAGGCTCAAACTGCAACCTGTCATTGCGTTCAAAAGCTAGGTTTTCAATTTTAAGAATATATGAGGCGGCCAATGGACTTAGTCAATCCTGTAATAATTTAAGGGTCTATTATGCCAAAAAACTCAGCGGGATGCTGATAGTAATGGAAATGAATTGATAACTTTTTTGCTAGTCATCGAGATCGTCAAAGTCAAACTCCCTCACCTGACGATGAACTCGGCTGTCTTCAAGTTTTTGCTCGAGCTTTTTTCGAGAACTAGAGTCTTGCTTAAATTTATTGGCCAATGCTGAATTTTCAGCGACGCTACTGGTCTGATCAGCCACGGAATTAGACTCAAAGGCATGCTGAAATTTGTTGTCAATATCTTCTACATTATCAATATCGCTACTCATGGGCTCCACCACTTTCTAGACATACAACAACTAATGATATACCCGGCAGACTAACGCTTTGCTCTAAGGGCAAAACATAGGGGTATTTTTTCTCATTACGATAGATAAATCCTAGTCGATCACTCGAAATAGGCATAAATTAAGCATAAATTCATTGTTATTCATTTGTGAAATAAACACTTGAAAAAAATGACCAGAGTCAGTGATTGAGAAGCGGCTTCTAGACAACTACAATGGTTACACACAATGTGAGGTTAGCATGGAAATTTATTTGGTTGGCGGCGCAGTCCGCGATAGCTTACTCAATTACCCAAGTACTGAAAATGACTGGGTAGTTGTAGGTGCTACACCCGAACAAATGACCGAGCAAGGCTACAGAGCTGTAGGCCAAGACTTTCCGGTGTTTATTCACCCAAAAACCAGTGAAGAATATGCTCTGGCTCGCACCGAGAGAAAATCTGGACACGGTTACAAGGGATTTGAGTTTTACACCTCTACCGAAGTTACTCTCGAGCAAGATTTAATCCGGCGAGATCTAACCATTAATGCCATGGCTCAGGATACCGACGGCACAATCATCGACCCCTATGGCGGCCAGCAGGATCTTGAAAAAAAGATTCTTCGTCATGTTTCCGAGGCATTTACTGAGGACCCTCTGCGGGTACTCAGAGTGGCGAGATTTGCCGCTCGCTATCACCATCTCGGCTTTACTATCGCCGATGAAACCATGGATTTACTGAAGTCGATTGTTGCCAAAGGCGAGATGGAGTTTCTGGTGGCCGAGAGGGTTTGGAAAGAAACTTCGAGGGCATTGAGCGAACAGTCGCCGCATGTCTACATAAAAGTACTTAAACAATGCGGCGCACTGGCCGAGATACTGCCAGAAATTGAAGCACTGTTCGGCGTACCCCAACGCGCCGACTATCACCCTGAGGTAGACACTGGCATCCATACCCTTATGGCATTAAAACAGTCGGCCAAAATTTCAGATTCGGGTGCGGTGAGGTTTGGCGTTCTGGTTCACGATGTCGGCAAAGCTCTGACTCCTGAGGCAGTTCTGCCGAGTCATACCGATCACGAAGCCTCGGGATTACCCATAGTCAAAGCCATGTGTGAGCGCCTTGGGGTGCCCAATCAATACCGCCAACTGGCTCTGGCTGTTACCGAATACCATCTTCACTCTCACAAGGCGCGGGAACTTAAGCCAGTGACAATTTTAAAACTTTTTCAAAATATAGGTGCTCTGCGAGACACTTCTCACCTTAGGGATTTTTTATATTGTTGCGAGGCAGATGCTAGAGGTAGAGCAGGTTTTGAAGATATAACGTATCTACCCAAACAATACTTAACCGATGCTCTGCTGGCCGTTAAGCAGGTAGATATTTCAGATCTTGTCGCCAATGGCGTAAAAGGTGCAGAAATCGGCAAACAGCTAAAACAAAGACAAATAGCGCAATTAACGGCATTTAAAGCGCAATATACGGGATAACCAATCAGCATGAATAGCAACAGAAAAAAAGTGGTACTTATCACTGGCGCTGCGCGCCGTATTGGCGCCAATATGGCGCAACTTTTTCACAGTGCCGATTATCTTGTAGTTATTCATTACAACCAGTCTGCCAGCGATGCCGACAGGCTCTGTCAAACATTGAATCAAGTTGAGCCAGATAGTTGCTTAATGGTACAGGCTAATCTAAGCAGTCCCAGCGGCATTGAGAAAATAACTGATATGATCAAAAATATAGGGCGAATTGATGTTTTGGTAAACAATGCTTCCAGTTTTTATCCAACTCCCCTAGAAACATGTGATCAAGATCAGTGGGATGATCTTATAGGCAGCAACCTGAGAGGACCTTTTTTTCTCACTCAAGCACTGAGTGGCTTACTCAAAAAACACCGTGGCGCCGTGGTTAATATTTCAGATATGCATGCCAGACAGGCACTTGCAAACCACCCTATCTATACCATCGCCAAAGGCGGCAATATTGCTATGACTAAAACCATGGCGCTCGAGCTCGCTCCAGAAGTGAGAGTCAACTCTGTTGCCCCCGGAGCAATTTTATGGCCGGAACATGAACAGGACGATATCGAGAAGCAGCAATCCGTACTCAACAATGTGCCCATGGGCAGGCTTGGAACTGAATCGGATATCGCCGATACGGTTTTCTTTTTAGCGGTTGAGGCGAGCTATATGACGGGACAGACTATAGCCGTAGATGGCGGTAGCTCAACCAGCCTCTAACTAGAGCGCTGCCATTCAAACTTTACCGGCCACAATTGTTGGCTGGTCTTGTCAAACTCCTGCCAATGCTGACCCATGGTTTTATTGGTTAGTGGGTGAATCATATCAGCGGCCAACTCGGCCAGAGGCTGAAGAACAAAGGCATTTTTAAGCACTTCATTTCGCGGCAGCTTAATACCATCAATCTCACCTGCCAGATTGTCTACAGTCAAAATATCAATATCGAGACTTCGGGGACCAAATTTAGGTGCGCTGCGATCGCGACCATTACAGTCTTCTATATGCTTTAGCACCTTGGCAATTTCACCCACGGCTAGTCCGGAGTGAATACCTACCACAAGATTGTAAAAACTATCGCCCTCAAAACCCACAGCGACCGACTCAAAAACAGTGGATATCTCAAGTGACCCAAAATGTTTGCCAAGGGCATCTAGAGCCGCACCTATATGGCGCTCACGATCGATGTTACTTCCAAGGCTTAGATATACCAATGCCATTAAATAGCAACTCCATCTGGCTTTTCGCCGCGCTGAATTAGAATGCCGACATCCTTGGACCCGCGCAGCGCACCGGGTTTGCTGACTCGCAACCGCAACCAGGGCACTGAAAATTCGTTTAGCACAATAGCTGCAACCTCTTCCGCCATGCGCTCTACCAACAAAAATTCACTGCCCTCGATAAAGGCAATCAAGCGCTTAGCGATAGACTTATAATTAAGGGCATATTGAATATCATCGGTATCCGCGGCCTTGCGGATATCATGCGCCATTTCTAGATCAAGGCTTACGGTTTGCTTTACCTCTCGCTCCCAGTCATAGATGCCAATTATAGTTTCTATGCGCAAATCTCTTATATAGACAATATCCATTAACTTTACACCTCAATTGATGAAAGGTTTTGCAGCGGCCATCGCGGCGTGACTGAAAGCGCTAAATCGCTGGTTTCTCCCGCCAGTAATCTCTGGCAACCGGCATAGGCGATCATAGCGCCATTATCTGTACAAAACTCGTGGCGAGCATAAAATACCTCAGAATTATTTTTACCTAACTCTAACTCTAATTTTTCACGCAATCGCTTATTAGCCGAAACGCCACCAGCTATTACCAATTTTTTCATACCCGTCTGCTCAAGGGCTCGCAGACATTTGATCACTAGGGTATCAACCACTGCCTCTTGGAAGCCAGCACAAATATCGAGGATTGTCTGATTATCGGGAAGCACATCATCACCGCGATAGTTTTCAATAAGATTTCTGGTGTGGGTCTTTAAGCCAGAAAAGCTAAAATCCAGACCGGGACGATCGGTCATAGGTCGGGGGAAATCGAAGCGCTGCGCCTGTCCCTTTTCAGCCATAGCAGCTAAAACAGGACCGCCCGGATAGTCCAAATCAAGCATTTTAGCCGTTTTATCGAAGGCCTCTCCGGCCGCATCATCCAGTGACTCACCCAACAACATATAGCTGCCAATACCTTCAACTAAAACCAGTTGCGTGTGACCGCCAGAGACCAGTAATGCCACAAAAGGGAACTCCGGCGGTGTCTGCTCCAACATTGGTGCTAATAAATGACCCTCCATATGATGAACACCAATCACTGGTACATCTAGGGTAAAGCCCAGAGCTGTAGCCATTGAGCCGCCTACCATCAGAGCTCCCATCAAGCCGGGGCCTGCGGTATAGGCAATACCGTCGATGGACTCTTTATCTATACCAGATTTAGCTAGAACATCATTGAGCATGGGTAAAATTTTGCGCACATGGTCTCGCGATGCCAATTCAGGCACCACGCCACCATAATCAGCGTGAAGAGCTACCTGCGAGTAAAGGCTGTGCGCCAAAAGGCCCTGCTGACTGTCATAGACAGCAAACCCTGTTTCATCACATGATGTTTCGATACCAAGTACAAGCATTGTTAACCAATGACACCCATAAAAGGGTTGCAACTTTAACCTTTAAGTCAGTTTGTGTGAAGTCAATGAATTATTTTACGCAGTAAAAAGTCAGTCAAGATGCAAAAAATTGGCTTTAAGCCGCAAGAAGAACTAATTTTTGGCCAAAAATAACGAAAATTAACCCAAAAAGATAAAAAGATTTTGCATCAATAGGGGTAAATGTATAGACTACGCGCCCTTACAGAACAGCAGTTTATTTGAGCTGTAGATTTTACTTTTTACAACAACAGGATTATGCATCAATGCCAAGTGTGCGTATTAAAGAAAATGAACCGTTTGACGTCGCCCTAAGACGCTTCAAACGCTCATGCGAAAAAGCAGGAATTCTAGCCAAGGTTCGCTCTAAAGAGTTTTATGAAAAGCCAACCTGGGAGCGCAAGCGCAAAGGCGCTGCAGCGGTTAAACGCAACCTTAAAAAGGTTTCTCGCGAATCCCGCAAGTTCCAAAGGTTATACTAAACTCTCGTCCATCGAGAAATAGTGTAGTTTCTAGCAAAGAGCGCCTTAAGGCGCTTTTTGTGTTTCTAGCAATCGCAGCTGTAAAATTATTGTTTAATTCCAGTGGAGTATGACCATGAGTCTTAAAACAGAAATCAACAATGCCATGAAAGATGCAATGCGCGCCAAAGATAAGCCGCGCTTAAGTGCTATTCGTTTGATTCAAGCGGAGGTAAAGCGCGTAGAAGTTGATGAGCGCGTCGAGATCGATGATCAGCGCTTGGTCGCCATTATGGATAAAATGGTAAAGCAGCGTCGCGACTCTATCAGTCAATACCAATCGGCTGGCCGCGATGAGCTAGCTGCGGTTGAAATTGCCGAGATTGAGGTAATTCGAGATTTCCTTCCCACGGCATTGACCGAGGCTGAAATCGAAGAGTTAATTCAAGCGGCAATAG
This sequence comes from Porticoccaceae bacterium, assembly GCA_964229255.1. Classification (GTDB taxonomy): domain Bacteria; phylum Pseudomonadota; class Gammaproteobacteria; order Pseudomonadales; family Porticoccaceae; genus HTCC2207. The sequence goes on from CAXRCX010000008.1 coordinate 138,606, forward strand.
CCTCAACAGGTGCCGAATCCATGCGCGACATGGGCAAGGTAATGGGTGTATTAAAGCCGCAGATACAGGGCAGAGCTGATGCCGGTGCAGTCAGCGCAGGAGTAAAAAAAGCACTGGCGTAATAAACCGCGTTTATTTCCTACCATAACCAGTTACACTGTAATCAAATTTAAACGTTTATATTGGAACTATGCCAGGCAGAATCCCACAATCTTTTATTGATGAACTACTGGACCGCACCGACATCGTCGATGTGGTCAACAGTCGTGTTCCACTGAAGAAAACGGGTAAAAGCCACAAGGCCTGCTGTCCATTTCACGAAGAAAAAACCCCCTCTTTCACCGTTGCTCAAGACAAACAATTTTATCACTGCTTTGGCTGTGGTGCGGGGGGCAATGCCCTCAGTTTTGTTATGGAATTTGACCGCCTAGATTTTCTGCCAGCGGTTGAGTTACTGGCCAAAAATATTGGACTGGAAGTGCCCAGAGAAGCCGCGGTCAATCCAGAAGAAAGACAGCGTAAAGATGATTTATATTCTGTGCTCACAGAGGCGGATAAATTCTATCGTCAAAAGTTGCGCTCTCCAGAGGCCAAAATCGCTGTCGACTATCTAAAATCACGGGGTTTAACCGGCCAAATTGCCGCGAAGTTTGGCATTGGTTTTGCGCCGCAGGGCTGGGACAACCTAATCAAAGACGCAGCCACCAGCGATCAAAAGACAAAATTGCTCGAAGAATCCGGCATGCTGATAAGCAAACCGGAAGAAAAAAAACAATACGATCGCTTTCGCCACCGAATAATGTTCCCCATACGCGACCAGCGCGGGCGCACGCTGGGATTCGGCGGTCGCGTTCTCGATGACAGTACTCCCAAGTACCTCAACTCCCCTGAAACACCTGTATTTCACAAAGGCAGAGAGCTTTATGGATTGTACGAGGCGCGCCAAGCACTGAAAGAAATACCCTACTTATTGATGGTCGAAGGCTATATGGATGTTATTGCTCTGGCCCAGTATGGTATCAATAATGCCGTCGCTACACTGGGTACAGCACTGACCGAAAACCACCTGCAAAAGTTGTTTAGATACACAAGTGAAATTGTTTTTTGCTTCGATGGAGACAGCGCTGGACGACGAGCAGCCTCGCGCTCACTGGACATAGCCCTGCCAGAAATGCGCGATGGAGTTACCGCTAAATTTCTATTTCTTCCCGAGGGAGAAGACCCAGATACCATGGTAAGAAATCTCGGCACTGAAAAATTCAAATCACAGATTGAAAATGCCACCCCGCTATCAGAGTTTTTATTTGAAGAACTCACCGTTGGCATTGATATTGAAACTGGCGAAGGCAAGGCCAAACTCAGCAAATTATGTGGCCCAAAAATTAACCGTATACCTCAGGGTGTATTCAAACAGCTTATGCTCGAGGAACTCTCTCGAAAAACCGGCATTGGTGTGGAAGATTTAAAAACCTATATTGGCAATCAAAACAGCAGTCCTTCAGGACAGCCAGAGGTCAGTGCGACAAGTCCTAAGCCACAGCCCCCCCAGAACTGGACAGTGGAGCCAGTTCCCGCGGGTGACGACTATGGCTTTGAACCAGAGATTGGCCCGGAGAGAACATCTAAAATACGCCTCACTCCAGTGCAACATCTAACGGCGTTGCTGATCAATCATCCACAACTAGCAAAGCATATAGATAGTGTTGAACTTCTTCAGGCCTCAACAGATCCCAATATTGAACTATTTTTAAAACTATTAAAGGTGGTTAAAAGTAATCCAGATTACAAGCCGGCCCATATATTTGCCTACTGGCACGGTACTTACAGTAACTCTAAGGAAACTCAGACGCTGCAGAAACTGGCTGCTATCGAGCTCTATCACCCGCCGTCGGGCACTGGCAGAGATGATAACCAAGAGTTTTGTGATGCCTATAAACATGTGGTCAAAGAGGCTTTTTACAGCCTCCCTGCAGCTGATAAAGCCGAACATTTACTCAACCAAGAAACACTGGATGAAAGGCAAGTCAAACAACTTCATAGGTTGCACCTAGAGCTGACAAAAGATGAAAAATCAGCACAGCTAAAACAGCAAATTAAACAGAGATTACTAACCCTTTAACAAAAAAGGCTATTATCTTCAGTAAAATCTAAAATTACTGCGACAATAAGTTTTTTTTTCGGTATAATTGCGCGCTATTTTAAGCGCATAAAACAGTATTAAATCTATGAGCGATAATCTAAAAAGTCAGCAATCTGGTATTAAAGATCTAATTGCCAAAGGGCGAGAGCAAGGCTACCTGACTTACGCTGAAGTCAACGATCATTTGCCTGAAGGTATTGCAGACCCCGAACAGGTCGAAGATATTATTCAGATGATTAACGACATGGGCATCACAGTGTTCGAAACTGCGCCCGATGCCGAATCCCTACTGATGATCTCCGGTGTCAACACCCCCGACGAAGTAGCCGCAGCGGAAGCCGCGGCAGCCCTAGCCTCGGTTGAATCTGAGCAACATAGAACTACAGACCCAGTTCGCATGTACATGCGTGAAATGGGCTCAGTAGAGCTACTGACTCGCGAGGGCGAGATTGAAATCGCTAAAAGAATTGAAGAGGGTACGCGAGAACTGATGTCAGCAATCTCAGACTGGCCCTCAGCTGTTGGCGCAGTCATTGCCGAATGGGATCTTGTTGTCTCTGGCGAGCGCAAATTAACTGATGTTATCAGCGGATACCTCAACCCGATGGAACATGTTCCATCGGCACTAGCACAACAGCAAGCAGCTGAAGCTGAAAAACTCGCCAATGGCAATGAAGATGAAGACGATGGCGAGGAAAGCGAAGACGAAGAGAATGATGGCGGACTCGATCCAGAAGAGGCAACTCGCCGTTTTGAAGAAATTCGCGAGCTATTAGTCAAAACCGAACGCAGTATTGCCCGCTATGGTCGTGATGGCAAAGCTTCGCAGAAAAATCTTGAAGAACTTGCAGATGTGTTCAAATACCTTAAGTTGACGCCGCGTCAGTTTGATCCGTTAATCGCAATGGTCAGAAATGCTGTCGAGAGAATTCGTACCGAAGAGCGTGCAATCATGCGCCTTTGCCTGCGCTACGCCAAGATGCCTCGCAAAGACTTTATCAAAAGCTTCCCTACCAATGAAACTAATATGGAATGGGTTGCTAGTCTAGTTGAGTCTGGGGCTGACTGGGCCAATGGGTTAAAAAACCAAGAGCAAGAAATTATTCGCTGTCAACGTAAACTCGCTCAAGTTGAAGTAGATAATGAGCTGAGTATTGCCCAAATTAAAGATATTAATCGCCGGGTTACCATGGGTGAAGCCATGGCTAGAAGAGCGAAAAAAGAGATGGTTGAAGCCAACCTGCGTCTAGTAATCTCGATAGCCAAAAAATACACCAACCGCGGCCTGCAATTCTTGGATCTTATTCAGGAAGGAAACATCGGTCTTATGAAAGCGGTTGATAAGTTTGAATACCGCAGAGGTTATAAGTTCTCCACCTATGCAACCTGGTGGATTCGTCAGGCAATCACCCGCTCCATTGCCGACCAAGCGAGAACAATTCGTATTCCAGTGCATATGATTGAAACCATCAACAAACTCAATCGTATTTCACGCCAGATGCTTCAAGAGATGGGCCGTGAACCCTCACCTGAAGAGCTCGCCGAGCGCATGGAAATGCCGGAAGATAAAATTCGCAAAGTACTTAAAATTGCCAAAGAACCAATCTCAATGGAAACCCCTATTGGCGAAGACGAAGATGCCAATATCGGAGATCTTATTGAAGATACCACCATTGCCCTGCCAGTGGATGAAGCAACTAAGTCGAATCTAACCGACTCGACGCGCAATGTATTGGGCAGTCTAACCGCCCGCGAAGCTAAGGTACTTAGAATGCGTTTTGGTATCGATATGAATACAGATCATACCCTTGAGGAAGTCGGAAAGCAGTTCGATGTAACTCGTGAGCGTATTCGTCAGATCGAAGCCAAAGCACTGCGCAAGCTGCGCCACCCTACTCGCTCAGATCATCTGCGCAGTTTTATAGACGAATAAAAACAAATTGGCTAAATAACTCCCTTTGTAGTTTAAACTTAATACAAAGCGCTTTTTAGCATGCCATTCAACGGCATCATACAAGTTAAGGGCCCATAGCTCAGTTGGTTAGAGCAGTCGACTCATAATCGATTGGTCGTAGGTTCAAGTCCTACTGGGCCCACCATTATTTCTTTATTTGCTCAAAACTTTTTCATTCTAATACATCAAAAACAGTCAATATATTTAAGTATGTTAGGTTATTCGTCTTGAGTATTTCCTTTTTCTTTTTCTTCAGCAAGAATTCGATCAGCTTCTATCCTTGAGGCCTTTCTGAGTATTTTATTATTTTCGCTTGCTTTATATTCATACCAACTTGCAATTCCTGCAACAACAAAGAATGTCCATATGAAAATATCCCCAAATTCAAGCGTTCCAGCACCAAATAAGCCATTGATTGTCGCTCCAATAATTAATGCAAGTAAAGCAGCACCAATGAGAATATTAAAGCAACCAACTTTTTCATTTTCCTCTACCATATTTTACTCTTACCTTTTAATTTATAATTAAAATATATTATTTCAAGAAAGCTTGATGGGTTAGAATTTGGTCACTACACAAAGGAATAATCCTTTTTTTAATGACTAAAAACTTAATAGACCTGATATAAATTCTCAATAGTAAATAATTTTTTACAGTAAACGGCATTATGACTAAGATCAACATCAACATCAAAATCACTGGACTTTTTCTAGGCCATCGTTTGTACTTAAAGATATAAGTATATCTAGAACTTGTTACAAATTTGCCCTAAACTTAATTTGAGTTAATTTGAAGATAATTAGTTATGCGATGTATATTCGTTGTCGTCTTGTTTACCTTTTGCCAAGTGAATGCTTATGCTTCAGACAGATATGTTAAGTTATCTTCAGATGGCACCGGTTTTACATACCCCTTACCAGATAGTTGGTGTGATATTACTCAAACGACAGATGGTTTAAGACTTCTTGCGTACCTGCAGGCTGTTAATAACGAGGCAGAAACGGGCATCAATGTCCGGCTTATTATAAGACCATGTAAGACATTGGCATCATCATACCCTTGGGCATATGTTGGATTAAGCAGCGTTGATAAGTTTATAGGTTCAAGTCAGTTTGTTTACAATCAATTTATCAAAAGCAATCTCTGGCTAGGCATGGGAGATGATTTATTGGACGATATCGAAAGTGCGAAATCTGAGCTCTCAAAAGAATATTTTAATCTAGAGCTCAAATCTGATCTATCTTCATTAAACAAATCAGTCATTCTAGAGAGTGACATTAACAGCATTACATTCTCGACTTTGCTCACGACCAAACTTGGTGATTCAAAGGTGAAAGAATTTGTTATAAGCTCTGCAACGCTGGCTAAAAATCATTCCATTGCTACCTATTTTTATAACGATACAACATCAAAAACTGCTAATGCAGAGCATATACAATTGATATTAGCTAATACAAAAAAAATAGCTAGCCTTAACCGTTTAATGGAATAAGCTTCACCTATGGCATATGAGACTCAATATAGGTTTCAATATCACTAGCACTAGTTCTTGTTGCATCGTCGTGAAGAGCGCCTTCAATCAAAGGATCATTGGACAATTCAAATAAATATCTCAACAAAATAAGCGCATCGGTTAAGGCGTCGACCTCACCACTTCCATCAATATCTGCTATCTGATAGACATCGGAAATATTTTCAATTACTTGCTCGCCAGAGATAGGACTATCAGACGAAATTGCACCTTCTATCAGCGCATCGCCAGTTAACTCAAATGTACTTCTCAATAAAAGAACACCATCTGTCAGTGCATCTGCGACACCATCCCCATCAATATCCCAAGATATCTGATTGACTGGGTCGCTAGATTCGCCATTAAACTCGTCAGAAAAAATTAGCTGATTATTGAGGTCATGAACACGAATATAGTCAATCTCCATGGCGCTCTCGATAAAGCTAGAATCAATATTCGGCTCTATGGCAATATTTAACAGAAAGAAAAACTCAGAGTCATAGGGCCATGTACTGGCATTTTTAACACTGGGGTCATAGCGATAATGCTCTATACCATCGATGCTGAAAATAATCCTATTTTCATTCCAATCCATACTGTAAGTATGAAATTCTGAAGAAATATCGGAAATATAACGACCGCCGTGATTCTGAGTTGCACCATGACTGGAGGTAGTATGCATGGCGCTCTGGGCAAAACCTTGGTTTCTTCCCCAGTGCTCTAAAATATCTATTTCACCAACGGCTGGCCATGAGGTAGTTCCAAAACCTTGATTAGACCAATAGGTTCCAGTTTCGCTGATGCTTTTACCCAGCATCCAAATTGCAGGCCATGTCCCTCTTCCAATTGGCATTTTGGCGCGAACATCCACCTTTCCATACTTAAAGGCAAATTTTGAATTTAGTCTAGCGGATGTGTACTCCTTGGTTACACCCTGATCAGTAAAAGTCTCTTTTCTAGCGACAATTTTAAGCGTGCCATCACTGACATAGGCGTTACTTAATCGATCGGTATAATGTTGAATTTCACCGTTAAACCAGCTGCCACCGTTAGGCAGTCTTGTCTGATGGAACCATTTGCTTGAGTCTATGGCGACACCATCGACTTCAATCACCGTATTGACGCTACTGGGCGCCTCGTCCGCCGCCTCATTGGTTGGCGTCAGGCTGAACCAATTTATATTCATGCCATCGGAAGCTGCTTCAAACCTGAAGGTATGAATACTTGCATTTAAGGTAACCACTCGACCTTGCTGAGTCTGCCAACTTTGCCACCCACCAGTGGCAGGAATTGAAAAAAGATCCGAAAACTCGTTGTCAATAAACAACCTAAATCCGGGGCTACTTCCGCTTGGGCTTGCGACGCGATAATTGAGGCGATAATTGCCCGTTGTGGGTATATTTACCGCAAAAGTCAGGGAGTCTGAGACGTCGATATTGGACACATTTTCGCCACCACCAGTATCGCTGGTAGTTTCGGTTTGTATACCATTGCCAATGCTATAGCACTGGGCCTCAACTTTCTGAACACCATTGGCCTGAGGCGAGAAGTCACAGCCATTTTGATCATTGCCATTGGGGGTTACCTGAACATTTTTGATCGTTACCGGAGTATCTAGAGTGTCGATATACAAAATAAGCGAACGGTAAATATTTGTCCCCTGCTCCGGAATTTCAATAGAATAGGTGGCCTCAGTTGAACCGCTGACAGTTACCGCAGATGTATTGAAAGCTGGATCCACATCCGGATAGGGCAAACGCTCTAAACGAAAACGAACATCAGCCGACCCGTTGACTGCGGCGGTAAATGTGATTACCCCGCCAGTGGATAAACTCAGGGGATAAAGGGTGTCATTGGTGTTCGCAAAACCTGCCCACAGCTGCGCACCGGATGGGACTTCTAATATTTCTTGGTCAGATACCGTGGCGCCGCCAAAAGCAACCCAAGCGGCGGCATTGGCAAAGGCTGAACCGCTCAGTGTAACGGCAAGAAATACAAAAACTGCTCTGACGGCATTTCTAGTACTAAATTGAATTGATTGGTTATTCAAAATACTAAAAAACCTGCTAATAAATGGCATATTTAAACCCTTATGTTTTGCAAAAAATTATTATTTAATAAGATATAAAATAATTTTTAAAGATAATGTGAAAAGTCTGGTTGAAACCCTATAGTGCTATCATTTTTATAGTATAAATAATGCATCAAAATGCAGTCATGGTCGTTCGAATAGTTCAAATCAAACGCTTTTTTTCACTGTTACTTTTGGAAATATCTCTAGGTTCTCGGAATGCTATTAGACAGCCTCGAAACCAGATAAAATTAATCACTGATCAATCATAGCTTTTTATTTGTACAAAGCATAAAAAAACCTGCTAGTAGCAGGTTTTTTTATGCATATTGCCAAGTAAGTCTTAGGTTTGTTCCACCGCAGGGCTATGGCCCCACTTATTTTGCTCTGAATCAGATTTTTTAAGCATCCAATAATAAAATGGAATGATGCCGATGATAGTCAGCGGGAGTAACATCCACCAGCCGCTTCTGTTGACATCGTGCAACCGTCTTGCAGTGACACAAAACCAGGGAACCAACACCGCTAAATTAAAAAGTATGTAGAGGGTGCCCATCTGGCTGCCAAAAACATCTGGCTCACCAAACTGCCAACCCAAGGCCACATCTAAAACATTAGTCACTATATCGCCTAAAATAAGAAATAAAATAAACCACCAGTATTCTGACCTCGTTGCCCTGCCTTTGACATCACTGTATTTTTTTACCAAGTACCTGCTTAACTGCCTGCATCATATTCATTGCATTATTTCCCCTTAAAATTATGCCACTCTAATTTAACTATGCTCTAAACTTTATTATAAACAAAGAAAAAACTATTCCCTCGGTTTACTATTAAATATTTATACAATTATGGATAGTACCCAAAGTAATAGTGAATGCAACAATGGTTTGTATCTTTTGCTATTTATCTAACGCCTTTTTCGCTTTAGTTAGCAAACCGCCGGCATGGTTTATGGCATGAAAAATAATGGTTTGCTCGTTGCTACCAGAAATTAAGTGCGCCCCCGGCCCCAATGCATAAATTGGCACATCCTCACCAGAGTGAGTTTCCGACCGCAGAGGAACCAGCGACTCCTGAAAAAACCCTGGTTGAGTAGTATCAACTTCTGTCAAATTAGCGCGACCGACAACACCCACGTGGTTATAGCCATTATCTGCATTAGTTGATGATCCTAGGTGACGGTGACCGAGACCATTGGCATAACCTAGGGTTGTGTAGGGTAAGTTATCGGATGCCATCTGAGGCTTGGTATTGCCATTAGATACTACCTTGCCCAAGATAGGGTTGCCCCGCTTGGGGTATCCCGCCATGGTAAATACATGGCCATGGTCAGCGGTGACTATTATCAGGGTGTCCTTTTCGCTAGTTTTGTCCAATGCCACCTGCACTGCCTGCGATAACGCAATAGTATCTGACAGCGCATTATAGGCATTGCCCGCATGGTGGGCATGATCAATCCGACCGGCCTCTACCAAAAGGAAAAAACCTTTGGAGTTCTTTGACAATACCTGCAAGGCTTTTTCCGTCATTTCACTTAAAGAAGGCTCTTTAATAGTTTTTGATTTTCGATTGGCATCAAATCGCAAATGGGTTTTATTAAATAGACCAAAGACTCTTTCAGCTTTATTGAAGTCCAGACTATCAAAATCAGCCCGACTATCCATGTACACGCCATTGGGATATTGCCTACGCCATTCGGCAATCAGATTGCGACCATCGGCACGCTGACCTGAAGTAGAGCCTTGGGACTCAACATTGGCTGATTTTTCGGGAAGAAAATGCCGACTACCACCACCCATAACCACTTCAATACCATCGCTATTTGCACCCTTGTAGCGGCGGTTAATATTTGACTGGTACTCTGTAAGTTGGCTAGCAATGTCCTCACAGCCCTGCTTAAGTGCCTCTTGCGGCATTTTAGAGGGATCTTCCCAACTTCTATCTGGCGACTTGGCATAGGCTGCCGCCGGCGTTGCATGGGTTACGCGAGTTGTAGTAACAATGCCGGTAGACATACCAGAAATCTCCGCAAGATCCAGCACCGAAATAACTTCATTACCGTTTTGCGAACTACAGTCACCTCGGCTAGCGTTTTCGTCAATACCAACAATACCCATATTGGTTTTAACCCCACTTATAATTGCGGTCATGGTATTGGCAGAATCCGCTACCTGAGAGTCCACCGCATAGGTTTTAGCTAAACCAGAAAATGGAAATCGATCAAAGCTAAGGTTGTTTTCCTCACCTAACATGCCTCGTTGCTGACCTTCAAGAATGCGCGAAGCAGTTATGGTTGTCAGATTCATGCCATCGCCAATAAATAAAATAATATTTTTGGCCGCAGCCTCTTGATTTTGAATACTGTTAGCAATCGAACGCTGCTGTTGGATTTGCTTAGCAGCGGCCTCGTACCAACTATTTTTCTGGTCGACTAGGTTAAACCCTCGATTCACTGTGAGATGACTATTTGCAGTAGCATCAAAGCCAATAGCTAGAGTGATTACCACAATTAAAATATTTTTCATTGCTGGTCCTTAGTGCCCTTAACGGGAATTAGGCTAATCATAACAATATTCGATAATTTATATTCAATATTACGCCTACAAACTGCTAAAAAAGTCATTGCAGATATTTTTTCAATTATTCGCCCTAGTTATGTATTTTAGGTCTATGCTAGTATTATTGGCGTTGCATGATCATCGAATAGCATCAATACCCAACTTTAAAAACCTTTCTGGTCAATGATGATTGGTGAATTAGCTATGCTTAATATCAAGCAATTCTCCATCTACACGACAAACTCTCAGCTTTAAACTAGTAAATATTTGTATTGCTATGGAACACAATCTATGAAAATCAGCTCTGAACAACAGGCATTTCTCGACCGCAATCAATTACCACTATCCTACTTAGAGGCGGCAAATAAATGGTTTACCCCCATCGTAAACCATATTATTAGTGGCTATAACCCTAGCGATGTCCCCAAAGTAATCGGTATTAATGGCTGTCAGGGCTCGGGAAAATCAACCCTTGCCGACTACCTTTGTACGGTTGTTGCCGAGCGCCTTGAGGTAACCACAGTCTCGCTGTCCTTAGATGACTTTTACCTGACTAAAGCCGAACGAACTAAATTAGCCAGTACCGTTCACCCCTTGCTAGAAACCCGCGGTGTTCCGGGAACGCATGATGTTCAGCTAGCTATAGATTGTATTCAAAACCTAATTGCCGGCAAAAAAACAACCATCACTCGATTTGATAAAAGTATTGACGATAGAGCCCCTGCTGGCAGCCTTAAAATCATTGAGGGCAAGGTGGGGTTAATTGTAGTTGAGGGTTGGTGTATGGGCGCTAGAGCAGAAAACACACAGCAACTCAGTCAGCCCATCAACAGCCTTGAGGAACAGTATGATAGAGATGCAATCTGGCGCAATCATGTCAATGATGCGTTAAAAAACACCTACCAGCCCCTGTTTGACTTAGCTGACAGTTTGATTATGTTGCAGGCACCCTCTTTTGATACCGTCTATAACTGGCGGTTAGAGCAGGAACAAAAAATGGTTAAACGCTTGGAGAAAGAAGGCATAGATAATCGCTCAGGGGTTATGTCTGAACAGCAAATACTGCGTTTTATTAGTTTCTTTCAGCGAGTTACTGAGAATACCCTAAGCGAGATGCCGGAACGTGCCGACCACCTGTTTAAGCTCGATCACTCGCGAAAGATTACCGCCTACAGTCAGCCATCAACGAATGGCTAGTTAAACGCATGCCTTAAAACAATGGTTTCAACTCGATCGGGACCCGTTGAAACTACATCTACCGGCGCGCCGATAAGCTCCTCAATACGGCTAATATAAGCCCGTGCATTGTCTGGCAACTTCTCCAGAGATTGGAGGCCCACAGTAACATCATTCCAACCGGGAAGGGTTTCATAGACAGGGGTTAAACCCTCAAAGTCATCGGCGTGGGTGGGATTATCGAACGAGCTACCATCGGCCTTTTTATAGCCGACACAGATCTTAACCTCCTCGAGACCATCCAACACATCCAATTTGGTCAGACAGATGCCAGTAATACTATTAATTCGCACTGCTCGACGCAAAGCAACCGCATCAAACCAGCCACAGCGACGCTCACGACCGGTTGTTGTTCCAAATTCATGGCCCTTTTCACCCAAGTAGTTGCCAATTTCACAGTGCAGTTCTGTCGGGAATGGACCAGACCCCACTCGCGTGGTGTAGGCCTTAGTAATCCCCAGTACATAATCCAGATACATCGGGCCAAAACCACTGCCCGTAGCAGTGCCGCCGGCAGTTGTATTTGATGAGGTAACAAACGGATATGTGCCGTGATCTATATCCAAAAGGGAGCCCTGTGCGCCTTCAAAAAGGATATTTTCCCCTGCTTCACGCGCTGTATGGAGAATTTCAGTGACATCTGCCATCATTGGCAGAAGTGCCTCAGCCCAAGTTTTGGCGAGCGCAAGGGTCTGATCAAAGCCCACTGGCTCAACCTTGTGGTATTGGGTTAGAGCAAAATTATGGTAGTCGAGAACAGTTTTCAATTTTTCTGCAAACCGCTCCATATTGGCCATATCACTGAGGCGCAAGCATCTGCGAGCAACCTTATCTTCATACGCAGGCCCTATACCACGACCCGTGGTGCCAATTTTAGCCTTGCCAAGAGATTGTTCACGCGCCTGATCTATGGCGATATGATAGGGCAATATAAGCGGGCATGATCCCGAGACCTTGAGTCTGTCGCGCACCTCAACACCGCGCTCTTCAAGCATATTGATTTCTTTTAACAATGCATCAGGCGCAAGTACCACGCCATTACCAATAACACAGGTGACATGATCGCGTAGAATACCCGATGGGATAAGGTGTAATGCGGTTTTTTTACCATCGATAACCAAGGTGTGGCCGGCGTTGTGACCACCCTGAAATCGCGCTACTAAAGAGGCTTTATCAGTTAATAAATCAACAATTTTTCCCTTGCCCTCGTCGCCCCACTGGGAGCCGAGAATCACTACATTTTTGCCCATAAAATTTTATACTCTAAGTAGTCAACCAATTGATTAAATCAGGCTATTTTTTCGATATGATACTGATCGCCTTTTTTAACAAGCTGACGATCACAATTAATTTCTTGGAAGTCCACCACCTGCTCTGCAAAACCCTGCACAACGCGCTCACCCTGTTGGCGAAGTGCTAAAATCTGCTCTCTGCACTCAGCATCTGCGCACTCTGGCACAAAAATTCCACTCTGCGCTTGCTGCTCAAACTGTCCATTGGCAACCAAAGATTTAAGATCAAAAGCAAATCCAGTAGCGGTTCGCGCACGACCAAAAGCCTCACCAATATTATCATAGCGACCACCATTGCCCAACGCTTTACCATAACCCTGTTTGTAGGCGGCAAAAACCACGCCAGTGTGATAACCAAAACCGGGGATATCACCCAAGTCCAGATAAATAGTTACCCGCTGAATAGACTTTGTTGTCAATGCATCAATAATTTGCTCTAAGTGTCCAAGGGCATCAATCACTTGAGCCGGAGCACCCGCAAGGCTTTGCTTCGCCTCTGCCAACACCTCTTTACCACCAGCTAGTGTGGGTAGTGATTTAAGCCATTTAGCTAATTTAGTATTACTGATATTTTCACTGATCCACGCATCTAACTCTGCTGATGCCTTTCTCTGCAAAAGCTCAAAAAGCTCAGTCTCTTGATCCCCCGTGAGGTCAGAACCAATCAATAAGCCGCGCAAAATATCAACGTGACCAAGATCCAAGTGCACGCCATCAACTGCAGCCGTCTCAAGGGTTTTTAAAAACAACTCAATAACTTCGATATCAGCACTGACGCCTGCCTCACCGAACAGCTCAACACCAATTGAAATTGGCGTTCGAGATTCCAGAGGGCCTCTGGGTTTCGTTTGCAATACTGTACCGGCATAACAGAGCCTGTTTGGACCCTGTCGTTTGAGGCTGTGTGCGTCAATTCGTGCGGCCTGTGGAGTAATATCCGCTCTTATGCCCATCATTCGACCGCTGAGTTGATCTGTCAGCCTAAAGGTCATCAGATCGAGATCAGTGCCAAATCCACTCAAAAGAGACTGGGTAAATTCAACCATAGGGGGAATCACAAGATCGTAACCCCAACGATTATAGAGATCCAACAGCTCTCGCCGCGCCCCTTCGATAAGGCGCGCCTGCTCAGGTAGCACCTCATCGATGCCGTCTGGTAACAACCAACTATCTACTTTTGACACAACTTCCTCACAGGATTTAATGTTTTATTACATCAAAAAACGCAATTATAAGGATTAAACTAATCTTTGTGGCATTATTTCTGATAATTTGTACAACTTTGCAGCAATAAAAAAACCGAGTTACCCCGGTTTCTTTGATTTTAACAAATTAGCTGCCTCTGTGGCAGAGATTTTTAACCACAAACAGTTTTTATTTCAACTAATCCACATGCTGCTGTTTTAAATATTTAAAGAAGTCGCTATCGGGCTCTAACAGCATAATGTCGCCCTTATTTGAAAATGACTGCTTATAGGCATTCAGACTTCTAACAAATGAATAAAATTCCGGATTTTCTTGGTAGGCGGAGGCATAAATTTTCGCCGCTTCAGCATCGCCTTCACCGCGAAGCTCTTCGGCATCGCGATAGGCATTAGCCAGCTCAATGGTTCTTTCTCTATCAGCTGCAGCGCGAATCTTTTCTGCTTTCTCCTTACCGGTCGAACGCAACTCTCGAGCTTCTTTTTCGCGCTCTGCGGTCATTCGTCTAAATACTGGACCACTGACTTCCTGAGGTAGGTCAATACGCTTAACACGCACATCAATTACCTCGATGCCAAGGCTGTCCAACACCGTTCGGTTGAGATCATCAGTGATGTTTTTCATCAATAGATCGCGCTCACCAGAAACCACCTCGTGTAGTGTTCTAGTACCAAACTGATTTCGCAGCCCCGTATTTACACGATTGGCTAGGCGATTGTGAGCTACAGACTCAACACCACCGGTGGATTTGTAGTAAGTCTCAACATTGGCGATACGCCATTTTGCATAGGAATCTACTATCAAACGCTTCTTTTCGATAGTAAAGAAACTATCGGGCTGAGCGTCAACAGTTAAAACTCGCGCATCAAAGATTCTTACATCATCCACAAACGGAATTTTTATATGCAGTCCAGGCTGAATATCCGATTCGATTAATTTACCGAAACGAAGTTTAACCCCGCGTTCAAATTCACTCACCACATACAGCGTGCTGTTGACCGCCACAACAACGAGGATCAACAAACCCAGTGCTTTAATCAGATTTTTCATCGTCGTCTCTCCGATTGAATTCGATCATTGTTCCTTTGCAACCTTTCGATCACATCGTTGGCAATTCGATCTATCATTTGATCATTGGTAACGGCTGAATCAGACTGTCTGTTAGTCCCGCCCTGCTGAACAATTTTATCCAACGGCAAATACAGCATATTGTTGCCACCCTTAGCATCCATCAAAATCTTGGTGCTCTGAGTCATAACTTCTTCAACCGCATCAAGGTAGAGGCGCTCACGAGTAACCATCGGAGCCTTTTCATACTCAGCCAACAATTTACTGAAGCGCTTTGCTTCACCCTCAGATTTTGAAATTACCTGTGATTTATAGCCCTCAGCCTCTTCTCTCAGTCTTTGAGCTTCACCGCGCGCCTCAGGAATAATTCCGTTGGAGTAGGCTTGTGCCTCATTGACCAATCGCTCGAGATCCTCTCGCGCTTTAATCACATCATCGTAGGCTGCTTTAACCTCGGATGGCGGCCGAGATTCTTCAATATTGATTTTAACTACGTTGATACCACTGCCATAAATATCCAACAGATTCTGTAGCTTTGCCGCAGTGTCTAGCGCGACCTGCTCGCGCCCAGTAGAAATCACCCCATCTAGTCCGGTACTGCCGACAACATGGCGCAGTGCACTGTCGGTGGCGCGCTTGAGGCTACTTTCTGGATCTTTGATATTGAGAACAAAATCTTTGGCATCGGCAATGTTGTATTGCACAGTCAGGGATATTTCGACAATATTTTCATCTTGGGTAAGCATTAAACCACGGGCTGGATACTGTCGCTCTTGGGTTACTCCCACTATTTTGATTGAATCTACAATTGGTGGGTTCCAGTGCAGACCCGAACCATTGGTTTGATGATATTTACCCAATCTCAATACCACGGCCTGCTCTTTTTCATCAACCTGATAGAAGCCCATCAGCCCCCACAGAATGGCCAGAACAGCTATCACTATAGGTAGCAATCCTTTGATACCACTCCCATTTCCGCCGCCACCAAAAAATTGAAACTTTTCAGCTAATTTCTTAAGCGCTTCATCGATATCCGGCGGGCCGTCGCTACCGCGATTGCCTCCCCATGGATCTTTTCCACCACCAGGTTCATTCCAAGCCATAGCATTACTCCACATTAAATTATTAGCAGTCCATCAATGGATAATTGATGACTTCTGCAACTTGCATCTAGTATCTATAACTAGATGGTGTCTAAATCTTCTAATTTCAACCCCGACTGCTTAACCAGTCGAAAAAAATCACTCTCAGGCAATTGTACTTCCAGATTGGCATTGCCCTGTTCGTTATAGGTTTCGCTTAAAACTGCTTTGTGGCTGTACAGCGCAGCTCGCAACGAACCCTGATTGGGCTGTAATTGTATCTTTTTACGTATCAGTTTTCTCGGCAGATATTCCGATACTGCCTCGAGCAAAAAGTCTACACCCGCACCTGTAAGTGCTGACAGCCAAACAGCTACAGGCCGACCATCTTGATTTCGCTCTATTCTCGGCTGCCCCTCATCCATCAGGTCTATTTTATTGTAAACCATCAAAGTTGGCAGACTGTGAGCGTCAATCTCTTCCAATACCTCATTTACCCGCTCTATATTAACAGATCTTTCCACCGCTGAAGCATCCACAATATGCAGAAGCACATTAGCCGAAGCTGCTTCCTCTAAAGTAGCGCGAAAAGCATCGATCAGGCGATGTGGCAAATGACTAATAAAACCAACAGTATCTGCAAAAATAACCGGGCCCTGTTCGGGAATATCCAAGCGCCGCATGGTAGGATCTAGTGTGGCAAACAACTGATCTGCAGCATAGACATCCGACTTGGTAATCCTGTTAAACAATGTGGATTTACCCGCATTGGTATAGCCTACTAGAGATACGGTCGGTGTATCAGATTTAAGTCGGGATTGCCGCCCTTGATCGCGCTGAACTCGAACCTTTTCAAGGCGTTTTTGGATCGATTTAATACGATCCCTTACCATTCGTCTATCGGATTCAAGCTGGGTCTCACCTGGGCCGCGCATACCAATACCACCCTTTTGTCTCTCGAGGTGGGTCCAACCGCGAACAAGGCGCGAGGACAGATGCTGCAACTGTGCCAGCTCAACCTGTAATTTACCCTCATGGGTACGGGCGCGCATGGCAAAAATATCTAATATAAGACCAGTTCTATCCAGTACGCGACATTGCAAACTCGCCTCAAGATTGCGCTCCTGACTGGGAGAGAGATTGTGATTAAAGATAATCAGCTCAGCACATTCGCGCTTAACAACCTCGGCAATCTCTTCTAACTTGCCAGTGCCGACAAAAAATTTCGCATGTGGCGCAGTCCGAGACCCGCGAATAAGGTCGACCACATCGCCACCCGCAGATCTCACTAGCTCCTCAAATTCTCCAACGTCCTCTGGCTCTGATTCACTGTTTAACTTCAGGTGAACCAGTACTGCCCGCTCACCAAAATCTGGACGTTCAAAGAATAATGACACGCGATTTAAATATTATCACCGTTAAAATTACCCTGACCCGAAGTATTGCTAGCCATATAGTTCACAGACTTAGCGGGGACAATGGTGGAAATAGCATGCTTGTATACCATTTGGCTCACAGTGCTTTTTAACATCACAACGAATTGATCAAATGAATCAACAGTACCCTGTAGCTTGATACCATTGACTAAAAAAATTGAGACAGGAACGCGCTCTTTCCTCAACGCATTTAAAAATGGATCCTGGATGTTTTGTCCTTTTGACATTGTTATTTCTCCTAGCATTGAAAATTCAATATATGTTGCAATAGGCGCAACCAAAAAAAATAAAGGTGGGATTGCAATTCCCCTTTAACGTTATATTACCTAACCACTACGATTTAGTATACGGAAAGTATCACTGATATCACAAAAAGATCTTATATAAATCCTCCTGATCCAGGTAACCCTTATGATTATCGACTTGTATTTCTCGGCTATTGGGCCAATTTCGCAGCCAAGTCTGCTGACGTTTTGCCAATTGCCTTGTGGCAATAATCGCTTTTTCGACAGCCTCATCTAAACCACAGCGCCCCTCAAAATAGTCCCACAGCTGTCGGTAGCCCGCCGCTCTAATTGAGGGCATATCGGCGTGTAGATCACCGCGCCGATAAAGCGCTTCTACTTCATCGGCGAATCCAGCGTCCATCATAGCCATAAAGCGCATCTCTATACGTTGGTGAAGAAGTGCTCTGTCTTGCATAGTCAGGGCGTACTGCCGAACATCATAGAGTTCTTGAATACCGCCGCCGGACTGACTTTGCAATTCTGAAAGAGGCGTACCTGTAATCTGATAGACCTCAAGGGCTCGCTGAATACGCTGCGAGTGATTTGGATGCAGTCTCGCTGCAGTTTTTGGATCCACTAACTGCAACTGCTGATGTAGACTTGCCCAACCTTCCTTGTCTGCTTGCTCCTGAATGCTCTGCCGGATAGCCTTATCTGCCGCTGGCAGGTCAGACAATCCCTCTAGTAACACTTTAAAGTATAGCATGCTACCGCCGACTAGCAGGGGTATTCGCCCCATATTATGAATATCGGCAATTTCTTTTTTCGCATCAATTGCAAAATCCGCCGCACTGTATGTTTCAGCGGGATCACAGAAACTCAACAGGCGATGAGGTGCTTTGCGAAGGGTTTCAGCATCGGGCTTGGCAGTACCAATATCCATTTGCCGGTAAATTTGTGCTGAGTCGACATTGACTAGCTCGATCGGCATATGATCAAGCAATGAAATGGCCAGATCGGTTTTGCCACTGGCAGTTGGACCCATCAAGAAGATAACTTGTAACTGCTGTTTACTGTCCAAATTAATTCTCACCGCCCGCGCAAAAATAGCTTATCTAACTCATCCAAACTGAGCTGAAAATAAGTGGGACGACCATGGTTACATTGACCGCTGCGCTCGGTGGCTTCCATATCGCGCAGCAGTGCATTCATTTCGGGAAGACTCAGTTTGCGGTTTGCCCTTACCGAACCGTGACAGGCCATGGTTGATAGTATTTCGTTAATTTGATGCCTGATTCTCTCTGAGATGCCGTGTTCTAGCACATCGGAAATAACATCGCGCAACAAGGCTTCGACTTGGGTGCCGCGCAATAGTGCCGGTATCTCTCGAACCACTACACTCTCTGCGGCAGCGCGCTCAACACTAAAGCCAAGACGGGCAAAAACCTCTGGGTTTTGCTCTACTGCATCTGCCTCGCGCTGACTGACAGATAAACTTTCAGGCACTAACAGTGGCTGTGAAATCAACCCCTCTTTATCGAAGTCTTTTTTCATCTGTTCATAGGTAATGCGCTCGTGGGCCGCATGCATATCCACCACGATCATACCCTGCTCATTCTCTGCCAAAATATAGATGCCTTTTAGTTGAGCAATGGCAAAACCCAGTGGCGGAATGGTGTCAGATTCTTTACTGGGGCCTTCTCCATAGAGAGATTGGTAGGCATGCATTGGCGTATTGACTGACTGCCCGCCTCCACTGTAGCCCGGCGATTGTGAGGCGTAGTTAAACGGTGATGGGGAGGGCCCCAACCCCATAGCTGTCTGAGTCGGAACCGCTTGTTCTGGCAACAGGCTATGGGTCTCGCCCGACTGGAGATGATCCTGCGGTCGGTCACTGGCAAGGGCCTTTTGCAATGTACCCGAGACAAATCCGTGAACAACTCGACTATCCCTGAAGCGCACCTCGTGCTTGGTGGGGTGAACATTGACATCCACATCCTTTGGCTCGATTTCTAGAAATAGCACAAAGGCTGGGTGCCGTCCGTGATAGAGTACATCTTGATAGGCCTGTCGCACAGCGTGAGACACAACCTTGTCGCGGATACTGCGCCCGTTGACAAAAAAGTGTTGGAGATCCGCTTGGCTTCTAGAAAATGTCGGCAATCCAATCCAACCCCAGAGTCTAATTCCACTGCGCTGGTTGTCCACATACAAGGCCTGCTCCATAAATGGCTTACCACATATATCAGCCACGCGCTTTTCTTGCTCGAGGACGGTTTCTGCGGGCTGTAGATTGAGATTTACCCGTTGATTATGCTTTAGGCTAAAGGCGACAGCCATATGACTGAGGGCGAGCTTCTTGGCGTAGTCGTCAATGCGGTTATATTCGGTAGTCTCGGTTCTAAGGAATTTTCTTCGCGCGGGGGTATTAAAAAATAGGTCTCTAACATCGACACTGGTGCCCGCGGGATGAGCTGCCGGCTGAACATCGACTGTCATATCTCGGCCCTCACTGACAGCTTTCCACGCCTGACTTCCCCCACTATTCGAGGTTAGGGATAGGCGTGAGACCGAAGCTATACTGGCCAGTGCTTCACCTCTAAAACCAAGTGTGCCAACGGCCTCTAAATCGTCTATATCCGAAATCTTACTGGTAGCGTGGCGACTCAGGGCCAGGGCCATATCCGATTGATCTATACCGCAACCATTGTCGCGCACACTCAGGCGCTTTACACCACCTTGCTCAACCTCGATATCAATTCTTGTTGCTCCGGCATCAAGGCTATTCTCTACCAGCTCCTTTAGCACTGAGGCCGGACGCTCGACCACCTCCCCCGCGGCAATTTGGTTGGCTAGTTGTGGGCTCAGGGTGTTAATTGTTGGCATTGCCTATTGTCCGTTTTTTTAATAGTTTTCAGCGACTGGGAATAGCTATCTCTTGCCCTACGCGAATCACACTTGATGACATTTCATTGTAGCGCATAATTTTGTCCATTGAGACTTTGTATTGAACCGAAATTTCGGACAGGGTATCCCCTCGCGCAACGACATAGCGCAGTGGCTTGTCTTTCATGATCTTGGCTAATCGCGAACCCTCTGGTGGATTCTCGGTATAATACTGATCGAGTCCATTGTAGATAGCTTTTGCCATTCTCTGTTGATAGTCTGCACTGGCTAGTTTACGCGCCTCTTTGGGGTTGGAAATAAATCCAGTCTCAATTAATAGCGAAGGAATATCTGGTGACTTTAAAACCAAAAATCCCGCTTGCTCTACTTTCTTTTTATGTAATCTGGCAACCGAACCGATTTGTTTGAGCACATGCTTGCCCGCTTCCAGACTGGCACTCATGGTTGCTGTCATGGACAGATCTAACAGCACACCAGCAAGCATTTCATCTTTATTATCGAGATTTAGTGCAGTCGCACCGCCAATTAAATCGGCATTATTTTGTTTTTTGGCTAAAAATCTTGCGGCCTCACTGGTTGCGCCCTTGTTGGATAGTGCATAGACCGAGGCGCCATTGGCGCGGGGATCGGTAAAGGCGTCGGCATGAATTGAAACAAAGAAATCTGCCTTGTTTTCTCGGGCAATTTGAGTGCGTTTGCGATGGGCGAGAAAGTAATCCCCAGTGCGAACCAATACACCATCGTAATTTGGATCTCGGTCGAAGAGCTTTTCTAAGCGATCGGATATTTGTAGCACCACAATCTTTTCACGCATGCGATTGGGACCCAGTGCACCTGGGTCTATACCACCATGGCCGGCATCGATAGCGATTACAATTTTTCGCTTGGACTGCTGGATAATTTCCTCTACAGAACGACTGTTACCCTTGTCTTTGGCGAACAAATCAATCACCAAGCGGTTGCCAAACTGATTGTTTGCCTGAAGAGTAAAATCTTTGTGACTTACAGCGGTGTTTAAATCTAATACAACCCGCAAATCCCTGCCATTGCGATAGGCTGCTCGCATTTTACTGATTGGGCTACCCTTGAGCTTTAAATGAGATAGTGAGGGTTTTTCGGGTATATTGGCTATATCAATCACTAGCCGTTGAGGATTTTCCAGTTGAAAAACGCTGTGCTTTATACTGCCACTGATATCAAAGACGATACGGGTTTTATCTTGTTTTTGAGACAGTCGAACTGAGTTCACTTCTGCAGCATTGACTGTTGTGATGTGCAGCGCACCGGATAGTAATGCCAAAAAACCTAGGGTGGCTAAGAAAATTTTAAATTGTTTAAAATATTGCACCAACTTAACCCTAAATAATCACTTTTATCTTATTTGCTCTATGCACTGCTGACCTGACTTGGTATTTGAACTCAAAGTCACTTGGCGACCCAGTTCATACTGACTAATAGCAACTGTTATATCCGGCATGGGAATATAGCTTCCACCATTTTCAGGCCACTCTATTATGCACAACTTGGCCTCTGATAGGTAATCGGAAAAACCAATATGTTCTAGCTCATCTGGGTCTATTAAACGGTATAAATCAAAATGGAAGATCTTACCTGTAGCTAGCTCATAGGGCTCTACTAGGGTATAAGTGGGGCTTTTAACGGCACCGCTATGACCTAAACCCTGCAGTATGCCTCGGCTAATAGTGGTTTTTCCGGCGCCTAAATCACCATTTAGCAGTATTAATATGGGGGCATCTGTGGCTTGAATTACGGCCGCTAGTTGAGCGCCAAAATCCACCATTTTCTGCTCATCCTCAAGGATTACTGTCAACTCGACAACACCTTTGGCAGAAGCCATTATTGGCACCCCTGATTGAGTATCCTATGGATGTAGGGCAGTAGATCAGTTGCCGCAATACCTCGATAACCCGCGTCGTCCACCAGCTTATCCGCCGCCGCTGAATGTAGGCAACAACCCAGTTCAGCCGCATCTTGAAGAGTTAAACCCTGAGCGATTAGCCCGCCAATAATACCGCTTAACAGGTCACCCATTCCGGCAGTTGCCATGCCCGGATTTCCATAGGGGCATACCTTATTGATTTGATTGGCGCTAGCAATTAATGTGCCCGGTCCTTTTAGCACTACAACCGCATTGTATTTTTCCTGTATCGACTTTGCCGCTTGATATCGGTCTGCTTCAACTTCAGCAACACTGATACCCAGTAATCGTGCCGCCTCTCCAGGGTGAGGGGTTAATACCCAACTGTGCTCTGTGGTTTTTACCACTCGCCCCTCGGCCACAATATTAAGCGCATCGGCATCCAACACCATAGGCAGACCAGTTGCCACCGCTTTTTGTAGCAACTGCTCCGACCATGCCGAACGACCGAGCCCGGGCCCTACTACTAGCACAGATGGCTTGTCTAACAAGGGCTCTAACTGCTGACCTGAAATAACTCCAGAGGCCATAATTTCTGGGCATCGGGCAAGAATATTTGATACATGCTGAGGCTGTGTAGCTACCGAGGTTAGACCACTGCCAATTCTTAAACTTGCCTCTGCGGCCAGTGATGCGGCGCCACCAAAACCATGATCGCCACCTATTACCATGCAGTGCCCCCGCTGATTTTTGTACTCATCGCCGACCAGTTGTGGCATTAGCTCAAGCAGTTCATACAGATCCAATAATTTGGCCGAGGGCTGAAATTGTTCAAATAAACTCTCTGATATATCCAGCGAGTGGTAGATAACTTCTCCGCAGAGTGCGGGACCTTTGCCAGTAAACAACCCTGGCTTGGCGGCAACAAAGGTAACGGTTAGGTCCGCTGAAACTGCACTGTCTTCGACTGCCCCAGTATCCCCATTGAGACCCGAGGGTATATCCATGGATAGAACCGGCAATTCGGCAGAGTTAATTAGCGCTATTGCTTGATCATAGGGCTTGCGAAGCTGGCCTATGTAGCCGATCCCCAAGAGGCTGTCGACAATAACTCCCTGACAAATCTCGAGGTTGGCATCAAAATCGATTAACTGCGCATTGTTATCGATAGCATATTGTCGCGCACCCAAGGTTTCGTCTGATAAATTTTTAGTGCCTGACAGTTCCACTACCTGAACTGGAATACGCTTCATAGCGGCTCTAGCAGCAAGAATATAGCCATCGCCAGCATTGTTGCCAGAACCACAAAATACGGTGATCAAGCTTGGCTGACCAAAGGTTTCAACCAGTTCGTCAAAAGCGGCTATTCCAGCTCTATTCATAAGTTTTAGAGCATTGTTATTTAATTCTGCAATTGCTAATTGGTCTATTTTTCGCACTGTATTTGCGCTGTATAGATTATCTTGCAACTGGCTATCTGATAGAAAATGCGACATATTGTTTATATCTCAGTAAAATTGCAGCAATTATAAGTTAGATTGACCGAGAACACATGTCTGAAACGAAGCAATTTGCAAATGTAGACCAACAGCTACTGCAACAACTTACCGACAATATTAAATGTTGGGGTGAGGAATTGGGCTTTCAGCAAGTTGCGATTGTTAAGCCAAATCTTGAGGAGGCCTCGCAACGCTTGCGCCTCTGGCTAGATAATAGCTATCAAGGCAGTATGGATTGGATGGCGGAGCACGGTGAGAAACGCTACAAAATTGATAAGTTGGTTGCCCGCACCCTCAGGGTGATTTCGGTGAGAATGGACTACTTGGCCGATGAGAATATGGTGGCGGTTCTAAAAGATAACAATAAAGCCTATATTTCACGCTATGCTCTGGGTCGTGATTATCACAAACTCATTCGCAAGCGGCTGGCGGAATTAACTCGCAAGATTGAACAGCAACTCCCAGATTTAAGTCTCTCTCAGCGCCCTTTTGTCGACAGCGCTCCAGTGATGGAAAAACCACTAGCTGAACAGGCCGGTTTGGGTTGGATTGGCAAGAATAGTTTGCTGATTAACAACAAGGCTGGATCGTGGTTTTTTCTTGGGGAAATCTATACATCCCTGCCCTTGCCAGTGGATAACTTGCAACAACCAGATCGATGTGGCAACTGTCGGGCCTGTCTCAAAGTCTGCCCCACCGATGCTTTTCCAGAGCCCTATATTTTAGATGCCCGAAAGTGCATCTCCTACCAGACTATTGAAAATAAAGGTTCTATTCCAGAGTCATTTCGCCCCTTGATGGGCAATCGCATATTTGGCTGTGATGATTGTCAGATTATTTGCCCTTGGAACCGCGGTGCGCCAAAGACTAAGGAAATGGATTTTTCGCCGCGCCACAATTTGGATAACTCAGAACTCTTAACTCTGTTCCAGTGGACTGAAGAGGAATTTTTGAATAAAACCCAAGGCTCACCCATTCGCAGAATTGGTTACCAGCGCTGGCTGCGTAATTTAGCTGTGGGGCTCGGTAATGCTCATGCTTGCGAAAAAATATTGCAGCAACTTGAACAAACTGCCGGCGATGCTTCTGAGCTAGTTAGAGAGCATGTGGACTGGGCAATCCAGCAACAGCGTCAGAAGTTAAACGCTACTGCTGAATAAATACCTTTCGATAATAGGCCAACTCCTGAATAGAGTCATGAATATCGTCCATAGCGAGATGTGAACCCTTTTTGCTAAAGCCATTCATCAGTTCGGGCTTCCAGCGTTTCACCAGTTCTTTTAAGGTGCTGACATCAAGGTTGCGATAGTGGAAGTAACTGGCTAATTCGGGCATATAACGCACTAGAAAGCGGCGATCTTGACCAATGGAATTACCACACATAGGCGATACACCCTCAGGGACCCATTGCTTTAAAAAGTCTAGGGTAGTCGCTTCTGCCTGTGCCTCTGTGATGCTGCTTTTGCGCACTCTCTCGGTAAGGCCCGACTTACCGTGTTGATTGGTATTCCAATCATCCATGTCCTGAAGTAGCTGCTCAGGCTGATAAATGGCTATTGAGGGGCCCTCAGCCAATACATTGAGCTCCGAGTCGGTTACCACTGTGGCTATTTCAATAATGCGCTCTTGCAATGGATCTAAGCCGGTCATTTCTAGATCGATCCAAATAAGATTGAGGTTTTGATTTGTCATTTACCTACTTCCCTAGCTGCACACAAAATTTTTATAGCGACAATTATGCTATATGCTTACCCGCTAGACCACCAGAAATGATATGGTATCAGTGTAAAAACTAATGGTTTGTGTGTAGATGGGAAATCGAAAACTCAGTAAACGTCAGCAACAGCGCATTCAGTCGATTCAAAATCGCCGGCGGGAAAAAGTTGACTCGAAACAATACCTCGATGATGGAGCTGTTGAAAGCCTCGATGGTCTA
This sequence comes from Porticoccaceae bacterium, assembly GCA_964229255.1. GTDB lineage: Bacteria > Pseudomonadota > Gammaproteobacteria > Pseudomonadales > Porticoccaceae > HTCC2207. The sequence continues at coordinate 164,607 of CAXRCX010000008.1, forward strand.
GGTGCTGAGGTAAGCGGCACTGTGATTACCAACTATGGCAGCCAAGTGGATATCGAGGGGCATAGCGAGTCCTTTGTGGGGGAGGTTGTTCGCTGTTTTGTGCGCGCTAATATCCCCAGTCTTGTTACCGGTGATAAGGTGGTATGGCGTCCAGCTAACCCTCAGGGGGTAGTAGTTGCACTTGAAACGCGACAATCCGAACTCATTCGCCCAGACAACTATGGAAAACTGCGCCCAGTAGCAGCCAATATTGATCGAATTGGCGTAATTTTTGCCGTTCAACCCACCCCTAAAAGCAATTTGCTGGATCGCTATCTCGTTGCGGCTGAGGCTCAGGGTATCGAGCCTTTTTTAGTGCTTAATAAAACCGATCTCTTAGAACAGAACCAGCAAATAGAAATTGATGCCATTGTGCAGACCTATAGATCAATTGGCTATAAAACCATCAGCGTCAGTGCCAAAAACAATGATGGCATTGATAAGCTAAAGGCCTATTTAACCGATAAAAGCTGTATCTTTGTCGGTCAGTCGGGAGTTGGAAAATCCTCGCTCATCAATCAGCTAGTGCCGGAAAATAATAGCGCGGTAGGACCGCTGTCGGAAGCAACCAATGAGGGCACTCATACCACTACTGCGTCAAAGTTAATTCATCTTGATACTGGCGGGGTGATCATTGATTCTCCGGGTATTAGAGAGTTTGCCCTGACTCATTTGAACCAAGAGGACATTATCCATGGTTTTAAAGATTTTCGACCTTTCTTGGGTTACTGTAAATTTCGCGACTGCAAACATGAAAACGATGATGGCTGTGCATTAGTTGAGGCGGTTGCCGCGGGCAAACTGCAGCAGCAACGTCTGGATAATTATCGACAAATAATTAATAGTTTAGATAATTAACCGCCACAGTCATCAAACCCATTATTAAATCTGTTAAAATTGGCCCTTATCAATCACTTTTTAACCCCTATGAAACATCTAATTGAAGCACAACAGTTAAAAGACCAACTGGACCTGTCGGAATTGATTATCGTCGACCTGTGTAATCCGTCCCTGTACCAACGGCAACATGTTCCCGGTGCGATTCACCTGTCAGGGCAACATTTAATTGCCGGTGTGCCGCCGGTTCCAGGTGCCTGTCCGGAAATATCAAAACTTGCGGTAGTAATGGCTTACTTGGGCATAGACAATTCAAAAAAAGTAATCCTATACGATGATGAGGGTGGCGGCTGGGCCGGAAGAATGGCATGGTCGATGGATCTTTTGGGTTTAGATAACTGGCAGTACCTCAATGGTGGCATTGTGCCTTGGATCAAGGAAGGTTTTGCCACTGAATCCACTATTAATAAACCGGTGAGTATTGAGGTTAATTCAGATATTGAGCCCTGCTCATCCACAAGAATAACCGCCAATGAGATCATTGAAAATCTGGATAATTCTGATTTTGTGGTATGGGATGCTCGCAGTCCGGGGGAATATAGCGGTGATATGGTTCGCTCCTCACGTGGAGGCCATATACCCAATGCTATCAATCTGGAATGGACCGAACTTATGGACCGGGATAACAATTTGCGCATTCGTCAGGATGCACAGCAAATTTTGGACCATTTGGGACTGACAAAGGATAGGCAAATTGCCACCCATTGCCAGAGTCACCATCGCTCTAGCTTTACCTATATGGTAGCTAGAATACTTGGCTACAGCCGTATTCGCGGTTATGACGGCTCTTGGGGAGAATGGGGAAACCTAGAGCATACACCGATTGAATTAGGCCCTAAATAATTGAGAAAAATACTATGAATCATCGCGCTGAATTATTTGTGGCATTGCAACGCTTGCTGCCAAAACACGCCCTTTCAAGGCTTGTTGCCAAGCTTGCTGAATCTGAAAATACCCGATTAAAAAATGCACTGATCAATAGAGCTATCAAAACTTTTGATATCAATATGGATGAGGCAATAAGCGATGACTTGGCCAGTTATAACAGCTTTAACGATTTTTTCACTCGACAGTTGAAGCCTGAGGCAAGACCCTTAGATAGCGGCGCTAAGGTGATTACCTCTCCCGCTGACGGAGTCATTAGTCAAGCGGGGAAAATCAATAAAAACAAGGTGTTACAGGCAAAAAATGTCGATTACTCCCTAGTTCGCCTTGTGGGGGATTCTGAACAAGCAAAACAGTATGAAAATGGCATTTTTTCAACCATTTACCTATCGCCAAAAGACTATCATCGGGTTCATATACCCGCTGATGGCCAACTTGTGTCAAGCCGATATATCCCTGGTGAACTATTCTCTGTGAATCAGCAAACAGCGGAGATGGTGCCTAATTTGTTTGCCCGTAACGAGCGCTTAGTGTGTGAATTTAAATCGCAACAGATAGGTCATTTTTCGGTTATTTTTGTAGGTGCAATGCTAGTCGCAGGTATCGAGACTGTCTGGGGCGGCATGGAAAAACCCGGTCCCGGTGCGGTGAGAGAAACTGATTACAGCACGCAGGATATAAAGTTTTCCAAGGGCGATGAAATCGGACGATTTAAATTTGGCTCGACAGTTATTTTACTATTTCCTGAAAACTGCATTTCATTTGAGAATAATATTCAATCGCTAAATCCCCTTAAAATGGGCGAAAAAATAGGTTTATTGATCTAACCAAAGCCTCTAAATACAAAGCTATATACTGGTTTGTGCAACGCCTAATTGAGGTTGCCTAACTATGTCTAATCTTTAATGATATTTTTTGCATAAAAATATAGTTTTCGTCGTCACCACAAATTCATCAGATTTTTATCCTACACTTTAGTTGGATCAAGCTGTCGTTAGTGGAACGAATGAACCACCCTTCTGTGTCTGTTGTGTTTTATCTAGTCACGATAATCTTTCGAGGGAATACTATGTATCGCCATCTACTTTTTGCAGTCTGTTTTTCTTTGGCTGGTTGTATGGGTTTATTGAGCAAGCCAGGTTTAGATTTTGATTCAGACCGAGTTCATTTGATCGATGAAATTAATGAGCGACTTGAACAGAAGGGGCATGAAAAAATAACTGCAGATAGCTTTGAGCTTATAGATATTAGTTTACTCAATTCAGCAGCCGATGAATTTGACCTAAGAATAGAAAGGAAATTTTTCGAGGAAAATCCGAATAAGGGTCAGTTTATTCATTGGCACTTATACGGAATAACTGAGATAGTTCCCGCAAATGAAAGACAAAGAACTGTCGGTAAGGTATCCTTGGATTTATTGTATCCCACTTTTTTACTACTGCGCACATTGACAAAAATTGATGTCAATAAGGTCTCTAAGCACAATGAAACAATACACAAAGAGGTGAAAAAGCTCCACAAGATGCTCCATTTAAGCACTGAGAACGCAGTTAATACTAAGAAAAAAGTTTTTTATGTTCACTGCAATGCAGGCTGTGACAGAACAGGTGAATTTATTGCAGCATACCGTATGACAATGAACCTAACATCTTGCTTCGATGCAACCGACAAAAATATAAATGAATGTGGTAGACCGCAAAATTATTACTCAATTAATGGCACCTATTGGTACTGTTGGTATTTGAGAAGCATTGGCTATGAGGTGTTATGTGACTGTCCAGAAAAACCCTATTCAAGCTGAAATATATGAAAGGATAGAACTAAAAAATTCTCGGTATAATGTCTATAAGTCTGGATTAGAGACTAAACTGCAGATTTTTTGTGAACCTCATCGACCAGAACCTTGACTTTATCAGGGTTTATATCTGGGGTGATACCATGGCCCAAATTAAACACATGGCCTGTGCCCTCGCCGAAAGCGCTGAGAATGGTGCCTACTTCCGCTCGAATTGAATCGTCGCTACCACGCAAAACAGAGGGATCCATATTGCCTTGCAGGGCAACACGATTACCCACTAACTGACGGGCAGTGCCTATATTACTTGTCCAATCCAAACCCAGGCAGTTACAGCCGGTATCAGCCATAGCTGATAGCCATTGACCACCACCTTTGGTGAATAGGATCACTGGTACCTGACGACCCTCAGAATGGGTATTCAACCCCGCGACAATTTTTTGCATATAGGCCAGTGAAAACTCTTGATAGGCCACATGACTTAGCACCCCACCCCAGGTGTCAAAAATTTGCACCGCTTGGGCGCCACTGGCAATTTGGGCGTTGAGGTAGTCAATTACTGATAGTGCGAGCTTATCCAGTAGTTGGTGCAATAACTCTGGCTGACTGTAGAGCATGGTTTTAGCACGGGCAAAATCTCGGCTACTTTGACCCTCAATCATGTAGGTAGCCAGTGTCCAAGGACTGCCAGAAAAACCAATAAGAGGTACGCGACCATTTAACTCGCGGCGAATAGTAGACACTGCATCGGTAACATAGCCCAAGTCGGAAAAGGTGTTGATCACTTCCAGCTTTTCAATATCCTGCTCGCTGCGCACCGGCTTGTGGAACTTTGGTCCTTCGCCTTCGGCAAAGTACAGCCCCAACCCCATGGCATCGGGAATAGTCAGAATATCGGAAAACAGGATAGCGGCATCGAGCTCAAAACGCTCAAGTGGCTGCAGTGTCACTTCGCAGGCCAACTCGGTGTTTTTACACAGACTCATAAAGTCCCCTGCCTGAGACCTTGTCGCTCTGTATTCAGGCAAGTAACGGCCAGCTTGACGCATTATCCAAATAGGCGTTCGATCTACCGGCTGTCGCATCAATGCTCTAAGAAAGCGGTCGTTTTTAAGCTCTGTCATTAACTACTCGATCAGTAATGAGTTGCAATACTATGAGTTTAGACATCCAAGTAATCTAGGATACCCTCTGCGGCCTGACGACCCTCCCAAACTGCGGTTACTACCAAGTCTGAACCGCGCACCATATCTCCACCGGCAAAGACCTTTGGATTGGTGGTTTGGAAAGCGTAGGTCTGCTCTTCAGGTGCAACTACACCACCCCAGTCTGCCGTATCGATCTTGACATCGCTAAGCCAGCTCGGCGGACTTGGTTTAAAGCCAAAGGCAACCAATACCGCATCTGCGGGAATAATTTCTTCACTACCAGGAATAAGCTCTGCGCGACGGCGGCCATTGGCATCGGGCTCACCCATCTGAGTAGAGACCACCTTCACCCCAGCGACTTCACCATTGTCATTGCTGACAATTTCAACCGGTTGCAGGTTAAATCTAAATACCACGCCCTCTTCGCGAGCATTTTTAACTTCTCTGCGAGAGCCGGGCATATTTTCTTCATCGCGTCGATAGGCACAGGTAACACTCTCGGCACCTTGGCGAATCGAGGTTCGGTTACAGTCCATAGCAGTATCACCACCACCTAGAACCACCACGCGCTTGCCCTTTAGGTCGATAAAGTCATCGGCTGACTTTTCAAAACCTAGATTGCGATTTACATTGGCTACAAGGAACTTGAGCGCCTCGTGCACACCCGGAAGATCTTCACCCGGGAAGTTGCCTTTCATGGTGTTATAGGTACCCATTCCCATAAATACCGCATCGTATTCTTCGAGCAATTCATCGATCAGAATATCTTTACCTATTTCAGTATTGAGACGGAACTCCACACCCATGCCTTCTAGTACTTCACGGCGAGTGCTAATAACATGTTTTTCAAGTTTAAACTCAGGAATACCAAAGGTTAGCAGACCGCCAATTTCAGGATAGCGATCAAAGACAACCGCTTTGACACCGTTGCGAACAAGAATATCCGCACAGCCAATACCTGCCGGCCCGGCACCAATAACGGCCACTTTCTTATCGGTCCAAACAACCTTGGACATATCTGGACGCCAACCCATAGCAAATGCAGTATCGGTGATGTATTTTTCCACAGAACCAATGGTTACCGCACCAAAACCATCATTTAGGGTACAGGCACCTTCACAGAGTCGATCCTGAGGGCAGACACGACCACAGACTTCGGGTAGGGAGTTAGTTTGGTGACTCAACTCAGCTGCCTCTAGCAAGTTGCCCTCGGAGATCAACTTTAGCCAATCGGGAATATAGTTGTGAACCGGGCACTTCCACTCGCAATAAGGATTACCACAAGACAGACAACGGTGAGATTGCGTCTCAGCAGTAGTCTGAGTAAATGGATCATAGATCTCGACAAATTCACCCTTTCTGCGATCCATATCGCGCTTGGGCGGATCAACTCGCTCTATATCGAGAAACTGAAAATCATTATTTGGTCTTGCCATAAACTTATTCTCTATTAATCTTTTACTTACTTGGAAACAGCGTTAGCCTGTGCCAAGAGACTTTGCAAACTCGATGCTTTTGGCTTAACTAGCCAGAACTGAGACGCAAAGTCAGAAAAATTATCTAATATGTGCTGAGCCCAAGGACTGCCTGTTTCACGCACATGGTCTTCAATTGTCGCCACTAGGAAGCCGCGATGAGATTCCAGCGCCTCAGTGGTGATACGCTGAATATCAATTAACTCCATATTGTAGCGATCGACAAACTTGCGCTCTGTATCAAGAACGTAGGCAAAGCCACCGGTCATACCCGCACCGAAATTATACCCTGTGGAACCCAAAACAGTAATAATACCGCCAGTCATATACTCACAGCAGTGATCACCTGCACCCTCTACAACCGCTCTAGCGCCAGAGTTTCTCACGCCAAAGCGCTCACCTACAGAGCCAGCTGCGTAGAGCGTACCTCCCGTAGCACCGTAGAGACAGGTATTGCCCATAATGGGTGTAGCCTTGGCTTCAAAACCACTCTCTTTTGGCGGGCTGAGGACTAGCTTACCACCAGACATACCCTTGCCGACATAGTCATTGGCATCACCTTCGAGGTATATATTCAGGCCACCGGCATTCCACACACCTAGAGACTGACCTGCAACACCTTTGAGTTTGAGGGTTACAGGGTTTTCCGCCATGCCCGCATTGCCATGCCGCACCGCTATCTCACCAGAGACGCGGGCACCGATGGAGCGGTCACAGTTACAGATATCATATTCATAGCTGCCGCCCGTTTTTGCTTCAATGGCCGGCAACATATCTTTAACCATTTGCTCGGCGAGCAAACCCTTATCATAGGGGTCATTTTGCGCCACATCACAAAACTGTGGTTTGTGGCTAATTTCTGGACGATCTTCAATTAATGGGCTGAGATCAAGGTTCTTTTGCTTGCTAGTTTCACCTGGCAATAACTCAAGTAGATCTACTCGACCAATCAACTCTTCAAGGGAGCGAACGCCTAAGCTAGCCATCCACTCGCGAGTTTCCATTGCCATAAATTTAAAGAAGTTCGTCGCCATAGCAACAGTGCCGCGATAGTGATCATTTCGCAGACGATCATTCTGCGTAGCAACACCTGTAGCACAGTTGTTGAGATGACAGATGCGCAGATACTTACAACCTAGAGCAACCATCGGACCAGTACCAAAACCAAAGCTTTCGGCACCCAGAATAGCGGCTTTAATAACATCTAAACCCGTCTTTAGACCGCCGTCAGTCTGAACCCGAACCTTGTCGCGCAAATCGTTGGCACGCAGGGTCTGATGAGTTTCAGTGAGACCCAGTTCCCAAGGAGAACCGGCGTAGCGAATTGAACTCACTGGACTTGCGGCTGTACCACCGTCATAACCTGAGATAGTAATTAAGTCCGCATAGGCTTTGGCTACACCTGCAGCGATAGTACCTACACCCGGTCTGGAAACTAGCTTAACCGATATTAGCGCGTCGGGATTGACCTGTTTGAGATCAAAGATTAGCTGAGCCAGATCCTCAATGGAATAGATATCGTGGTGCGGCGGTGGCGAAATAAGGGTTACCCCCGGCACTGAGTAGCGCAGGCGAGCAATTAGATCATTGACCTTACCACCCGGAAGCTGACCACCCTCACCCGGCTTTGCACCCTGAGCCACTTTAATCTGAATAACTTCGGCACTTCTTAGGTAAGCTGGGGTAACCCCAAAGCGACCTGAAGCAACCTGCTTAATCTTAGAAGACTTGATTGTGCCATAGCGCGAGGGATCTTCACCCCCTTCACCTGAATTAGATCGTCCACCCAGACCGTTCATCGCTTCAGCTAGGGATTCGTGGGCCTCTGGAGAAAGTGCCCCCAGGGACATACCCGCGGAATCAAAACGCTTAACAATATTCGAATAGGGCTCAACCTCAGAGATATCAATAGGCTGAACATCATCTTTGAGTTTTAATAAGTCGCGGAGTGCCGCTGTGGGTCGCGTATTAACAACTTCTGCATAATCCAACCAGGCAGAATAGTCATTATTCTGAACGGCCTTGTGCATAGTTTGCACCACATCGGGGTTATAGGCGTGGTATTCCTCGCCGTGAACATACTTGAGTAGACCACCCTGATTGATGGGTTTACGCATTTTCCAAGCGGCTTGACTCAACTCAAGTTGATCCTGTTGGAAGTCGGCAAAATTTGCACCCTGGATTCGACTGGTTAACCCCGGGAAACAAAGATCAATGATCTCATCGCTCAAACCAACCGCCTCAAATAGCAGGGCTCCGCGATAAGATGCAATGGTTGAAATTCCCATCTTCGATAGAATTTTTAATAGGCCTTTGTTGATGCCTTTGCGGTAGTGTCTGAAGGCGGTATCAACATCAACTAGCGTCTCGCCACTGCGGATAAGATCACACAATACATGATAGCTGAGGTACGGATAAACCAGAGAGGCCCCGCAACCGATCAGCGTGGCGATCTGGTGTGAATCTCGCGCATAACCAGTGCTAGCCACAATATTGGCATCACAGCGCAGACCTTTTACTGTTAGGTGATTGTGGACCGCACCCACAGCCAACAAAATATGAATAGGTAGTTTTGGCTGAACTATATCGTGATCCGACAGGATACAGACTGAAACACCAGACTTGACTGCCGCCTCAACCTCAGCACAGATTCGCTCAATAGCTGATGCCAGATTTTCCTGAGCGGGATCAAAATTAAGATCGAATTTTTGTACCGGGAATTCCTCGAATTCATTAGCCTTTAAGGCATAGTATTTTTTCGGCGAAAGCACGGGGCTAGACAGACCAATTCGGCAGGCTAGATCAGCTTTTTCTTCAAAAATACTGCCCTCGCGTCCCAATTCAACGCCCAGAGACATAACGATGGACTCTCTCAAAGGGTCGATCGGCGGGTTAGTTACCTGAGCAAACTGTTGTCTGAAGTAATCAAATACATTGCGATGCTTCGAAGAAAGCACTGCCATTGGGGTATCGTCACCCATTGATGCGGTAGCTTCTTGGCCGCCTTCAGCTAGCGGGCGTAGTACCTGATCTCGCTCCTCGAATGAGACTTGGAACATCTTCATATAGGTGCGAATCTGCTCGCGGGACAATGTGCCCTCAAGCTCAATACTGTCCATATCAAAGGTTGATGCTATGGAGAAATGCCCATCTCGCAACCACTGCTTGTAGGGATTGCGTGCGGCAAGCTCAGATTCAACCTCATCGCGGAATTTAATCTCTCCTTTTTCAGTGTCGATAGAGAGAATATCACCCGGCCCTAATCGACCTTTGGCGACCACTGATTCAGGTGCATAATCATAGACACCAACCTCAGAGGCTACAGTGATAACATCATCATCAGTCATCACCCAGCGCGAGGGGCGCAGACCATTGCGATCTAGGGTACAGACAGCAAATCTACCATCGGTGATTACTAAGCCAGCAGGACCATCCCATGGCTCTTGGTGCATCGATAGATAGTCGTAGAGCGCGCGAAGATCTGGGTCTATATCTTCTACATTTTGCCATGCAGGCGGCACTAGCGCACGAATCGCCAAATGCAGATCCATACCACCAGTCACTAACATCTCTAGCATGTTGTCGAGACTGGATGAGTCAGAGCCAGTGCGGTTTACCAGTGGAGCCGCTTCGATCAAATCTGGCAGCAGGTCGGTCTTGTACTTGGGCGTACGAGCCACAGACCAGTTTCTATTGCCGACGATAGTGTTAATTTCACCATTGTGCGCCAGCATTCTAAATGGCTGAGCCAACGGCCATTTGGGCATGGTGTTGGTTGAGAAACGCTGATGGAATACACAGATAGCTGTCTCTAGGCGAGGATCAGCCAGATCAAGGTAAAACTGTGGCAAATCAACAGGCATCATCAAACCTTTGTAGCTGAGTACATTGATGCCGAGGCTAGCTATATGGAATGTATCATCGTTTTCGAGACGATTTTCAGCTTTGCGGCGACCCATGTAGAGTCGTGCAGCGAAAATATTTTGCTCTGTGATCTTGCCCGGCGCCACAAATACCTGTTCAAAAGCCGGTAAGGATTCGATAGCTATAGGGCCGAGACAGCTGTCATCGGTTGGTACTTCACGCCAGCCAATAACCTCTAGACCTTGAGCAGTTAACTCCTGTTCAATGATCGTCTTCGACTGATCGCGAAGTTGGCTGTCGCTATTAAGCATAATTGCACCGACAGCATAGAGATCTGGCAACTCTTTATCTAGGGATTCCTTGACCACAGCACGAAGGAATGAATCGGGCTTTTGAAGTAGCAAACCACAACCATCGCCGGTTTTACCGTCTGCTGCCACACCACCGCGGTGTGTCATACAGGTTAGTGCTTTAATAGCATTTTGTAGCAACTGGTGGTTGGCTTTACCCTTGGTGTGGGCAATTAGCCCAAAACCGCAGTTATCTTTGAAATCATCAAGCCGACATAAGCTTTGAGTCATAGTTAAACTCTGAAAATTAACAGGTGGATTTTGAGCCCAGTTTTAGTTCTTCTGGGCGAAAAAGGCGCACATTTTACACTTGAGACACTGTTTCGACAAACACTTATACGCAAACATGAAAACGGGTAGTTTATCGACGGCCTAAAATTAGCTATAAAAACCTAGTTTGTTACTCTGATAAACTTCTGGATAGCACTGTTTGCATGCTATTCACAGAAAAATCTCCAGTGACCTCAGCATCGCCTAGGGCGCGCAATAAAACTAATCGCAATTCGCCATCCAAGACTTTTTTATCTCTGTACATCAACTGATTGAAGTCTTCAGCAGTCATATCCTGTGGTGGAGCCACCGGCAGTGACCAACTTTTTATCAGACTTTTAATTCGATCAAATTCAGATTGCGACAGGTTGCCCATCATCATTGACAGCTCGGAAGCCATCACCATTCCTGCAGCAACAGCTTCACCGTGCAACCAACCAGAATAATTTTGGAAAGTTTCAATTGCATGTCCAAAAGTATGGCCTAAATTAAGAATTGCTCGAACACCCTGCTCGGTCTCATCTGCACTCACCACTTTTGCCTTATTGAGACAGGATCGCTCAATGGCGTAAGTCAACGCCGCCTGATCCCCCTGTTTTAACGCCGCGGTATTCTGCTCAAGCCAGTCAAAAAAGTCGGCGTCAGCAATAAGACCATACTTGATTACCTCAGCCATACCTGCACTAAACTCACGCTCTGGCAAGGTCGCCAGACTATCAGTGTCAATGACCACTGCTTGAGGCTGATAAAAAGCGCCAATCATATTTTTACCCAGTGGATGGTTGACCGCAGTCTTCCCTCCAACAGAGGAATCTACCTGAGATAACAGGGTTGTTGGCACCTGAATAAAAGGAACCCCACGCTGATAGCAGGCTGCGGCAAAGCCAGTGATATCTCCAACGACTCCACCTCCCAACGCAATCAGAGTGGTTTTTCGATCATGTTTACTTTCAAGTAACCGAGTCAAAATACTATTGAGAGTGTCTAAATTTTTAAACTGCTCACCGTCACTCAACACGATAGAGTCAACCTGCTTATCGGTCAACTGTTTCTCTAGTGCCGACAAATACAGGTCAGCCACTGTTGTGTTGGTAACTATAAGTACCTTATTACCCTGAACAAAGCGCGAAATGCCCACAGCCGCCATTTGCCCTGCACCTATAAAGATAGGGTAGCTGCGGTCCTCGAGCTCTACGTTAATTTGTGCCATTGCAGAGGTATTTTGTTCGGTCATCTTATGCAACACTCTTACTAGTTGTGAATTTATATTATGCTTGGGTCGAATAAATTATCAATGCTTTGACAATTCTTCCAATAAAACCTTGGCCACTTTCGCCGAGGAACCTCCCTCGGCAGAAAATACAATGTCAGCTACCTCTCGATAAAGCGGGTCGCGCACTTCAAGCAGCTCAGCTATGACCTTTTCTCGGTCCTCTACCTGCAGAAGCGGCCTAGATTTATCGCGGCGCATTCTCTCGTACAGCTGTTCTTTTGAGGCGGAGAGGTAAATCACTTGACCACACGCCTGAAGAAGCTGTCGGTTTTTTTTCGATAAAACCACCCCACCCCCCGTAGCAATAACCGAACTGGGATTATTAGCGACAATATCGCTGAGGACCTTAGATTCTCTTTCACGAAAACCCTGTTCGCCCTCCATATCAAAAATCCATGGAATATCGGCGCCACATCGGGATTCAATTTCAGCATCCACATCTATAAACGGCCGATGCAATAGATCGGCCAGTTGTCTGCCTACCGTGGTTTTGCCCACACCCATGGGGCCTACCAAAAAAATATGTTGTTCACTCATCTTAGCTTTTACAAATCGGTTGGTTGATCACAGCGCAAATTTAAATTTTATTGTTATTTTCACCATTGCAATAGAAACCATTCACCACAGGTAAATCTGTTCTCGCAAGGGGAAGACCTAAACTAAACTCAGTAATTTCAAATGCACAAACAAATAATACAAAACAGCTTTACAAGCCTCTATAATACACTGGATGAAACCTTGGCGTCTGCAGACCTTGCTTAAAAGACATAAAAAATTAATAAAAGGCCTTATCACCCTTACCGTTCTCGGTGTGGGAGGCTTTCTTATTTTAGCCTCTTGTCTGTTTTTATACCTCAGTCCCAAACTGCCCTCGGTGGAAGAGCTAAAGCGGGTGGAATTGCAGATTCCACTTAAAGTTTACTCCGAAGACCTACAAATTATCGCTGAATTCGGTGAGAAAAAACGCTCCCCTGTTAACTTTAATCAAATACCACCCGCTATGGTGGACGCCTTTTTAGCCGCTGAAGACGATAGCTTCTTTAAACATGGCGGTATTGTTGTGTCTGGTTTGGCCAGAGCGGCAATGGAACTGATTACTAGTGGCTCTATACGCAGTGGCGGCAGCACTATTACCATGCAGGTAGCACGCAACTTTTTTCTCAGCAAGCGACAAGAATTTACTCGTAAATTCAATGAAATCCTGCTGGCATTTAAAATCGAAGAAGAGCTGACAAAAGAAGAAATTTTATCGCTCTATACCAATAAAATTTATATGGGTAATAGAGCCTATGGTGTCGGCGCGGCGGCGCAAGTTTATTACGGAAAAAATCTGGACCAACTCACCCTTGCCGAAATGGCAATGATCGCCGGCCTACCTAAGGCACCCTCAAAATATAATCCTATTGCCAATCCCGAACGCGCACTGCAACGCAGGGACTGGATTCTAGGGCGTATGCTCAGCCTAAAAAAAATTACCAAGGTCGAATATCAAGCGGCAATTAATGAGCCCGATAACGCCACTTATCATGGTTCAATTGCCAAAATTGACGCCGCCTATGCCGCCGAGATGGTGCGTCAGCAGGTAATTGAAAAATATGGCCTCGAAGCATACACCCAGGGCTACACCGCTATCACCACCATTGACTCTCGACTGCAAGCAAAGGCCACTGCATCAGTTCAATCTGGGTTGATTGCCTATGACAAACGCCACGGCTATCGCGGCGTGGAACAGGCGGCACTAGCAGAAGAAAACTGGCAACAGGCACTTGAAGACGCACGCAGCTATGGCGGTCTAGAGCCGGCCATAGTGAGGTTTGTTGCCGATGATCACCTGCAGATAATGGATGATCAGGGGCAGATATGGCCGCTTAATTGGGCCAATGGGTTAGATGGCTTGCGACTATTTAAAACTGCCAGTATTCGCTCTGCGCCAATTGAGTCAGCCCATGATGTATTTCAAGTGGGTGATTTAATTCGCATAAAAAAACAAGATGGCTATGTTGAGCTCGCCCAACTGCCAACAGCACAGGCGGCCATGGTTGCCATATCCCCTAGAGAGGGCGGTATCAAAGCGCTAGTTGGCGGCTTTGATTATCGCCAGAGTCGCTTTAATCGAGTGACCCAAGCGGCACGACAACCCGGCTCTAGCTTTAAGCCTTTTATTTACACTGTGGCTCTTGAAAATGGTTTCACCCCAGCATCCACAGTCAATGATGCCCCAGTGGTATTTGATGATAGTAAGCTTGAAGATGTATGGCGCCCAGAAAATGACGGTGGCAAATTCTATGGCCCCACCAGAATTCGCGAGGCGCTGTACCGATCACGCAACCTAGTTTCCATTAGGCTGCTGAGACGTATGGGTATCGATCGCACCCTGCAGGGCCTACAAAAATTGGGCTTTGAAACTAGCGATATGCCGGCAGATCTGTCTTTATCCTTGGGAAGTCATGCGCTAACCCCAATGACTGTTGCCCGCGGCTACACTATTTTTGCCAATGGTGGCTATCTGGTTCAGCCCTACATTTTAGACAAGATAATTGATCGCGATGGCAATATTATTTTTGATGCTAATCCCGAAACTGCCTGCAACCCCTGTGCTACAACAACAGAAAAACAATCTGATAAATTTTCAGCGGAACAAATAGACTCAGAGCTCGAGCAGTTACTAGCCACCCTTGCTGAGGAGTCAATTCCCGATTCTGAAAAAGATCATTTCCAGCTAATCAGCCAAACCCTGCGCAATCATTCCCAGCCGGAAACCATCTCCGCTCAGCGCGCCATTGATGCTCCCACAGCATTTTTAATTGACTCCATGCTCAAGGATGTTATCCAAAAGGGCACCGGCAGAAAGGCCAAAAAACTTAAACGCAATGATATCGGCGGAAAAACTGGAACTACCAATGGACCGAGAGATGCTTGGTTCTCTGGCTACTCATCTCATCTAGTTGCCACCGCATGGGTAGGCTTTGATGACTACTCGCAGTTGGGGAGCAATGAATATGGCGGCTCGGCGGCACTGCCGATTTGGATTGATTTTATGGCCGAGGCACTTAGCGATAAGCCCCAGGCGAATCTGCCACAACCCACTGGCATTGTGAGCGTAAAAATTGACCCTAAAACTGGCGGTCGAGTAGCACCCAATCAATCGGGTATTTTTGAGTTCTTTAGAACAGAAAATGTACCGCAGTCTATTACTAAAGGGGCTGCACCCCCAAGTGGTGTGGAGCCATTGCCCGAGGATCTATTTTGAGCAGTCAGCCTATCAACCTCGATTGGGAAAGCATTGACACAGTGCTACTCGATATGGATGGCACATTGCTCGACCTTCATTTTGACTACTATTTTTGGACTCAGCATCTACCGCAAAAATACAGCCAAATTCACAGCGCTGAACTAGCTGATGCCAGCCGCTATATTGCGCGAAGACTCGAAGAAAAACAGGGACAATTGGAATGGTACCGCACTGACTACTGGTCCGATCAATTTCAATTGGATATTATTCAGGCACAGGGGGAAGTAAAGCACCTAATTGCGGAACGCGAGAGCGTGCTAGCCTTTCTTGATCAACTGGGAAGAATCAGCAAAAAACGTATTCTAATCACCAATTCCGATCGTCCTTGTATTGAGCTCAAATTTGCCCACAGCGCGATACAGGCCCAGCTTGATCAGGTTATTTCCTCTCACGATTATCAGGCGGCAAAAGAACAGCAACAATTTTGGCATAAGTTACAGGCTGATATAGGCTTTGATCCAGTTACGGCGCTATTTATTGATGATTCAGAAACCGTACTGGATTCAGCTCATCAATTTGGCATTCAACAGCTGTTGAGCATAAAACAGCCTATCAGTAGCCAAGTGCGCGATGTGGATAGCAAATACCCTATGGTCGACAATTTTTTATCCCTCTTTGGCGATATCCACAATGGATAAGGTGCGCATCGATAAATGGTTGTGGGCGGCGCGGTTTTTTAAAACACGAGCTCTCGCCAAAAATGCCATCGAAAATGGCAAGGTACAGGTTGATGGGCAAAAGCCCAAACCAAGCAGAATGTTGGAAACTGGAGTAACCCTGACTATTCGCCAGGGCTACGATGAGAAAATCGTCGAGGTTATTGCCCTGTCTGACCAGCGACGGGGCGCGCCTCAAGCTCAGGCATTGTACCGAGAAACTGAAGCCAGTATTGCCGCACGAGAGAAAATAACTGCTGAGCGCAAAACACTAAATAGCACCCTGCCCCAGCACGAAAAGCCCAACAAAAAACAGCGTCGCCAGATACATCGCTTTATTCGCGGTGAATAAAAAATAAATAGCTTATTACTGCAATCTATTATGCATTTGATAGGATAATTTTGTAGAATGCGCGCCATGAAATCACTAGATATCCGACAGCGCTTTCTTTTTGACGAAACCCATATTCGCGGTGAAGTTACGACCCTGAGCAAAAGCTATCAGGCTATCAAACAGCGCCAGAATTATCCGCCGGCAGTTTCCGCCATTCTCGGAGAGTTTCTGGCCGCCGCCAGCCTGTTGAGCGCCACTCTTAAATTTAAAGGCATTGTCAGTATCCAAGCCATAGGTCGCGGCGCTATTACCTCTCTGGTGGCCGAGTGCAGTAACAACACGCAGTTGCGCGGCATAGTTCGCGGCGACTATCAATCAGTGAGTGATAGCGATAATTTTAAAACACTGCTGGGCTCAGCTACGCTAGCAATTACCATCGAACCCGAAGGCCGGGAACGCTATCAGGGTTTAGTGCCCATTGATAAAGACAACCTGAGTGAGTGCCTAGAGTATTACTTTACTCAGTCAGAACAGTTGAGCACCAAAATTAAGCTAGCGGCGGATCAACACAGGGCTGCCGGTATCTTAATTCAAGAAATGCCACACAGCCGCGACGATGAACAAACACAGGAAAACTGGCAACATCTCAGTTTGCTACTAGAAAGTCTAAAGCCTGAAGAGCAATTAGAACTGGAGCATGAACAGCAGCTCTATCGCCTATTTCACGAGCAAAAGGTGCGCCTGTTCGACCCCGAAGATCTGCAATTTTTCTGCAGTTGCTCAAAACCGCGCACAGCCAAAACACTTATTTCACTGGGCTACGATGAAATCAATGATCTCTATCAAGAACAGGGTCCAATTCAGGTTATATGCGAATTTTGCGGCCAGCGATATGTATTTGATAAAGATGATATAAATCAGCTATTCGAAAAGGATACTTAATAAACTCAATATAAAATACAGAGGTACAGGGATGACCAAAACATTAAATCAATATAATTTGACCAGCTTTCAATTAATTGAAAAAGCCATAGCAAATGGCGAAGCAAAGCTATCCAGCACAGGTGCAATTTACATCACCACCGGCAAACGAAGTGGCCGCTCTCCACCAGACCGTTTTATAGTCCTAGAACCAACGACAGCAGACAGCATAGATTGGGGTTCAATCAACTGCCCAATCGACGCTACCACTTTTGATACCCTTTGGGATCGAGTGTTTGACTATCTCGCCAACAAAGAGCGCTATGTTTCGCATTTACACATCAGTCAAGACGATCACCACTATATCCCCGTAAGAGTAATCACCGAAACTGCATGGCATGGCTTATATGCCAACAATATGTTTGTTAAAAAGCCAAGCTATAACCCCCTGTCTAAAAAACCATGGACCATCTTGCACGCGGCTAATTTTGTTTGTGTTCCCAAGCGCGACGGCGCTGTTATTATAGATTTCAGTCAACGCAAGGAGCTTTTAGCCGGCATGGCCTATGCCGGTGAAATGAAAAAAGCCATGTTTTCTGTGCTCAACTTTCTTCTTCCTAAAGAAGATATTATGCCTATGCACTGTGCCGCAAATGTCCATAAAAAGGGACATACCACCCTCTTCTTCGGCTTATCGGGCAGTGGTAAAACCACCCTGTCAGCAGATCCCGAATGTTTCCTTATCGGCGATGATGAGCACGGTTGGGCTAAAGGTGGACTGTTTAACTTTGAAGGGGGGGTTGTTACGCTAAAACCATCAATTTGAGCCAAGAGAATGAACCCCTTATATGGAATGCAATAAGGCTTGGTGCCATTGTTGAAAATGTGATGGTCGATGACAAAACTCGGCGCAGCGACTACTGTGATACAAGCATTTCCGAAAATGGGCGATGCAGTTATCCGCTAGATCATATAGAAAAACGCCTTGATAAAAATCAGGCCGATGAGCCAAAAAATATTATTTTTTTAACCTGTGATGTCAGCGGTGTGTTACCGCCAGTTTCCATGCTTTCCAAAGAGGCCGCCGCCTACCATTTTTTGAGTGGATATACCGCGCGCGTGGGGTCCACAGAACTAGGCGCTGAAGCGGGAATTAACCCGACCTTTTCCAGCTGCTTTGGCGCGCCATTTATGCCGCGCCCAGCCCATGAATATGCACAACTGCTGATTAAGCGCATCGAAGACTTTGGCTCCAAAGTCTATATGGTAAATACAGGTTGGACTGGGGGCTCAGGAGGTATTGCCGGCACTGGACACAGATTTCCAATACCCGTAACCCGCGCCATAATCACGGCCATCAATGAGGGTCAGCTAGAAGACTGTCCGAGCCAGCATCTAGATATATTAAATTTGGATATACCGCTGTCGGTTAGTGGTGTAGACAGCAAGCATCTAAATCCGAGAAACACCTGGCAAAACAGCGACGATTACGATCTTGAAGCGTTTAAACTGGCACAGCTATTCACGGAAAATATGACGCGCTTTTCACCCTCAGAGGCTATATTGGCAGCCGGTCCTCAACCGGTTTCTGAAATAGTAGAAAAAGCCACAGTCGCCTAGTAACTGAGTAGCAATAAAAAAGGCCGGTTTCTCAGTAGAAACCGGCCTTTTAAGCAAATCTATTATTGGGTTATTGGCTTTTTTCAAGCATGTAGTCAATGGTAGCAATAATTTCATCATCACTACAATCCATACACAGACCCTTGACCGGCATAGCACCGATACCATTGATAGCATTGGCGTAGACCGTCTCAATACCCTTGGTTAGACGATCGGCCCAAGCTGCCACATCACCAGTTTTAGGTGCACCGGCAACGCCTACGCTATGACAACCCTGACAGTTGGCTGTATAGATCGATTCGGCACTGCGAGCAACAGCAGAGGCAACTGCCGAAACCACTGTCTGGCCGGCCATAACCAACTGGCCATGTGGTGCAATATTCTCTGCAACAATGTTTGCTTGATTTTCTGTAAGCTCTACTGAGCCATCTTGGCCGCTACAGGCAACCATAGTAAATAGGGTAAAGATTACAAGTGCAAAAACTCTGAGCTGACTCATTGAAGTCTCCGTTAAATATTGGCGTGGAATTACTACAAAACTGATTTAATTTAATACGCATTATACAGTGAAATGGATAATATCTCACTACAACAAGGTATTTTTAACCACCTATTGGCAAAGATTTATCCCAGAGGACGAATCCCCACTGCCTGACGCACATCTGCCAGTAAAGCCGAGCTGTGCTGTCGCGCCTTTTCAGCGCCCTGCTGAAGTATTTTTTCTACCTCAGCTGGATTTTCAACGAGTTGATTATATCTCTCGCGCGGCTGTTTCAGCTGATCATTAATTAATTCAAACAACTGTTTTTTTGCCTCGCCCCAAGCGATGCCATCGGCAAACTGCTGACGCATATCTGCAATCTGTTGTTCGGTGGCAAATGCCTGCCACAGCTGGAATACCGCTGAATCATCGGTTTCCTTAAGTTCGCCCGGCTCCAACAAATTGGTCTTAATTTTATTGATGTGTTTCTTGAGTTTTTTCTCGGTTAAAAACAATGGAATAGTATTGTTATAACTCTTGCTCATTTTGCGCCCGTCGAGCCCCTGTAACACCGCAACATTGTTATCCACCACAGCGCTAGGCAAGACAAAATGCTCGCCATAATGATGGTTAAATCGCTGGGCAATATCCCGCGCCATCTCCACATGCTGAATCTGGTCGCGACCCACAGGAATATCAGTGGCATTGAACATCAAAATATCTGCCGCCATTAATGTTGGATAGCTAAACAAACCCATGGTGATAGCCAAATCATCGTCCTCACCCGCGTCCTGATTAGCCTGCACTACCGCCTTGTAGGCATGGGCGCGATTCATCAACCCCTTGGCTGTCATACAGGTAAGATACCAGGTGAGCTCGGGTATTTCAGGGATATCCGACTGGCGATAAAACACCACCTGTTCAGGGTCCAAGCCAAGCGCCAACCAAGCCGCAGCTATTTCCAGTGAAGACTGATGCACCGCGTCGGGATCCTGACACTTAATTAGCGCATGGTAGTCGGCTAAAAAGAAAAACGAATCGACAGTCTGATCGCGACTCGCCTCAATGGCAGGACGAATAGCCCCAACATAGTTGCCCAAATGGGGCGTTCCGGAGGTGGTAATACCGGTTAAAACTCTTCTCTGGCTCATAAAAAATCTTCTGAATGGATATTACAGGCTATGATAAGGGTTCTGCTCAGTTACTCAAGCCCTATATGGTAGTTAGATTAAACCCAGTCGCAGCCCATAGCTTGATCACTGTTGAAGAACGCATCTAGCACCACAGCTAATCTCAACGGATCCTTGGATCCGACGAGTTCGCGGCAAGAATGCATGGCTAACTGGGGAATACCCACATCGATGGTTGCCACACCAAGACGCGAGGAGGAAATGGGGCCGATAGTGCTACCGCAGCCCATATCGGCACGGGATACAAACTGTTGCACTGGCACATCGACCTGCACGCAAAGCTGTTTAAAACGACTGGAGGTAACGCTATTGGTGGCATAGCGCTGTTTCACATTGGTTTTAATTACCGGCCCACCATTAATACTGGGTAGATGGCCGGCATCGTGCTTATCCATGTAATTTGGATGCACAGCATGAGCATTATCACAGGAAATTAACAGCGACTTATCCATTACCGCACTGATATCCAATGAACTGGACTCATTAGCGGCTATCTTAGCGATTACCGACTCTAAAAATGGTCCATCAGCACCCACAGCTGAAACGCTTCCCACCTCTTCATGGTCATTACAGGCGACGATACAGGTTTGGCTGCCATCGGCCTTTATCAGCGCCTGAATTGCCACAAAACAACTCAATAGATTATCCAACCGCCCTGAGGCTAAAAACTCTTGCTCTAGTCCTATTAAGGCCGCTGGCTGGGTATCGTATAAACAGAGCTCAAAATCCAGTACCTGATCCTGCTTGGTTAAAAACTGCTGTTGCAAAATTTCCCTAAAACTCTGAGCCTTTTGATTGCCCAAATTCAGCTTTATGATGGGCGGAATATCGGTCTGCGGATTAATTGTGCATTCTTTATTGGCGTTGCAATCTAAGTGAATCGCCAAACTGGGAATTGTCGCCACTGGCTGTTTAAAATTAACCAATGTCTGCTTTAATTCTTGCTGGGCGTCTTTATAAACTACCCGTCCGGCAATCGAGAGATCGCGATCAAACCAAGGGTTAAGCAACGCACCGCCGTAGATCTCCACCCCCAGCTGAGAAAAACCACCCTTCTCCATCTCTGGCTGAGGTTTTAGCATCGGGCAGGGGCTGTCAGTGTGGGCACCGGCGATTCTTACTCCCGCAGTGGATATGAGCTCAGAACCGGCAACAAAAGCAACAATTGATGAACCATTGCGCACCACATAGTATTTACCACCCGCCTTTAACGACCAATTTTGCTCATCAGATAACTCGCTAAATCCAGCATCAGCTAGCATAGCCACCATAGAGGAAACCGCATGAAATGGTGTCGGCGATGCATCTAAAAAAGCACATAGCTGCTGGTTAAATTGGTTTTCTGTTTGATCCATGATGGTTCCTGTAAACTGTTGTTTGGGCTTAGATCACGCCATTGTATATAAGAATTAAAACCACACCCAAAAGCAATCTGTAAATAACAAATGGTAGCATACCTATCTTATCTACTAGGCGCAGGAAGTAATGGATGCATAGGTAGGCGGTAATCCCTGAAACCACTGTAGCAAGGGCTATTTCAAACCAAGGCACCGAAGATTCCGCTAAAAGCTGTAGAGTTTGATAGCCGCCACTTAGAGTAATTATCGGAATAGCCAACAAAAATGAAAATCGCGCCGCTGAGTTGCGGTCAAAACCCAAGGCTAAGGCGGCAGTTATAGTGATCCCCGATCTCGAGGTACCGGGAATAAGAGCCAAAACCTGTGCTAGACCAATAATTAATGCGGATTTCCAAGTTAGACTCTGTAAACTTTTAGTTCCGCGAACACGCCAATCCACCCAGCCTAATAGCAGACCAAAAACAATGGTGGTGGTAGCAATCACCGCAATCGAGCGCAGATGTAACTCAATAAAGCCACCGGCTAATAGTCCCACCAACGCCGCTGGCAACGTGGCCAAAATAATAAACCACGCCATTTGGCTTTCGGCATTAGTGTCTCGCCCTAAAAAGGTCGAGCCGACCCATGATTGAATTAGCTGAGTTACATCGTTTTTAAAGTAGGCTAAAACCGCAATTAATGAGCCCACATGCACGGCGACATCAAAAGCTAAACCCTGATCCTGCCAGCCTAAAATAGCCGAGGGTAAAATTAGATGAGCGGAGCTAGAGATAGGTAAAAATTCGGTTAAGCCCTGAACCACTGCAAGCCAAAATGCCTGAATAAAATCCATTAGTTAGCCCTCTGTTCGGGTGTTCTTAGACGCTTTCTTTTCTGCCATGCCTCAGTACCGCGCAAATACACCAGATCCACGGACTCTATGTGCATAGCCAGACCATCGGTAAGCTGTTGTTGCGCTATAGGTAATAAATCAACTGCGTTGGGATGGATCTGAGTAAATAGCTCAGCAAACTGCGGTGCCAACTCAAATAGGTTGCCGGCATCGCCAATAACAGCGCTTGGCTTATTGGCTTGAATTAGCTGTATAGCATGTTCTGAAGAAACTAACTGATCGGCCTCTAGCAGCGCAATCTGGTTATTTTGACCAAGTTGGTATCTACCCAGATTAAATTCACTCATTCGCGCGTCCAACAGAGCGATTATTTCACCCGCCTGTGGATTGGCTTGACGTCTATATGTTGCCGACAACAGTTCTAGGGTGGACACAGGAACCACGGGAATATCTGCACCATAGGCCATACCCTGCACCGCGGCAAAACCAATCCGCAAACCAGTAAAAGACCCGGGACCTATACTGACGCCTATGGCATCCAATTGATTGACCCTAATGTCTGCCTCAGCCAAAACTTGCTGCACCATAGGCATTAATGAGCGGGAGTGTGAGCGCGGCTCATCGGCAAATTTAGCAATGGTTTTATCGCCAATTTGAAGCGCAACCGAACAGGCTTCAGTAGAAGTATCAACCGCCAGAATTGTGGTCATAATAAGCCTGATTTAAAACCCAATAAAAATAAAACCCCGAGTATACCTAACCCGGGGTTTAATCGCATAATAGAATTAGAAAATAGCCGATTAGCTTAGCGCACTGACAATACGCGCTTGAACTTCGTCCAACTGCCCCAGACCATCAACCGATTTAAACGCCGGTGACTTATCATCCGTATTGGCAAGCTCAGTATAGAAAGCTACTAGGGGTTCAGTTTGACTGTGATAGACCTCGAGACGGTTGCGGATAGTCTCTTCGCGATCGTCTTCACGCTGAATTAGCGGCTCACCTGTAACATCATCTTGATTAGCTACTTGCGGTGGGTTGTGT
This sequence comes from Porticoccaceae bacterium, assembly GCA_964229255.1. Lineage (GTDB taxonomy): Bacteria > Pseudomonadota > Gammaproteobacteria > Pseudomonadales > Porticoccaceae > HTCC2207. The sequence continues at coordinate 188,331 of CAXRCX010000008.1, forward strand.
TCCACATGATAAACACGACCACTACACTCGTGCACACGGCGGCCACTGAGGCGTGAAACAATCTGATCATCATCAACCGAAATTTCAACCACATAGTCGATGGGAATACCTGCATCTTTTAAAGCCTGAGCCTGAGGAATAGTTCGCGGAAAGCCATCTAGCAAAAAGCCATTGACACAGTCGGCCCGCTGAATACGATCTTCTACCAAGGCAATAATTAATTCATCCGACACCAGTGCACCAGAGTCCATAACATCTTTTACTTTTTTGCCTAACTCAGTCCCAGCTTTAATCGCAGCGCGCAGCATGTCGCCTGTAGAGACCTGTGGAACAGCATATTTTTCAGAGATAAACTGTGCCTGAGTACCTTTTCCAGCGCCGGGGGGACCTAGTAAAATCAATCGCATTAATTGGTTTCCTATAAGCTAAATTATTGCGCCGTGGCCAATGGTTATAATCGAGTCCACAGCGACCTATTTATAAAGGGGGAGCACAATACACCGATTGTCCTATGCAAACAAGTCTAGAACAAAGTTTAGTGGCTTTGGATCCTGAAATAGGATTGTTCTATTCAGCCTGTTTGGCTTTGATCCACGCCTGCTCAAGAGTATCCACATCAAGCGTTTTATTATTGTTTAAATCTAACTCAGCATCCATAGACTCAAAGCGGCGCTTAAATTTATTATTAGTTTTCGCCAAAGCCCTCTCTGGATCAATTGACAAATGCCGCGCCAAATTGACACAAGCAAACATTAAATCGCCCAGCTCCTCCTCCTGACGTGCCTTATCACCACTTTCTACCTCCTGCTGTAACTCGGTGAGCTCTTCCTTAAACTTAGCAAATACACCGTCAATATTTGGCCAATCAAAGCCATAATTAGCCGCCCTTTTTTGCAATTTAGTGGCGCGCATCTGTGCGGGTAAGGCATTGGGCACATCATCCAAGATACCGCTATTGCCTTTTTGCTGGCGCTCCTCCTGCTTTATCGCTTCCCAATTTTGCTTAATTTGCTGTTCATCAATTGATGCGCCCTCTCTCGATGAGTGAATAGTGCCATCGGGAAATACATGGGGGTGGCGTCTCACTAGCTTTGAGGTGATATGGTTAACCACCGTAGCAAAATCAAATTCGCCCTGCTCTTCCGCCATCTGGCAGTAGAAGATAATTTGAAACAGCAGATCGCCCAATTCCTCACTTAAATCACTTAAATCATTGCGCTCAATCGCATCCACCACCTCATAGACTTCTTCGACCGTATATGAGGCAATAGTGGCGTAGGACTGTTTAATATCCCAAGGGCAGCCTGTTTCAGGGTCGCGGAGGCGCGACATCAGGTAGCGTAAATCTTCGATTGAATACTGCACAGGCATATCAATAACCTCTGACACCATGAAAGTTCTAGGCAAATAACCCAGAAGACAGATAGCGATCGCCGCGATCGCAAATAATCGCCACTATAGTTGCGTTCTCAACCTGCTTACTTATCTCTAGAGCCGCGGCAACCGAACCGCCAGAGGATACTCCGGCAAAGATACCCTCTTCCCGAGCTAATCTAATCATAGTCTGCTCAGCGGCTGACTGGGATATATCCATCACAGTATCTATATTGGCATCATCAAAAATGCCTGGCAGATAGGCCTTGGGCCAGCGCCTAATACCGGGGATATTGGCGCCATCTTCCGGCTGTAGGCCAATAATTTGAATCTCTGGGTTTTTCGATTTTAGAAAGGCTGACACACCCATAATGGTACCTGTAGTACCCATAGAGCTAACGAAATGGGTAATTTCACCCTGAGTATCGCGCCAGATTTCTGGGCCAGTAGAATTTACATGGGCCATAGGATTATCCGGGTTATTAAACTGATCGAGCACCACACCTTTGCCCTCAGATTGCAGCTTATTGGCTAAATCGCGCGCCCCTTCCATGCCCTCTTCTTGGCTGACTAAAATCAGCTCGGCACCATAGGCAGTCATTGCCCACTTGCGCTCATCAGTGGCATTTTCCGGCATAATTAGGGTGATCTTATAGCCCAACATGGCCGACGCCATAGCTAAGGCAATACCCGTATTACCACTGGTGGCCTCGACTAAGCGATCACCGGGTTTAATATCACCCCGCAGTTCCGCCTGTTTAATCATATTGATGGCAGGACGGTCTTTAACACTGCCCGCAGGGTTATCGCCCTCGAGTTTGGCAAGAATGGTATTGGAGGTTTTTCCGGGTATACGCTGCAATCTCACCAAGCGGCTATTGCCAACTGTTTGATCAATTGTCGGGTATTGCATAGTCTTGCCTCAATTAATATTAGCTATTTAAAAGTGTCTATTGTGCCTTAATTTTTCACTTACCACTGCTATCGGAATGTTATATAACATAATATTTTGGCATATATGGGCTTTATTTATGTAATTGCCACATAGGCTAGAGCATAGTTTTTCTCATCGGAAAGACTTAGCAAAACTTTACAGCCGCACAACTGTTTTAATCGCTCTGCGGCATTCTCTTGCAGTTCAACCAGTGGTGCACCTTCCGCATTATTAGAAATAACCATATGTTGAAAGCTAATACCGCGACCAATACCAGTGCCCAATGCTTTGGCAATCGCCTCCTTGGCGGCAAAGCGTTTGGCCAAAAAGGCCACAGAGTTTCCCCGTGCCCGGTACTCTGAAACTTCACTTTCGGTGAGGATACGCTGAACAAATTTATCGCCCTGTCGCTCAAGCGTTTCGGCAATACGTTTAATATCTACAATATCTGTCCCTACGGCAATAGTCATTTTTTACTCTTTTATTGGCTATTCAATAGATGTTGGCGATACAGTTCGCGACTGTTGAGCTGTTTGCCATCGAGGTAAAAATTAATTACCTGGCGGGTGAGATGCTTGGCCGCCCTCAGCACTGACTGCTGTTCAAATTCACCATTTCTCAGCCCTATAATATCAGCTCCGGATACAGCATGAGTGTTATTGCCAGATTGATCCTGCAATAATTTCAGCCCCTGATCGGGAATATAATAATATAAATGCTCAGGGGATACTGCCTCTCCAGTTTCGGCATCTGCATCTAGCACTATGCCATAGCCTAATTCTTCCAGCATCAGCATCTCAAAACGCCTCAATTCAGCCTGATCTAAGCCTGAGACTGACAGCTGGGCCATAAATTGATGATAAAAATGATACAGCGGCTGGTGAGGGTCATTTTGATGCAATAATTTATACAGCAATTCGTTGGCATACAGCCCGACAAATAAAGATTCTTGACTTAGAAACACCGGCGCTTGAACCGGATCGGCATGTATCAAAGTTTTTAACTCTCCCCGTCCCTGCCATTGAAAATGGTGTTCGGTGTAGGGGAAAAGAGTTTTGGCAATGCCTTTTTTATTGGGCTTGCGAAAGCCTCTGGCAACACAGCGCAGACGCCCATGATTCAGGGTAAAAATATCCACCAGTAAGCTGGTTTCGCGATAGGGAATAGTGTGAAGAATAAATCCGGGTTCAGACTCAACTCGCATAGCGCGCTACTCGTCTGTGTAGCCCAAGCTGCGCAGTGCTCGCTCATCATCGGACCAGCCACTTCGCACCTTAACCCAAGTTTTAAGCATTACTTTGCAGTCCAGCAATGACTCCATATCGGCGCGCGCCTGTTGACCAATTTTTTTCAGCCGCTCACCACTGCTGCCAATAATAATTTTCTTTTGCCCTTCGCGCTCGACCAAGATTAGCGCACTGATATGGGTAACTCTGGGCTCAGCGCGAAACTCTTCAATCTCTACGGTAACCTGATAGGGTAGTTCTGCACCCAACTGACGAGTAATTTTTTCGCGGACAATTTCAGCTGCCAAGAAGCGCTCGCTGCGATCAGTGATCTGATCCTCAGGAAATACATGGCTGTTTTCGGGAATATAACTATTAATCTTATCTTCTAGCAAATCAATATTGGTTTTGCGCAGAGCCGAAAGCGGGATAAATTGCTCGGCTTCTAGCTTGCCCTTTAAAAATTCAATATGGGGCAAAACAGCGTCTTTATCTTCAATCATATCCACTTTGTTAATCGCCACTATCACTGGTGCCGAGCACTGACTTAACTCGCGCGCCACATATTCATCGGCCTCACTCCATTCAAATCTATCCAACACAAATACCACCGCATCCACATCGGCAATAACACTGGAGGCAGAACGGTTCATCACGCGGTTAATGGCGCGCTCTTGATTGGTGTGAATACCTGGAGTATCAACATAGATCGTCTGATAGTTTTCTTCAGTTTTAATACCCAACAAAGTATGTCTTGTGGTCTGGGGTTTGCGCGAGGTAATACAGAGTTTCTGCCCCAGCAAATGATTGAGCAGTGTAGATTTGCCGACATTGGGTCGGCCAACAATGGCGACATAGCCACAAAATTGTTTAGAGTCTGTCAAAAGTCTATCTCTAGGGTAGCCAAAAACTTTTCAGCTACCATCTGTTCAGCTTTGCGTCGACTGCTCGCAGTGGCAGTAAACTCTCGGTCTAGCAGGTCTATTTTACAACTTACAGTAAATAAACGGCTGTGGGCCTCGCCCCCAGTTTCAATCACTCTGTATTGAGGTAAAGCATGGCCGCGCTGCTGTAAAAATTCTTGCAGTGAAGTTTTGGCATCTTTGCTCGGTTTAGCCTCATCGGCAATACTCAATAGATCTTTAAACCAGTTGAGCACACAGCGCCTCGCTTCCTCGAGATTGGAATCGAGGTAAATAGCGCCAATTAACGCCTCAACTGTATCCCCCAAAATAGAATCTCGACGATGTCCACCGCTTTTCATTTCGCCCTGCCCTAGCAATAACTCAGAACCTAAATCCAAACTTCTAGCCACCTCAGCTAGGGATACAGCGCGCACAATCTGCGAGCGCATACGACTGAGATCGCCCTCGCGGGAATCGGCAAATTTTTGATACAAAAAATCGCTGATAACAAGACTTAGAATTGAATCACCCAGAAACTCCAGGCGTTCATTATTCTTAGCGCCGCAACTGCGGTGAGAAAGGGCTAGTTTAAGTAACTCAGGGTCGCGAAATTGGTAATCTATTCGCTGCTGAAGCTGATTGATGCCAGCGCTGGCAATCATGACCGAGCACTAATTATCATTGAATTTTACCCGCGCGCTCAAAGCTTGGTAAGCTCAAAAGGCTATCCCAAAACATCCATCGAGCAAATGCCTTGCCGACAATTCGACTCTCGGGCACCGCCCCCCAAACTCGACTATCACTGGAATTATCTCTGTTGTCCCCTATCATAAAATAATGACCATCGGGCACAGTGGCTGAGAAGTTAAGGCTGAGGCGAGTGGGTTGAATGCGCCGCTGCATCAGATGCTCGCTTTCGCCTAAATTTTCCATCATAACCACAGATCTTGGTGCTGCAGGCTCATCCTCATAGGCCTGTTGCATCATCTTTTCGCCATTGATAAATAACTGACCTTTGATAAGGTTAATTTTATCGCCCGGCAAACCAATCACGCGCTTGATAAAATATCGATCCTCGTGAGGCGGATAAAACACCATAACATCCCCGCGCTGAGGCTCGGAAACATCGATTAATTTAGTATTGAGCACTGGTATTCTAATTCCATAAACCCATTTGTTAACGAGTATGTAGTCGCCAACCTTCAGGGTCGGCTCCATGGATTTAGAGGGAATTTGAAAAGGCTCGGCAACAAATGAGCGTAGAACCCACACAAAGCCCAGTACAGGAGCTAGAGAGGCCAAGAAACCAATCAGAGAATCTTCATCGGCGCGGATCGATTTATTCATTAGCCAACAGAGGCCGCAGAGCAAAAAGATAACAGTCAGAATTAACTCAAAATTGAAATCCAAAATTAGACTCTCTCTAAAGTTTGCTAATTATGTTTTAAGTACCGCAAGGAAGGCATCCTGTGGAATCTCTACTCGCCCTACTTGCTTCATACGTTTTTTACCTGCTTTCTGCTTTTCTAGCAGCTTTTTCTTGCGCGTAACATCACCGCCATAACATTTGGCAGTTACATTTTTACGCAGTGCCTTAACCGTAGTTCTAGCAACCACATTGCCACCCACAGCCGCCTGAATAGCTACATCAAACATCTGTCGAGGAATTAATTCTTTCATTTTTTCCGCCAAGTTACGACCTTTTTGCACCGCGTGATCGCGATGAATAATAGCCGCTAAAGCGTCAACTTTATCGCCATTGATAAGAATATCAAGCTTGACCAATGATGCCGCCTGAAAACGAGTAAAGCTATAGTCTAATGATGCAAAGCCACGGCTCACGGACTTCAGTCGATCAAAGAAATCCATAACCACTTCACTCATGGGCAAATCATAGCTCAATGACACCTGACCACCGATAAACTGCATATCTTTTTGAATGCCGCGCTTCTCAACACAGAGGGCAATTACGTTGCCCACGTAGTCTTTAGGCACCAGAATATTGGCCTCGCAAATAGGCTCGCGCATTTCATCAATGGCCGCGGGATCTGGCAGATTTGATGGGTTAGAAATATACAGGGTTTCCGCCTTATTGGTGACAATCTCGTACACCACAGTAGGCGCAGTAGTGATTAGGTCTAGATCATATTCACGCTCCAAGCGCTCCTGAATAATCTCCATGTGCAGCATGCCCAAGAAGCCACAGCGGAACCCAAAACCAAGGGCATCCGAACTCTCAGGCTCATAGAACAGCGACGCATCGTTCACCGCCAGCTTTGCCAGTGCCTCGCGAAAATCTTCAAAGTCATCAGAATCCACTGGAAACATGCCCGCATAGACCTGCGGCTTAATTTTTTGAAACCCAGGAAGTGCCTCGGTATCAGAACTACTTATATGGGTGATGGTATCACCCACAGGAGCGCCCAAAATATCTTTGATACCGGCAACCATAAAGCCCACTTCACCCGCCTTGAGGATACCAGTGGGGTTGCGTTTAGGCGTAAATACGCCAACGCTATCAACCACATGGGGCTTGCCCAGTGATTTAGCCATGATTTTATCTTTGACCTTCAATGTGCCCTGCATCACTCGCACCAATGACACAACGCCGAGATAGTTATCGAACCAAGAATCAATAATCAGCGCTTGCAATGGCGCGTTCACATCACCCTCAGGTGGTGGCACCTGCAACACCAGTTCTTCGAGAATATTTTTAATTCCCTCGCCTGTTTTTGCACTACAACGCACAGCATCCGTAGCCTCAATACCAATGATATTTTCGATCTCATCGATCACTTTTTCAGGCTCAGCCTGAGGGAGATCCATCTTGTTAAGAACTGGGATAACCTCGAGACCCTGGGCAATCGCAGTGTAGCAGTTGGCAACCGACTGGGCTTCAACCCCCTGAGCGGCATCTACAATCAATAGCGCACCCTCACAGGCCGCTAGAGAACGGGAAACCTCATAGGTAAAGTCAACATGGCCTGGAGTATCAATAAAGTTAAGCTGGTAAGTTTTACCATCCTGAGCCTTAAACGGCAGAGTAACGCTTTGACTTTTGATAGTGATACCGCGCTCGCGCTCGATATCCATTGAATCCAAGACTTGGGATGCCATTTCGCGCTCGCTAAGGCCACCACATAGCTGAATAAATCGATCGGCAATGGTCGATTTACCGTGGTCGATATGGGCGATAATGGAAAAATTTCTAATATGACTGAGATCGGACAAAATATTTACTGCCATTTAAATTTGCGAGGGGGATTCTAGCCTATTTCAGTCATGGACGCTATCAAACAAACCGCTAAAAACGCTGATTAAAACTCCAACCATCAATTGAGCTAGTCAATCACTATGGTTTTGGAGATAGCCCAGCCACCGCGGTAGAATCGCACCAAAATTGGCGAATTTTTAGGTAAATCAGCAATCACCCGAACATATTCGTCAGTATCATTAATTCGACTATAGCCCAACTGCACCAGTATATCTCCCTGTTTGATCTCGGCTAACGCCGCTGGGCTGTCTGGCAAAACCTCTGTCACCAACACACCGCCGCGGAGTCTCAATTCACGCAACTGATCTTCGCTCACAGGCTTTACAGCTAATCCCAGTCTATCACTGCTGCTATTATTGGTTTCGGCAACACTGTCTTGATCCCCATCTAGGGCACCCACAGTTACGTTCAAAACCTTGCGTTTTCCCTCGCGAACAATCACTACTTTGGTCATAGTTTCAGGGGCTATCATTCCCACCAAGTGAGGTAAATCATCTGCATCGATAATTTCATGACCATCGAGCTTAACAATCACATCACCCGGTTCAATACCGCCCTTATCTGCCGGACTATCAATTTCAACCGCATTAATTAGCGCTCCCCGCGGCTTATCTAACTCTAGAGACTGTGCTAGGGCCTTATTGACATCCTGAATTGCCACACCCAACCAACCGCGCTGAACCACACCATTTGCCTTGAGTTGGCCTACCACTCTCTGGGCAACATTACTGGGGATAGAAAATGAAAGTCCGATAGAGCCGCCTGTTCGAGAAAAAATCTGTGAGTTAATTCCAACAACCTCAGCCTTGAGATTAAACAGTGGACCACCGGAATTACCTGGATTAATGGCTACATCAGTCTGGATAAACGGCACATAGTTTTCACCCTGCTCGGTGGGCAAACTCCTGCCCTTGGCACTGACTATCCCAGCGGTTACTGAATAGTCCAAACCGAAGGGGGAACCTATAGCCAATACCCACTCCCCGACTTTTAAATTATCTGAATCAGCAAACACAAGGGCGTCTAGACCCTTGGCATCAATTTTCAATAGGGCCAGATCTGAACGCCGATCGGTGCCAATCACTGTGGCCTGATACTCACGGCGATCAGTAAATAACACCTGAATTTCGCTGGCCTGATCAACCACATGATGGTTAGTTAAGATATAGCCATCTCTTGAGATAACAAAACCTGATCCCGAGGAGCGAACTTTTCGCGCGGGCGATCGGGGCTGACCGCCATATTCAAAAAGATCTCTAAAAATATCTGGAATTTGCTGCGATGAATGCTGTTCAGAAATACTGACCGTATTAATTTTGACCACCGACGCTGAGACATCCTCGACCAAATCAGAAAAATTTGGCAACTTTGCCTGAGCTACAGGTGAGAACAAGGTAATAGCAACAATCAGGGTAACAAGATTTCTATACACAGAACAAACTCCGAAACACAATAAAACTAAGATAGACTTAAGGTTTCTTGAACAAAATCCGCAGGCAACAAAACCGGATTAAAACGCGGATCATTGCGCAGTTTAGCGTTGTAAATACTCACTAAGCCTCCACCGAAAGCCAGACCTAATACTGCGCCAATAACACTGAGAAAATCACTGGAACCCAGCAACCAAAGACCGGCTAAGCTAGCCCCCAAAGGCACAAGATAGGCGCAAATAGAAGCCAGAACCACAATATCTTCAGGGATTGCAATAGTGACTTGCTGACCTACAGAATATGCCTCAGTGTGATGCTGAGGTTTTAGAACACGCAATCGACTGGTTCTTCCGCTCAGTTTTGAGAGCACGGCGGTACCACAACCCTTTTGGGCAGTACAGGCTTCACAGGCCGATTTTTGCACTGCCTCTACCCATAGAGCATCTCTCTCTACAGCGGTGACAATTGCGGTTTCAAGAATCATCTATAAATATCTAAATCAAAAAAATTAAAAACTAACAAATTGTTATACGCTGTATAACATAGTCTAAGGTCATATCCATTGGGCAATACAGTCCAAGTTTAGAGATCTATTTCGCCGTCGAATCTTTTTTCAACTCTTCTTCCAGATCATCTTTCAGCACTTTTTTATCTATCTGATCCTTCGCGTCCAAACCCAGCTGCTTATTTTTGGCATCTTTACCCAGCACATATAGCTTGATTAATGACGGCTGCTGCGATGTTTTGAAGGTGCCGCCGGCATTGACCGTGCGCGCTTCAATTAACGGCTGGAAACCCGAGGGATACTGATTGGCTGGCCGTTGCAGTTGTTCTGAGCTATCCACAGCGGAGCCCGCCGCCTGAAAGACTTCGTTTTGCAAAGGGCTCTGATTGTTTAATTGCTGTACGCCGACAATAGCCATAAAGGTTACACTGGCGGCTACAGCAAAGCGACCCATGGCTTTGGCCTGAAAAACATCCTGTAAAAAATGGGTTTTGTGGTTGGGTTCTCGGGCTATGGCTTCAGATACAGACTGAGAAATATCCTTGCCAACCAGTGGCGTGCTGGCCATAGCCTGAGAAATAAGGTTATAACTAGACCATTTACTTAAAATAGTCTGATTATTTGATTCGCACTGATCAGTAGATCCCTCGAGCTCTAACTCTTTGAGAATACGATGCAACTCAAGCTCGCTGACCTCACCATCAACCAATGCAGACACTGATTCTGTAAGACGCTGTTTACTCTCGCTCATACAATTTCCTCATATTTAAAACCCCAGATTAATACTCTCAATCCAAAATCCTTACTTCTAAGACCAATGGTCAATTAAAAGGTTCAATTTTTATTTGTTACCGCCAAAATACGTTCATCCAAAAATTCACGGGCCCTAAAGATTCTCGATCTTACCGTGCCCACTGGGCAATCCATTACCGCGGCGATATCCTCATAGCTCATACCCTCAAATTCGCGCAGTGTGAGGGCTGTGCGTAAATCCTCTGGCAATGCCCGCAGGGAGTTCTTGATTATCGCCGATAATTCATCCGTCATTAGTGAACTCTCGGGCGAGGCCTCGTCGATTAACTTGTCGTTATTTGCAAATTGCTCGGCATCCTCAATATCTATATCTGTATTTGCCGGTCGACGACTTTTGGACACAAGATGATTTTTCGCCGTATTGATGGCTATTCGGTAAAGCCATGTATAGAACTGACTCTCACCGCGAAATTTCGGCAGGGCCTTGTAGGCTTTTATAAAAGCTTCCTGTGTCACATCTGCCACTTCGTCGACATCGCGGATAAAGCGTCCGACTATAGCCTGCAACTTGTATTGGTACTTAAGCACCAGAAGGTCGAAGGCTCTTTTATCGCCCTTTTGCACACGCAATACTAGCTGGTGGTCTGCGGGCTCTGAATTGAGTTCCTTCATTAAAATTCCGTTCTTTATCTTAGGCGCTTAAATATTGATATTCGTTGTTGATAAATTGCCGAGCTAGTTTAACACTGATCGCGTTCATCAATATGGCAGTTTTACACAATTAAGCATAGTCACTGCGACAATCGTATTATACTATCACGTTAGTTTTATTATATGCGGTTTATTAATGATCAAAAATAATTTCTACGATGTCTTGGTAATTGGCAGCGGTGTTGCTGGATTGACCCTAGCCCTTCAACTAGACCAGAGCCTCAGTGTCGCTCTTATCAGTAAGTCGACCCTAAAAGGCGGTGCTTCGTGGCTAGCTCAGGGCGGCATTGCTGCGGTTTTCGATAAAGATGACAGTTCTGAGGCGCATGTTAAAGACACACTGATTGCCGGTGCCGGCCTTTGCCATGAAGACAGTGTGCGCTATGTGGTAGAAAATGGCCCTTCCGCAGTTAAATGGCTGATTGAGCAGGGTGTGGATTTTACCCTTGATTCGGATCAGGTTCACTACCACTTAACTCAAGAGGGAGGCCACAGTCATCGGCGTATTCTGCACTCGGCAGATGCTACTGGAAAAGCGGTGACAAACACCCTAGTTGATCAGGTTATAGCCCGAGAGAACATTGATATTTTCGAGCACCACTGCGCTGTAGATCTGGTTACTCAGGCGGATAACAACTCGCGTAAAATTCGCTGTAGTGGTGCCTACTTACTTGATATTGAGACGTCTAAAGTATCTCTATTTCAAGCTAAAACAGTGGTTCTTGCCTCAGGTGGCGCTAGTAAGGCGTATCTTTACACTAGCAACCCCGATGGCGCTAGCGGCGATGGCTTGGCTATGGCGTGGCGTCGCGGCTGTAGAGTTGCTAACCTAGAGTTCAATCAATTTCACCCTACCTGCCTGTACCATCCCAAGGCAAAGTCATCACTGATTACCGAGGCCCTTCGCGGCGAGGGAGCGATCCTTAAATTACCCGATGGATCGCGCTTTATGCACAAATTCCACAAGGATGGAGAGTTGGCGCCGAGAGATGTGGTGGCCAGAGCTATTGACTTCGAAATGAAACGTCTAGGTTGCGACTGTGTTTATTTGGATATCAGCCATAAACCGGCTGACTTTATTACTGAGCACTTTCCGACGGTTTATGAAACCTGTATCGAATTTAATATAGATATCACTAAAGAACCTATACCCGTTGTGCCCGCGGCGCACTATACCTGCGGTGGCGTGTTGGTTGACAAACAGGGGCAGACCGACCTCAAAAATCTGTATGCCATAGGCGAGAGCGCCTTTACTGGCCTGCATGGGGCTAATCGCATGGCCAGCAACTCACTACTTGAATGCTTGGTTTACGCTCAGGCGGCGGCGAGGGATATCAATACCAAGATTCAACAGATCACTGCCCCAGACTTCTTTCAGGGCTGGGATGAATCCAGAGTTAATAGCTCTGATGAGGATGTAGTTATCTCCCATAACTGGGATGAGTTGCGGCGTTTTATGTGGGACTATGTGGGCATTGTGCGCACAGATAAACGCTTGGAGCGTGCCCACCACAGAATCAAATTACTGCTGAGTGAAATTCAGGATTATTACAGCAATTACAAAATTTCCCGCGACCTTTTGGAACTGCGCAATCTGGCAACGGTTTCGGAGCTGATTATTCGCTGTGCCCAACAGCGCAAAGAGAGCCGAGGCCTGCATTTCACTGTGGATTACCCGGAGTTATCACCCGTGGCTCGGGATACCATTATGGTGCCAATTAATTTTGCCGGCCAGGATGTGGTAGTGCATCGCGACTAGCCGTTTTCGACCAGGCAATAATCAATTTTCGCAACTGGATATGCTGTTCTATCGGCATTTCATCGCGGGGAATAACATGGCTTGTTATCTTGCCCTTTTTGCTGAAAAAATACAGCACCATTAAATAGCGGGTAACAAACTGCTGTCAGTGCAAACTGACCAACTGACCATTGTTCAACCATTGCTGACTACAGGGTAGATATTGAATTTCGCTATTGGCTGTCTTTGTATAACTATTGATAGCGACTAAGCCATAGACAATTAAAAGGGCAGCAGTGATTATTTTTACCGCAGTAACAATTGGGCTGGCTAGCACCACCATTAGTATCAGCGCTGCTTCACCAAGGTCAAAGACAAGAATAGATCTGGCTGGGGAAATAATAAATCTACAGGGCTGAATTTCTACTGGCATGAATAATATCGACAATCGTTTGCATAGAGCTATCCGTCGCCGGCTGTTTGTGGACCAGCCATTCAAATAGCTGTTGATCTTCCAACCCTAAGAATAGATGAAATTGCTGCTTGTGCTCGTCGGCAAGAGAATCATAGTGATTTTCGACAAATGGTTGCAGCATCAGATCTAATTCCAACATCCCGCGTCGACTTGCCCATAACAGACGATTTTTTTGCATAATCACACCTTTGATTTGTAGCGGATATTATAGGGAACTAACGTAAAATAGGCTAAACTATCTAACTAATTTTTATCTATACGTTTGATTGGACTATTTATGGGCAATACAGATCGCGGCCTAATTGAGTTGCGCGGACAGGACAGCATCAAGTTTCTTCAGGGGCAAGTGAGCTGTGACCTCAATCAACTGAGTGGGGATAACTTTATTCGAGGCTGTCACTGCACCCCCAAAGGAAGAGTTATTTTTGCTTTTGCTGCGGGCTTAGTCGATGGTGAGCGAATTGTACTGGAAACTCATCCATCGATTGTGGCCACAGCAATTGCTAGCCTAAAAAAATATGCCGTATTCTCTAAAACTGAAATCACCGATATCAGCGATCAGGATCTATCTATTGAACCTGAGACGGATAGCCTTCAGCGCCTGAGAGCCGGTTTGGCCGATATTACATCGTCAACCACAGATCAATTTATTCCACAGATGTTAAATTTTGATCTACTGGATTATATTAGTTTTAAAAAAGGCTGTTATACCGGTCAAGAGGTTGTGGCCCGTGCCCATTATCTGGGTGCCGTAAAGCGCAGAATGTATCGACTTGCCCTAGGAACAGAATCGGTGCCCGCATCCGGCACCGCTCTTACCGATTCGCAGGGCAAACAACTGGGAACAATAATTGTTGCATTGCCTAGTAAGCAGGGTCAGATTGAGGCTTTAGCTGTCTTATCAACCTCAAATACAGAGATTAAACAGGTTATTTTAGATCAGAAAATAATCTCTGTGGAACTGCTCGACCTACCCTATAAGCTGGATTAACTGGGTTATGGGATGATCGAATTATTATACTCAAATACTTCGATTTTACCCGTAATTGGTGGTATTTCCGCCGCGATTTTTGCAATTAGTCTATTGTCTTTGCCGTGGCTTGCGGCAAAGATCCCCAAAGACTATTTTTTACACCACAGGCGCAAACCTTCGCAGTGGCTATCAACTTTTCACCCCGTGTTCCGGGTTTTTATTATTTTACTTAAAAATCTACTGGGGCTGATTTTATTAGCCGGTGGTTTTTTGATGTTATTTATTCCGGGGCAGGGTTTACTGACTATGTTTATGGGTATTATTTTAATTGATTACCCAAAAAAATATGCCGTTGAAAAACGTCTAGTTTCAACTCCTGCAGTTTTAAAAGGAATCAATTGGCTGCGAAAAAAAGCGGGTAAATCTGCGCTAAAAGTGGATGGATCTGCAGGCTGACCAGTCTTATTGCAAGGCTTTTAAGGCCGTCTCGCGATCCGGCAACTGCCAGTCAATTGGCTCTAGACCCTGTTGCTCGAGGTAGCGATTAGCTGCAGAAAAGTGGCCGCAACCAAAGAAGCCTCTATAGGCGGATAATGGCGATGGGTGTACAGATTTTAGAATTAGGTGGCGCGATGAATCAATCATGGCTGATTTTTTTTGCGCATAGCTACCCCAGAGCATAAAAACCACTGCTTGTCGCTGTTGATTGATTGTTTTTATTATTTGATCAGTAAATTGCTCCCAGCCCTTGCCCTGATGGGCTCCTGCACTGGCCTCTTCAACCGTCAGAGTGGCATTTAATAGGAGTACACCCTGTTGAGCCCAGCTAATTAGACATCCGTGATCAGGTTGATCAATGCCGAGGTCTGACTTTATCTCTTTGTAGATATTTACTAGCGAGGGCGGCACCTTAATACCCGGGGTTACCGAAAAACACAGCCCGTGAGCCTGACCGGCACCATGATAGGGATCCTGACCAAGGATAACCACGCGAACATCTTCAAATGGCGTGCTGTTAAGGGCAGAAAACCACTGCTGGGTGGGCGGATAGATAACCGCACCCTGCTGTTTGCGCTGAATTAAAAATTCACGCAGAGATTGCATATAGTCTTTTTCAAACTCATCGCCAATGGCTTCGCGCCACTGTGCGTGGAGTTTGATTTCTCTGGCACTGCTCATACAGAATTTCTCATCTAACAACCACAATGGCCTTCATGCTATAATAGTGCCCCTTTTAGGCGCTTTCCACAATTTATGTAGGCGTATGGATTAAATCGCCCTGTAAGACACGCAGACCTTGGGTACAGGCAAAAATTTGGTCAAAAATTTTAGTCTAAACAGCAGGCTATTGCGTACTAAACAAGCGAAATCCGCTATACACAGTCACAGTATCAGGAATGTTAATGATTCAAGTAAACCCCACCGCTCAAGAAAATGATAAATTAATTGCCCGCTGGCTTCTGACCTGTGCTGTGGTAATTTTTGGCATGATACTTCTCGGCGGTGTTACACGTCTAACCGACTCTGGTTTATCCATGGTGGAATGGCGCCCACTGATGGGAATTATCCCACCGCTAAGTCAACAAGATTGGCAGGCGTTATTCATAAAATATCAGCAGTTTCCCGAATACCAAAAGTTAAACTTGGGTATGACGCTAGCTGAATTTAAAGTTATTTTTATGTATGAATATTTACACCGCGTATTGGGTAGAATTATAGGCCTGTTGTTTTTTATTCCGTTTGTGTATTTCTACTTTACTCGTCGCATCTCACCACAGCTGTTGCCCAAGCTGCTATTAATGCTTTTCTTGGGTGGCTTTCAGGGCCTGATGGGCTGGTATATGGTAAAGAGTGGCCTTGTAGATATTCCCCATGTCAGCCAGTATAGGCTTACATCGCATCTTGGCTTAGCTATTGTTATTTACGGGTTTATTGTTTGGACTGCCTTGAGTTTGATCAATAAAACTACCAATCAGCCGTCAGGATTAGGGCGGCTTGCTTGTATCCTCAGCGGATTGATCTTTCTGATGATATTATCTGGCGGCCTAGTGGCTGGAACACGCGCTGGTTATGCTTATTCAACCTGGCCTTTGATGGGTGATAGCTTTATCCCCGCCGGTCTTTATTCTATGAGCCCAGTATGGCTTTCGGCTTTTGAAGATATCACCACCATTCAATTTAATCATAGGATTTTTGCCTATATTATCGCCGCACTGGTGGTTGGCTTTTCGCTAGTGGCTTTAAGAAAAAATATCTCAACTAGTGCCCGCAATGGCATCTATATCATGCTATTTTTATTATTAGTACAGATTACCCTCGGCATTAGCACATTGATTTTTCATGTACCGGTTGCCATTGCCGCAGCCCACCAAATTGGTGCTGTAGCCCTTTTGACCGCAACATTATTTGTTAGCCACTCCCTGGTTAATAGAACATAATCTTGATATTAAATTTTTGGAGATTTCCAATGAAGAACGTTTTAAATCTGACAGCTGCTATTATTTTATCCACGTTGGCCGGCGCTAGCTTTGCAGGTGATGTAGCAGCAGGTAAAGCTAAATCAGTAACCTGTGCCGGTTGTCATGGCACCAATGGTATTAGCAACAACCCCATGTGGCCAAACCTTGCTGGGCAAAAACAAGCCTATCTGGTGAGCGCATTGCAAATGTACCGCGATGGTCGTCGTAAGAATGCCATGATGACTGCAATGGCGAAAAATCTTAGCGATGCAGATATAACCAACCTAGCAGCCTACTACGCTAACTTGAAATAATTTGAGGATTTCCGAGGGGGCTGAACACCCCACGGGTCAATCATCTTATTCTGGTCTCATATGAGGGAATAGAAGGACATCTCTTATTGAGGGTGAATCGGTGAGCAACATAACCAAGCGATCTATACCAATGCCCTCGCCTGCTGTTGGCGGCATACCATATTCAAGAGCGCGAATATAATCTGCATCAAAGTGCATAGCTTCGTCGTCCCCAGCGTCTTTTTCTGCCACCTGCTGTTTAAACCTAGCCGCTTGATCCTCTGCATCATTAAGCTCAGAGAAACCATTGGCAATCTCTCTACCACCGACAAAAAATTCAAAGCGATCGGTGACAAATGGATCTTCATCATTGCGTCTGGCCAAGGGTGATACCTCGGTTGGGTATCGAGTAATAAAGGTCGGTTGTTCTAGTCTATGCTCAACGGTTTTTTCAAAGATCTCAATTTGTACCTTGCCTAAACCCCACAGGTCTTTTAGTGGAATACCAAGATCGGTGGCGATTTTTCTAGCACCCTGCTCATCGCTTAAGTCTTCAGCTTTTATATCTGGGTTATAGGCCAAAATAGAGTCAAAAACTGATAGTCGTGTGAACGGCTTGGCAAAATCAAAGGTAATCTCAGACTGAATTTCTCCGTCGGCATCTTTGACTGTATTGGTTATCTCTGTGGTACCCAACACCTGCTGAGATAATTTGCGCAGCATATCTTCAGTCAGATCCATAAGATCATTGAAGTCAGCATAGGCCTGATAGAATTCCAACATGGTAAATTCCGGATTATGTCGGGTAGATAGACCTTCGTTTCTGAAGTTTCTATTAATCTCATAAACTCTTTCTAAGCCGCCGACAACCAGTCGTTTTAAATAGAGTTCTGGGGCTATGCGCATAAACATTTCAATATCTAGGGCATTGTGATGGGTAACAAAGGGACGCGCCACCGCACCGCCGGGAATGGTTTGCAGCATCGGCGTCTCAACTTCAAGAAAACCTGAGCCATTGAGGTAGGTGCGAATAAAGTCCACTACTTTGGAACGGGTGATAAATGTATCCCGCACCTGAGGGTTTACGATCAAATCAACATAGCGCTGGCGATAGCGCATCTCTTGGTCCGCTAGACCGTGAAATTTATCAGGCAGTGGGCGCAGGGCTTTGGTCAACAGCTGATAGTCGTCCATTTGGACGTATAGATCACCTTTACCGGATTTATGTAGAGGACCACTGACACCGACAATATCACCAAGATCTAATGATTTTGCAAAAGCTCGCGCCTCTCTTGTCACATATAGCTGAATGGTTCCGCTGCTATCTTGAATCACCATAAAAGCACCACGATTACGAATAACCCGACCAGCTATGCTAGTGGGGCGAGCTAATTGCTCGAGCTGTTCCTTGGTCTGGTCGCCAAAATCAGCTTGGAGATCAGCCGCACTGTCGGCCGGACGAAATGAATTGGGGAAGGTAACGCCACCCTGCTCACGCAAATTATCTAGCTTGGCTCTGCGCTCGGCTATTAATTTATTTTCGTCTAACTTGTTTTGGTCTTGTTGATCAGTCATGGTATTTTTCACTGTTCTAAATTAGTAACTACAGCCCCGCTTTCAGCGAGGCAACAATAAATTGGTCTAGCTTGCCATCCAATACTGCTTGAGTATTTCTGGTCTCTACACTGGTTCGCAAATCTTTAATTCTGGCATCATCTAAAACATAAGAGCGGATTTGACTGCCCCATCCAATATCCGATTTGCCGTCTTCAGTGGCTTGCGCCGCTTCTTGTCGCTTGCGCAATTCTAACTCGTAGAGACGAGCCCGCAACATCTGCCAACACTTGTCGCGGTTTTGATGCTGCGATCGCTGATTCTGACATTGTACAACGATACCACTGGGTTCATGGGTTAATCGCACTGCAGAATCAGTTTTATTGACATGCTGACCTCCGGCGCCTGAGGCGCGATAGGTGTCTGTACGCACATCTGCAGGGTTTATCTCAATATCTATATTGTCATCAATTTCTGGTGACACATAAACAGCGGCAAACGAGGTATGACGGCGATTACCTGAATCAAATGGCGATTTTCGCACCAGTCGGTGCACGCCGATTTCTGTGCGCAACCAACCAAAGGCATAGTCGCCAGTAATCTGTACTGTGGCACTTTTAATGCCGGCAACCTCACCCGCTGAACATTCCACCAGTTCTGCTTTAAAGCCTTTGTCATCAGCCCATCGAAGATACATGCGCAGCAGCATTTCTGCCCAGTCTTGGGCCTCGGTCCCACCAGAACCAGATTGAATATCGAGAAAGGCAGAATTTTCATCCATTTCACCCGAAAACATTCGCCTAAACTCTAAAGTAGCTAGCTTGGCTTCCATTGCGTCGATTTCCAATTGCACATCATTGAGCATATCGGTGTCATCTTCATCAACTGCCATACCCAGTATGTCTCTGGTATCGGCTATGCCGCTATCTAAATCTTCAATGGTTTTTACTACGGATTCTAAAGAGGATCGCTCGCGACCCAACTCCTGGGCGCGATCGGGGTCATTCCATACATCTGGTTCGGATAATTCTAGCTCTACCTCGGCGAGGCGCTCTTTTCGATTATCATAGTCAAAGGTACCCCCGAAGCAGCTCTGTGCGAGCTTGGAGATCATCGAGACTGTTGTAAAAAGGGGTTACTTCCATCGCTGTCTTTCTGTGCCCATATGCAAAGCCTGCATTCTACCCTAGCACCGAGTTCACACCAAGAAAAAACAGACTTGATTGTGTAACAGTTAGGCTTCAAGATAATCAATTACCCCGAGTTATATGCTGTTTTTTTAAACAACAGTCCGTTATTAAATTTTAGAGGCAGAATTTTTAAGCAAATGAGCACCCACTCCTTTCAGCACAGGTTAAAAAGTCATTTTTTCCATCATTTCAAGGATTTAAATAGCTCATTTTTGAGTTCTGTTTCCGCCGAGCCAATTAGCAATCCCCGCTGGGTAAGCTGTAATCATCAATTGGCTCAGGATCTTGGTATTACATCGGAAGAACTGGCTAGCGATGACTTTTTGCAACTGATGAGCGGGGCGTTTAACGGTGAGTCAGTAAATTCGTTCTCTGTGGTCTATTCTGGACATCAATTTGGCGTCTGGGCGGGTCAACTTGGCGATGGTCGCGCCATCACCCTGGGCGAACTGGCTGTCGGCGACAATAGTGAGCTGTGGGATCTGCAATTAAAAGGTGCGGGGCCCACACCCTACTCCAGATTTGGCGATGGTCGAGCCGTGTTGCGCTCTAGTATTCGCGAGTACCTGTGCTCCGAGGCTATGCATGGATTGGGCATAGGCTCCACCCGCGCGCTGTGCCTCTGCACCGGCGATACCACTGCTGTGCGCGAGCAAATAGAACCTGCGGCGGTTGTCTGTAGAGTTGCTCGCAGTCATATTAGATTTGGCAACCTTGAACACTTTCACTATGCCAACAACCCTGAGGCAGTCAGAGAATTAGCTGACTACCTTATTGCTCGGCACTTCGGTGAATGGATAGATGACCCCAAGCGCTATTATTTACTGTTGCAAAATTGCATTTTAAAAACCGCTAAGACCATTGCTCAATGGCAGTCAGTGGGCTTTTGTCACGGGGTTATGAATACAGATAATATGTCGATTCTGGGTGACACTATCGACTATGGCCCTTTCGGCTTTTTGGATAATTATAATCCTGAGTTTATCTGCAATCATTCCGATCACCAAGGGCGTTACTCATACAGAAACCAGCCCTCCATTGCTCTTTGGAACCTCAATGCATTGGCAACCTGTTTTAGTTCGCTATTGGATGCCAATGACATCACTGATTGCCTCGAGCAGTATGAAAATGAATATCTGCGGCACTACAGAATAATTATGGCGACAAAGCTGGGCTTGCTAGAGTATCGAGCTGAAGATGAGCAATTGATTAATCAACTTTTAAATATCATGGCCACGGATCAGGTTGATTACACCCTATTCTTCCGCAAATTATGCGAATTTACCTCAAGCAACCAGAGTGTTCGCGACTATTTTATCCATCGGGATCAATTTGATAGCTGGGCTGTGGATTATTTGCGGCGCTTGGAGTCACAACCGCTGAGCGATTCACAGCGATGTCAGGCTATGCAACAGGTTAATCCCCTGTATATCTTGCGAAATTATATGGCACAGACTGCTATCGAAGCGGCTGAGGGCGGTAATTATTCTGAGGTAGAACTTTTGCTTAAAATACTCAACAATCCATTTGTTGCTAACCCAAAAGCAGAAAAATACGCAGGTCTGCCTCCGGACTGGTCCAGCAGCATTAGTGTTAGCTGCTCATCATAAACTTAACAGTCAGCAATCATAGCTTTTACTACAAAACCACTCAGTCTCGTGGTTATAATAAATAGAAATGGATAAACAACTGGGAGTGGACAGATTGAAGTTAAAACATATCCTATTTAGTTGGTCGCTAATGACTATCTGCCAATCGGCTACAGCAGATATCTTCTGGGTGTTCCGTGAAGCCGATGGCTCTACAAATTGGCAATATGTGGCTAACTTTGTCGGCAATATTTTAATTATTGCCCTAGCCATTTTATCGGTAAGGCTGTATTTCACTCGCCGTCAGGCTCGCTCATACAACCAAGAGCTCGAGGAGATTCGATCACAGCTTGAACAGCGTGTTATCGAGCGAACCCAAACCCTTGATCAGTCGAATAAACTGCTTAAAAAGGAAGTGTCTGAACATAAAAAGACCACAAAACAGTTACAAAAATCAGAGGCCTATATCAATAGTATTTTGCAGTCTCTGCCCATGATTCTTATTGGTCTCAATCAAAAAAATCAGATTACACAGTGGAACAATCGTGCGGAAATTATCAGCGGCGTTAGCTTTGCGGAGGCACAGGGAGCTGACCTGTGGAAAACCTTTCCAACAATCACGGTTACCCCAGATCAGGTCAAGCAGGCTCAGGATGACAATAAAATTATCACAGTGAAATATAGCCAGCGCGGTCAATACCAATTTGATATTACTATCTACCCGCTTCAGCTAGAAAAAGAAACAGGGGTTGTTATTCTTTTAGATGATGTTACCCAACGGGCTAAAAATGAAAATCTGCTGATTCAGCGCGATAAAATGTCTGCCATGGGTGAAATGGCAGCAGTGATGGCCCACGATATCAATACACCGCTAACAGCCATTATCAAGGATATTAAAACTGTTCGTCAGAGTGTTGTCGATGATAGCCTAGATACTGAGGGTCTTAATGAATTACTAGAAGAGACCATTATTCGCGGCCAACAAGCCAGTTCTGTTATCTCTAATCTGCTAAATTTTTCCACTAGCGGTGGTGGGGAAAAAACCCAGAGCAGCATTATTTCTGTTGTGGACAATAGCTTGGAATTAGCCAGTGACGTCCTCTCTATTACGGACAACCTTCGATTCAGTGATGTAAATGTTAAAACTCAATACGCTGCTGATATACCTGAGATTCCCTGTTATGTAACCGAATTGCAACAGGCATTATTAAGTATTTTGCGCTATTCATGCTACGCCTTAGACAATATAGACGAGCTGGATCACAAGCCTGAAATAAGTGTAGATGTATCTATGGCATTTGATGATCTTTGGTTGCGCATACAACACAATGGCAAGGGTATCAGCCTTGATGAGCAAAAAAATCTCTTTGAACCGTTTAATCAAGATGGTTTTTCAGGGGAAGCTACAGATAAGCCCATGCACCTATCGTTTTGTCATTTTATTATTACTGAACAACATCAGGGGCAAATCGCCGTCACCTGCAACGAAGATGAGGGCACTACCTTTCATATCCAACTGCCGACTAAGTAACTGTTTAGCACTAGATGGGTTGCATATATTGGATCAGCAACTGCAGAGTCTCTCGGCCGCGGAATTCATTGATATCTAAGCGATAGATACAGCGCACTGCAGTGGCTGTGGTCGGCCATATCTGATGGTCAATATTAAAGTAAATTCCATCGATTTCCGTGTCTTTTTCTAGCTCTGGAGACAGTGAGACCTTCAGGTGGTTTTCGCCTACTATTCGCTGTGATTTGAGTTCAAACTGTCCTTCGAAACAGGGTTCGGGAAAGGCCTGACCCCAGGGCCCTGCATCGCGCAATATTGAGGCTGTTTGCATGCTGAATTGATCAGCATCTAACTGACCATCAATGTGCAGAGTAGCCTCTAGATCTTGGGGGTCTATGGTAGTTGCCACTTGCCGTTCCAGCGCTTTTCGAAATTGATCCAAGTGGCTCTCTTCAAGACTGAGCCCAGCAGCCATGGCATGCCCGCCAAACTTAGTAATTAAACCTGGGTTTTGTGTAGCCACTGCATCAAGGGCATCGCGAATATGAAGTCCGGGAATGGATCTCACCGAGCCCTTGAGAGTGCCGCTGTCATCTCTGGCAAACACCGCCACAGGACGGTGAAATTTTTCTTTTATTCGAGAGGCTAGTAGCCCAACGACGCCCTGATGCCAGTCGGCTTGATAAAGGCATAGAGCTGCAGGTAGTTGGTCTCGATCTGCCAGCGCTAAATTCTCAACAATCTTCAAAGCTTCAATTTGCATATCTCGCTCAATAGCTTTGCGATCTTGGTTAAACTGTTCCAACTCTTGCGCGCGCTCTAGCGCCTCTCTGGGATCATCGGTTATCAAACATTGAATACCATAGGAGATATCATCCAATCGACCCGCTGCATTTAATCGAGGAGCTACAGCAAAACCCATATCCGAGGCGACTAATTGCGCTGGGTTTTTTCCGGCTATTTTGAGTAGCGCAATTATTCCCGCTCGACCATGACCTGCTCTGATACGCAGTAAACCCTGATGAATCAAAGCCCTGTTGACTTGATCTAGGGGAACTACATCGGCCACAGTACCCAGAGCCACCAAATCTAAATAACTGGCCATATTGGGTTCTTTTATGGAATTATTTGCAAACCAATTCTGTTGACGCAACTCGGCGCGCAGTGCACTCAAAACATAAAATGCCACGGCGACACCGGCGAGATTTTTATAGGGAAACTGACAGTACGGCTGATTTGGATTCACAATAGCTGCCGCAGAGGGAAGCTGTTTACCAGGCAAATGGTGATCGGTAATAATCACTTTGATACCCAACTTATTGGCATAATCAACCCCCTCAATACTGGAAATTCCATTATCGACAGTAATTATTAGATCGGGTTGCATCTGCTGTGCTAGATCGATAATTTCAGGGGTAAGACCGTAGCCGTAGTCAAATCGGTTGGGTACCAAAAATTCTACTGTTTCACAGCCCATAGCCCTTAATGCTAAGACCATTAGAGCGGAGCTTGTGGCACCATCGGCATCAAAATCGCCAACAATAATTATTTTTTGTTTTAACTTCAGGGCTTCAACTAAGTGCTCGACCGCGGCTCGGAGACCTAACAAGAGATCGGGGCTGGGCAATTGGGATAGTTGCAGGTTGAGATCGGCATCTGAGTGGACACCCCGCGCTTGGTAGATTCTTTGCAGGAGCGGGTCGATTGCTTGAGAGAAGCTAGCGTTTTCCAGATCGAAGGATCGATTAACAATGCGCATTAATTATTTGCTTCAGCGGCCTAAAGGAACCCAGCTTGCTGACCAATATACCAACTAATGCCACCCAATATAGCCACGACACTCCATATAATGCCCAACAGTACCAAGCCTCTAAAAGGCTTGCGATCAGTCACGTTAAAACCGCTATTGAGATAGTTATTAACGCGTTCCATATCTTCTTTGGATAACTTATCTTCTTCACTCATAATGTCTTTTACCGTTACTCTGGAATTGTTAAATGGGCTGCTACCTGTTGTGGCGATATATCTGACAATCTGGGCACAACACCAAGACAGGGTTCGATTAGCATCTGTTTAAGTGTATCAATATTTTCATCCATGCGAAGCATTTCTGTATCCAGTATATTGGCCACCCACCCAGCAATTTTAACCCCATCCATGCGAATGGCTTGAGCAGTTAATAGTGCATGGTTTATACAACCCAGTCTTATACCTACGACTAAAATAACCTCAGCGTTTAACTGTTTGGGTATATCGGCCATTGTTTCTCGTTTATTGATAGGTACACGCCATCCACCAGCGCCCTCTATAATTAAAAAATCCATAGGCAACAGGCTGACACCGCGACAAAATCCCACAAGTCTATTGGCTGTAATTACTTTGCCCTGCTCCTGGGCGGCAATATGCGGAGCCATAGGTAAATCTAGGGCAACTGGATTGACCTGTTGGTAGCTCAATTCAACACTGGCAAGGGATTGGAGTTTTAATGCATCATCGTTTTGCGGACCCTCGCCATGGTCCTCGCAACCAGCGGCAACCGGCTTTACCGCCCCCGTGCGCAAACCCTTTTGATTCGCTAGCTCAATAAAGCCCGCAGCGACCTCGGTTTTGCCGACATCGGTATCAGTTCCGGTTATAAAGAAAACTTTTTTTGCCATTTATTTCACCGCAGAGCCAAAAATAATATCCCAGGTCGCTGGAAATGTACCTTGGCTAGTTTTAAATTGCCCATAGGCTTCATACAGACTTTGTATAGGTTTTTTGCCTGTTAAATACTTGTTCTTACCACTATTGTGATTGGTTGCACCCACAGTTTTTAAATTCCATAAAAGATCTCTGACACTGGCGTGATACTCTACTTTTGTGGTGGATCTAAGGTTTATATTGGTAAAGCGAGCCGCCTCTAGAGCGCTGTACCACTGACTGCAGGATAAAAATCGGTTGATATGGATATCCTGATCAATCTGCGCCCACACCTGACGCAATTCCCACAGAGTTTTGGGCCCTGGAATAGCAAAATGAAACTGACCACCAGGCTTTAGCACACGATAAATTTCCGCCAAACTTGGGCTTAAATTATTACACCACTGCAGGGCAAAATTTGAGAAAACCAGATCTTCAGATTGATCGTCCAGCGCTAAATCTTCAGCATCACAACACAACCATTTTAAACTGGCATGTGGCTGATTGGCCTTGGCATAGGCCAACATAGGTGCAGAGAAATCTACTCCAGCCACCTGTGCTTGGGGAAATAGTTTTTTTAATAAGGTCGTCTGTGTGCCAGTACCGCAACCTAAGTCAATAATAGACTCGGGGCTTTGAATACCATCTAAACCCTCTAATAATTGATTGCCAGACCATTTTTGTACATGAGCCGCACTATCATAGGTTGTGGCTGCGCGTCCGAATGACTGAGCTACCTGTTGCTTATCTATTTGGTATTTGGATTGATTAATAAAGGCGACAATTTTGTCTAATACCTGAGCTTGCGCCGTCAAATGCGGTAGGTGTGCCGCAGATTCTACCACCAGTGTTTCATGGGTTGGTGGCAGCTGTGTCGATGCGGCCTGAGGTACCAGACAATCATTCTCACCAAATATCGCAAGCGCAGGACAGCTAATCTGTGGCGTGTAAAGCGTGCCATCCAACTCGCCCAAAAGACCGAGCATCTCTCGGCCAGCTACAGCATCAATTGGCGCGCTTATACTGCGCAGTTGACGGGTTAATTGACGCTGCTGTCGATCTCTCTGGGCCTGAAGGCCGAAGAAGCGATTTAAACAGGCAACTGCGTCCTGCTGCCAGATAGCACTGAATTGTTCAAAATCGCTGCGCGGCAACGCGGTTGGGTATTGCCGATCTGCGACAAATTTAAGGTTGGTACTTATGGTTACCAGACCCAATACCCGATTGGCATGCTGAGCTGCAAAAGAGCGACAGAGCATACCGCCCAAAGATAGCCCAATCAGATAACAACGCTGGGGCAAATTCATCTCTAACCAACTATTTAACGACTGCTCCGTGTAACTTTCAATGGCTGCAGAAGCGCCAAATCCAGGTAAATCAAGAGTGTATACATCGGCATATTCGCTCAATTTTTGCGGCAGTGTTTGCCATATTTCACTATTGGCACCCCAACCATGAATCAGCACAATGGGATCAGCGTGCAATTTTTGACTCGTCGCAGGGTAAAAACTCAGCGATTGGCTGTCTTGCATTTGGCCGGCTCTGTCCGCGGCAGGAATATTATTAGCTAACATCTATCTAAGGCATCCAGTAGTGCATCCACCTGCTGCTCACTGTGGCTTGCTGATAGAGTTATTCGCAGTCTTCCAGTACCCTCTGGCACTGTGGGTGGGCGAATGGCGCCGACCATAAAGCCCGCATCGAGTAATTTTTTATTAGTCTCTAATAGCGTGGTATCCGAGTCCATTAATACTGGCTGTATAGGGGTATTTGAGGCCATTGTGCGCAAGCCAATTTGCTCGGCTCCAGAGCGAAATCGTGCAATTAACTGATTGAGCTTATCTCTTCGCCAATTCTCAGTTTTTACCAATTTCAAACTGGCACTGGTAGCAACCGCAACTGCGGGCGGCGGCGCAGTGGTGTAGATATAGCTTCGAGAAAACTGCACTAGGGTTTCAATTAATGTTTCACTGCCGGCGACAAATGCACCGTAGGTACCAAAAGCCTTACCTAAGGTACCCATCAAAATCGGTACCTGATCAACATTCAGATCGAGCTGTTCAATAAGACCTGCGCCAGTTTTGCCCAGTACGCCAATGCCATGGGCATCATCAACCATTAACCACGCATTATTTTTATGGCTTACCGCGGCAAGATTATGCACGGGTGCCAGATCACCATCCATACTGAATACGCCATCGGTAACTACTAGCTTTCGAGCGCTGCTAGAGGCCTTTAATTTGGACTCTAAATCTTGGCAATCGCTGTGTTTGTATCGCTGAAATTTAGCCCGACTTAAAAGCCCGCCATCCAAAAGCGAGGCATGGTTGAGATAATCCTCTAGAACAGCGTCAATGCGCCCAACTAGGGCGCCTATAACACCCATATTGGCCATATAGCCCGAGGAGAACAACAGGGCCCTAGGGCGGCCGGTAAATTCGGCTAGCTGTTGCTCTAAGTCACAGTGGGCTTTTGAGTGACCACTGATAAGATGTGAGGCACCACTGCCTGTTCCGAACTCATCTATGCCCTTTTTAAACGCTTCAGCAATGGTTTTATTATTGGCTAAACCGAGATAATCATTACTACAAAAGTTAAGCACAGTATTGCCATTAACCGACAATTGATCAGCGCAAGCAGAATCAACCCTAACTCGCGATCGATAGAGGTGTTGGCGTCGGCGCTTATCAAGATTTTCTTGAAGCAGCCTGTCCATGGAACTAGACATAGACGTGGATATTAGCCAGCTCGATAGAAGAGATGGTCTGTTTCTTGCTCAGCAATTGCTTGATGCAAATCTGCTTCTTGCTGCTGATTATCTTTTTCCACTGAGCTCTTTTCTGGGGTAATACCCAAGCGATTCAATAACTGCATATCACTGTTTGCCTTGGGGTTTGGCGTGGTCAGTAATTTATCACAGTAGAAAATTGAGTTTGCCCCAGCCATAAATGCCATGGCCTGCATTTGCTCGTTCATTTCTTCTCGGCCAGCAGAGAGGCGCACATAGGATTTTGGCATCAGTATTCTTGCAACGGCAATTGTGCGAATAAATTCGAAAGGATCCAAGTCCTCCTCTGCTTCCATTGGCGTGCCGGCAACTTTAACTAGCATATTGATAGGAACGGAATCAGGATGTTTGGGCAGATTAGCCAGACCCATTAGTAACCCTGCGCGGTCCTTTTGCTCTTCACCCATACCCACAATACCACCAGAACAGACTTTCATACCCGAATTGCGAACATGGGAGAGGGTATCTAATCGATCTTGGTAGGTTCTTGTAGTGATAATATCACCATAAAATTCCTCTGAGGTATCGAGGTTGTGATTGTAATAATCTAAGCCCGCCTCGGATAATTTATCCGCTTGAGATTCACTTAACATACCCAGTGTCATACAGGTTTCCAGCCCCAGACCCTTCACTTCTCGAATCATCGCCTCGATAGCTGGAATATCTCTATCGTGAGGAGAGCGCCATGCCGCACCCATGCAGAAACGACTCGAACCACTGGCCTTTGCCGCTTTAGCCGCTTCTAAAACCTGTTCAATTTGCATGAGTTTTTCTTTATCGAGCCCAGTATCGTATCTAGCGCTTTGTGGACAGTACTTACAATCCTCTGGACAAGCACCAGTTTTGATCGACAGCAGTGTACTCAACTGAACCTCATTGGGGTTAAAGTTCTGGCGATGTACCGTTTGCGCCTGAAATAGCAAATCATTAAACGGAAGATCAAAAAGGCCTAGGATCTCATCGCGAGACCAATCATTTCTTAAAGTTTGCGTTTGATTAGCTAACATTATTGCTGACCTCAGTATGACTGATTATAAAAGTAGCTATGATAGGCGATGACTAATCACTGTCAACCAAAATTATCCATTTAAGTTAACAACTAAAATAATTGTTTATTTAGGCATATAAATTACTGATCGAATTGTTTTTATATTTTGACTGGAAATATAAAAACAATGGTCTAACTTTACCCGCGAGGAGCAACTAAACTCTCACAAGGATTCACCCATCTTAAGGGTGGAGGGTCCTCCTAAATATAAGACTCAAATATGGGAAATAGGGAGGGCAGTATCTTGTGGCTGTTTCGATTACTCCCCGCCACCAAACAAATGGATTCGAAAAACTACAGGGATTTACAACTACATGGAGAGAGAACACTCTACTTAACGACAACTAAATTATCGCGGTGAATTAATTCTTCATCCTCACAATAGCCGAGGATATTGATAATTTCCTCGGTATTTTTGCCTTGGATAAGCTGCGCTTCGCCAGAGTTGTAGTTCACCAGTCCCCGTGCAATTTCAACACCACTGGCATCTTCACAGCTGACTAGTTCACCGCGGGTAAAATTGCCCTTCACAGCAGTAACTCCAACCGCTAAAAGACTTCTGCCCTGCTGTCGAAGAACTCGGGTAGCCCCTTCGTCTAGCACCAAACTACCCTTGACCTGAAGCTGCCCTGCCAACCACTGTTTGCGCGCCGCCAATGGGGTTTTATCCGCTGATAAAAAGGTTCCGATATCTTCACCCGCGCAGATACGCGAAAGAATATCTTGATTTCGACCACCAGCTATAATCGTATTACAGCCAGACCTGGATGCTAGACGCGCCGCTTCGAGCTTAGTTTGCATACCGCCGCGACCCAGAGCGCCATTGCTAGTACCAGCCTTAGCATCGAGTGAACTATCCGATGCATGGGCATGAGAAATTAACTGTGCATTACTATCAATATCTGGATTAGCATCATACATACCATCTTTATCGGTCAAGATAATCAGCATATCGGCATCGACGAGGTTGGCGACTAGTGCCGCCAGTCGATCGTTGTCACCAAATCTAATTTCATCGGTTACTACGGTGTCATTTTCGTTGACAATTGGAACCACGTTTAACGCCATTAATGTCTGCATAACACCGCGCGCATTAAGATAGCGCTCACGGTTAGCCATATCATCGTGATCCAATAAAATCTGAGCAGTTTGACGCTCAAACCTGCGAAAACTGGTTTCATAGGTCTGTACTAAGCCCATTTGACCGACAGCGGCAGCCGATTGCAGCATATGAATAGTTTGTGGTCGAGAATCTAAACCGAGGCGAACTAGACCCTCGGCCACAGCACCAGAGGAAACCAAAACAACCTCTTTGCCCGCAGCTAAAAGCTTAGCAATTTGTTCTACCCAAGCGTCGATCGCCTGACGATCAATTCCCGCGCCATCATTGGTCAGTAGCGCACTACCCACCTTAACAACCAAGCGCTTTGCATTACTTATTGTCTGTCTATCCATACTTTTTACTCTGCGTAGACCACTTCTACGTCATAATCATCATCGTCATCGTCAATCTGTTCTTTTTGTGCCTTGCGCGCCTGTCTGCGCAATTCTGCAAGTTCTTCGATACGTTGCCGCGCCTCCAGTTGCATTTGATTGCGACGAGCTTCTTCGGCAACCACAAGCTCAGAGTCCTCTCTCTCGCGACCTCGCAACTCATCGATATGACCCATAATCGCTGCACATAGATCTTTGGTTCCACTGGAGGTTAGTCCCGATATTCTAAACACAGGGCCCTGCCAATTAAGCTTATCAATCACAGCCTGACAGCGCTCTTCAACTTCTTCCTCTGGCAGTAAATCAAGCTTGTTAAGCACTAGCCATCTCTCACCAGAGGCCATTGTGGGACTAAATTTTGATAACTCATCTTCAATTATTTGCGCATTATCAGCCGCCGAGTCTCCCTGATAGGGAAACATATCCACTAGGTGCAATAAAAGACGGGTGCGGGTTAAATGTTTTAGAAATCGAATTCCTAGACCCGCACCATCAGATGCGCCCTCAATTAACCCGGGTATATCCGCAACCACAAAACTTTTATCGGCACTTAATCCCACCACGCCTAGGTTTGGCACCAGAGTAGTAAATGGATAGTCGGCAACCTTGGGTTTGGCCGCAGACACCGCACGAATAAATGTCGATTTTCCAGCATTGGGCAGACCCAATAGGCCGACATCAGCTAAAACTTTGAGCTCTAACTTTAATTCGCGCAGCTCACCCTCTTGACCGGGTGAGGTTTGCCGCGGAGCTCTGTTAGTGCTCGATTTATAGCGGGTATTGCCCAAACCGTGAAAACCACCCTGAGCAACCTTGAGCTTCTGTCCTAGTTCGGTGAGATCACCCAACACTTCACCGGTTTGATCATCCAGAACAGTGGTTCCTACAGGAACCTTTAGCACTAGGTCATCACCGCCGCGACCGGTGCATTCAGCACTGCTGCCCTGCTGACCATTTTCCGCACGGAAGTTTCGGGTATAGCGATAGTCAATTAGGGTATTAAGACCTTCGACGGCCTCGAGAAAAATACTGCCGCCATCACCGCCATCACCGCCGTCGGGACCACCTTTGGGAATATATTTTTCACGGCGAAAACTCAGACAGCCATTGCCACCTTTACCCGCCTGAACCTTAATTATTGCTTCGTCTACAAATTTCATACTACTAGTTTACCGTTGCTAGGTAGTGTCTGTCATTTCGGGAAAAATCACCGCCCATAAAAAAAGCCCCGCAATGGGGCTTTTTTATGTCAGGATGTAAAAACTTATGCGGTTACAACCTGAGCATATTTTCTGTTTTTCGGGCCTTTTTGAACAAACTCAACTACACCGTTTGCGGTTGCAAACAGTGTGTGGTCTTTACCCATGCCAACATTTTCGCCAGCGTGAAGCTTAGTGCCTCGCTGACGTACGATAATGCTACCCGCGTTAATTTTTTCGCCGCCAAACACTTTTACACCGAGTCTTTTACTCTCTGAATCGCGACCGTTACGAGTACTACCACCAGCTTTTTTATGTGCCATCTCTATCTCCTTTCAGAATTACCCAACAGCAATGCTGGTAATTTTAACTTCTGTATACCACTGTCTGTGGCCCTGTTGGGTGCGCGAGTGCTTGCGACGACGGAATTTAATTATCTTAACCTTGTCGCCTCTACCGTGAGCTAAAACCTCAGCAGTTACTTTTCCACCCTTAACATTAGGTGTGCCGATTTTTACTTTGGCACCTTCGCCAACCATCAACACATCTTCAAAATCGATGCTATCACCAGTGGCTACATCCAATTTTTCAAGACGTAGAGTTTCGCCCTCTACAACTCGATGCTGCTTTCCACCACTCTTGATCACTGCGTACATGTCTTACTCCAATATCGCTGGGCCCGAAGACCTTACCCACTTAATTCCAATTGCAGGCAGTTCAGCCCGCTTTAAAGGGCGGCAATTCTAATGGAACAACGTGCGCTTAGCAAGCATTAATAGCGGCAATTTCGCCAATCTTGGCCTAACGCCAATTAATCTATGATTTTAACCAGATTAATGAGGCGTTTCGGCCGCATTTGTTCTCTCTGCGATAGGAGTAAAACTGCTCTGATTGACTGAAACTGCAGAAGTTTCCGCCATATATTTGCTTGACGCCGTAGTGCTGCAACTCCGCTCTAGCCAAGGCATACAGATCTGCCAAGTAACTTTCACTGCCAGCGCTAGCAAACCCCTGTTCAATATTTTTTCTGTGTTGGCCGCTCAGGGCACTTCCCAGAAACTGCTCGCGGACTTCCGGACCCACTTCGAAGTGCTCAGCACTAATTGCAGGACCGAGATAGGCTAACGGTGTATCGTTTTTATCAAATCTTTTTATCGCACTGCCAATAATACCGCCGCAGAGACCGCGCCAACCAGCATGCACTGCAGCGACTTTTGTGCCCTGTTGATTGCAGAATAAAATCGGCAAACAATCCGCGGTCAGTATCACACAGGCCTGATGAATATTATGGCTGAAGCTGCCATCAGCACTGGGGACAGAGTCATTTACGGCACCCTCAACCACCTCTGTGCCATGTACCTGATTTAACCACAGAGGTTGAGATTGTAAACCGAGCTGCTGGATCAATTGCTGTCGGTTTAATGCAACCTGCTGTGGGTTATCGCCAACATGACCGGCAAGATTAAAATGATCGTAGGGCGCGCGACTGTTGCCACTAGAGCGCAGGGTGATAACCGCCTGAATATTTTCGGGCGCTGGCCAATCGGGAATAAGATAGTCAAATACTGGTGGTTTCATTACTTAATTGCTCAAGCAGTAATTTAAAGTCCTGTGGCAATTCTGATGACCAGCTAACCTCTTCGCCAGTAGCGGGGTGAATCAATGCCAACTCGGCAGCATGCAACGCTTGGCGCTGAAAGTTACGCACATATTCGATCAATTCCGACGATGCACCTCTGTGGATTTTAAACCGCCCTGCATAGAGGCTATCCCCCACTAGCGAGTAACCCAAATGCGCCATATGTACTCTGATTTGGTGTGTGCGCCCAGTTTCTAGTTTCAACTGTAAATGACTGTGCCCCTGAAATCGCTGAAGAACAGAGTAATGGGTTCGCGCCTCTTTACCATCGGATACCACCGCCATTTTTACTCTCTGACGAGGATGACGCCCAATAGGCTGATCAACCACCCCGCCACTAGTGACTAAGCCATTGACCACAGCCTGATAAACTCGCTTTACAGAACGCGCCTGCAATTGCGCCACTAAATCGGTGTGTGCCTCTAAGGTTTTAGCAACCACCATCAGTCCAGTGGTGTCCTTATCTAGCCGGTGAACAATCCCCGCGCGAGGCACAGTGCGCAGGCTTGGACAATGGTATAACAGGGCATTGAGAACGGTTCCGCTGTAATTGCCCGCCGCCGGATGAACCACAAAATTTGCGGTTTTATCTAACACCAACAGGTGGTCGTCTTCATAAACTATATTGAGTGGAATGTTTTCGGCCAGCCACTCGCCTTCGGAGACCACAGTTGCACAAATAATCAGTTGCTCACCGCCTATCACCTTGCGCTTGGGCAACCATTGATCGCCATCTACCCTCAGTTGCCCATCTTTAATCCACTGCTGCAATCGCGAGCGGGAAAACTCAGAGAATAGCTCTGAGGCCACCTGATCTAAGCGGCGACCGCAGAAATCCATGGGAATTTCAGCCGACCTGTTTATCTCGGTTGATAGATCCTCTAAGGTATCGATTTGTTGAGTGCTGGACTGTTCCATCTGTTATCTATTTGGGTTCTGTTATTTCAAAAGACCCATCCCAAGCCCAGTGACTGAAATTAGCCGGGCTAAATAAGTCTTATAAAGGTTAAAGCAGATTGGCTTGCTTTAAGCTCTGTGTTTAAATACTCAGCCACAGAATGTTGTCAGCAAACTCCTCTTGTAGGGAATATTACATGAAAAACAATATGCGTATCGGTTTGATTTTTTCCATTGCTTTACTCGCTAACTGCTCATGGATGGGATTTAACGACAAAGAATCAACGGAAAGCGAAGAAAGCGGCTATACCGAGCGCGAGTTCTACGACAAAATTCAACGCAGTCTGCGGTCAAAAAATTGGCAGGTAGCCATTGCCAATCTTCAACTGTTAGAATCACAGTTCCCCTTTGGAAAATATGCAGAGCAGTCTCAACTTGAATTGATATATGCTCAGTATATGTCCAGCGATTACAGCTCTAGCATTGCTTCTGCTGAGCGTTTTATTCGCCTGCACCCGCAACACCCCAACGTCGACTATGCAATCTATGTTAAGGGGCTGAGTGAATTTTATCAGAGCGGTCGCCTGTTAGATGGTCTTTTCAATCTGGATAACAGTACCCGTGATATAGGCACTGCCAGAGAATCCTTTGCCACTCTGGGTCAACTGATTGAACAATACCCCAACAGCCCCTATGCCCCGGATGCGCGCCAGCGCTTAATTAGTCTGCGCAACCAACTGGCGCGCTCGGAAATTAATGTCGCTAACTATTACTTTTCTAGAGGCGCCCTTGTAGCGGCGGCTAACCGCGGTCAGTTTGTAGTGGAAAATTTTCAACAATCTCCAGCTGTTGCAGATGGTCTAGCTGTTATGGCTCAGGCGTATCATATGATGGGCAAAGATGAACTAGCTGACAATGCAGTCAAAGTTCTCGCGACTAACTTCCCAGACTACCCTCAACTCGATGGGGATAAGTTTGATTACGACAGCAGATCACTTTTTCCAAGCAGCTGGCTATTGAGACGACTACCACAGAGCCTAACTTCTCACGTAGTGCCTCCGGCGTTTGATACCCGAGATCACTACAACAATCAGCCAGAATAAAGGCCACCGGCAATCATAGATAGTCTATATTGAGGAATATCTAAGCTAGATTGATACAATTTGTAGGACAGATAGAGTAATGAATAAGCAAGCAATTATTGACGAGATGCGCGTTTTACCCAGCATTGATTCGAATAGCGAAATCACCCGAAGAGTAGATTTTATCAAAGCGCAAATTCAAGCATCGGGCTGCAAAAGCTTGGTTCTGGGTATTAGCGGTGGTGTCGATTCATTCACCTGTGGTCGCCTTGCGCAACTAGCGGTCGAACAACTGAGGCAAGAAACTCAAAATAACGACTACCAATTTTATGCTGTTCGCCTTCCCTATGGCACCCAAAAGGACGAACAGGATGCGCAGATATCTCTCGATGCCATTGCTCCAGATTCAATACTAACCGTGAATATTCAAGCCGCTACGGACGCGGTCAATCAGCAGGTTGTCGACAGCCTAATGCAAAACAACCAATCCCAATCGAAGGAGGCTGTAGACTTTGCCAAGGGCAATGTCAAAGCCAGAGTGCGAATGACAAGCCAATATCAAATTGCCGGGCTAGTGAATGGCTTGGTTCTTGGCACAGATCACTCCGCTGAAAATATAACCGGCTTTTACACCAAGCACGGCGATGGCGCCTGTGATCTCGCCCCATTGTTTGGCCTGAGCAAACGCCAAGTGCGGCAACTAGCTGAAAGTCTTGGTGCACCAGATTCCATCGTCAATAAAACCCCTACTGCCGATCTTGAATGCCTTAGCCCACAGAAAGAGGATGAGGCAGTATTGGGCCTATCGTACGATGTGATCGATGACTTTCTCGAAGGCAAAGAGATTTCTGCAGAAAATGAACAGCGACTTATTGAGATTTATAATAAAACTCAGCATAAGCGCCTGCCCATAGCAACCCTGTACAGCTAGTATTTATAATTCATACCACCAGACTCTTTGCAGATAAATTTTTGCTGATATTGCTGTACTAATATCAGTGCTATTTAGCGAAGATTCCCCGAGGCGAATACCCTGCACTACCCCCATGGTATTTTGGCTTGCCAAATCTTTAACCTGAACAACTAACTGCCAATACTTATTGCTTCGACTGCAACTCTATCAGTGTAAATGCTGATAATTTGCGTAATATCATCAATTGCCTTTCACGGTTTCAAATCCATAGGTGTCTTTACTAAGTGAAGCAGAAATAAAATAGAGCATTTAAAAAAATATCAATTTCTGTGACAAAGCTCAAAATATTGGGGCCTGACAGGTTCGGTGTTTTTATTCGTACCCGCCCAGTCAATTTAAATTGTTCTAGTTCACTAATAAGAACGCTTTTTTTAACCATCTATTATTTAATTAAGTCCAAACAACGCTTACTATTGGCAAATAAATTTTTATACTGATCTTAAACTGAGGGACTTATGCGCAACATCCTAATCGCTTTTGCGGCAACCATTGCCGTCGCCGCTTCTATTCAAACCTATGCTTTAACTATTGATGAACAAGTTGAGGCTCTTCTGGCCAAGATGACATTGGAAGAAAAAGCCGGTCAACTCAATCAATACAGTGGCTATGAAATTATTACTGGTGATATTGATGAATCAAAAATTAGTCAGCGCAATCTCTTGGTGAAAAAAGGCCTTGTGGGCTCAGTATTAAATGTTTTGGGAACTGAAGACGTCGAAAAAGCCCAGCGCTATGCCGTCGAGCAGACACGTTTAGGTATTCCGCTTATGTTTGCTTTTGATGTTATCCATGGCTATCGCACGATCTTCCCTATCCCACTTGCTGAATCTGCCAGCTGGGATCTAGAGGCGATGGAGCGCTCTGCGCGCATTGCTGCCATTGAAGCGGCAGCGGCGGGACAAAACTGGACCTTTGCCCCTATGGTTGATATTTCTCATGACCCGAGATGGGGTCGTGTAATGGAGGGTGCGGGTGAAGACCCCTACCTCGGAGGGCAAATTGCCAAGGCGCGTGTCAGGGGTTTTCAGGGTAATGATCTGAGTTTACCGGACACCATTGCCGCTACCGCCAAACACTTTGCCGCCTATGGCGAGGTGGTTGCAGGTCGTGACTACAACAACGTGGATATCTCTCGCCGCAAGCTCTGGGAAACTCATCTGCCACCGTTTAAGGCGGCCTTGGATGAGGGTGTGCGCTCATTCATGAATGCCTTTAATGAATTTGAAGGGGTTCCGTCCTCTGCTAACACTTACCTTGTCAGCGATATTTTGCGCGATCAGTGGGACTATAAAGGCGTGCTAGTTTCGGATTGGGACTCCTTTGGCGCAATGGTAACGTCTGGGGTTGCTGCCGATGATGCTGAGGCGGCTGAGATGTCCCTAGAAGCAGGTAGTGATATCGATATGGAAAGTGATGTTTTTGTTAACTTTTTGCCGCAGTTGGTTCGCGATGGTCGAGTTGATGAAGCCCGAGTTGACGAGGCTGTTCGCAGAGTGCTTCGCATGAAGCATGAATTGGGCCTGTTTGATGACCCCTACCGATATATCAATGTGCAGCGCGAGAAGCAATTGATCTTGGCACCAGAGCATCGCGAAGCGGCCAGAGATATGGCGCGCAAATCAGTGGTGCTACTTAAAAACGACGATCAACTGCTACCCTTGGATAAAAATATTAAAGATATCGCGGTTATTGGGCCACTGGGTGATAACCAATTCCATATGAATGGATTTTGGCGCGGTAAGGGTCAGGCCGAAGATGTTGTTACTCTGCTAGATGGTATTAAAGCTGCCGTATCTGAGAATACGCGAGTGCGCTTTGCCGAGGGTTCGGGCCTTGAATCTATGGATAAAAAGCAATTGCGTCAGGCAGTTAAACTCGCCAAAAAATCCGATGTAGTGATTCTTGCTGTGGGTGAGGATGCGGATAAAACCGGTGAATCCTCAAGCCGCACTAATATTGAACTCTACCCAGCACAGCAACAGTTGGTTAAAGCCATACACGAGACCGGAACCCCTGTGGTTATGGTATTAATGAATGGGCGTCCTCTGGCTATTGAATGGTCTGCAGAGCATATACCTAGCATCCTAAATGCATGGCTTTTAGGCTCTGAGGCGGGCAATGCTATTGCTGATGTTTTATTTGGCGATTACAACCCATCGGCAAAATTGACCATGACTGTTCCGCGCAATACTGGTCAAATTCCTATTTTCTACAATACCAAGCGAGTTAGTAGACCACTGGATAATACGCGCTACACCAGCAAGTATATCGACAGCTCTATAGAACCCTTGTACCCCTTTGGCTTTGGCTTAAGCTACACTGAATTTAGTTACTCACCCATTAAACTAAGTGCAAAGAGCATTGGCTTTGGTGAATCATTAACTGCTAGCGTTTCTGTAACCAATAGTGGCGAGCGATTTGGTGAAGAAGTGGTTCAACTCTACATACAGGATATGGTGGGTTCTGTGGTGCGCCCAGTTAAAGAACTCAAGGGCTTTGAAAAAATTGCTCTCAAGCCCGGTCAAAGCCAAGAGGTTATATTCACCATCAGCTCGGATGATCTGGCGTTTTATACCCGCGATATGAGCTTTAAGGCAGAAGCGGGTGACTTCAGATTATTTATTGGCACTAGCTCTGAAGACTTACAGGCAGTAGGTTTTGCCCTCGCCGCACAGTAATTGCCACTGGCGCCTATTGGCTGATAGCTTTTAGGCGCCGGTTCTACAGTTTTTTTTGACAACCCGCAATTTTTATCCCCTTTTTTGGCCATTTGAGCGTAATTACCTGTAATTACTGGGCTTTGGCAATACTATAGCGGCACAATTATTTTTCGGGGTGTTGTCCAGTGCTATTCCATCAATCTTTCTCAAG
Source organism: Porticoccaceae bacterium (assembly GCA_964229255.1). Taxonomy (GTDB): domain Bacteria; phylum Pseudomonadota; class Gammaproteobacteria; order Pseudomonadales; family Porticoccaceae; genus HTCC2207. Next base: position 227,897 of record CAXRCX010000008.1, read on the forward strand.
CTTTGTTCACAGAGTAATAACTCTTGTCACATTGTGCCTTACAGCTTTTTTATCATTAGCCATTACTGAAGTGACTGCTGACGAGCAACAAAAGACACAACTAATACAGCAAAATGCACAGGCTCCACTGAGTTGGGATATGGATGGCAATGGTGAAGTTGATGCATTGACCGATGGCCTTCTACTTTTACGCTATACCTTTGATCAGAGAAATGATGCCCTTATCGATGGTGCTGTGGCCTCAGATTCCCCACTGAGCGATGCCCAAATTGCAACTCGAGTAGAAACCAATATTACAATTGCCGATATCGATGGCAACGGTGAAGTTGATGCTCTTACCGATGGGCTTTTACTCTTGCGCTATTTATTCGAGCTTAGAGAAGATACCCTGACGGTAGACGTTATTGGAACTAATGCGACCAGAACCGACGCAACTGATATCGCTGCTTATATTGAAAGCTATTACCCCAACAGCAGTTCCAACCCTAGTAACTTTTCTCTATTGGCGGTTGACGATAGCTTTGCCACCAATCAGGGCGAGAGTGTCAGCGGAAATTTACAGGCCAATGATCTAGGGCTAGTAAACACTCCAGTGATCTACAGTCTGACCACTGCCGCAACCAGTGGCACTACCAGTATTGATGATAATGGAAGCTTTAGCTACAGCCCCACACAGGGTTTTAATGGCTTTGATTCTTTTGACTACAGTGTCACCGACGCTCATGGCAATCAGTCATCTGCCAAGGTAACTATCAGTGTCTTTTCATCCACATGGGAGTCCATCACCAGTGCAGTTACTGAAAATGTAGACACTGCCGTTGCCACAATTCTAGCCTCTATGACCATTGCGGAAAAAGTTGGTCAAATGGTTCAGGCTGAAATTAGCGGCATTACGCCTGAAGAGGTTCGCCAGTGGAATCTGGGCTCAGTACTAAATGGTGGCGGCAGTTGGCCAAATGGTAAAAACTCATCAGTCGCAGACTGGGTAAGCCTTGCGGATGATTTATACGAAGCGAGCACAGATACCAGCGATGGTGGCGTGGGCATTCCAGTTATCTGGGGTACCGATGCAGTTCATGGCCATAACAATGTAATTGGCGCGACTATTTTCCCTCACAATATTGGTTTAGGTGCGGCCAACAACCCTGAACTCATGCGAGAAATCGGCGAAATTACTGCCCTTGAAGTTGCGGCAACTGGTATTGACTGGGTATTTGCTCCCACCCTTGCGGTGGTGCGCAACGATACCTGGGGAAGAACCTATGAGGGCTATTCAGAGGATCCTGAAATTGTTCGAGCCTATGCTGGTGAAATTATTAAGGGGCTTCAAGGCGAAGGCTCAAGCCGTTTTGGCTCTGACAAGGTAGTGGCAACAGCCAAGCATTTTGTTGGTGACGGCGGTACTCAGGGTGGTGTCGATCAGGGCAATACCGTGGTCTCTGAGTCAGAGCTGCGCAATATCCATGCTCAGGGGTACATATCTGCTCTGGGCGCAGGCGCACAAACAGTTATGGCCTCTTATAACAGTTGGAATGGCTCTAAGCTTCACGGCAACCAGTATTTATTGACCGATGTACTGAAACAACAGATGGGCTTTGACGGCTATGTTATCGGCGACTGGAATGGTCATGGTCAGGTCCCCGGCTGTAGCGATAGCTCATGCGCCCAAGCAATTATGGCAGGTGTGGATATGATTATGGTGCCCTATGCGTGGCGCTCATTTATTCAAAATACCATTACGCAAGTCAATAATGGCACTATCCCCATGTCGCGAATTGATGATGCGGTAACCAGAATACTGCGGGTTAAGTTGCGCGCCGGTTTTGCAGACAGCGTTAAGCCCTCTGAGCGAGAACACGCCAACAACAACGCTTTAATTGGCGCTCCCGCCCATAGAGCCGTAGCCCGACAAGCCGTGAGAGAATCCCTAGTTCTGCTTAAAAATAGCAACGGTATCTTGCCCCTAAACCGCAATTCTAACGTGCTAGTTGCGGGTAGCGGCGCCAATGATATTGGCAAACAATCTGGTGGCTGGACAGTAACTTGGCAGGGTACCGGCAACAGTAATAGCGATTTCCCAGGAGGCACAACGATTTATCAGGGCATTCAATCTGTGGTTAATGCAGCTGGTGGAACCACGCGTTTAAGCTCTAGCGGCAACTGGAGTGGCACCAAGCCGGATGTTGCCATTGTGGTGTTTGGCGAATCACCCTATGCCGAGGGTCAAGGGGACCTATCAAATATCGAGTACCAACAGGGTATTAAATCCGACTTAGCCATGCTTGAATCTCTGCGCGATCAAGATATTCCTGTTATTTCCATCTTTATCAGTGGTCGCCCACTGTGGGTAAATAAAGAGCTCAATGCCTCGGATGCCTTTGTCGCCGCATGGTTACCCGGCTCCGAGGGCGTGGGTATTGCCGATGTTATTTTCAAAAATGCCAGTGGTGAGATCAACTATGACTTCAGCGGCAAGTTATCTTTCTCTTGGCCAAAATACACCAGCCAGATTATTCTCAACCGCAATGATGAAAATTATGATCCATTATTCCCCTATGGCTTTGGCCTGACCTATCAGGATACAGATACACTGGGAGATGATTTGGATACTAGCAACAGTAGTAGCGGTCAGCCGCAAATTACCTTTTCTGTTCCCGGCATTATCGAGGCTGAGCAATTTTCTAATATGAATGGCATCCAAATAGAAACCTCTACCGACAGCGGCGGCGGCACTGGTGGCGGCTTAAATATTGGCTATGTGGATCCGGGTGATTGGCTGGAATACAATATCGATGTAGCAACCGCGGGCACCTATACCATTGAATATCGCCTTGCTAGCCTACCCGGCAGTACAGGTTTCCGCGTGCTTGCGGATGGTGTGCAAATTGACCAACAGTTTGTACCCAGCACTGGCGGTTGGCAAAATTGGATTACGCGTACTGACGCTGTCAATCTAAATGCCGGACCACAGACTTTGCGCTTAGATGCCGTGGGTAGCGAGTGGAATCTGAACTGGATAAGATTTACAGCCAACAACTAAATTTATAGCTTTGTGCCTGTAATTCCCACTGCAGGCTCAAAGCTAAATATATTTAATCGTTACTTTCGAATTTTATTCCTGTGGCATTTGCCCTTAGACGCCAGAGCTGTCGGGCGCGCTCCTGCATATCGATATGACTATCTGATTCGTCGACAATTTCCATACCCAACATGGTTTCCACCAGATCTTCCATGGTCGCCAACCCCAGAGGATCACCATACTCACTAACCACCAAACTGATAGATACCCGCTCATCGACCATAGTTTGCATTAGCTCTGGCAGTGGTTTGCCCTCTAATATACTTAAAAAATCCCGCTTGAGGGAACCAAGCTTGGTGTCACGACGACCCTCAGAGGCCTCTTTAAACAGCTCATCCTTGCGTACAAAACCAATAAGGTCTTCGCTGTGCTCCTGAAAAATGGGAATTCTGGAAAACCTTAGGGAGGGATCAGTGGGTGACACCTCACCCACAGTCATATCCGCCGGCAGCGAGGCAATGACCGTTCTCGGGGTCATAACATCCTTAGCCACTAGACCCCTGAAGGCCAACAGCGCACTCATAGCCTTGGCCTCATCGGCATTAATCACTCCCTCTTGATGCCCCATAATAGCCAACATATGGAAGTCATCCCTAGAGACCGATGGGTCATCCACCTGGGGCGCCAACCAACCAGTCAGCTTTTTCGAAACCACCACCAAGGGATACATCGCCCACAGCACCCAGCGCAGAATATAGCCACAGAAAGGCGACAACTGCTTCCAGTAGCGAGCACCGAGGGTCTTTGGGATAATTTCCGAAAAAATAAGAATTAGCAAGGTGAGAACGGCAGAGATAATACCAAAATACAACTCGCCAAATAGCTTGGTAGCCTGAGCACCAGCACCGGCAGCACCAACCGTATGGGCTATGGTATTTAACGACAGAATTGCTGCCAAAGGCTTATCAATATCGCCCTTAAAACCGCGCCATAAACTGCCTAGTTTGGGGTTTTTAGACTCTAGTGAGGCTAAGTAGGTTGGTGTAAGTGATAAAAGTGTGGCTTCAAGTAGTGAACATAAAAAAGAAACACCTAAAGCAAAGCCGACATATATTGCTAAAAGACCCATATTGAGAACTCAAAAGAAATATACTTCTAGTATGGGTTATAAACAGGTTGTATTCAACGATCTAAGTACTAAATGAATAATTTAAGGGATTTACTGTTAGCAGTAGACGAGGAAATTTGGTGCCACCGAATAGCCACAAAACACCAATCCAAAACATTTCAAAGTGATATATTAAGTTCCTTCCAATCCAAAAAGATAACGCTTAATTATATAAATTTTTACCTTTTCTTTTGATTTCATAATTCATAAAGAAAAGTGGAAATTTCTTTTAATTTATATTTGAATAAATTATGAATTTAATATATTGTTCATTTCTCTAAAACTATAACATTTGGAGTATTTATGAAACTTGGAAAGATTATTATTTTGACTGTTTTAACTGTATTTTCACTAAATACCTTAGCCAATGATAAAGCTGTTGGCACAGGGCCAAACCCATTTTCAGATTGTGGTATTGGTGCAGCATTATTTCCTAAAACCCCTCTTGCGGCTGTTCTATCTAACACTTTTTGGGATGCTGGAACAACTGCTCTTACGTCAGCAACAGCAAGTCCAGAAACATGCAATGCTAAAGCAGTTGCTGCCGCTGCTTTTATCAATGAGACCTATGAAAATCTGTTAGATGAAACTGCAGCAGGTCATGGCCAACATCTTTCAGCGATGCTTGAAGTGTTTGGTTGTTCCTCATCAGAAAAATCGAATGCTGTTAACGAAATAAGAAGCGAATTAAGAGACCAGGTAAATTCTGATGAATTCAGCAGTAACACACGCTTGGAAAATGCTTCTAGCTACTACGATATAGTTTCTCAAGCAACGTCAAGTTGCTCAGCTTAATTCAACTAAGCTCGTTCCAAATATAAAGTTATCATCACTATTTTTTTGGTGATGATAACTTTTTTGCATGATTAGGCGAATCACCATCACTATTAGATTAAAAATTCTCTCTTTTTTATTATCCCTATCTTTCTCTGTAAATGCTTTTGGTAATGAGGAGGATGAATATGGCATATCGCAAAATACATTAGAACAACTTGCATATCATCAAACATGGCTCAAATTAGGGCACTATACTAAAGAATCTAAAAGTCCTTCAGGTTTTAAAAGTGAAATAAAATCTGAGTCTTTTTTTTTAGCAAAAGACGGGAAAAATTCACCTAAACTTGAATTAATTGCTACTATTTCAGCCCTTAGAGCACCTGTTCTTGATGACCATAACATTCATGCAATATGCAAATTTCCTGCTCGCTACCAATGGCTAAAAACATACATAAAAGATCTTTTAGCAAATAAAATTAAATGTGATAACTTTGTATCATGGAAGCAAGGGCCGGTTAAATCTATCAGCCTTGTTTATGCTACTGGTTATCTTGGGAACCCAGCCTCTTTTTACGGCCATACGTTAATAAAATTTAATCTGGGAAACCCAGAAAAATCTTTTTTGCTAGACTCAAGTATTAATTTTGGTGCAAGAGTACCTCCCGATGAAAACCCAGTAAGTTATGTAGTGAAAGGTGTTACTGGGGGATATGATGCTAGCTTCAGTCACGTCGACTTCTATTTCCATTACAATAACTATGGAGAACTTGAAAAAAGAGATTTATGGGAATATGAACTTGCCCTTTCTCAAGCTGAAGTTGATCTCATTGTTGGGCATTTGTGGGAAATTTTAGACAAACGATTTACATACTATTTTTTGGATAAAAATTGTGCTTACAGGATGGCTGAAGTTTTAGAGTTAGCTAATAACTTTAATTTGACTGAAAATCTTCATTCTTGGGTGTTTCCCCAAACAATTTTTAGTAATTTAGATCAACATCAAATGCATCAACAGCATAGAATAAAAAATGTAATATTTCACCCATCTAGACAAAGTAGATTTTTTGAGAGTTTCAGCGAGTTATCAGCTAAGGAAAGAGAATTCTTTACCATGGTGGCAAAGGATATTTCTCTTCTCAATAGTCCAGAGTTTAATATCTTAGAAACCATTGAAAAACACAAATTACTTACTGCACTTAACAACTACTTTAATTTGATAAAAAAGAGAGACGAATTGTCTGTTAAACTAAGAGATGACATTAGGAAAGTCCATTTGAAACAATTAGGTCTTCCAACCTATATTCCTAATAAAACAGCAGAAATCAAATCTCCTCCTCATATAAGCCGTAAGCCTAGCTATATCCAAATAAGTACTATTTCAAATAATACACTGGGACAAGGATCAATTATCTATCTTAGGCCGGCATATTATGACTCTTTGGATGCTGATAATGGACATCTACCATATTCAACTCTCAGCATGATGGGAATAAAGCTTGCTTATCAAAACAACAAAATTTATCTTCATAGCCTCAAATTTGTTGATATAAAATCGGTGAGTATAGCTAAATCTGGCTTACCTGGTGATGAGGGTAAAGTATGGAGTATTAGCGCAGGTATACAACAGCAAAACCTTTCATGTTTTGACTGTCCAATAATTAGACTGCAAGGCGATATTGGAAGATCCAAAAAAATCACTGACAATTCTATTTTTGGCTTTGGCATTGGGGGAGCAATACAAAACTCCAAAAACCAATATGGCTTTGGCTACATAAAATCAACTATCTTTGCAGATTTTTCATTACACACAAAAAGCCGATTGTCATTCAAAGCAGAAAATAGACACTACTTCGATAGTAGTGCAAAAGATGAGTTTGTCTATTCAATTGAGACTAGGTGGAAAGTTAGCGACAACTTTGATGTTCGATTAGGTTACAATCATGACATTTCATCAGAGGCTAATATGTCGTTCGGGTACTATTGGTAAGGTAGTTTCTAAAAACGCCATTTATTACCCTAGCCAATCAAGCTCTGCCAAAGCCCTCTTCATGTCAATATTAGCCCATATAAGTCTCAACTTAAGTAACTATCGTCATCTCAAGACCCCATTTAAGACGCCATAGATTGCGCCCTAAGCGGGGTTGTTATTGGTCTGAGATTAGAGAAATGATTTTGGCAGGAAATTGATTGTTTTCGCACAAAAAAGCCCCTGTTAAATAGGTAAAACAAGGGCTTGAGAATATATTTGGTACGACCGAGTGGACTCGAACCACCGACCCCCACCATGTCAAGGTGGTGCTCTAACCAGCTGAGCTACGGTCGTACAAAATATTGGATGGGCATTATACTGAAAAAGAGTAATGAATCATCAAAAAACCACAATATTTTTTACCTTACCCTAATTTACCGAAACCCCTTAAGAAGTAACCTTTTCCTTTACTGAAAAGAAACTTTTTAATTGAATAACCAAGTTAATACTTTCATTAGAGGCGTCAAAATGAAAATGTTGGCAGATTTTGATTTACGCTATCTTTTTGATTAGTATCATTTCTTTTGTCAGAAGCAGCTTTTTCATTTGCTAACCTAGCTTTTTGTTTTTTTATAATTTTTAGTTGCTCGGCTAATTCCTTTTCTCTTTTTTTGAGTTCAATTGCTTCTTTTTCTTTTTTAGCCTTTTCAATAGCAGCTTTTTCTTGAGCAACTTTTTCTCGAGCAGCCTTTTCTCGAGCAGCCCTCTCACGAGCAGCTTGTTCACGAGCAGCCCTTTCACGAGCAGCCTTTTCTCGAGCAGCCTTTTCTCGAGCAGCCTTTTCTCGTGCAGCCCTCTCAAGAGCAGCTTGTTCACGAGCAGCCCTTTCACGAGCAGCCTTTGCTATAGCTTTTTGCACATTCTCAAATTTGTTTTCAGCATACGGAACAACAGCACTGGAAAAAAATTTAAAATTTTGATTAACAATAGTACTGTCATTTGAATTAATTAGCTGAGCATTGTGACTAAATTTAGAATTACTAAAAACTAAAAACCTTTTGGTGAAAATTCTTTTGTTTGTTTTATAGTCAAGATCCATATCCAACAAACTCATTTCTGAAAAATTGATATGACTAGCAATAAATGAATGAGTTAAATCTGAAAAACCCATACCTGAAATTTCGGAATTATCACTCAATTGATCTTCAATGATACTTTTGCCAGAGTCTGAATAGTATATTTTTAGATTGTTTGAAAATGTGAATCTGAGGCTATTAAGTGACTCTCTACAGCTGAGGTCATCAACCATCCTAAAATCAAGGTAAATAGAAATATCTTTTGTAGATATTTTTGAAAGCGAAGTTAAGAAGCTATTTATTGGATATTCATCTCGACCTAATACTAGCTTACAACCTTCAGCTGTATTTTTTGCTGGCCCAACAATGAATATTGTTGCAATTTTATGTGATGATTCGGTTAAACCCTCAATTACAAGTTCAAAATCAAAATCAATAGCTTTTTTAGCAGTATATAGTGAATTTGAATTTACCATTAATTCATTCTTCACAAAATTATTAAGATTATAAATTACACTGGGATCATGATTTGCCCTGACAGTTTCAGTAGAAAGCAATGCAAAATATCCCACACCTTCTCCTTTGGCATTATGTGGAAACAAAGAAAAAAGCATGGCAATCACAACACAGAAAATGCTGTGATTGCCAAGGCTTGATCTGAAACAATTTCTCATCTTAGAAGTTTACTGTGTAAGCTACTGACATGTTAGTAATTTCCTCATCTAAATTTGCATCACCCATGTCATCATAGGAAAATTTCTTTTGATCAATAGATGCTGTAATCGAGCTGCCTTGATTGATTACATAATACATTCCCGCACCAAATACCCAGGCGGTACCACTAGTATCATTACCATAATTTTCGACATCACCCCCCGCATCTGTATAGGAAAAATCCTCCTTTACTGACGAAGTTTGGAAGCCAAATTTTGCAAATGCACCATATCTATCACCTAATGGCATTGCGTGGGAGCCTGAAATGAAAATTCCATCATTTTTCAGCTCACCTCCCCATACAGCTCCATCACTGTAAACATCAGATTCCTTCAATGTAGATGTGTAGTAACCAAGCGTTAGAGGGATGCCAGAAACTTTAAAAGTTGCATAAATTGATGCTTCATCACGACTTACATCATATACACTGGTTAAATTACTAAAGTCACTTTCCCATGTAGAACTCTCTTCAGCAAGACCACCAAATTTCACACCGATTTTCATATCGTTATTCAATTTATAGCCAATAGCTACATCTCTTGAGGTAAAATTTTCATCAATAGCTGTGCCACCGAAGTCATCTCCTGGATAACTATAATCTAGAATGTAATCAGATGAGCCATATGAAACTGTTAAGGATGTATTCGCGCTAACCATACCTGATGCGAAACATAGACCAATAATAAAACATATTTTTTTCATTTTTTTTCTCCTAATTTAATTAAGATTATTTTTATCGTTAATTCTTCTAAAGTGTCTTTCATATGCAAAGAAAAGCAATATAAAAATTGAACCAAATAAGAATGGCAATATAACTAAAATTGCTGGCGAGAGTGTCTGAGCATGAATGATAAGTCTTTGTGAATAGGTGGTTTCAGATATTAAACTTTCTTCATACTTAAACCTTTCAAACTCTTGAATTGCATTATCAGTATAATTTTGGATTTGTTGTGTAATATCCATTGCAAGAAGTTCCGAGTTTTTAGCGGTCATTCGGTTTGACTTTTCTAATTCATCAGCGACATTTGAGTAATAGACGCTTAGACTTTTAGTAAATGAAACAAGTGAATTAGTGAAGTTAATCATGTTTTGTTCATAATTAATGTCATCCTCAACCAACCAAAGAAGATTAGAAACAGCTAGTGGCAGTGAAGACTTTTCCTTTTCACCGAATAAGTAACTAGCCCTGTAATTATCTACAGGAAGCCCCCAGTTACCCGAATAAGCAACTGAGAGATTAGCAGCAATTTTTTTGACATTCTCACTTTGCTGTAAACAGTGTTCGTTATTTCTTATATATTTTGCAATTCTTTGATCGTGATTCGTTGATATCTCTTCCCTTGCAACGTTATATTTCTCAGCTATTTGTGAAATATCCCGTTTTATATTTCCAAATTGCTGAGCAAATGCAATATCAGCCTTGCTACATGACTGTGATAATTCGTCTGACATTCTCTCAGAAATTGCTGCAAGCTCTCTCATATTGATTTTGTTTTCTGGCTTCTCAGCTAACTCATCATACCTGGAAGTAATTTCACGGTATTCTTTAAAAAGATTTTTTGATGTTTGATCAACCTGAGTCATGACGTCAGTCAATGCAGCTTCAAAGCTTTTTCTGGCTTCCCGTATTCTTTCCTCTCTTGCCAATCTGTCGACTGGATTCAATGCGGGAGCATTAAATGTTTTTTCAAAATTTGGCTGCTCAACCCTTTTAGTATCAGAATTTAATGGGGCCAATAAGGTGTATAGCAAAAGTCCAATAATAGCCAAAAATGATCCCGATACAACAATCACAAAAAAGACTCTCCCGAATGACAAAGCAAAGCCTTCATTTTTATTAACAATATTTTTAAACAATGATTTCATTAATTTTCCCCTTTTATTATTCACAATCGGATAATATAGCTTTTAAGGGAAATGTAAAGCCACAATCAAATATTGTCGAAACTATAACAGCAAATAATCCAGAGGAAATTTAACCGATATTAAGCAAGACTACTTTCTCTTAACTTACCCAATAGATCGCGGGTATTGGCGGCCTCCTCGAATTCAAGATTGCGCGCATGCTGATACATTTTGTCTTCCAGACGTTTTATTTCTTTGGCCATATTCTCGTATGACTGCTGAGCATTGGCATTGTAAGATGCAGAATCCTCAGCGACCTTTCTGGCGCGTTTTTTGTGGTCAATTGCAGCATGTGCCCCTTCCATAATATCTGCCACTTCCTTTTTGATACTCTGAGGGGTAATGCCATGTTTTTTATTGTGGTCTATCTGCAAGCTGCGACGGCGCTCAGTCTCATCAATCGCGCGCTGCATAGAACCAGTTACCTTATCAGCGTATAAAATAGCCTTGCCCTCTAGGTTGCGCGCCGCTCTACCTATGGTTTGAATAAGCGATTGTTCTGAGCGCAAAAATCCCTCTTTATCCGCATCCAAAATAGCAACCAGTGAAACCTCGGGCATATCCAAGCCCTCTCGCAGCAAATTAATACCCACTAGAACATCAAACTCACCCAAACGCAGATCTCTAATAATCTCTACACGCTCTACAGTGTCAATATCCGAATGCAGATAGCGCACTCTGACGCCGTGCTCATCGAGGTAATCAGTTAAATCCTCTGCCATACGCTTAGTCAATACGGTAATTAGAACTCGTTCGTTGTTTTGCGTTCTCTGATTGATCTCCGAAAGTACATCATCCACCTGAGATAATGCCGGACGCACTTCGATTTCTGGGTCTAGTAACCCTGTGGGCCTAACCACCTGCTCTACAACCTGCCCCTGATTGGCCTCCTCATAGCGGCTAGGGGTGGCAGAGACGAATATCATCTGCGGCGCTATGCCCTCCCACTCATCAAAGCGCAATGGACGATTATCCAGTGCCGAAGGCAATCTAAAGCCGTATTCCACAAGGGTTTCTTTGCGCGAGCGATCACCCTTATACATAGCCCCTAACTGCGGGACAGTCACATGGGATTCATCGATGACCAACAGCGCATTATCGGGCAAATAATTAAATAAAGTCGGCGGTGGCTCACCGGGTGCTACCCCTGAAAGGTATCTGGAATAGTTTTCAATACCGTTGCAATAACCCAACTCGCGTATCATTTCCGTATCGTAGCGAACCCGCTCCTGAAGTCGCTGCGCTTCAACTAGTTTATCGTTTGAACGCAGTTGTTCTAGCCGCTGTTTTAATTCATCTTGAATCTTATCTACCGCCACAAGAATCTGCTCCCGAGGCGTTACATAGTGGGTTTTAGGGTAGATGGTAAATCTGGGGACGGTGCGAAGAATCTCACCCGTCAGGGGATCAAACAGGCAGATATCCTCAACTTCATCATCAAATAGCTGAATTCGCACTGCTTCGTAATCGGAGTCCGCCGGATACACATCAATAACATCGCCTCTAACCCGATAAGAGGCGCGATCGAAGTCGATATCGTTGCGCTTGTACTGCAACTCAGCTAGACGCCTTAAAACTGCACGCTGGTCGATTTGCTCACCGCGGGAAATATGCAAGACCATCTTTAAATAGGAACTTGGGTCTCCCAAACCATAAATAGAGGACACCGTCGCCACCACTATCACATCCTGACGCTCCATCAGTGATTTAGTAGCCGATAGACGCATCTGCTCGATATGGGAATTGACCGAAGCATCTTTTTCAATAAAGGTATCAGATGAAGGCACATAGGCTTCAGGCTGATAGTAATCGTAGTAGGAAACAAAATACTCAACCGCATTATTGGGGAAAAAGCTCTTGAATTCACCGTAGAGTTGGGCGGCGAGTGTTTTATTGTGGGCTAAAACAATCGTAGGTCTTTGCACCTGCTCGATAACATTGGCAATACTAAAGGTCTTGCCGGATCCAGTTACACCCAAAAGTGTCTGTGCCGAAAGACCATTGTTTAATCCCTCAACCATACCGCTGATAGCCTTTGGTTGGTCACCTGCCGGCTTATATTTACTCTCTACTTTTAACGGTTTGATTGGGGGTATTTTTTGCGAGCTCAACAAGATTGTTTTTCCGTATTATCTAGGGCACATAGTTCGCCAAAGAAACTATTATTTTTTTCATTTAGGTTGGCAATCAAAGCACCAACCCCCTGCTTTTCGAGTATTTTTTTAAATTGATACTTTTTAACTGCCACATAGGTTATTCCCTTTAAGCGTACATCTACAGCCATCCATACTCCAGTTTTATTACGCTTAACAAGAATATCCAGATTTAGATCCGGTAGAATCTTAGATCGCATCAATACTTGCACCCAACCCATTTTGCCTGAATTACTAATTGCCACATCAACCAATTGAAATTGCTGGCCACTATAAAAACCGATACCCTCGAAAGCGTAACGAATCAGTGTTTCATCCACCGCCGCAACAAATTCCTGCTGGTTTTTTTGAGCTAACAATTTAAATTTTTCACTGCCAATCAGCGCCCTAGCTGTAGAGCCTGAATCCCAATAGGGACGAACATGCTGATCCAAAAACCGCTGGTAGGCTTGGGGGTTTTTCTTAAACTGTTCATGCTCGGCAAGCAGCTGCTCGCTGACCGAGGCAATAATAGGCTTAAACTGTGAATACAAAGAGGTCTTTGCCTGTTTATCGCTAGCCTGTACAAAAGGCACCCCAAGGCAAAGTAATGCAACAGTAAAGAACAGTTGAGATCTAAAGAGGTTAAACCGCAGCAAAATATTACAATTCCAATAGGTAACTAATATTTTAAGTATACATTGACTGGGCATTATTTACTGAATGGTTCAGCGTTAACCCGATAGATTCTGGGAAAATACCCGCTATTGACCCCCAAGTATTAACACCAACTTGCCAATCGTTATATTTCCTGTAGGAAACTGTTGACTCACCTAGTCGAGATGCCTAAAATGCCCCGCTCAACAAGAAACACCATTCCGCCTTAGCTCAGTTGGTAGAGCAAATGACTGTTAATCATTGGGTCGCTGGTTCGAGCCCAGCAGGCGGAGCCAAAT
>CAXRCX010000009.1:0-244426 GCA_964229255.1 Porticoccaceae bacterium
AGACATCTCAGAAGCAGATGAGATAACGCCGTTACCATTACCTACTTTAACTGTGCCTGAAAGTACATAGTCAGTACCAGCAACCATGGTGTAGTCTTGGTCGATAGTGCCGCTTATTGTACATACACCAGAATCACATGAAGCGAAACTTACCTCCGAGCTAGGGTCACCATAAACACTGGTCGCTGTAAGCACTGTTGCTGCCAGCAGCCCTGTTTTAAAAATCGTTTTCATAGTGTTACCTCTAATTTGAAATAAATAATTAATTATTAATTTTGGAGCTTCCTAGCCAGATGTGACTCCGATAAAGATATGGGACCCCTGTGGATCCCATGTGTAAGAGAAATTTAACAAGCAAAAGTGACGGCTAAATGTATTTTTGATTACAAGTTTGTGACAGGAAATTGCACTTTTATGTTATTTATTAATTTTTCAAAGGCTATCAAAAGTCATATGTAAGTGAAGCGCTGACTGACGCCCCAGATTCATAGACCTCAATAACACGATCGTTTTGTGAATATGAAATTGGCTCATTAGTTATATTCTTTGCCTTGATTTTTAAAGTCCAAAACTCAGAAAAATTCTTTTCATAATTAAGATCAACTTTAGTTCTTCCATTTTCTATAACTGAACCCAAAGCAGCACCTCTAGCAACTTGATGAATTCGATCATCAAAGTAATTAACAAGAAGTGTAAACTTTTGCTGAGATGGATAGTGGTCGTAACCTAACTGGATATTTGCTAAATGCTCAGACTGCCCTTGAAGCGGTCTTGAGGTAATTCCCTCTAAACGTATTGAGTCATCGTCTAGTTCAACTTCTGAGTTAATTTTTGACCAATTAGCATTTAAAAATACATGATGAAGATCGGTATCAAGAAGTGTTGTAACAAGGTCTAACTCAATACCTTTGATTATTGCGCTATCTGAGTTTCTAAAAGTAATGCCTGTAACTGCACTCCCCGAGCCATCACCAACACTACGTTCAATTGGATTAGAGATATCTTTGTGGAAAAGCGCCAAAGAGAGCCTATTGCCATTATCAAAATATGACTCAATTCGAAGATCATAATTTTCAACATCGGATGCTTTTAGTAAGGGATTACCAATAATTTTTTTATCGGTATCAGGATCGTAAGAAACTGACTCTGATCTTTCAATTAGCCCTGGATATGAAACTGTTTCACTATATCCGAAACGAAGCTGCGTAATTTCATTTGCAAAATAAGTTAAATTTAACGCGGGATAATAATTCGATTTTAATAATGGTGTTCCATAAACTTCGTTTGATTGAGAAGACTTGGGATATGTGAGGATTTGCTCAAACTCTTCAAGTCTCCAACCACCCTCAATAACAGCAATATCAGATATCTCTGCGTTGATTGTTAAGTATTTTGAGTTGATGTTTTCATCAGAAAAATAGGTGTCAGTGTTATCAGTTTTACCTGTCATACTAAAAATATCGTTGTACATATTTTCTTCAGAAATAATACTTTCTAAATCAGAATCAAGTCGAACCGCCTCTGACAAGTCAGAAAGTAAATCATCAATGATTATATTGTCGCTAGCGTCCATGTAATCTTCATCATAAAAACCATTAGCAACATCGAGAGACACCCCGTTTGTATATAGATCTTGATAGCTAGGCGGTAAAAAACCGAATCTATATAGGTATAGCGAACGAGTCTTTTCAGAATTCAACATGCCTAGCTTAAGAGTAAGATAATTTTCCCCAAACTCCCTACTCAGCTTTAGATCGAAACCACTGTCCGTACTTTTTTCATCGAGATCTGACCATCTTTGCTCAACAGAACCAGGAATAAGCTGGAAATCACCACCACCATAACTCTCAGATTCATATTTCTTTCTACCTGGCTCATCTCGGGTGGTTTCAGATACACCTACACGCCAATCTAGCTCTGCAGAAAACTCAGAAGTATCAAAAAGATATGAACCATTTAGACTATTGGCAACAAGCTGGCGCTCAACATATTCAATAATTGCATTGTTGAAAAATTTGACATCATCTAGGTAAACCGAATGCTTAATTAAATCATCAGTTGATCTAAGTAAAGTTGATTTTAATAGGGTTTCACCGTAATCATTCTCATAACCAATCGCACCATATAGATTAAATGAGACATTCCCTTTTGTTCTTTCATAGGCGCCTTGAACACCAGCAGGGTCCATTAAATTTGCATCGCCCCTGTTAGTTGTTCCTTTTTCATAAGAGCCCGCAAAGTAGTAGCCAACATCACCAGCATCAAGCTTCAGCCTATCGCCTTTGCTTGCACTAAATCCCTCTCTCAATGATTTATCAATATGAGAGATTGAATAATCATGATCAAAGGAAAGGGTGAACATCCTTCGCTCAAGATCTGTTGCACAAAATCCAGAAGAGGCAAAACATCTCTCCTTGCCACCGATAATGGTGTAGGAGTCAAGACTTTTTCCGCCGTCAGTTATATCAGGTAGGCCTCCTGTTAGTTCAAGTGCTCCAGCTGGCAAACTGCGCTTACCATCATCATAACCCTTCCAGTCGTGTGAGGAGCCGTCATGAGATTGCACCATTTCATCAAGAAAATTTGTTCCAATTGAAATGCCAAATGAGCTCACTTTTTCGTCTGGTATCCCTTTTGTTTGAACCGACAAAGATCCACCTGTAGTTGTTGCAGGCTGATCGGGACTGAAGGATTTTTGAACTTCTATTTTATCAACAATATTTGAGGGAAATAGATCGAGCTGAATATCCCGTCGCATTGGATCTGTGCTTGGCATCAATATTTCATTAAAAGTAGTTGCTATGTATCTACCGTCTAAACCTCTAACATTGGCGTACTTTCCTTCATTAATGCTTAGTCCAACCATTCTTTTTATTGCATCAGCAACATCACTATCACCAAATCTCGAAAGCTGCTCTGAATCAATTGCAGTAGTAACAGTGGTAGCATATCGCTCAATATTTTCAGCCCCATCGGTCGGATTAAAAACGCCAAGGGTGACAACTTCCTCAAAAGTTTTTGCCTGATCTCTTTCACTACTCTCAGTTAATTGTTTGAACAGTTTGAATCCAGCATATGAACCTAGGCCAGCCATCACCCGAATATTGTTTATCTCAGATGACGAGTAACCATCCAAGTAAACGCTTATGGTATGAACACCCCGAGGGAGTTCCAAGGAATATGTACCCTCTTTATTTGTGGTAGTAACCTCGGAGCCATTTATATTTATTTTAGCATTTGGAATTGGAATACCAGTTGGCGAGGTAACAATTCCCGCTAAAAAACCAGTTGCGGAGGAATCTGCTTCAAAAACCTGAGAATTTACAATTGGTGCTTTGTTGGGGTCTCTGCTATAAACTACTGATATTTCAATCTCTTCATCTGCAGACAGAGAAAAAATTACCGGCACTTTTTTTTCTTCATCAATTAAGTATAATTTTTGTTCTCCAGTTCCAATCTCGGCTTCTACTACACCATTACCGTCAGTAACCCCAATAATTATTCCGTCTAGCTCAACCTTAATATGGCGTAAAGGGGCATTCTCGAGAAATGCCTGAACAAATGTATTACTAGCAGACGCTAACGGTGCCGATAAAATAAGACAAAATACAAAAATTTTGAAAGAATGGTTAATCATTATAACTCCGCAAAAAAAGTCCATTAGGGACTAAAAGAAAGACACAATGTTTGTAAAATTTACAATTCGTGCTTATTGTTTTGGGAATATATGATATTTTTATTTCATTATTATGTTATTAATGTGACAATTTTATGTCGAAAATTTCAACACTAGCTTTCAAAAAAACGGAGGCCTAAGCCTCCGTTTCGATACTACTGTTAAACTATCAATTATTGATGCCTTATATCTTTACCTTTAACAACATAGACAATTTGTTCGCATAGGTTTTTGGCATGATCGCCAATACGTTCTAGAGATCGAACAACCCATAGAATATTAATTGCGCGGCTAATGCTTCTTGGGTCTTCCATCATATAGGTAACCAACTCACGCAATGCACTTTTGTAGTCCAGATCAACCTGAGCATCTTCCTCTAGAGTTTTCATTGCAGCTTCTACATCAAATCTCGCAAAGGCATCTAGCGCATTAGCCAGCATACCAGAAACTGAGTCCCCCAAATGGCGAACTTCTTTATACCCCTGAGATAAGCCATCCTGCTCAGACAGAATCACTGCATGGTTGGCAATTTTTCTTGCTTCATCACCAATGCGCTCTAGGTCATTAATAGCCTTGGTAACCATCATCACAAAACGCAGGTCACTGGCGGCGGGCTGACGGCGAGCAATAATCAAAATACAGGCTTCATCAATATCCACCTCCATTTCATCGACCATGCGCTCTTCTCGAATAACTTCTTCGGCCAGACTGCTATCGGCTTTAATCACCGCCTGTATGGAATTTTTTAGCTGCTGTTCTACCTTGCCACCCATTTCCATTAGCTGAGTGCGAATTTCTTCAAGCTCCTCATCAAACTGAGTCATAATATGGTTTTCAAATGACATTTTTGGCATATTTATCTTCCTTTATACTGCAAATCTAAAATCGTATGGGATTACCCAAATCGCCCAGTAATATAGGCCTCTGTTAGCTGGTGCTCTGGCATAGTAAATACTTGCTCAGTGGGATTAACTTCAATCAGTTTACCAAGATGGAAGTAAGCCGTTCTATTTGAAACCCGAGCTGCCTGTTGCATGCTGTGGGTTACTATCGCAATGGTGAAGTTTTGACTAAGCTCTTCAATTAGTTCCTCAATTCGCGCGGTGGCGATGGGATCAAGTGCAGAACATGGTTCATCCATCAAAATAACTTCAGGGCTTACTGCTATAGCTCTGGCAATACAGAGTCGCTGCTGCTGACCGCCAGAAAGGCCTGTTCCGGGCTGGTGAAGTCGATCTTTAACCTCTTCCCAAAGACCTGCTTTCTTTAAACTATCCTCAACTATCTCGTCCAAGTCAACCCGCGAGTCGGCAAGACCGTGAATTTTTGGGCCATAGGCAATGTTTTCAAAAATTGATTTTGGAAATGGATTGGGCTTTTGAAACACCATCCCCACCCTAGCTCGCAACTCAACAACATCCAAATTTTGCTGATAAATATTGTCACCGTCCAGCAGGACTTCACCCTTTACTTGGCAGCCATCAACTGTATCGTTCATACGGTTTAAAGACCTTAAAAATGTTGACTTGCCACAACCCGAAGGACCGATCATGGCAATCACTTCATTTTTTGCGATATCCACACTGACATCGTAAATAGCCTGTTTATCACCATAGAACACATTGACATCGCGCATGCTCATTTTTGGATTTTCACATAAAGCTTTGCCTACCGTGGCCTGAGCCTGATCAACCTCCAAATTTTGTTTGGCACTGGATTTTGAATCTATTGCAGTCTTTGCTGCGGCTGTAGTTTCGTTCATATTAATTCTCTTTTACCAACGGCGTTCTAAACGTTTTCTCAACCATACGGCTGATATATTCATAATCAACAAAAATGATAGCAGCACCATAATGGCAGCTGACGTCTTTTCAATAAAGGCTCTTTCAGGGCTATCTGCCCACAGAAAGATTTGTACTGGCAATACTGTAGCTGGATCAGAAAAGCCCTGCGGGATATCGACAATAAATGCCACCATACCAATCATCAACAGTGGCGCTGTCTCGCCCAATGCTTGTGCCATACCAATAATTGCGCCAGTGAGCATACCCGGCAGAGCCAGAGGCAATACATGGTGAAGCACAACTTGATACCTCGATGCACCCATACCTAGGGCTGCCTCGCGAATAGATGGCGGTACAGATTTAATTGCCGCGCGACTGGTAATAATAATCGTCGGCAATGTCATTAATGTGAGTACCAAGCCCCCCACAATAGGCACAGATCTTGGGACATGGAAAAAATTAATAAACACCGCCAGACCTAAAAGACCAAAAATAATTGACGGCACAGCGGCAAGGTTGTTGATATTAACCTCAATAAAATCGGTGAACTTATTTTTTGGGGCAAACTCTTCAAGATAGATTGCCGCAGCAACACCAATAGGAAAAGACAGCATCAAGGTCAAAAGCAAAGTTAATAGAGAGCCCATAACAGCGCCATAAATACCCGCCTGCTCTGGTTCTCTTGAATCCCCGCGAGTCAATAGGTTAGTGTTTAACTGTAGTCGTATCTGCCCCTGTTGATGTAATTGATCAATCCACTGAATTTGTTTCTTGGTCATTCGAGCTTTATAGGCTTCACCGTCAAGCCACGATTTGTAATAGGTGTCAATATCATCATCAGCAAGCAGCCAAATGGTCTCAGTTTGACCCAACAGAAGCGGGTTAGCCGCCAAGTGCTCTTTGAGGTCAAAGCCTGTGCCATTACTCAGCAATTTGTATAACTGGCGTTTATCCCGCCGGCCAGATACCTCGGTAAACTTTGCTCGCAGCGCAGATTTTGGCAGAGCATCCCAATTTGCTTGCATAAGCTGAGACTTATCCGCAAGGCTAGTAACGCCCAATAAATCAGCATCATAATGAACGTCAAGTTCAATATAGGTTGCCTTAAAAGCACCGTGACCCTTGCTGATAATATCGATAAAAAGTGCTAGAACAGCTGCAAGCCCGAGAATAATAGCCACCCGACCATACCAGCGAAACCTGCTTTCGGAGCGGCTTCGACGTTTAAGGGAGTTTTTAATTTTCTGTAAGTTATCCATGGAATTACTCATATTGCTCCCGATATTTTTTAACAATATGCAGTGCAAATATATTTAACAGCAAAGTAACTGTGAACAGCATAAGACCCAGTGCAAAAGCTGCCAGTGTCTTAGGACTATCAAATTCTTGGTCACCCGTAAGCAAGGTAACAATTTGTACAGTTACCGTAGTCACAGAATCCAATGGATTAGCCGTTAAATTAGCCGCAAGTCCCGCCGCCATCACTACAATCATGGTTTCGCCAATGGCTCGAGAAATAGCCAGCATAATACCCGCAACAATACCCGGTAGTGCCGCGGGAATAACAACTTTGCGAACAGTTTCTGAATGCGTGGCGCCCATGGCAAGAGAGCCATCGCGCATTGACTGAGGCACAGCGGTAATAACATCATCTGCCAATGATGAAATAAACGGAATAATCATTACCCCCATAACCAAGCCCGCGGCAAGCGCACTTTCTGACGAAATTGCCAAACCAAAATCAGCACCTAGATCACGAATAAAGGGCGCAACCGTTAATGCGGCAAAGAAACCATAAACTACGGTTGGTACACCAGCTAGCACTTCTAGTGCTGGCTTGGCGTAGGTTCGAACTGACTTGCTTGAATATTCAGCTAGATAAATAGCCGACATCAACCCAATGGGTACAGCTACGAACATGGCCACAGCAGAAATTAATAGCGTTCCAACAAAGAGTGGTACCGCACCAAAGCTACCGGAAGAACCCACTTGATCCTCGCGGATTGCCATTTGCGGGCTCCACTCTAAGCCAAATACAAAATCAAAAAATGGTACTGATCTAAAAAACTGAATTGACTCAAAAAGTACCGAGAAGACAATGCCAACCGTGGTAAAAATAGCTAGGCAGGCACAGGCCAAAAGCAGGTTCTCCATGACCCTTTCAACCGATTGCCGCGCTCTATAATCAGCGGCAACTTTTCTCCAGCCCCAATACAGGCCAATGGTGGCTAAAATTAGGCATATTGCAGTTAATACCCATTGGGAAATAACTCTAAGACCTGCCATAGATTCAGCAGCGGCAACCATGGATGCTGGCTGACCATCTGCACTCATTATGCCATCGGCGAGATTGCTAATTTTATTGAGTAAAAGATTGTAGTCCGCTTTAGTCGATGGAACTAACTCAGCGGGGAGCGCCCCCATGACAATGCTATTGATAACTGGCTCATCTAGAACAAGCCAAAGAATTAATAGCCCCAATGAAGGTAAGGCACACCA
Source organism: Porticoccaceae bacterium (assembly GCA_964229255.1). GTDB lineage: Bacteria > Pseudomonadota > Gammaproteobacteria > Pseudomonadales > Porticoccaceae > HTCC2207. The sequence goes on from CAXRCX010000009.1 coordinate 7,960, forward strand.
GAGCAACGCATTAAGCCCATAGTAATTTGGCAGCGAATGCAGATGCCTTACTCCACCCAGAGGCGATGCAACTGCTAATGAACGACCGCGACCAATGTAAAAGGCAAAGGCACCTAGGGCCAACATTAACAGAAATAAATTCGAAGATTCCATAGAAAAATTCAATCCAGTTTAAACAAAACAACCCGGCCACTATAGCCGGGTTGTACTTTGACAACTTATTGTAATTATTTCAACGGTTCTTTTCCACTCATAGGCGTTAATGCTCTAACGCTAGCTGCTTTTGCTTTTCGAATATCTTCGGGTAATGGAATCATGCCTTTTTCTGCTAAGTAACCATCATCACCCCAAGCTCTCTCACTGGTGAACTCTGTTAGGTAACCAAGAATACCCGGCACTACATCAATATGAGCTTTCTTAACATAAAAGTAGAGCGGTCTTGAAATTGGGTATGTCTTATCCGCAATGGATTCAAAAGTTGGCTCCACAGACTCAATTAGAGAGCCCTGTACCTTGTCTGCATTTTGATCTAGGAAACTAAAACCAAATACACCCAGCGCTGAAGGATTAGCCTTAAGCTTTTGCACAATCAGGTTATCATTTTCGCCCACTTCCACATAGCGACCGTCTTCACGAACCGTATGACAAATAGACTTATATTCACTCTTGTTAATTTTCTTAAGCGCTTTAATCCATGGAAACGCCTTACAACCACCTTCTAAGCCTAATTCTGCAAATGCATCTCTAGTTCCAGATGTTGGCGGAGGGCCTAATACTTCAATTGCAGCATTTGGTAGCGAGGCATTAACCTGTTTCCAAGTTGTGTAAGGGTTATCAATTAGCTCACCCTCTTTTGCGCCAGGCACTTTTGCCGCTAACGCCAAGAAGATATCTTTACGGCTGAGCTGCATTGGTTTGGAATCGATAGAGTTGGCAATCACAATACCGTCATAGCCAATTTGCACCTCAATAATATCTTTAACACCATTGCTTTGACACTTATCAAATTCGGATTTTTTCATACGTCTTGAAGCATTTGTTACATCGGGATAGTTTGTTCCAACACCCCCACAAAATAGCTTCATACCGCCACCAGAGCCTGTAGACTCAATCTTTGGTGTAGGCTTGCCACTGGCGCGGCCATAGCGCTCAGCAACAACCGTTGCAAATGGATATACTGTAGAAGACCCAACAACTTCTACATTTTCACGCGCTATAGATGAAGAAGCTCCGGTAAGAGCAACAAACATCAATACTACAACTGGGATTATTTTATTTATCATAGTTAGACTCCGGTTCCTTTAAACTTGCAAATTAAAAATCAATTCTTAACTAACACTCTGGATACTTTATTAAAGTTTTATGACATTTATATGACAGCCCAAAAAAAAAAGACTCTGTCATATTTTTGTCATATTTCTATCATATATTTTTCACATTGCTGTCATAAAAGCTTCATGTCAGCTATAAATGAAATACTAATTTAATTGTTTTCGGGGAAAAATTATGAATAAAGTAATTCTTTTAGGCACTGCTACCGCAATGCTTGCAATCGCACCTTTTGCTGCAGCTAACGGCCCTATTGATGGCAAGCTATATGGCAAGGTCAATGTTTCAGTTGTTAACTCAGATAGCGGATCTGACGATACATGGAAACTTAACAGTAACGCATCACGTATTGGTCTTAAGGGCTCAACTCAAGTTTCTGAGGGTTTAACGGTATTCTATAAAACAGAATTTCAAGTTGATGTTGATGGCGATGGCGATGTATTCAAACAAAGAAATATCTATGCTGGCATAAAAGGTCAATATGGTTCATTGTTAGCCGGTAAAAATGATACCCCAACAAAACTAGCACAAAAGAAAATTGATCTATTTAATGATTTAGAGGGCGATATTAAGAAAACATTTGCTGGCGAGAACCGCATGTCTAACATTATTGCCTACACCACACCCAAGTATGGCAACTTTTCTGCTACCTATGCCTTAATGCCTAGCGAAGGTGATAACGGCAGTCTTAGTGATTCAACATCTTATTCTGTAAGCTACAGCAAAGATGATCTTTATGTGGCTGTTGCCAGTGATAGCGATGTTAAGGGCGCTGATCTGCTTCGAGTTGTTTCTCAATATAAGGTTGATGCTTGGCAGTTAGGTCTAATGTATCAAGAGAATGATACAACTAACGAATCTGGTTATTTTGCAAGTGCTGCTTATAAGTCCAACAACATCACTTATAAGGCTCAGTACGGTAGTAATGAAAATGATACTGATGGTTCAGATAAAACAACCTTATCTGTGGGCGCTGATTTTAAATTAGCTAAAAACACCAAGAGCTTTGTGTTTTTCACAGACAATGAAGATTCATCGTCTACTAAGACCATGGGCTTGGGTCTAGAACATAAGTTCTAAGAAAAGCTGTTGTATTTAAAGGGCGCTTCGGCGCCCTTTTTATTATTTAGAAAAAGTGCAAATAAATTTTGCGCCACTGCCAAGGCTAGATTGAATAGCCAAGGTTGCGTCACAGCAGGTTAGCGCATGTTTTACAATTGCTAAACCCAAACCACTACCACCAGTATTAGAGTTACGGCTACTATCGCCGCGATAGAATCGTTCAGTTAATCGTGGGATTTCATCCCTATCAATACCGACACCATTATCTTCAATAACCACCACAGTGTTAGATCTGGTCTGGGTAACCTCTATCGCTATTTCAGCACCCTGAGGATTGTGGAGCACGGCATTAAATACAATATTACCCAACGCACTGCGAAGCATTTTTAGTTCAGCTTCAATCGTTACCGTCTCTGGGCAATTGAGCTTAATCGAATGTTTGCCAGCGCTTAGCTGTTCTGCTTCAGAGGCTATTTCGGTTAATAGCTCATGCATATTAACCTGTTGTTTAGCTGCAGAAACAGTTTCAGACTCCAATTTTGATAAAAGGATAATATCGTCTGCCAAATCCTTCATACGATCAACCTGATTAGACATTTCACTATAGGCTTTGCGGGCTATATCCGAATTGCCCTCTATATCACTTAGCGTGTCTATATAGCCGCGCATAACTGTCAGTGGTGTACGAAGCTCATGGGAGATATTGCCAACAAACTCTTTGCGAACCTTTTCTAAATCATTGATCTGAGTGACGTCAGAAATAACAACCACAATTTCATTATCGCCAAACATCACCGCAGAAAACTGCAATAATCGACCATTGTGCATTGATGCCGGCAGTGCGGGCGATGATTCAAATTCATTGCCGGTAATGTAGGCAACAAATTTAGGATCTCTAATCAAGTTAGTTATTGCTACTCCTCTATCGCTTGATCTAAGGCCTAAATATTTTTTAGCAGCACTATTCCACCAGTCAAGCGTACGATCTTGACGCAATACAATCACAGCGTCATCAACTGCTTCGGTAACACGTTTGGCGCGATTGATTGCCCGACGCATTTTTTCTTGAGTTCCACGATGACGTCGGCGTTGGCGATTTAGAGTATCGGCTAACTCACCCCAAACACCGTCCATGTCTGGAGGCACGCCGCGCATCCCTATATCAATCCAGTCAAAAAGACGACCAATTGTTCTCGAAGCCCACAGAATATAAAGCAGAGCCCCAAATAGAAGCGCTTCTACAGGTCGCTCAAGACTAATTCCAAAGATAAGAGAGAACAGCGCAATTGCAATAATTCGCCATATCTCGTTTTGCATTCCCAGTCGCAATGAAAGTGTATCCTCTATGCATGTGCTAACTTAGTTGAAAAACGGTAACCCGCCCCCCTTACAGTCTGCACATAGTTTTCGTGACCTGCAACTGAAATTGCCTTTCGCAATCGTCTAATATGCACATCAACGGTTCTTTCATCGAGGTATACGTTGCTTCCCCAAACATAATCGAGGATTTGATCACGCGAATAGACGCGCTCTTGATGGGTTAAAAAGAATTGTAGCAATCTATATTCGGTAGGACCTAAATTTAGCGGTTCTCCTGAGATACTCACCCTGTGACTTATGGGATCAAAGATAAGCTCGCCCACCGTAATTGGCTCAACCAAATCCTCACGACCCAACCTACGAAGTATTGCCTTAACTCTAGAAATAAGCTCTCGCGGCGAAAAGGGCTTGGCAATATAGTCATCAGCGCCTGAATCAAGACCGAAGACCTTGCTGTCTTCTTCTGCTTTCGCTGTAAGCATAATCACTGGAATTTTTTCGGTTAATTCATCGCGCTTGAGTCGACGTAACAGTTCTAGACCCGAGGTGCCAGGCATCATCCAATCTAGCAGCACTAGATCGGGATGACGATCTAAAATAATTGCGTGAGCTTGCTGTGCATTCTCTGCTTGTAGAACATTAAAATCCGCAGCATCCAGAGAAATACTCAGCATTTCTCGAATTGCAGCTTCGTCATCGACAACCAAAACCGTATGTTTGGGCATAAACTCAATCTCTTCTTCCACTTTTAGCCCTCCCATTAAAAAACCTCTTTATGACACAATTATGACGATATCATCAACCTTTGTTTAATTTTATTACGCTATTTACCATAAGTTGATCGATATTTATTTACCAATATGGATAATATACAGCTGATTTAATTAACGGATAAATATCATGAAAATTCAGAACAACAGTGCTGTTAGCTTTCACTATACACTTACCGATGATGATGGCATCAGAATTGACAGCTCTGAGGGTCAAGAGCCTCTTGGCTATCTACATGGCGCAGGAAATATTATTCCTGGTCTAGAGCAGGCTCTGCTAGGCAAGTCCGCCGGCGACTCATTTACCGTAGCCGTTGCTGCGGCTGTTGGTTATGGTGAGGTACAAAAAGAACTTATTCAGGAAGTACCCCGCGAGGCCTTTCAAGGCATTGATACTATTGAAGTGGGCATGCAATTTGAAGCTCAAACCGGTCAGGGTGGCACAGTGCCTGTAACGGTTATTGCTGTCACAGATGACTTGGTAACTGTGGATGGCAACCACCCATTGGCGGGAAAGAACCTAAATTTTGATGTGACCATCGAAGATGTTCGTGAAGCCACAGAAGAAGAGATAGCTCATGGACATGTCCATAATTTAGAGGCTGAAGATCAATAAATCTAGACTGTCATAAAACTGTCATCTTTTGCGTTTAATTTGTCTACTTTGTTAAATTAAGAACCATTATGTCGATTAGGGTTGCAATCAACGGATTTGGTCGTATGGGCCGACTTGCGCTTCGTGAATCTTGGGGATGTGACGATTTTAATATTGTGCACATCAATGAGATGGCGGGAGATGTCAACAGTGCAGCGCATTTATTGCGCTTTGATTCTGTGCACGGCCCTTGGGATAAGCCGGTTTCGGTGGAAGATAATCAGCTAATTATCGATAATCACAAAATAAGCTACTCGCAAAACAAAGCCATTGCTGACAGCGACTGGCATGGTGCAAAAGTCGACCTAGTTCTTGACTGTACTGGCGCATTTAAAAGCCCAGACGCCCTCTCCCCCTACTTCGAACAGGGCGTGTCCAAGGTAGTGGTTTCAGCGCCTATTAAGGGCTTCCCCAGAGATCAGGTGCTGAACGTTGTAATGGGTATTAATGATCGTGAATATGTGGGCCAGAACATTGTTACCGCCGCCTCGTGCACTACCAATTGTATTGCACCAGTTGTAGATGTTATGCATAAGTGCTTTGGTATTTCCCATGGCTCCATGACCACCATTCACGATATGACTAACACCCAAAGTATTATTGATCAGTATCATAAAGATCTTCGTCGATCGCGAGCTAGCAGTATGTCTTTGATCCCTACCAGTACTGGCTCTGCAACAGCTATCACTGAAATCTTCCCCGAGCTAAAAGGTAAAATAAACGGCGTAGCTGTGCGTGTTCCACTGGCAAATGCATCATTAACTGACTGTGTTTTTGAAGTGGAAAAGTCGGTTACGATTGACGATGTAAATTCTGCACTGCAAACGGCCGCACATGGACGGCTTCAAGGTATCTTGGGCTATGAAGAGCTACCCCTAGTTTCAGTAGATTACACCAATGATAAACGCTCAGGTATTATCGACGCTCCTTCAACCATGGTGATAAATGGCACTCAGGTTAAACTATTAGTCTGGTATGACAACGAAATAGGCTATGTAAACCGCATGATGGAACTGGTGTCTAAAGTCGCACTTTCCATGTAGCTATGCCGCTAAACTCTGCCGCCAAGCAATACCTGACAATCACTCTTAGCTACTGGGCGTTTACTCTTACAGATGGCGCACTGCGCATGCTGGTGCTGTTTTTCTTTCATAGCTTGGGCTACACCCCAATAGAGCTAGCAAGCTTATTTATTCTGTATGAATCTTTTGGCATTTTAACCAATCTCTACGGCGGTTGGCTGGCTACCCGTATTGGTGTTACACGCTGTTTACATATAGGACTAGGGTTGCAAATACTGGCACTGGGAATGCTAGCTGTAGATAACTCAGTGTTAAACCTTGCCTATGTGATGATTGCCCAAGCAATCTCTGGTATTGCTAAGGATCTCAACAAGATGAGCGCCAAAAGCAGCATTAAGCTATTGGTCAAAGATGATCAGCAAACCAAGCTTTATCGCTGGGTTGCACTGTTAACTGGCTCAAAGAATAGTCTTAAAGGGCTGGGGTTTTTCCTCGGCGGCTTTTTGATGACAACTCTTGGCTTTGCCAATAGCCTGCAAGCATTAATGGCGCTATTAGCAGTGACACTAATACTTAGCCTGCTTTTTTTAAAGCCGCAAACAACTTCTTATAAGCCTAAATTTACCGAAACACTGTCAAAAAGTCGCGATATCAACCTGCTTTCTGTCGCCCGCTTTTTTTTATTTGGCTCCAGAGATATTTGGTTTGTGGTAGCCCTGCCAGTCTTTTTGCAAAGCCAACTGCTGTGGACTCACCTTGAAGTTGGTGGCTTTATGGCTTGTTGGATTATCGGCTATGGCCTAGTTCAGGCGCTTGCCCCCCAAATTATTGGCAGTAATTCACAGCAAACTCCGAGAGGCACTGCACTGACATCTTGGAGCGCTCGATTGGTATTTATTCCTGCAGTGATAGCTGCTGGTCTAATTTTTGAGCTAGACCCGGCGATTATTCTAGTTACTGGTTTACTATTGTATGGTGCAATTTTTGCGATTAACTCAAGCATCCATTCATATTTGATTGTAGCTTTTTCCAAGCGGGACTCTGTCTCCGCTGATGTCGGCTTCTACTACATGGCAAATGCGGCGGGAAGATTAGCCGGCACACTACTTTCTGGATTTGTTTATCAGCAATATGGGCTGGTAGCTTGCCTCGCTATCTCGTCGTTAATGGTGATAACTAGCACCATCTTAAGTGCTAAAATTAGCCCTTAACTATCAATGATCAACTAATACTTACCTATTCATAAACGGTAATCTCTGATACATTTCACCCCTTAAATAACTGATAATCTTGGCGACATCCTATGAGTAAAGAAGAAAGTAATGCAATGAGCCCCGACGAGCTATATCGGGAAGAAAACTACACGGATCAAAAGACTGGTGCGATTCGCAAATTAATTCCAGTAATGGCCGATGGTTCCGATGACCCTGATCGCGCAACGGTATTTTTTGGCTCAGCACAGGTAATGACCCCTATGGGTGCCATTCCGCTAAATTTTGCCCTAGATGGTGAAACCATCGGCGAGGCCGCTCAAGATTTTGCTGGCAAAGCAGCCATTGCTGTAGAAGAAGCAGGAAAAGAGCTCGAGCGCATGCGCCGCGAACAGGCCTCAAAAATAGTGGTGCCAGGACAGGAAGGCAACAATCCAAGTGGCGGCATTATCACTTAGGCATTAGTAAGTTTGTATCTATAGGACGAAAATATTCAGCGGCATCCACTAGTGATGCCGCAGTTAACTGGGGAACACCATAGACTAGGGTAGCCTTTCCATTGCCGCTTGAAATACGCTGCAATAATCTATCAAAATCACCATCGCCCGATAATAACACCAATACATCTACATCATCTCTTGCGGCGGCATCCATCATATCAATGGCAATACCCACATCCCAATCGCCCTTGGCCGAGCCATCGGAGCGCTGAATATAGGGCTTTAAATTAACCGTGAAGCCAATGTTTTTCAGGGTTTGCTGAAAACTTTTTTGCTTAGAATTTACACTCTCAATAGCATAGGCATTGGCAAAAAGTATATTGTATTCCTCAGATAATTGATCCCATAGATGCTGGTAATTAAAAAAGCCCTGGTAGGCATCTCGAACGGTATAGTAAATATTTTGCACATCGACAAAGACAGCCACTCTTTGCATTATTTAACCTCCGCAAGATCATCACCTAAGCAATATGTCTCAGCTGGGTGCAACATGATCGAATAACTAAATACAGACTCACCCGACCACTGTCGGCGAGACAACTGCAAACAACAGGCGCCATCATCCCCTGACAGCAATAACTCCATTCGCTGACCCGCGCTTGGCCTTACCGCTTTCAACTGATAGTCTGTTTTCTGGGGCTGACATACCCAATCTAAATAATCATTGGGATCAATTTTTTCTAGCTTTTGCTTTAATAATGCTGGCGCCATAGAGCGATTAACCCATATTTTTTGCCACTGAAGTGGCTGCTGGTTTGCAATATGCACCAAGATTAACTGAAACACCAAAGTATCGGTTTGCAAACCCATTAACTTAGCAATGTCGGAACTGGCCTGAACTGCATCAGCTGAAATAATTCTGTGACTATGGGTATTGTCTGCCTTTGCAGCAGCTACAGGGTCTTTAATGACTATTTTTGATGTCGGTTTAGCCAAATCCGCGACAAAGGTACCAGAACCTTGGGTTCTTTTTAACATTCCCTTATCCGCAAGCTCTTGCACGGCACGCCGCGCCGTCATTCTACTAACCGAAAAGGTAGCCGCTAGTGACTGTTCAGTGGGTATTCTCCGGCCTGCAGTCCACTGCCCAGTTTTAATTTGCTGCTCTAGATACTGTTTGATAATGGCAAATTGCGGTATTTTCTGATCTCTGGCGCTCATAAGCAGAACCTATTTGTATATACATATTAATTGTATATACCTTTTAAAAACAAAAAAACCAATATTAATTGATATATACAATAAATTATTTGTATATACATTAGAGTAACATATTCTTTTGCTGGCGAGTCATTTTTTTTATTTGCGCCTCTCGAATAGAGGCGCTACTACGACTATGGCCTGATTCGGTATAAACAAAATCACCTGCTTGGCGCCCGCGAAAATACTTTGCGCCGCCCTTACCTGTTTGATGCTGCTTAAGTCTGCGCTGTAGATCAGTGGTTATGCCCGTGTAGAGCGAGTCATCGCCGGCACGGATAATATACACAAACCACTCGCCGCCATCGCCCGAACTCATTGGGCAACTGCCTTTAATAATTGATGGCAGTCTTTACAGCGGTATTCTGCGCGCCCAGATAACTGCCTTCGATGCCTAATTAGTGAAAGCTGATGTATTTTGCAACCACAGGCATAGGCAATTCGCTGATAGTGCTTAACTGGTATTCCTGTGAGATCAAAATTAGCTGTTACCCTCGGCTCTGCCCCAAAAGCCTGCATAACTGACTTCCACTCTCTGCCATGAGGCTTGACCCTGCGAAAGGGCCACAGGCAATCAGTGATATAGTGCGCCACCTCATGGGGGACGGTTTGCTCTATACTGTGTTTATAGTACTTTGCGAATATCCAAGGGTTAAAGCGTATAAATCTATCTCGGCCATTTCGCCGATACATGCCCGCACATTTGCCGCGCAAATCGAATTTTATTGCGATTGCGCAAAAAGTTTTGTCATAGATGCGACTAGCTCTTTGGATATAGCCTAGGGTCAATTTCTCCACCTCGGCTATTTGCTTATTGGAAATAGGAGCGATAGAGTTTGTATCTGTGATCTTAGCGTGCATCTTTCGATTATAAAGATTCATGGCATAGGCACAAGAGAGGGTTATAATAGGCCCCTACACTGAGTAAATAGACTTATGAACGTTGATTTGCACTGCCATACCAATCTCTCCGACGGCTCACTGTCACCGGCTGAGCTTATAGATCTGGCAATTGAGCGCAAGATTGATATTTTAGCTATAACAGACCATGACAATGTTGACTGTTATACTGAAATCTCTGGTCCCCAAGAGCAATTAACCCTTATTAGCGGCGTTGAATTTTCCACCACTTGGCGAAATATTGGCGTGCATATTGTTGGGCTTAACATGGACCTCAACAATCCAGACCTGGCTAAAGGTATTGAGTTTCAATCTGCCGCTCGAGCGCAGCGGGCAAAATTGATCGATAAAAAATTACATAGCCTCGGCTTTGAAGGCTGTCTCGAAGGTGCAACTCGAATCAGCAGCGGCAATCAGGTCGGTCGCCCGCACTTTGCACAGTATCTGGTGGAGATCGGCGCTGTAAGCAATGTTCAACAGGCATTTAAACGCTATTTGGGCGCTGGAAAGGCCGGCGACATCAAGCAACAATGGGCCAGTCTGGGTGATGTAATATCCTGGATACGCGGGGCAGGTGGGGTCGCTGTTCTTGCCCATCCAACCAAGTACAAGATGACCAGAACTAAGCTGTGTCTGCTGTTAGAGGACTTTATTGGGCTGGGCGGTGAAGCCATGGAGGTAATATCAGGCAGTCAAACACCGTCTGAGACGCAATCAATGGCAAGACTTTGCAAGCAATACAACCTGCTCGCCTCTCGCGGATCAGACTTTCATAGCCCAGGACAACCTTGGGCGGCACTGGGAAAAACACCCGAACTGCCCGCTGACTGCAAACCGGTATGGAGTATTTGGCAATAAGCCATAAAGCGTCCAATTCCACCCCAAGCAAATACTGTGTATACTTGCCACCGCATTAAAATTTTGCATTAAACTCACTTATTTTCTATGAGATTCTAGACGTGGATATCTTTATTTTTGTCAGCCAAGAGTGGCTGTTAATTACTATTCTCTTTGCCCTTATTGCCGCACTAGTGGCAGTAACGCGAAAAAACAATGGCTTGCCAATTGTGGCTGGGGAACTAGTTTCACTCATGAACCAAGATAAGGCTATATTGGTTGATGTTCGATCTGCTAGCGATTTTAATCAAGGACATATTCACGGATCTATCAATATACCCCACAATGCCATAGCTAGCCGAACCAATGAATTAGAAAAATATAAATCATCGTTGATTGTATTAACTGATCAAATGGGCCAACATGCCGGAGCGGCGGGCGGGCAACTGAAAAAGCAGGGCTATAATATACGACGCTTAAGCGGCGGCATTTCTCAATGGCGGCACAGCAATTTACCCCTTGTCACTGGCAATAAATAACTAATATCGGAAAACCTAAACAGTTGAACACTATTATTGTTTACGGCACTAAATTTTGCCCATACTGTGTCGCTGCGCGACGACTACTCGACGCAAAAGGCGTCAACTATGAGTATAAAGCGGTTGATAACGATCTCGATCTTCGGGAGAATATAATGAAAAGGAGCGGTCAGAGGACGGTTCCACAAATTTGGATTGGCGAGCAACACATTGGAGGCTTTACCGATCTGCGACAACTGGCAATAACTGGCGATTTAGACCGCCTGCTTAGCGCCTAATTAAGAGTTAATTACTAAGGGCAATACCATGGCTAAAAAAGAAACAGAAAAAAAACCAGATGCTGAACAGCCGCAATTTTCAATACAGCGCGTCTATTTGAAGGATCTATCTTTTGAAACTCCGCAGGGACCTGCAGCCTTCAAAAAGAAATGGCAACCTAAAGTAAGCCAAGATCTCAACACCAAAAGCAGCCAAGTAGAAGACGGCATTTTTGAAGTTGCTCTGCGCGTAACCATCAATTTAAAAGATGGCGATGACACCATCTATATTGTCGAGGCTGAACAGGCTGGCCTGTTTAATATCAGTGGTTTTTCAGATGAACAGCTACCGCAAATCCTCAATACTACTTGCCCGGGGATTCTTTTCCCATACCTGCGGGAAACATTAGACAATGTTGTCACCAAGGGCACTTTTCCAGCACTATTGCTACCGCCTATTAATTTTGACGCTCTGTTTGCCAATGCCGTTCAGCAGGCTGAAGCCAGTCAAAACGACGATGGAACTCAGCATTAATCGAATGCTTAATTTTGCTAAAAAAACCCGCCAGTTTGGCGGGTTTTTCTCTTTAAAACACCTTGAAGTTATTTGTCAAAGTTGTATTCCTGTAGCTTTCTGGTGAGGGTATTACGCCCCCATCCGAGCAGTTTAGCTGCATCTTTTTTTCTGCCTGCTGTATATGCCAAGGCCGCTTCAATCATGGTGCGCTCAAAATCTGGAATAGCAGAGGACAATATATCCTTCCTACCGCTGTTCAGCTCCTTTTCTGCCCACTTGCGCAACATCGTCTGCCAGTCGCCAGAAAAACTCGACTCTTTATCCGACTGCTCAGCTTTTAATTCAGGCGGCAAATCAGATAAGAGAACCTCTCTCCCGGCCGCCATAACGGTTAGCCAGCGGCAGATATTTTCTAACTGCCTTACATTACCCGGCCATGGCAAGTTATACAGAAACTCCTGCGCCTCGGGCGAGAGCGCTTTGGGCTCCATCTCTAATTCTTTGGCGGCACTGTGGAAAAAATGCTGCATTAACTCGGGTATATCTTCCCGCCGGTCTGCAAGGCGGGGCAGATGAACTCGTATAACATTCAAACGGTGATAGAGGTCTTCTCTAAAACGGTTTTCTGTAACTAGCGCTTCTAAGTTTTGGTGAGTTGCAGCAATTATACGAACATCTACTTTAACTGCGGTGTGACCGCCGACACGATAAAACTCACCATCGGCCAAAACTCTCAACAATCTGGTTTGCGCCTCAGCTGGCATATCACCAATCTCATCGAGAAAAAGGGTACCGCCATTGGCCTGCTCAAATCGACCTTCACGACGCTGAGCGGCACCAGTAAACGCCCCCTTTTCATGACCAAAGAGCTCGGATTCAATCAAGTCATGGGGGATGGCCGCCATATTTAAGGCAATAAATTTGTTGTTCCGTCGAGGGCTATGCTTGTGCAGCGCCTGAGCAACTAGCTCTTTACCCGTTCCAGATTCACCATTGATCAGCACGGTGATATTTGAATTTGACAGCCTGCCGATCGCGCGGAAAACCTCTTGCATCGCAGGCGCTTCGCCAATAATTTCGCTCTGTGGAGACTGTGCCACCTGAGCGGATACTTTTTGCTCGTTGGCAAAACTAATGCCGCGTCTCGCTACATCGACTAATTCCTCTAAATCAAATGGTTTTGGCAAATATTCAAATGCACCGCTTTGATAGGCGGCAACAGCACTATCGAGATCTGAGTGAGCCGTTGTAATAATAATTGGCATATCTGGATGGTCGGCATGAATGCGCTGTAAAAGCTCCAAACCGTCCATTCCCGGCATTCTTATATCCGAGATAATTATTTCCGGCTGATTGCTCTCGAGCGCCTCGAGCAGGTCCTCACCACTTTCGAAGCTTTTAACCCTGATATCTTCACGGCGAATAGCTTTTTCCATTACCCAACGCAGTGAGCGATCATCTTCTGCAATCCAAATTTCTGACGTCATATTTAACTATGCCTTTATCGGTAAATAAATAGAGAAACAGGTATCACCTGGTCTCGAATCACACTCTATGGTGCCCTGATGACCGTTAACGGCGTTTTGCGCAATGGTTAGACCCAAACCTGAACCCTGCTTGCGACCACTGATCATTGGGAAAAATATCTGCTCTTTAATCTCTTCCGAAACACCTGGGCCGTTATCAATAATTTCAATTTTACAAATCATTTTGTGGCGCTCTCCGGCAATGGTAAAGCTGCGGTTAACCCTTGTTCTAAAGGTAATCCTAGGCTTTTCCTGTTCAGAATCAATCAAGGCCTGCATGGCATTTCTGGCCACATTGAGCACCGCCTGAATCAATTGCTCTGCATCACCATTGATCAGCGGAATACTTGGGTCATAGTCGCGGATGATCTCTATTTGACCCTGTAACTCAGCCTGCATTAAACCTACCACGCGCTCTGTGACCTCATGCACACTTATCTGTGTATAAGTTGGTACCTGATTGGGGCCCAACAAGCGATCAACCAAATTCCTCAGGCGATCCGTCTCTGTCATAATAATTTGACATAACTCTCTGGTCTCGCCGTCCTGACTCTGCTCTGCTATCTCGTCATCTAGCAGCTGTGCCGCGCCGCGTATACCTCCCAGAGGATTCTTGATTTCATGAGCCAAGCCGCGAATCAGCGTCCTCGAGGTGTCCTGAACAGATAACATGGCCTCTTCTCGGTTAATTTTCAAAAAACGATCAATAGGCTGAAGCTCCATCAAAAACTTTTTCTGTCCATCCAACTCAATGGGAATTCCAGAGTAATCAACTTTTATCGGCCCCGCAGAGAAGGTATCTAAGAACTCATGGCGCCTTGTGTAAGGCCGACCACTGGCCAGAGCTGTTTCAATACTTTTCAGCAGGTTGTCAGCATCCCTAAACAGTGCACTTGCTGGCAACCCTTTTAGGCGAGTGCTACTCACTTGCAACATAGCCTCAAATGCGGCATTAATATATTCAACCGTCAGATCCTCATCCAGCATTAACACAGCGGTATTGAGGTTATCGATCAAAAAATGATGTATTTTATTTGAAACCACCTACGGGCATCTCCCAACTGATATACCAGTGCAATATGTTTTCTTGCAATTTGCGAGCCAATTCTTTTAACAGTTCTAAAAAATTTGACGCGTTAAAACATTAAATATGCCGATATTTGATGAAAATTAGCTTTCTACAAAATTAACTCAAACACAGTATGCACTATTATGGTGCAAATATATAATTTTAAGTAAAAAAAACCCGCCGCCAGAGGCGCCGGGCTTTTTAATACAGCGCTCACACGCTGATTTTGTAGAATTAGCAGCTGTAGTACATATCGAACTCAACAGGGTGAGTCGTATGTTCAACGGCATACACTTCTTCCATTTTCAACTCGATATAAGCATCGATCATATCATCAGTGAAAACACCGCCAGCAGTTAAGAACTCGCGATCTGCATCCAATGACTCAAGCGCTTCTCGCAAGCTACCTGCAACCTGAGGAATAGCTGCTGCTTCTTCAGCAGGAAGATCATAGAGATCCTTATCAGCCGCATCACCCGGATGAATCTTGTTCTTAACGCCATCAATACCTGCCATCAGCATTGCTGAGAACATTAGGTATGGGTTAGCTGTTGGATCACCAAAACGCGCTTCGATACGCTTGCCTTTAGGGCTTGGAACGTAAGGAATACGTATTGATGCAGAGCGGTTACGCGCTGAGTATGCCAACATTACTGGAGCTTCAAATCCTGGGATTAGACGCTTGTAAGAGTTGGTTGAAGCATTAGAAAATGCATTGATCGCCTTAGCGTGCTTGATGATACCGCCGATATAGTAAAGCGCAGTTTCGCTTAAGCCTGAGTAGCCGTCACCAGCGAATTGGTTTTCACCGTCTTTCCAGAAAGACTGATGGCAGTGCATACCAGAACCATTGTCACCAACAAGTGGCTTAGGCATAAAGGTTGCAGTTTTACCATAGGCATGAGCTACGTTGTGAACGCAGTATTTAAGAACCTGAACTTCATCAGCTTTCTTAACTAGAGTGTTAAAACGAATACCGATTTCACACTGACCTGCGGTACCCACTTCGTGGTGATGAACCTCAACATCGAGACCCATTTGCTCCATAGCGCCACACATAGCAGCACGCATGTCGTGAAGGCTGTCAACAGGAGGAACGGGGAAGTAACCACCTTTAACACCTGGGCGGTGACCCATGTTGCCATCGGGTAGTTCAGCTGATGAAGACCAAGCCGCTTCTTCAGAAGAAATTTTGTAGAAAGCGCCACTCATATCAGCGCCCCACTTAACATCGTCAAATACGAAGAATTCAGGCTCTGGACCAAAGTATGCAGTATCACCTAGACCAGTAGACTGAAGATATTGCTCAGCGCGCTCGGCGATAGAACGTGGGTCACGCTCATAACCTTGCATAGTTGAAGGCTCAACGATACCACAGCGAAGAATAACGGTAGTTTCGTCAGTAAATGGATCTAAAACAGCAGTGCTGTCGTCAGGCATTAGAATCATGTCTGATTCGTTAATACCTTTCCAACCAGCAATCGATGACCCATCAAACATTTTACCTTCGACAAAGAAATCTTCGCCTACTTCAGAAATGGGTACAGACACGTGCTGCTCTTTACCTTTTGTGTCGGTGAATCGAAGATCAACCCAGCGGGCTTCACTTTCTTTAATAAGATTTAGGGTCTTGGTAGACATTTTTTTCTCCACTTTACTTAACTTTAATTCGTTTAAAACTAGTTTTATTTAATAAATCTTCGGGCTTTGCACTTAGATTATAAGCCGCAAATACCTTTTAATCCCTGAACTGACCTGCAATTCTTATGCCAAGTATACATAATAAGGCACTTTATATTTTTTATTGCCAACGCCCTGCGAATGCATAGCTAAGCCATCGAGGATCAACTGAAAAATAGTTGCCTATCGCCAAAGCGCACCAATATGGAGCATATACTAAAAATAAAGCACTATTTCGGTGCTTATTTAGCAATTCTAAGCCGGTCAAGTCAGAATTGCCCCAGTATAATGCATAGTGGTAGTAAATATCTCCCCCAATATTGAAACCCTTTGACCATTGACATAAAAAATCCTCAATTAAGCAGCAATAAACAGATATTTCAGAAACACAGAATTTTGCTTTAAATTGCCACTTTGAACAGCTAGTTGGCAGGCTGGCACTACCCATGACACAATAAAAATAACTCGCAATTAAAAACTTTTATAGCAGTTCCCTGAAATTCTCGTATAATCGCGACTTTTTCGCGACCCAAAAAAGGTCAAACTCAGGAATATTCATGTCTATAGAAAATTTGCGCAATATCGCGATCATCGCCCACGTAGATCACGGTAAAACCACTCTTGTCGATAAACTACTCAGTCAATCCGGCACCTTGGACCGCAAGGATGCTAGCGCGGAGCGCCTGATGGATTCAAACGACCAAGAGAAAGAGCGCGGCATTACTATTCTTGCAAAGAATACTGCTATTAGCTGGAATGATTATCGCATCAATATTGTAGACACTCCCGGGCACGCCGACTTTGGCGGAGAGGTAGAGCGAGTTCTCTCAATGGTTGATTCGGTTTTACTGTTAGTGGACGCAGTAGACGGCCCGATGCCGCAAACTCGATTTGTAACTTCCAAAGCGTTTGAGCGCGGATTGCGCCCTATTGTTGTTGTCAACAAAGTTGATCGCCCGGGCGCAAGACCCGACTGGGTGGTAGATCAGGTTTTCGATCTGTTTGACAATCTCGGCGCTACCGACGAGCAACTTGATTTCCCAATTATTTACGCCTCAGCTATCAACGGTATTGCCGGCGATGACGCAGAGGATATGGCTGATGATATGACGCCATTATTCAATATGATTGTAGACCAAGTGCCCAGCCCAAATGTGGATACCGAGGGGCCATTCCAGATGCAAATCTCTGCTCTGGACTATGATAGCTATGTCGGTGTTATCGGTGTTGGGCGCATCACCCGCGGCGAACTTAAACCCAACCAACAGGTTGTAGTTAAAACCGCAGATGGAAATGAACGCAAGGGCAAAATTTTAAATGTCAAAGGCTATCTCGGCCTGGATAAGGTTGAGACCGAATTGGCCACAGCAGGCGATATCGTATGTATCAATGGTATTGAAGGCTTGAGTATTTCAGATACTCTCTGTGACCCGGAACACATCGAAATGCTTCCACCCCTAAGTGTTGATGAGCCTACGGTCAGTATGACATTTAGCGTTAATGATTCACCATTTGCCGGACTTGAAGGTAAATTTGTTACCACGCGAAACATCAAAGATCGCCTCGAGCAGGAACTTATTCACAACGTAGCTCTTCGAGTTACGCAGGGCGATACGCCCGATAAGTTTGTTGTCTCCGGTCGCGGCGAACTGCATCTCTCTGTACTGATTGAAACCATGCGTCGCGAAGGCTTTGAAATGGGTGTTTCTCGCCCAGAGGTTGTTCAAAAAATTGAGAACGATGAAGTTCTCGAACCATTTGAACAGGTAGTTATTGATGTTGAAGAGCAACATCAGGGCTCGGTAATGGAAGAGTTAGGCATGCGAAAGGCCGAGCTGACCAATATGGAACCAGATGGCAAAGGCAGAGTCAGACTAGAATTTATAATGCCTTCGAGGGGCTTAATTGGCTTTAGAGGAACCTTCTTAACCCTCACCTCGGGCTCTGGCATTATGACCAGTATTTTTGATCACTATGGACCGGTAAAAGATGGCGAGACACACAGCCGCCAGAATGGCGCCTTAATCAGTATGATCAAGGGCAAAACTGCCGCTTACGCATTATTCAATATTCAAAACCGCGGCCGTTTATTTCTCGGTCATGCCGTTGATGTATACGAAGGCCAAGTTGTGGGAATCCATTCTCGCTCAAATGATTTAGTGGTCAACCCTATTAAAGGCAAGCAATTGACCAATGTTCGCGCATCTGGAACCGATGAGGCACTGACACTTGTTCCACCGATTAAGCATACTCTGGAACAGGCA
This sequence comes from Porticoccaceae bacterium, assembly GCA_964229255.1. GTDB lineage: Bacteria > Pseudomonadota > Gammaproteobacteria > Pseudomonadales > Porticoccaceae > HTCC2207. Next base: position 26,618 of record CAXRCX010000009.1, read on the forward strand.
TTAGAATTTATCGAAGATGATGAGCTGGTTGAAGTAACACCAGAAAGCATCAGAATTCGCAAGAAGCTACTGACGGAAAATCAACGCAAGCGCGCGCCCAAGTAATCTGTTTAACAACCCTGTAAAAATCAATGTAACCATGGGCTATTCTCAATGGAGAGCCGCTGTGGATTTTTTGCATGTAGATACAACAGAAAATTGATAATTTCTTTTTGCTGTTCTTTCTGGCATCCCAACAGTTAATCGCTATAGTCTGCGCAATCTATTACTTCTATAGCGAACAGTTTGGTTATTCATATGATTCCACGCCAATTCTCTCTCAGTATAGATAAAAGGAACAACCAATAGCACGAATCAAATTTCGGACTATAATTGAGAACTTTTACCCTAAAGGAAAATTACCATGCTCGGCTTGATTCAGCGCACCTCATCAGCCTCGGTATCAATTGACAATCGTATTGTCGGTCAAATCAATCAGGGCATTGTACTTTTGCTGGGGATAGAAAAAGATGATACCCAAGCTCAGGCTGATAAGCTTCTGCAAAAAGTGCTTAACTATCGAATTTTTAACGATAACAGTGAGAAAATGAATTTATCCCTGCAGGACATCAGTGGCGATTTACTAATAGTTTCACAATTCACTCTGGCCGCAGACACCAAAAAAGGCATGCGCCCAAGTTTTTCCTCAGCTGCGTCACCAACCGAAGCAAAAGAGCTTTATGACTATTTTCTCAATCAAGCAAATAGTTGCCACGACGGGGTAATTGCCAGCGGTCAATTTGGCGCAGATATGCAGGTGTCGCTTTGTAATGACGGGCCTGTGACATTCCTGTTGAGCACCAATTAGCTATCTGAGTTTTTCCAACAATAGTGGATGCAGCCCGCCAAAACCACCATTGCTCATAATAACTATATGCACAGACTGGCGAGCATTTTGGATGGCATCCTTGGCTTTAACAATAGCCGCCAACAGGCTATCTATATCTTGGAACACGGTTGAGGATATACTAATTTCTTTTGCCATAGACAGTAAATCCCAACCTATATTTGCGTTTTGAAACCACAGCACCTGATCTGAATCGACCACCGATTGGCCCAGCGCCTGTTGATGAATACCCAACTTCATAGTCGCTGATCCAGGCTCGATTACCGCCATAATATGATCGTCGCCGACCTTTGCGCGCAACCCCTCTAGGGTGGTTTTTATAGCCGTGGGATGATGGGCAAAATCATCATAAATTGTCAAACCCCGCTCGCTGTAAATTGGCTCCATACGGCGCTTAATACCAATAAAAGTGCTCAGGGCATCACAGGCCTGCTGCAAGTTGACCCCAACTTCAAAGGCCGCCGCTACAGCGGCTACGGCATTTGCTGCATTGTGCACCCCCGACAACTGCCAATTAACGGTTGCCTGCTGGCCTGAATCACAATTAATAATTTTAAACTGCGAGCCATCATCGGCTAGCAACCTGTAACTCCAGTTGCCATCGGTCGAGGAGAAACTGCGCAGTTTACTCCAACAGCCCTTCTGAATAACTTCAAGTACAGCTAAATCATCTGCAGGATAAATGATAGAGCCATTGCTGGGTAAAGTGCGCACACAGTGATGAAATTGGCGCTGAATTGAAATTATGTCGTCAAAAATATCTGCATGATCATACTCAAGATTATTAATAATTAATCGATTGCTATGGTAGTGAACAAATTTAGAGCGCTTATCAAAAAAAGCAGTGTCATACTCATCTGCTTCAATCACAAAGTAGTTCTTGCCATCGGCAGCCGTTCCACCCATTCGTGCCGACACCCCAAAATCCTGCGGAACTCCACCGATTAAATATCCCGGATTATAGCCTGCAGTATCTAAAATTTTTGCCAGCATACTACTGGTGGATGTTTTACCGTGAGTGCCAGAAACTGCGAGTACATGCTTGTGCCTTAACAGGTTATTCCCTAGCCACTGGGGGCCTGAAGTATAGGGCAGTTTATGGTCGAGCATATATTCAACGCAGGGGTTGCCTCTGGACAGTGCGTTTCCGACAATAATTAAGTCCGGCTCAGGGCTTAATTGCGCAGGATCATAGCCCTCTATCAGCTCAATTCCCGCCTGTTGTAACTGGGTACTCATGGGCGGATAAACATTAGCGTCACAGCCAGACACCTGATAACCAGACGCCTTGGCTAATTGTGCCAAGCTTCCCATAAATGTGCCGCAGATACCTAAAAAGTGCAGATGCATATAATGTCCTAATTACTTGATTGCCTATTACAACAATAAATCACCCACTAGGATAACGTCCACTGCTGACAACGCCTAGTGATTAATGTATTTTTTAACTGCCGTTACCCAGCCAAATTGCGCATATAGTGCATTTTTTTTCATAAACTCCAATTTACTCGATCAACAACCACTAAATGATTACTAAAAATAACGGCCACAGCCTCAATCACGCATTGGGGCTTTCCCCAAAGCCAGTATAAACGCATAATGTAAGCCTTATTTCTGGTTATAGGGAAATCTCTGGCATGCCCAAGGCATTCTTAGCGCTGTATCATCGAATAATCATAGACTATCCGTGGCGAGCTATAGTTTTTGTTCTGGCTGCGACTTTATCTATGAGTCTTGGACTGCCGAATTTCAAGCTCGATGCCTCTGCGGATTCTCTAACACTGGAATACGATGAGGATCTTAATTATTTTCGCCAAGTAACTCAGCGCTATGGCAGTGATAATTTTTTAATTATCACCTTTTCACCTAAATCTGGTGATCTTTTCGATAAGCCAAACCTCGAAACTCTCGGCTCAATTAGTGAACAACTAAAAACCATCAATGGCGTAGAGAACACTATCTCCATGCTTGATGTACCTCTGCTTTATAGCCCTAAAATAAGCATTAGTGACCTAGACAAGCCGCTGGACACTATTATTTCTGAGGGCGTGGATAAACAACTGGCAAAACAAGAGTTTCTAACTAGCCCCATCTATAAGGATATGTTGCTTAGTGCCGATGGCAAAACCACTGGAATTATTGCAACTCTGAGTCTAGACCAGCAATATCTATCGCTTGTCACTCAGCGCGACAATCTACGCTTAAAGCGAGATACCCATGGCTTGAGTCTGCAAGAAAATTATGAATTGGAAACTATCAGTGCTGAGTTTCTTGATTATCGCACCAAAAAGACTGCAGAGGACCACTTGCGAGTGGCAAAAGTCCGCCAATTAATGGATCAGTATCGCGATCGCGCCACCATCTATCTCGGTGGTCCCGATATGATTACTGCCGATATGATTGACTTTATCAAGAGCGACCTAGTTATTTTTGGCATTGGTATTATCCTGTTTATGCTAGCGACTCTAAGCTTGATTTTTCGCTCTGCGTACTGGGTTATTCTCCCTTTGACAGCCTGTGCAATTACTCTGACCCTAGTTTTAGGATTTTTAAGCTGGATCGACTGGCGCCTTACAGTAATTTCTTCAAATTTTGTATCGCTACTACTAATTATCACTCTCGCTCTAACCATACATTTGATTGTGCGCTATCGGGAATTACATGCCGCAAATCCAAAAACAGAGCAGCGCCAACTGGTTATAGACACCATTGAGTCCATGGCTAAACCCTGCTTTTACACGGTACTAACCACTATGGTTGCCTTTAGCTCCTTAGTTGTCAGCAATATTCGTCCAGTGATTGATTTTGGCTGGATGATGACCATTGGCATCGTTGTCGCCTTTGTCGTTTCGTTTACAGTTATGCCGGCTGGCATGATGATTTTAAACAGGGAAAAAGTTACCGCCAAAAAAGATCGCAGCGGGGCTATTACTGCTATATTTGCAAATTTTACTGAGCGTCGAGGCACCTTCGTACTCCTTTTTGCCCTTGCTCTTACCCTGTTATCCGCCTATGGAATATCGCGCCTTCAGGTGGAAAATCGCTTTATTGATTATTTTAAAAGTGATACCGAAATCTATCGCGGCATGGAAGTCATAGACACCTCGCTGGGGGGCACCACCCCACTGGATATTATTCTGCAGGCACCCAACTATGATGCCCCTGTGGCTATAGCTGATGATTATGTAGATGCGGTTGATGAGGAATACGATTTTGACGATGAATTTGATGAGTATGGCGATATTGATGAGTATGGCGATATTGAAATTGAATCTGCCATTGAGCCTCTAAAAAACAGCTATTGGTTTTCATCAGCGGGACTGACAGTGCTCACCGAATTGACTGAATTTTTACAGGCTCAACCAGAAATTGGCAAAGTCAGTTCACTGGTGGAACTCAATCAAGTAGCCACGGATTTAATGGGGCATAAACTCAATGATTTTGAAATTGCATTTATGCGCCAAAGTCTGAGCGAAGATATTTATCAACAACTTGTAGCACCCTATCTCTTGGAAGACAGTGATGAGGCGCGTATTCAATTGCGAGCCATGGAAACCGCTGGCTTAAAGCGCAAAGAATTACTGGCAAAAATCGAGCAATTTGCCACCCAAGAAGTGGGCATAGCAAAAGATGATATGCGCTTTACTGGGCTTTTGGTGTTGTACAACAATATGCTGCAAAGCCTTTTTAAGTCTCAGATAATGACGCTCGGGGCGGTATTTTTTGGCATTATGCTGATGTTTTTGATTCTATTTCGCTCGCTTAAACTATCGTTGATAGCAATTATTCCCAACTTTTTAGCCGCGGCAACAGTGCTTGGCGGCATGGGCATATTTAAAATACCCTTGGATATGATGACCATTACTATTGCCGCTATTACTGTGGGCATAGGGGTGGACCACAGCATTCATTACATCACGCGCTTTAAACGTGAGTTTGCCAAAGATAGCAACTATACAGCCAGTATGCATCGCGCCCACAACAGTATTGGTCAGGCGCTATTCTATACCGCCATCACCATTATTATTGGCTTTTCCATTTTGGCGTTGTCCAATTTTATTCCATCAATTTATTTTGGCCTGTTAACCGGTTTGGCTATGATAACTGCGCTACTGGGATCAATGACATTGCTGCCGAAATTAATTCTTGTGATAAAACCACTCGGCAAATAATCGAAACTACACTATGGCCCTAGTAACCCTACAAGATATCTATTTAAGCTACGGACAACCGGCGCTTATTGACGGCATAAATCTCTCAATAGAGCGCGGTGAGCGCGTCTGTTTGATTGGTCGCAATGGCGCCGGAAAATCGACACTGCTAAAGATTTTAACCGGTAATATTATTGCTGATGACGGGGTGGTTAAGTATACCGATGGAGTCAAAATAGCTCAGCTTGAGCAGGCAGTTCCAACCGATACCGAAGGGAGTGTTTACGAAGTTATTGCTCAAGGTTTGGGAAAAGAGGGCGAGCTAGCGCAGAGCTATTATCGCTTGAGTGCCGATGTAGCCAGTAACCCAACCAAGAAAAATATGGCTGAGCTGGAAGCCTGTCAGGCTGAACTGGACTTGGTTGATGGCTGGGACGTTAACTCCAGAGTTGAAGCTATTATTACCAAGATGGGGCTGAACCCCAGCACCGATATTGCCGATCTATCTGGTGGTTACAAGCGCCGAGTGCTGTTAGCGCGAGCGCTGGTCAGCGAACCCGATCTGCTAGTTCTGGATGAGCCCACCAACCACTTAGATATTGAGGCCATTCAGTGGCTCGAGTCCTTTTTGAAGAAGTGGGAAGCCGCCCTGTTATTTATTAGTCACGATCGTCAATTTATGGATAATCTGGCCACTCGGTTCGTTGAAATAGATCGCGGCAAAGTGATGGAGTTTAATTGTAATTACAACACCTACCTCAAGCGTAAAAAAGAAATGCTCGCTACAGAGGACAAGCACAATGCACTATTTGACAAGCGATTATCTCAGGAAGAAGCCTGGATTAGAGAGGGCATTAAAGCTCGTCGCACACGCAATGAAGGCCGCGTAAGAGCCCTAGAGGCTATGCGGGTAGAATTTGCCGAACGGCGCAAACATCAAGCCAAAGCCAAGCTCAATGTTGTGCAAGCCGAAAAGTCTGGAAAAATTGTAGTCGAAGCGAGAAAGATAAACTTTGTATTTGACGGTGATCCTGAGCAAAAGCCCATAGTAAAAGACTTTTCAACACTGATTCAGCGCGGTGACAAAATTGGTCTGATTGGTGGCAATGGCTCTGGAAAAACTACCCTGATTAAATTACTGCAGGGTGAACTTGTGCCCAGCAGTGGCAAAATTAAAATAGGCACCAACCTCAATATTGCTTATTTTGATCAGTACAGAAGCGCCTTAAACGAGGAAAAAAGCGTGCAAGACAATGTGTCAGGTGGTCGCGATATGTTAGATATTGGCGGCAAATCGCGGCACGTTGTCAGCTATTTAAGGGATTTTCTCTTCACTCCTGAACGTTGTCGCCAGCCGGTAAAAGTATTGTCTGGCGGTGAGCGCAATAGATTGCTTTTAGCCAAACTATTTACCCAGCCATCGAATATGTTAATTCTTGATGAGCCGACCAATGATTTGGATATAGACACCTTAGATCTGTTAGAAGAACTATTGATCGAGTACAAGGGCACTATTATTTTGGTCAGCCATGATCGGGCATTTATCAACAACGTAGTAACAAGCACACTGGCATTTGAAGGTAATGGTGCATTTAATTCATACATTGGCGGCTACAATGACTGGCTGCGACAGCGCAGCAAGCCTTTGAGTCAAACTAGCAAGGCGAAAAAAACCGATACTCGAATTAAGAAAAAACCCACTAAGCTTTCCTATAAAGACCAGCGCGAGCTAAATGCACTGCCCGATCAAATTGAAACACTGGAAACAGAAATTAGCCAAATATCTCAGCAGATGAGTGAATCGGACTTCTTCAAGGCTAAACGCGAACAGATTCAAAAGACACAAAATCGGCTGACAGAGTTGCAAAATCAGCTCAGCCATTGCTATGAACGCTGGGAAATATTAGAAAATCACTAATATTTTGGTTATCGGCATAGCGAAAAGCCTAGCAACTCTTTAAAATCACCCCTATATCAATTAAGTGCGTATAAACATTATGAGCTCCAATAAATCTCCCAAAGTTTTAATTATTGTTGACGGTTTTGGCCACAGCGATAGCGGCAAGTACAACGCAATCTCAGCGGCTAATGCCCCCTGCTGGCAAAGCCTGTGGGAAAACAACCCTAAAACATTAATTAGCACCTCGGGTATGGCGGTCGGATTGCCCGAAGGTCAAATGGGTAACTCAGAAGTGGGACATATGACACTGGGTGCAGGGCGCGTGGTGTACCAAAATTTTACGCGCATCAACAAAGCTATTGCCGATGGCGACTTCTTTAATAACCCTGTTTTTTGCGACGCCATTGATAATGCTGTAAAAAATAATAAGTCCGTCCATATTATTGGCCTACTATCACCAGGCGGTGTTCACAGTCATGAAGACCATATTAATGCCATGTTAGAAATGGCTGTCCAGCGCGGCGCGTCCAAAGTCTTTATCCATGCCTCGCTCGATGGTCGCGACTGTCCACCGCGCAGCGCTAAACCTTCATTGGAAAAAACTCAAGCCCTGTGCGATAAGCTTGGGGTGGGCAAAATCGCCTCTATTATTGGACGCTTTTTCTCCATGGATCGCGACAATCGCTGGGATCGCGTCGAAAAAGCCTACCGTCTGATGACTGAGGGCCATGCGGACTTTACCGCAACATCGGCGGTTGCCGGTCTTGAGGCGGCCTATGACCGCGACGAAAATGACGAATTCATTCAGGCTACTGCCATTGTTGACGAGGGCGAAACCGCCGTAGCAATTGAAGACGGGGACGCTGTAATTTCTATGAATTTCCGCCCAGATCGCGCGCGCGAGATTACTCACGCTTTTGTGGACAAAGAATTTAACGACTTTGAACGCCAACAGCTACCAAATCTTTCCAGCTTTGTTATGGCAACAGAATATGAGGCAACACTGGATTTGCCGTGCGCCTATCCACCAGAGAATTTAGTTAACTCTCTGGGTGAATACCTTGCCAGTCAAGGCAAACAGCAGTTACGCATTGCCGAAACTGAAAAATATGCCCATGTCACCTTTTTCTTCAGCGGTGGACGCGAAGCTCTGTATGACGGTGAAGAGCGAACACTGATTGCCTCGCCAGATGTGGATACCTACGATAAAAAGCCGGAAATGAGTGCTTATGAAGTAACCGAAAAGCTAGTAGAGGCTATTAATTCTGGGCGCTTCGACACCATTATCTGCAACTACGCCAACTGCGACCAAGTGGGCCATACGGGTAACTTCGATGCCTCGGTTAAAGCTGTAGAAGCTGTAGATAGCTGTCTAAAACAAGTGATAGATGCGGTTGCAGCTCAAGGCGGTGAAGTGCTGATCACCGCCGACCATGGCAATGTGGAAGAGATGTTCGACGAGACGAGCAATCAGCCCCACACTCAGCATACCACTCTGCCCGTGCCTCTTGTGTACGCCGGACCGCGCAAAATAAGCCTCGATTCTGGCGGCTCACTAGCCGATATAGCACCGACCATTCTCGATATGATGGGACTGGATAAACCGGCAGAAATGTCGGGTCGTTCGCTAATTTGCTAATGATAAAACCCAAGGCAAGCTCTATATTGGCATTGCCTTTGGCCACTGTATTCTTTCTCTGCCTGAGCACAGACGGCTTTGCTGACAACCTTCAACAAACTGAGTTAAAACAACTTAAGCAGGCCATTTCGGCACTTGAAAGACAACTGCAAAGCCAGCGCCAAGAAAAACACCAGTTGCAATCGCAAATTGAGGCTATTGAAACGGATTTATCTCAACTCAAGGGAAATATTAGCCGACTACAGAGCAAAATCACCTCAGCTAACAGCCAGCTCAAGACTCTAAACGCTAAAAAGGACCAACTGCAACAAAGTATTAACAACCAGCGCTCTGCCATTGCAGAACAGATTAGATCGGCCTACAAAACCGGCAGCGAAGAGCCATTAAAATTACTGCTCAACCAACAGGACTCACAACAACTTGCTCGCACCCTCAAGTATTATGACTATCTGTTGCAGGCACGCAGTCAAAAAATCGTGCAATTTACAGCCGATATCCAACAGCTGGAAATCACCCTTGCCGAAATAGAAACTACAAAGGCAAAGCTTGCTTCATCACAGAAATTACTTCTGCAAAATCGAGATAAGCTTGGACAAAAAGCGGAAGAACGTCGACAGATGTTAGTTGAGTTAACTAAGTTTCTAGTCGTGGGTAATAACAAATTAACCGCCTATCAAAAACAGCGAAAACAGTTAGAGACTGTGATCGAAAAGGTTAAAAAAGCGGCACAAAAAATAACTCCTGCCAAAGATTATCCGCCATTTATCGCCAGCAAGGGCAAACTTGGCTGGCCAGTTAGAGGGAAATTACAACAACGCTTTGGCGCATCGCGCGGCGGCGATTTGAACTGGGATGGGTGGATGATCAGTGCCGCTACCGGGTCTGACATTCAGTCAATTCACCACGGCCGCGTAGTATTCTCTAATTATCTTCGAGGCTTTGGACTTTTAGTAATTATTGACCACGGCGGCGGCTATCTGTCCCTTTACGCGCACAACCAAGAGCTATTAGTTGATATAGGCGACTGGATTGAAAGTGGCGAGCTAATCGCCCGTGCTGGAAATACCGGCGGTTTGATCAATCCTGCCCTATACTTTGAAATAAGGGAGAGTGGAATACCGGTCGACCCGAAAAACTGGCTAAAAAAACCCTAAGTGTTTTGACAGTCATATAGAAAAACCATTAGGTTATGCAATATGAACAAAATTCTCCTTACCACTAGCTTATTGCTGCTAGTTGCTCCCAGTTTCGCCGCAAACAGCGATGATCAGCAAAGAGATCCTGAACAACAGTTATTGTCTGAAGTTTTAAATAAGGTGCGTCAGAGCTATGTCGACGTGCCCTCTGATATTCAGCTCCAAGAAAACTCAATACAGGGGCTATTAGATAATCTCGACCCACACTCGACCTATCTTGACAAGGATGAATATTCCCAGCTTCAAAGCCAAACTTCGGGCAACGCCGGCGGCTTAGGCATTGATATCAGCATCAATCAAAAAGCCATCGAAGTGATTACCACCGTCGATAATAGCCCTGCTAGACAGGCAGGCATTCAATCAGGCGACCGAATAATTGATATTAATTATCAAACCTTAGAAGGCATGAATTTAAAGCAGGTAACAGCCGAGCTGCGCGGCAAACAGGGCTCGGAAATTATTATTGGCATATCACGACCCGGCCAAACTGAAAGGCTTGAATTTACTCTGGCGCGTGAATTAGCACCAAAAAGCTCCGTGCGCAGTCAGATGCTTGAACAGGGTATCGGCTATATTCGCATTACTGTGTTTCAGCAGGAGACCAGCGAAGAATTCAAGTCGGCAATTCATCAACTCCAAGCCGAGACCCCTCTGCAAGGCTTGGTATTGGATCTGAGAAATAATCCCGGCGGGCTGATGCCAATTTCGGTTGAAGTCGCTGACAGCATGATTGATCAGGGGCTATTGCTGTATACCGAGGGGCGATTACCCGAGGCGAATAAACAGTACTATGCCACCTATGGCGATCTTACCAATGGCGCACCCATTGCAGTTCTTATCAATGGTGGCAGTGCCTCAGCATCGGAAATTGTTGCCGGCGCCCTTCAGGATCAAGAGCGGGCAACTATTATTGGCACCCAGAGTTACGGCAAGGGTTCAGTTCAATCAGTTATGCCGCTGGGCGATGGGCGGGCCATCAAGCTAACCACCGCCCACTACCTAACACCCAGTGGTCGCTTTATTCATGGACAGGGGATTGAGCCAGATATTATTGTCGAATCATCCAATCAGACCGGCAAAAGAGACAATCAGATTGCTCAAGCCATTCTTACCCTAAAGCAGTCCTAGGACTGAGCTGTTTATTCTGCCTCTAGTCGATCGACCTTTTGGAAGCCACGGGGTAATTTATGCCCTCGACGCCCGCGTTCACCGCGATAGTGCTCTAGATCTTTTGATTTCATCACCAAGTAGCGCTTACCCGAGTGCACTACCAGCGAGCCACCCTCAGGAATTACGGCAAAGTCCACTACAAATTCTTCGCGAGACTGCAGTCGCGAACTGGGGATATTGATAATCTTATTGCCCTTACCTCTAGATAACTCTGGCAAATCACTGAGCGGGAAGGCGAGTAATCTACCCTCATTGCTGACTGCGGCAATCAGTAAGTTATCCTCAGCAACGGTCTTAGGGCCTAATATTTTTGCTCCTTTGGGAATTGAAACAACCGCTTTACCCGCTTTGTTTTTGGTAAATAGGTCACCTATTTTTGCCACAAAACCATAGCCGGCATCCGTACCCAACAGAATTTTTTGTGAATCATCACCCATAACTAGGTGCGTAAACAGCGAGCCGGCAGGGGGGTTTAATCGACCAGTAGCGGGCTCTCCCTGACCGCGCGCAGACGGCAATGTATGCGCGGGTAAGGCATAGAAACGACCAGTGGTGTCCTGCAAAAACACATTTTGATTACTGCGTCCCAATGCTGAAGAAAGATATTTATCCCCTGCTTTGTAGTTCAAGCCGGTTGGGTCAATATCGTGACCCTTTGCCGCTCGCAACCAACCCTTATCTGAGAGCACTACAGTCACTGGCTCTGCAGTCACCAAATCCTTTTCACTAAATGCCTGAGCTTCAGTGCGTTCTTTGAGGGTTGATCGACGTGGGTCGCCATACTCTTCGGCACTGGCTTTCAGTTCTTTTTTAACTAGCGTTTTAAGTCGCGCATCGGAACTCAACAACAATTCTAGCTCGGCTTTTTCTTTGGCTAACTCTTCTTGTTCAGCGCGAATCTTAACTTCCTCAAGGCGCGCCAACTGACGCAACTTGGTATCGAGAATATAGTCAGCCTGCAGCTCAGAAAGCCCATATCGCTGCATTAATGCAGGCTTTGGATGATCTTCGGTGCGAATAATATTGATAACCTCGTCAATATTTAAAAAAGCGATTAATAATCCATCCAATAAATGGAGGCGTTTTTCAACTTTTTGCAGACGAAAATCTAAGCGGCGGCGAGTAACATCAATTCTAAAACCTAACCACTCCTTTAAAATGCGCCTTAAGTTCATTACCGCAGGCTTGCCATCAACCCCAATAATATTCAGATTAATTCTATAGCTGCGCTCTAGATCAGTGGTGGCAAAAAGATGGTCCATCAGCGTATCAATATCCACGCGATTGGATTTTGGTGTAATCACTAGGCGGGTTGGATTTTCATGATCGGATTCATCCCGAAGATCGGCCACCATGGGCAATTTTTTATTGCGCATCTGGGTAGCAATCTGTTCTAAAACCTTGGATCCCGATGACTGGAAAGGGAGGGCAGTTACAATAATATCACCGTCTTCTTTGTTCCAGACAGCGCGCATCTTTACCGAGCCGCGACCGGTTTCATAGGCTGACTGTATATCTGCTCTAGAGGTGATTATTTCTGCATCGGTAGGAAAATCTGGCGCTTTTACAAAGTCCATTAATTCCGCCACATCGGCCTTTGGGTTGTCTAACAGATGCAGGCAGGCACTGACCACCTCATTGAGATTGTGGGGTGGGATATCAGTTGCCATACCCACAGCAATACCAGTGGTGCCATTTAGCAATACGCTGGGTACTCGCGCCGGCAATATCTCGGGCTCTTCTAGGGACGCATCAAAATTTGGCCGCCAATTACTGGTGCCCTGACCTAATTCTGAGAGCAATAGCTCGGCATATTTTGATAGCTTAGATTCAGTATAACGCATGGCGGCAAATGATTTAGGGTCATCCTGAGAACCCCAGTTGCCCTGTCCATCAACCAGTGGATAACGGTATGAAAACGGCTGTGCCATCAACACCATTGCTTCATAGGCAGCACTGTCGCCATGGGGGTGGAATTTACCAATCACATCACCCACGGTTCTGGCTGATTTTTTATATTTTGCCGTGGCCTTCAGACCTAGCTCGCTCATAGCGTAGACGATGCGGCGCTGCACCGGCTTCAACCCATCACCTATGTGTGGCAGGGCGCGATCGAGGATCACATACATTGAGTAATCGAGGTAAGCCTGCTCGGTGTAGCTACTCAGTGATCGGCTTTCAAGACCTTGCTCATTAAAGGTTACTGTATCGTTCATTACCCTTCCTTTGTCTTATTCTGCTTATAGCGTACCAGTATCGGCTAGGTTGCCTTTGGTTTCTAACCACTGGCGTCTATCAGATGCGCGCTTTTTCGCCAACAGCATATCTAATACGGAGTTGGTATCGTCTCCCGGCTCTAGGGTCAGCTGAACCAAGCGTCGAGTGTCTGGATCCATGGTGGTTTCCCGCAGCTGTAATGGGTTCATTTCACCCAGCCCCTTAAAGCGCTGAACATTGACTTTTCCCCGCTTGCCCTCGGCCTCAATTCGATCGAGAATCCCCTGCCGCTCGGCGTCATCAAGCGCATAGTAAACATCTTTACCCGCATCAATTCTAAATAGCGGCGGCATTGCCACATATACATGACCGCTGGCAACCAACGGGCGAAAATGCCGCACAAATAATGCACAGAGTAGGGTGGCAATATGCAGTCCATCAGAGTCGGCATCGGCGAGGATACAGATCTTGTGGTAACGCAAGTCGTCTACTGACTCTAGACCGGGGTCCACCCCAAGCGCCACCGAAATATCATGTACCTCTTGAGAGCCGAGAATTTCCTGTGACTCAACCTCCCATGTATTCAGGATCTTGCCGCGCAATGGCATAATCGCTTGATTTTCTCGATTGCGCGCCTGCTTGGCTGAGCCTCCCGCAGAATCACCCTCTACCAAAAATATTTCGCATAATTCTGGCTCGTCGCTAGAACAATCTGCCAATTTACCCGGCAGTGCGGGCCCCTGAGTAACCTTTTTGCGCACCACTTTTTTGCTGGCACGCATACGTCTCTGGGCATTTAAAATACACAGCTCAGCAAGCTTTTCCGACTCTTCAGTATGCTGATTTAGCCACAGGCTAAAGGCATCTTTAACCACGCCGGATACAAACGCCGCCACCTCTCTTGAGGACAGGCGATCCTTGGTTTGCCCAGAGAATTGCGGATCCGCCATTTTTGATGAAAGCACAAAACTACAGCGATCCCAGATATCGTCTGGAGTCAGTTTTACCCCTCTTGGCAACAGGTTGCGAAATTCACAAAATTCGCGCATAGCCTCTAAAAGCCCCGTGCGCAAACCGTTGACATGGGTTCCACCCTGAGGTGTAGGAATTAGGTTAACATAGCTCTCTTGTACCAGTTCGCCCCCCTCGGGAAGCCATTGCACCGCCCAGTCCACCGCTTCATTTTCAGCTGCGAAAGTGCCGATAAAGGGCTCTGCCGGTAATACTTCCCAACCATTGAGGGCATCGGTAATATAATCTCGCAACCCGTCCTCATAGTACCACTCCACGCTTTCGCTAGTGTTTTCATCGTAAAAGCTTATGGTTAAGCCACTGCAAAGTACAGCCTTGGCTCTTAAAACATGACGCAATCTGGAGACGCTAAACTTGACTGAATCGAAATATTCAGCATTGGGCCAGAAGCGTAGAATAGTCCCTGTATTGCGCTGGCCACAGCTATCTATAACTTTTAGATCAGAGGTTTTATCACCGTTGGCAAACAGTATTTGGTGAATCTTGCCGCCGCGTTTAACTGTGACATCCAAGCGATCTGACAGTGCATTGACCACGGACACACCCACACCGTGTAAGCCACCAGAAAATTGGTAATTACTATTAGAGAATTTTCCGCCGGCGTGAAGTGTCGACAGAATCACTTCGACTCCCGGCAAACCCTGCTCTGGGTGTATATCCACGGGCATGCCGCGACCGTCATCGCAGACCGATAGAGAGCCATCTTTGTGAAGAGTGACGTCGACGCGCCGAGCATGTCCGGCCAGTGCCTCATCAACACTGTTATCAATAACTTCCTGCGCCAAGTGGTTGGGGCGAGTGGTATCGGTATACATACCCGGACGCTTTTTGACTGGATCCAATCCAGTTAGGACTTCAATATCTTCTGCGTTGTAGTTGCTCATTATTTTTGACTACTTTTTCTATTATTGGCATGTTTGCACATGGGTTAAAAACTCTAAATTGGCCGCTAAATGTTGCTGGTAATCCACAAAACTGTGGTTGCCACCTGCCTCAGTTTCAATGGCACAGCCCTGGTAACGTTTTTGCGCATGACGATAGTCCAATACCTCATCACCTGTTTGCAAGAGTATTTTGTAATTTTTTTTGCGCTTAATAAGCTGCGGATTTAAGTCCTTGTATTCTGTAATGTGTTGCGGCTTAAAAACCCAGCGCTCACCAGTAATATAATTGCTATTTTCTCCCAGCCAAGAGTGTAACCCAGATCCCGGGTTGACGGCAGGGTTTATCAGCACAGCGGGCAAGTTATATTGCTCTGCTAGACAGGTAGCAAAAAATCCACCCATTGAACTGCCGATCAAATAAATCGGCTGTGGCAAATAAGCCTCTATCATTGGCCTAAGCATACTCATAACCTTTAAGGCATAGGGCGATAACTGGGGGCAGGAGAATCTTATGTGCGGAGCGTTTAATTGCATCCACTGCTCCGTCTCAAGCGCTTTTTTCGACTGCGGGGAACTGTTAAACCCATGCAAGTAAAGTAGCATCGACATCGTTTAAGCTAACCTAAAATCCAAAACTTATTATAGTCATTTGCGGCCTGTTGTCAGCGGCTGATTTAACATTGTGGGTTGTCATGTGACCACGGCAAAAATTTTACCCCTGTCTCTATACTTCCATCGCTATGCAATTCGAACCATCGATAGGCAGGCGGTTGATTATCCAGGGCAAATTGACCGATATTAGGCTTAAATTGAAAGCAGGTTGAGGGGGTTGCGTAAACCGGTATGTCGCCCAAATATGCACTGTGCTGTTGATGTACATGACCATTGATCAGCGCTTTGACCTTGCCGTGAGAAGCCAACAGAGTGCTGAGCTGCTGATAATTAGCGATGCGATGCTGGTCAACCCAATGGCTGCCAATTTCGACCGAACTATGGTGCATGGCAACTAAAATATTTTTATCCGACAGGCTTGCAAGATACTGCTCTAAGCGTTGCATTTCGGCGTCGGCTATCAAACCTATGGGCTGGTCGGGCACAGAGCTATCGAGCATAATCACTGCCCAATTACCGGCTTCAAAAACTGGCGTAAAGGGAAAATTTTTTAGATTTTTCTGCATTAGATCTATGCGATCATGATTGCCTGGCAGCCACATTGCCCGCCTATTTTGGGAAACTAATAGGTGATCTATTAGCTGATAGGCCTCTGGTTGAGCATGACTCGCTATATCTCCAGTAATTAACAGCCTGTCTTGTGCCCGCCCATCACAGTCGATAGCAGAGAGAACTGATTGAAGGGTTTTATAGGTCTTTAAATTTCTACAGGTGGAATCTGCTGTTGGCCCAAGATGCAAATCAGTGATCTGCGTTAGCTTTAACACCGTCACTGAACTAACTGCTTTGCATCTGCGCTATGCGTCGATGACGTAATGCTTGGCATAGCAATTCTCCCAAAAAAATATTCCACTGCCACTTTTCGTCCCTTGACTGACAACCTTTTCGCTCCACCAGCGCCCAGGGAATTGTCCTATCCGAGCACCACTCAATCACCTCGGCCATCTTAGCGTCGCGATATATTCGCGCCTTCAGCTCGATGCACGGCAACCATCTGGGACTATTAGATTGAATCTTTATAAAGAGGGTAGTAGTAAATTTTGTGAGCTCAATAACTTCAAATTGGATTTTCGATTGCGGGGCATTCTGAATAGCAAACTGACTGCCGAGACAGAGGTCTTTTTCTGTCAGGCGATCAAGTCTGCTGTAGTTCAGCTCGCATTCTTTATGCAACCAGGCCAAACTAAAATTTTGTCTTTGCATAGGTAGTTATTGCGCCAAAAATAAGGTTAAAATATACCCGAACTCGCTGTGTTTTTCCATTTTCAATATTTCTAATGGCAGTGATTTGTTGATCGGGGATTGATCACAATTGAATTGCTTAGCGTAGAAATTAGTACTCCCCTAGATGCTAAAGCCATGTTGCTAGCTAAGTGATTGTTTAATAACTCAGTTAAAGATTATCATAACAGTATGGGTAACTATATCCCGGAGGATAGGGTCAATAAGACCGTTAACAATGCACGGAGAAAGTATGCTATCAATCAAAAAAGTTATTTCATTAATTGCTTTTACAGCGCTCGCAAATTCATCGACCACAGCAGAAACATTAGCAGATATCTATCAGTTAGCGGTAAAGAATGATCCTATCGCAGCGGCGGCTAGGGCCAGTTACAACGCTGACAAGGAAACTCTTAAACAGAGCAGAGCTGTAATGTTGCCACAGCTCAATGCATCCTCAAACAAAGCAGAACCCAGAGCTTATGAAAATACCGACCCCGTTACAACAACTTATAGGGCAAGCCTAAGTCAGTCTTTGTTCAATGTTCCAGCTTGGTTCCAATTTCAAAGCGCCAAAAAAATGGATCAAGTAGCTGAGGCTAATTTCGCGGCCCAGCAACAATCACTAATTATCAGGGTCAGTGAAGCCTACTTTAATGTTCTTCGCGCCTTTGAAAATAAACAAACTCGTAGCGCTGAAGAATTAGCTATTCAACGCCAGTTAGAACAGGTAACAGAGCGCTTCGAAGTGGGTTTACTTCCCATTACTGATGTGCATGAAATTCGTGCCATTTTTGATGATGCCAGTGTTAACAGCCTTGAAGCCGACGGCGCACTGGATATCGCCTTTGAACAGTTACAGGTTCTCAGTGGAAAAAGGCACCAACAATTGGCAGGTTTAAAAGATGGCTTCAGTGCTGAAGTACCCAATCCAGCATCGGTAGCGTCTTGGGTCGAGTTTGCCTTGAGCAATAATCTTCAGCTTCGGGCAAGTCAGCTTACTTATCAAGCAGCTGATAAAATGGCTGCAGCAGCAAAGTCTCAACACTTGCCAAAGGTCACAGTATCTGCCGACTACAGCAAGCTTGATATGGACGCAACTGCCACTGCTGGTGCCATAGCTACAGAGCAGACTGCCATTAACCTGAACCTGACTATGCCTATTTTTTCTAGCGGACTGACTAGCTCGCAAGCTCGCCAAGCTTCCTTTGAGGCCCAAGCAGCAGAGCAGAATTACATAGCCACCAAGCGCAATACTATGCAAGCCGCTCGCTCTAATCACCAATCGGCTATCACCAATGCGGCTCGAGTCAAGGCGCGAAAACAAGCGATCACATCTGCTGAAAGTGCACTGGAGGCAACTAAGGCTGGCTACGAGGTAGGAACGCGAAATATCGTCGATGTCTTAGTGGCGCAGCGCACCCTATTTCAGGCAAAACGCAATTATTCTAACGCTCGCTATGATTATATTTTGTCAATGATGCGCTTAAAACAAGTAGCTGGGCAATTATCGCCTGAGGATGTTTTTGAGTTAAATAATTGGCTTAACACGAATACTATTATCAGACGCAATTGATATTAGGAATATTTTTCGATTTACCTGATTATAATAATAAATCATTATGAATAAAAAAAAACCTGTTGCTCTAAATATTCTGCTAATTACCAAAAACTTTACTATGGGCGGAGCAGAAGTTCACGTTTGTGAATTAGCAAATGAACTAACATACAGAGGTCATAATGTTTACTTAGTTGCAAACCAAGGCTTACAAAGTCAGTTTTTATCTAGCAAAGTTAAGTTTTTCCCTCTTGTGATAAGTCAGCTGTGTTTTTTACCCAATCTAGTAAGTTTATATAATTTAGTCAGGCGCAAAAATATTCAGGTTATTCACGGACATCAGCGCTTAGGCATTTCCCTAGCTGTTTGCTTGTCTAAATTAGCTAATATCCCTAATCTAGCAACCATCCACGGTCAACTAAAATACGATATACGCTCACCATTTATTCGCAACCGTGTCGATAGACTTATATGTGTGCGAAAAGTGACTTTTGATCAAGCTATGAAAAACCACAGGCTATCTTCGATAACATCATTAATTTTAAATGGAGTCATGGTTCATCCATTATTGTATAAAAAACACCCCTATACCCTCATGTACGGTAGTCGATTAGATAAACGTCATTTTTCAGTAATTGCAATGGTGATCACCGATGTCATGCCTGAACTGTTAAAGATATATCCCAAAGCAAAGTTCGTTATATATGGGCAAGGCTCACACGCGGAAGAGCTAAACTCACTGATTAGAAGTCAAAGCGCTATAAGTCATGCCATTGACTATCGAGGTTATACCAACAAGCTCGGAGCTCATTATCAAGAGGCTTCAATAGCTCTTGCATGTGCGCGTTCTGCCATGGACGCACTATGCAATGGGACAAACGTACTTCCTATAAATGTTCATGCATTGGGAGAAATTGTGACAGAAAGTAACCTTAATACTTTTATGGGGAATAATTTTGAACCGATTAATTACGAAGCGCCAACACCAGCCATGTTACTTAAACTAATAAAGAACTATTTCGATAATTATGATACTTATAATATGCAGTTAATTGACTTAAAGAAAAATGCAATGAATCATATTTCTCTTAATAGTGCAGTTGATAAAGTTGAAAAGCTGTATTGGGCAGTTTCAATAGAGTCAAAGGAAGTGCTGAATCTTCGTTAATTATTGTTACAACAGCTTTAAGCAATACCAATTTTATCTTAATGATTAACAATCATTCTCCACTTTCGCCACATAGATTTCGTCATTTTAAGCCCAATGCTCGAGCAATTTACACTGGCCAGCATACTTTTCTTTGCATTAAAGAAAAATAACGCAGCTTAATAATAACATCCAAGTCTTTGGGGAAAGCTTCACAGCTACTTAGTTACCGGCGTCAGCCAATCCTTATGTTTCACGCTTTTGCCGCGCACCAAATCAAAGTATGCTGACTGCAGCGAATCAGTAACAGCGCCGCGGGCACCAGTGCCAATGATACGGCTATCATATTCACGAATAGGCACTATTTCGGCAGCGGTTCCGCTGAAAAATGCCTCGTCACTGATATAGACTTCATCGCGCGAGATACGCTTTTCATGAACCTCGATACCCTGATCTTTGGCTAGTGTGAATACGGTATCACGGGTGATGCCGTCCAAGCAGGAGGTAAGATCCGGTGTATAAATAGCACCTTTGCGAACAATAAAGAAGTTCTCTGCACTACCCTCGGCAACGTAACCCTCAGGGTCGAGCATAATAGCTTCGTCACAACCCGAATCTAGCGCCTCGCGCAGAGCGAGCATCGAGTTGATGTAGTTGCCACTGGCCTTGGCCTTAACCATGGTGATATTCACATGGTGTCTCGTATATGAAGATGTACGTACTTTTAGCCCAGACTCCAGTGTCTCTGGGGATGTATAGGACGGCCATTCCCATGCGGCAATGCCTAAATGAACTTTTAAACCTTCAGCTCGCAGCCCCATTCCCTCGGAACCCAAAAACACCAGCGGGCGAATATAGGCTTCCTTAAGATTGTTCTCGCGAACGACTTCACAGATTGCCGCACTGACCTCTTCCTCAGTGTAGGGTATTTCTAAATGCAGGATTTTGGCGGAATTAAATAGGCGACGCACATGGTCTTCTAGGCGAAAAATACAGGTGCCAGCATCTGTTTCATAGGCGCGAATACCCTCGAAAACTCCTGTTCCATAATGCAGTGAGGATGTCAAAAAATGTGTCTGGGCGTCGCGCCAGTCCACTAACTTGCCATCCATCCAAATAAAACCATCTCGGTCTGAAAATGCCATCGACCTAATCCTCTTTCTTGTGATTACTTAAAAAACTTCGCCAGCATTGCTGAACCGCCTCACGCTGCTCAGTAAATTCCGACAACAATACCTCAGCAGGTTGATTTTGCAATTGCAAATCATGGGCTGCTGAGCGATATATCTTGTAGGCTTCTATCAATTGTTGAGCCTGTGGCTCACTAATAACCCCTGTGTTGGACATGGTTTCTAATAGTCGAACCGTATCTGTCCACTGAACTAATGGTTCAGATTTATGGGACCAAGCCAAGACCGCAAATTGAACCATAAATTCAATATCGACGATACCTCCAGATGCTTGCTTTAGGCAGTATTTGCCATCTTTTGTGCTTTTATCCAGATGTTTGCGCATTTTACTACGCATTTCCACTACATCATCGCGCAATTTTTCGATATTTCTTTTTCTGCGCAACTGTTCAATTCGAATAGTGTTAAAGCTCTGAGCGGTTATTTTATCACCAGCTATCACTCTTGAGCGAACCAATGCTTGATGCTCCCAGGTCCATGCGCTCTGTTGTTGATACTTTTCAAATGCGCTGAGACTTGAAACCAACATACCTGAGTTACCCGAAGGTCTCAGTCGCATATCTATTTCATAGGCCATACCAGCATGAGTTGAGGTCGATAGCAAATGGATAATTCGCTGGCCAAGGCGAGCAAAGAATGTAGAGCTATCTACCGATCTGGGACCGCCAGAGGTTTCGCTGGCCAAATCATCATGCAGAAACACTAGATCGAGATCGGATTTATAGCCCATTTCCAAGCCACCCACTTTACCGTAGGCAATAACAATAAACCCCGGGGTTGCACTGCTGTCCATTCGATCAATTGGCGAGGCCGGAGTGCCGTACTTTTCTGCCATCTGATGCCAGGCGACATTAGCCACATGCTCTACCACCACCTCTGCAGTCCAAGTGAGTTGGTCACTGGCCTGCATCAGAGAAAGGCGTCCGGTAATCTCGCTAGCAGCAATGCGCAAATTGCACGCGCGAACAAAGTAGCGAATAACTTCCATCTGTTGCTCTTGGTCATTGACCTCTAATCGCAGGGTTTGCTGACGCAACTGATCCTGCAGATCTGTTTTGCTGTAGGTGGCATATAAATTTCGCGGGTCTAATAATTCGTCCAACAAATCTGGAAAGGCCGCTAATTGGTCGGCAATCCACTTGCTTCTCTGGCACAAAAGTGCCAACTGCTCTAGAGCTTGGGCGTTTTCTATAAGCAGTGTCAGGTATACGCTGCGCCTTAAAACCGCCTGAATAAGATTAAACACCAAGCCAAAGGTGCGATCGCTATCTTCCTGGACAGCACAGACCCGCAACACCTCGGGCATTAATCCATCTAATCGCGTTCTGGGAACGGCTGATAGCGCAACCACAGCGCGACTGGCATAAAATTGCGTGAGCGTTTCGAGAATGGCCTGTGGCTGATGATAATTAAGTGCTTTGAGTAGGGCGATGCTTTCATCCGCGTTCATCTCTGGCCGCCAACTGAGTTCAGAGTTTTTCTGCTCGGCGGATACCTGATCTTCGTCGGCAATCATATCGCTAAAACAGCGGTGAACATTTTCTCTGTGGCTATCCAGTTGTTGTAAAAAGTCATCCCAGTGCGTTGCATCCATGATAGCAGCTACACGCTGCTGGGATAATTCATCCATCGGCAATTGCTGTGTCTGCTTGTCATCAATGGCTTGCAGGGCATGCTCCGTATTGCGCAAAAATTCATAAGCTCGCCACAGCTGACTTACAATGTCTGCCTCCAGTAAGCCCTCCGCGGCAATTTGATCGAGAGCCTGCTTAAACGATTGCACCTGCAAACACGGCAGTCGGCCGCCGCGAATTAACTGAAAGCTCTGCACAATAAATTCGAGCTCTCTAATACCCCCCTGTCCGAGCTTAATATTGCTGTGCATGCCTTTGCGCGCTACTTCGAGATTAATTTTTCGCTTGAGGTCGCGCAGCGCCTCTATGGCGCCATAATCGAGATAGCGCCGATAGACAAAGGGGTCGATTATCTCTTGCAGCACTGCAGCGCAAACTGAGTCCCCCGACACCACTCTTGCCTTGACCATGGCAAATCGCTCCCAGCCTCGACCCTGAGTTGTGTAGTAATCCTCCAAGGCGGCAAAGTTCTGCACTAGCGGGCCACTCTGGCCATAGGGTCGCAATCGCATATCGACGCGAAAAACAAAGCCATCGACCGTTTGCGCATCAAGGCAGGCAATGAGTTTTTGTCCAAGGCGCTCAAAGAATTGCTGATTGGAGACTGTTTTTTTCGACCCCTCAGTTTGACCGGCCTCTGGGTAGGCAAAAATAAGATCAATATCAGAGGACAAATTAAGTTCTCCGCCCCCCATTTTACCCATGGCGATCACTAGCAATTTTTGCTCATTGCCCCTACTGTCAAGGGGCCTGCCAAAATTTTCGACGACTATTGGATGAAGGTAATCTAAGGCGACCTGAATACAGGCCTCAGCTAACAGCGTAACATCGCGGGTAGTTTCCGTTAAATCTGCAAGGCGATTGAGATCGCGCCATATAATCCGCTGCATTTCACGCCGGCGAAATAATCTTAATTGCCGATTGAGTTCTTGCTCATCATTGGCGTCGCTGATCGCCTCGATTCGCCGACTCATTGCCTGCAACATGCTGTCTTGGGAATAAGACTTATTCAGATCCCCACTTTCTACCAACTGCCTAAAACTCTCGGGGTCGCGGATGGCTTGATCGGCGGCAAAATCACTACAACCCCATGCGCGCGCGAGCTGCTGACTGAAGGCAGAATCTTCAGTGCATTTTTTCAACCATGCACAGCTCTGATCTCTTTCAAAAAAGAGATTTAGTTTGGTTTCAAAGGATTGCTGTATTAAAGCAGTCATTATCGCACAGTCAATTGGGTGGTTTGAAATTAGTCAGTATCATAGCACGCGAGTTACCCCTATTTCCCTATGGTTTTAGCCGCAAACCTGTGTGATTAGATAGTTTATTTGCCATCATTCCCCGCACCACTGTCGCTCGGAGCGCAAAAACCCTATAATCGCGCCATGAAATCAAATAGCTATGTGGATTTCTTTCGCCAAACATCGCCCTATATCCACAATCACAGGGGCAAAACCTTTGTTATCGCCCTCGATGGCGATACGGTTGCCCATGCCAATTTTCATCGCACCATCCATGATATAGCCCTATTGCAGAGCTTGGGGATTCGCATTGTGCTAGTTCATGGCGGGCGCCCACAAATTGATCAGCAAATTGCTCAAGCAGGTGGACAAAGTCAATTTCACAATCAGTTAAGAATTACCGATAGCAATGCCATGCAGTCGGTAAAACAGGCATTGGGTAGTACCCGATGGCAAATCGAAGCCGAGTTATCCACTGGCCTGCCAAATTCACCAATGCACGGCGCGCAGATTAAGGCTATAGGCGGCAATTTTATTACCGCTAGACCCCTAGGCATTCTCGATGGTGTCGATTATCAGCATACGGGTGAGGTAAGGCGCATTGATGCGGAGTCTATTCAGCAACAATTAGAGCTCGGCGGCCTAGTACTTATATCGCCAATTGGTTTTTCTCCAACAGGCGAGGCTTTTAATCTAAGCTACCAAGAAGTTGCCGCCAAAACAGCTATTGCGATTAATGCGGAAAAACTTATCTTACTGACGGAAGTTGCAGGTATTTTTGAACAAGATAATCTTCTTAAAAGCCTATCTGTTCCCAAAGCTGAAAGCTTGTACAAAAACACACAGGACAGTGGGCAAAAGAAGCTATTAGAGACAGCCTGCTTTGCCTGTAGCCACAATGTTAAACGAGTTCACCTAGTCAGCTGTGCTGAAGATGGCGCCCTTTTAACCGAACTATTTACTCGAGAGGGGAGCGGCACGCTGGTTGTGCAAGATCACTCAGAGGTTATTCGATCGGCTACTATCGACGACGTAGGTGGTATCTTGGATCTTATTGCGCCACTGGAGCAACAGCAAATTCTGGTTAAACGTTCCAGAGAGCTGCTGGAGACCGAAATCTCGAAATTTACCCTAGTGGTTCATCCAGAGGGACATCTGCTGGGCTGTGCCGCACTCTATCCTATAGCCAATAGCCACGAAGGCGAAATAGCCTGCATGGCCACTGATCCAGAATTTTTGGGGCAGGGTATAGCTACTCGACTGTTGCAGCGCCTTGAGGCTGATGCCATCGAGATGGGTATCAAGAAACTCTTTGTACTCACCACTCAGACAGCCCACTGGTTTTTGGAAAAAGGATTTGTCGAAGCTGGCTTGGATGATTTACCCGAGCAAAAACAATCGCTGTATAACTATCAGCGCAATTCGCGGATTTTTAGCAAAATTCTTTAGAGTTACATCCAATACCTGTAGTAAAATCAAGTTATACACTAAGCACATACATTAAAAAGAGATAAACAATGCCCAAGTATCGCTCACATACAACCACTCAGGGTCGCAATATGGCTGGCGCCAGAGCGCTTTGGCGCGCAACTGGCATGAAGGACGATGACTTCAATAAGCCAATGATTGCCATTGCTAACTCATACACTCAGTTTGTGCCTGGTCATGTTCATCTAAAAGATATGGGTGATCTTGTGGCAAGTGAAATCGCCAAAGCCGGCGGTATTGCCCGAGAATTCCATACTATTGCAGTGGATGATGGCATCGCCATGGGTCATGACGGCATGCTTTATTCATTACCCTCTCGCGATGTGATTGCTGACTCTGTTGAGTATATGGTCAATGCTCACTGTGCCGATGCCCTAGTCTGTATCTCCAACTGCGATAAAATTACCCCTGGAATGTTAATGGCCGCAATGCGTCTTAATATTCCAGTGATTTTTGTTTCTGGCGGCCCTATGGAAGCTGGAAAAACCAAACTGGCAGACCATAATCTAGACCTCGTTGATGCTATGGTTATCGCAGCTGACGAAACAGCGAGCGATGAGAAAGTAGCTGAGTACGAACGTTCAGCATGCCCCACCTGTGGCTCATGCTCTGGTATGTTTACTGCCAATTCTATGAACTGTTTGACCGAGGCGCTGGGTTTATCGCTGCCGGGTAACGGTACTACGCTGGCCACTCATGCCGACCGCAAAGGCCTATTTGAAGAAGCCGGCCGCACCATTGTGTCCATGGCTAAGCGATATTATGAAGAAGATGACGACTCTGTTCTGCCGCGATCAATTGCCAACTTTAAGGCGTTTGAAAATGCCATGACACTGGATATCTGCATGGGTGGCTCAACCAATACCATTCTGCATTTACTGGCTGCCGTTCAAGAAGCCGGCATCGATTTTGATATGTCCAATATCGATGCGCTTTCTCGGGTAGTGCCTCAACTTTGCAAGGTAGCTCCCAACACTCCTGATTATCATATTGAAGATGTTCATAGGGCCGGTGGCATTATGGGCATACTGGCGGAACTGGATCGCGCTGGTTTAATTCACAACGAACTGCCAACTGTTCACTCCGCTACGCTGGCTGAAGCCCTCGATAAATGGGATATTGTCAGCGGCCATGTCAGTGAAGAAGTTAAAACTTTCTACAAAGCTGGCCCTGCGGGAATTCCCACGCAAACTGCATTTAGTCAATCTACTCGCTGGCCATCACTTGATGCAGATCGAGCCAATGGCTGTATACGCAATTTACAAAATGCCTTTAGCACCGAGGGGGGTCTGGCAGTACTTACTGGCAACTTGGCCGAAGATGGCTGTGTGGTTAAAACTTCTGGGGTTGATGAATCAATTCTAGTTTTTGAGGGCCCGGCATTTATTACAGAAAGTCAGGATGAGGCAGTGGCTGCTATTCTCAACGACGAGGTTAAAGCTGGCGATGTGGTTGTAGTGCGCTACGAAGGGCCGCGCGGTGGTCCTGGAATGCAGGAAATGCTCTATCCCACCAGCTACATCAAGTCGAAAAACCTCGGCAAGGCTTGCGCTCTAATTACTGATGGACGTTTTTCTGGCGGCACCTCGGGCCTATCGATTGGCCATGTATCACCAGAAGCTGCCGCGGGCGGCACAATTGGGCTAGTACAGCAAGGCGATATGATTCGCATTGATATTCCCAATCGCAGTATTGATGTGTTGGTTTCCGATAAAGAGCTCGCTCAACGTCGCGTCGATCAAGACAAACTAGGCTGGAAGCCAAAAGAAGCGCGCCCACGAAAGATATCTGCGGCACTGAAGGCCTACGCTAAACTAGCAACCAGCGCAGATAAAGGTGCGGTCAGGGATCTAACACAACTTTAAGCTTTTCAATGTAGGTCCATTCAGGCAAAAAAAAGCCCGGTTAATGCCGGGCTTTTGTATATTTAAGTGTTTTATTTTCTACAACTGGGCACTTCTGCACCGAGTTTGCGAAGCTTATCAAGACGCTCGCCCTCGACATCAGCATAGCGAATCCACTGGGTTGGGAATTTCTTTTCCTTCTTAGTTTCAGCAGCTTTAAGGGCTTTCTGGAAAGCGGCAATCGCATCTTTGTAGCAATGCATATTAACCAAAGCATTGCCCATAATAAGATAATTAGAACTAGCGCGTTTAACATTGCCTTTTTTAGCGGCTTTCAACGAGGCTTTGTAGGCCTCGCTATCCTTGCCTAAATCGAGGTAGATGCCGGCCATGCGCGACTGCAGGTCTCCGGAATCACTGTACTGAGAAGCGGCATCTAGGGCCTGTAGCGCAAGATTTAGTTCTTTCGCTTGGTACCAAGCAGTACCGAGAACCTCAAGATTCTTAGCGTTGCTTTCAATAATACCGTCTTCTATACCTTGGCTGATAATCTTTGCTGCTTTATATGGTACTTCAGCCGACAGGTACATGTAGCCTACACCCATCACTTGGCTCTCTTTGTCGAACTTGCCATTCATATAGACAACTTCCGAAGCCACTAACTGATCCAGCGGGCGCTCTTGCTCGCCGTACATACCGCCGAGTTGCTTCCAAAACGTCCACTTTGGATAGTGCTTAACCAGCTTCTCCAAAATCGCAATCACACGGTCATAATCGTTCTTTTCGTAGTAGAGAACTCGCTGTAGTGACCACCAGCGCTCTTTGGGCAATTTGCCCTTCGATTCAACATCTGCAATAGCCAACTCCAACATATTCAAAGACTCTTCTTTGCGATCGAGTTGGTAATAAATCTGTGCCAATAATCCTCTGGCGTCATTGCTGACAATGGTTGACTCATCAATCCAAATTTCAAGCTGCTCGGCAGCATCGGCATAACGCTCTTCGGCAGTAAACAATTGCGCCAGGGTATATCGAGTATCTAAGCGCAGATCCTCTGGTGTGCCCTCGCCATTAATCACTTGCTTATAGGAGTGAATAGCGCCGGGGAAATCATCTAGGGAATAGTATACATAGCCCTTAAACTTCCACACCTGAGTGAGCTCATAGGGCGACTTACAGGTTTTGCTAGATGCCTCTATTCCCTCGAGCATCTCCATTGATTTAGGCCAGTCTTCCTCTTCGAGAACTACCTGAATCTTTTCCAGTGCCTTACCACACTTAGCACCAACAGATTGTCGCTTGCGGGTTTTGACATTCTTGAATTTTGGCTCTTCTTGCTCTTTTTCTTCGGCAAATGCAGAAGCACTGAAGTCAGAATAGGGCGCAACTGTCGATACCATCACCGGCATCATAAATACCAGACTAAACAGGGCAGTTGTTGTTATAAATCGAAACATTAAATACCCCTTACTTAGCCATCTGGAAGGTGAATTTGTAAAGTACGCCAGGTACTTCTTCCGCCACACCGTCCACTACTCTTGGATTGTATTTTAGCTTTTTAGCCGCTTTAACTGCTGAGCGACCAAAGCCCCAACCCTCGGGATATTCTTCGATCATCACTGGATCTCGAACACCACCCACAGTGGTGATAATGACTTGAACCACGGCATAGCCCTCTTTGCCTCGGGTTTGCGCTCGTCGCGGATACTGCGGCTGCGGCACATAGACAGGAATATAATCCGAGTCTCTGGCAAAACCAGAATTGCCGATACTCAGGTTACCACCCGCTTTAGGGGCCGCCATATTCACCACGTTTTCTGGTGCTTCAAATTCAATTTGCTCTTCGGGAATGTCTGGCATTTCTTCCGGCTCGTCGGGCTTGTCTACTTCCGTGGTTTTAGTATTCTCTGTGCGTTCACGCTCCACATGAAGAAAGTCAGGAATTTTATAAGCGGGCTGCTCATCCATATCCTTATTCCCCGAGTCGATCAGCTTAAACATAACAAATACTAACGACAGGGTAACCAGTACCCCTAAAATTGCTGAAACCCCTACTCTATAACCAGTCATACTTTAAACTCAGTCGTTTTCTACAGAAACAGCCACGGGAGAAATACCAATTTCTCGCGCTATATCAGCTATCTTAGCTACTGTTTCAATATCGGAATCATTATCGGCTTGGATAACCATGCCGCCCTTTGGATTCTCATTAAATAATCGCGTCAGATTGATTTTAAGCGCTGTTAATTCAACCCTTTTTTTATCAATCCAAAACTCATTATTGTCGCTTACGGCAACCAATATACCCACTTTCTTGTAAGGATCGGATGTTGTGGTGTCTACTTTATTGACTTCAACCCCGGGTAGTTTGATAAACGAGGCAGTTACAATAAAGAAGATCAACATGATAAATACCACGTCTAGCATAGGCGTCAAATCAATTGCCTGACCTTGCTCCTGTGGTTTTCTTGTTCTATCGCGCATAAATAACTCTCATAAGGTCGGGCCAGCGGCACTCAGACCCAACTAGTGATCCATTGTCAGATGATCTTCCAGCAGATGCTTTTCACGCTCTGCTTTTCGCTCAACATAAGTCAGGCCAAAAACACCTGAAAGCGCTGCTACCATCCCCGACATTGTAGGGACTGTGGCTTGAGATACACCACCAGCCATGGCTTTTGCATCGCCACCGCCAGTAAACGCCATTACATCAAACACCACAATCATGCCTGTCACTGTGCCTAGCAGCCCGAATAGTGGGGCCACAGCAACCAGTGTTTTAATCATCATAATGTTATCATCAATTTTGACGCTTACTTCAGAAATAAGCTTTTCCCTGATTTGATGGGCAGTTTTTGACTTGCGCTCGGGTCTGGATTCCCATTGATCAAGTGCAGTCTGTACATCGTTGCCAACCATTGACCGCAGATACCACATGCGCTCGAATATAAGCGTCCACATTACGAATAACAGAACGACAATGGCCCAAAGGACCATGCCGCCTGAATCCATAAATTTTCCGAGTTCTGCCCAAGTATCAACAAAAAACATGCTTATTTGTCCTCTAGGGAACCTGCAACAATACCCGCGCTCTGCTCTTCAAGAATATGCAGAATGCCCTGTGCTTTGCCATTAACCAAGGTGTGTAATAGGACAGTAGGAATAGCCACTACAAGACCGAGCACTGTGGTTATCAAGGCTTGGGAAATACCACCAGCCATCGCCTTGGGATCTCCAGCGCCAAATAAAGTAATCATTTGGAAGGTAATAATCATACCCGTTACCGTTCCTAGAAGACCCAATAGCGGAGCTACCATGGCAATAATTTTCAGTAGGTTTAAGCCCGATTCAATACTTGGTCTCTCTTTCAAAACCGCCTCGTGGAGTTTGAGCTCGAGGGACTCAGCATCTAGACCGGGGTTATCGTTAGCAATTTTAAGTACACGGCCCAAAGGGTTTCCAGTATTGGGAGTTCTCGATCCCAATTGCGCTTTAACCGCGCCTGACATGCCAAACAGAACCACAAATCTCCAAGCGGCGAGGAAGATAGCAAAGACGAATACCGCAGTAATAACGTAACCAACGATTCCGCCGAAGTGCCAGCGCTCCACCAGTGTTGGCGCATTGATCAATGCCGCAAGCAGACCGCCACCAAATGGGCCAGTTGGATCAAGTCCAACCTTAGTAAAGCCAGAAGTAGCTTCCTGTAAGTCCTCGGCACCACCGCTAAAGCCCGATGGCTGACGGGTTAATTCAGACACTAAGCCTGACTCTGGACTGTATTCGAGATACATGCCATCGGCCACAAGGTTGTAGGAACCGACGCGCACAACTTCCATTTCCGCGGGCTCACCATTGGCCAGAATAACTGTGCGGTTAAACTTAACTACACGGCCGCTTTCAACCATTTCACGCTGTTGCTCGTACCATAGTTTTTCGATGTCTTCGATTGAAGGAAGCTTGGTGTCGCTGCTCATCTTATCGATAAGATCATCGAGAAACTCGGTGCGACCAGGGATCTGCGTGCTGACAATCGACTGATCGATTTTAGCTCTAAGATCACCCGCTGTTCCGGTCAAATGACCAAATAATTCCTTCAGAGACCCCAAACGTTTGTCGCGTTGCTCACGCAGTGCAGCCAACTTAATATCGTTCTCGCGAATAGTTTGCTCAAGACGATCTGAACGGCGCTCTTCAGCAGCCTTGGTGTTTTTAGCACCTGTAAGAAGTTGAGATCGCTTGCGCTGATCCTTGAGGAAGTCAGCTTCACGCTGACGATACTCCGCTGTTTCTGAAATTTTTGCTGATTCGATCATATCCAGCAGCTCTACAAGACTTTTTGCCTCGCTAGAAACTGCAGGGCTAGATAGTGCGATTACAGCAAAAAATGCTACAAAAATTTTCATCATTTTAATCTTCATTGTACTGTCTCCGGAGCTGTAATCGGAATTTCAATAACATCCTGTGGCGCAAGCTTCACAGCGATGCGGATCGCTTGATCCACTGGGCGGCGGTAGCTTGAATCCAACGCCTGCCAGCTATTTGTGGCCTTGTCCCATACGCCAACCTTAGATTTGTCTTTGCTTTGATAAACTAGCGCAACTCGACCAATTCTAAGCATTTGAACTTCTACAAGAGAGCCATCACCTTCGACGTCAATCTGATCAGTGTAAGACTCCATAGAGAGGCTGTAGTCAGACTCTATATCGTATACTTCAAGAACCTGACGAAATTTTTCCGCAGCGGAAAACTTAGCACTATCGAGGTTAACATAGAGATCGGCAACAGCCTGTTGTCGACGCTCTTTCTTGAACGGCATATCAAGATTGACAAAATCCTCGAGAGCGTTGAGCATGTTTGCCATTAGTGGCGAAATCCCCCGCTCGATCACTGTTGCATTTTCGATAGATTCCTCGAGCTCAACCATCATTTTCTTCTGACTGATGATCTGGCGCTCTAGCTGTGAGTTATATACTCTCAGCGATTCAATTTGCTTGTTGACCTGTTTGAATTCCTGGAGCAAACCGTCGGTTTGGTCGGCAATTCTATCAACTTTAACTTGAGAAATTTTGGCAGCCTGAACCTTTTCGGCCCCAGCGTTTAAAATTTCGCTTACTTCTGCCGTCCTCTCTACCACCGCTGTTTCCTCAGCAATAGCAGATACAGCGACAGCAAAAATGGCCATTGAAGCCAATGCTTTCAGTGATTGCTTTTTCATAGTTCCCTCAATTTGGGTCTATCAGATTGGTTACTTATTTCTAACTTATCCACGATCAGTTGACCAGATAAGCATACATCATATTTGGTATCGGCTTTGGTTAGCTCGCTACACCAACATCATTTTTACTCTGACATAGATGCCAGAGCTATAACACTCGAGCAATACTATCACAACTATATTAGTAAAAATGAATCTTTTTAATCCAAAATCTTAAATTCTCTCAAGAATTTCAAATTGGTATGGATATTCGTCTACTGCCGCAGGTTTTTTTTCAGCAATTTTCTGCCATTGATTGCTATCAATTTGCGGAAAAAATGCGTCGCCCTCAACCACAGCCTCAACCTTGGTCAAATAAAGCTTATCCGCCATTGGTAGACTGTCATGGTAAATTTGTGCGCCGCCAATAATCATTATTTCATCACAATCAGTCACCGTGCAGGCCTCTTTACCCGCGGCTATTGCGTCATCGAGACTGTGCACCACAACAACACCTTCCGCCGTCCAGCTCAGGTCGCGAGTAATCACAATATTAGCGCGTCCGGGAAGGGGCCTAGCAATGGAATCAAAGGTTTTTCTGCCCATCAATATTGGCTTACCCATGGTGACAGATTTAAAGTACTGTAAATCTTCAGGCAAGTGCCAAGGCAATTGATTGTCTCGACCAATCACACGGTTTTGACTGACAGCAACGATAAGTGCAACTTTCATCGAGCTCCCCTACACTGCCACTGGCGCAGAAATAGCGCTGTGAGATTGATAGCCAACAAGTTCAAAATCATCATATTCAAAATCAAAGATATTTTTCACCTGCGGATTAATTTTTAACTCCGGAAGTGGCAGTGTCTCTCTACTTAGCTGCTCTTCGATTTGTTGCATATGATTGGTGTATAAATGTGCATCGCCAAAACTGTGAACAAAATCACCCAGCTCCAGACCGGTTACCTGAGCGACCATCATTGTCAGGGCTGCGTAGGATGCAATATTAAACGGCACTCCCAAAAACACATCCGCACTGCGCTGATAAAGCTGACAGGAAAGCTTGCCCTCGGAGACATAAAACTGAAATAAACTGTGGCAAGGAGGTAGTCCTGACTTTGCCATAACTGGTATGTCCTTAGGATTCCAAGCCGACACAATCAAACGCCTTGAATCCGGATTAGACTTAATATCCTCGATGACTCCCGCCAGCTGATCAACACCTTCAAAGTTGCGCCATTGGCGGCCATATACAGGACCTAGATCACCGTACTTTTGGGCAAAATCATCATCGCTTTTAATGCGCTCAACAAACTCTTTTAAACCCGCTTTCCACTGCTCGGAGTGCATCTCGTATTTTTTATCTGCACCGGTTTGTCGCAGCCAACTCTGATAGGGCCATTCGTTCCAAATACCCACACCATTTTCGACCAGATAACGAATATTAGTGTCGCCTTTCACGAACCAAAGCAATTCATGCAAAATTGATTTGAGATGTACTTTTTTGGTGGTGACTAGCGGAAATCCCTGCTGTAAATCAAAGCGCATCTGATAGCCAAATACACTCAGGGTGCCGGTGCCAGTTCGATCACCTTTAAACACCCCCTTATCCTTGATATGTCTTATTAAATCCAAATACTGTTTCATTGTTATTTTTTCTCTAATAGCAATTAATTTTTGAGCCCACTACTTAGCCTTTACCGCCACAAATGGTAGAGATTTTCGCATTAGCCACAGGCCCAATAGAACCATGGGCACACAGAGTGCTTGCCCACGAGTCATCCAATTAAATATTTCAAATACCGCAACTTGCCCTGCAAACTGCGAATCTGGCTCACGCACAAACTCCACCATAAAGCGAAAAACGCCATAACCAATTAAAAACAGCCCGCCTACTTCGCCAAACAGCCTCGGCTTTCGGGCATACCAGTAGACGATGCAAAACAGTACCACACCCTCCAAAAATGCCTCGTAGAGCTGAGATGGATGGCGACCCAGCTGAAGTGGATCTGATGGAAACAGCATTGCCCATGGGCCATCGGTTGCACGGCCATAGAGCTCTTGGCCAATAAAGTTTCCTATCCGCCCAAAAAATAAACCCGTCGGAACCATTGGTGCAACAAAATCACCCGCGGCAAGAAAGGGGATCTGATACTTGCGAGCAAACAAATAGATCGCCAAGATAACCCCTAAAAGACCACCGTGGAATGACATGCCGCCCTCCCAAAGCCTTATAATTAGGGAGGGGTCTTCAGCCCATCTATCAAAGCTATAAAAGAACATATAGCCCAGACGTCCGCCTAAAATAACCCCCCAGGCACCGTAGACAATAAGATCTTCTATTTGATCGCGCTTCACTGGAGACCAGGGTCGACGGCTTGCCGCAACTGCGATAAACCATGCGAAGGCAAAGGCAATCAGGTACATCAGGCTATACCAGTGAATTTGCAAAGGCCCTAAGTGAATTGCTACAGGGTTTATGTCTGGGTGCAACATCATAGCGACAACCTAAATAAAATTTCAGGGCAGATCATAACGATTTATTGCTACCTGTTCTATGAAGAAAAATAAATACTATAAGATTTAAGACGAATTAGACTGCAATTTATTTTTTTTATTTTTATAGGACTCTAAAGCCTTAGCCATATACTCCAACACCTCGGCACCATTTGACAGTCCCAGAGCATGCTCAACCAAGTCGCCCGCCAACTCGCGACTGACCTGTAGCATCAGCGATTTAACTCGCAATAACGAACTGGCACTCATTGAAAAATTCTCATAGCCTAAACCCAAAAGAACCACTGCACTAATTGGATCGCCGGCCATCTCACCACAAATACTGAGTTTACAATTAACTGTTGCAGCCTGATCACAAATGCTTTTTAACGCCCTAAGCACACTGGGGTGAAGGGCATCGTAAAGATCAGCAACCCGCGGATTATTGCGGTCTACGGCAAGTAGGTATTGGGTTAAGTCATTGGTACCCACTGACATAAAGTCTACGCGCTGTCCAATTTCTTTAACCTGATAAACTGCTGCAGGCACCTCAATCATTGCCCCCAGTTCGGGCATCTGCAGCTGAAACCCCTCTTCGTCTGTCAACTCTTTGTAAGCTCGCTTGATCAATGCCAGGCCGCTGTCGAGCTCAGCCAAATTACTAATCATTGGCAGCATAATACGCAGATTATCAAGACCCTCACTGGCTCGCAGCAAGGCCCTAATTTGCACTAGAAAAATTTCTGGGTGATCGAGGGAAATTCTAATACCTCGCCAGCCCAAAAATGGATTTTCTTCTTCGATGGGGAAATAGGGTAAGTCTTTGTCTCCACCAATATCCAAAGTCCTCATGGTCACCGGTCGAGGTGCAAAGGTTTCCAAATGCTCGCGGTATACGGCGACCTGCTCATCTTCGGTAGGAAAGCTTGAGCGCAACAAGAATGGAATCTCCGTGCGGAATAAGCCTACTGCATCGGCGCCACTGCGAAGGGATTGAATATTGTCATGCCGCAAACCAGTATTTACCCACAGCGCAAAGTTAAAGCCATCAGCAGTTAGGCAGGGAACATCGCGTATTTTTTGCAGATCTTTAATAAGCGTCTGCTCTTCTCGCTGGCGCTGAATATAGGTGCGCTTCAAGGTTCTGGTGGCATGACTTACAACGTCGCCATTAAAACCATCGACAATTAACTCCTCACCCTCAAGCTCGGCACAGGGCATATCTAGGGCACCCATAACCGTCGGAATACCCAGAGCCCTTCCGACAATTGCCATATGTGAGTTACTGGCGCCCCTGAGGGAAACAATACCCACTAGTCGATCTACGGGAATATCTGCCAGCTCAGTAGCAGAGAGATTTTCCCCAAGTAAAACAATACGTCTTGGCAATGACTTTTTTTGCCCATCGGTCTGCTGCAGGTATCCTA
This sequence comes from Porticoccaceae bacterium, assembly GCA_964229255.1. Classification (GTDB taxonomy): domain Bacteria; phylum Pseudomonadota; class Gammaproteobacteria; order Pseudomonadales; family Porticoccaceae; genus HTCC2207. The sequence continues at coordinate 62,805 of CAXRCX010000009.1, forward strand.
GAACGCGCTTCCCCAAGCCCTCAACATCCGACGCTCGCTCGCGCAAATAGGGATCTTCCATATGCCGAAAGGTGCGCACATGCTTCAGAATAACTGAACTCCATGCGCTCTGTGCGGTTTGGCCGGCCTTAATGGTCTCGACAACTTCGCCGCCCAAGGCGTCATCATCTAGCATACTGATGTAAACATTAAAAAGCGCCAACTCCTCCGAGCTCAGTTTGCCCTCCAAGCCGACACCCAGATTGCGCATATCCTGCTTAACTGATTTTAATGCTTGACGAAAAATCTTTAATTCAGCACTGGGTTTGGATGTATGTCGCTCAGGAACCGACGCCAAGTCCATAGCCTGCTGAGCCAGGACAACACGGCCGATACCTACGCCGGGCGAACTGGCAATTCCGTGGAAAATGGCTTCTTTACTTTTACCGCGACCAGCTGAGGCCAGCTTGCCTAGCGCACCTGTTGCCTCAGCATGGGCAATGGCACCTGACAACTGTGCACATACCGTAACCATAAAAGCTTCTTCTTCCGTGGCAAAGCGCCGCTCAGCCTGTTGCTGAAGAACTAAGACTCCCAGCACTTTTCGGTGATGAATAATCGGTACGCCCAAAAAGGAGTGGTAAATTTCCTCGCCAATTTCCTCAAAATATACAAAGTTAGGGTGCTTATCCGCATCCTGTAAATTGAGCGGCTCTTCCTTTGCCGCAACTAGACCAACCAAACCCTGACCCATAGCTAGGCGCACCTTGCCAATACTTTGCTGGCGCAGACCCTTGGTCGCCATCAATACATAATGCTGATCGGTTTCATCGAATAAGTAGACTGAACATACCTCTGCTCCCATGGCAGCATGAACTTCTGTCACAATAATTGTCAGTACTTCCGGCAAACTGCGGGCAGTATTAACCTCTTGAAAGATTGTTCTCAGGGAGTCGAGAATATTCATTTATCTACGTTTTCTCCGTTTTTGGAATCGGATATTAGTTTGACAAAACTCTGACAAAGCTTGGCGATACACATTTTGTTTAAATGAGACTACCTGATTGATTGGGTGCCAATAACTAACCCATTCCCAAGCATCAAATTCCGGCTGGCCGGTTGTGTCAAAGCTAATTTTTTTCTCATCGCAAATCAGTTGCAAAAAGAACCATCGCTGTTTTTGACCGATACAGCGCGGCTTTGAATGCTTGCGCTGCATTTTTTCTGGAATGTTGTATCGCAACCACCGCTTTGTCTGCTGAATGATTTTGACATCATCCGGCTCCAAGCCAACCTCCTCATATAATTCTCGATATAACGCCTGCTCCGCAGTTTCACCCTGATCAATCCCTCCCTGAGGGAACTGCCAAGCTTTTTGACCCATTCTTTTAGCCCAAAAAACCTGCCCGCGACCATTGCTGATCACCATAGCTACGTTAGAGCGATATCCATCCTGATCAACCAATTTAAAGATCTCACTAAATTTATAGTTTAAAGAAGCCCATTGTTCCATAGTAGTAGGAACTGGGCAATTTTCTCTTGAGCCATTTTGTCATCACCGCTATCCTTAACGCCCAAATAGCTTCTAACTAACTTGATTGGAACCTCCCTATGGCACTTGCCATCTTTGACTTAGACAACACCCTAATCGCCGGAGACAGCGATCACAGCTGGGGAGAATTTTTAGTGGCTAAGGGTATACTCGATCGTCAAATTTACAAAAAGATGAATGACAAATTCTACGCCGATTACGAATCCGGCTGTTTAGATATTTACGCCTATCTGGAATTTTCATTAGAGCCCCTAACCAGATTTACATTAGAAGAGCTGCTATCACTGCATCAACAGTTTATGCAGGAGGTTATCAATCCTCTAAAACTTAAACAGGCTGAGGATCTACTCAACCACCATCGACAAGCAGGCGACCGATTATTGGTGATTACATCGACTAATCGCTTTATTGTCGAACCTATCTGTCAGTCTCTGGGTATCGATGAAATCATTGCCACCGATCTGGAAATAATTAACAACAAATATACGGGAAAAATACAGGGAACTCCCACCTTCCAAGAGGGCAAGGTTGTGCGTTTTAGACAGTGGCTCAAAGAGCAAAAAGAAAGCCACCATGGCAGCTTTTTTTACTCTGACTCGATCAATGATATGCCAATGCTACTAGAAGTTGCATACCCAGTCGCTGTGGATCCTGATTCAGCACTTCGCAGTGAGGCTGAATCAAGGAACTGGAAAATAATCTCTTTACGAAATTAAACCCATCGCCAAGCGTCTATTGATCCTCAACTATAGCTTGATATCCTTCAGCATCGAGTAAATTGCTCAGGTCTTCGCCAGCACTCAATCTGACGGTAAATAGCCAACCATCTTCGTAGGGGCTAGCATTAACCAGTTCTGGCTCATCCTCAAGCGCAGAATTAACCTCTAAAACTTCACCGGCAACCGGAGAGTATATGTCAGATGCTGCCTTCACCGATTCTACAACTGCTACTTCTGCGCCCGCATCAACCTCATCGCCTGACTCCGGAAGCTCAATAAAAACTATATCGCCTAAAGCATCTTGAGCGTGGTCGGTTATCCCAACAACAACGATCCCGTCACTCTCTAATCTCGCCCATTCATGGCTATTTGCATATTTTAACTCTGTGGGAAAATCACTCACACCGCACCTCTTTTAATGACTTAAAAAGTTTTTTCCAGTAAGTGTTATTTTACTGCTCAATTTAAACAAAGCTAAAGTTATTTTTTCATACATCATTCAATAACTTCACTTATGTATAGAAAATTAGACAACTTACGGCAAAATTTCCAGTGGAGGTTCATCGAGAGCCGAAAATTGTTCTCGCAATGTCAGAATTTGGTCACTCCAATATCGCGCCGAATCGAACCATGGGAACGCTCTTGGGAAGGCAGGATCGCTCCATCTGCGACCAATCCAAGCACTGTGATGAATAATACGCAGGGTTCGCAGTACCTCGACCAGCGCAAGCTCTCTTGCGTCAAAATAATTAAATTCACTGTAACCCTCTACTAACTCGGCTATTTGAATTTTTTGCTCATGGCGTTCACCCGACAACAGCATCCACAAATCTTGAATTGCTGGTGCCATGCGCGCATCGTCAAAATCGACAAAATGCGGATTGTCGTCGCGCCAGAGAATATTTCCCGAATGACAGTCGCCATGAACTCTTATCCAGTTAATTTCACCAAAATCATCCAATATACTCTGACATTTGTTGAGAATGTCTGGCAACAAACTATCGTATGCTGGGCTCAGCTCAGCGGGAATAAAATGCTCGCTTATGTACCCGTAGGCCTGCCAACCGAAAGTTTGAATATCCAGTCGCGGTCGCACTTTAAACTGATTGACTGCGCCTACGGCGTGAAAGCGACCTAGGAGCCGACCAAGAGTAAAAAGATTATCCAAATTATCCAATTCAGGCGCATAGCCACCGCGACGCGGAAAGAGCGAAAACTGAAATCCAAAATAGCTGTGCAGTGAATGCCCAGACTTATTGATTAGGGGGGAGACAACTGGCAGCTCCTGCTGCCCTAGTTCAAAACAGAACTGGTGTTCCTCTTTTATTTGCTCGGCACTCCAGCGGCTGGGACGATAAAACTTTGCTATAAGCGGCTCTGCATTCTCGATGCCAACCTGATAGACTCGATTTTCATAGCTGTTAAGTGCCAATAGCCTGCCATCACTTATATAGCCGCAGCTTTCAACAGCATCGATAATCATATCTGGGGTTAACAGTTCAAATGCTTGAGATTCAGGTTGCGTCATAGGGTTTCTCGCGCCAATTAATCAAATATTCGCTTAGAACGCAGGGCTTTTTTTTGCCCATGGCGGGTCTTTTTATCCAAACGCTTTCTCTGAGAGCTTTTTGTAGGTCTCGTAGCCTTGCGGGTCTTTGGCAATATTGCTACGGATTGCAATAACAGTTGCAGCCGTCGAATTGCATCGGCGCGGTTTTTATCCCAGCTTCGATACTGTTGCGCCTTGATGATAATCACGCCCTCTTTATTGATGCGCTGATCGCTCAACCCCATGAGTCGCTGCTGATAAAAATCAGGCAGCGACGAATCTAGGATACTAAATATTAGATGGACAGCAGATGAGACCTTGTTAACGTTTTGCCCGCCGGGGCCACTGGCCCTTATGGCATTAAATTCAATCTCTTCTGGTGCAATTGAGATAGATCGAGTGATGTAAATCATTCAACATCCTGGTCAATAAGCTTAAATCGCGGCCGTAGAACACCATCGACCTCAACCGACTCAGCAAACATTTCTAAGGGACGAACCCAAAGCCCGCGATCACCGTAAAGGGGCCTGTAAACAACCATATCCGACTCCCCCTCACTGTGCTTCGCGACACCGACAACCCGATATTTATTGCCCTTAAAATGCTTGTATACACCAAGAGTTATACTCACCATGACCCCTTAACTTAAATCTTAAAAAAATACACATCAAACCCGATACAAAGATTGACCATATTTAGGCGGATTATTAAAAAATAATTTTAACACAGACTGAAAATTGGACTTTAAACGCAAAAAAATGGCTATTTTTTAATCTCGCTAAAAATCGATAAAACCGAGCTTTTATCAACAATCAATGCATAAAATACATCAAAATAAAATTTATTTTAAACAAAATTCACTGAAAATTAGCCAAATTGAAAAAAAACCAATACACTGCACTTTCCTGAATTATTTAAATTGTCTTTTAGGTCAAATTTTTCAGTGGGGAACTTTAGTCTTATACGTTTGGGGTTAAAGTGTTAATTCGGCTTCATTAGAAGCCGGTGTTTAAAGTGTCCAATTTGGGCGTAGTTGTATTTAAGTGAGGTTGTTATGTCAGGGGAAAGAGTTGCTGGCACTGTTAAGTGGTTCAACGATAGTAAAGGTTTCGGTTTTATTGAGCAGGAAGGTGGAAGTGATGTTTTTGTTCATCACAGCGCAATCCAAGCAGAAGGATTCAAATCTTTAAAAGAAGGTCAGGCGGTAACTATGGAAGTTGCGGAAAGCCAAAAGGGTCTTCAAGCCGAGAATGTAATAGCCGACTAATGGTTATTTAGCTGCATAGTTGCAGTTACATATGTTCTTGAAAGGCCCTGTCAGAAATGTCAGGGCCTTTTTTTGAATGCTAAAAAGTTGAGAAGCAGGATTGAGAATATCCCTGAAAAGAGAGTTACTTGATTTTAGCTTCTTTGTAGATAACGTGCTTGCGGATGGTTGGATCGAACTTTTTGATCTCCATCTTTTCAGGCATATTGCGCTTGTTTTTGTCCGTTGTATAGAAGTGTCCTGTTCCTGCGCTTGACACTAGGCGGATTTTTTCTCGAGCAGACTTAGCCATTTTATAATCCTCTAAATTTTCTCGCCGTTAGCACGAAGGCTGGCCAGAACGTTTTCAATACCATTTTTATCGATAATTCGCATTCCCTTAGTAGAAACGCGCAACTTCACAAAACGTTTTTCAGACTCGATCCAAAAACGGTGTGTGTGAAGATTAGGCTCAAAGCGACGACGAGTTCTATTCTTCGCATGAGATACATTATTTCCAGCCATTGGGCGCTTACCCGTGACCTGACATACTCTAGACATTATTGCTGCCTCTTTTTTGCAATTTGCGCTCTAGGCAATAACCCATCGCCCACTGAATTTTATTTTCCTAACAGCCTTATTTCAGGGCCGTCTTTAAACGAGGCGCGTTTTATACCAGAAAGCCTATCCTGAAGCAAACAAAAACCGATATTTACCCCATAAAGTCATGGTTTTTTTCTAACACTGCCCATTTGACACAATTTCGCCTTTGCCAATAACAAAATGGTCCAATAGCTTAACATCAATCATTTCTAATGCTGACTTTAGCCTTTTAGTGATAAGAATATCTGCGCGACTGGGCTCTGCACTTCCGCTTGGATGATTGTGCGCCACAATAACCGCTGCCGCATTTTTGTTCAGCGCAACCTTTGCCACTTCACGCGGGTGCACACTGGCAGAATTAATCGTGCCAAAAAATAATTCCAACAATTCAATCAATCGATTGCGCGTATCTAGCAACATCACCACAAAAACCTCACGATCATTATCGCGCATCTGAATGGCTAAATAATCCATTACCTTGGCGGGAATTTTGAACACGTTATCTGCTCTGAGGCGCTCATCCAAATAACGTCGAGTGAGCTCAAGCGCTGCCTGTAACTGACAAAATTTAGCTTGCCCCAAACCCTTAGCTGCGCAGAATGCTTTATGATCAGCCTTTAACAATGGTCCTAGACCGCCAAAGTAGTCAATGAGCTCCTGAGCCATTTGTTTGGCATCTACGCCTCTGCGTCCGACAAGCAGAAAAATTGCCAGCAATTCAGCATCGGTCAGTGCTTTCGGCCCCTTTGCCAACAACTTCTCCCGCGGCCTGTCATCTATCGGCCATTGACTTATAGACATGTTAAGCCCTTATTTATCACTATAGAATTCCCTTCTGAAGTGTTATCTTAGCCGCCTGATGAAGTGTTATTGGGATTTTAATGAGAAGTCTGTCACAAAAACGTATTATTCTTGGCATTACTGGTGGCATTGCCGCCTACAAAAGTGCCGAAATAGCTCGACGCCTGCAAGACCAGGGCGCTGAAGTGCGTGTAATAATGACTGAGTCTGCTCAAGAATTTATTCGCCCACTGACACTTCAGGCCCTGACCGGCAAGCCTGTTCACACCGATCTTCTCGACCCCGAAGCCGAGGCGGCCATGGGGCATATTGAGCTCGCTCGCTGGGCCGACGCCCTATTGGTTGCCCCGGCAACGGCAAACTTTATAGCCGCCCTGAGCCAAGGAATCGCCAACGACCTGCTAACCACGGTTTGCCTAGCTGCTACAGGCAAAATGGTTGTCGCCCCCGCTATGAATCAAGCTATGTGGTCTCAGCCGGCATCTCAGGAAAATATTGCACGCCTAAAACAGCGCGGAATTACCATTTTTGAGCCAGATAACGGCATTCAAGCCTGTGGTGATATCGGCCCGGGAAGACTGCAACAACCAGATGCAATTGTCGATCAATTTAGCAGGATTTTTGAGTCAAATGCTCTATCTGACAAAAAGGTGGTGATTACCGCCGGCCCTACCCGCGAGGCGATAGATCCGGTTCGCTATATCAGTAATCACAGCTCGGGTAAAATGGGGTACGCGCTTGCTAGCGCCATGGTTGATGCCGGAGCATCAGTAACGCTGATATCAGGTCCAGTTTCCATAGAAAGCCCAGAACGCTGCAAGCTAGTATCGGTGAACTCTGCTCAAGATATGCTCGAGGCAGCGTCTAGCGCTGTAGAAACAGCCGATATTTTTATTTCCGCGGCCGCCGTTGCAGACTACTATGTAGCCGAAATTGCGCCCCATAAAATAAAGAAAAAATCCGATAAAATGTCGCTAAATTTGCTTAAAACGCCAGATATTGTAGCTATATTGTCTGAAAATAACCCAAAACTGTTTGTTGTTGGATTTGCTGCGGAAACCGACCAAGTGGAATCCCACGCCCGAGAAAAGCTCATTGGAAAGAAACTGGATGCAGTTATTGCCAACGATGTTTCTCGCAGTGACATAGGCTTTAACTCTGATGATAATGAAGCCTTGTGGATTGATGCTGACAGCTGCAAATCTCTGAGCAAAAAGAATAAAACGCAACTTGCCAGAGAAATTGCTGTCTTAATTGCCGATAAGATTGATTGCTAGCCGTAGCCACAACCTAAGCTAATTGAGAGCAAAGCACCTTGAATAATGCAAACGCCATAAATTCTAGTTTTTCATATTCAGCCGATGAGCTGCCTGAAGAGGTGTTTCGCAACTATGATATTCGCGGTTTTGCCGACTCTCAAATTACCCCTAAATTTGCCTACAAGCTGGGCGCAACACTTGCTACCCTGCTGCTAAAGCAACAATATTCGACTATTTATTTGGGTCGAGATGGCAGACTTAGTTCGCCCGAACTAGCCAAGTCTCTCGCCACTGGGCTAGCCGAGCACGGCATGAACGTATGTGATATCGGCGCCGTTAGTACCCCTGTTCTGAATTACGCCGTTTACTGCGATGGCATGGCAAACTGCGGCATTATGGTAACAGCAAGCCACAACGCCAAAGCCTACAATGGCTTCAAAATTATTGTCCGCGACCAAGTAATTTCCGGCGAGATGCTGAAAAACATCAGGCAACTAATGCTTACCGACACTGTTGGCGATATTCAATCTGGTCAAATAAATCGCCGAGACGTGGTACCCAACTACCTGAGCGCGATCGCCGCAAGTTGCCATCCGAAAAAAGACTTCAACATCGTTATTGATTGCGGCAACAGCATAGTTGGGCCCTTGGCTACAGCCCTATTTGATCGGCTAGGCTATAAGGTAACTCCACTATTTTGTCAGCCGGATGGCAATTTTCCAAATCATGATCCAAATCCGTCTGATGAAAATAACTTACTGCCGCTTAAAACTGCAGTCTTGTCTAGCAAAGCCGATCTTGGCCTGGCATTTGATGGCGATGGCGACCGCCTCGTGGTTGTTTCAGGCAGTGGTAAAACTGTATGGCCAGACCAACTACTGATGATCTTTGCGCGAGATATTTTGCAGGCAAAACCCAATACAGATATCGTTTTTGATGTTAAGAGCAGCTTTCGTTTGCAGCAGCTAGTCAGCCAACTATCGGGCAACCCAGTGATGTGTAAAACCGGACACTCCCATGTTAGGCGTGCGGTTCAACAGACCGGTGCCGTTGTCGGGGGTGAATTTAGCGGACATATTTTTTTCAATGACCGCTGGTATGGCTTTGACGATGGACTATATGCCAGTGTTAGGCTGTTAGAAATTTTGGCAAATTGCGAATTGCCGCCTAATCAAGCGCTAGAAAATATAATTGCTCAGTTTAAACCCAGCGCCTATACGCCGGAAATATTAATTCCTCTTCCCGAGGCTGAAAAATTCGCTGTGATGGAAAAATTAATCGCTAATTGCACATTTAAGGATGCAATAATTAACACTATTGACGGACTAAGGGTAGAATACCCCTTTGGCTGGGGTCTCATTAGAGCGTCAAATACCACAGCCAACCTAACAATGCGCTTTGAGGCTGATAACCCAGGCCAATTAGCGCGGATACAAAAGTTGTTTAGCCATGCGCTTGCGCCTTTTATTAACCAAGTGGATCAATATTTGTAACTATGTCATTAAATCGAGAAGAAGCAGAAAACACAGCTAAAGTTATCTCTAGAGCACTGCCTTATATACAGCGCTTTGCCGGCAAAACTGTGGTTATAAAATATGGCGGTAATGCCATGGTAGACGACCGCCTTAAGCAAAGCTTTGCCCGCGATATCGTTCTAATGAAAGCAGTGGGTATCAACCCTGTAATAGTGCATGGCGGAGGACCACAGATTGGTCAACTGCTCGAGCAACTGTCCATAGAGTCTAAATTCGTCAACGGCATGAGAGTAACTGACTCTCAAACCATGGACGCTGTGGAAATGGTACTTGGCGGCACTATTAACAAGGAAATTGTTAACCTTATCAGTAGCGCCGGCGGCAGAGCCTTTGGCGTTACCGGCAAAGATGGGCGCTTAATAAAAGCGAAAAAACTGGTTGTTTCTCATAAAACACCCGAGATGTCTGTGCCAGAAATTATTGATATTGGCCATGTAGGCGAAGTTGAATCCATCGATAAAAGCGTTATCGATATGCTGCTAAAGAGCGACTACATTCCTGTAATTGCCCCAATTGGCGTAGGCACCGATGGTGCTTCATACAATATTAATGCCGATTTAGTGGCTGGAAAAGTTGCCTCGATATTAAATGCAGAAAAATTGATGCTATTAACCAATGTGGCTGGCCTACAGGATAAGCAGGGCGAAATACTCACTGGATTAACTGTAGACTTAGTGGATGAATTAATTGCAGACGGCACCATTTACGGCGGTATGTTGCCTAAAATCCAATGCGCACTGGATGCGGTTAATGCAGGCGTGGTCGCCTCTCACATAGTAGATGGCCGCGTTGATCACGCCGTTATGCTTGAACTTTTTACTGATGAAGGCGTAGGCACCCTAATTACCAACCAGAAGTGAGTGGAGACTACTGATGGTCACTAAGCGCAGTTCCAAAGCTCAGGATATTCTTCAAGCTCTAGCACTGATGCTGGAATCATCTCGCGGCGGGCGTATCACTACCGCCGCCCTGGCCTCTGAACTTGGTTGCTCTGAGGCAGCCCTGTATCGCCACTTTCCCAGCAAGACTAAGATGTATGAAGGGCTGATCGAATTTATTGAAGAAACCATATTTGCTCGAGTAACAAATATCATTAATGACGAGCCAGATGCCGTCAACCAGTGCTTTAGAATACTGGGCTTGACTCTGACATTTGCTGAAAAAAATGCCGGCATCAGCCGGCTATTACACGGCGATGCACTAACCGGAGAAACCGAGCGACTTCATCAGCGAATCGCTCAATTTTTTAGTCGGCTAGAATCTCAGCTAAAACAGATTCTTCGAGAAGCTGAACTCAATCAGGGCCTGACAATTAATCCAACCCCAGCCGTCGCCGTAGATTTAATGATTGGCTTGGTTGAAGGAAAAATTAGCCAGTTTGTGCGCAGTGAATTTAAACAGCGGCCAACCCAATATTGGTCGGAGCAGTGGCCGCTAGTGGCTGAACAGCTGTTTAGTCAAACCTAATTAAACGCCGTATTGCTGACGATATTTGCCGATCTCCGCAACCAGATCACTGTGCTCGGACTTAGTCTCTAGGTACTGCAGAATATCGTCTATATCAATGATGCTGGCCACTGGGACATTAAACTGTTGCTGAACTTCTTGAATAGCAGATTTGTCGGTGGTGCCGCGCTCTTTTCGATCCAAGCCGATAACCACACCAGCGGCTGTAGCACCCACCTGCTCAACTATCGACATCACCTCTCTGATAGCTGTGCCCGCAGTAATAACATCATCAATAATTAATACCTTGCCCTGCAAGGGAGCTCCCACTAAAGTGCCCCCTTCACCATGAGCCTTGGCCTCTTTGCGGTTAAAGCAGTAGGGAACATCAATACCATGTTGCTCAGAAAGCGCAATTGCTGTGGCCGCGGCCAATGTAATTCCCTTGTAGGCTGGGCCAAACAGAACATCAAAATCTATGCCAGACTCTACGATTGATGCCGCATAGCAACGACCCAGCGCGGCAAGTGCGGTGCCGTTATAAAACTCGCCTGCATTAAAGAAGTGCGGTGAAGTACGACCGGACTTAAGTTCAAATCGGCCAAATTTTAGAGCGCCACTAGAAATGGCATTATCAATAAATTCTACTTTGTATGTTTTCATTTGCGCTTAATCTTTTGTTTCATTAATTTAAGAATAGATTATTTTAATTTTATTGAGCCAAGGCCATATTTTGTACTCGCACCAGATCGGCAATTCCTTGATTGGCCAGCTGCAACATTTCGGTTAATGCCTCACCTGAGAATGGAGCCTCTTCAGCTGTGCCTTGAATCTCGATATAGCCACCATTGGCGTCCATAATTACATTCATATCCGTTTCGGCGGTTGAGTCCTCTGGGTAATCTAAATCTAGCACAGGTATACCCTGATAGACCCCAACCGAAACAGCGGCAATCATATGCAACAGGGGATCGGTTGCAATGAGTTTTTCACGCTGCAAGTAACGTATTGCATCCACTAGGGCAACACAGCCTCCAGTAATGGCTGCGGTGCGAGTTCCGCCATCAGCCTGTATGACATCGCAGTCAATGTATATGGTGTTTTCACCGAGTTGCTTTAGGTCCACTGCAGCACGTAGTGAGCGACCGATCAGTCGCTGTATTTCTTGGGTGCGGCCGGATTGCTTGCCTCTGGCGGCCTCTCGCCCCATACGACTATTGGTCGAGCGCGGAAGCATGCCATATTCAGCGGTTACCCAGCCCTGACCCTTGCCGCGCAAGAAACGTGGCACGCTATTTTCAACGCTAGCATTGCAAATAACCTTGGTATTGCCAAACTCAACGAGAACCGATCCCTCAGCGTGCTGTGTGTATTCTCTGGTTATTTTTACTTGGCGCAACTGCTCTGGGCGACGTCCACTTGGTCTTGTCATGATTGATGCCTTATTACGAATTCTGGTATTTGTGCATGCAATTGTAACAAATCTTACCCCTCTTTAACCGCCTTTGTTAGAATACTTAGAAATAAAATTCCATGGAGCTACTATGCCACGCAGTATGACCGCATACGCCAGAATCACTGAAGAGCACAACTGGGGATCAATAAGCTGTGAACTAAAATCTGTTAACCATCGGTTTTTAGAGGTCGGCTTTAGAATGCCGGATTCACTGCGTGAAGCAGAAACCAAACTTCGGGACATGGCGCGAAAAAAATTGGGGCGAGGGAAGATTGATTGCTCCATGCAGATTGCCTTTAGTCACTCTGACACTTCATCAGAGCTCGATCTTGCAATAGCCCGTGAACACATAGCGATTGTTGAGGCTATCGCCGCAGAAATAGCTCAGCCCGAGGCCATCTCTGCTGTAGATATCATGAGATTACCCGGCGTACTCAAGGACTCGGCAATAGATACAAAAGAACTGATTGCCGCCGGTATACAGGCCTTTGATCTCGCCCTTGATCAAATGCTTGAAGGACGCACCCGCGAGGGAGAAAAACTGGCGGAGATGATCGAACAAAGACTTTCGGGAATTGAGTCTCAGGTTGCTCTGGTGCGCAGAGATTTGCCAAATATTTTGCAGCAACAGCGCCGACGCCTAGAAGATAAGCTTACAGAAATAAAAGATCAACTCGATGAACAGCGACTTGAACAAGAAATGGTTATTATCGCCAATCGCGCTGATGTGGATGAGGAACTCGACCGACTCGAAGCCCATGTAGCAGAAATTCGCAGAGTGCTTGGCGACAGCGAATCTATTGGTCGCAGGCTAGATTTTTTAATGCAAGAACTCAATCGCGAAGCCAACACACTGGGCTCTAAATCTATCTCCAATATAACCACCCAAGCTTCCGTTGAACTCAAGGTGCTTATTGAACAGATGCGAGAACAGATTCAAAATATTGAATAAGTTGCGCAAGATAATCGAACATAGATTTATTTTCTGCTAATGTAACCTGATTGAACAGGCTATTCTTAACCGGATATTTTTAGTACTACTATGAGTTTGGGCACATTATTTATTATCTCTGCTCCCTCGGGGGCAGGCAAAACTAGCCTTGTCGCTGAACTACTTCAGCGCCTCGAAAATATTCAGGTTTCAGTGTCGCACACCACTCGACCTAGCCGCCCTGGAGAAATCGATGGTTCAGATTATCACTTTGTAACACATCAGCAATTTGAAACTATGGTTGCGAAACAGCAGTTTATTGAGCATGCAAAAGTTCATAGCAACTACTACGGCACATCGGAAGAATGGGTAAAGAGCACATTGCAAAAAGGCATTGACGTGATCTTAGAAATTGATTGGCAGGGTGCAGAACAGGTTCGAAATAAAATTCCCAGCAGTAAAAGTATTTTTATTTTGCCACCGAGCAAACAGGCATTGTGTGAGCGCCTTAAAGGGCGTGGACAGGATTCAGATGAAGTTATACAGCAGCGTATCGCCGCCGCTAGAGAAGAGATGAGCCACTACAATGAAGCTGATTATGTAGTGATCAATGACCAATTTGAGCTTGCCTGCCAAGAGCTGCAACAGATCGTCGGAGCAACTCGATGTGAAACAAACAGCCAAAGACATGAAAAACTATTAATAGATTTATTGTCGTAGGCCTCCATATTAGGTAAAATTACAGGTTCTCGGTAGTGAAAAGCTACCAAATCCAATTAATTTTTAGTTTAGCGGATTAAATATGGCTCGCATCACAGTAGAAGATTGTTTGAATTTTGTTGATAACCGTTTTGAATTAGTTATGGTCGGCTCTAAGCGCGCTCGTCAAATAGCTGTAGACGGTCGCGCACCTCTTATCGAGGTAGAAAACGACAAGCCAACTGTTATCGCTCTTCGTGAAATTGAGGAAGGTCTAATCACTCCAGAAATTCTTCAAGAAATCGAACGCGACTATGAAATTGTGGACGCAGAAGAGAGTTCCGAAGACGCTCCCCAAGACGCCGTCTAGAACAGCGCACAAAGCGAGGCAGGAGGGCTAACCACAGGTGCTTTCAGTACTAACCGATAAGCTTTCCCACTACCTCCAGCAAAAAGAGGTTAAGAAAATCGAGCGTGCCTACAGGTACGCCGAGCAGTGCCACTCTGGACAACTTCGCCAGAGTGGTGATCCCTACATCACTCACCCCCTAGCAGTTGCCAATATCTTGGCTGATATGCGCTTAGACCACGAGAGTCTAATGGCAGCCTTACTGCATGACGTTATTGAAGATACCGGTGTTACCAAGGGTCAAATTAGTCGCCGTTTTGGCCGCACTGTGGCCGAACTGGTCGATGGCGTCAGTAAATTGAGTGAGATCGAATTTGAAACTAAGGCACAGTTACAAGCTGAAAGTTTTCAAAAAATGACACTCGCAATGTCAAAAGATATTCGGGTAGTGCTGGTCAAGCTAGCTGACCGGCTTCACAATATGCGTACCCTAGGGGTGCTGTCACCGGAGAAACGACGTCGTATAGCCCGGGAGACTCTTGATATATATGCCCCAATTGCTCAGCGACTTGGCATCAATGATGTGCGGATTGAATTTGAGGATTTAGGCTTTGCCACTATGTATCCTCTTCGCCACAGACGCTTGCGAGAAGCGCTAAAAGCGGCCAGTAAAAATCGCAAAGAAATTGTTTCTGAAATCCACCAAGCGATCGAAGTTCGCCTAGAAAAAGAATCTTTCCCCGCCATAGTAAAGGGTCGAGAGAAGCATGTGTGGAGTATCTACAAAAAAATGCGCGACAAGCAGAAATCTTTTCGCGACATTATGGATGTGTTTGCTTTTCGCTTAATTGTGGACTCAGTGGATGATTGCTACCGAACCCTGGGAATAATGCACAATATATTTAAGCCTGTGCCGGGTGAGTTTAAGGATTATATTGCTATCCCCAAAGCCAACGGCTACCAATCATTACATACGGTGCTTGTGGGCATGCACGGTGTTTTTATTGAGGTGCAAATTCGCACCAAAGAGATGGAAACCATGGCTAACTACGGTATTGCCGCTCACTGGGAATACAAAACCAGTGATAGCACCATAGATGCCAGTCAACGTCGAGCCACTCGCTGGGTTCAAGGGCTGCTCGAGATGCAACAACAAGCCGGAGATTCATTAGAGTTTTTGGAACATGTTAAAACTGATCTATTCCCCGATGAAATCTATGTTTTTACCCCCAAGGGGCGAATTATTGAGTTACCCTCCGGTGCAACGGCCGTTGACTTCGCTTACTCCGTGCATACAGACTTGGGCAATAGCTGCATTGCCTGTCGCGTTGACAGCGAATTGACACCCCTGTCAGAGCAACTCCAAAGTGGACAGAAAATCGAAATTATCAGCACCCAAGGCGCACAGCCTAACCCCAACTGGCTAAATTTTGTGGTTACCGCGAAGGCGCGAAGTGCTATACGCCACTTTCTAAAGAATCAGCAACACGACGAATCTGTCAACCTAGGCAAGCGACTACTGGACAAAGCGCTAGCAAATTATGGCACCGCCTACAACAAGCTGAGAAAATCACAGATTAAGCGATTACTTAAAGAGACCTCAGCACCTACCTTTGAATATGTTCTTCAGCAAATTGGCCTCGGCAATCAGGTGCCTTTTGCGGTGGCTAATATATTAGTACCACCATCCAAGCGAAATATTCCCGAGGACAAGCGCAAGCCTTCGCTACCAGTAGTTGTGGACACATCCGAAAGTATGATTCTTCATTATGCCCGATGTTGTCATCCTATACCTGGAGACCCTATATTGGGCCATGTATCACCAGGCAAGGGACTAGTTATTCACTTAGAATCCTGCCATAACTTGAAGGAAATTCGCAATCATCCCGAGAAGTGCATGCCACTGAGTTGGTCAAAAGTGGTTGAAGGCGAGTTTCCTGTTGAAGTAAAGGTAGAAATCACACCTGAGCGCGGTTTTATTGCAGCACTGGCATCGAGAATCAACGAGGAAGAAGCTACTATTGAAAATATTAGCGCTGTCGAAAAAGATGCCTTTACCACTATCGTCGATGTGGTAATGACCGTGCGAAATCGTGTTCACTTGGCTGATATTATTCGTCGAATAAGAAGCCTGACCCCGGTTCGGCGAGTTTATCGCGTTAAAAACAAGTAGTTATACGAGGACTTACTATGTCTAATAAAGCACATATTTTTACAGAAAAAGCCCCAGCTGCCATTGGCCCATACAGCCAGGCAGTAAAAGTAAACAACACGGTTTACCTATCGGGTCAAATTCCATTGAACCCCGAGACTATGGAATTAATTGACGGTGATATAAAGCAGCAGGCAAGGCAAGTATTCGCCAATCTACATGCTGTTTGTGAAGCTGCGGGGTCAAATCTTGGCGGCATTGTAAAGCTTAATATTTTTCTAACGGATTTAACTAATTTCGCCGCCGTCAATGCGGTCATGGAAGAGCTATTTAAGCAACCCTATCCAGCGCGAGCAGCTATTGGCGTAAAAGAATTGCCCAAGGGTGCTGAAATCGAAATGGATGCTATTGTCGTTACCTGAGCTTTTAACTAATTTTTTGATCCTCTATCAATGCACTGTATCCCTCTTTAAAAGTTGGATATTGAAAGTTAAACCCAGATTCTAAAAGACGCTGATTACTGCAGCGCCTTATGGCACCAGTGGCCACCGATTGCTCAACCAGATCAACCGACAGCTTGTCGGCCAACCAGTTTCTGATATCGTGCTGAGTAACCGGCTGACAATCTGAAGCTAGGTAAATCGGCTCAATGGACTTGCCCAATTCAAATAAATTCACGAGGTGCGCTAACACAGCCCCGCAGTCATCCGCGTGAATGCGATTACTCCATTGTTGGGGTGTTTTTGGGCGCCCTTTACCAGAGCGAACCTGATCGATGAGCCTGGCTCGACCGGGCCCATAGATCCCAGAAAACCTAACTACTGTGCTTGCACAGGGTAAATTTTGGATAATTTTCTCGGCTTTAAGCAAAATTTTACCAGAAAATGTGACCGGATTAGCTTTTGTGGTTTCGTCAACCCAGCCGCCATCGCAGTCACCATAAACACTAGTACTGGATACCCATACAATCAACCTAGGCGGATTGGTTAAAACTTTCACCGTTTCTGCAATGGCGGTTGCTACAGCCGAATAAGCTTCCTCATAAGCCTGCTGAGTAAATTCCGCAGGAGTCATAGTTACAACCCAAGCATCGAAGCTTTGGGACAGTGCAGAAAGCAACTCTTGTGGATCTGCAGCATTTGCAACTATTGGCGAAATATATGAGGGCAAGCCCATTGGGTTGCGTCTGAGGCCGTAGCACAGATGCTTTTCTACCATAAAACTGGCCGTTCTTTGCGCTATATCACCACATCCAATAAAAAGTACTTTCAAACTTTTGCCCTGTATTTTTTTACATTGTTTTGTCTTTTGATGATTTGTTATAAAAATAAAAAATAAAAATGGTCAAAGCCGTTTCAAGGAGGAACGACATGACACTCACCGAGTTTCGCTATGCAACCGTTCTTGCCAACACTCAGCACTTTAGCCTAGCCTCAGAAAAATGTAACGTCAGGCAACCGACCCTTAGTATAGCAATAAAAAAATTAGAATCTGAGTTGGGCGCGGAAATTTTTGAACGAACAGCTACTGACGTTTTACTGACTCGAATGGGCAAAAAAATTATTGCCCAATGCCATAAAGTACTCGATGAAGCTGCCCTGATTAAAGATATTGCAACTTCTGAGGATGATCAGTTAATCCCCCTCTTCGAATTGGCGCTATCTTAACCATTGGCCCCTATTTATTTCCAAATTTTGTTTCACCGCTTCAAAAAATTGCTCCGAATATGCCGTTAATTATTGAAGAGGGCTACACAAACTCACTGCGCAAACGCCTCCGCATAGGAAAGCTAGATGTAGCCATAATATGTCTTCCATTTGAGGAGCCCGACGTAGTGGTTCAACCACTTTTTGAGGAGCGATTTATAGTTGTATTGCCCAGTAGTCACCGTCTAGCAAAAAGCTCCGTAATTTCGCCCGAGGACCTAGAGCAAGAGCATACCCTGTTGCTGGGTGAGGACCACTGTTTTCGCGATCAGGTGATAAACTCAATTCCTAACATTAATCAACACTTCAATACAGAGGCTGACGGGCCAAAACGCACTACAGCAATTGCTTGGCGTGCCGGCTTTCCGCGTTACAAGGCAATTGAAGCCGTGCGTAATGCTATCTATGCAAGCTATAATTTGAGTTATGATTATAAAATACTTCCTAAATTAGCCAATGACAACAGCTAAACTCGATGCAATTGCTATTGGTGAACTTCGCGGGGTTGGCCCGCAGCTATCACAAAAAATCAGCAAGCTTGGCCTTAACAGCTTGCAAGATTTACTATTTCATTTGCCTTTGCGCTATATAGATAGAACTAAAATAACGCCTATTGGCAGCTTACAACCGCTTACGGATGTAGTTTTAGAAGGAGAAGTTCGCGCCAGTGATGTCACTTTTGGGCGTCGTCGCAGCTTAGTCTGTAAATTACAGGATGCTACTGGTACGACTGTTTTAAGGTTTTTTCACTTTAGTCGCGCCCAGCAAAACAGGCTAAAACCAGGTGCAAAATTACGTTGCTACGGTGAGGTCAGGCAGGGAAAATTCGGCTTAGAACTTTATCATCCTGAGTACCAGCATCTCGATAGCAATAATCCGCCACAATTAGAGGAAACATTGACCCCTGTTTATCCACTGACAGAGGGTATAACCCAAATACGTATTCGAGATCTGTGTCGCCAAGCTTTAGAGTACTTGGATAGATATGGCATAGAGGAATTATTACCCAAAACATTAAAACAGCAGCTGGATAATCTTTTAGCATTTTCACTGGTTGAAGCATTAAAACTTATACACTCACCGCCCCCAGGTATAGAGCTGCATAGGCTTGCCAATGGAGAGCATCCGGCACAGCAGCGCTTGGCAGCTGAGGAGCTTATTGCCCACAATTTGAGTCTGCTTAAAATGCGGCAAAAAGTGCAGCAACAACAGGCTCCGTCACTAGTTGAGAATAAGACTCTACTTGCTCATTTCTTAGAACAACTGCCTTTTGCACTTACTGGCGCACAAGAAAAAGTCAGTGCTGAAATAACCGCAGATATGAAAAACCCCTTCCCCATGTTGCGTCTAGTGCAGGGTGATGTGGGCTCAGGCAAAACGGTGGTTGCGGCAATTGCCGCGCTTCAAGCCATCTCCAGCGGCAAACAAGCGGCACTAATGGCACCAACAGAAATTCTCGCGGAACAACACAGAATAAATTTTGAGCAGTGGTTTAAATCCATGAATATTAGCGTTGCTTGGCTGACCGGCAAGGTAAAGGGCAAGCTAAGAGAAGTTCAGTTAGAGCGCATTGCCAGTGGCGATGCGCAAATGGTGATAGGCACCCATGCGCTGTTTCAAGAGACAGTGCAGTTTGACGATCTCGGTTTAACTATTATTGATGAGCAGCATCGCTTTGGCGTCCATCAGCGTTTAGCATTGCGCAACAAGGGCTTTGGCTGTGCCGATTCATCATCCCAGGGAACTGCACCGCACCAGCTGATTATGACCGCAACCCCGATTCCCAGAACATTAGCCATGAGCGCCTATGCCGATCTCGACTGCTCAGTTATTGATGAATTACCTCCGGGGCGAACGCCAGTGGAGACAGCTGTTTTAAGTAATCTTCGGCGAAACGATATTGTCGAGCGGGTTCGGGCATCATGCCTCGGGGGTCGACAAGCATACTGGGTATGTACCCTTATTGAAGAATCCGATGTACTCGAAGCTCAGGCGGCAGAGGTTACAGCCAACGAGCTACAGCTTATGTTGCCAGAACTATCTATTGGGCTAGTGCATGGCCGTCTCAAACCTCGTGAAAAACTTGAAATTATGAATGGGTTTAAGTCAGGAGAAATACATTTATTAGTGGCAACAACGGTAATTGAAGTGGGAGTTGATGTGCCCAATGCCAGCCTAATGATTATTGAAAATGCCGAGCGCCTTGGACTATCGCAACTGCATCAACTCAGGGGCAGAGTGGGGCGTGGTGCCACCCAAAGTCACTGTGTATTACTTTACAACTCCCCCATATCTGCCAATGGTAGTGCGCGGCTAAAAACCATGCGCGAGACCAGTGATGGTTTTGTTATTGCCGAAAAGGATCTTGAATTAAGGGGCCCCGGTGAACTTCTAGGCACCCGACAAACTGGCGATATGCAGTTACAAATTGCCGATTTACAGCGCGACGCACACCTGCTTCCGCAGATCAAACTGGCGGCAGAGAGTTTAATTAAACAGTATCCAAATTCGGTCAATCCTCTACTAGATCGCTGGCTAGGTATTAACCAGCAGTATGCTCAGGCCTAACAACTATTAATCTGGAAGCTTAGCCCAGCATCACTGTATCTATTGCTCATTACAGACAACCCCAGCGGCACTATCTTTGCGGCATTACCCGCCGTGCCAAAGGCTTCTTAACGCGCGACTGCTATATCTTTCATGGCTGTTATTATCTCTTTCAAATAGGCACGAGGATCAAATGCGGTTGGATTTTTCGCCAAAAATTGACGTATGGTGCCTGTGGAGGCCAAACGCAGGTCAGTATCTATATTCACCTTGCGCACTCCGTGTTTAATCCCCTCGCATCTTTGCTCTACGGGCACACCGTGAGTCTCCGGAATTTCACCACCGTACTGGTTAATAATCGCCAACCAATCTTGGGGCACCGAAGAAGAACCGTGCATCACCAGATGTGTATTGGGGATTTTTCGATGGATTTCCTTAATGCGATCAATCGCCAAAATATCGCCTGTGGGTGGGCGACTGAACTTATAGGCGCCATGGGACGTACCACAGGCAATGGCCAGGGCATCTACCCCCGTTTGACTGACAAAATCTGCAGCCTCATCGGGATCGGTTAACATCTGTTCATGACTAAGAACACAGTCTGCACCTACACCATCTTTCTCACCCGCCTGCCTAGTTTCGAGGGAGCCCAAACAGCCCAGCTCTCCTTCAGCTGAAACTCCACAGGCGTGAGCCATAGCCACTACTTGGCGGGTAACATCGACATTGTATTGGTAACTGGAGGGGGTTTTCCCATCCTAATGAGCCATCCATCATTACCGAACTAAAGCCCAACTGAATGGAACGCTGATAAACTGCTGGACTGGTGCCGTGATCCTGATGTATACAAACTGGAATATGCGGCCACTCTTCCATGGCCGCCTGAATTAAACAGCGCAGAAATGGCGCGCCGGCATATTTGCGCGCGCCAGCCGAGGCCTGGACTATAACTGGACTTTGAGTTTGATCGGCGGCGAGCATAATCGCCCGCATCTGTTCTAGATTATTAACATTAAATGCTGGAACGCCGTAGTGATTTTCTGCGGCGTGATCCAACAGCTGTCTCATTGAAATAAGTGGCATAGCCTCTTTCCTTGTAAGCGTTATTAGTCCATTGCACTCCCTGCAAACCTGCCTCTATGGTCTTATTTAGTAACTGTTTGCTCGAGCTTTTAGTAGGGCAACCGCGGGTAATTCCTTGCCTTCTACATACTCTAAAAATGCACCCCCACCAGTAGAAATATAGGATACTTGCTCGGCAATTTCATATTTATCTACTGCTGCTAGGGTGTCGCCACCGCCAGCGATCGAGAAGCCTTTACTGTCTGCAATGGCCATAGACAGCGCTTTGGTACCCGCGGCAAATTGGTCAAATTCAAAGACGCCCACTGGGCCATTCCAAATAATGGTACCCAAGGTCTTTATAATTTCTGCCAAGTGACTGGCTGACTGGGGGCCTATATCAAAGATCATATCATCGGCCTCTACTGCATCCACAGGTATCACACGCGCCGCGGCAGTTTCGGAGAATTCTTTGCCAACTACCACATCCGTAGGCAGGGGAATTTGCACCTTTTCCATCAGTGCTTTGGCCGCAGGAATTAAATCCGGTTCATACAGCGACTTGCCCACTGAATAACCCGCTGCAGCTAAGAACGTATTGGCAATTCCACCACCAACAATTAACTGGTCGACCTTGTCTGCTAGGGTTTCAAGCACCATTAGCTTAGTAGAAACCTTTGATCCGCCGACAATGGCTCCCACAGGGGTCGCGGGTGTGGCAATAGCCTGCTCTAGAGCGTTTAGCTCATTGGCCAACAGCGGGCCGGCACAAGCCACCGGAGCAAATTTCCCCACGCCATGGGTAGAGGCTTGGGCGCGGTGAGCTGTGCCAAAGGCATCCATTACAAAGATATCGCAGAGCTCGGCATAGGCCCTAGCTAGGGCATCATCATTGGCTTTTTCGCCGCTGTTAAAACGCACATTTTCCAATAGCGCCACCTGTCCACTGTCAATCGCAACTGAATTTTTCCAGTCACTAATTAATGGCACTTGACTGCCAAGCTGTTGGCTGAGGTAATCAGCCACCGGCTGAAGACTATACTGTTCTTCAAACTGCCCCTCAGTGGGACGGCCCAAATGAGACATCAAAATAACCTTAGCTCCCTGACTCACAGCCAATTTTATAGTTGGCAACGCAGCCACGATGCGCGCATCGCTGGTGACTGCGCCGTCTTTGATAGGTACATTTAGATCTTCGCGTATCAATACACGCTTTTGCTTAAGGTCTAAATCAGTCATTAATTTGATAGTCATTATTTTCCCTATTTTTAAATTAAATGGTTTGCAAGAATGTCTGGTGATTACCAGCTTTTTAGAACATCCAACATCCTACTGGCATAGCCCCACTCATTATCAAACCAAATAAGCACCTTGATTAATTTCTGTTGGCTTACTCTGGTCTGACTCGCATCGACAATGCCACTTCTTGGATCGTGATTGAAATCACAGGAGGCCAGTGGCTCCTCGGTATAACCCAATATATTTTTAAGTGGCCCCTGCGCTGCAATGGCTAGCGCCTGATTAACCGTTTCTATATCAACCGCCTGATTAACTAATATTGATAAATCGATTGCCGAAACATTGATTGTTGGAACGCGCATCGCCTGGGCCTGAAAACGCCCTGCTAGGCTAGGCATCATTCGATCAATACCAAGGGCGAGCCCAGTATCAACAGGAATAATCGAATTCATTGCCGCGCGCGTTTTGCGCAAATCAGTATGGTGGTAAGCATCGAGCACGGGCTGGTCATTCATCGCTGAGTGAATGGTGGTAATTACACCGCCCTCGACAGAAAAATTCTCATCCAGTATTTTAATAACCGGAACCACGCAGTTGGTTGAGCAGGAAGCACTGGAAATAATTTTTTCACTGCCAGTTAGCTGCTGATGATTGTATCCATAAACTATGGTGGCATCGACATCGGATTCTGCCGGTTGCGAGAACAACACGCGCTTGGCGCCACTCTGTATATGCTTTTCCGCAGTTTTGCGATCGCTAAAACTTCCGCTGCATTCCAATACTACATCGATACCTAACGCTGACCACGGGAGACGACTTAAATCATCCTCATGGACAATGGCAATAGAATCACCACAAATACTGAGATTTTTATCGTCCGCTGTAACTTCGCCAATAAAGCGGCCATGAGTGGAATCATAGCGGGTTAAGTGCGCGATGGTTTTACTGTCCGCAGGCTCATTTATGGCCACAATTTTTATCTGATCTTGTAGCTTCGATTCATAGACCGCTCTCAATACAGAGCGGCCTATACGTCCATAGCCATTAATGGCTACGCGAATCATTAGCCTAGGCTCTCCATAACCACAGATACAACATTTTCAACGGTAAAACCAAATTCTTTCATGAGTATATTTCCTGGTGCCGACTCGCCAAAACTGGTCATGCCCACAACGCGACCATCTAAGCCAACAAACTTATACCAATAATCCGCATGCAATGCTTCTACCGCTACTCGAGCGCGTATGGACTGTGGCAATACAGATTCTTGATAAGCTTTATCTTGTTCACAAAATATTTCTGCACAGGGCATGGACACCACGTTAACCGCTATGCCTTTTTCTGCCAACTGCTCAGCGGCATTGATTGCTAGCTCAACCTCTGAGCCTGTGGCAATCAGTATGGCCTGTGCATCATTAGCTTTACGCAGAATGTAGCCGCCTCGGCTTACATTGCTCAATTGCTCTTCGCTGCGCTGCATTGGCGCCAGGCCCTGACGGCTAAATACCAGAGCGCTTGGGCCGTCGTTGCGCTCAATGGCGCTTTTCCAACTTACCGCAGACTCGACGGCGTCACAGGGGCGCCATGTATGCAGGTTTGGCGTGGCGCGAAGTGCACTCAATTGCTCCACTGGCTGATGGGTAGGGCCATCCTCGCCCAAGCCGATTGAATCATGGGTATAGACAAAAATACTTTGCTGCTTCATCAGCGCGGCCATGCGCACTGCATTGCGTGCATATTCCATAAACATCAGGAAAGTAGCACCATAATTGATAAAGCCACCATGCAGGGCGATACCATTCATTATGGCACTCATACCAAATTCACGAACGCCGTAGTAGATATAGTTGCCGTCGGCATTATCACCACTAATATCTTTGCAACCAGACCAAATTGTTAGGTTCGAGCCGGCCAAATCAGCAGATCCGCCCAATAATTCTGGAAGAAGTGGGCCAAACGCATTGAGACAATTTTGCGATGCCTTGCGCGATGCTACTTTTTCCATTTTTTCTTGGCACTCGCGAATATAGGCGTCGGCCTTATCGCTAAAATCTGCAGGCAGATCTCCGTTAGTTCTTCGCTCAAACTCAGCGGCTAAATCTGGGTACTCAGACTGGTAGGCAGCAAACTGTTTGTTCCACTCATCTTGTTGCGCCTGACCTTTTACAACGCCATTCCACTCAGAGTAATAATCTTCGGGTATTTCAAACGGGGCATGGTTCCAGCCCAATTTTTCGCGGGTAAGGGCAATTTCATCGGCACCCAATGGCGCACCATGACAGTCCTCTTTGCCCTGCTTGTTTGGCGAGCCAAAGCCAATCACTGTTTTACAGCATATTAGGGTTGGCCTTGCGGAAGCTTGAGCCTGTTTTATCGCCGCATCAATGGCCTCTGAATCGTGACCATCAATCTCAGGAATGACTTGCCAGCCGTAGGACTCAAATCGCGCAGGGGTATCATCGGTAAACCAACCACCATCGCCATCCACCCCGGCAACATCTCCATCAATTGAGATGCCATTGTCATCATAAAAGGCTATAAGCTTTCCTAATTTAAGCGTTCCCGCCAAGGAGCAAACTTCGTGAGAAATACCTTCCATCAAACAGCCGTCACCCAAGAAGGTATAGGTATAGTGATCCACGAGATTGTGCCCGGGCTTGTTAAACTGGCCCGCTAGAACTTTTTCAGCCAGAGCCATACCAACCGCATTGCTTATGCCCTGACCCAGAGGGCCTGTAGTGGTTTCTACTCCTGGCGCATAACCATATTCTGGATGACCGGGAGTTTTCGAATGCAATTGGCGGAAATTTTTTATTTCTTCAATTGGCAAGTCATAGCCAGTTAAGTGCAATAGGGAATAAAGCAACATAGAGCCATGGCCATTTGATAATACAAAGCGATCTCTATTGACCCATGCTGGGTCTGCTGGATTGTGTTTCAGATAGTCTCTCCACAACACTTCGGCAATATCTGCCATACCCATAGGGGCACCTGGGTGGCCACTGTTGGCCTGTTGAACAGCGTCCATACTGAGGGCTCGAATAGCATTAGCGAGGTCTCGACGTGAGGCCATGAAATTTCACTCCTAAAACGGAAAAATTAAGTTGGCGTATTGTCTCTTAGAAGACATCATCAGTAAACCAGAATTACCCATTTAAGCCGATGAAATTGCAAATAATTTTTCCTTTGCACAACCCATCAAAATATTTTTATATAAAAATATTTTGATGGATAAAATTGGCTGTGCTAAAATTCCCGCCATGTCAATAGAATCTCGGACTTCCAGTACTCTTGATCGCACTGCTACCCAAGCAGTCGGCCCCATCGGCATCCTGTGCAAGGCTGCCGGCGATCCGCTGCGCATCCAGATTCTAAAAGCGCTCCAACAAAATGCTTACGGTGTACTCGAGCTCTGCCAAGTATTTGATATTCGCCAGTCAGCCATGAGCCACCACCTTAAAATTCTTGCCAATGCCAGACTGGTCTCATCTCGGCGCGAGGGCACAACCATTTTCTACCGGCGCAATCCGCTCAATCCAGAAGTTGATTTACAAAGCGTACAAAAAGCCCTTTTTCAAGCAATTGATAAAGCAGTGGTTGGCTCCGACATCGCTGAACGCCTTGATGAGATCAACCGCGAGCGCGCGAGCGCTTCGGTGGAATTTTTTAATCGAAATGTTTCACTGTTTGAAGAGAATCAGGACCTTATTGCCAGCTGGTCAGACTATGGCGACAGTGTTGAAAGCCTGCTGGACAGCTCCCTTAGCGCATCATCAACAGCGCTGGAAATCGGCCCTGGTTATGGCCAATTTTTAAAAAAATTATGCGCCACATTCGAACAGGTAGTAGCACTGGATAACAGTGCAGAAATGCTTGATCAGTGTGAGCAGCGGGTAAAAAAACAGGGGTTTAAAAATATCCGTTTTATCCATGGCGATACCTTTTTGGCGCTGGATAAAAACATAAGCGCCGATTTTATTTCGCTGAATATGGTTTTACATCACAACCCTATTCCCGGAGATATTATCAAGCACTGTGCCGATCTTTTAACCACTGATGGTGTTTTGCTTATCACTGATCTTTGCGCCCATAACCAAGATTGGGTAAAGCAGGCCTGTGGTGACCTATGGCTGGGGTTTGAGCCCGGCGAAATCACTGATTGGGCAGAAAATGCAGGGCTCACAGAGAGCAATAGTTTATTTCTAACGCAACGCAATGGATTTCGCATTCAGCTTCGGCAGTTTAAGAAAGCCGCGACAAAAACTTAAGGGTCACTTATGTCAACCTATAATCTTTTTACATCCGAATCAGTCTCTGAAGGGCATCCAGATAAAATGGCCGATCAAATTTCCGACGCTGTGTTGGATGCCATTATTGCCGATGATCCCCACTCGCGAGTAGCGGTAGAGACTATGGTCAAAACCGGCATGGCGATTATTGCTGGTGAAGTGCGAACTGAAACCTATGTGGATTTAGAGCAAATTGTTCGCGATGTAATCACTGATATTGGCTACGACCACTCCGACAAAGGCTTTGATGGTCATTCTTGCGCTGTTATCAACGCTATTGGCAAGCAGTCTTCGGATATTGCTCAGGGCGTTGATGAAGGAGAAAATAAGGATATAGGCGCCGGAGATCAGGGGCTGATGTTTGGTTATGCAAGCAACGAAACTGAGGTGCTGATGCCAGCGCCAATTTTCTATTCTCACCGCTTGGTAGAACGTCAGGCGCAACTGAGAAAAAGTGGCGCACTACCTTGGTTGCGTCCAGATGCTAAGAGCCAAGTGACCCTGCGTTACGATCAGGGTGTGCCAGTTGCTGTCGATGCTGTGGTGCTATCCACTCAGCACTCACCTGATATTTCACAAAAAGATTTGCAAAATGTCGTTCGCAGCGAGATTGTTGATCATGTGTTACCCGCTGAATGGCTGCACCAAGGCACCAAGTACCATATCAACCCAACCGGCAACTTTGAAATTGGTGGTCCAATGGGTGACTGCGGGCTCACTGGGCGCAAAATCATTGTCGATACCTATGGTGGTATGGCGCATCATGGCGGCGGTGCTTTTTCTGGCAAAGATCCAACTAAAGTCGATCGCTCCGCGGCTTACGCCGGTCGCTATGTGGCCAAGAACATTGTGGCTGCAGGCTTGGCAGATCGCTGTGAAATTCAAATTTCCTATGCCATAGGTGTATCTGAGCCTACCTCAATCAGTATCAATACATTTGGTACCGGCAAGCTCTCTGATGAAAAAATTGTAGAACTGGTTCGCCAGCAATTTGATCTGCGACCTAGGGGATTAATCGAGATGCTCGATCTGCGCAAGCCAATCTATCGTAAAACTGCCTCTTATGGGCATTTTGGCCGCACTGAATCAAGCTTCACATGGGAAAAAACTGATCGAGCAGCAGCGCTAAAAAAAGCGTTGTAGCTAATAGACAAATTTAAAGGTTATCAATATGAGTGTATTAAAGTCCGTCAACAACAACCAGCCATTCACTGATTACAAGGTGGCTGATATTAATCTAGCCGAGTGGGGCCGAAAAGAGATTTCAATTGCCGAATCAGAAATGCCTGCACTGATGGCACTGCGCAGTAAATACTGTGCCGAGCAGCCTCTGGCGGGGGCAAAAATTTTGGGCTGTATCCATATGACCATTCAAACTGCAGTGCTTATCGAGACCCTAGAGTCACTAGGCGCGGAAGTGCGTTGGACTTCTTGCAATATCTTCTCTACTCAAGATCATGCGGCGGCAGCTATTGCCGCCAATGGCACGCCAGTTTTTGCTTGGAAAGGCGAAACCGAAGAAGAGTATGACTGGTGTCTGGAACAGCAAGTGTTAAAAGATGGCGAGCCTTGGGATGCCAATATGGTTTTAGATGACGGCGGCGATTTAACCGCCCTATTGCACCAAAAATACCCTCAGGTTTTGGACAATGTCCACGGCATTACCGAAGAGACAACCACTGGGGTTCACCGCCTGTATGAAATGCTAGAATCGGGAGAACTCAAGGTTCCTGCGATTAATGTTAACGACTCTGTAACCAAGTCAAAAAACGATAATAAATACGGTTGCCGGCACAGTCTTAACGATGCTATCAAGCGCGCTACCGATCATTTGTTATCGGGCAAGAAAGCACTGGTTATTGGCTACGGTGATGTGGGCAAGGGCTCGGCTCAGTCTCTGCGTCAAGAAGGCATGATTGTTAAGGTGACTGAAGTTGATCCAATCTGTGCCATGCAGGCTTGTATGGATGGTTTTGAGGTGGTTTCAACCTACAACAATGGCGATATCAATCAAGGTGTAAATACTGATTTATTGGCCACAACTGACTTATTAGTTACCACCACCGGTAACTATAATGTCTGCGACTCCAGCGTGCTTAACGCGCTTAAGAGTGGCTGTGTGGTTTGTAATATCGGTCACTTTGACAATGAAATTGATACCGCATATATGCGTGAAACATGGCACTGGGAAGAGGTTAAGCCTCAGGTGCACAAAGTTTATCGCGATCAAGATAGCAACGATCACCTTCTACTATTAGCAGAGGGTCGATTGGTGAACCTTGGCAATGCAACTGGTCACCCAAGTCGAATTATGGATGGCTCATTTGCCAATCAGGTTCTGGCTCAAATCGAACTTTACGCCCGGGGCTTTGCCAATCAAGATAAGGCGGCTCAGGCGGCATTACTGGGGGTTGAAGTTTTGCCTAAGCATCTCGATGAAGAGGTTGCCGCTCATATGGTTAGCGGTTTTGGCGGGGTAATTACCAAACTAACTCAGGCGCAGGCTGACTATATCAATGTAAACGTTCATGGTCCGTTTAAAAACGATAGCTACAAGTACTAAAAAAATCGGAATTTTTTATGGCTGATAATCCACATTTAAGTTTTGAGTTTTTCGCTGCGAAAACTGAACAGGGGCGGCAAAAATTACAGCTCACTTGCGAAAAACTCAATTGCTACAACCCAGAATTCTTCTCGGTTACCTACGGTGCCGGCGGGTCGACGCGCGACACTACCAAGCAACTGGTATTAGACCTTCAGCAACAGGGCTATGAGGCAGCGCCACATCTGTCCTTTGGCGGCGACAATGAAGACACCGTTCTCGGGCTGATCGATGAATATCAACAGGCGGGAATTTCAAACCTAGTGGCCCTGCGCGGCGACCTTCCCTCGGGTATTGGCGGCACTACTCAACTGGTACATGCCAACGAGCTGGTGGCGTTGATTCGTGAAAAGACCGGCGACCATTTTGATATTAATGTTGCGGCCTATCCAGAGATACATCCTGAAGCTGAGAGTTATAGCAGTGATATATACTGGCTGGGCGAAAAATTTAAAGCCGGCGCTGACCGAGCAATTACGCAGTATTTTTACAACCCCGATGCCTACTTTCAATTTGTCGATAACTGCCAAAAAGCCGGCATAGACAAACCCATAGTGCCGGGGATTATGCCCTTAACTAATTTTAAAAATCTGCTCAGATTTTCGGAAAATTGTGGTGCAGAAATTCCACGTTGGCTGCAATGGCAATTAAAACAGCGCAAAGACAACTCTGAAGATTTAATCGACTTCGGCATAG
Organism: Porticoccaceae bacterium; assembly: GCA_964229255.1. GTDB lineage: Bacteria > Pseudomonadota > Gammaproteobacteria > Pseudomonadales > Porticoccaceae > HTCC2207. Next base: position 93,222 of record CAXRCX010000009.1, read on the forward strand.
AGATTGTCAGCCAGTTATGCGAAACACTGCTAGCTGGTGGTGCGCCGGGCCTACACTTTTACACCATGAACCAGTGGCAGATTTCCGATAGACTGTGTCAAAATCTAGGCTTGGAAAGCACCAGCTAAACAATGCGTATCCCTAGAGTTTATTCGCCGCAAACTATGGCCATTGGCGACTGCATTGAGCTTGAAGCCGGTGCAGCACGCCACTTGACCTCGGCGTTGCGCATGAACTCTGGCCAGTTAGTGACTCTGTTTAATGGTCAAGGCGGCGAATATACTGCCGAGCTAGTGGAAGCCAAAAAGGGCAAAGCTACAGCGCGTATCACTGCGTTTGATCAGGCTGATAGAGAATCATCACTGTCTATTCACCTAGCTATTGGTATTTCGCGAGGTGAACGCATGGATTGGATTATGCAAAAGGCCACTGAGCTTGGCGTTGGTGAAATCACCCCCCTTTTTACTGAGCGCTGTGAAGTAAAACTCAGCGGTGATCGACTGGATAAAAAAGTGGGGCACTGGCAACAGGTGGCTATTAGTGCCTGTGAGCAAAGTCAGCGCAATAGGGTCCCCTTAGTAAATACGCCCATTAGACTGGAACAGTGGCAACAAGGCTGCAAAGATTCACTAAAACTCGTCCTTCATCATCGCACTGAAAAAAGCCTTTGCGATATGTGCCAGCCGAGCGGGTCTATAGCATTACTAATTGGCCCCGAAGGCGGTCTTAGCCAAAGAGAAATTGAGCAGGCAATGTCCTTAGATTTTTCCCCGCTAGCCTTAGGACCTAGAGTATTGCGTACGGAAACCGCACCCCTAGCTGCAATTTCTATTCTACAATCGCTGTGGGGAGATATGGGCTAGTGGTAGTTAGCCGAGGCAGAATAAATACTGGTTTTCTAGCGCTAGTCACTGCCCTATTTATGCTCAGTTCACTACCAATACAAGCCAGAGATTATACTCAGGCCGTTGGGACAATTTTCTGTGATGGCGGCATTCGTGGAATAGCCACTCATATTAAATTACCCAAAGATTCTGCCGCCAATCACTCGGTTATTGTGACTGCTGCTCATGTTATTTACGACCCAAAAACCGATGAGCCATTTGATCAATGCCTCTACCGACCTCAGAATAAAAGACTGGGCGGGATAGAATTTCAAACAATCTCTCAACACAGCTACTCAATCACAAATAGTGATAAAGTTGACCAAGCTGAATCTGATCTTATTTTTATCCGGCTAAAGCATCGGGCTTACCAGCCAACTCTAAAGCTGACTACAGACTTTATTGAAGTATCGAAATTTAGTTTTATCGGTTCAGATTTAGAGCTTTTTAGGCAGAGTCAATGCCAGACAATTAATCACCCTTATGTAACGAGCAAAAAACTATTACTACATAACTGTCCCGTCGGTATGGGTAGTTCTGGAAGCCCTATTATTCATAGCCACAGCAATGAAATAATGGCGGTGCACGGTGGCAGATTCAGTATCCAAACAGACAGCATCTCCGATAGGCCACAGCAGTGGATAGGTCAGGCTAGACGGATTGGTCCCTCAATTCACAGCGCCCTGATCGGTTTACTGTCAGCCCAATAACTCGACGTACGCCGTCGCCTAAGCCTTCATATCCGAGAAAGGGCTTTCCATATCAAAGGCCACATCTCGAGCATAACCGGGGATGCTAATGCCCTCTTTGGTAATGCACACCCCATCTTCGTCAATCAACTCTTCACCAAAGCGATAAACTACATCGAGCTGTGCGGCATCAGCTCGATCGGCATAGGCCTGAGCTTTCTGTCTGGTGGATTGACGTTTTTCGAAGTAGGTTTTAAGCTGTTCACCATAGCGAGCCGCCATCATTTTCTCCGCCTGCTGCGGCGATAGCACTACTGCAGTCGCGTTATTGCCACCAAAACCTTTGGAATTAATAAAAGCGACATGCATATTTTTGTCGCTCATATCCATATCCTCAAGAGGGAACACCGTGTGCTCTTGATTGACATCTTCTGCCACAGCGGTAATGGTTTTAATACCCGGAATAATCTGGTACTTAAAGGTGCCCAGTGCCGACATTAACTGATCGCCACTGGCGGTTGAAATAGTGTGCCCAACATAGGATTTAACCGCTGTCACCGGCCAATCTTCAATATCAAAGGCTGTGGCTACTCGGTTAATTAAGTCGGATTCGGTAGTGCGATTTGCCGGCGTACTTGAGCCGTGAGCATGGACAAAGCTATTATTTTGCACGGTTTCTTTACCGACAATACTCACTGCTGAGGCCACCGCCTTAGCAAATGAAATGGTATTGCCCACCCCCGGAGCAGAAATGGATTTTTTTACTCCGTCGGCATTGATAAATATATCGGGAATAGCGCCATGAATATCTGCACCTAACTCAAGGGTTAGGGCATCGTCCATCAGCACCACATACTGGGTGCCCTCGGCGAGGGTAAAGCCACAGTTTTCACCAAAGGGGCGGCTGGCTCGGCGCCAATCTGGCGTATCTGTGTTATCTAATTTAGCGAGATTTTCATCACTGCCCAGGGCGCTCATATTAGAGAACCCCTCGGAAACCTCAGGCATAACTACCGCCTCGGCATTCCCAACAATGGCAACTCGACGCACGCCACTGCGAATATCTCTAACCGCGGCCTGTAAGCAATATAGGAAGGTAGCACAGGCACCGGTAATAGCTTCGGTATGGCCGACACTGCCCAAAACATAGGCATTAATAAAATCTGCCGGCATCGAGTTAAGCCCCATTGGCACTTGCTTTGCCGTAGTTCGCCCCCCTTTTAGGCGCGCTTGAAACAGACCGCCAAACCCTTCTTCTCCCATCTGACTAAAGCCACTCGATGAGTAAACCCCTATTTCATCGGGCTTCACTGCATCGGCAATTGTCTGCCATTCAATGCCGACGGAATGCAACGCATCACTAGCGCCCATCAATGCCATCTGCAAAGTGCGAGGATGAAAGCGGGCATTGTAGTGATCCGCCGGATCGAATCCTTGGGGTAACTCACCAGCTGCCTTTGCCGCTAACTCATAGTCAGAAGCGACTAACAGGTCGCTGTCTTGGCTTAACTGAACCTCAAAGGTGCCATCCTCTAAATCAGTGAGTTGCCAGTGCTTGGGGGTTACTGTTGGCAAATCACGCTTGGCAATAGTAAATACTGGTTGGGATTCTGCATTGGCGCTGAGGCTGACTTTTTTATTGCCCGATACAGCGCTAGGATCAAAAGAGGAGATTTTTCTAACCAAAGTGCCACTTAAAACTGTTGAGCGAAACTGTTTATCTACCTCTACGGCATCAATAAACTGCCCGCCTGATGTCTCAAAAACACCATCGCTAGCCTTTACTAACCCCATTAGACAGGCAAGACTAACAATGGTTTGCTGTTGCTGGTGCTGCGGCAACGACTCTAAAATCATACGTCTAAACGCCTGATGTGATGAGCTGCGGCCGGCGGCATTATAGCCACCGTATCCAACAATAAGTGGTAGTGAAACTGACATCCCCTCTCCCCAATTTTTTTGATGTGCTATATATCAGTTTAATCGGATCTTATGGATAATTAGTTAACTATTCAGCCATATTAGTTAATTATTAAGACTTATGTGCTATATTTCAGCCATGATTTTCAACCTAACCCTTTTGCTTTGTGACAACATGTTGGTTTCTAGCACCACCTTGGCGGCGGAGATATTCAACTTTGCGCAAACTGCCGCCCGCGCCAACCGAGAAAACACGAAAGAAGTGAATATCCGCTGGCTCAGTCCCGATGGCAAAGCGGTAAAAACCTCCGCTGGATTTGATTTACATCCAACTCACTCACTGGGCGACCTATTTGAAAGTGACTTAGTGCATATTCCCGCCATGTGGAGAAATCCTCGACCTGTGGTAGACAAATACCATGCTTATATTCCATGGTTGCAAGAGCAACATAGAAAAAATACCAATTTTACTGCGGTGGGTACGGGTGTTTGTTTTCTGGCCGAAGCAGGACTGCTTGACGATAAACCGGCCACAACACATTGGCATTATTTTGATCAGCTTCAGCGTCGCTACCCAAGAATTCATCTTGAGCGGCAACAATTTACTACTCAAGCAGGAAATATTTACTGTGCCGCCAGTGTCAACGCAATGGCAGAACTTATCATGCATCAGGTTGAGCGAATTTTTGGGCGTATTATCGCTCGACAGGCTCAGAGAAATTTTTTCCACGAGATTAGAAATCTTATGGAATCGACTAACCTTGAGGGCAGTTCACAGGGTAAACATGCTGATGAGGCTATAGCTCAGGCGCAGATTTGGATTCAGGATAACCTCTCCAAGCCACTGAGCATACCCAACTTATCTGAGCAGTTCGATATGACAACACGCACCTTTAATCGTCGCTTTAAAGCAGCAACTGGGCAGACGCCGGTTGACTATATAACCCACGTGCGAATGACATTCGCCTGTGACTTGCTAAAAAATACTGATCTGTCTATTTTGGAAATCGCTGGATTCAGCGGCTTTAAGGACGCAACGTGGTTTTCATCGCGCTTTAGGCATTGGTCTGGCGATACACCCAAGGCCTATCGCCAAACTGTAAGAGCTAAGCTATTTAATTAGCTGTTAGATAACTCTTGTTCGAATCACACCCTCAACTTGCTCGATTTGTTGCACAGTTTGATCAGAGATCTCGCCCTCGACATCGATAATGTTGTAAGCCACCTCATTGCGGCTCTTGTTGACCATATCAACCACGTTGAGATCACAGTCAGCCAATATAGAAAGTACACTGCCTAGAACCTTGGGGACATTTTTGTTGCAGAAGGTCAATCGACTGCCGCCATTGCGGGCCAACTTAGTGGGCGGAAAATTTACTGAATTATGAATATTGCCATTTTCAATAAAGTCCATTAGCTGATTAGCCGCCATAACTGCACAATTTTCCTCAGCTTCGGCTGTACTAGCGCCAATATGTGGCATGGCAATAATTTTCGGGTTGCCCAAGAATTCAGGTGTTGGGAAATCACAAATATAACCGGCAATTACACCGCTATTTAGTGCTTTTACCATATCTTCAGTGCTTACAATTTCTTCGCGGGCAAAGTTGAGAATTTTGGCCGAACTCTTCATTACACTGAGAGTTTCACTATTGATCAAATGCTTAGTAGCTGGAATAGCTGGCACATGCAGAGTTACAAAATCTGACTTAGCCAATAGGGCCTCAAGACTGTCCATACGCTCTACCTGACTCGATAGCTGCCAAGCGGCCTCAACAGAAATAGCAGGGTCATAACCTATGACTTCCATACCAAGATCTAGTGCTAGATTGGCGATGATTGAGCCAATGGCGCCCAAGCCGACAACACCCAGTGTTTTGCCCATAACTTCCGAACCGGCAAAACGCTTTTTCTCTTTTTCCAGCAGCTTACCCATCTCGCCGCCATCGTCCATATGAGTCAGCCCTTGAACATAGTTCATGCCGCCATAAATATCTCGAGAAGCTAGAAGAAGGCCAGCAACGATCAGCTCTTTAACAGCATTGGCATTGGCGCCCGGCGTATTGAACACCACAATACCCTGATCAGTGTAGTCAGCAACAGGTACATTATTGACTCCCGCACCTGCTCTAGCCACAGCCAACAGACTTTCCGGCACCTGCTCTTCATGCAATTTATGACTTCGCAGAATAAAACCCTGTGGGTCGGATAAATCGCCACCAACCTCGTATTTTTCTGCTGAAAAACGGTCTAGGCCTTTGGAAGAAATGGCATTATAGGTACGAATTTTGTGCATAGTTAATTCTCTAATTAGTTCTTTTCAATTATTGTACTACTTGCCTGTAGGCCCATTCTAGCCAGGGGAGCAAGGCTTCTATATCTGATTTTTCAACAGTGGCACCACACCAAATTCGCAAGCCCGCTGGAGCATCGCGATAGGCGCCAATGTCATAGGCAACTGATTCCTCGGCCAGTAGTGCAACCATTTGTTTAACTTGATCAGCTTCTAGATCCAGACTCAAACAGACACTGGTATTTGAGATCTGCTCAGGCTGTTGGGCCAGAAAATCGATCCAAGACCGCGAATCAACAAATTTTTTAATCACTGCAAGATTGTCTTCCGACTTAGCGATTGCCGCGGACAGTCCACCAATAGACTCAACCCAGTTCAGTGCATCTAGGTAGTCTGCTACGCAGAGCATAGACGGGGTATTAATCGTTGCACCACGGAAGATACCTTCTATAAGTTTACCGGCCTTTGTCATGCGGAATATTTTCGGCAGAGGCCAGGGCGGAGTGTAACTTTCAAGCCTTTCAACCGCTCTTGGACTCAGAATTAACATTCCGTGTGCGCCTTCACCTCCAAGTACTTTTTGCCAGCTGTAGGTAATAACATCGAGTTTTTTCCACGGCATGTCCATAGCAAAAACCGCAGAAGTGGCGTCACAGATAGTCAATCCCGTTCTTTTGTCACTGATCCACTCAGCATTGGGGACTTTTACACCTGATGTGGTGCCATTCCATGTGAATATACAGTCATGATCTGGGTTAGCCTGACTCAAATCGGGCAGGAGGCCATAGTCAGCCGTGTAACTGTTCAAATCATCCAGTTTTAACTGCTTTACAGCATCGGTTAGCCAGCCCCGACCAAAGGATTCCCAAGCAAAAATATCTACCGGACGTGCGCCGAGTACCGACCACATTATCATTTCAACCGCGCCAGTATCCGAAGCTGGAACCACGCCGACACGGTAGCCCTCGGGCAACCCGAGGATTTCCGCCGTCTGCTCACAGGCTTTACCCAGTGCCTGCTTGCCAAGGGATGACCGATGAGAGCGCCCCAGCGTATCTAGCTGAAGGTTTTCAACACTGTAGCCAGGCCTTTTTGAGCAAGGTCCTGAAGAAAAATTTGGATTGTTTGGTTTAATCGTTGGTTTCATAGTTTTAACTTTGCTAATACCCTTTGGGCCCCAGAATAATTTATGGGCCATAGTTTAATTTTGGCAGTCTATTAAATCAGAAATTTCCCTCTGGAAAATTTAATTATTTCGCGGCAAGGTTGCGCTCTTTTTCAATCAAAAATTCAGCCACTTTCAGCATGCCAGAAAAACCACCCGCTTTAGTTGTACTGATGCGGTATTTGCCGTTGACAATCATTTCTGGGGTGCCGCGTACTTTGTATGCGCGAACCCGCGACTCCGCCTGACTGATCATACTATTGGTGCCAAAGGAGTTAAAAGCACTGGAAAACTCTTTGCTATCGACGCCATTAGCAGTAAAGATCGCAGCAAAATCAGCTTCACTTCTAAGGGGTGTTTTTTTCAGGTGAATAGCCTCAAAAATTGGTTGGTGAACCCTGTCCAAGACATTTAAAATTTTAGCCGCATAGTATGCGCGCGCATAGGGCTTCATTTTACTCTGCCATATGGCCGGCGTGCTCTGGAAATCCACATCTGCGGCTAACTTTTCAACCCATGGATGCAGTTCCGACTGGAAGTTAAAACAGTGTCCACAGGTATAGGCGAAAACTTCATTCACCTCTATTTTATCAACATTAGCAGTTCTTACCGCCTGGGGCAGAATATCGTAGTGCTCGCCAGCTTTGTATTTTTCATCTGCTGCCTGACACATTGCCAATGGCAATAAGGCTAATGCAAAAATGATACGCTTAATCCACAACATCATTAGTCTCCTGACAAAATTCTCTCAATAAATAGATTAGTTTAATCCAGAGATATAGTTTGCAAGTGCCTTAATTTCTTTGTCGCTCAATGCCTTGGCAACGCCCTGCATTATTTTTGCGTTGGCACCTGAATTGCGCAGGCCATTGCGATAAGCTAGTAACTGCTTCTCGGTGTATTCAGCATACTGACCTCCAAGGGCAGGATAGCCTGCTGGGCCATTGCCTTTACCCGATGGCGAGTGGCATGCGATACATGCGGCGACACCGGTTTTTAAATTGCCCGCGCGATAGAGATTTTCGCCCAACTCAAGAACTTCTTGTGGATCGTTGATGCCCACCAGGGTAATCTCTTTTGCTCCAGAAATTTGGATGTTTTTGCTGTTGTAATAGGCCGCAATATCCTGCAGGTCTTGATCTGACATATAGTCCAATAGCCCTGTCATTTCGACAATAACGCGCTCGCCGGCTTTGATATGACGCAATTGCGCAGTTAAATATTTTTCTCCAAGACCCGCTATTTTGGGAAAAGAGGCAATCGCACTATTTCCATCTTCAGCGTGGCAACCGGCACAGCTAGCCGTTTTCAGCTTGCCCGCTGCGGCATCACCGCCAGCCCAAACAGGCGTGTTTAGAAACAAGGCTATAAGGCCGTATACAAAAAAGATTCTCTTCATGGTTATTCCAAATCCCACTATACGTTAGAATGGTCGAGCGTATTTAGTGTGTTGTACGCGCGAAACTGTAAAAAGGTAGTTAGCTCTTTGAGCATAGCGCGCGCATTATATACTAATAAGCTACTTTTCTTAAGCAAATTACAATGTCTTTTTACGGATAAATAAAAAGTGAACTTTAATACAGTTAAATTTTTAATCAGCGCCCAAACACTGCAACAGTGTCCGGCCGATAATGGCTACGAAGTTGCCTTTGCCGGGCGCTCTAATGCCGGAAAATCTAGTGCAATAAATACCCTAACCCGCAACAAGGGCCTTGCGCGAACCAGTAAAACTCCCGGCCGCACCCAGCTGATTAATCACTTTGAAATTGAGCCCGACAAACGCTTAGTTGATCTTCCAGGCTATGGTTATGCCAAGGTTCCCAAAGCTTTAAAAGCCAAATGGGATAGAAATTTAGCGGAGTATTTGCAAAATCGCAGCAGTCTCTCAGGCCTGATACTGTTGATGGATATCAGGCATCCACTGCAGGACTATGATCAACAGATGTTAAATTGGGCTGCTCAGGCGAGGCTTCCCGTGCATATTTTGCTCACCAAAGCAGATAAGCTTAAGCGCGGCCCTGCCATGAACTCTCTGCTGGGCGTGGAGAAATTACTGCGCGATATGGATCCCGGTTTCACTCTGCTGAGTGCACAAATATTTTCATCCCTGAAAAAAACCGGACTGCCAGAACTAGAGGAAAAACTCACAAGCTGGCTGAGTCACTAAAAAAAGGCCCTGATCTAAACGATTCAGGGCCGGTTGTTACTCGGAGAGATCACGTGCCATTCTCACTAGGGGAAGAGAATTCACTTTTTGCTACTTGCACTTACTTAGACAGCGCTTTTAAATTTAGTTCCCCAATTAATTAAAAAAAATTTATTTTTTAATGTGCCTCGTCCCAATTATCTCCTCTGCCCACGTCTACAACTAATCTAACCTGTAAACTGGCAGCAGATTCCATGCATTCTTTGACTCCGTTCGCCACCAGTTGATATTCATCCTCTGGCACCTCTAGTACCAGCTCATCATGCACCTGCATAATCATTCGACTCTTTAACTGATGACTCTGCAGCCAGTTGTCCACATTGATCATCGCCAACTTAATAATATCCGCCGCCGTGCCTTGCATTGGCGCATTGATAGCCGTGCGCTCTGCAGCCTGGCGGCGCATGCCATTTCTACTGTTAATCTCTGGCAGATACAGGCGCCTGCCGAAGTGGGTTTCAACATAGCCATTTTCCGCCGCTGCATGACGCACCTGATTCATATAATTCTGCACCCCAGGATAGCGGCTAAAATAAAGCTCAATATATTCTGCTGCCTGTTTTCGGCTAATATTTAATTGACGCGCCAAGCCAAATGCAGACATGCCATAAATTAAACCAAAGTTAATCGCCTTAGCGCTGCGTCGCTGATCTGGCGTGACCTGAGCTAGATTGACGCCAAATACTTCAGCGGCAGTGGCACTGTGCACATCCTGACCCTGCTCAAATGCCTTTAATAGGTTTTGATCGCCCGATAGATGCGCCATTATGCGCAGTTCTATCTGCGAATAATCGGCGGCAATTAAGCAATGTCCTGGGGGGGCTATAAATGCCTGTCGAACGCGGCGACCCTCGGCGGTGCGAATAGGTATATTTTGTAGATTCGGATCAGAGGATGACAGCCTTCCCGTCGCCGTGCCCGCTTGGTGGTATGAGGTGTGAATCCTCTTAGTTGCGGCATTGATCATCGTCGGAAGCTTATCGGTGTAGGTAGATTTTAGCTTTGCTAAGCCGCGGTGCTCCAGAAGCACTTTGGGCAGCGGATAATCGAGCGCTAACTCTTGCAGCACCTCCTCTTTGGTTGAGGGCGCCCCCTTCGCTGTTTTTTTGACTACGGGGATTTCTAGTTTTTCGAATAGGATCTCAGCCAACTGCTTTGGCGAGGCTAAATTAAACTGCTGACCAGCTAACTCCCAGGCCTGAGTCTCTAACTCGGCAAGGCGCTCCGCGAGCTCCTGACTCTGTTGAAACAACAGCGTATCGTCCACTAAAGCTCCGGTGCGCTCAATTCTAGAGAGTACTTTGATCAACGGCAGTTCAATTTCTTGGAACAGGGTTCTAAGTGGTAACTGCGGCTCCACCTGCGGCCACAGCGCCCGATGCAAGCGCAGCGTAATATCAGCATCTTCAGCCGCATAGGGTCCAGCTTGATCCAAAGCAATCTGATTAAAAGTGAGTTGAGATGCGCCCTTGCCGGCAATATCGGTGAAACTGGTGGTCTGTTTATCTAAATAATGTAGCGCTAAGCTATCCATATCATGTCGCGTAGCAACACTGTCCAAAACATAGGATTCCAGCATGGTATCAAAGGCCACACCCTTAAGTTCAATGCCCTGTTGTGCTAGCACACTGATATCGTATTTTAAATTTTGACCGACTTTTTTGATCTGTGGATTTTCCAAAATAGGTTTTAGCGCATTGATTACAGTGGCTTTTGGCAACTGGGCTGGCGCGCCCAAATAATCATGGCCAAAGGGGATATAGGCGGCACTGCCGGGCTCCACAGCAACACTGAGTCCAACTAAATCTGCCAACATATAATCTAGGCTAGTGGTCTCTGTATCTACTGCAATTAATGCGCTGTTTTCGAGCTTTTGCAGCCAAATAGAGAATTGATCGGCGTCTAAGATTGTTTCATAGTTAATTGATTGCGGCTCATCGCGCTCAATCTTCTGATCAACAATTACTTCACTCTGTGCATTAGTGGTCTGAGTTTGGCTTTCTTCACCGCTGAGCTCATTGATCCAAGTTTTAAATTCCATTTCTTGGAATAGACGCAATAGCTCTGCCTGATCTGGCGCTTGATTTACTAGTTGATCAACATTTAGGTCAACTTCCACATCGGTTTTTATAGTGGCAAGGGTGTAAGAGAGGTAGGCAAGCTCTCTGTGCTCCTCTAATTTAGCCGCCATAGTTTTAGCGCCGCGAAAACTGAGTCCGGCAACCTCATCAAGCCGCTGATAAATCGAGTCTAAGCCCCCTAGCCCTTGCAATAAGCCCAGTGCAGTTTTTTCTCCTACACCCGGAACACCCGGAATATTGTCAGATTTATCTCCCAACAGCGCTAAGTAATCGATAATTAGCTCTGGCGGTATCCCAAATTTGGCTGTCACTCCCTCAGGATCCAAATAGGTGTCGGTCATGGTGTTTACTAGGCTGATGTGCTGGTTTACTAGCTGCGCTATATCCTTATCACCCGTCGAGATAATCACTGACTGTTGGTTTTTTGCCGCCTGCAATGCGTAGGTTCCAATCACATCATCTGCCTCAACGCCTTCAATGCTAATTAGCGGCATTCCCATGGCTTTAATAATATTGTGAATCGGCTCAATCTGGGACCGCAGGTCATCGGGCATGGGCGGGCGGTTAGCCTTATATTCACTGTATATTTCGTCGCGAAATGTTTTACCCTTGGCATCAAAAATCACAACTGTTGTACTATTCGGGTAATCCTTTTGCAACCGACGCATCATATTAACCACACCTTTGACCGCGCCGGTGGGCGATCCCTTGCTGTTAGTCAGTGGCGGCAGTGCGTGGAATGCTCTATATAGGTATGAAGAGCCATCTACAAGAATCAGCGGGGCTTTTTCAGTCATAGTTATCTAGCTTAATGGTGGATTATCGATAAATAATACAACATTTATTTAAAGCAGGCGCTAAATTGCTCGGCTAGGCCGTATATATAGCTTTCATAGCTGGGCAGTTTAGATTGGTAATTGAGCGCCAATATATCGATAGCTTGGAGTGGCACACCGAGATCATTGGCCACCGCCATGGCATCTTTATGGCCGTGTTGCGGTTCGACAAATACACAGCTTACACCGAGCTTCTCTCCTTCAGCGCGCAAGTGATACTGGGTCTTAGCGCCCTGCTGTTTGCCCATCATGTCGCGAATTGTCAAACCAGGCTGTAATTCAAATTCATCGATAAAATAATCCAGCGCTTGGTGATGGGCAATATAACTGCCCCCCTTTGCCACAACTAATAAATCTTCAGAGGATTGCTTGGCCGACAGGCTAAATATTTCCTGTGCTGGAATGTTTAATCGCTTCGAAAGGTTTTTTACCAGCTGACTTGCTAGCGTCGGTGAAAGCCAGATATGCGGGTCAAAATCATGTTCGTGATGATCGTGCTCATGATTGTCCTCAGTCAATAGCATCTGCTCGTGATCAACTAGATCCATTGCAGTAACAAGCTTGGATTCTGCTATTGCGGAGAATTGTTTCGCCGCTCTGGTTTCAAAGTCTGGGCCAATCCAGAAAACCACGTCTGCAGCAGATAATTTGCGTATATCCGATAGTTTTAAGATGACATCATGGGGCGACTGTGCCGCAGGCATTACATATTCGACCTGTACATGTTGCGGAAAAGCCGATTTAACAATTATTGCTAGCGGCTTAATGCTGGTCACCACCAATGGTTTAGTGCCACTCTGAGCTGATACAGCTGAAGTAAAGCTAATCATGGCCAATAAGTATGCCGCCAATAAGCTCTTATATGCAATGTTATAATATAACACTTTATAAATACCGCCGATTAAATTGATTAAAAATTCCTTTAAGTACTATTTTTTTACTAAATCTATATGTTATATTATAACATAGCTTTAATTTACATGGGTATTCTATGCTCACTAATGCGCGACTAGTACAACAGCCTCACGATCATGTACGCTGTATTAATGCGGCCATCAGCAGGGCCCATGAAATTTGCGACAGATCAAATGTGCGCTTGACCGCCACCAGAGAGGCTATTTTAAGGCTGTTATGGCAGAATCATCAACCACTGGGCGCCTATCAGCTGCAGCAACAGCTAACCAAAGTATCTGATAAACCAGTTGCACCCCCTACTATATACAGAGCTATAGAGTTTTTAGTCAGCTTGGGGCTCGTGCATCGCATTTCATCATTAAACGCCTATGTGGGCTGCCCCTTTCCCAACAGTGAACATAGCAATATCTTTTTAATTTGCAAAGAGTGTAACACTGTAGCTGAAATAGCTGAGAGTAGGGTTAACAGCTTACTTGAATCACTTTGTGATAAAGTCGACTTCAAGCCCGAAGCTCAAACCATCGAGATATTTGGCTGCTGCCCCAATTGTGAGCCTGGAGTGAACAATGAATAATCCGCTAATCAATTTGCAATCAGTCAGCAAACTATTCGCTGAAAAGCCCATTTTGCAGAATATCTCTATGGCGGTGAATCGAGGCGAGATTACCACTATTATTGGCCCAAATGGCGCAGGAAAGTCTACTTTAGCGCGGCTTATTCTAGGTCTTATTGCCCCCGACCATGGCACAATTCATCGATCCAATGACCTTGTAATTGGATATATGCCCCAGAAGATTCACATTGACCCAACGCTGCCGATTACAACTAGTCGATTTTTACAGCTAGCAAACACCTCTTATGATGCCTGCAACAGGGCTCTTGATCTTGTGGGCATACCAGAGGTTAAAAATACGCCATTTCATAAGCTCTCTGGAGGCGAAACCCAGCGCGCGCTCTTGGCTAGAGCCATCTTATGCCAACCCAACTTATTGGTTTTGGATGAACCGGTTCAGGGTGTAGATTTCAATGGTCAAAATGAGCTGTATGGGCTGATAGGGCAACTTAGATCCTCGCTAAACTGTGGAATTGTGATGGTATCTCATGACTTGCATCTAGTGATGTCATCAACTGATCATGTAATTTGTTTAAATCATCATATTTGCTGTCAGGGAAAACCGGAACAGGTTACACAGGACCCTGCCTATTTGGATATTTTTGGTGAAACTGCACTTTACAATCATACACATAATCATAAGCACAGCCTAGCGGGCAAAGTGCTAGATGCTGAGGGCAACCATCAGCATGGGGAAGGGTGCCAACATGATTGATTTTCTTCTATATGCACTGCTCGCTGGACTTGGGGTTGCAGTAGTGGCAGGGCCTCTGGGCTGTTTTGTGGTTTGGCGCAGGATGGCCTATTTTGGCGACACCCTTGCCCACAGCGCACTTTTGGGCGTCGCACTGGGGGTGTTACTAAATATTGATTTAGGTGTTGCTGTTACCCTTGTTTGCCTATCAATGGCTCTGGGGCTAGTAGCATTGGAACAACAGGGAATATTAGCGCTAGATACCCTTTTGGGCATTCTGTCCCATTCAGCCCTTGCTGCAGGCTTAGTGGTAATCTCATTGATGTCTAATATAAGAGTTGACCTAATGTCGTTATTATTTGGCGACTTACTATCAGTTACTGCCGCTGATCTAGGCGTTATTTATGCCGGCGCTGGCATTGCCATTATTTTACTGGCAACCCTGTGGAAGTCTCTTATCAGCATTACTGTAGAGCCTGATTTAGCCGCCGTTGAGGGCATTAATGTAATACGCGCAAGAACAGCTTTAATGTTGATCACCGCACTTGTAATTGCCATTGCAATGAAAATTGTCGGCGTTTTATTAATTACCGCCCTATTGATAGTTCCAGCGGCCACTGCCCGCAGAATCAGTAAAACGCCTGAATCTATGGCAGTAGTTGCCAGCTTGATTGCCATGGCTTCAGTGGTTTCGGGTTTGGCTGCATCTTGGTATGTGGATACCCCCGCAGGCCCCTCCATTGTTATCAGCGCCAGCTTGCTATTTTGCCTGTCTCTCGGTGTTAAACAAAAAGGTTAGATTAACCTAGATTTGAGTGGTTACAGACTTTTTAGTCCGACACTTAAACTTGGCCAGATCTCGTCAGCACAGCTACTGTGCTGGTCGACCTCTACAGAACCAGTAGTCAAGAGAATTTTTCTACCTATTTCTGCGGCCTCGGCAGCCTGCATATCTGTCTCCCTATCGCCAATCATAATAGATCGACTGGGATCTAGATCAAAATCTTTAATCGCCTGAAGCAACATCCCCGGCGCCGGCTTGCGCCAGTTGCTGTCCCTAAGGTAGGGCGGCAGGGCGTCTTTTGGATGAAAAGGGCAGTAATATACCCCATCAATTTCACAGCTATTGGCCGCAAATTGTTGCTTCATCCAGTTAGTTAGCTCAGAAAAATCCTCTTCTGAATAATAACCGCGACCAATGCCCGATTGGTTAGTTACGACAACCAACTTATAGCCTAGCTGTTTGGCGTGCTGGCATAGCTCAAAAATACCATCGATAAATTGAAATTCTTCCACCCTGCATACATAGGCGTGATCAATATTAATAACTCCGTCTCTGTCTAAAAAAACTGCTTTGTTAGTCATCCCAGTTTTTGCTCCTCAACAACTAAATCAAACATGGCTGTTACCGACTCTGTGGTTATTTGCTCCATCAGCTGTTTGCCTTTTACTCTGCGCCCCCAGGGCAACTGCTCGGCAGATTTTCCATACTGTTGCTGTAAATTTTTATGGTATACCTCGACCACATAGTCTCGGTACAGGTAGGGCCCAGTGCGCGCCGGATTTGAGTGGGCATAGAGCCCAATAACTGGCGTTCCCACTGTAACTGCCATATGCGCAGGACCACTGTCTGGGGCAATTACCAGTGAAGCCTGCTCTAGCACACAGAGTAATTGTTTTAGTGAAGTTTGGCCCACTAAATTTACAACCGGAAAATCAACATACTGCATAATATCCGCGGATAAGCGCTGTTCTAGTGCTGTAGCAGCACCCGTCAGGACAATGGCAAACCCGCGCTTATAAGCGTGCTCGGCAACCTCCGCATAGCGCTGTGGCATCCAATTGCGCTCTGGAGCACTGGCGGCAGGGGATATAACTAGGGTTTTTTTAGCGACATCCATTGACTCAATGGCTGCGGCTCTGTCGGCATCGGCAACTGGCAGCTGCCACTGTGGTGCGGCAACCGGCACTCCTATAGCCTGAGCAAAGCCCATAAAACCCTCTAGAACATGCGCCTGTGGTTGTTTTGAAATGGGCTTGTTAATAAAAAGGGAATGGGCTTCTTTGGCTCGATGCCAATCAAAGCCTAATTTTACCTTGGCCGGAATACAGCTAGCGGCAAGATTAGCCCTAAAAGCAACCTGCATGTGCAATAAAACATCAAATTGCTTGTGCTTGAACCTTTGTTTCAGTTGTTTATAAGCCGCACTGCCCTGTCTTTTATCAAAAATAACAAATTCTACACCCGGCAAGCCATCTAACAGGGCTGCCTCTACCTTGCCAATTACCCAGGTAACACTGGCCGTTGGATAGTGCTTTTGAATAGCCTGCACCGCAGACACCGCATGGCAAACATCGCCAATTGCGGACAGTCTGAGAATACATATATCTTTGGGTTGATCAGATAAAACCACAACACGCCTTAAATAGTAGTGTAATTCAATAGCAACAAGTTATTACCCATCCACACTGGCCGATTTCCCCTGTGTAACTGACTGATCAAGCTTGTTATACTGCCAAAAATCACGGTAAATCCCTTATGCTCGATATCATTAATTGTGGTAATCATACGCTTCTTACCGCCGTCAACAATCCCTTGAATATTACTCAGGATTGGTTCGCGCCGGATTATTGGCAGCGCAAAGATGCCATTATAGCGGAAAAAAAAGGCCGCTCTACCACATGGTTTTTTGACTATTCCAATGGCGTAGGGGTGCTGCGTCATTATTGGCGTGGCGGCCTAGTGGGCAAACTACTCAGTGACCAATATCTTTACACTGGACTAGAAAATACTAGGACCTATAAGGAATACCAATTACTGATTGAACTGCAACAAAAAGGCCTCAGGGCTCCCATCCCATTGGCCGCCAAGATTACTCTGTGTATGGCTATTTATCGCGGAGACTTAATTACAGAAGCGATCCCCGGCGCCAAAAGCTTACTCGATATATTAAAGTTGCGAGCGCTGACAGGGGACGAAATTAAAAATATAGGGCAAACCATTGCACAATTTCATCGGCAGGGGGTGTTTCACGCCGATCTAAATATTAACAATATTATGCTGGATACTAAGGGTAGCGCTTATCTAATAGATTTTGATAGAGGGCGCTTGGTAAGGCCATTAGACCCATGCTTAAAAAACAATATTCAGCGCTTGCATCGCTCCTTTGTAAAAGAGAAGGGGCGCAATAGCGACTTTTTTTGGAGTTCTGTGCAGTGGCAGCAACTGCTGCATGCCTATCACAGCTATTTCTGACTATGTGGATTTTATTTTACTGATCACATTGGACGTAGAGCAGTCATTGACAAATTCGAGCACCTCAACGGTGCCACCATTGGCCAAAACATAGTCGGCGCCAGCAATTTCTTCAATTTTATAGTCGCCGCCCTTAACTAAGACATCGGGGCTAAGCTGCTGTATTAAATCAGCGGGCGTATCATTTTGCTCCACCGAGCCAAAGGGAATTACCCAATCAACCGCGGCCAAAGCAGTAAGCACCGTGGCACGCTGTTCATAGGTATTAATAGGGCGATCTGCACCCTTGAGGCGAGTGATAGAGTCATCATTATTTAAGCCGACAACTAATTTATCGCCGCGGGTTTTAGCCTGAGCCAGATATCTAACATGCCCTGCATGCAAAATATCGAAACAGCCATTAGTAAAAACAATTTTATCGCCACGTCGGCGCGCCTGCTCAATTCGCTCGAATACTTCATCAGTCTGGGGCTGATAACTCTCACCCGTCTTGTGTAGATATTCTGTCAGCTTGTTTGATAACTCTTCTGGCGATACGGTGGCGGCACCTAAGCGAGTTACAGTGATACCAGCGGCAACATTGGCTATTTCAACCGCCTGAGTAGCGGGCATTTGAGTGGCAAGCATAACTGCTAGAGTTGCAATTACTGTATCACCGGCCCCAGTAACATCTGCGACTTCAAGTGTTTGCGCAGGATAATCGTGTTTTTCCGTTGGCGTAATCAACGACATACCCTGTTCCGAACGGGTCAGCAACATAGCGCCAATACTGCAGTCAGCTATGATTTTTTTCGCACACCGCTCAAGCTGCTGTTCGTTATCTGAAATGCCACCAGCTGCATGGTATTCAGTTAAATTAGGGGTTACAAAATCGGCACCGGCATAATCCGCTAGATTCTTCGATTTAGGATCTACCAACACTGTTTTTCCGGCTTTCTTGGCCACCTTAATCATACTGGCAATATTAGCCAGTGAGCCTTTGTTGTAGTCTGAAAATAGCACCATTTCAAACTTATCGATCAAGGCCTCAAATTCTTCGCTTAGCAGGTCGGCATGTTGCTGGGAAAAAGATTGCTCGATATCCAGTCGAACCACCTGTTGACTGCGGCTCAACACCCGAATTTTAGTAATTGTTGGCGCCTGCTTCTGTTTCACCAAAAGCGATTTAATACCTTCTTTTTCCAGCGAAGTCTGCAGACTTTGACCATTGTCATCATCGCCAATAATGCCCAGCAAGCTTGCCTTAGCTCCGAGGTGAACAATATTTTTTGCTACATTGGCGGCACCGCCAGCCTTATCTTCAAAATTGGAAACCCTGACTATGGGCACAGGCGCCTCTGGGGAAATACGCGCCGTATCACCGTGCCAGTAGCGGTCTAACATAACATCGCCAACCACCAGAATTTTGACATTATTCAGTTTTTGAAAATAAGACAGATCCATTAGCTGTTTCCTGCAACCAGTGCATCAATGGCTTCGCACAACCAGTGGCCGATAAACATATGCGCCTCTTGAATACGCGCTGTTTCATCGTTGGCGACGATAATGGGAAGGTCGGCAATATCTTTTACTACGCCACCATCGCGCCCTGTAAGGGCTACGGTATAGGCACCAATCTGATTGGCGGCTGTCAGTGCCAAATTGATATTTACGCTTGTGCCAGAGGTAGTTAGACCAATCACCAGATCTTCGGGTTTACACAGCCCTATTACTTGGCGCTCAAACACTGAGTCGAAGTGATAGTCGTTGGAATGGGCGGTTAAAATCGAGGTGTCTGTGGTCAGCGCAATCGCGGCTAGGGGACCGCGCTCATTTTTATAGCGCACCATAAACTCAGCCGCCAAATGCTGGGCATCAGCGGCGCTACCGCCGTTGCCTATCCAGAATATTTTGCCGCCAGCCTGAAGTGCGGCGTAGCATTTTTCCGCAAGCACCAAGGCTTGAGTCTGATAGGCATCCATTGATTCAAAGGCTTTTTTATGGCGCTCTAAACTGGCTAAATAACTATTCTGTATATCTTTAGAAATCATATTATCCGCTTTAAATATTAAAATAGAAGATAGCCTATTGTACACCTATACTTTAAAAAAAAGCGGGTAGATTAAATTAATAATTTACCAGTGCAGTCATTGCCCGCCTAGAAATTAAAGGAATAACTCATGCGCACCATAGCTGTAACCGATGGCATAAAAGGTCTAGACCATTTGCTCGGTGCTTTTTCTATCTAAGCCGATCAACAAAATGATAAGATGGCGCAAAGTGAAATAGGAACATTAAATGCTGCGCGCTGCATACTCGTTATTTTTATACGCTGTAAGCCCCGCTATCTTTTTGCAGTTATGGCTGAGGGGGAGAAAGGCCTGCGCCTATAGAAAGCGCTGGGCTGAACGCCTAGGGCTTTACCGCGCGACACTTGAGCAACAAACTCTGGCTTTTCACTGCGCTTCGGTGGGTGAAATTATGGCGGCTAGTCCATTGATTAAGCAGTTGATGACTGACTTTCCCAAGCAAAAGATCACCATTACCTGCAATACCCCAACTGGTTCTGAACAAATTGTAAAAATTTTTGGCGACTCAGTTCAACATATCTATCTGCCGCTTGATTTTCATGGCAGTGTAAAGCGATTTCTTAATCGCCTGAGACCGACAGCTATTGTTATTCTTGAAACTGAGTTGTGGCCAAACTTGATTATTCAGGCTAAGAAACGAAATACTCCCGTGCTGGTGCTCAACGCCCGACTGTCTGAGAAATCTGCTAAGGGGTATCAATTATTGGCGCCCCTCAGCCGTCAACTTATGCGCTCGATCACTGTACTCGCCGCACAGAACCAAACGGATATCGATCGTTTTAAAAAGCTGGGTCTAGAAGATTCGCAAGGCGAGGTGGTCGGCTCGATCAAATTTGATATACAGCTCTCGGAACAGGTAAAAGAACGCGCTAGTCTATTGCGAAATAAACTCAATAATTATGGCTTTATCTGGGTTGCCGGCTCTACCCACCCCGGGGAGCATGAGCAGATCATTGCCGCGCATAAAATGCTGTGTAAAACCGAGGGAAAGAGCCTGCTGATTATTGCTCCACGCCATCCAGAACAGTTCAATAAAGTGGCTGAATTGTTGCGCGATGAAAAAATTGCCCACGGGCGATGGAGCGAGAACGATCTGGTGGATCAGCCTGTTTTATTAGCCGATACCATGGGGGAAATGCTAACCTTTTTTGGCGTCGCTCACTGCGCATTTATCGGCGGAAGCTTAATCCAAAGGGGCGGGCATAACCCACTGGAGGCGGCCGCGCTGTCAGTGCCAATTATTACTGGCCCCAGTTATTACAATTTTATGCATATCTACCCACAGCTGATGGCCAAAAACGCCTGCACTGAAGTGCATGACGCCAGTGCGCTATATCAACAATTGCTCAGCTATGCCAACTCTCCGCAACAGGCAGCCGCAGATGGCGAAGAGGCATTAAAAATTGTACAGAGTAACAGTGGCGCTATTGAGAAAAGCATCAAGTTACTGCAGCCATATATCACCCAATAGGCTTAAAACTTACTGCTTCCGGCTATAGAGCGCCAGGTGCTACGCATGGTGATTTCTGTGTGAGGCGCTTTAAAGAAGCCGTGATAATGCCCCATAGGATTGATCAAAACCAACTGGGTGCTGTGATCTATGGTGTAATCATCGCCGCTGAGAGGCACTGGGTTAAAGGCTATATTCAACTCCGCTGCCAAAAGGCGTATGGCGCGCTGATTGCCAGTAACTCCGGTAAACTCCGCATTAAAGTAGGGCACATATTCGCCTAATTTTTCTACCGTATCTCGCTCCGGATCAAGTGAGATCATGACTATTTGAAGGCGCTCTTTTTCGCTGTCCTTAAGTTTACTGTAGGTATCGTTGAGGGTGGCCAGTGTGGTAGGGCAGATATCTGGGCAATGAGTAAAACCAAAAAACACAATCGTCCATAGGCCTTTCATGCGCTCTATATTAAACGCTTCACCACGGTGATCAACTAACGCAAAGTCACTAAAAATTCGCGGCTTATCAAAAACGATTGCTCCGTTAATTTGCAGCTCTTCTTTCGACATAATTACCGGCTGACTCATTCGCCAAGAAAAGCCATAAACTACCAGCAGTATAAAGGCAATAATTACCGCGATAGTCATTCTAATTCGATTTTTTTGTTCCATATTAATCAGACCTTTACCGAGATTGGGCATCAATTTAAATAGCTATAGACGGCACTAGATAGTGGTCGAGCAACATAATGGCGAAGAGCACCATCAAGTAAATAATCGAGTACTTGAAAGTTCTCATTCCTGAGTCCTTATTCAGCCACATAAGGGCGGAATAAAATAGGAACCCAGCGCCCAAAATTAAACAGCCGAGTAAATATAACCAACCAAAAAGACCGGTTAAATATGGCATTATGGTTACCACAATTAGCATCAGGGTATACAGCACAATATTAATTTTGGTGTAAGTGTCGCCATGGGTAACTGGTAGCATAGGGATATCCGCCTTGGCATATTCTTCTTTGCGGTGAAGTGCGAGCGCCCAAAAATGCGGCGGCGTCCAAGCAAAGATAATCAGCACTAATAACAGGGCGTTGTAATGAATCTCTCCCGTCACTGCTACCCAGCCCAATAGCGGAGGGGCCGCACCGGCCAATCCGCCAATAACTATATTTTGCGGCGTGGCTCGCTTGAGATACATGGTGTAAATAAAGGCATAACCAATGGACGATGCCAAGGTTAGCCAAGCCGTCAAAACATTGGTAAACACAAGCAATATAGCAACGCCCAAAAGACCTGTTAGCAAGGCGAAAATGACCGCCTGATTGGGGCTGAGTCGACCTTTGGCAATGGGCCGGTTAGCCGTGCGCGCCATCTTTTCATCAATATGTCGGTCCACCACATGATTCACTGCTGCCGCTGCACCCGCACAGAGTGCAATCCCCAGATTTCCAAAGATTAGAATATCTAGCGGCGCTGCATCGGGCGTGGCTAAGAGCATGCCAATAACCGAGGTGAGAATCATCAGCGCTACCACGTTAGGCTTACATAGCTCTAAGTAGTCGCGCCAACTTATTGCAGTTTGTTTATCTATTTTGGGCTCCAACATTTTCTCCGAATCAACCCTATAAATGGTTTAAATTATCGATCAGGCGAGTATTTTAACAGATGTTTAAGGTCATCAAGCAGTCCATTGGCATCATTCTCAGCGGTAAAGTACAAAATTGCCTTGTTATCTGGAGTTGCCACAAAATATCTTGTGTCTAACATGTCCCAATCTGCAGAATTATTGCGCAGTAATTGTTTTAACAGACTGCTGTCCAGTGGTGCTAGCTGTAAAAAAGGGTGCTCTTGCTGAAGCCATTGTGGATCGACAATTTGCTCTGGCCCCTGAAGAAATATTCGCTGTACCCGACCGGTATATTTACCCAGCAACATATGAATCTGACGGGTATTAAACAGAATATCCTCACACTGCTGACCACAGTTACTACCGCCGACAATAACAATTTGCCACTTTGGCTTTTCCGTCGCAGGGATCTCGGCTAGAACGCCGCTGATATCTACCGTTGGCTTGACCAATTGACCCTGATTAGTAGTACCAAACACTTCAATCATTTTTTGTCGCTGTTCTTCGGTTTTTGGCACCATAAGAAAGCCAGCGGCGATTACTCCAAATACAATAATCAACATTAGCCAAATTTGGTATCTAAAGTTTTTTTGTCGCGCTTCGAGGGACTTTTGATCTGTCATAAATATTTCCTGTAATCTTTTCGCTGTGATTAACGGTGTTTATTTCTAAGCCAACTCAGTGCATTTGAGTTGGCAATAATGGTCAACAATAACAGGGTAAACGCCATAGCAAACCACTGTACTGCATAGCCAACATGTTTCTCTGGCTGAATTGCGACCGTGGGCCATCCGGTCTCAAGAGCGCCAAAGGAATCTTGGTCAAGGCGCAGCTGATAGGGCATTAAGGCATCACCAAATAATTCTTCTGCCCGCTCAACCGTTATCCAGCCAACTCGGCTTGGCCACTGTTGCACTTGCCGGATACCATCATCTAAGCGATAGCCGCCTTTTAGGGTTTGGTATAAGTAGCCGCGAAGCTGAACTTCGCCTTCTACAGGGGCAACAGTCGGCAATATATCGCGATCCAGAGAGGCCTCAATCCAGCCTCTGTTAAGTAATAGCTTGCGCTCTAATCCGCGCAGTGTAACTGGCTGTAAAATCTCATAACCTGGGCGGCCATTCTTCACCTTATTGTCGAGAATAATCATTCGTTGGTTATCTACCGTTGCGCGAACCCATGCCAGTCGATATTGATGGTCTTGCTCAATGGCGAGCTCATCAGCGCTGACAATTGGCGGCAACTGTTGATTGCGGGCATAGCGATCAACAATCTCTTGTTTCTGGTCTGCTCGTTGTAATTGCCATAGTCCAAGGCTGAGCAATAGCGGCAACATTATCAATGAAAAAACCAATAATTTAGCATTGGGCTGCCATTTAAAAGCATTTGTTTTTTGAGCCGAGTCCGTCATCTGTGGTTAAATGTTCCTCTCTCAACATTGGGTCTAATCATGCTATTAAAAGTAATTATTGTCATTTTATTTATCGGCGTTGTCGCCAGCCTGTTTGGCGGTCTTAATTTCCTAGTCAAAGATATGGGAAACAGTAAAAAGCGTTTACTTTACGCACTAGGCATTCGTATTGGCTTAGCCGCTACTCTTTTAGCCGTCATTATTTATGGCACCTACAGCGGACAACTATCGAGCAAAGCACCTTGGGATCGCCAATTGCATCCCGAAAATACAGCTCCCTATCAAACAACACCTAAAGAATAAATTACAAAACCAAAAACGGCCAGGCATTGCCTGGCCGTTTAGGTAACACAGCACTATTTACGACAAAACGTAAACAAAGATAAATAGTCCTACCCAGACCACATCAACAAAGTGCCAATACCAAGATGAGGCTTCAAAACCAAACTGGTCGTCGTGGCTAAAGTGGCCTTTAAGGCCTCGCAACCACTGCACTAACAGCATGCAGGTCCCAAGGGTAACATGGGCGCCGTGGAAGCCGGTTAGCAGGAAGAAAGTAGTGCCGTAAATACCCGTTTCAAGAGTAAGTCCCATATGCTGATAAGCGTGAATATATTCTTCAGCTTGCAAAAATAGGAAGAAAATACCGAGGGCAACCGTGATGCCTAACCAAGTGTTAAATTTCTTGCGGTTATCATTTTTCAGGGCCGTATGGGCAATGTGAACAGTGACACTTGAAGTCATTAACACAACGGTATTCCACAGTGGCAACCAGCTAAACAGATTGCTCCAGCCAGGGAAGTTCATATTTTGCTCGGGGCCTTTAAACTGTGCTGCGTCGCCGTTGGCTGCCTGATCGGGAGTAACCATTACCGGCCACTCAGCTTGATAGCCCGGCCACAGGATTTGGTTATTGGCTGCCGCAGCATCGGTAGGCGTGTCGTCAAATAGGCCAACGGCCGCTTCACCACCCAACCAAGAATTGGCAAAAACTCTAACGTAGAAAAGCGCGCCAAAGAAGGCGGCAAAGAACATTACCTCGGAGAAAATAAACCACAGCATACCGAGCACATAAGACTTTTTAAGTTGGTCATTGGCAAGGCCACGCATATTTTCATCAATAACTATGCTCCACCACTTGTACATTACCAGCGCCATAATCAATAGGCCGATCAAGAAAACCGTTGGCGATCCGCCCTCGATTACCCAACTGGCAGCACCGTATGCAATCACCCCCATACCAGTGGCGGTGACAATTGGCAGCTTACTCTGCTCTGGAACGTAATAACTACTTTCTGTTGACATCAGTGTTCTCCGTTTCTGGACCCCTTACCCAAGCAGGGAATAGGGTCACTGTACTTGTGAGATCGATACTTGTGAACGATCTGTTATATCAAATAATGTATAAGATAATGTGACAGTATTCACACTATCGGGTAATTCTGGATCCAGTATAAAAACTAGCCCCAATTCAGCCTGTTCGCCTGCAGCCAAGGGCTGATTATCAAAACAAAAACAAGCCGTTTTGTGAAAGTAGTCCGCCGCATTGTTAGGCAATACATTGGGTATTGCCTGTGCAACCATATCCTCACCCGTAGTATTTCGAGCAAAGAAATTCACCGCCTTTGATTCTCCGGGGTGAACTACAACGCTGTATTCCATCGGGTAAAAATCCCATGGCATTTCTGCGTTATTCGTTGCAACAAACTGCACTTCCACCTGCCGTGAGGTATCAATCTGTACCTCTACAGCTTCATATTTGCCATCTGTTCTACCGCCGATACCAGTAATCTCACAAAAGAGATCATAAAGCGGCGGCAACACAAAAACCGCAAATAAAAACATAGCCACCGCCAAAGCCAGCAATTTGGCTAACAGTGTTCGATGGCTAGTTCTCATAACCAATACCTATTTTACCTGTGGTGGCTTTTCAAAAGTATGGTAGGGCGCCGGTGTTGGAACTGTCCATTCTAAACCTTCTGCACCTTCCCAGACTTCTGGTTTGTCCACTGGCTTGCCGTGAGTGATGGTACGAACCACGTTAAATAGGAATAGTAACTGCGCAGCACCGTACATAAATGCACCAATACTAGATACCATATTCCAATCGGCAAACTGTAAGCCATAGTCGGCATAGCGTCTTGGCATACCTGCTAGCCCCAAGAAGTGCTGCGGCATAAAGGTAATGTTAAAGCCGATAAAGGCAATCCAAAACTGCACCTTACCCATGGTTTCGCTGTACATCTTACCGCACCACTTTGGCAGCCAGTAATAAACAGCCGCAGTACCACTAAATACCGCACCTGCCACCATTACATAGTGGAAGTGCGCAACTACGAAGTAGGTATCGTGATACTGAATATCCGCTGCTGCAATCGACAGCATAAGACCGGTAAAGCCACCAAAGGTGAATAAAATAACAAAGGCGATACTGAACAGCATTGGCGTTTCAAAGGTTAGTGCGCCCTTGTACATGGTGGTAATCCAGTTAAATACCTTCACCCCCGTTGGAACCGCAATCAACATGGTGGCATACATAAAGTACAGCTCACCGGCAATCGGCATACCTACGGTAAACATGTGGTGCGCCCATACAATAAACGACATAAAGGCAATCGATGCGGTTGCATAGACCATCGACGAATAACCGAACAATGGCTTGCGACTGAAGGTGGGAATAATCTGCGATACCACCCCAAAGGCTGGAAGAATAATGATATATACTTCCGGGTGTCCAAAGAACCAGAAAACATGCTGGAACAATACTGGATCACCACCACCCGCTGCATCAAAGAAGCTAGTGCCAAAGTTGATATCCATCAACATCATAGTTACCGCACCTGCCAGTACTGGCATTACAGCAACTAGAAGGAACGCAGTAATCAACCAAGTCCATACGAACATAGGCATTTTCATATAGGTCATGCCCGGAGCGCGCATATTCATAACAGTTGCAATAATATTGATTGAACCCATGATCGAAGACGCACCCATAATGTGTACACCAAAGATAAAGTAGTTCACTGTATCTGGTGCATAGGTGGTCGATAGTGGCGCGTAGAAAGTCCAACCAAAGTTAGGACCGCCACCTTCCATAAATAGCGTAGCTACAAGAATTGCAAACGCAAAAGGTAGAATCCAGAAGCTCAGGTTATTCATGCGCGGCAAGGCCATGTCTGGCGCGCCAATCATCATTGGAATAAGCCAGTTAGCCAAGCCGACAAAGGCCGGCATAATAGCGCCGAATACCATCACCAGACCGTGCATTGTGGTCATCTGGTTAAAGAATTCTGGTTGTATAAGTTGCATGCCTGGCTGGAACAGCTCAGCGCGAATGATCATCGCGAAGGCGCCACCCAGAATAAACATGGCAAAGCTAAACCATAGGTATAGCGTACCAATGTCTTTGTGATTTGTAGTAAATAACCAACGGCTTGCGTATTTTACCCAACCGTCAGCTAATGTTGCGGGACCGTGTGCCATATCTATAACTCCCTATTTACCTTGTTTGTAGTTAACAACATCGATGGGTTGAGTTATATCACCCACATCATTGCCCCAAGCATTGCGCTCGTAGTGAACCACCGCGGCAATCTCTACCTCGGACAACTGGGCGTCGAACGACGGCATCAATACTCCGATACCATCAACAACTGCACTTATATGTACATCAGCAGCTCCCAGTGCAACTGCACTGTCCTTGAGTGCAGGGCCGTAACCGCCCTCACCATTGACGCCATGACAGCCGGCACAAGAACGGTTATACACCTCTTCACCCTTGACCATCAATTCGTCAAATGACCACTCCTTGCCAATAGTTGATGCATATTCTGCGGCTGCGGCTTTCTTATCCGCCAGCCACTGATCGTATTCCGCCTGCTCTTTAACCTCTACCACAACTGGCATAAACGCATGGCCTTTACCACATAGCTCTGTACACTCACCAACGTAAGTGCCAACTTTGTCTGTCTTGGCCCATGCAGATGTGAACAGTCCGGGGATAGCATCGCGCTTAACGCCGAAATCTGGTACCCACCAGCTGTGAATCACATCATTGCCCGTGATCAAGAAGCGCACTTTTTTACCTACCGGCAGCACAAGTGGATTATCCACTTCGCGCAGATAGTGTTCGCCCTTGGGTTCTTTTCCTTGAATTTCATCATTAGAGGTACGAAGGTTGCTCATAAACTTAACCCCTTCGCCCAAATATTCGTACTGCCAGTTCCACTGATAGCCGGTTACTTGAATATCGATATCTGCATTTTCAGTATCGTAAACTTTTAAAAGTGCAGAGGTTGCTGGAATAGCCATTACAATCAAAATGACCGCAGGAACAATAGTCCACAGCAATTCAACCAATACATTTTCGTGAAAATTTTCCGCTACTGCACCGCGCGATTTGCGGTGTGCATACATAACGTAGAACATAAAACCAAAAACGGCTATGCCGATTACCGTACAAATCCACATCATAATCATGTGAATATCATAGGCAGCCTGACTAACTTCTGTGACTCCTTGAGGCATATTAAGCTGGCTAGGGGCAGAATCTGCACTAGCATTGCCAGCATAAACCAAGGCGAATATTACGCCGAGGGAACTCAAGAAAAGCGCTTGCGCTCTTTTCAACATCGCTTATTTCTCCGTGGTAACTGTGGAAATTTACTACTTTGCTTCGTGATGGTGACCTTACATAAATATGCGGGACCAATTGAGGCGCGGTATTGTAGCAAATAAATGTCTATTTCTCTAGGCAAACTACTACCATTTTTTACTTAAAACCAAGTTTCATTTGTTGAAACCCATGAATAATTCATACGGGTATAAATTAAAATCTCAACATTGGGTTTGGCAGAAGTCGTTTGTTTTTGAACTTATTGATTCGGCTTGCTGGGATCGACGATTTTTACCTTTTGCGCGGGCTCAGAAAACCCTTCGACGCTGTGGTTTACCCGTGTTTCCAACTCTTTGGGCGCTGGGGCGATACGAATTTCATCTAAAAAATCGCAACTCACGCATTCGCGGTAATCGATGCCGTCTAGGTGAAACGCCCTTATTTTGTCCATTTTGGAACATTTAGGGCAAACTACACCGGCAATAAATTGTTTTTTAGTTGAAAAAGCCATTAAAAACTCACCACAATAGGCATTATATTATAACCGCGGAATAACAATATGGATCACTCAATCAGACCTTTTAAAGGAAAATTCCCAGGCCTTGGTCAACGCGTATATGTAGACCCACAATCTACAGTAATTGGCGATGTAGATTTAGGCGATGATGTCTCAGTCTGGCCAGGCGCAGTTATTCGCGGAGATATGCACTCTATAAAGGTAGGCGCCAAGTGCAATGTGCAAGACAATGCCGTGCTGCATGTAACCCACGCTTCAGATTATAATCCCGAGGGTTATCCTCTGGTTATTGGTGAAGAAGTAATTATTGGCCATCGCGCCATTCTGCACGGCTGCACCCTAGGTAATCAAATACTAGTTGGCAATGGCGCAGTGATTAATGATGGCGCCGTAGTAGAGGATGGGGTAATTGTTGGCGCTGGCTGTATGGTGCCGCCGCGCAAGACATTAAAAAGCGGTTATATATATGTAGGCAATCCATGCAAACAGTTGCGCCCTTTAAGCCAAGAGGAAAAAAAATTTTTTAGCTACTCTGCGGCCAGCTATATCCGACTAAAAGATCAATACCTAGCCGAGCAGGATTAATCGGCGAGCCTTGCCCTTAGGCTGTCGATAACAGGCGCAGTCTCTGGGCGAACCCCGCGCCATAGAGCAAAAGATTCTGCCGCCTGACCCACGAGCATACCCAATCCATCACTAACCTGAGCGCCACGTTGAGCAGCCCATTGCATAAATGGCGTAGGCTTGGCGCCATAAAGCATATCGTAGCAAACGGATGAACCATCGGGGCTGATTAAACTATCGGGCAGAGGAGGTAACTCGCCCTGCAAGCTAGCACTGGTGCCGTTAATAATGATATCGAACTGCTGTTCCTCGAGCATATCAAAGCCACAGCCGAGCAAATAACCAAATTCGGCAAAGCCCTTGGCCAATTGCAATGCTTTGTCTACCGTTCGATTAGCAATAATAATATGTTGCGGCTGCTCTTCTAACAGCGGCTCTAAGACGCCGCGCACCGCACCCCCAGCGCCTAAAATTAGCACTTTTTTGTGTCGAATCTGCCAACCGAGGTTATTTTTCATATCAGTGACTAGGCCGACACCATCGGTGGTATCACCCAAAACCGTACCGTCTGACTCAAGCGCTAAGGTATTGACTGCGCCGGCGCGACGAGCTCTCGGCGTGGTGCGAGCTACATAGGTATAGGCATCCTGCTTAAATGGCACCGTAATGTTTAACCCTTTGCCACCATTGGCAAAGAATGCCTCGGCTGCCGCCTCAAAACCCTGCTCATCAACCAATTGTTTTTCATAACTCATGGCCTGACCGGTTTGCTGGGCAAACTGGCGATGAATCTCCGGCGATTTGCTGTGGCCTATAGGGTTGCCAAATACCGCATATTTGTCTGTCATTAGATCCAGTCCCGATCGATTAGATACTGCTCGTATAGCTCCGCTTCTGCGCTACCCGCCTCAGGTTGCCAGTCATATTCCCAGCGCACCATAGGCGGCATAGACATCAATATGGATTCCGTGCGCCCCCCTGTTTGCAAGCCGAATAAGGTGCCGCGATCGTATACCAGATTAAACTCCACATAGCGTCCGCGACGATACAGTTGAAAACTGCGCTCGCTCTCACCAAAGCTCTGATGGCGCCGGCGCTTTACAATTGGCAAATAGGCATCGATATAGCTATCGCCAACCGCTCGCATAAAAGCAAAACTCTGCTCAAAGCCTAAATGATTAAAGTCATCAAAAAATACGCCACCCACACCGCGTGGTTCATCGCGGTGGCGCAGGTAAAAATATTTGTCGCACTGCTGTTTTAGTTGCCTGTACATCTCTTCACCAAAGGGATCACAGGCATTTTTCGCCGTGCGGTGCCAGTGCTGACAGTCTTCTTGATTGCCGTAGTAGGGGGTCAGATCATAGCCGCCACCGAACCACCAAACCGGATCTTCACCCGCTTTTTCAGCAATAAAAAAACGTAAGTTGGCGTGAGAGGTAGGCACATAGGGGTTGTGGGGATGAATCACTAGGGACACACCCATGGCTTCAAAGCTGCGGCCGGCTAGCTCGGGTCTACTTTGAGTAGCAGATGCAGGCAACTGGTCGCCGAAGACATGAGAAAAATTAACGCCGCCTTTTTCAATCAACTCACCGTCGGCAATCACTCGACTGCGCCCGCCACCGCCCTCGGGGCGAGTCCAGTTATCTTCGCGCCAAGCACTGCCGTCTTCCTGCTGCAATGCATCGCAGATGCTATCTTGCAGACCTAGAAGATAATCCTTAACCAACTGTTTATTAACTGTTTGCATATTATCCTTTACGGATGATTTTACCACTTAGTAAGTGGCGAATTTCACTAGGCGCGGTGGCAGAGCCAATAGTACCCGAGGTAATAGCATCTAATTGGCGACCAAAATAAGTTCTAACCTTGAGCGCATTAGTCGCCTCGTTTAACCCCTGCGGGTTGGCCGAAGTAGAGACAATGGGGCCGCCAAATAAGCGACACAGGCTCGCCGCCAACGGGTGCGCCGTCACTCTAACAGCCAGTGTATCATGCTCGCCAACAATCCATTCGGGCGCATTGCCATTGTGCGGGATTAACCAGGTGGTAGGCTTGCTATTGGGCTGATGCAACTTATCTAGCTGAGAGCTTGTTAAACCATTAGTAAAGGGCACAAACTGTTGCCAATCGCAGGCGATAAGAATAACCCCTTTGTGTTCAGGGCGACTTTTTAAATTGAGGATCTTGGCTACAGCTGAGTAGCTAAAGGGATCACAACCTAGCCCCCAGACCGCCTCGGTCGGGTAGGCTATGACCCCCTGTAAATGCAACTGGTGCACCGCAAGGCTAGTCTTAGTATGCCCGCTCCAGTTGATCACAAATTGTCTCAGCTATTTTTTAGACGTTCCTGCAATGCAGCGTCTTTAGTAATAATTGCTTCAGCATTGGCCGCGCGCTCAGCAACTAGCTTCTTATGCATCTCAGCATCGCCAACACCAATAATTTGCGCTGCCAAGTAAGCTGCGTTTTTGGCGCCCGCTTTGCCGATAGCAACAGTGGCTACTGGAATACCGCCCGGCATTTGAACCGTTGAAAGCAACGCATCAAGACCGTCCAATGAACCATTAATTGGCACACCAATAACTGGCTTAAGGGTAGTTGCAGACACTGCACCCGCCAAGTGAGCCGCCATACCTGCCGCGCAGATAAAGGCCGCACAACCGCGCGCATCAGCGTCGGTTACATAGCTGTGAGTGGCTGCTGGGGTGCGGTGCGCAGAAGTCACCTTCACCTCAAAAGGAATATCAAATTTTTTCAGAATATCAAAGCTGGCTTCCATTACTGGCAAATCAGAATCGGAACCCATCAGGATTGCAACAAAAGGCTTACTCATAATTTTAACGATCTCCGTAAAAGACGCGCAGATTACCGAAACTTTAGCCTCTGCGCAATCCTCTATTTTAACCGAAGTAGGCCTTTCAAGCCTAGTATAATTAGCAGTGAGTACAAGAATTTACTCGCACCGAGCTATATGCGTTTAAAATAACCCTGCTCGCTGACTATAACCCCCTTCAACTCCAAGGCTATAAGCAACTGCAATAACTTATCCATAGACCATGGCGTATCGAGCTCATCGATGAGTATTGGCTGATAGCCAATCTTTTCTAGCAACTGCGTTTCTTCGTCGCTCAGTTCAATACTTGGGTGCTGAGTTTCTGGGGAATTATTTAAATATTTGTATTTTTCACCATAGCGAGCAAGTGGATCGGCTAGCTGCTCAATCAGCTCTGTGGTGTTCTGCACTAGGCAGGCGCCCTGTTTGATCAGCTGGTGGCAGCCTCTGCTCTGGGGGCTATTAATTGATCCGGGAATAGCAAAAACTTCACGGTTTTGCTCCAGCGCATGCTTGGCAGTAATTAGAGAGCCGCTGTTAATTGCAGCCTCAACTACCAACACCCCCAAGCTCAGACCGCTAATAATTCGATTGCGTTGAGGAAAGTGTGCCGGTAAAGATGGGGTTCCCGGAAAAAACTCCGTAATCAGGGCGCCATCCTTTTTAATAATCTGTTCTGCTAGCAGTGCGTTGCGGCGTGGGTAAATACGATCTATTCCAGTGGCGAGTTCGCCAATACTAATGCCGTGCATTGCCTCGAGGGCTCCGCGATGAGCGTAGCTATCTATGCCAATTGCCATGCCGCTGGTAATGGTAAAGCCGCTAGTGGCTAAGCTTTTTGCCCATGAGTGGGCGATAATTTCTGTACCCCTTGTCATGCGCCTACTACCCACTATAGCTATTTGCGGCATCTGCAAGCAGTTGTGATTGCCCCTTATATAGAGCATTGGTGGCGGCTGAGGTATCTGCTTTAGCTGGTGGGGATAATCATCGCTGGTAATGGGGACTATTTTTGTCTGGTATTGCTTGAGGATTTGCACTATTTTTTCAACCTTTTGTTGCCATCGACCAGAATGGTATGCCCTGCGCACAATTTTTAATTGCTGATTTAGCACTGGATTTTCAATAGATTCCTGACTTTCAAATATCTGACTAAAGCTGCCTAGCTCATCAATTAGGGCAAGTTGTAATCTCGAGGTGCATGGCTTTAAGATTTGAGCAATAAGCGCCCACTGGGCTTCGCCTTGCCGATTTAGTATTGCGTTCATGCGGTGCGTCCTTTCGAGCAACGGTGTATAATCTTTCAAAATAGGGCTTAAGTTGATTGTAAACAGATTTACTTTGCCCCTTGGCTTTTTTGAATTTAACAGGTGATAGACAGCGACAACTATGGCGAAACTAAACATTCTCGAGTATCCCAATCCGCGTTTGCGCATTGTTGCCGAACCCGTGGCCGAAGTTACCAATGAGATTCGCACACTGATTGATGATATGTTTGAAACTATGATCGATGCTGATGGTATAGGCCTTGCGGCAACGCAGGTGGATGTTCATCAGCAGGTGATCGTTATGGATCTCTCGGAACAGAGAAATGAGCCGCGCGTGTTTATCAATCCGCAAATTGAGGTACTAGAACCAGACACTGTCCCTTTTGACGAGGGATGCCTTTCAGTACCGGGGTTTAACGAGACGGTTGATCGCCCCAAACATGTGATGATTCGTGCACTTGACCGCGATGGCAACGCGTTTGAGGAGGAAGCTCACGGGCTGCTGGCAGTCTGTATCCAACACGAGATGGACCATCTAAAAGGCAAGCTATTTGTCGACTATCTGTCATCGCTCAAAAGAACTCGTATTCGTAAAAAACTTAAGAAACAGCGTGCATAGGAATTATTAAGCGTGAAGATTGTCTTCGCCGGCACCCCAGATTTTGCCGCCGCCCATTTGCAGGAGCTGATTGATTGCGGCCAACACCATATCGTTGCGGTCTATACTCAGCCGGATCGCCCCGCTGGTCGGGGGAAAAAATTAACCCCTAGCCCAGTAAAACAGTTAGCTTGCGATCACAATATAAATGTTTTTCAACCACCTTCGCTTAAGGATTCTGAGGCGCAACAACAGCTTGCCAACTTAGATGCGGACATTATGATTGTTGTGGCCTATGGGCTACTACTACCTCAGGCTGTTTTGGATATACCCCGACTGGGATGCATTAATGTTCACGGTTCACTGCTGCCTAAGTGGCGCGGCGCGGCGCCGATTCAGCGCGCAATAGAGGCGGGCGATACAGAAACCGGCATCTGTATTATGCAAATGGATGCTGGCCTGGATACCGGTCCAGTAATTTCCGTTGCCCGCTGCCCAATCACCGCCGCAGATACGAGCGCAACAATTTATCAAAAACTGTCTGAACTGGGCGCTCCCACATTATTGGCTGCCTTGGCCAAAATTGATCAAGGCGTGGCGGTGGCGGAACAGCAGGACGACTCTCAAAGTACCTATGCGCGCAAGATCGATAAAGCAGAGGCATTAATTGATTGGTCTGAGGCCGCAGAGACACTAGCACGGCGGGTTCGCGCCTTTAACCCCTTTCCGGCAACCTTTAGTTATATTGCCGGCAATAGGGTGAAAATTTGGGACGCAGTAGCCATTGATGCAAATTCAGACCAATCCGTGGGCATCATCGTCGATGCAACTGCCGATGGCATAGTGGTACAGACTGGTAGTGGTCAACTACTAATAAGTCAGATTCAATTGGCCGGCAAATCTAAAATGCCGGTCTCCGAACTTTTAAAATCCAAAGCCAAGCTATTTGCTAGCGGCCAGAGTTTTGGCCAATAAATGGCTAATGTGCGCGCGGTTGCCGCTGAGGCCATAGGGCAGGTATTGCGCGGCCGATCTCTATCTGCAGTATTGCCAAAATACAGCCAAAAAATAGCTGATACTGATCAGGCACTATTTAAACAGCTGTGTTTTGGCACATTGCGCTGGTACCCGCAATTACAGGCTATAGTTAATCATCTCATGTCCAAGCCTATCAAAGATAAAGAGCGCGAAATTCAGGCGCTATTGGCCTGTGGCATATACCAACTGATGTATATGCGAGTTGCCGATCACGCGGCGATCAATGAGACCGTTGCCGCTGCGGTAAAACTCAAAAGACTGTGGGCCAAGGGCTTGGTCAATGGGGTGCTGAGAAACTTTCAGCGCCAACAGCAACAGATAGCTGAAAGCTTATCGACTAACACTGAATTCTCCACTGCGCATCCTCAGTGGCTAGCTAGTCGGCTACAAAAGGCTTGGCCTAAGCAGGCGCCCGAGATTATAGCTGCCAATAATCTTCAAGCGCCGATGTGCTTGCGGGTTAATGCGCTCCGATGCTCCCGCGATGACTACTTAAAATTACTAGCAGATGCAGATATTGTCGCCAGCCCAACCCAATATAGTGATTGCGGTATTTTGCTTGATAGCCCGCAGGATGTAACTGGCCTGCCGGGATTTGCCGATGGTTTAGTCAGCGTGCAGGATGAATCTGCACAGTTAGCGGCATCGCTTTTAGACATTCAGCCCGGACATGTGGTGCTCGATGCCTGCTGTGCGCCCGGAGGAAAAACCTGCCATATTCTTGAATCTGAAGCCAAACTGGCGTCATTGACGGCGATCGATTTGGAGCCCCAGCGCCTAGAGCGTTGCCAGGACAATTTACAGCGCCTAAATTTGCAGGCCAATCTGATTGCCGCCGATGTCGGCGCAATTGACGAGTGGTGGGACAGTCGCAGCTTTGATCGCATTTTATTAGATGCGCCGTGCTCGGCTTCTGGGGTTATTCGTCGCCACCCCGATATTAAATTACTGCGCAAAGACAGCGATATTGATAAGTTATCAAAAATTCAGAGCGAATTGCTCGAAAAGGTCTGGAAAACTTTGCGCAAAGGGAGCATGCTTATATATGCAACCTGTTCAGTGTTGCCACAGGAAAACGATCAAGTGGTGGCACAGTTTTTGGCAAAAAATAATGATGCTTCAATGATTAATATTGAGGCGGATTGGGGAGTAGCCACAGACTATGGTCGGCAGATATTCCCCTCGGCAAAAGGTGGTGATGGTTTTTACTATTCGCGCCTAAAAAAATAGCTGATAATGGCTAAAAATAGCTAAAAAGTGCAGAGCAATCATGAAAATAGTCATAGTTGGAGCGGGTCAGGTCGGCGCTACGCTGGCTGAAAATTTAGCGCGAGAAAACAATGATATAACCATTGTTGATATAGATGCGAATGTCTTGAGGGCACTGCAGGATAGGCTCGATGTGCGCACCGTTGTCGGCACTGGCTGCTATCCCGATATACTGGTTAATGCCGGCATAGAGGATGCCGATATGATCATTGCGGTAACCAATAGCGATGAGATAAATATTGTCGCCTGTCAGGTTGCCTATTCGCTGTTTCACACCCCAACCAAGATCGCTCGCGTAAGATCCCGAAATTACAGCAACCCCGAATATAAAAATAAGCTGTTCAACGACAAGCATATGCCCGTTGATGTCATGATTACCCCCGAGCAGGTGGTAACAAACTACATACAGAAATTGATCGAACAGCCCGGCGCACTTCAGGTGCTAGATTTTGCCGATGGCGTAATTCAGTTAGTTGGCTTGCGCGCGGTTGAGGATGGCCCCTTGGTGGGGCAGAGACTGCGCGCATTTAAAGAACATATGCCCAATATCGATGCCCGAGTCGCGGCTATTTATCGCAAAGATGGCGCTATTTTCCCCACGGGTGAAACCATTATTGAAGATGGCGATGAAGTATTTTTTATCGCCGCCAAGAAAAATATCCGCAAGGTAATGAGTGAACTGCGACGACTTGAAAAACCCTATCGCCAGCTTATTATTGCCGGCGGCGGCAACATTGGCTTTCGTCTGAGCAAAGCGCTTGAGCAAGATTACAATATTAAAATTATTGAGTTTTCTGACGCTCGCGCAGAATTATTATCAGAGCAACTAGATAAAACGGTTGTGCTGCGCGGATCTGCCACTGATCAAGAATTACTGTTAGACGAAAATATTGATAAAACCGATGTATTTATTGCTCTAACCAATGACGATGAAACCAATATTATGGCCTCGTTGTTAGCCAAGCGTTTAGGCGCAAGAAAGGTAATGACGCTGATTAGCAACCCAGTGTATGCCGACCTGATGCAGGGCGGTGATATTGATATTGCGATTTCGCCACAGCAGGCCACAATTAGCTCGCTGTTGGCCCATGTGCGCAAAGGCGATACTGAGAGCGTGCACTCCCTGCGTCGCGGTGCTGCAGAGGCACTCGAATTTGTAGTGCATGGCGATGAAAAAAATTCCAAGGTTGTAGGGCGGGCTATCGAGGATATCAAATCTCCTCCAGGTGCTACACTGGCGGCCCTAGTGCGCGATGGCGAGGTTATTATTGCCCACCATGATACCGTGATTAAAAACGGTGACCATGTGATTGTATTTGTGGTCGACAAAGAAAAAACCAAAGCGGTTGAGAAGCTGTTCGCCGTTGGCTTTAGCTTCTTTTAAGGGATAATCTCACCATGCATTTAGCCATCATCGCTCGGGTTCTCGGCATGCTACTGGTTATATTTAGCCTGAGCATGTTGACGCCTGTCTTGGTCGCGCTGATCTATGGCGAAAACACGGTTGCGACCTTCTTGATGGCCTTTGCCATTACCCTGGCTGTTGGGCTGATTTTTTGGCTGCCCTCGAGACGAGCTAGGGGTGAACTCAGAACCAGAGATGGCTTTATAGTCACGGTGTTCTTCTGGTTGGTACTCAGTTCCTTTGGCTCGCTGCCGCTAATGCTGTCGGAAGCACCCCATCTAAGTTTTATCGATGCCCTGTTTGAATCAGTGTCTGGACTGACAACCACCGGTGCCACAGTGATTGCCGGACTCGAACAACTGCCAAAATCCATCCTTTACTATCGTCAGCAACTGCAGTGGTTGGGCGGTATAGGTATTGTTGTTATCGCTGTGGCCATTCTGCCGATGTTAGGGGTGGGCGGCATGCAGATTTATCGCGCCGAAACTCCGGGGCCAATGAAAGACTCAAAGCTGACACCGCGTATTACTGAAACCGCCAATGTGTTATTTAGAATCTATCTATGCCTGACCATTGCCTGTGCACTGGCCTATTGGGGCGCGGGTATGGGCGGCTTTGATGCCCTCAGCCATAGCTTCTCCACCGTATCTATCGGTGGCTTTTCAACTCATGACGCCAGTATTGGCTTTTTTGATAGCAGTGCCATTATGGCTATCTGCTGTTTCTTTATGATTATTTCTGGGCTTAACTTTGCACTGCACTTTCACGCTTGGCACAGCCGTCGGCCAAATATGTACTGGGCTGATCCCGAAGCCCGCATGTACCTGTTCCTATTGCTGATAGGCGCCATAATTACCTGTTGCTATCTGTACTATAGCGGTACCTTCAGCGGAAGTGAAAGCGTTCGCCAAGGGACCTTTCAATTAATTTCCATCATGACCACCACCGGCTTTACCACCAGTGAATTTCATACTTGGCCGAGCTTTTTGCCGTTCTTTTTGCTGTTTTTATCCTTCTTTGGCGCCTGTGCAGGCTCCACTGGCGGCGGTATAAAAATAGGCCGCATGCTGATTTTGGCAAAACAGGGTGTGCGAGAGATTTATCGCCTAGTACACCCCAACGCGCTATTGCCGATAAAGATTCGCAATAGAACTGTCCCCACCCGTGTGGTCGATGCTATCTGGGCCTTTATGGGCGTGTATTTGGCTATTTTCTACCTGATGATACTGTTGCTGTTGGCCACTGGGCTAGATTACGACACCGCATGGTCTGCCACCGCGGCGTCGCTGAATAATCTCGGACCAGGATTAGGTGCTGTAGCTACCAACTATGGCGATATCAGTAGCTTTGCCAAATGGGTGCTATGCTGGGGCATGCTGCTTGGGCGATTAGAAATCTTTACCCTATTGGTATTATTTACTCCGACCTTTTGGCGCAAATAATTCTTAAGCTTTAACCCTCTGCCGACCACTTTAGACGTTTTTCAATGGCTTGAATCATCATCCCCGCCACATCCTTTTCTGTGGCATTCTCTATGCCTTCAAGACCAGGTGATGAGTTGACTTCCAATAAAAGCGGTCCACTTTTAGAGCGAATAATATCCACCCCTGCCACTGTGAGGCCCATAGATTTAGCCGCTAAAACCGCTAGCTTGCGCTCTTCAGGCGTAGGCCGAATCACCGAGGCACTGCCACCTTGATGAATATTCGCACGAAACTCACCGGGCGCCGCCTCGCGCTGTATGGCAGCCTTGACCTTGCCATCTATCACAAAAAGGCGCAGGTCTTTGCCGCTGGCCTCTTTAATAAATTCTTGCACCAACAGATTGGCTTTAACTGATTTAAATGCATTAATAACCGACTGCGCAGCTTTTTTGGTTTCCGCTAAAACCACACCTCGACCCTGACTACCCTCGAGCAGTTTAACCACAAGTGGCGCGCCGCCGACCATCTCAATGAGTTCATTAGTATCTATTGGCGAATTAGCAAAGCCAGTAATTGGGATGTCTAAACCACTTTTAATCAGCAACTGTAAAGAAAACAATTTATCGCGCGACTGAGTAATCGCTGAAGCACCATTTTGAACGTACACCCCCATGCTTTCAAATTGACGGGCTATGGCACAGCCATAAAAAGTAGCACTAGGTCTAATTCTGGGGATAACTGCATCTAGGTCATCAATAATTGAGCCGCCGCGATAATGGACTTCTGGCATCTCATCATCCAGCTTCATATAACAATCTTTGATATTGAGAAA
The DNA here is from genome assembly GCA_964229255.1 of Porticoccaceae bacterium. GTDB lineage: Bacteria > Pseudomonadota > Gammaproteobacteria > Pseudomonadales > Porticoccaceae > HTCC2207. The sequence continues at coordinate 133,696 of CAXRCX010000009.1, forward strand.
CTTCATCTCATGGCCGCGCTCTTCGCCAGCTTCCATAATACGCTGATTACTGTAGAGCTGAGGATTGCTAGCTAAAAGCGCTATTTTTAAACCGCTACGGGTTTTTTTATTAATGCCATACATGTCCCTGAGCTCGACATCGGTTACCTTGCCGAGATTCATACTAGCACTTGGGTCAACTAAAATTCTGCCATTCATAGCCTCGCGGCCCAACAGCATGCGATAGCCCATACTATCCCGATTGGTCAGGGTCAACTCAATATCCCAAACCTGATCTTTCATTCTAATGGGCACCTTAATCACATAGCGCTTTTCAGATGCCCCGCTAGTATTTTTGACCATACGCCGGTCGACTATAGGCGCCTCACAGCGCAAAAAAACACTGCGATTGTTTTGCAGTGGATGAACATCAAAGCTCACCCATGGGGTAGTGCCGCGTTTAAAAGACTGAATATTAAATGCATGAATGGCTGAGGTTTTAGCTCCTGAATCAACTCGCACTTTTATTGCAGGAATTCCCAGTTGAGAAATTTGACACCATTCCTCACTGCCAACAATCATTTTTTCGATACTGTTCTCTGTCATTATTGCTTTCTTGCCTTATAAAATGCCTCTTCAGAAATACCGTGGTATGCTTTAGCTTGGCGTTTAAATTCTTCAACAGACTTTGCCACGCGCTGGGCAAACTCATTATCTAGGGTTAACTCGCTAACCGCATCTGCCGATAACTTGCGCAAACCCCGAATCACTTCATCGGGCAACTTTCTCACCTCAACACCGTGCACATTGACCAACTCTTCCAGTGCCTGATTATTGCGCGCAGTATATTCGTCGAGCATATCCTGATTCACCGCGCGTGCGGCGGTTTCAATAATTGCCTGCAAATCTGCCGGCAGTGTTTCATAGGCCGGTTTATTAACCGTAAACTCTAGCGTCGGGCCGGGCTCATGCCAACCGGGATAATAGTAGTATTTAGCAACCTGATGAAAGCCAAACGCCAAATCGTTGTAGGGGCCAACCCATTCGGTAGCATCGATAACCCCAGTTTGCATTGCCGTGTATAGCTCACCGCCGGGGATATTCACAGACTCGCCGCCAGCGCGAGTAATCACATCGCCACCCAAACCGGGAATACGCATTTTAAGGCCTTTGAGATCGGCCATGGAATTAATTTCGCGGTTAAACCAGCCGGCCATCTGCACCCCTGTACTACCACCGGCAAAGGGCACCAGATTAAATGGCGCATACAGCTCGCGCCACAACTCGAGACCACCGCCATAGTGCAGCCACGCATTCATTTCTTGGGCATTGAGGCCAAAGGGGATCGAGGTGAAGAATGCCGTCGCCTTATTTTTACCGGTCCAATAGTAGGCCCCACTGTGACCTATTTGCGCAGTGCCTTGAGAAACCGCATCAAATACCTGTAATGCGGGCACTAGCTGACCGGCACCAAAGACTTTTATCTGCAGGCGACCATTGCTCATAGCCTCAACTTTTTTAGCAAAGTTTTCTGGCGCCGTGCCCAAGCCCGGATAGTTTTTCGGCCATGAAGTCACCAGCTTCCACTTGTAAACCTGCTGTGAAGCGGCACTATCACCCTGCGCCTGATTATTATCATTGTTGCCACAGCTAGCAAGAAACATAATCAGCGCTGTGCAAAATAAAATTCGCATGTCCTAACCCTCAATATTTAGTTGTGGCACGCTAGATACCGACCAAGTTAGCCGAAGCCAATATCAGTATTTTAGTCCCCACCTCATCAAAGGCCACGTGCACTCGCGCCCGCGGGCCGTTGCCTTCAAAGTTTAAAATAATACCGTCACCAAAGGCATTATGCCGCACCTGCTGCCCTAACTGGAAGCCAGTAGCACTGCCCTCATCGCTAATGCGTCCCTCGGCGTAGGTGGTGGGGCGGGCGATGCTATTCTGCAGTCGCACTTCTTCGACCACCTCTTTAGGTATATCGCGAATAAAGCGCGATACCGAATTAAAGGACTCAGTTCCATAGGTCGATCGAGTTTCGGCAAAGCTCATATACAATTTTTGCATGGCGCGAGTAATACCCACATAGGCCAATCGGCGCTCTTCTTCTAGGCGACCGGGCTCATCAATCGACATTTTATGCGGGAACAGATTCTCCTCCATCCCCGCCAAAAACACCAGGGGAAATTCCAAGCCTTTGGCGCTGTGTAATGTCATTAATTGCACCGCATCTTGGTCTTGATCCGCTTGGCGATCACCCGCGTCTAGTGCCACCTGATCCAAAAATTGCGGCAATACCGGCGCATCACTGTCCTCTGGTTCAAAGTTTTTACAGGCATTGACTAGTTCTTCAAGGTTTTCTACCCGCGCCTGTCCGCGCTCACCTTTTTCGCGGCGATGCATATCCACCAAGCCGCTGTGTTGAATGGCGTTTTCGGCCTGTTCGGCTAGGGGCAACTCATCCAACTGACCGCTCATTTCATTAATCAACACCATAAAGCCAGACACCGAATTGGCGGCGCGGGCAGTGAGGCGCTTTTCATTTACCATTGTGGCAGAGGCCTCCCACAGGGAGCAGCCATTGGCGCGACTGAGTTCACGAATTTGCTCGACAGTTTTATCGCCGATTCCTCGCGGCGGCGTATTCACCACTCGCTCAAAGGCGACATCGTCGTGACAGTTCAGCATCATGCGCAAATAACACAGGGCGTTTTTAATTTCTAAACGTTCATAAAAACGCTGGCCACCATAGATACGATAGGGGATCTCCGCCTGCAACAGTGCCGCTTCCAAAACCCGCGACTGAGCATTGGAGCGATACAGTATCGCGGCATCATCGCGGCGATTGCCATTGTCAATCCAATCGGCCAGACGATCGGCAATATAGCGCGCTTCATCGTGCTCATTAAAAGCGGCATAAAGGGCAATGGGCTCACCCTCGCCAGACTCGGTCCACAAATTCTTGCCCAAGCGACCAGCATTTTTGGCAATCACCGCATTGGCGGCATTGAGAATATTGGAAGTCGAGCGATAGTTCTGCTCAAGCCTAATGGTTTCTGTATCGGCAAAGTCGCGCTCAAAACTGAGGATATTTTCCACCTTAGCACCGCGCCAACCGTAGATAGACTGATCGTCATCGCCCACCGCGGTAACATCGCTACTATTGCCCGCCAACAATCTAAGCCATGCGTACTGCACTGCATTAGTATCTTGGAATTCGTCCACCAAAATATGGCCAAAACGCTGTTGGTAGTGGTTCAACACTTCGGGGTTGTTGCGCCATAACTCCAACACCCGCAGCAGCAATTCGGCAAAATCGATCACCCCCAACTGTTCACACAGCTGCTCATAGTGGCGGTAGATACTCAGCATGGTGGCCATAAAGGGATCACCGCTCTCTTGAATATGCGCGGCGCGCAAGCCCTCATCTTTTTGGCTATTGATCCACCATTGCGCCTGCTTGGGCGGCCAGCGCTGTTCATCTAAATCCATGGCGCGCATCACCCGCTTTACCAGTCGCAACTGATCATCGGAATCTAGAATTTGGAAGTTCTCCGGCAACTTGGCATCGCGCCAATGGGCTTTGAGCAGGCGATGAGCCAAACCGTGAAAGGTGCCCACCCACATGCCGCGCAATGACATACCCAATAGGTTATCAATGCGCTCGCGCATTTCGCGCGCAGCCTTATTGGTAAAGGTCACCGCCAAGATGCCGTAGGGCGATACATTGTCTACCTGAATCTTCCACGCAATTCGGTGTACCAATACCCGAGTTTTACCACTGCCGGCACCCGCCAACACTAGCAAATGTTTTTTATCGCTAGTAACGGCCTGCTCTTGCGCGGAATTTAACTGGTTTAAAACTGAGGTGACATCCATGTGCATAGTTTAGCAAGATAATCGCTAATATAGCGTTTTTGTTAATCAAATTTGCGCTTATTTTTTGCTATTTTTTAATCACAATGAATATTCAATGCTGATTTTTTACTACAAAACTGGTAATTTTCAGCAATTTCTTGTAAATTTTTTACAAGTAATAATTAATAATTCAATTATGAAGCCAGCCGAACTGACACAAACCATCAGCGACACCCTTGGCAAATTGCGTAAATCTGAACGCAAAGTGGCCGAGCTGGTGCTAAAAGATCCCCTTAGCGTTATTAATATGCGCATTGTCGACCTCGCCAAAAAAGCAGAAGTCAGCGAACCCACCGTGGTGCGTTTTTGTCGCGCCGTGGGCTGTCATGGCTTCCAAGATTTTAAGCTAGCATTGGCACAGCAACTGGCTTCAAGCCCCAGCTTTGGCAAGATCGCAGTAACCGATAGCGACTCTACTCGCGAATATACCCACAAGGTGTTTGACTCTACGGTCGATACATTGCTTAAGGTGCGGGAAAGCTTGGTATTGCACAATCTCGAGGCGGCTGTAGAAGCTATTTACAACGCTAATCGGGTGGAGTTTTATGGCTTTGGCTCATCCGCCGCGGTGGCCTTTGATGCCCAACATAAATTCTTCCGCCTGCAAATTACCTCCGCCGCCTATTCAGACCCCCATCTACAAAATATGTCGGCGAGCTCGCTAAAGCACAATGATGTGGTAATTGCCATATCTCAGTCGGGGCGCACCCAAGCCCTATTGGATTCGATGGCACTGGCAAAACAATCCGGCGGTATAGTGATTGCACTGGCCCCCAGTGGAACGCCAGTAGCTGAGCAGGCAAGTATAGCCATTGAAGTGAATGCTACCGAAGATACGCAAATCTACACACCGCTATCATCGCGCATTGCCCATCTGGTAATGATTGATGTACTGGCTATTGGTGTGGCGCAAAAGAAAGGCCCTAAACTTGAAGAGCATTTACAGCTGATGCAGGCGGGGCTTTCTTCCCTTCGAAGTAGTTAGATTTAACTTGGATGAAACTAATCTGCATCACAGCTTTCTATATCAAGAGAGGCTTAAGACTATTTTTTGGTATTAAGTAAATTTGAAGACCTTTGAGGAACCTCAATGAGGCATATAATTATACTTACGTTAGCTATTTCATTCGCCACGGTTGCCAATGCCGACCATCATCCAAAATCCGAGCCAATGCTGGGAGATTATATGGCTAGGCACCATTTATTAGATGCCCAAGATTGCAAGGATACTAAAGATGGGGTGGGGCGTTTACTGGGTGCCGCTGAAAAGATATTCGATGATATCAAGATCCATGGCAATGATAAGAACAAGAAGTGGAATAAGGAAAATTGGGCCAAAGCGGCTTTCTTCTCCGAGCTTGCAGCGAATTATTCAACGGTATATCAAGTTTGGTGCAAACGCCGTCCGCATAAATAGCTGCGTTAAAGACTAATCGGTTTACTTGATTAGTCTTTTTTGCCGGGCCTTTGCCACCCTTGGATATTGCGTTGTTTTGCGCGGGATATGGCCAGCGAATTTTCCTCGGTATCTTTAGTGATGGTACTGCCCGCGCCAACAAAGCTGTTATCTGAAACCACGACTGGCGCTACCAAGGTGCTATTGGAGCCGACAAAGCTGTTATCGCCTATGGTGGTTTTAAATTTATTGGCCCCATCGTAATTACAGGTGATGGTTCCGGCACCTACATTAACGCCTTCTCCTAATTCGGCATCACCTACATAGCTGAGATGATTAACTTTACTACCTTTGCCCACTTTGGCTTTTTTGGTTTCGACAAAGTTGCCAATTTTGGTGTTGGCGGCCAATTCTGTTCCCGGTCGCAGGCGGGCAAAGGGCCCGAGAATGGCGTTATCGCCCACGACTGAATCCTCGATAATGGTATTGGCTTTGATTTCGACGCCATCACCTATGGTGCTATTAATTATTTGGCAGTTGGGGCCAATATACACATTTGAGCCCAGTTGAACATCGCCTTCGAAGATACAGTTGATATCAATAAAGTTATCACTACCTGCACTGAGCTCGCCGCGCTGATCAAAACGCTCTGGATCGGCTAGGCTAGTTCCGCCTTCCATTAACTTCTGCGCTTTTTCACGCTGATAGGCTCGCTCTAATTGGCTTAGCTGAATTCTATTGTTCACGCCTTCTACCTCGGTTGGAGATTTAGGTTGTATGCTCTGTACCCTTACCCCTGCTGCGTTAGCAATGGCAATGAGATCGGTAAGGTAATATTCACCCTGAGCATTTTTATTGTCTATCTGTGGCAACCAACTCATTAGCTGGTAGCTAGTTAGTGCCATTACCCCAGTATTAACTTCGTTGATTTTTAATTGTTCGGGACTAGCATCTTTCTGTTCAACAATTGCCGAAATATTGTTATCTGCATCGCGAATTATACGTCCGTAACCCGTTGGGTCGTCTAGGGTTACTGTTAACAGTCCCATTTGATCAGCGGTTATTGTATCGAGCATTTTACCGATGGTTTCGGCGGTAATTAATGGTACATCACCATACAAAACAAGTACTTTTGAGTTTTCTCTAATGTGTGGCAGGGCACATTGCACTGCATGGGCGGTACCCAACTGCTGTGGTTGGGGAACAAATACCTCGACCTCATTGGCCATGGTGCTTTCAACCTGATCTGCACCAAACCCTGTAACCACAATCGGCTTTGCCGCTTTAACGGTTTTTGCCGCTGTTAATACATGGCCTAGCAGTGGCTTACCGGCAATTGGATGCAGTACTTTCGGCAGGCTCGACCGCATACGGGTGCCTTTGCCAGCGGCTAAAATAATAATATCGGTTGTTTGCATTGGTTGTTTGACTACCTTTTTACGTGGTCGTTCCATGAGCTTTAGCTAAAGTATACCTGTTGCGATGGCTAATTTTAACTGGCATAAAAAAAGGGTAGCTATAAAGGCCACCCTTTTTTTGATGTAACTAGGCTTATCCACCGAGTTTTTTGCGCAAAGCTCTCACAGTGTGAAGTTGAGCAGTTGCCTCGGCTAGCATTGCCGCCGCTTTTGAGAATTCAATTTCACCCGTCTGATTGGCAATGGCGTGCTCGGCATCTTTCACTGCCTGTGCAGCAGCAGCTTCGTCAATATCATTGGCGCGGACCGCTGTATCGGCCAGTATTGAAATGGCATTGGGCTGCACTTCTAGGTAACCACCGGATAGAAAGAAAATTTCTTCATCTCCCCCTGACTTAATTACTCGCACTGGGCCCGGCTTTAAATCACTCAATAGTGGAGCATGGCCAGCATTAATACCCAACTCACCTAATGAACCAGTGGCAACTACCATTTCTACGGAACCTGAGAATAGAGACTCATCCGCACTAACGATATTGCATTGAACTGTTGTCGCCATGCTAATTACCTTTTAAACGATTAAAGATTTTTCGCTTTTTCAACAGCTTCTTCGATTGAACCAACCATATAGAAAGCTTGCTCTGGTAGATCATCGTATTGGCCGTCGAGAATACCTTGGAAACCGGCAATAGTATCTTTTAGTGATACATATTTACCTGGTGCACCGGTAAATACCTCAGCAACGTGGAATGGTTGTGATAGGAATCGCTCAATCTTACGCGCGCGAGATACCACTAGCTTATCTTCTTCAGAAAGCTCGTCCATACCGAGAATAGCAATAATATCTTTTAGCTCTTTGTAGCGCTGAAGTACTGTCTGTACGCCACGGGCAACTTCGTAGTGCTCTTGACCAATAATAAGTGGGTCAAGCTGACGCGAAGTTGAATCTAGTGGATCTACCGCTGGGTAAATACCTTTAGAGGCGATATCACGGCTCAATACAACCGTCGAATCCAAGTGAGCAAATGTGGTTGCTGGCGATGGATCGGTCAAGTCATCCGCCGGTACATATACTGCCTGTACCGAAGTAATAGAACCGGTCTTAGTTGAGGTAATACGCTCCTGAAGTACACCCATCTCTTCAGCTAGGGTAGGCTGATAACCTACAGCTGATGGCATACGACCTAGAAGTGCTGATACCTCAGTACCAGCTAGGGTGTAGCGGTAGATATTATCTACGAATAGAAGTACATCTTTACCCTGATCACGGAATTTTTCTGCCATGGTCAAACCCGTTAGCGCTACACGTAGTCTGTTTCCTGGCGGCTCATTCATCTGACCGTATACCATGGCTACTTTTGATTCACTTGGGGTCTCAACGTTTACCACGCCTGACTCTTGCATCTCGTAGTAGAAGTCATTACCTTCTCGAGTACGCTCACCAACACCGGCAAATACTGATAGCCCCGAGTGCTCGGTTGCGATGTTGTTAATCAATTCCATCATATTTACGGTTTTACCAACACCGGCACCACCGAATAGACCAACCTTACCACCTTTTGCAAATGGGCAAACTAGGTCGATTACTTTAATACCTGTCTCAAGTAGGTCGTCAGATGCAGCTAGCTCATCATAAGAAGGTGGCTTGCGGTGAATAGCTGAGCGCTCTTTTTCACCGATGGGGCCACATTCATCAATTGGGTTACCCAACACGTCCATAATGCGGCCCAGGGTTTCAGTTCCCACTGGCACAGAGATCGGCGCCTTGGTGTTTTCAACACTCAGGCCGCGACTTACGCCTTCCGAGGAGCCCATAGCAATGGTACGCACTACACCGTCGCCTAATTGTTGCTGCACTTCGAGTGTCAGGCCTTTGCCGTCTACTACTAGGGCGTCATACACGCTGGGTACTTGATCGCGTGGGAATTCCACGTCAATTACAGCACCAATGATTTGTACGATTTTTCCACTACTCATTTCCGGTTCCTCTTAACTCAACCTTTAAAGTTCGTTTGTCTCTATACTGCTGCCGCGCCGCCAACAATTTCCGACAGCTCTTGGGTAATGGCTGCCTGACGGGCTTTGTTATAGAGTAATTGCAATTCATCAATTAATTCGCCAGCATTTTCGGTGGCGTTTTTCATTGCAAGCATTCTTGCTGCTTGCTCACAGGCTTTGTTTTCAACAACGCCCTGATATACCTGAGACTCAACATAGCGAAGCAATAGACCATCGAGCAACTCTTGGGCATCTGGTTCATAGATATAGTCCCAGTGGTGGCCCAGCTGATCATCTTCACTTGGCTCTAGAGGCAACAATTGCTCAACTGTAGGCTTTTGCGTCATGGTGTTGACAAATTCATTGCCCACTACGAAAAGCTTATCAATGCGGCCCTCATCAAAGGCGTCTAGCATCACTTTTACACCACCGATAAGATCCTTGATATCTGGCTCGTCGCCCAAGTCTTTTACCACTGAAACAATGTTGCCACCCACGGTGCCAAAAAACGCTCCCGCCTTGTTTCCGACAACGCAAATATCAACCTCAACTTCACTATCTGTCCACTCTTGCATGGACTTAAGTGCAGTCTTAAATAGATTGATATTTAGACCGCCGCAAAGGCCGCGGTCAGTTGAGATCACGATATAGGCTACGCGCTTGACCTCGCGCTGCTCCATATACTGGTGTCGATATTCAGAAACCGAATTAGCAATATGCCCAATCACATCGCGGATGCGCTTGGCGTAGGGCTTGCCCACTGCCATGCGGTCCTGTGCGCGTCGCATCTTACTGGCCGCAACCATCTCCATAGCACTGGTGATTTTTTGCGTACTGCTGATACTAGCAATTTTGGTTTTAACTTCTTTTCCGATCGCCATGATTTATGCCTGTTCGTTGACCGCGCTTACCAAGTCTGTGTTGATACAAATTTGTCTAGTGCAGCTTTAAAGCTGGCTGCAATATCATCATTGTAGTCACCAGACTCGTTGATTTGATCAATCAAATCACCGTGCTCAGCTTTCATGTAGGAAAGTAGGGCGGCTTCGAAATCACCAACTTTGCTGACTTCTACCTCTTTTAGGTAACCTTTTTCTGCCGCAAAGATTACTACACCCATTTCCGCTACGCTGAGAGGCGAGTACTGCTTCTGCTTCATCAACTCAGTAACGCGCTCACCGTGGTCTAGCTGAGCTTTGGTAGCATCGTCGAGATCAGATGCAAACTGCGAGAATGCCGCTAGCTCACGATACTGTGCCAAGGCGTTTCTAATACCACCAGATAGCTTTTTGATAATCTTAGTCTGCGCCGCACCACCTACACGTGATACCGAGATACCTGCGTTCATCGCAGGGCGCACGCCGGCGTTAAACATGTCAGCTTCCAAGAAGATCTGACCATCGGTAATCGAAATTACATTGGTGGGTACGAAGGCCGATACGTCACCCGCCTGAGTTTCAATCACAGGAAGTGCGGTTAGGGAACCAGTTTGGCCCTTAACTTTGCCATCGGTAAATTTCTCAACGTAATCAGCGTTTACTCGAGCTGCGCGCTCTAGAAGACGCGAGTGCAAATAGAAAACATCACCAGGGTAAGCTTCACGACCTGGTGGACGCTTTAGAAGCAATGAAATTTGACGGTAGGCCCATGCCTGCTTGGTCAAATCATCATAAATAATTAGGGCATCCTGTCCGCGATCACGATAGTACTCACCCATTGAGCAACCTGCAAAAGGTGCTAGGAATTGCATCGCCGCTGGATCAGAGGCTGTAGCCGCTACCACAATGGTGTGCTCCATAGCGCCGTGCTCTTCTAGCTTGCGTACAACTGCTGCAACCGATGAGGCTTTTTGCCCTACAGCCACATAGATACATTTAATGCCGGAACCTTTTTGGTTAATAATGGCATCAACCGCAATCGCTGTTTTACCAATCTGGCGGTCACCAATAATCAGCTCGCGCTGCCCGCGACCGATTGGCACCATAGAGTCAACCGCTTTCAAGCCAATTTGTACTGGCTGATCAACTGACTGACGGGCGATTACACCCGGAGCTACCTTTTCAATTGCATCTGTTGCGGCGGCGTTGACTGGGCCTTTACCGTCAATCGGATTACCCAGCGCGTCTACCACGCGACCTTCTAGCTCTGGACCCACAGGTACTTCAAGTACACGGCCAGTACAGCGAGCTTTTTGGCCCTCTGCTAATGATTGGTAATCACCGAGAACAACGGCACCGACGGAATCGCGCTCTAGGTTAAGAGCCATACCGTAGACGCCACCGTCGAATTCAATCATCTCACCGTACATTACGTCGGCTAGACCATGAATACGAATAATACCGTCCGATACAGAGACAATGGTGCCCTCATTTTGGGCTTCGGATGTTACATTTAAATTATCAATACGACCTTTAATAATGTCGCTGATTTCTGATGGATTCAGTTGCTGCATGCTTGGACCTCAATCCTTAGGAATTTAGTGATTCGGCGAGTTTGGTCAAACGACCGCGAATGGACCCGTCAATAACGGTATCCCCAGCGCGGATTACCGCGCCACCTAACAGGCTTTTATCGAGACTAACCTGTAGATTTACTTTTCGCTCTAGTTTTGCACTTAGGGCATCACTGAGAGCTTTTTGCTGTGCTGCATCTAAATCTGCTGCAGCGACAACATCGACATCAACGGCTTTCTCTAAGTTTGCTTTCATTACTTCAAACTGTTGAGAAATTTGTGGCAATAGCTGAAGTCGACGATTTTCCGACAAAATGCTGATAAAGTTTTGACTAGCTGTTACTAGCTCGTCGCCACAGATATCTCGCACAGCCTCAGCTTGCACAGCCGCCGTTGCGCTCGGCGAGCTCAGTAGTTTTTCAACTGCTGGCTGCTGGGCTACAGATGCCGCTAGAGCTAGACTATCAGACCAACCCTGTAAGTCTTTTGCGTCGACGGCGTATTCAAACGCCGCTTTGGCATAGGGTCGGGCTAATGTACTTAATTCTGCCATATCTGACCTCGATTACAGCTGAGCTGCCAATTTGTCGACGATTTCCTTGTTGGCTTTATCGTCAATTGAAGCTTCCAGCACTTTTTCAGCACCGGCGAGAGCAAGGCCGGCAACCGTGGCGCGCAGTTCTTCTTTAGCGCGGTTCACTTCTTGCTCGATTTCAGCTTGGGCAGCAACCTTAAGTCGCTCACCCTCTGCTGTGGCTTGCTGTTTCGCTTCATCTACAATTTGATTGGCGCGCTTGTTGGCTTGATCGATAATGCCCGCTGCTTCTTGCTTGGCCTCTTTTAGTTGATCAGAGACCTTGCTTTGGGCTGCATCGAGATCGCGCACTGCGCGGTCAGCTGCGTCTAGACCGTCGGCAATTTTTTGCTGACGCTCTTCCATAGCTTGCAGAATAATCGGCCAAACAAACTTCATGCAGAACCACACAAAGAATGCGAATGTTACCATTTGACCAAATAGCGTTAAGTTAATATTCACGCAATCACCTCATAAAGGCTAAATTAAAGTTGCTGTTATGCGCCAACGCCTGGAGCAACAACAAAGATAAGGTACATAGCGATACCAACACCAATAATAGGCACAGCATCAATAAGACCTGCTAGCAGGAACATCTTGCCCTGAAGCATAGGACCAAGCTCTGGTTGACGAGCAGTTCCTTCAATTAATTTTCCGCCAAGAAGACCCATACCAACAGCGGCTCCCATAGCGCCCAATCCGAGCATAATTGCCGCAGCAATGATAACAAGTTCCATCGTAGACTCCCGATTTCAGTGGTTTAAAAAAAATTAGTGGTCTTCATGCGCCATACTTAAGTAGACGATAGTAAGAACCATAAAAATAAATGCTTGTAGGGTGATAACCAAAATATGGAATACCGCCCAACCCCATTGCATTAAGCCACCAGCGAGAGCAAATATACCGCCGCTAAGTGTCATAATGATCGCTGCGATAAGAACCGTTTTACCGGTCGTTATCTTGCCCTTAAGGTTTAACCAACAAACCCCGCAGACCAACGCAAACACAGCCAACCAGAATATAAAGCTGGTGTGCTCACCAAAAATTTGTGCATGAATACCGCCCGCAGCTATACCGCCGCCAGCACCTGCAGCAAACATCATTGCAATTAGAATAAAAATCATTTCGCCGGCATACATGTTGCCGAACAAACGCAAACCGAGAGAGAACGGCTTAGCCAAGAGTCCCACAGTTTCCATAAATAGGTTCACCGGAATAAACGCCCAGTGATTGAAGGGGTGCATCGTCAATTCTTTGATAAAGCCCGTGCCTTTAATTTTGATCGAGTAATACAGCATCAAAATAAATACGCCCAACGCCATACCCATGGTGATATTGGGGTCAGTAGAGGGGACGATTTTTTGATAGCCAACACCCGCCTTGGCCATCAGATAGGGGATAAGATCAACTGGGATTAGATCCATCAGGTTCATCAGAAACACCCAGACAAAAATGGTCAGCGCTAGGGGCGCCACCATTTTGTTGACGCCGTGAAAGCTGTCTTTCACAGAGCCGTCGATAAATTCTACAATTAACTCAATAAAATTAAGGAAACCGGTGGGTACGCCGGTGGTGGCGCGTTTTGCGGCGTAGCGAAACATCCAGCAAAAAAGTATACCCAGACCCAGAGACCAGGCTAGGGAGTCCACATGGATTGCCATAAAGCCCATTTCGGCAACTTCTTGAGAGCCATGTGCAAAACTCCATCCGTTTTCAGGATGCTTACCATAGACTAGGTTTTGAAGGTGATGCTGAATATATTCAGTAGTGCTTGCAGGGTTTTCGCCGGCCATCTAGTGTTCTCTACTCTGTATTCCAACAAACTGTCTGGTTAGTGCCGCAGCGCTCTTTGAGTTAAAAACCACTGCAACGGTATCATTGCTAGAAAAGCAGCAAACAGAACCGTGTAATTCCACTGTTTGTCGACGGTAAACAGTATTGCAAATAAGCTTGCCGTCATTACTACCTTCCCGAGTTCTCCGCGGTACATGGATCGTACAACTTTGTCTACATTGCTCGCTCCAGCATATTTAAAGGCCTGCCAAGAGAACCAAGCCTGGGGTAGAATCTGAATTAAACCGCCCATTAGTGCCGAAACCGCCATTGTTTTGTCGGTCGTACTGATCATAGCAACCGCTAGCAGTAAAACTGCTAATTGATAGATGGTTGCTTTCAGTAATTCAGGCTTTGGAATGGTTGTCACGGTATTCTCAATCCACCTTTTCCGTACCGAAGGCGATCAAGATCAATCACCGACAATGGCGCGGATCGGCATTATAGGTTTAGTGTCGGCGATATTCAACACAAGCAACCTAAATTTAGCAAGTATTTTGCAGTTTGCAGGTTTTTATCGACTATTTGAGGTGACCAAGAATACCATCGAGCTCGTCGACACTGTTGTAACTGATGGTTAATTTGCCAGAACCTTTAGCACCATGCTGAATTTTTACCGCGGCACCCAGCTTGTCTGACAGCTGATTTTGCAGGTTAACTATATCCTGATTTATCGTGGTTTTAGGTTTTTGCTGATTTTGTGGGTTTTGCAGTTTTTTAACCAAAACCTCTGTTTGACGCACGGTTAGACCCTCACTAGCAACTGTGCGCGCGGCTAAAATTTGGCTTTTACCCTCAAGCGCCAAAAGGCATTTAGCATGCCCTAACTCGATATCGCCGCGCTCTAACTGTTGTTGAACCGCAGGTTGCAATGATGCTAGACGCATCAGGTTGGTAACCGCAGACCGCGACTTGCCGACCGCCTCAGCAACCTGTTGCTGAGTGAGGTTAAATTCATCCTGCAGGCGAATTAAGGCTTGGCTCTCTTCGATTGCGTTTAGGTCTTCGCGTTGAATATTCTCGATCAGCGCAACGGCGATGGTTGTTTGATCTGAAATTTCCCGAACTATGGCTGGCACCGTATCTAACCCAGCTAACTGCGCTGCTCTCCAGCGTCGTTCACCCGCAATTATTTCGTATTTATGGTCGGCGATCTCGCGCACCACAATTGGCTGTATCATGCCTTGGCTAGCAATTGAGTCGGCTAACTCCTGCAAGCTGTCGCTATTAAATTCGCGCCGCGGTTGATATTCGCCGCGCTGTAGGAACTCAACCGGAATTTTCTGCAACCCGCCGTCGGCTTCTACCCACCCATCACTGGCCAATTTTTGATCTGCATTAATATCCTCTGCAATACCCAACAGTGCATCTAACCCCTTACCTAAGCTCTGTCTTTTTGTGGCCATGGATTATTATCCTTTAGTCTCAGTTAAGTTTTGTTGTTTGCGCAGAATCTCTCCCGCCAGCGCCAAGTAGGCCAGTGAGCCCTTGGCATTTTTATCGTAGGCCAGCGCCGGTTTACCGTGGCTCGGCGCTTCGGCTAGCCTGACATTTCGCGGAATACTAACGCGGTAGACAACCTCGCCAAAGTACTTGCGCAACTGGGCTGATACCGCATTAGTCAATCCATTGCGAGGATCGTACATGGTTCTAAGTATGCCCTCAATTTTCAATTTTGGGTTAATTAGTTTTGCGATCTGCCTGATGGTGTTGTTGAGCGCAGACAAGCCCTCTAGAGCGTAGTACTCACACTGCATTGGGATAATAACCCCATCACTGGCAACAAGGGCATTGACTGTCAGCATATTTAATGAGGGTGGACAGTCTATAATAATAAAATCGTAATTTTCCGATACCCGCTGAAGAGCAAAGCGCAGACGTGTTTCTCGACCAATTTCTTGTATTAACTCGACTTCGGCCGCCACTAGATCGCCATTAGCCGGTAGCAAATGGTATTTACCCGTCTCTGAGGGAACTATACATTCTTCGATGGTTTTTTTTTCGGTGAGCACATCGTAAACACTGTGCTCACACTCTTGCTTATCAATTCCGGACCCCATTGTGGTATTTCCCTGAGGATCTAAATCCAAGAGTAATACGCGCTTTTTATAGGCAGCAAGCGAGGCGGCAAGGTTAATGCTGGTGGTGGTTTTCCCAACCCCGCCTTTTTGATTAGCTATTGATAATATCCGAACCACAGGTAAACCATTTTCCTTTAACTATTTTGCTGAGTCATCAGTTTTTATTATTTTGATAAGATGTCTCTCGCTGTCAATATTAGGCACATTTACCTGTGACAGATCTACGACCTTATAGTCTTTCGTTATTTGGCTCAACTCTGAATCGGGTTTTTTTCCTTTCATAGCCAAAAAACATCCGTTTTTAGCCACCAAATGCTGGCATTGATTAAGCATATCAGAGATAGAACTAAAAGCGCGGCTTAAAATAATATCAAATGCTTTTTCCGGCTGATACTTTTCGACCCGTTGATTGACTTCACGAGCATTGGTTAACCCCAGCTCATTAATCGCCTGAAATAAAAAGCGTGTTTTTTTGCCGTTACTATCCAGAAGGGTAAAGTTAATATCAGGGTTTAAAATAGCTAGGGGGATTCCGGGTAAGCCCGGGCCAGTTCCGACATCAAGTATTTCACTCGCCCCCGAGACACAGGGGTTTATAGCCAGACTGTCCAATAGATGAAGGCGCACCATTTGAATAGATTCGCGAATAGCCGTTAAATTATAGGCTTTATTCCAACGCTGCAGCATATTGAGATAGGCCAATAATTGATCGACATGCTGTGATGTGCAGCTAAGACCTAGGGATTTAATCCCCATCTCCAACTCATGCTGAATTTTTACTTGCGACATAACTAAGCCGCGTTTTTCTTTAGAGACACTAATAGCAGTGATATTGCCGCAGGTGTCACCCCTGGAATCCTCGAGGCGCGCGCAAGGGTTTCTGGTTTGGCCTCGTTTAATTTCTGCTTAACCTCATTGGATAAACCACTGACCTTATCATAATCAAAAGTGGCTGGGATTGCGGTGTTTTCATGGCGGCGCAATTTATCAATATCTTCCTGTTGACGCTCAATATAACCGGCATATTTGACATCGATTTCAATCTGTTCAGACACCTGAGTATCAATAGTGAGCTCCGGAGTTAGTGCTGATATATCGCTGTGGCATACCTCTGGTCGCTTAAGCAAATCAAGCAGCGAGTATTCCCGCGACAACTTTTTTTTAAATAGTGGTTCCAGTTGCTTAGCCTGACTCGATCCCGGTTGAATCCAAGTGGATTTTATTCGCTGGCGCTCAATCTCAATCGCCTCTCTCTTTTCACAAAACTGCTGCCAGTGACTATCGGTGACAAGCCCGAGCTCGCGACCCTTTTCAGTTAAGCGAAGGTCGGCATTATCCTCGCGCAACAGTAAGCGATACTCTGCGCGACTGGTAAACATTCGATAGGGCTCACTGGTGCCCATACTGATAAGATCATCCACCAAAACCCCAGTATAGGCTTCATCTCGGCCAGGGCACCAACTGTCTTTATCCTGCGCTTGCAGCGCCGCATTGGTTCCCGCCAATAAGCCCTGAGCCGCTGCCTCCTCATAACCAGTGGTGCCATTTATTTGACCGGCAAAAAACAACCCCTGTACTGCCTTAGTTTCTAGCGAATACTTGAGATCTTGAGGGTTAAAATAGTCATACTCTATGGCGTAGCCGGGGCGCATAATATGTGCATTTTCAAACCCCTGAATAGAACGCACTAAATTTAGCTGCACATCAAACGGCAGACTGGTTGAAATTCCATTGGGGTACAGCTCGTGGGTGTTTAACCCCTCGGGTTCAATAAACACCTGATGCTTGTCTTTATCGGCAAAGCGAACCACCTTATCCTCAATAGAAGGACAGTACCTTGGACCCACACCATCGATTACCCCTGTGTAAAGCGGTGATCTATCCATACCCCCACGAATAACATCGTGAGTCTTTTCGTTGGTGTAAGTTATCCAACAACAGGTTTGCTGTGGGTGATCGGATAGTTTGCCAAAATAGGACATAACCGGTTCTGGTCGATCGCCCCACTGTTCTTGAAGGCCGCTAAAATCCACTGTGCGCGCATCAATTCTTGGAGGTGTACC
The DNA here is from genome assembly GCA_964229255.1 of Porticoccaceae bacterium. Classification (GTDB taxonomy): domain Bacteria; phylum Pseudomonadota; class Gammaproteobacteria; order Pseudomonadales; family Porticoccaceae; genus HTCC2207. The sequence goes on from CAXRCX010000009.1 coordinate 151,411, forward strand.
AGTTTTTAGTCTTTCAACTCTAAATGGTAACTCTCTAAACCGCTGCGCTAAATGTTCCGCTGGGGGGTCACCGGCGCGTCCTGCAGCATAGTTTTCCAATCCGATATGTACCTTACCCGCCAAAAATGTGCCTGCGGTTACTACAACGGTCTTAGCGAAAAATTTCAAACCCATCTGAGTTGAGGCACCAACTACCCTATCACCCTCGATAATAAGGTCATCAACCGCTTGCTGAAAAATACTGAGGTTGTCTTGATTTTCTAGGAAATTTCTTACCGCAGCCTTGTACAGTGCTCTATCTGCCTGTACTCTTGTTGCTCTGACCGCTGGCCCTTTTCTAGCATTGAGTACTCGAAACTGTATACCACCAAGATCAGTTGCTCGCGCCATCACACCACCTAAGGCATCAACCTCTTTTACTAGATGGCTTTTACCCAATCCGCCAATAGCTGGGTTACAGGACATTTGCCCCAAGGTTTCAATATTGTGGGTGAGTAGTAATGTTTTACAGCCCATTCTGGCGGACGCAAGACATGCCTCTGTCCCGGCATGGCCGCCGCCGACTACGATTACATCAAATTCTTCGCTATAACGCATATCTTATATTTTGCCTGTGTTACCCAGCTTAAATTTGGCGCTATTATACGTTGCTTTGGTTTTTTTTCTAAATCGTTTATTTGTAGATATAAATGGTATTAATTTACTAAATATATATATGTAGTATTTTTATTGTTGTTATTAGTTGTCTGCTGTTTTGTTGATTAATTGTTTTATTTTTATAAAATCAATAATTTAAGTTTAAAAAATACAGGTATAACCAGTGTTTTAAAGTAGCTAAAAACTGGTTTATTGGGTGGGGATGGATTGTTAATTAATTTAGCTGAAGTTAAAACAGCGGTATAAAAGTGGGTAAAACTGAGTATTAATTATATTTAATCATAGGTTTTCTACAGCTTTTTACACTAGGGGCTCAAATGCAACAAATTCTCTTTACAGCCTGCTGAAAAGTTGAATTATCGATGGTTTAGACTGTTAATAGCCTGTTTATAACGACTGATTGACAATTGTTTGAAGAAGTTTATTGATCTAGAGCAATAATTTCTTTAGAATCGCGCGGCTCAGAAACATGTACACCAAACTATTTGGATTTTTAGGTCATGAAAAGAACATTTCAACCCAGTAATTTAAAACGCAAGCGCACACACGGCTTCAGATCACGAATGGCTACACGCGGTGGTCGCGCGGTTATCAACCGCCGTCGTGCTAAAGGTCGTAAGCGTCTAGCTGCTTGAGGCATTGGGCCCAGTGCCCATCTTCAAATTTAAAAAGACTCAGCGCCTATTAAATGCCTCTGATTATAAGCAGGTGTTTGATCATAATGAGATTAAGGTCGCAAACTCCTCTCTTCTTATTCTTGCTAAACCTGCCGATGGTTGTCTATCTCGGCTAGGTTTGGTTATTGCAAAGAAAAATATCCCTACAGCAGTTCAACGCAATCTTATTAAACGAATTGTCAGAGAAACCTTTAGAAAGAGGCAGTTTTATATGCCTCTGGATATAGTTTTTTTGGCGCGACAGGATGCGAAAAAACTTTCTGCTGAAAAATTGACTAGTATATTGCAGAAGTCTTGGTCCAAGCTCGATCACCGCTGTAAAATATTTGGTGATGGCAGTGCGTAGGTTTTTAATTGGTATGATCAAGCTATACCAATTTCTTTTGAGTCCTCTGTTGGGTCAGAATTGTAGATTCCATCCAACCTGTTCACAGTATGCGATAGAGGCGTTAAATGAGCACGGTCCGTTAAAAGGGGGTTATCTTTCTATGCGAAGAATATTAAAATGCCACCCTTTTAACGAAGGTGGGGTTGATCCAGTCCCTAAAAAGCAAGTCGAACCATTAAATATTGATAAAAACTGAGAGATAAAAGTATGAACTGGCAAAAAAATGTGATTTTAGCCGCAATTGGTGTTGTTGTATGGTTGCTTGTAGTGCGCTGGAGTGGTTTTACACCACAATTTGATGCATCAGCTACTGCTGATCAGTCGTTGCAAATACCCAGTGAGCAATCCTATATCGAAAACAGCACTGCTAGTTCTACCCTTCCTGACTTGGTGGATGATCAATTACAACCGGCTCAGACCCAAGCTGAGGGTCAAAAAATAGTAACTATCACAACAGATGTATTTACCGTTAGTATTGATACTCTCGGCGGTGATATTGTGGAAACAAAACTGCTTAATCATTTAGATAAGATGGCCGATAAGGGTGGCCAACCTATTTCGATATTCACCCAGTCCGACGGCAATGAATTTATTGCAGAAAGCGGCTTAATCGGCGCCAACGGCACTGATACTGCTAATGCTAGAGCCCTATTTGCAAGCAGTGCAAGCAACTATGAATTAACTGGTGATCAGCAGGGCCTAGACGTTGACTTGGTTTATTATCAAGGCAGTGTCGAGATTATTAAACGCTTTGAGTTTAAACCTGCCGACTACAGTATTGGTATCCGCTATATAGTGCGCAACCGAAGCTCTGAGGCCTGGTCGGCGACTTTTTATGGCCAGTTTAGGCGCGATTCCCATCAGCCTGAGAGTGAATCCTCCACTGGCATGAGACCTTTCCTAGGGGCAGCATTGCGCGAAAAGGAAAAAAACTACTCTAAATATGATTTCTCCGATATCGACGATGAATCTGTAAAATCATCCATTCAGGGTGGTTGGTTGGCTTTTGTTCAACATTATTTTGTCAGCGCATGGGTTCCACCACAGGAAGACAAGAATCGTTACAGCTTGAGAAAACTTCAAGGCAATGATATCTACCTGATGGCGGTAACCGGTGAAAAAATTAATGTGCCCGCTGGTGGTAGCGCTGAATACGGGGTTGATCTTTATGTTGGTCCAAAGAATCAAAAAGTGCTCAAGCAGCTCTCTCCTTACTTGGACCTAACAATTGATTACGGCTTCTTGTGGATGTTGGCAAAACCTATCTTTGCCACCCTAGAAATTATCCAATCAGTACTTGGCAACTGGGGTTGGTCAATTATATTGCTGACCATCTTGGTTAAAATTTTACTATATCCCCTTTCCGCGGCTAGCCTTAAATCCATGGCTAAAATGCGTACCCTACAGCCGGAAATGGCACGCATAAAAGAGCTTTATGGCGATGACCGTCAAAAAGCTGGCCAAGAGCAAATGGCATTGTTTAAAAAACACCGCGTCAACCCACTGGGTGGTTGCTTCCCGATGTTACTGCAGATGCCAGTATTTATTGCGCTGTATTGGGTGTTGTCTGAATCTGTTGAAATACGACACTCACCGTGGATTATTTGGATTCAGGATCTTTCGGCCAAAGATCCATTATTTATACTGCCGCTTATTATGGGCGCCAGTATGTTTTTGATGCAAAAATTACAACCGGCGCCAACCGACCCAATGCAGGCAAAGGTATTCCAGCTTATGCCCATTGTATTTACATTTTTCTTTCTCATGTTCCCGGCGGGTTTGGTGTTGTACTGGACGGTAAACAACCTTTTAAGCATCTTGCAACAATGGTTTGTTAATCGACAAATAGCGGCAGCATCAAAATAATAAAAAGCCTCTTCGGAGGCTTTTTTTTCGGGCATAATATTATTATGACATCACAGCGTTTTAAAAATAATAACGATACTATCGTCGCTATAGCCACAGCCCCTGGAAGGGGTGGTGTGGGGGTTGTTCGCCTCTCTGGCGGTGATTTGTCTGGTTTTGTAGAGGGCCTGTTGGGCGCTGATAGGGTGCTCAAGCCGCGCTATGCTCACTACGCGTCGTTTTATGATGCCGAAGGTACAGTTTTAGATCAGGGGCTTGTGCTGCTGTTTACAGCACCTAACTCATTTACTGGGGAGCAGGTTTTAGAGCTCCATGGTCACGGTGGACCAGTGATCTTAGACTGCCTAGTTAATCGATGTCTCGAATTGGGTGCTAGGCCTGCGCGCCCCGGGGAGTTCAGCGAAAGAGCATTCTTAAATGATAAGCTCGATCTCGCTCAGGCGGAAGCAGTAGCAGATCTGATCGATGCCAGCTCAACTCAGGCGGCAAAATCCGCTGTGCGCTCCTTGCAAGGGGAGTTCTCCCATAAGATACAGAATTTTGTGGAGCGCATGATTTCCCTCAGGGTTTTTGTTGAGGCGGCCATAGATTTTCCAGAAGAGGAAATTGACTTTCTTGCTGACGAAGCCCTGCGGAGTCAGCTGAGCTCATTGCGAGATGATTTAATGGCTTTTTTGGCGACTGCAGAGCAGGGTGCGCTGTTGAGGGATGGTATTACCCTAGTATTAGCGGGAAAACCCAATGCCGGAAAGTCCAGTCTGCTAAATGCCTTGGCCGGCCAAGAAACCGCCATAGTTACCTCTATCGCGGGTACAACTCGCGATGTGCTGAGAGAAAAGATCAACCTTGATGGTGTGCCCCTCAATATAGTGGACACGGCAGGCTTGCGCGACACCGACGATGTGGTGGAGCAACAGGGAGTTATCAGAGCATGGAATGAAATCGAAAAGGCGGATGCAATTCTCTATGTGGTTGATGCTTCGAAGCAAGACGATGAAAGTCTGGAGCAATTGTGGCCAGAGTATTTTGAGCGGTTTTCACAGCAACCCCACAACATCATCAGTATATTCAATAAACAAGACCTACTAAAAAAGCCGATCGAAGAAGTTGATAGAGGTGGAGCAGCGATTGGCGTCTCGGCTAAAACTGGTGATGGATTATTAGGTCTAAAGCAGTTAATTCTTGACTCCGTCGGCTATCAGCAGCAGGCAGAGGGGGTTTTCTCTGCTCGCCGTCGCCACCTTAGCGCAATTAATCGCGCCACTGATTTGGTGTGCCATGGCATACAACAATTAGAGCAATCTAACGCCGGCGAGCTACTGGCTGAAGATTTGCGCCAAGCCCAGCGCTATCTATCTGAAATTACAGGAGATTTTACTTCGGACGATTTGTTGGGAGTGATTTTTTCCTCGTTCTGTATCGGAAAGTGACCCTTCAAAAACTTTTGGTCACCATAAGCTCTAACATCTTTTTAATTGGACCATAATTTGTGATTTTTTCCCCTAAATCACTGGTTTTTTACTGTATATTCACAGGTTATCCACAATATTTGATCAAATTTTAAGCAGATTATTTTTTCTCACTGTTGATAATAAAATTCTTGAAAATATATAACTAATTGATATATATGAAAATTTATTTTTTTGTGTTTTTTGCTCTGTTTTTTGAGGTGTGGATAGTTTTTTTTACAGGGTATAGACTCCTTAAAAATGAGATAAAAAAGCTCATTGATAAAAATTAATTTTTGGTTGTTATATCTAGCTTTTTAACAACCACTTTATAACGTCTTTACAAGGTAGAAGTCATGGGGTTTGATGCACCCGAAATAGTTTGGTCACAATGTCAGTCGCAACTGCAAAATGAATTGCCTGAGCAGCAGTACAACACTTGGATTCGCCCACTCAAACTAAAGTATTTCGATGGTGATAATAATCGCTTTAACGATCCGTCAAACGACGACGTTATCGAGCTTTTGGCGCCGAATAGGTTTGTCGAAGACTGGGTTAAAAGTAAGTTTCTCAAGCGCATAGAGGAGCTCTTTCACCAATTGAGCGGCAGCGGTGTGGTCTTGGGCATTTCTGCGACTCCAGCTAATGCGCCTCAGTACAAACAACAGCCAGAGTTCAGTAGCCAAACCGTTGACGAGCAAGAGGCGGTCGAAAACCCTGCGCCTAGCGTTATTCCTGATCGCTCTGACACCGATACTGTTGATGCGCCGACAATTATCCGCTCTGCGGCTGAAACCAGCCTAAAAACCAATCTAAACAACGAATTTACCTTTGATAACTTTGTCGAGGGTAAATCAAACCAGTTGGCGTTTGCCGCAGCTCAGCAGGTGGCAGAGAACCCTGGTGGCTCCTATAACCCGCTGTTTATATACGGTGGCGTTGGTCTTGGTAAAACTCACCTAATGCATGCCGTAGGCAATGCGTTGCGAGCTAAGAAACCCGATGCAAAAATTGTCTATCTTCACTCAGAGCGATTTGTTGCCGATATGGTAAAAGCCTTGCAGCTCAAAGCGATAGACGAATTTAAGCGCTTCTATCGCTCTGTGGATGCACTACTTATTGATGATATTCAGTTTTTCTCTGGCAAGGAGCGCTCCCAAGAAGAGTTTTTTCACACTTACAATGCACTTTTAGAGGGTGGGCAGCAGATGATATTAACCAGCGATCGCTATCCAAAAGAGATCGATGGGGTTGAGGAGCGTCTCAAGTCCCGCTTTGGCTGGGGTCTGACAGTCGCTGTTGAGCCACCTGAGCTAGAGACAAGGGCAGCGATTCTTATAAATAAGGCCGAACAGAGTGGCGTGCATTTATCAAAGGATGCGGCTTTCTTTATTGCCCAGCGTATACGCTCTAATGTTCGCGAGTTAGAGGGCGCTTTAAAGCGAGTAATGGCCCACGCTCAGTTCACTCGACGCCCAATTGACATAGATCTTATCAGGGAGTCGCTAAAAGACCTTTTGGCCCTTCAGGACAAGTTGGTCACTGTGGATAATATCCAGCGCGTTGTGGCAGATTACTATCAGCTTAAGATGTCTGATCTGCTCTCTAGGCGCCGCAGTCGCTCTGTTGCAAGGCCGAGGCAGGTTGCTATGTCCATAGCTAAGGAATTAACCAATCACAGCCTTCCTGAGATCGGCGAAGCCTTTGGTGGTCGCGATCACACTACTGTATTACACGCCTGTAGGAAAGTGAAAGAGCTCGAGGGGGCTGATCGCGAAGTTCAGCGCGATCTTAAGAATCTTTACAGAACGCTTTCTAGCTAGTCCTATAATTAGAACAAATATTATTTCCGGAGAAATAACATCATGAAATTTAGCCTTTCTCGAGAAGCTCTTCTCAACCCTTTGCAATTAGTAGTAGGTGTGGTGGAGCGTCGGCAGACACTGCCAATTCTCTCTAATGTTTTGCTTCGCCTTGAGGGCAACCAGCTTTCAATGACAGGAACGGACTTAGAGGTAGAGATTAAGGGTTCAACTGAGGTTGTCTCTGCCGCCGAGGCGGGAGAGGTGACTGTTTCAGCCAGAAAATTCCTAGATATTTGCCGTTCCTTACCCGATGGTGCGCAGGTGGACTTTTCCAGTAGCGAAGGCAAGGCACAGATTGTTAGCGGTCGCAGTCGCTTCACACTTGCCACATTGCCGGCCAACGAATTCCCCAGTGTCGATGAGGGTGAGCAAACGGTACAATTCAATGTTCCAGGCAGTACTATTAGAGGGCTTATAGAGTCCACATCCTTTGCTATGGCTCAGCAAGATGTGCGCTACTACTTAAACGGAATGCTGTGGGAGGTTACGCACAACCAGTTGCGAGTAGTGGCCACTGATGGGCACCGTTTGGCGCTGTGTGATGGTTTCTGTGAGGTGGCCTTAGATACTAAGATATCAGCTATATTGCCTCGCAAGGGCATTATGGAGCTCTCGCGCTTATTGGCGGATGACGATGTCAGGGTTTCTATAGGCTCTAACCATATTAGAGTAACCGGTGCAGATTATTGCTTTACCTCTAAGTTGGTTGATGGCTCATATCCAGACTATGACCGCGTGGTGCCAAAAGGTGGTGACAAGCTGGTTGTCGGTGATCGCGAGCAGTTGAAGCAGGCGTTTGGCCGCACAGCTATCCTCTCTAATGAAAAGTACCGCGGTGTAAGAATTGAGTTGGTTAACGGCGCTATGCATTTGGTAGCAAACAATCCAGAACAGGAAGAGGCTCAGGAAGAAGTGAGTGTGGCCTATTCTGGTGATGCTTTAGAAATTGGCTTTAATGTCAGCTACCTACTAGATGTGCTCAATGTTCTTAAAAGTAAAGAAATACGATTCACCCTTGCCGACTCTAATAGCAGTGCTCTCGTAGAGGATGCTAGCGGAGAGAGCAAAGCGACTTACGTTGTTATGCCGATGCGCCTCTAGTCGCAGGCTAGGGTTAAGCTTGGGACTCTAAAGTGTTTTTAAACCACCTAGAAATCTTTAAAGTCCGCAATTTACAGGCGGCTAGCTTAAATTGTCACCCCAGGGCCAATATTATTTATGGCGCTAATGGTAGTGGCAAAACAAGTCTTCTTGAGGCTATATTTTTACTGGGGCGGGGCAGATCTTTTAAGCATAGAGATCTGCGCCTAGTCATCAATAGGGGCCAAGATAGTCTAATTGTCTCGGGCCGTGTGTTTAGGCCAAATTCCAATACAGAACACCAGTTAGGCATTATGCGCTCTGCAAAAGGCCAATTTGAAGCCCGCTGTGATGGCAAGAATCTATCCTCAGCAGCACAGCTGGCCTCAGAGTTACCTATACAATTAGTAGACGCCCATAGTTTCTCGCTTTTAGAGGGTGGCCCTCTTCAAAGACGTCAATTTATTGACTGGGGTGTGTTCCACGTGGAACATGGGTACTCTGACTTATGGCGTCGCTTTCAAAAAGTATTAAAACAGCGCAATCAACTGCTCCGTCGTGGTAGAATAGACGAAGAATTATTAAAATTATGGTCTCAGGAATTAGCCCCGCTCAACGAAATGATAGCGGAGCAGAGAAGAGAGTATATTTCTCAGCTGGAAGAGTATATTAATCCGGTGGCCGATGCCTTTGGTGGTCTGGGTTCTGTGAGTCTTGAGTACAGTCAGGGCTGGCATGAGGCGCAGTCTATTTTGGATGTGTTGTTGGCTGATAAGGAGCGTGATATAGCTGCGGGTACAACGTCTCACGGCGCGCAGCGCGCAGATATCCGGGTATCTGTAGATGGGGTGGCGGCGGCAGACAGTCTATCGAGAGGGCAGTCGAAGCTTTTGGTATATGCGCTAAAACTCGCGCAAGCGGCCCACTATCAGGCAGTAACAGGCCATAGCTGTGTTTTTTTGCTTGACGATCTGCCTGCAGAATTGGATTATCAAAATCGCAAAGATGTGTTAGCGTACTTAGATCATTTGCAGTGTCAGTATTTTGTTACTGGGGTTGACCGCAAAGACTTTGATGGGATAGATAAACAACAAAGCCAGTTGTTCCACGTGGAACATGGTGCTTTTACTGAAAGTTAAACAATAGGAACCTTATAGTTTATGAGTGAAGAAGCCAATTATGATTCGTCGAGTATTAAGGTGCTCAAAGGGTTAGACGCGGTTAGAAAGCGTCCGGGTATGTATATCGGCGATACTGACGATGGTACTGGTCTCCACCATATGGTATTCGAGGTGGTCGATAACTCAATTGACGAGGCGCTAGCGGGACACTGTTCAGAAATACGCGTGGTCATTCATCCCAACGAAACTATTTCAGTATCAGATAATGGCCGTGGAATTCCAACAGAAATGCATGACGAAGGGGTTTCTGCAGCAGAGGTTATTATGACAGTGCTGCATGCTGGTGGTAAGTTTGACGATAATAGCTACAAGGTGTCCGGCGGTCTTCACGGTGTTGGGGTATCGGTTGTAAATGCCCTGTCTACGCGTATGCGGCTGACTATTCGCCGCAATGGCAAGGTTCACGAGCAAACGTATTCTCACGGTGTTCCCGATGGGCCCCTTGAAGTAATAGGGGATACTAAAGAGTCGGGTACCGAGGTGTTTTTTGAGCCATCGCCAGAGACTTTTACCAATATTAATTTTCACTATGACTTGCTGGCCAAGCGCCTGAGAGAACTTTCCTTTCTTAATTCGGGTGTGTGCATTATTCTGGTTGATGAGCGAACCGGTGAAGAGGAAAAATTTGCCTACGAGGGTGGGTTGAGCGCCTTTGTTGACTACCTTAACACCAACAAGCAGACCATTAATAACATCATGCACTTCAACACCGATAGAGACGACGGCACTAGTGTTGAGGTGGCTTTGCAGTGGAATGACAGCTTCCAAGAAAATATTCTGTGCTACACCAACAATATTCCACAAAGAGACGGTGGTACACACCTAGCTGGCTTTAGATCAGCCCTAACCCGCGGTTTAAACAACTATATTGAAAAAGAGGGTATTGGCTCTAAGGCTAAGGTCAACACCACTGGTGACGACGCTAGAGAGGGATTAACAGCCATTATCTCGGTGAAGGTTCCCGACCCTAAGTTTTCCTCGCAAACCAAGGACAAGCTTGTGAGTTCTGAGGTTAAATCCGCGGTTGAGCAGGAAATGGGCGACAAGTTTAATGATTATTTGTTGGAGTTTCCCCAAGAGGCCAAGGCAGTAGTCAATAAGATGATAGATGCGGCGCGCGCGCGCGAGGCCGCTCGCAAGGCGCGCGAAATGACACGCCGCAAAGGTGCCCTTGATATAGCCGGACTGCCGGGCAAGCTGGCTGATTGTCAGGAAAAGGATCCGGCACTTTCTGAGCTCTATCTAGTGGAGGGTGATTCTGCAGGCGGATCAGCTAAACAGGGACGGGCACGCAAGACGCAAGCAATTCTGCCGCTAAAAGGTAAGATTCTCAATGTTGAGAAAGCTCGGTTCGATAAGATGTTATCTAGCGCCGAGGTGGGTACGCTTATTACTGCGCTGGGCTGTGGGATTGGCGTGCACGAATTTAATCTTGAAAAGCTACGCTATCACACCATTGTTATTATGACTGATGCGGATGTTGACGGGTCACATATTCGCACCCTATTGCTGACATTCTTCTTTAGACAAATGCGAGAGCTAGTTGAAAATGGCCATATTTTTATTGCTCAGCCGCCACTATATAAAGTGAGCAAAGGTAAAAATGAGCAATATCTTAAGGATGACGAGGCTTTGCAGGCCTATTTGACGCAAAAGGCACTTGAAGAGGCAAGCTTACATGTAAATGAAACCGCTCCGGCAATGCAGGGTGCAGCCCTTGAGGAGTTGGTTGGCCAGTTTAGAGCGGTGGCTGATTTGATTGGCAGAATGTCCCTTGTCTATCCCAAGCAGGTGCTAGAGACATTGGTGCACACCCCAGCATTAAGCGCCGATCTTTTGGGAAAACGCAAGGAAGTTGAGGCTTGGTGTGCCGATCTCCAAGAAAGTCTAGGCGATATAACAACCGGCACCCACAGCTATAAGGTGTTGGTTGAAGAAGACAAAGAATGCAATTTATTTATGCCGGTGGTGGAAATTACTGCCCATGGTGTTCCTCACAAGCATCTATTTGGTAGAGATTTATTCAGCTCTGCGGAATATTCCAAAATCGTTGAGTTGGGTGCTAAGTTACAGGGGCTTCTTGAAGAAGGCGCCTATGTTCAGCGCGGGGAGCGGAGCTTGGCGGTCAATTCATTTGCCCAAGCACTGGATTGGTTGATGGTTGAGGCGCGCCGAGGCATTAATACTCAGCGCTATAAGGGTCTTGGCGAGATGAATCCAGAACAGTTATGGGAAACCACCATGGATCCAGAGACGCGCCGCATGCTCGTGGTTACGATTGAAGATGCTATTGCCGCCGATCAAATGTTCACAACCCTTATGGGCGACCAAGTTGAGCCGCGTCGCGACTTTATTGAGAGCAATGCCTTGTCGGTGGTCAATCTGGACGTCTAATTGCTAAAATACCTACAGTTAGCTACGCAATTTAGCTAGCTGTAGGGCCCTTAGTTCAAACTATCCTTTATCCAATTCCGTGCATTTTCGGTAATTTCACGCACCGATAATGAGCTACTATCAATAGCCGGCCCAATCTGCATATGAATGGTTCCGGGGTTTTTTAGGAAGCTACGGCGCTGCCAGTGATCACCGCTGTTGTGAGAAACCGGCAAGACGGGCACCTGAGCCTGTTTAGCCAATGCTGCGCCACTGGTTTTAAATTCGCCTAACACGCCATTGATCACTCGTGTGCCCTCTGGGTAGATAACGATTCTATTGCCCGCTAAAAGTCGCTTGGTTCCCTGTTTTAACACATACCTAATGGCCGATGAGGGTCTAGAGCGCTTGATGGCTATTGGATCCATTAAGAAAAGCGCCCAACCAAAAAAAGGTATCCACAATAGCTCGCGCTTTAAAATAAAGTTTGCCGGCTGAAAAAACCACTGCATGTAAAAGGCTTCCCAAGTGCTTTGGTGATTGCTTAACACCACACAGGCACCCGCAGGTATGTTTTCTTTTCCAGAAACCACAATTTTGATATTGCATGTCAGCCGAAGCCATTGCATTACAAGTAAATTACCCACAGTGGCTATGCGTTGTAGCAGTCTAAATGGCAGAAAGAAAAGCAGACAGGTAACAGTGCTGGCGGTTACGGTAAGCACCACAAACCCAGCATAAAACGCCGTTGTTCGCAAAGTGGTTAGCAACAGATTAACAAGGCTACACACTGTATACGCCCACTACTTTGCAGGGACTAACACTGATATATCGGCGACATGCATAAACAGCCTTTGCAGTTTAGCTAATAATGCCAATCTATTTTGACGCAATGCCATATCCTCTGTCATAACCATCACATCTTCAAAAAATTGATCGATGGGTTGTTTAAGGCCAGCTAAGTTTTGTAGCACAGCGCTGTAATCACGGTTTTTTAACATCGGAGCAACAAGTTTTTCAAGCGCATCAAGGCTGTCGGCAAGCAGTTTTTCCGCATCTTCTTGAAGTAGTTCAGAGGCAAGCTCTGGTACTGTTTGATCGGCTAACTGTTTACTTAAAATATTAGAAACTCTTTTGTTGGCGGCCGCCAAGGACGAGGCTTCTGGCAGAAGGGTAAACTGGTGTACAGCCGACACGCGTGCATCGATGTCCAACGGATTATCAAGCTCGAGGGCAGCTACAGATAAATACACCTCTGAGGGCAAGCCTTTTTCCTTATACCATGATTTAAAGCGATCTAAAATGTAAGTGAGTACTTGCTTTTCTAGCTCTGTTCCCGATAGTTTTGCAGACTTTTCGATCTTTAATTGTGTATTGCAGTAGTTCAGTAGCTCTAACAGACTCAAATCTATATTCTGCTCCAACATAATACGCAACACACCCAAGCTGGCGCGTCTCAGGGCAAAGGGATCGCGGGAGCCCGAAGGTTGTTGGCCGATGCTAAAGATTCCCATCAGGCTATCCAAGCGATCAGAAAGGGCTAAGGCAGTACCTGTGTCAGTAGTGGGGACAATATCCCCCGAAAAACGTGGAAGATATTGCTCAAATAAGGCCTCAGCAATCTCACTGTCTTCACCATCGTTTAGCGCATAGTCGCGCCCCATAACACCCTGAAGGTCGTCAAATTCACCTACCATATCGGTTACGAGATCAGATTTACTCAACTCCGCTGCACGGCGAGCTAGATCGGGCTTGGCCCCGATTTTAGCGGCCAAATACTCAGCAATAGCAGCTACCCGTTCAGTTTTGTCCCAAACAGAACCCAAATCTGCTTGGAATACGATATTTTTTAAAGAATCTCTCCGGCTCTCAAGACTATTTTGTTTATCGTTGCTGTAAAAAAACGCGGCGTCGGCCAAACGCGGGCGGATTACGCGCTCATTGCCGTCAATAACTTGTGCCGGATCGGTGCTCTCTATATTGGCCACGGTAATAAAGGCGGGTAAAAGTTGACCCTTAGCATCGAGAACATGAAAGTACTTTTGATGTTCTTTCATCGAAGATATAAGTGCTTGCGCCGGGATAGATAAAAAATGCTGGTCAAACTTACCCATCAGGGGCACTGGCCATTCATTGAGTGCCGCCACTTCATCGAGTAGATCGTCTTCCACTACCGCTTTACCATTTATCTCGCTAGCTAGGGCCTCTACCCCAGCGGCAATTAATTCTTTTCGCTCATTAAAATCTGCAATGACAAACCCATCGCGCATCTGTTGCTGATAAGAGCTTGGCGACTGGATAACAATGTCCTGATTGGCATGAAATCTGTGTCCGCGGCTGGTATTGCTAGCAGGGATGCCCAAAATACTGTCATTGAGAACTTCGCCATTAAACAGTAATACAGCCCACTGTGCTGGACGCACAAACTCCTCTTTTTTATAGCCCCAGCGCATTCGCTTTGGGATTGGCAGTTTGGCCAGAGACTGGTTAACAATATTTGCTAATAGCGCTTTGGTTTCAATTCCGTTTTCGGTGCGTCGAATACACAGCTTGTCCTGTTGACCATCGTTTTCAACCATTGATGGCAACTGATCAACACTGATTTGGTTTTTGCTAGCAAAGGCTTCTGCCGCTCGCGAGGCGGTGCCGTCAGCGGCAAAGGCAACCTTAGATGGCGGCCCCCAAATCAAGAGATCTTTGTCTGGCGTGCGCGTGTCCAATCCGGAGATGGTAACAGCTAAACGTCTTGGCGCGGCAAAGGATTGGTGGGCTTCAAAGTTAAGGCCGAGCTCGCGTATGCCATCTAAAACTCCTTCAGTAAAAGCGTTAGACAGGGATTTTAATGCTTTTGGTGGTAGCTCTTCTGTCCCGAGCTCAATAAGAAAGTCAGCACTCATTGCGATTCATCCTGATGTTTGGCTATCACTTCTTGAGCAATAGCTTTATCTGCAAGGGGAAAGCCAGCTTCAAGTCGAGAATTAAAATAACTTTGTGCCACACCTCGGGCAAGTGTTCTTACCCGCAAAATGTAGCGTTGACGCTCAGTCACAGAAATGGCTTTGCGCGCATCCAATAAATTAAATGTATGGGAAGCTTTCATCACCATTTCGTAGGCGGGCAACGGCAATTTATGTTCGATAAGGTGCTCGCCGTCTTTTTCATACTGGTCGAAGGCTTTAAATAAAAACTCAGTATCTGCATGTTCAAAGTTAAATGCCGATAATTCTCGCTCATTTTGCAGGAACACATCGCCGTAGGTAACAGTGCCAGCCGGTCCATTTGACCAAACTAAATCATAGATGCTATCGACACCCTGCAAATACATAGCAATGCGCTCAAGGCCATAGGTGATTTCACCGGTAACTGGGTAGCACTCGAGACCGCCCACTTGCTGGAAATAGGTAAACTGCGTGACTTCCATACCATTTAGCCAAACTTCCCAGCCGAGCCCCCATGCGCCGAGGGTGGGAGACTCCCAGTTGTCTTCAACAAATCTAATATCATGAATGGCTGTGTCGATACCTAAGTGGCGCAGCGAGTCGAGGTAAAGCTCCTGAATATTGTCAGGCGAGGGCTTAAGGGCCACCTGAAACTGATAATAGTGTTGCAGGCGATTAGGATTCTCGCCGTAGCGCCCATCGGTGGGCCGGCGCGAGGGCTGAACATAGGCGCAATTCCATACTTCAGGGCCTATGGAGCGCAAGAAAGTTGCCGGGTGAAAGGTTCCAGCACCCACTTCCATATCTAGCGGCTGCAAAATCACGCAGCCCTGTTTAGCCCAAAAGTCTTGTAGTGTTGCAATTAGCTCCTGAAAGGTTTGAGGAGCAGCGGTTATATTTCCCACAAAAATCACCAAATCGTTAACTTTTTCTATAAGAGCGCAATTATAAACGTGCAGACTGATAAAGATAGGGGTAAAAAAGCCTTAAAACTGATAATTTGAGCCCCTTAGAGGTTTAGTTCAATATATAATGTTGTGAATAAGTGTCAATTTGTCTCAATGGAGTTTTTAATGAAGCATATCAAACGTGGCGATAAGGTTCGCAAAGCAGTATTTCCAGTGGCAGGTATGGGTTCGCGATTTTTGCCCGCCACCAAAGCCAGTCCCAAGGAAATGATGCCTGTAGTAGATAAGCCTTTGATTCAGTATGCGGTTGAGGAGGCGGTAGAGGCGGGTATTACCGAGATGATCTTTGTTACCGGTCGAACCAAGCGCAGTATCGCTGACCATTTTGATAAGGCTTATGAATTAGAGCATCAGCTCGAGCAGAGAGGCAAAAAGAAATTATTAGAAATTGCGCAAAATGTTGTACCAGAGGGGGTTAGCTGCACCTATATCCGCCAAAATGAAGCTTTGGGCTTAGGCCATGCGGTAGCCGTAACCTCGCATCTAGTTGGCGATGAACCCTTTGCCGTGATTCTGGCAGATGACCTAATTCATCATAAAAAGGGCGCTGTAAAGCAAATGGTCGAGGTGTTTGATTATTACAAAAGCTCGGTAATTGCGGTGCAAAAAGTGCCGGGCCCAGAGATATCTTCCTATGGTGTGATCAGCGGCAATAAGCAGTCCGATCATGTGCATCTAATTAACAATATTGTCGAGAAGCCGGCGTTTGAAGACGCCCCCTCGGACATGGGCGTTACCGGCCGCTATATTTTTACTCCTCAAATTTTTGACCATATAGAGAATTTAAAGCCGGGAGCAGGTGGTGAACTACAGTTGACCGATGCCATTCAAACACTGTTAAAAGTAGAGCAGGTTTTGGCCTACGAGTATCAGGGTGTTCGCTATGATTGCGGCAGTAAAATGGGCTTGCTACAGGCTAATATCGAACTGGGTTTAGAGCACAGTGAGATTGGCGAAGAGCTTAGAAAATACCTAAAAGACCAATTGCCCAGTAAGCTATGAAATCAGCCCTAGCGCTATGCTTAATGCAAATCGTCTCGCTACTGCCGCTCGGAGTGGCGAGATTATTTGGCAGAGCTATGGGCCTAGTAATGATGGCTGTAGCTGCCAAGCCATTTAAAATTACCCAACGCAATTTATCCCTGTGTTTTCCTCAGCAAGCACCACAGGCTAATCAACAGTTGGCGCAAAAAAGAATGTGTCATCTGGGTCAGGCCTTTTTTGAAACCCCAGTCTTGTGGCGCAAATCACCCAGCTGGCTACAAAATAAAATTATTGCTGTTGAGGGCGAAAGCATTTTGCGAGAGGCACTGGCCAATGATAAGGGAACCATTCTATTGATTCCCCACCAGGGGAACTGGGAAGTGATCGGGCTGTGGATTTCAGCGCAAACGGCGATGACTTCGCTGTATCAGCCGCCGAAGTTAGCAAAACTTGACCGCTGGATTAAGCATTCGCGCGAAAAGGCCGGCGCCAATTTAGTGCCGACCAATATCAGCGGTGTGGCGGCGCTACTCAAGGCGCTAAAAAGGTCTGAAACCGTGGCTATTCTGCCAGATCAGCAGCCGCCGAGATCTGGAGGTGATTTTGCCCCGCTGTTTGGCGTGCCGGCACTGACCATGACTCTGGCACACAATTTATTAAATCGCTCTAATGCGCAGGCTATTTTTTGTTGTGCACTGCGTGAGACAGTCGGTTGGCGCTTGCATTTTTCACCTGCTGAAGAGGCTATTTACAGTGCAGATCAGGCAACCAGTCTCGAAGCTTTGAATGCTGGGGTCGAGGCGATTGCCGCCTTGGCTCCAGAGCAGTATCAATGGGAATATAAACGGTTTCGCGCTCAACCCGAGGGCGCACCTAAAATTTATCTATAGAGAAGCAGAACTTTGCCTGAATTGGGATTACGCAACTTAATCACTTTAGAACCTGATTGGCAGTCAATGTTGTCAAAAGCCGATAGCAGGGTGCCGACGATCTGGCGGGATTGGCTTGCCGACGCTGGATCCCTAACCCAGCGCTTAATTGATGCCAGCGATGGCAATCTGTCGGTCGCAGTTCTCAAACAGAGCCTTGAGGTTCCGAGATTGTCAGAGAGGCAGTTATTGGGTTTAGGCGATCGTCGAAGAGCTATGGTTAGAGAAGTCGTATTGTACGGCAATAATCAGCCCTGGGTATTTGCTCGCAGTATATTGCCCCTGACAACCCTGACTGGAAGGCTTAGAAAGCTCAGGCAGTTAAGCAACCAACCACTGGGTGAGCTGTTATTTAAAGATCCAAGTATGCGTCGCGAGCCCGTTCAATTTGCACGCTTTGATTCAGCAAGCTGGGGTAGACGATCGGTTTTTAGGCTTGACAACAAGCCACTGCTAGTGGCAGAAGTTTTCTTACCAGATTTCAATCCCTATAATTAAGTATAAAATCCAGAGTGCCAACTATGAAATATATCGACGCCCTTAGACACAACCCCTGGGTGAGGTTAATGCGTTTTGATAAGCCTATAGGTATCTTTCTCTTGCTGTGGCCTACCTATTGGGGACTGTGGTTTGCCAGCAGTGGCCAGCCTAGACTAGACAACTTTATAGTATTTACTCTCGGGGTCTTGGTAATGCGAGCCGCGGGCTGTGTAATCAATGATTATGCTGATCGCCATGTGGATGGCAGTGTGGCCAGAACTCAAAACCGGCCCATCCCCGCAGGTGAAATTGCACCCAAGCAGGCATTAGCGCTGTTTTTTTTGTTACTAGGGGGCGCATTAACACTGGTATTGCAAACTAATTTTTTGACTATTTTGCTTGGCGTAATCGGCCTGTGCTTGGCGTCAATTTATCCATTTCTCAAGCGAATAACTAATTTGCCGCAATTGGGTTTGGGCGCGGCTTGGGCTTGGGCGGTGCCGATGGCATTTGCCGCCGAACAGCAAGCACTACCAGCGGGGCTCTGGTTAATTTCTGCGGCTATTGTGTTGTGGACTGTGGCTTTTGACACCTACTATGCAATGGTTGATCGCGAAGATGATTTAAAAATAGGCATCAAATCCACCGCGATATTATTTGGCAGACAGGATCTATTAATAATCGCTATTTTGCAGCTTTTGGCTCTTGTTTTATTGGCCGTGGCCGGCGGATATTTTCAGCGAGGCTGGGTATACAGTATGGGCCTAATAATTGCCGCCGGGTATTTTATCTGTCAACACCTGCAGGCGCGAACACGTCAGCCACAGGGGTGCTTCAAAGCATTTGTAAACAACCATCGCGTAGGCATGGCAATCTTTATCGGTCTAGCGCTGGACTACAGTTTGCAGTATTAGGATTCCGCTCGACAAAATACCCACTTATTGCCTTCACTCATGGCAGCACTAAAGCGGTAGCCGTCCACATCAAAGGTCTTTAGTTGCTGGGGGTCAGTGATTTTATTTTTAATAATAAATGCGCTCATCAGTCCGCGCGCGCGCTTTGCGAAGAAGCTAATAATCTTATATTTGTCGCCTTTCTGATCCATAAATACCGGCGTGATAATTTCAGCTTCGAGATCCTTGGGCTGAACCGATTTAAAATACTCATTAGAGGCCAAATTAATGAGTACAGACTTAGGCGAGACGGCAAGTAATTTATTCAGCTGCTTAGTAATAATATCGCCCCAAAACTGGTACAGATTTGCTCCTCGGTTATTGGCAAATTTAGTGCCCATTTCCAAGCGGTAGGGCTGCATTAAATCTAGGGGGCGCAAAAGGCCATAGAGCCCAGACAGAATACGCAAATTATCCTGCGCCCAATTAAGTTCCTCAGAGCTCATATTTTCCGCATCTAATCCCTGATAGACATCACCCTTAAATGCCAGAATAGCCTGCTTGGCATTGTCCGTTGAAAATGGCAACTGCCACTCTTGAAAGCGCTCATAATTGAGTGCGCCGAGCTTATCACTCAGACCCATCAGCGAGCATATATCGTTTGGGGATAATAGCCGCAAGTCGTTGAGTAGCTGTTCAGAGTGCTCTAAAAGAAGTGGCTGAGTATACGCCTGAGCCTCCGAGAGCTGGCTGTAATCTAATTTTTTAGCTGGAGAAATTATAGTCAGCATCATATGGATAATTGCCCTGTTAAAAATTCAATATACTTCGCTGTGTATATTACTGTAAAAATTTATTTTTGGCCTTGTTTTGCATTAGATTTCCATTCTAAGCTAATCCCATTAAAAACTTAAAATGAATTTATCCCCCTTCAGCAGATGTCAAATAATCAGGTAGAATAGACGGATGAACTTATTACTCAAAATTGCACAGGGCATCAACCAAATTAATCTCAGGGTTGGGCAGCTGATTTCATGGTTAACTCTAGTGTTGGTGGCACTGGTTATCACCGTGGTGCTATCGCGATACTTATTAGGCGTGGGATCAATCGCTATTCAAGAGTCTGTAAGCTATGTTCACGCCATGATTTTTATGCTTGGGCTAGCCTTTACGCTTCAGCGCGGCGGCCATGTTCGGGTGGATATCTTTTACCGCGAGTTTTCGCCGTCGCGTCAGGCATTTGTTAACTTAATCGGTGCGGTTGTGTTTCTGATGCCGTTTTGCGGTTTAATTTTGTTTGCTAGTTGGGACTACGTTATGGCTAGCTGGTCAATTAGAGAGACCTCATCAGAAACGGGCGGTATAGCTGCGGTATACCTACTAAAAACCCTGATGATAATTATGCCAGTTACGCTGGCACTGCAGGGTATAGCTCAAGTAATAGAAAGTATTGCAGTGTTGAAAAAAGCCAACAGTAAAGAATCTTCTAAGGTAGCAGACTGATGGCTGAATGGATCCCCTTTATATTATTTTTAACCGTCTGTGCGGTTTTAATGGCTGGCTATCCAGTGGCTTTCTCTCTGGCGGGCACCGCATTATTGTTCGCCTTTGCGGGGATGGCGGTAGGATATTTTGATCCAGCCTATTTACAGGCATTGCCCAACCGACTATTTGGCATTATGCAAAATGGCACCCTGATTGCGGTGCCACTGTTTGTGCTGATGGGCATTATGCTGGAGAAATCCCGCTTAGCTGAGGATTTGTTGGGCAGTATGGCAGCCTTATTTGGCCGCTTTCGCAGTGGTCTTGGCGTCTCGGTTGTGGTGGTTGGGGCGCTGTTGGCTGCCAGTACGGGTATAGTCGGCGCCACTGTGGTGACCATGGGTCTGATGTCATTGCCAACCATGCTTAAAAGAGGCTATTCATCATCACAGGCAACCGGCATTATTGCCGCCACTGGAACCCTTGGGCAAATTATCCCACCCTCCATAGCCCTAGTATTATTGGGTGATACCCTGTCGAGCGCCTATCAGCAAGCGCAGTTAAATATGGGGATCTTCACACCCAAAACAGTGTCAATTGGCGACCTATTTGTCGGCGCTATTATTCCGGGGTTAACACTGGTTATTTTTTATATTAGCTATGTAGTCATAGTGGCGCGGCCGAAGTTAGATCTGCCTCAGGCGCAAGCAAACAGTCAAGAGCAGGCCCAGATTTTGAAGTTACTGCAGGATTTGCTACCACCGGTATGCTTAATTATTGCAGTTTTAGGCTCTATTCTCGCCGGCGCGGCTACGCCCACTGAGGCGGCGGGAGTAGGCGCCTTTGGCGCAATTATTTTGGCCGCATTTAAGGGTCGCCTGAGCTTATCTCGACTGCGCGAAGTTGCAAAGGGCACGGCTGAAGTTACCTCTATGGTATTTTTAATCCTTATCGGCGCCGCGATATTTTCTTTGGTGTTTCGCGGCTTTGGCGGTGAAGAAATTGTCGAGCAGTTTTTTGCAAGCCTTCCCGGAGGTGTGGTCTCGGCAACTATCTTGGTGATGCTGGTTATTTTCCTCTTGGGCTTTATTCTCGACTTTATAGAGATTACCTTTGTTGTTGTGCCAATTGTTGGCCCAGTTCTGCTAGCTATGGGGCTCGACCCTATATGGCTTGGAGTGATGATTGCGATAAATCTACAGACGTCATTTTTAACCCCGCCCTTTGGCTTTGCGCTATTTTACTTGCGCGGGGTTGCGCCGCCGTCGGTAGAAACCTCAGCCATGTACCGCGGAGTAATACCATTTATATTTATGCAGCTATTGTTAATGATGATGTTGGCGATTTGGCCACAGATAGCAACATGGTTGCCGGAAGTGGTTTACGGGCGCTAGGTAACTGTTATAGCTAAAGCTCTATAGCAGCAAAAATTTTACTTCGAAAATCCTGACGCTCATTTGCCATATGATGATAGGCGCCATCGATAATATGTAACGACATATTCGGCAATTTTTGCTTAAACAGTCTGAGGTTGTATTTCCAATCGAGGGTTGTATCTCCAGTCCCCTGAATAATATTAACTGCAAAGTCATTGCCATTGCAGGTTTCAAATTCATGTGCCCAGCGGTCAGCTGCGACAAACCAAGGTAATGGCATAGTTTTGGGCTGAAACAGATCCTGTTGACGAATAAAGGCTAAAAAATCTGGATCGTGAGAACTAATACCAAATCGACGTTTAAGTGATTTTCTAAAGGGTTTAACAAAGGGCAATAGGTGTCGGTTTAGCCGCCATCCTTGCGGGTGCAGCAGGGGAGCGAGCAAATTAAGTGTTTGAAATGGATAATTGCCGTTAGGCTCATTATCAAGTAAATGTTTTAATAAGATAGCGCCGCCAGTGCTTTGCCCAAAACCATGGAAAGGCCCAGTAAACTGATCTTGGCAGAGCGCAATCACGCCATCTAGCACCGCGGTGTAGTCAGAGAAATCATCGATTGAGGCGCGCTCACCTTCGGAGAGGCCAAGCCCGGGCAAATCAAAACATACCACAGTTAAATTTTGATCCAACAAATGCCTAATAAGGTGCCCATACAGCCCTAGATTATCCAAGTAACCATGCACAATAATTGCTGTGCCCTCAGACTGAGACGGCTCCCAAGCTGCGGCAAAAATCAAGGGTTGCTCAACCTCGAGGGCGCCGCAGTAAAAATCTAACTCGTCAGTTGAAACTGGCAGTTGATAGAGGGATAAATAAGAATCTAGCCAGCCAATCGTTGTTGACTGCTCGGTAATTTTGCCGAATGCAGGAAGGCTTTTTGCAATCTGTGAAATAGAGTCAACACCTAGCTTGGTCATGCTGCACCCCAAATGATGGCCTTTAAATGCGGTCTGTTGTCTACGACTTATAATCGCACAGCCACATATAAAAGCAAGGCTCTAAAAACTTTGCGATGATAACCAGTATTTTGCCAACAGTGGCGAAAAATTAGTCTGTTGAAAGAGAGATATTGTAGACGCCTGCCTCTCTGGCCTGATCAGAAATCATTACAAAGATTTCAGTTTTAGCCTTGGGGTGCGAATTAATAACCACCTTGGCCTCAGGATTTTCAGCGTGTAAGCGCTCGACATTGGCACGCACAGAGCGGACATCAATTCTGCGGCCTTCAAGCGTAATGTCGTTGCTTTCAGAAACGCGGAATACAATATTGGTATTTGCTGAATCGGGTGGTGGTTGATCAGTGGTAGGCGGGCGATCGACGTTCAGTCCAGTTTCATTGACAAACGAGGCAGTTACAATAAAGAAAATAAGCATGATAAACACCACATCCAACATGGGTGTTAGATCAATTTGAGAATCGTCTTCTGCTTTGCGTCTTTTTCCTAAAGCCATTTTAATTTAAGCCCCTGTAAGTCAGTCTAAGTCAGTCCGTGGCGCAGTTGAGGATTCTACGCTAATTTAAGAAAAATACTAGTTATTCCTTAGTAAAGATAGCTAATTTTGTATGCTATTCTTGCGGTCCCAACGACTTTTTAGACCATAGGTGATGGTTAATTAATATGCCTGAATTGCCAGAAGTAGAAACTACACTGCGTGGAATAGCACCCCATTTGGCGGGGCAAAAAATCACGGATTTGACGGTTCGTCAGCCCAGATTGCGCTGGCCAGTTACCGACAATATTCACAATATAGTGCGCGGACAGCAGGTAAGGCAAATAACAAGGCGAGCAAAGTATATTATTTTACAGCTCGATAAGGGGTCGATTTTGATTCACCTCGGCATGAGCGGCAGTCTGAGAATTGTCGACCCAGCAGAAAGCTGGCGTAAGCACGATCATATTGAAATGCGCTTGGAAAGCCATCAGGCACTGCGCTATCACGATCCGCGAAGATTTGGCTGTTGGCTGTGGTCATCTGCACAGCACCAACAGCTTGAAAGCCTTGGGCCAGAACCCCTATCCGACGAATTTGATGGAAATCGTTTATACAGCTTGTCGCGCCAGCGAAAAATGGCGGTTAAGCCATTTATTATGACTAACGCCGTTGTTGTCGGGGTGGGCAATATCTACGCATCTGAGGCGCTGTTTCGCAGCGGCATACGCCCAGATCGAGCAGCGTGCAATATATCCCAGAGGCGCTACAGTCTTCTGGCGGAGAATATAAAGCAAGTTCTGGCAGCGGCGATTGTTCAGGGTGGCACTACACTACGCGATTTTATCAATAGTGATGGCGAGCCCGGCTATTTTCAGCAGTCATTAGATGTCTATGGGCGATCGGGAGAGCCCTGCAACACCTGTGATACTACTCTCAAAGAACTGAGGCTAGGCCAGCGAAGTTCAGTTTTTTGCCCCAAGTGCCAAACCTAGGGGTCTATGATTTTTGCAATTTCTCAGCGAGGGCATTGGCAACATTGGCGGGCACAAATTGGGATACGTCTCCATTCAGTGAAGAAATTTCTCTTACCAGCGATGAAGATATATAGGAGAATTTTTCTGAGGGGGTCAAAAAGATGCTTTCAATTTCGGGCGACAGGGCGCGGTTCATATTGGCCATCTGAAATTCATACTCAAAATCAGAGACCGCGCGCAAGCCTCGCATAATGGCGTCGGCATTACATTCCTTTACAAAATTAACAAGCAAGCTGTTAAAGCCGTAAATTTCAACGTTGGAGATATGCTGTAAACACTCCCTAGCGAGATCAATCCGTTCCTCTATCGTAAAGAGAGGGCTTTTTTGGCGATTGCTGGCGATGCCTATAACCACTTTTCCAAACAGCTTGGATGCTCGTTCCACAAGGTCAATATGACCATTGGTAATTGGATCAAAGGTACCCGGATAAACGATAGTTTTCATAGGCTTAACGCTCTACATGCTGGATAAAGGATCTGCATCTTACTGAATAAAATCACTCTACTCAACATAGGAAAAAAGGCAAAAACGTACCTTTCCTGCAATTTTATCCTTCAAGAGATGCCAATTTGCGGGGCGAGAGAAAGACTCCATCGCCGGAAGCTCACAGTATATTAGCGCATTGGCTGCCAGCCAGTCGCCATCAGAGAGTAGTCGCGCAATCTCTGTGTGTAATTGACGCTCAAAAGGAGGATCTAGAAAAATTATATCAAACTGCCAATTTTGCCTATTGGCGCTTAGAAAATCTCGCGTATCTGTGGCAATAATCCGAAGATCATCGGCATCCAGCAAGGTTTTATTATCTATTAGTTGTGCAGTGGCGACTCGATTATTCTCCACCGCAGTGCAGTTTTTTGCCCCTCGGGAGAGGGCCTCAAAACACAGAGCTCCCGAGCCGGCAAATAGATCGAGGCAACTGGCACCCTCTATGTAGGGGGCCAACCAGTTAAACAGCGTTTCCCTGATGCGGCTTCCGGTTGGTCGCAGCCCGTCGACAGCTGGGAATTGTAGCTGCCTACTGCGCCATTTTCCGCCAATTATTCGCACCGACTCCGGAGTTCGGGAAGATATTTTTCTGGCCAACGCAAAACCTCATACAGATTAATAATTTAAACCCATTTTTATGGGACTGCTGTCGTGGATAGGATACACTAGATACCATTAACACTGTAAATCTACCTTTTTACTAATGGAGTTTTTTAGATTAATGGAGCAACCGCAGAAAAAGTCTTTTTTTGATCGCTTTAAACGCAGTAATTCAGAGGCTGAAAGTAACAGCGTATCTGAAAGCGCTGATCAGTTAGGTGCTGATGAAAGCAATACAGCTCAGACATTTATGGGCCGAATGCGCAAGGCACTGGCGCGAACCGGTAGCGGCTTTGGCAGTTTGTTTCTTGGTAAAAAAGTCATAGATGCAGATATTCTCGAGGAACTTGAAACCCTATTGCTAGTCGCCGATGTCGGCATAGAGGTTACCAGTGCCATTATCAAAGAGCTAACGGAGCAAGTTAAGCGAAACCAGCTTCAGGATGGCGCGGCGCTTCACACTGCCCTAAAGGGGTTATTGCACAGCAAGCTTAAGCCCTGTGAAATAGCCCTCAACCCACAGTCAGATAGCGGCCCCTATGTAATTTTGGTGGTTGGAGTCAATGGCGTCGGCAAGACTACAACCATTGGCAAAATAGCCAATCGTTTAAAGCAGCAGGGCAGGTCGGTGCTGTTAGCTGCCGGCGACACCTTTAGAGCCGCCGCTGTGGAGCAGCTTCAGGCATGGGGTGAGCGCAATCAGGTGGCAGTAGTGGCGCAACACACTGGCGCCGATAGTGCCTCGGTGATTTTTGATGCGATTCAAGCCGCAAAAAGTCGCGGCATTGATGTGGTAATAGCAGACACCGCGGGCAGGCTACACAATAAAAGCAATCTGATGGAAGAGCTAGAAAAGGTAAAGCGCGTTGCAGGTAAGCTCGACAGTGAAGCCCCTCACGAAGTTCTTCTAGTGCTAGATGCGGGGACGGGACAGAATGCTGTAGCTCAAATGACAGAGTTTAATCACGCGGTTGGCGTATCCGGCATAGCGCTGACCAAGTTAGACGGCACCGCCAAGGGCGGTGTTATTTTTGCGCTTGCCGAGCAATTTACAACGCCGATACGCTACATTGGTGTAGGCGAGGGGCAGGAGGATCTTCAGCCTTTTGTTGCCGAGGACTTTATTGAAGCCCTGATGGGCTCTTAGCAAAACGGGTAGTGAATGATTCACTTTGATAACCTCAGCAAGCGTTACCCCGGGGGGTTTGAAGCGCTCAAGAGTATCAATCTGCATATGGAAGCAGGGGAGCTGGCTTTCTTAACTGGTCATTCTGGCGCAGGCAAAAGCACGCTGCTCAAATTGTTGATGCTACTGGAGCGACCTAGCTCAGGCTCGCTGCTAATCAATAGCAGAAATATCAATCGTTTAGCCGATAGTGCAATTCCCAGTTATCGCCGCCAGCTCGGGGTTGTTTTTCAAGATCATCAATTATTAATGGATCGTAGTGTATTCGACAATGTGGCACTGCCGCTACAAGTTGCAGGCCAGCCGCGCAAAGAAATTGGTCGCCGCGTGCGCGCCGCCCTCGACGGAGTAGGCCTTTTGTCAAAAGAGCGACACAACCCAAAGATGCTATCCGGCGGTGAGCAACAGCGGGTAGGCATTGCGCGGGCAGTTGTGCACAAACCCCGAATACTGCTAGCTGACGAACCAACAGGAAACCTAGATCCAGCGTTATCAGCTGAAATTATGACTCTGTTTCGACGTTTTCAAGATGTAGGCGTAACAGTCCTGATAGCAACCCATGATATCGACTTGATTAGCCGCATGAACTGTCGAATTGTTCGTTTGCATCAGGGCATGGTGGCTGATGACGGGGGGCCTAATGGCGCAGCCATCTAACAATAAGCATCGCCGAGGCGCAGTTGGCCCAAAGTCGAGTTTTTTGCGGCGAATAAAAGCAGCTATTGGCCACCATGGCCACAGCTTTCAAGACAGCCTGAGAAGACTGGCGAGGGATCCCCAGCAAACGCTAATGACTAGCGCAGCTATTGCCATTGCGCTATCGCTTCCGGCCACGCTTTTTTTGGCCGTTGACAATGCTCGGCAATTTGAAAATAGTTTTCAGTCTTTTTCACAAATATCAGCATATGTAGATATTGGCGCCAATCAAAAACAGATTGCCGCTATTCAAAATCAACTTGAATCAATGCCAGAAATTGCTGCAGTGGTCCATATTTCAGCCGAGCAGGCTCTGCAAGAATTTACTCAGAGCTCGGGTTTTGGCGGAGCGCTCAAGTACCTAGAGAGCAATCCATTGCCGCCGGTATTTGTGATTGAGCCCAGTGCTGCAATTACACTAGCGGCAGATCAGATGCAACAGTTACTGCACACAATTGGTCAAATAGATCGGGTTGAAGATGTGCAAATTGATATGCTGTGGCTGCAGAGATTGCGCGGCATTACGCAAATAGGGCAGAAAATTGTTATAGCCTTAGCCGCGGTACTAGGGTTGGGTGTGTTAGTTATTATTGGCAACAGTATTAGGCTGTCGATTCACAGTCGGCGCGATGAAATTATTGTGCTTAAACTAGTTGGCGGAACCGATGCCTATGTCAGGAGACCCTTTTTGTATTCTGGCATGTTAACTGGGCTTGTGGGCGCCGTGATTGCCGCATTCATTTTGGTGATTGGCTTTTGGTGGCTGGGGTCCTCAGTGGCTCAGCTAAGCGAGCTGTACAGCAGTCCCTCCAGGTTGCTGGGCCCGGGATTGCAAGGCTGTGTGCTAATCATTGCCGCGGGCGTTGGCCTCGGTCTTTTGGGCTCTTGGCTGGCCGTGGGCAGACATCTAAAAGATATCAAACCAAGATAGCAATACAGTCGTAATATTCTGTGTTTACACTTGAATTTTCCCAACTAGGCACTATGTATAAAATAATGCTATAATGGGTGGCTGAGACAAGAGATTTTTTAGTATGAGCAATTCGCTACAGACAATGGATTGGATGAGTCCTGGCGCTAACCTGAATGCCTACATTCAGGGAACAGCCTCTGTGCCCATATTAACCCAAGATCAAGAGCGCCAGCTCGGCGAAGCCCTGTACTATCAAGATGATCTCGATGCCGCACGACAACTGGTTATGTCCCACCTGCGTTTTGTTGTGCACATTGCGCGATCCTACAATGGCTACGGTCTGCCCTTGGGCGATTTGATTCAAGAGGGTAATGTCGGTTTGATGAAGGCAGTTAAACGCTTCAACCCTGAAAAGGGTGCGCGCTTAGTTTCCTTTGCCGTGCACTGGATCAAAGCGGAGATTCACGAGTTTATCCTTCGTAACTGGAGAATTGTCAAAGTTGCCACAACCAAATCCCAGCGCAAACTGTTCTTTAACCTGCGCAGTGCCAGAAAGCAGTTGCAATGGCTCTCTGCCGATGAGGCACAAGCAGTTGCCGATGACTTGGGCGTTGAGGTCAAAGATGTAATGGAAATGGAAAAGCGTCTTTCAGCCCACGATGCCTGTTTCGATGCACCCATTGGTGAAGATGATGATGACAGCACGGCTTATGCCCCTGCGTTATATCTTGAAGACAAGGCAGCAGACCCCGCGCAGCTGGTTGAAAGCCATGACTTTGAAGTTGATAGTAATGCCCGGCTCGGCTTGGCTGTTCAGTCCCTAGACCAGCGCAGCCAAGAAATTCTCCAGCGACGATGGCTCGATGATGACAAGGCGACACTCCATCAGTTAGCCGATGAGTATGGTGTCTCTGCGGAGAGGATTCGCCAGCTTGAGAAGAATGCTATGTCCAAAGTACGCGCAGCCATGGAAGCCTAATCAATAAAGTGACAAATAAAACCGCACTGTGCAACCTTACCGTGCGGTTTTTTTATACCTATGAATAAACAATTTTGGATTAAAGTAACAGCAATCAACGGCCTATTGGCGGTGGCCCTTGGCGCATTCGCCGCTCATGTGCTCGAGGGCATGCTGACGGCTCAACGCATAGAAACTTTCGATACTGCTGTGCAGTATCACATATTTCATACACTGGCATTGTTTGGGCTTGTCGCCATCGGCGACGAAATATTAGCGCCGCGTTGGCAACAATATGCAGCGAGATTCTTTCTGTGGGGCATTGTTCTCTTTTGTGGATCTCTATATCTGTTGATAGCTACGGATATGTCAAAACTTGCCATGATTACACCACTGGGTGGTTTATCATTTATGGCGGGCTGGATAATGCTCCTTCTCGCAGCAATAAGAGAAAAATAGATGGAAATTAAGCCAGAATACCGAGATAAAACCATCCGCAGCTTCGTCGTCAGAGCGGGTCGTATGACCAAGGCGCAACGCAGTGCATTTGAATCCGGATGGAATGCTTATGGCCTTCGCCTGGCCGATGGCATGGTGGATCTAAACGCTGTATTTGGTCGAGATAATCAGAAAGTCGTTGAAATTGGCTTTGGCATGGGTGCATCACTGTTGGAAATGGCCCAAGCACAACCGGAAACAGATTTTATTGGCATCGAGGTCCATCCTCCAGGAGTGGGCAGCCTCATCAATGCCGCTCAAGAAAAACAGTTGGAAAATTTAAGAGTTTACCTCGCCGATGCAACGGACGTGTTGAGTGAGTGCTTTGACGACGGCAGTTTGGATAGGGTACAGATTTATTTCCCAGATCCATGGCACAAGAAGAAGCACAATAAACGACGAATTATTCAGCCAAAATTTTTACAATTAATTCGAAAAAAGCTGTGCTTAGGCGGCTTAGTTCACATGGCGACGGACTGGCAACCCTATGCTGAGCAGATGCTAGAATTAATTGGAGAGGCGCCGGGATTTGTAAACTTAGCGGATGATTATGTGCCGCGACCAGAGTTTAGACCGCTGACTAAATTTGAGCTCCGCGGGGAGAGGTTGGGTCACGGTGTATGGGATATTATGGCGCAGAGAACGCAATAATTGAGCTTTAGAAAAAATGTTTCGGCAAAGCGAACTATTTTTTGGTTGTTTAGTCTTAAAATTAGCCTAAACTGTATATTAGTGCATTTAACTTAATTTATTAGGAAAACAAGATGAAAAAAATTAGTCTGATTTCAATGGTTGTGATGGGAATTACTGCCTGTGGTCATGATAAAGCAGAGGAGCCGGCAACGGCTGTAATTGAGACTCAAGATCAAAAAGTTAGTTATCTTATGGGTATAGAAAATGGCAAGGGAATTGGCTCTACTGGAATCGTTCTAGATCTCGCGGCCTACCAACAGGGATTTTCTGATGGCATTGATAAGCTTGAGTCCAAGCTAACTGAGGAAGAAACTAGCAAGGTAATCCAAGAGTTTCAAAAGCAAATGATGGCAAAGCGCGAAGAGATGCAAAAAGTTGAGCAAGAGGCCGCTGCGCTTGAGTCGGCCGCTAACCTCAAGGAAGGCGCAACCTTTCTCGAGGCAAATGCAGTCAAAGAGGGTGTTGTAACCACTGAGTCAGGGCTTCAATATAAAGTAATTACAGCGGGCACTGGGCCAAAGCCCAGCGCCAAAAGCACGGTTGAAGTCCACTACGCAGGCAAACTTCTGGACGGTACAGAGTTCGATAGCTCGATTAAGCGTGGCATGCCAGTTAAATTTGGTGTAACTCAAGTGATTCCCGGCTGGACAGAGGCGCTTCAACTAATGCCAGAGGGTTCAAAGTGGGAGCTGTATATACCTGCCGAGCTTGGCTACGGTGCTGGCGGTCAAGGGCCTATCGGACCCAATGCAGTTTTGATTTTTGAAGTCGAATTATTGCAAGCTGATGTGAGCAAGTCCAAAGAGGGC
The DNA here is from genome assembly GCA_964229255.1 of Porticoccaceae bacterium. Lineage (GTDB taxonomy): Bacteria > Pseudomonadota > Gammaproteobacteria > Pseudomonadales > Porticoccaceae > HTCC2207. Next base: position 182,364 of record CAXRCX010000009.1, read on the forward strand.
TAGTTTAGCGTTTGAATTTAAAAGCCCCATTAAATGGGGCTTTTTTAGGCTTAATTAATCGGTTTTTTGGCAATAAGAACCTGTTGATAGTGGGCGCCGTGCAAGATAATGACCATGTTGTCTTCAATTTCAAACCTTTGAGCCATATTTTCACCCAGAGTAGATAGGTCACTTGCCAGTGAAGACAGATCATCAGTGGCCAGATATTTATCATTAAAATCCAAAATTAGATCGGTCAGTGCATAGATGGCGGGTAAAAGTTTTTTTCCGGAAGCCAGAGCTTCAGCGTCATTAAACAGATAGCCTTCATTAATAAGCTGCTCAAAAATTTCAAAATGACCCTCTGAAATGTAATCGACCAATTGCTGACAAAAGGTCTGTAGAAGCTGGCCTTGTTTAAGGTCTGCACTATGGAAATCTTTGACACTACTGAGCTGACAAAAGGTAACAAGAAGCTCGCGGCGAGCTTCAAGCCAATGCTTTATGCGTTCATGAACCCAAGGCCAAAATTCATTTGGCGTTATATTTTTGTCGTCCATAAAACTTTCCATAATCCATTTTTGTTTAATAGCTTACTCCTAATTTTAAAAATGGAAAAGTTTTATTTAGATGCCATATGTTCCTCTGCCATTAGCCAGATCAGGCTAACAGGGTTTAGCTTTTGCGAAAAAACTGATAAATACCCACAGTAGCAAAGCCAATAAAAGCGACTAAGACCCAGCCCGGCATACTGATGCTAAGGAGCTGCCACTGTACCTCGGCGCAATTGCCATCACCCTTGAGTAGATGTGATATGGCTTCAGATAGAGAGAATACGTCGAATAGATAATCAACTGGGATGCCACACGTGGGAACCTGATCTTCTGGCAGGCTTTGAAGCCAGAGTTGCTTTATAGAGAAATAACTACCAATAAAAGCCATTAGTGTCGATAGGCCGGCGTAAACTCTCTGCCCTGTTTGAGCAGGGTTGTGCAGTGTGGCAAGGGCGCAGACAATGGCAATGGCAATCACAAAAACCCGCTGGGTAATACATAGATAGCAGGGCTCTAGCTGCAGATAATTTTGAAAATAAAATACCGCAATAACAAGCAACAATATCCCAGCTAAGGCTTGGAGGACATTCAGGACTCTGTGATTTGGCAGCTGCATGGCTATTTCCTAAAATTTAACTTTGCAATTGTATAATATTTGCGCGATTTACTGCGGATTTTTTGAGGATTTCCAATAATTGGCCAAGAAAGTATCAAATGAAAGCTGATCATTATTTTCTTGGTGCGCCTGTTGCTCATGAGACAGGGTTGCCAAATGGCGGTAATGATCCGATACAGAACGATCGAGGTCATGACCTAAAAAGAACTCTCGGTGTTCTTGCGCTTTGCGCATTGCCATTTGATAGTAGGTCTCGTGGTTATTGTCCATCTCCCTCAGCATAGTTGCCGAGGGGGTAAGGCTTGGGTCAGTTAGTGCAGACTGCATGGAATGCAGTGATTCTGCATAATTATGACCGCCATAAGCAGTATCTAGTTGCTCGGCTACTGGCTGCATTTGCGAGAGTAAATCGCCACCCCAATCCCGCAGCTTCAATTGGGACTGATTATGCTGTAGCTTGAGTTGTGGATCCCGTCCCTGATAAACAGTGCGCAACATATTTTCAGCTATCGCAGTTGATTCGTGACTTGTGTTCGGCGGGCTCTCTGAGAAAAGACAAAATAAAAGAAAAGTATCCAAGAAGCGAATAGTCTTCCCATCAATGCCGCACGCAAGTAGTGGATTGACATCTAAACAGCGCACCTCAATATATTCTACCCCTCGATGTTGCAGAGCTTGCAGAGGGGTTTCTTGGGGATTTGCGGTGCGTTTAGGTCTTATGGCGCTATAAAACTCATTTTCAATCTGTAAAAGATGAGTGTTGAGTTGTTTGTAGTTGCCTTGGTCGTCTTTGAGTCCAATTTCATCATAGGCTTTGAAGGGCTGAACTAATGCAGTTCGCAGCGATGCTACATATTCATCCAAGCTATTATAAGAAATTTCCACAGCGCTCTGAGCCTGACTTTGATAGCCCAAATCGCCCATGCGCAGCGAGGTTGCATAGGGTTGGTAGAGGCTGTGACTGTCTGCGCCTACGGGACTGAGTTGATGATCTCGATTAGCCACAAAGCTGCGGCAGACTGCCGGCGCCGAGCCTAGTAGATACAGAAGCAGCCAAGCATGGCGACGAAAATTGCGAATAAGGTGAAAGTAACCTGCGGATTTAAAATCCTGAAGTGACTGGTTATTTTGTTGTTGTCGCTGTAATTCGAGCCAAAGTTCGTCGGGGACAGAAAAATTATAGTGAATGCCGGCAATAGTCTGCATGGCTCGACCGTATCTATGGCCCAGACCCAGGCGATACACGCGCTTCATAATGCCTATATTCGAAGTGCCGTACTCGGCTATTGGAATTTGATCATCGGGGCCAAGCTGGCAGGGCATACTGCTAGCCCAGAGTAGCTCGTCGCCAATCTGGCGGTAGGTAAATCGATGAATATCTTCGAGCTCGGCGAGCACCTTTTCCATAGAGCTTGAGGGCGCAGTAATAAACTCTAATAGCGCTTCTGAGTAATCCGTGGTAATTGACGGATGGGTCAGAGCAGAACCCAGTGTTCGTGGATGAGCTGTAGTCGCGATATGACCGCTGGTTGAAACGCGCAAGCTTTCTTTTTCAATGCCGCGAACAATAGCGCGCAAATGCTTGTTTGTCTGTTGGTTATCAAATAGCGCCAAGCGATCATTTAAAAGTGCCATATTATTCTCAACTAGGCCGCAGTTAATGAGTTTTTGGAAATGATAATGCCGTTGAGGTCAACTTCGCAGGCCACAACACTAGCTCTGAGATTTATATCCTTAGCATTCAGTTCAATTAGCTGATTAAGCGCAATATCCTGATGTTCGGAATGATAGAGTGGCGTGTTTTCACTGTTGGCAATCCAGACTAAATCCTTGCCAAGGTATAGACCGTCAGACCTTTGTAAAAAATATTGAACCATGTTTAAGCCGTGACAGAAGCGTTGATTTAGCGAGTAGTTTAACCTATTGGCCACAGTGAAAAAAAGCGAATTGTTGTGCTTAATCTCACTTGGTATATGTCTGCAGTTAATTACTACTTTTAGTCTGCTTTAGATTTATCCAATTCATAAATCGATGCAGAAAAACTGGTTCCAGATAAAAGACAGTTGCCATATAGACGAGATTAAATAAAGCTAAAAGTAAAAAGAACTGGGGTATGCTCCAACCGAGCCAACTTAAAAACAACATTCCCAATAAGCTGCCTGAAACCATAAATAATGCATTTAAAATATTATTCACCGACAGCACCCTAGCGCGTGTTTTGCCATCGGTGTTGCGTTGAATCATGGCATAGATAGGCACGATAAATAGGCCGCCAAAAAGCCCTATAAACAGTAGATCAGCTAGTATTCTCAAGCCGGAAAACATGGATAGAAATACCATTGGCGCCACGCTGCCATAGGATGCATTGGCTGTGGCGAAGTAACTGGAGGAAAAATACAAATCAATGGCGAAAAGGCTTAGCCCTAGTGCGCCAACGGGCACTAAGCCGGGTTCAACCTGCCCTCTGGAGAGCTTGTTGCAACACAGTGATCCAATAGCGACACCAATAATAAAGCACCCTAGCAAAATAGAGATCAACTTTGGGTCTCCGCCTAAAATAGCAATGGAAAAATTGGGCACCTGAGTTAAAAAGCACGCTCCATACAACCAAAACCATGAATTTGAGAAAATGCAGTAAATAACGGTTTTATTTTGTTTGGCAAGCCTAAAGTTAGCCGCGGTTTCTCGCAGTGGATTAAATGAAACACCGACTTCTGGGGTAGCGTTTTCCGGTGGTGCCGGTGGAATTTGGCAGCCGCTAAGCCAGCCAATGGTAGCCACCAAAATAATAAGTGAGCCAAGTTGCATTGCCCCCTGAGGCTCGGTGACTAGCCATCCTCCAATCAGGGTGCCAAGGAGTATAGATACAAAAGTGCCCATGCCAACCTGAGCATTGGCAGCCAGTAGCTCATTGCCATCTACATGCTGTGGGATGATGGCGTATTTTATAGGGCCAAAAAATGCCGATTGCACGCCGAGTAAAAAGAGCACCGCCAACATTAAATTTATATTAGCCTGCCAGAGAGAAAAACAGCCAACTACCATCAGTATAATTTCTGCAAATTTAATTCGGCGAATTAAATAAGCTTTGTCACAGCGATCGGCCAAATGGCCGGCGAGGGTAGAAAACAAGAAAAAAGGCAAGATAAATAGTCCGGCGGCAAGATTGGTGATAAAGTTGGTATTGCTGTCGGCGTTGGCGACAGCAGTGCTAACTACTATCACCAAGAGGGCATTTTTAAAGAGGTTATCATTTAGCGCGCCGAGAAACTGAGTAATAAAAAACGGCAAAAACCGACGCTTAGTAAAAAGATAAAATTGACCCCTGTTATTATTCACACGCTACCTCTAAGACAAAGTTGTCTAAACACATACAACTTAATCCTCTCACTGACGCTATGCAAGCACAAAATAAAAACTCGTCAATGCGTTGTCGGCTCTAGCAGGAGATATTAGTTTGTTGTAGAAATACCCAATTCATCCCAAAGTTGGTCAATGCGTTGTTTAACATCTTTGTTCATCTGTATGGGTTCACCCCATTCGCGATCAGTTTCGCCGGGCATTTTATTGGTGGCATCCAATCCCATTTTTGAACCCAGGCCAGACACAGGGGAGGCAAAATCTAGATAGTCTATTGGTGTGTTATCAATCATCACGGTATCCCGAGTAGGATCCATCCGCGTAGTAATAGCCCAAATTACATCTTCCCAGTTGCGAATATCAATATCATCATCGGTGACAATAATAAATTTGGTATACATAAATTGGCGCAAGAAAGACCAGACGCCCATCATTACCCGCTTCGCATGGCCGGGGAATTGCTTTTTCATACTAACTACCGCCATGCGATAGGAACAGCCCTCGGCAGGAAGATAAAAATCGCTAATTTCGGGAAATTGCTTCTGTAAAATGGGAACAAATACCTCATTCAGAGCAACGCCTAGAATAGCCGGCTCATCTGGTGGTCTGCCGGTATAGGTGCTGTGATAGATCGGCTGCTTGCGATGGGTGATGCGCTCAACGGTTAGCACGGGAAAGCGTTCAACCTCGTTGTAATATCCCGTGTGGTCGCCGAAGGGCCCCTCGTCGGCCTCTTCGCCCGGTTGCAAATAACCCTCGAGAATAATCTCTGCCGTCGCCGGCACCTGAAGATTGCTGCCAATACATTTGACCACCGAGGTTCTCTCGCCGCGCAACAGGCCGGCAAAAGCATATTCAGACAAGCTGTCGGGAACTGGCGTTACGGCACCTAGAGTTGTCGCAGGATCCGCGCCGAGGGCAATTGCCACAGGGTAGGGCTTGCCGGGATGTTTAATCTGCCAATCTCGATAATCTAGGGCGCCGCCGCGATGGGCTAGCCAACGCATAATCAGCTTATTTTTACCAAGCTTTTGCATGCGATAGATGCCTAGATTCTGACGCTCTTTATCTGGGCCGCGGGTAATAACCAAGGGCCAAGTTATTAGAGGTGCAGCATCGCCTGGCCAACATGTCTGTATGGGGATTTGCCCCAGATCAACTTGCGAGCCCTCCAGAATAACCTCTTGGCATGGCGCCTTTTTGACCGATTTGACAGGCATATTGAGCACCTGTTTAAAGTCGTGACGCTTATCCCAGAGGTCGCGAAGGTCTTTGGGCGGTTCTGGGTGCTTTAAAAAAGCCAATAATTCCCCAACATCGCGCAAAGCGGCCACTGACTCTTGCCCCATGCCCATGGCAACCCTTTTGGGGGTGCCAAATAGATTGCATAAAACAGGCATTGAGTGGCCTTTGGGGTTTTCGAACAGTAGCGCCGGACCCTTGGCGCGCAGTGTGCGGTCACTGATCTCGGTCATTTCAAGATCGGGATCTACTTCTTGTGAGATACGAACCAGCTCACCCTGTTGTTCAAGGTATGAGATAAAACTGCGTAAATCAGAATGCTTCATGGGCTGGCTTGATATTTATCAGTACATTAGTAACTGGGGGCCAACTATTTACGTTTCATCGCGCCAAAAAATTCACCGTTGCTCTTGAAACCTTTTAATTTTTCTATCATAAATTCGATAGCCGGTAGATCTTCCATATCATGCAATAATTTGCGCAAAATCCATACCCGCTGTAGTTCGGCTTCGTCCATAAGCAGATCTTCGCGACGGGTGCCCGAACGGCGAACATTGATAGCGGGATAAACGCGTTTTTCCGCAATCTTGCGATCGAGAATAAGCTCAAGGTTACCCGTACCCTTGAACTCTTCGTAGATTACCTCGTCCATTTTGGAGCCGGTCTCAACTAGGGCAGTAGCGATAATGCTGAGGCTGCCGCCATTTTCGATATTGCGAGCTGCGCCAAAGAAACGCTTTGGCTTTTCTAGAGCATGGGCATCTACACCCCCCGTTAGAACTTTACCCGAGGATGGAATAACGGTGTTATAGGCACGCGCCAGACGAGTAATAGAGTCAAGCAGAATAACCACATCTTTTTTATGCTCTACAAGACGCTTGGCTTTCTCAATTACCATTTCGGCAACTTGCACATGGCGATTGGGTGGCTCATCGAAGGTAGATGCAATAACCTCACCGCGCACAGTGCGCTGCATTTCTGTTACCTCTTCCGGGCGCTCGTCAATCAGCAGAACAATAATGTAGCACTCTGGATTATTGCGAATAATTGATTGTGCAATATTCTGCATCATTATGGTTTTACCGGCTTTTGGCGGTGCCACGATAAGTCCGCGCTGCCCCTTGCCTATGGGCGATACTAGGTCGATAACGCGACCAGTAAGATCTTCAGTCGAACCATTGCCCGCTTCAAGTAATAGCGGCTCATCTGGGAAAAGAGGAGTTAAGTTTTCGAAAAGGATTTTATTGCGAGCATTCTCTGGCGCATCAAAATTAATTTCATCGACTTTAAGCATAGCGAAATAGCGTTCACCATCCTTTGGCGGACGAATTTTCCCAGCAATGCGGTCGCCAGTGCGTAGGTTAAAGCGTCTAATTTGGCTCGGCGAAACATAGATATCGTCCGGCCCAGCTAGATAGGAAGCGCCTGCAGAGCGCAAGAAGCCAAAGCCATCAGGCAGAATTTCCAGTACCCCATCGCCATAAATATCTTCACCACCCTTAGCGTGGCGCTTTAGTAGGGCGAAAATAATATCTTGTTTGCGGGATCGCGCTAGATTTTCAAGCCCCATAGAGGCAGTCATTTCTAGAAGTTCATCAATTGGTTTTTGCTTAAGTTCTGATAGGTTCATAGGAAGTTCTTAGGATATTTGTAATTCGAGGATATTGTTGTCTCGGCCGTTGCCAAGGGTTGATTTTATTTGAGTGTAGTCTATTGCCGCAGTCTGCACTTTATTTTTTTGGGGTGCTAGATAGGACTTAGAAAAGGAACAGTTGTAAGACTATAGGGTTGTGATTATAAACGCAAGCTGAATTTTTGCGGCCCCGAATAGGGCCGCGCGCAACTTAAATGAGAGCATCTACAAATTCAGTGAGCTGTCCTTTGGAAAGAGCGCCCACTTTGGTCGCTTCAACCGCACCATTTTTAAACACTAAAAGAGTGGGGATACCGCGAACATTAAATTTAGCAGCACTTTCAGGATTGCTGTCTACATCTACCTTGCAAATTTTTATCTTGCCAGCATATTCAATGGCAAGCTCATCTAAAATGGGTGCAATCATTTTGCACGGCCCGCACCAAGGCGCCCAGAAGTCTACTAGCGTTGGCAGTTCGGATTGAAGTACGTCAGCTTCAAAGCTGGCATCGGTGGTGTGAACAATTGCATCACTCATTGGGGAATTTCTCCAAAAAAACAGGTTGTAATCGTTGTTGCTAACAAAACTATAATATCATCAGGGCGCAGCCGGCAACAATGAATAGTTTACATTTTGCACTATAAATTGTGCGCGCACTTATTCAAATGTTGCGACAGTTTCTTTGCCTACCACTGATTTTGGGTCTATATGAATAATAATCTCGGAGCTGGGATAGGTTTTCAGCAGTTCAAATTCTATCTCATCAGAGACATTGTGGGCTTGTATTAATGTTAGATCATCCTCAATTTCAAGGTGAAATTGAATAAAAGTCATGGTCCCGGAATGGCGCGTTCGCAAATCGTGCATCCCCTGTGCCTGAGGGTGGGCTAGAACAACCTGTTTAATATCTGCTCTTATTTCGTCGCTCAGCTCGCGATCCATTAGTTGATCGAGAGAAATGCTAACAATGCTCCAGGCACTGTATAAAATATAGCAGGCAATAATGGCGCCAATAATTGGATCGAACATATGCCAGCCATTGATTGAAAGCATCAGCGCTAGGATCACGGCAATATTCATTAAGATATCAGACTTGTAGTGCAGGGCGTCGGCACTAATTGCCACAGACTTGGTTTTTCTGATCACATAGTGCTGAAAGTTAACCAATAAAAGTGTGGCAGCAATGGAGATGACCATAACCACAATGCCGCCAAACGCATGTTTGATTTCTGCGTCGTTGACTAGGGTTTGAGCTGCCTCGAACAATAGAAATAGCGAGGAGCCAGTGATAAAAAGTGATTGACTCAAGCCGGCAAGCGCCTCCGCTTTGCCGTGGCCGAACCGATGTTCTTTGTCCGCTGGCGTAATGGCGTGGCGAACGGCAACTAAATTAATAATTGAAGCAAAAGCGTCTAGGGCTGAATCTACTAACGTTGCCAACAGGCTGACTGAGTCAGAGCGACCCCAGGCAATTAGCTTCACAATAATTAAAAATACCGCGACGCTCACCGAGGCATAGGTGGCCAGCTGCAATAATCTTGCAGTTTCCGCAGGGACTGAGTTGTTGGTGTTATTAGTATCCAATGGGGAGTTAATTTTTTATTAATGGTTACCTATTGTAGCAAAAAAATGCGGTATCTAAAGTTAGAAGTTTAAGAAAACCGCTGCAGTACAGTATCCAGAAAGCGCGCGCCAAGTTCGGTAGTGCAATAGCTAGAGGCATGGTCTCGCAGCAGACCCTCCTGCTGTAACTGTTCGATTATGTGATTAATTAGTTCTGTGCTCAGGCCGGTGTGGCGGGGGAAAAGGGCTTTTTCAACGCCGTTGGTCAGGCGCAAGCCATTCATCATAAACTCCAGAGGCAATTGGTCTTCGGCAATTGACTTGCAGGAAGTTAGCGCCTTGCTCTTTGGGTCGAGGTAATGTTTGGGCTGGCGTGTTTTTGCTGGCCGTATAATTTTATTCTGCTCGGGCAGGGTAATCTTGCCATGGGCGCCGGCACCGACACCAATATAGTCGCCAAATTGCCAATAGTTAATATTATGCTTGCAATGATCATTATGGCGCGCAAATGCCGAGATCTCGTATTGAGCAAAGCCCGCTTTGGACAATGTTTTCTGTCCTAGATGCTGTATGTCCGCCAGCTGGTCCTCAATTGGCAAGATGGGCGGCCTAGAATAAAAAGCAGTGTTTGGCTCGATGGTAAGTTGATACCAAGATATATGGCTTGCTCCAGTATTAATGGCAGTTTCCAAATCGCTGATTGCCTCGGCACGGGTCTGATTTGGCAGTCCGTGCATTAGGTCGATGTTAAAGCGTTCAAATCCCGATTTTTGTGCCATTTCAATCGCTTTTAGGGCGTGATTGCCGTTATGAATGCGGCCCAGAGTTTCTAGGTGATGGTTGTTAAAGCTTTGCACCCCTATAGAGAGGCGATTGACCCCCGCCTGATAAAAGTCGGCAAATTTTTGCTGCTCGGCAGTGCCGGGATTGGCCTCAAGGGTAATTTCTATCTTGTCCTCAAAGCCGAAAAGAGTTTCGGCGCGCTGAATAATTTTTTCTATAGCTGAAGCAGAAAATAGGCTGGGAGTGCCGCCGCCAAAAAAAATGGAGCGAAGCTTTCTATTCTGCGCCCAGTCTCGATCGCGTTCAAGATCATGAAAAATAGCCTCTATATAGGCATTTTCAGGTATTTTGACAGCATTTTCGTGGGAGTTAAAGTCACAATAGGGGCATTTTTTTACACACCAAGGAATGTGTACATACAGCGATAGGGGCGGCAGTTGCAGCATTAGGCGGTTTGTTGTCGAAGCTTTTCGAGCAGCAGTTGAATGGCTTTACCGCGATGGCTAATGGCATTCTTCACCGACTTTTCCAGTTCTGCCGCATGGCAGTTGGCGTCCGCTGGCTTAAATACAGGATCATAGCCAAAGCCTTCAGTGCCTTTTTCTTTAAGGGCAATTTCACCTTCCCAAGTGCCTTGGCAGAGGATTGGCGTGGGGTCAGAGCCATGAGTCATAACCGCAATTACGGTTTGATATCTGGCACTGCGCTGGCCGATAGGAGCGTCTTGCATGTCAAGCATCAGCTTGTCGAGATTGCTGCGGTCAGTTGCCCCCTCGCCAGAAAAGCGCGCGGAATAGATGCCCGGCGCACCCTTTAAGAAGTCGACCTCGAGCCCAGAGTCGTCGGCAATAGCCGGCAAGCCAGAAATTTCAGCGGCATGACGCGCTTTTAGAATAGCATTTTCTACGAAGGTTAGACCGGTTTCTTCCGCATCCTCAATGCCCAGTTTTTGCTGAGGAATTATATTGATGCCAAGCCCGCCTAACATATCTTGAAGCTCTTTTATTTTGCCTTGGTTGGCGCTGGCTAAAACTAAATCTTTAATATCTATCACGGGCTAAATCTCGGTCACTACTAACTAGTTATGGTACATTTTCTTTTGAAATTTAAAGCTGTAAGGCCCCTGGCTAGCTGGGCTATCCACGGAAATCTTAAAGGTTAGAAGGTCCTCATTTTCAAATTCGAAAGGGGCTAAATAATAGATGCTGTCTTGTTCTTTTATAGCAATAAATTCAAGCTGCTGGGATTGCTGAAAGATATTGAATACCTGACCTGAAATTTTTGCCAACTCCCCCTGGCCGAGTTTTTTGACGACGGCAATATTCACTAGTCCGCGATCTTTGCCGCGCACAAAATTATAGGCCACCGCCACTTCTGGAGCGATAAAAGCGCTTTCAAAAGCGCTGTAGAAAATTTTTACATCACCATGTTGTTTGTAGTGGCTTTGCTTGGCGATTTCCGAAGTTGCCATTGAGGTTAGAAGCATCGATAGCATGATCAGGTACTTCATAAAAGTCTCTCCCCTGTGTTACAGACAATAAAACTATCGGCTTAGATGATAGACCGCAGTTTCGGTAAATAGGTTTGGCCACACAGATTTAAGGAGTGAATCAGGAAATCCATTGGCTAAAAACTCGCGATGCAAAATATTAATATTTCTCTCTTTGCACAGCGCCTCAAAATCTGCATAAGTAAAAAAGTGGATATTTGGCGTGTCGTACCATTGATAGGCTAATTGTTTGGTCACCGGCATTCTGCCGCGCAGGCTCAAATAGGCTCTGGTATGCCAATTGCCAAAGTTAGGAAATGTGACAATGCCGCTGCTGCCAATTCGCAAAATTTCATCTAATACTAGATGTGGATATCGCAATGCCTGCAGGGTGTGGGTCATCAGAACCGTATCAAAACTTTGATCGGCAAAATTATTAAGCCCCTTATTGAGATCGTGCTCGATAACATTGACACCTTTTTCTAGGCAACTGCTTATGGATTGAGGGTCTATCTCAAGTCCATAGCCTTTGGTTTGGCGTGTATCTCGGAGGCTTGCCAGCAGAGAGCCATCGCCACAGCCCACATCTAAAACTCGCGACTCGGGCTCAATCCACTGCTTGATAAAGTCGATATTATGGCTCATTGTCCACCCTCTATTTGATCGCCAAGCTTGGCCAAGTAGCTTCCCAGTGCTTCTTCATATCGCTGATTGGGCAGTAAAAAAGCGTCATGGCCATGATCTGAATCGATAGCGATATAGGAGACATCTTTGCCAGCAGCAATCAGGGCATCGGTGATTTCTCTGGATCTCACAGGAGAGAAGCGCCAATCACTGCTAAAGGAAATCACTAAAAATTTACATTTCGCATGACCAAATGCAGCAACAGGGTCGTGGTTATACTCTCTGGCTAGATCGAAGTAATCGAGCATTTTTGTAATAAGAATATAAGAGTTAGCATCAAAAAAATCAGAGAACTTATCGCCCTGATAATTTAAATAGCTCTCAATTTGAAATTCAACGGGCTCTATTTTCCCCTGCAGTAAATCACCTGCCTTGAGGTCGCGACCAAATTTTTGCCCCATTAATTCATCGGACAAGTAGGTTACATGCCCAATCATTCGGGCCAATGCCAAGCCGCGATGGGGGATTTTGTTCTCCTGTAAATAGTTGCCATCGCAGAAATCAGCGTCAGATTTTATGGCCTTGCGAGCAATTTCATTAAACGCAATATTCTGTGCCGTTAGCTTCATAGATGAGGCGATAACCACAGCGTGTTGCAACCTATCTGGATGCTCCAGAGACCAGCGCATGGCCTGCATTCCGCCTAGACTGCCGCCGACGACTGCCGCCCAGCAATCGATTTTGAGATGCTCCATTAAAAGCTTTTGAGACTCTACCCAATCCCTGGCTCTCAAGGGAGGAAAGTCGGCGCCATAGGCAGTGCCGGTTTCAGGGTTTTCTGAAGTAGGGCCAGTGCTGCCAAAGCAGCTGCCAATATTGTTCACGCAGACAATATAAAAGCGGTTGCTATCAATGGGTTTGCCGGGGCCAATATAGTGATCCCACCATCCCGGCTTGGTGTCATCGGCATAAAAACCTGCGGCGTGATGGTTGCCACTGAGGGCATGGCAAATCAGGATGGCATTGGTCTTGTCTTTGTTTAGCGTGCCATAGGTCTCATAGACCAGGGTGTGGCGGGGCAAAACTACACCGCAGGCTAGTTTGAGCGGCTGCTCAATCACTACCGTTTGCGGCTTGACCACACCCAACGATGCCTCGGAATGACTTGAGTTGTCTGTAGTTTCTAATGACATAGGCAATTTTATTTGAACGTTAGTTTATAAGTCTAAGAGCGCCTCAACGTATAAGCAATAGTATAGGGTTAAACTAGTGTTTATAGTGCAAGTTTTCTCAAACACCCAGCAGTTAGCCACTGATTTTTGCCACTATACCTGATATGGTCATCCGGGTTGACTAAAATTACACGAAATAGGTGAGATAGTATGATGAAATACCGGCCGCTGGGTAAAACCGGATTAGAGGTTCCCGTTATTGGCTTAGGCACTATGACCTGGGGTGAGCAAAATAATCTTGAGCAGGCCTGCGAGCAGATGGATTACGCACTGTCTCGAGGGGTAAACCTATTTGATGTGGCAGAGATGTATCCGGTTCCGCCACGCCCGGAAACCGTTGGCGCCACTGAGCGCTGTGTAGGGGAGTGGCTGGCCCAGAGCGGTCGGCGTGCAGAGGTAACTCTTGCGACTAAGGTAACCGGTCGCGCCGATCAAAAGGATTCGGCACTGTCACATATTCGCAATGGGGCTCGACTCAGTAGAGATCATATTCGACGTGCTGTGGAGGGCTCGTTGCAGCGCATGCAAACAGACTTCATCGACCTCTATCAAGTGCACTGGCCAGAGCGCGCCACCAATTTTTTTGGCGCTCGCGGCTACACTCACAACCCAGATGGCGATGGTATTGCCATTGAAGAAACCCTTCGAGCACTGGCTGAATTAGTCGATGAGGGGCTAGTGAAACATATTGGCATATCCAATGAGACCCCCTGGGGCACTATGGAGTATTTGCGACTAGCGAAAAGTTACGGGCTGCCGACTGTGGCGGCTATTCAAAACGTCTATAATCTGTTAAGTCGTCAGTTTGAAACCGGTCTTGCCGAGATGTCTATTCGAGAGGATGTTGGGCTTTTGGCTTACTCGCCTATGGCCTTTGGCATGCTCAGTGGAAAATACCTCGCGGGCAAAAACCCCGTTGGTGCGCGTCTAACATTGTTTGACCGCTTTACTCGCTATGACAGCCCCCAATGCTTGGCGGCTACAGAAGCCTATGCAGAAATCGCAGCACAACAGGGCATCAGTTTGGCACAGATGTCGCTGGCATTTGTCTGTCAGCAACCATTTGTAGCAAGCTGTCTGATTGGTGCAACCACTATGGAGCAGCTAAAGGAAAATATTGATGCGATCAATATTACCCTGAGCGATGAAGTGCTAGCACAAATTCATGCGGTTCATAATTGCTACCCAGATCCTGCCCCGTAAACAGAGTTGAGTGCAGTTTGCTACATCAGCACCGGCTGAATCTGCATTTCGATAATGGGCAGAAAGATGTCGCGAATAATTATCAGGGTAATTATCGCCGCCATAGGCGAGATATCAATCATTCCCAGCGGCGGGATAATCCGCCGGAAAATATTGGTATAGGGCAAAATCACTTGATTGATTAAACGAGCAGCGGGGTGTGGCGGAGTGCCAATCCAGCTAAAAATAACTAATATAAATACCCCGTAAAAATAGATTGTAATCAGTGTGCGCAACAGCTCAAAGACAACTAGGACTATTGATAGCAGGCCATTTTCCTCAGCTATAATTACAAAGAAGCTCCACTTAATTAATAGGGCCATGGTTAAAACAGCCATATTAAAGCTACCAAAGCTAGGGATTAGTTTCTCCAGTGGCGCAGTAAAAGGGGAACATATCTTAACAATACCCTGAGAGACAGGGTTATAAAAATCTGCCTGCACCAATTGCAGCAAAAACCTAATCAAAAGCAAGGTGGCAATAATGTCTGTGGCATATTTTAAAATAAAAACTAAGGTTTCGTTCATAGTATCTAGCCTGCAAAATCATCCGACATCTCTTGGGCTCGCTCCACAGCGCTGGTCATCGCGTTGCGGAAAATACTCTCCAAGTTCTGGGACTGAAAGGATTCTATAGCTGCCTGCGTTGTACCGCCGGGAGAGGTTACCTGTCGCCGCAGTTCGTGGGGGGCGCTCTCTGATGTTATAGCTAGACGCGCCGCACCCATAGCAGTATGCAGAGTAAGTTGCGAGGCAGTTTCAGCATCTAATCCAAGCTCTTGGCCTACCTTTATCATGGCTTCATAAATGAGGAAAAAATAGGCAGGGCCACTTCCAGAAACGGCGGTAACTGCATCTATGTCAGACTCTCGATTGACCCAACAGGCATAGCCCACCGCGGAAAAAATATTTTCAATAATGGTCTGTTGATCGTTATCAAGGGATTGATTGGCAAAAAGGCCAGTGGCGCCACACTGGACCATGGCCGGGGTATTGGGCATGGCGCGGACAATTTTTAAATCCTGCCCTAGCCAATTCTGCAAGGCATTTACCGGAATCCCTGCGGCAATGGAAACAATAATCGGCTTGTGATCTAGCGCTGTTGCCAGAGGAGAGGCGACCTTGGCCATAATCTGAGGCTTTACTGCAAGAACCACAATCTCAGCCTGAGAGACAGCCGCCTGATTATCCGCTGTGGTCAACACTCCATAGCTGGATGCCATGCGTTGGCGGGAATCCTCATTGGGCTCACTAACGGTAATATCTTGATTAGAAAATCCATTGGCTAGCATTCCGCCGATTAGGCATGAGGCCATGTTGCCGCCGCCGATAAAAACTATTTTGCTCATGGTGTTTTATATTCCTTATTCTTTTACTATGTCAGGTCGAGGTCCGAATATATCTGTGCCCACGCGCACGATGGTCGCGCCCTCGTAAACAGCAGCTTCAATATCGCCAGACATACCCATGGAGAGGGTATCTAGTTTTTGAGAATTGTCCAGTTGTTGATTGATTTCTTGTTGCAGTAGACGCAGGGCTTTAAATGGTTGGCGCTGACTTTCTATGCTCGACCTAGCCTGAGGAATTGCCATTAGGCCGCGCAGGCGCAGATTGGGTAATTCCCTGACTGTCAGGGCTAGATCGCAAGCTTGGCTTGGTGCGACACCAGATTTAGTTGGCTCGTTATCTATATTGATTTGCAGGCAGATATTTAACGGCTCTAAATGCTGTGGGCGCTGATCATTGAGCCGCTGGGCTATTTTTAATCGGTCCACAGCGTGGACCCAGCTAAAATTTTCTGCCACTTGCCTAGTCTTATTTGACTGCAACGGGCCGATGAAGTGCCACTCGAGAGGCAAAGCTTGCAGGCTTTGTATTTTTTCCAGTGCCTCTTGAACATAGTTTTCGCCAAAGGCGTTTATACCTTGAGAGATAGCGCACTCTATTTCCTCGGGGCGGCGGGTTTTGCTGACAGCTAGTAGTTGGAGATTGTTGATATCTCGATCAGCCTGAGTGGCGGCAATTTTAATTCGCTCTTTAACGGCGCTTATATTTTCTATAATAGATATCATAGGGTTAAGTCTACAGCTAAATTGTCAAAATACGTTAAAAATTTGCGTGCCAAAAACTATGCTATATTGAATATATTGTTTTCGCGGTCGTAAGGGTAACACAAGGAGTACATTGATGACCTGACAAGCGATGGACAATAACTTTATAACATTTGTTTTATACTAAGAATACAAAGGATTGGAAATCATTATGGATATCTCAAATTTACTAGAAATAGCTCTTGAAGCTGGAGCTTTAGACTTACATCTCTCTTCAGGCCTACTACCCATATTGCGCATTAACGGCGACATGCAAACCACAACACTACCGCCACTTGAGCCGTCTCAAGTGAGGCGCTTGGTCTATGAGATTATGAGCGATAGGCAAGTTGGCCTGTTCGAAAAGACGGGTGAAATAGATGTTGCGTGGGAAATTCCCAGGCGCGCTCGCTTTAGGGTGAATATTTTTCAGCAGCACCGCGGTATTACTGCGGTATTTTGGACTGTTCCAGTCACTATACCGACCCTCGCCGAGCTTGGTTTGGGTGGCATCTATTAAAAGATGACGTGCAAGCCCCGCGGTCTAGTGTTGATCACAGGCGCCTCGGGATCTGGTAAATCGACAACTCTGGCGGCGATGATTAAGCATATCAACGATACCAGTCATAGGCATGTTGTCACCCTAGAGGATCCCATTGAATTTGTTCATGTGAGCAATAAGAATGTAGTCAATCAGCGGCAAATTGGTCAGCATGTGAACAGTTATGGCGACGCTCTAAAGTCTGCTATGCGCGAAGATCCAGATGTGATTATGATCGGTGAAATGCGCGACTTAGACACAGTGAGAATGGCTCTAGCTGCTGCAGAAACAGGGCATTTGGTGTTGGCAACTCTGCACACCTCTGGTGCCGCAACGTCAATAAATCGCATTATTCAAATGTTTCCCGCAGAAGAGAGGCTGCTCGCTCGCACAATGCTGGCTGAGTCGCTTCAAGCAGTGGCTTCTCAGACATTATTGCGGCGCAAAAGTGGTGGCCGCGTAGTGGCTAGCGAAATTATGGTAGCCACGTCGGCGATTAAGAACTTAATTCGCAACGACCGTGTGGCAGAAATCTACTCTGCACTGCAAACCGGTGCAGCCTCGGGTATGACCACTATGGATCAAAGCCTCAGCAGATTGTTTGGCAAGGGTGTGGTAAGCCGGGATTTTTCAATTGAGGGGCTGGGAACCCTAAAAGCCAGCTAGGGTTGCTGTCCAAGACTGGGCTGATCTAACCAACTTTGCAAAATAAGGGCGGCGGCTAGGTGATCGACTTTAGTCAGGTCAACTTTGCCGCCCTCAGTGCCGTAGCCCGAGTCTCTCAATGAGGACTTAGCCTCTTGGCTAGTCAGCCTTTCGTCGATCATCAACACATCTAAATTGAAGCGGCCCTGCAACCTGCGGGCAAACTTTCTTGCAAGGCGACTGATTTCACTCTCGCTACCATCCATGTTCAAGGGCAAGCCCACCAACAGCAAGTCGGGTTTCCACTCATCGAGTAAAGCCTTGAGATTATTCCAGTTTGGAACACCATCAGTGGCTTTTATAATAGCAATGCCCTCAGCTGTTGCAGTTAGGGTCTGGCCGTGAGCGACACCAATTTGGCGCAACCCATAGTCAAAGCTCATAACAGTTTGATGCTCGGTAAAATCAGGCATGACCAGAGTCTGGGGCTAGGTGGTCAAGATTTAATCCGATCGAAAGTGCCGCGGCTTGAGCTCTGTGCGCGCAGTCGGTATTGAAAATAATGGCGTAGTCCGCAGGAACAGTTAACCAAGTATTTTCTTTGAGCTCACGCTCGAGCTGTCCGGGCTCCCAGCTCGAGTAGCCGAGGGTAATTAGCGAATCTTTTGGTCCGCCTCCCAGTGCAATATCGCCGAGAATATCCTTAGATGTTGAGAGGCTGATATCACCGCCTATCTCTATGGTGGATTCCCACTCTTTGTCGCTGGTGCTGTGCAAAATAAATCCGCGATCTTGTTGCATCGGGCCGCCGTCGAATATCAAATCGTCCCCGAGATTTTCCTTTTGTTGCAAATCTAATCGATCAAACACCGCTTTTGCCGGGATATCTAATTGCTGATTGATAATAAGCCCCATAGCACCCTCAGCATTATGCTCGCAAATATAGACCAGGCTGCCGGAAAAGTTTTTATCGTTGAGACCGGGCATGGCCACTAAGAAGTGATTTTTAAGGCTGTTGATAGTTTTTTTCAAAGAGGATTCCATAGTTAACAATATGCCCCCTGTAGAGACTAAAAACAAGCATAAGTCGAGATTACTCGCGTTTTTCTAGCTGAGGCGAGCGGTTATAGCGGCGATTAATTTTTCGCCAATCGCGGTATTTTGTGCCCGATCAATTTCTTGTACGCAGGTTGGACTGGTAACATTAATTTCAGTGAGATAGTCACCGATAATATCTAGACCGACAAAAAATAGACCGCGCTCAACGAGCGTCGGCGCTACCTGTTCAGCAATCCAGCGATCTCTATCCGACAGGGGACGCACCTCACCTTGACCGCCCGCTGCAAGATTGCCGCGAAAATCATTGTCGGAAGGAATTCTCGCTAGACAAAAAGGGATAACCTCGCCATCAACCACTAGCACCCGTTTATCGCCATCGCTAATCTCTGGCAAATATTTTTGCGCCATAATAGTTTCACTGCCATATTTAGTCAGAGTTTCTAGGATAACGTTAAGGTTCTGATCGCCGGCGCTGACGCGAAAAATAGATGTGCCACCCATGCCATCAAGGGGTTTAAAGACAACCTCTTGGTGTTCTTGTAAAAAGCCTTTTAAGCGCTTTAGACTGCGGCTGACAAGGAGCGGTGGCGTGCACTGAGGGAACTCTGTGGCAAAAACTTTTTCATTGCAATCGCGAAGACTCTGGGGCCGGTTAACAATCAGGGTGCCGCGCTTTTCAGCCGCTTCTAAGATATAGGTCGAGTAGATATATTCGCTGTCAAAAGGCGGATCTTTGCGCATCAATACTACATCTAACTCATCCAGCGGAACGGCGCTGCGACCATCCAGCTCATACCAGCAATCGGGATTATCAAAAACACGCAGTGGTTGCACCTCTGCAAAAGGTAGACCATTTTCAAGAAACAAATCCTTTTGCTCCATATAAAACAGTCTGTAGCCCTGTCGCTGTGCTGCTAACAAAATACTGAGACTAGTATCCTTTGTATAGTTAATGGATTGTATTGGGTCCATCACAACCCCAAGAGATTTTTCCATAGAGATTAATAAACACTCAGTTAGCTGATTAGGGGTTTATTGTTACATAGGTGGCAATCAAAGTGACAGTTTTTGCCTACACTCAATAAAACAGTCGGATAAAATGTTGCTGGTTTGGTATTTTAATCAGCAAATTATTTGCACCTCAAACCATTCTCTAGCATTATTACACCTCATCTAGAATAGGGTGCTGTATGACAAATTATTTAATTGCTCCATCCATATTAGCAGCCGACTTTGCGCGTCTCGGCGAAGAGGTTGAAACCGTCCTAGACGCAGGTGCTGATATTGTGCATTTTGATGTAATGGATAATCACTATGTGCCAAACCTCACCATAGGTCCGATGGTGTGCAAGGCGCTCAGAGACTATGGTGTTACTGCGCCAATTGATGTCCATCTTATGGTTCAGCCAGTGGATGATTTAATTAGGATGTTTGCCGATGCCGGCGCAAGCTATATTACCTTTCATCCCGAGGCTTCCCAACATGTGGATCGATCCCTGCAGTTAGTTCGCGATCTAGGCTGTAAGGCCGGCCTAGTCCTAAATCCAGCAACGGGATTGGATGCGGTAGACTGGGTGCTCGATAGGGTGGATATGCTATTATTGATGTCAGTTAATCCGGGTTTTGGCGGTCAAAAGTTTATCCCATCAACCCTAGAAAAGTTAAAGCGGGCACGCAAAATTATCGATGACAGCGGCCTAGATATTCGCCTAGAAGTCGATGGCGGTGTCGGCGTTGCCAATATTCGAGAGATTGCGGCAGCGGGTGCCGATACATTTGTCGCGGGTTCAGCAATATTTAGCCAACCGGACTACAAGCAGGTTATTGATAAAATGCGATCAGAGCTCAGTCAGGTCGGCTAATTTACTGATTAGGCAATATTGACTACAATAAAGCATTAATTGAGAGGAAGGGTCTTGAGCAATTATCTCTTTGTACAGCAGGCGACATGCCGCCAGCGGTGGCGATGCTCCATATAGTATCGCCGGCGACGCCACGCGTCGCAAAAATAACCCGCTTCCACTGCTAGGATATTACAAATGACCCCTGAAAAATTCGCCGAACTCGCAGGCCAAGACTTCAACCGCATTCCGGTAACTCGTGAAGTTTTAGCTGATTTTGAAACCCCATTGAGTGTCTATCTTAAATTAGCCCATGGGCCGAACTCCTACCTATTTGAATCCGTGCAGGGCGGCGAAAAATGGGGGCGATACTCGCTGATTGGCCTGCAGACATCCACCGTGCTTAGAGTCTATGGTCAGCGTCTTGAGATTGTTCGCGACGGCAAGCCTATGGTCGATCGACACACAGACGACCCCATGGCTGAGGTCGATCGTTTTCGTCAGCTTTTCAGTATGCCAGATCTGCCAGATTTGCCCAGATTCACTGGCGGTTTAGTCGGCTACTTCGGTTACGATACTGTTCGTTATGTCGAGCCCAGACTGGCAAAGTCCCAGCCAGCGGATGAGTTAGGTACGCCCGATATATTGCTTATGGCGTCCGATGAAGTGGCCATTTTTGACAATCTATCTGGCACTCTAATGTTAGTGGTGCATGTAGATGCTAAACAGGCCGATGGACTTGATCAGGCCAACGCTCGTCTGGATGAATTGCAGCAAAAACTCAATAGTCCGGCGCCGCAGTTGCCCGAGGCTGATGATGCCGCAAGCCAATTGTCGGAAGATGCCTTTAAGTCCAGTTTTGGCCAAGAGGCATTTCTTAAATCAGTGGATAAGATCAAAGACTATATTATGGCCGGCGACGCCATGCAGGTAGTGCCCTCTCAGCGCCTGTCGGCACCCTTTACTGCCTCGCCATTAAATCTCTATCGCTCTCTGCGCCGTCTCAACCCATCCCCCTATATGTTCTTCTTAAACTTGGATGACTTTCATATTGTCGGCTCTTCGCCCGAGGTTCTGGCGCGATTGGAAGACGGACAGGTTACCGTGCGGCCAATTGCCGGCACTAGACGCAGGGGCAAAACTGCAGAGGAAGACATAGCTCTAGAGCAAGATATGCTGGGTGATCCTAAAGAGATTGCAGAGCACCTAATGTTAATTGATTTAGGACGCAACGATGTGGGGCGCATAAGTAAGTCCGGCACAGTTGAAGTGACAGAAAAAATGGTAGTTGAACGCTACTCCCATGTTATGCACATTACTTCTAATGTCGTCGGTGATGTGACGGATAATATGGGCCCGATTGAAGTACTAAAAGCAACTTTGCCAGCGGGCACTTTAAGTGGCGCACCAAAGATTCGCGCCATGGAAATCATTGATGAAGTGGAGCCAGTCAAGCGAGGCGTCTATGGTGGTGCCGTTGGCTATATTGGCTGGAATGGCAATATGGATACAGCCATTGCTATCCGAACCGCAGTGATCAAAGATCAAGTGTTACACGTTCAAGCTGGAGCAGGTGTTGTGGCTGATTCCAAGCCTGAGTTGGAATGGAAAGAGACAATGAACAAGGCGCGCGCGGTAATGCGAGCTGCAGCCATGGTAAGTGCTGAGGTGAAAAAATGATTTTAATGGTGGATAACTACGATTCGTTCACCTATAACGTGGTGCAGTATTTAGCTGAACTCAAGGCAGATGTTGAGGTTTATCGCAACGATCAGATTAGCATTGCTGAGATTGAGCAGTTGGCGCCTGAGAAAATTGTTATTTCTCCCGGCCCCTGCACCCCCAACGAAGCAGGGATATCGGTTGAAGCGATAAAGCATTTTGCGGGAAAAATTCCTATTTTAGGCATTTGCTTGGGCCACCAGAGCATTGGTCAGGCTTTTGGCGGTGAAATAGTCAGGGCCAAACAGGTAATGCATGGGAAAACATCCATGATCCACCACAATAATAGCGGTGTTTTTGCCAATCTAAGCAACCCCTATGAGGCCACTCGCTATCACTCGCTAGTTATTGAGCAAAAAACGCTACCAGATTGCCTCGAGATTACCGCTTGGACGCAAAATGATGATGGCACTATGGATGAAATTATGGGTGTGCGCCATAAGCAGCTTGCTGTAGAGGGGGTGCAATTCCACCCAGAATCTATTCTCACCCAGCATGGTCACGACCTGCTAAATAACTTTTTAAAGGGTTAAGTTGTGGATATTACTCAAGCACTAGAAATTGTGGTTAATGATAGCAATCTCGAATCTGCAGATATGCGCGATGTGATGCGGCAGATTATGACTGGACAGGCAACACCCTCACAAATTGGTGCTTTTTTAGTGGCGCTGCGCATGAAGGGTGAAACCATTGATGAAATTGCCGGTGCGGTAGAGGTTATGCGCGAACTGGCGACTGGGGTCGAGGTTTCCGGTGACTATCTGGTGGATATTGTTGGCACTGGCGGCGATGAATCCAATCTATTTAATGTGTCTACGGCCTCCAGTTTTGTGGTGGCGGCCTCGGGCGGGCGAGTGGCAAAGCATGGCAATCGCTCGGTTAGCAGTAGCAGTGGTGCGGCAGATCTTCTCGAAGCGGCAGGGGTCAATCTCAGTCTGACTCCAGAGCAGGTAGCCCAGTGCGTCGATCAGCTCGGCGTCGGCTTTATGTTTGCGCCTGCTCACCACAGTGCAATGAAGCATGCCATTGGCCCGAGGCGAGAACTTGGGTTGCGCACCATTTTTAATATTTTGGGGCCAATGACCAACCCTGCAGGTGTCGACCAACAATTGATAGGCGTCTATGATAAGGCGCTTTGCCGACCTATGGCCGAGGTTTTGGGTCGACTGGGTGCCAAGCATATTATGGTGGTGAATTCAGCGGACGGCCTAGATGAGATAAGTATTGCCGATGAGACCTATGTCGCCGAATGTAAAAATGGCGAAATTTCTGAATATACCATTAAGCCCGAAGACTTTTTTAACCGCCGTCAAAGCCTAGAGGGGCTCTCAGTAGGCGATGCTAAACAGTCGTTTGCAATTATTTCTGACGCACTGGGCAAGCAGCAATCGGAAAACTCGGCCAAAGCAGCAGATCTTATTGCTATAAACTCCGGCGCAGCGCTCTATGTGGCGGGCTGTGCCGCCGATTTACAGCAAGGGGTTGCCATGGCGCAGGATGCAATAGCCTCGGGGCTAGCCAAGGCAAAAATAAGCGATTTTGCGGCATTTACTAGAGCTCAGGCGGATACTTAAGTCTGACAGCGAGATTATTATGAGTATCGAAACACCAACAGTATTAAAGAAAATATTGACCCGTAAATCCGAGGAAATTTCAGATCGAAAATCTGCTGTTAGTACACAGCAACTTGTGGCGAAGTTAGATTCAGCCTCTGCGCCGCGCGGTTTTGCAAGGGCGCTGCAGGCCAAAATTGCTGCGGGTAACTCAGCGGTGATTGCTGAAATTAAGAAAGCCTCGCCAAGCAAGGGAGTAATTCGTGAGAATTTTAACCCAGTGGAAATTGCGCAAAGCTACGAGGCTGGGGGTGCCGCCTGTTTATCGGTGCTCACAGATATAGATTTTTTTCAGGGTGCCGATCAATATCTTCAAGATGCTCGCGCGGCATGTCATCTCCCAGTCATTCGCAAAGACTTTATTATCGATGAATATCAGCTGTACGAGTCGCGAGTTTTAGGTGCGGATTGCGTGCTGTTGATTGTATCGGCACTGCAGCCAAAAGAGCTTTACAGCTTGCATGCCACTGCGCTATCCCTTGGCTTGGACGTATTGGTTGAGGTGCATGATCAGCGCGAGTTAGAGATCGCTCTTGCGGTGGATAATCCTATGGTTGGAATCAACAATAGAAATCTACATACCTTCGAGGTGTCATTAGACAATACCTTTAAGTTGTTGGATCAAATTCCTCAGGAGCGCATAGTGATTACAGAAAGTGGGATTCACAGCTCCAATGATGTTCAGCAAATGAGAGCAAATAATGTGCATGGTTTTTTGGTGGGCGAGGCCTTTATGCGCAGTGAGGATCCCGGCCAACAACTCAGACGTTTGTTTGGCTAGGGGATATTTGCCGGCTAAAATCAAGTACCACAACAGATTTGCCATCCAGTGAAATTAGTTGTTTGGCCTCTAAGTCTTTCAGTATTCTGCCCGCCATTTCTCTTGAGCATCCCGCTAGTTTAGCTATTTCTTGGCGGGTAATTCGTATGTGGATGCCATTTGGTTTTTTTTTGCGCATCTGGTTCGCGGCATAAGTCAACAAGTGTGCTCGCCACTCGCCCGCTAACATCGAGGAAGGCAAGGTCACACGCTTTGCGCGATGTATGCTCAAGGCGCATTGAAATTTGTCGCGCTATAGCAAAGATAAATTCTGGATACTTGGCACTGAGGGCGAAAAACCTGCGATAACTAATTTCAGCTAATTCACATTTTGTTTTCGCTCTTATAAGTGCGCTGCGCGGTTTTTTTTCAAACAAACCCATTTCGCCAACAAAATCGCCGGGATTGAGGTAAGCCAGTGTAATTTCCTTGCCGTCGCTATCTTCGGCAATAACAGCTACAGAGCCGCTTATAATATAAAACAGAGAGTTGCTGTAGTCCCCAGTGTGAATAATAACCCCCTTGGCTCTGTAGCTTCGTCTGCGGTAACTTTTAAGAAATACCTCGATATTTTTCACCGGGGTAGGTTTTGCTTGCTCAAGTTATATCTCCTAGTCTTGTGTATTGGAAATACTAGAGTTTGATTACCACTGATGAGTGAGTCATTCTAATACTAGTAAACAATACTGCTACTTGTGGGATTTCACTGTTAAAATGTATTAACAAGAAAGTATTTCCTAGTATTTGAGGATAAAAGTATGAAGGCAGTAGTAAAATGGGTTGATGGCGTTATGTTTGTCGGCGAATCTGGAAGTGGCCACTCGGTAGTGATGGATGGTGCGCCAGAGCAGGGCGGAAGAAATATGGGAGTAAGGCCAATGGAAATGCTTCTTCTAGGTCTTGGAGGCTGTGCATCTTATGACGTTATTGCTATGTTGAAGAAAGGTCGCCAACAAATCGTTGATTGTAGGGCCGAAGTCGAAGCAGAGCGTGCAGACGCGGTCCCAGCAGTGTTTAGCAAAATACATATAAAGTTTATTGTTACGGGCACTGATTTAAAAGAAAAGCAAGTAAAGCGCGCAGTCGATCTATCAGCTGAAAAATACTGTTCAGCCTCCATTATGCTTGGCGCTGCCGGCGTGGAAATGAGCCATAGCTACGAGATTCAATAAGCCATAAAATGCGGGCAAAAAAAAGGGAGCCAAGGGGTGGCTCCCGATAAATTCTTTGGATAATTCGCAAAGAGGGGTTTGGGGAAGAAAGTGCTATCTGATAGCTAGCTCTCTATGGCGCGCACTTTAATGTCGCGAATGACATTAATCCAATGCATTTAATGCATAATAGTCATTACATTTTGTTATAACCCTGCGCTTAGACAAAAAAAAGGACCCTGGGAGGGTCCTAAAAAAATCCTTTAGCAAGGATTAAGAGGGGTTCGTTTCATACTGCATTCATTGGCAATTTAGTTGTTAACTTTTGTTGCCTTAAGTCTATCGCTACTCAGTAGCGTTAAACCTGTTAAATCTTTAAGCTCATCTGTCATTGCTTTATAGTTGATACTATAAGGCGCTTCATGCCATAATTCTAATGCATTGTTTGCATTAATATTATGCGTTTTGGTAATAACCATAGGAAGCGACGATGAATCTTCAAAGGCTATCTCGATTAGATTTAAACTTACTGGTCTCTCTTCAGGCGCTGTTGGAAGAAAAAAGCGTGACTAAGGCAGCAGAGCGACTGTTTATTACTCAGCCAGCAATGAGCCGAGTGCTTCAGCGGCTGCGGGATCAATTAGAGGATCCGCTGTTTACTCGAACGGGCAATGAGCTAGTGCCAACCCCCAGAGCCAGAGAGTTGCAAATTCGTTTGCCCGGCTTGCTAGATACAGTACTTGAAATGGTCAGTGAAGGTGAATTTGATCCTGCCACCTATGTGGGAGAAATCACAATTGCAGTGCCAGAATTTGTGGCAATTTCACTAGTCTCTGAGTTGACTCGCGTATTTACTGAATTTGCCCCCAATGTCATTTTATCAATATCTAGCGAAACAGATTCCGTAGAGGGGGAGTTAGCAGAGGGCGTATTGGATTTTGCAATTGATGTGGAGCGCGGCGTCAGTGAGGATATTTCATCTAAGCGGCTAGCTATTTTTACCCCATCAATTTGGATGCGCGAGGGGCATCCGCTTGCCAATCACGACCAAGTTACGCTGGATGAAATACTAGAGTACCCCTTTGTGCAATATTACTTGCTGATTGCAAAGCGAGTCAGTGCAAGAACTGATGCGCGATTTGATAAGGCGCTTAGGGATTTAGGCAGAAAGCGGAAAAAAGCCTTGGTTACCAACCAGCTTATGACCGCGATGGAAACCGTCTGCGGCACAGATTGCCTGATGGTAGCGGCAAAATATGGTATGACCCTCGATCGAGAAATGTACCGTATAGTGCGCAAGCGATATCCGGCGGGATTACCACATGTTGGGACTATTCCGATGGCGCTGTTGCAGCATAACAGGACAGCCAGCTCGCCCATTCATAGCTGGGTATCAAATCAAATAGTGCAATTGATTAATGGATGGCAACAGGATCTAGATGCAGACCGCGAGAGCATTTCTACCAACAGCAAGTAAGCTATATTTTATAGCTGCTCTTGGTCATGGCTGAAGAGACCAAGGTCATTAATGCTTTTACCGGCTTTGGAAATTTGTGCCCGCCAGCGGCGAGGGCTGATTCGGCATGCTGAGCCTCATCCACAAGCATTTGCTCAACAATTGAGCGACTCTTGGCATCATCCTCGGGAAGTTGTTGCAGATGTTTTTCAAGATGGTTGCATACTTGATCTTCGGTCGCGGCAACAAAGCCTAGACTCAATTTATCGCTGATAAGCCCTGCACTTGCCCCCAGCGTAAATGACATGGCATACCAGAATGGGTTCAAGGCGCTCGTTTTGCCGCCCAACTGGTGAATACGCTGTTCGCACCAAGCCAAGTGGTCAATCTCTTCTGCCGCCGACTCGCGCATCTGTTCACCCACATGGGGCAATTTAGCCGTTAGGGCCTGACCCTGATAGAGTGCTTGGGCGCAAATTTCACCCGCGTGGTTGACGCGCATCAGACCAATAGCGTGCTGACGCTGTTCTTCGGTGAGTTCTGGTTCTTCAATGGCCTGAGCAGGTGATACTCGATTTGGCGCCGGCGCGCTGCCAAAGCTAGTGCGCAACCCAGAATCAATTTGATCCAACAATTTATCCAATAATGAAAGTTGTCTCTGTGCCATTTCAGCGTGCCTACAAGTCTAATGTTCGCTTTTCGTTGCCATCTTCTTTACCAGTATAACCGGCAACATGGCGATAGCAAAAAAGCCCATCACCAATAGTTCCGCAACCAGTATATAGACTGGCCAAGGGCCAAAGTAATCCAGTACCGATGGATTGATAGGCTTGGCCATCAAATAAAAATAGTTGGCCCCTAGCAGATAATTGATCGGTAGCAGTGCCAGTACATAAGTATTAAGCCAACCAAAAGCAGTTAACATGCTTTTAGCTGTTGGATAGAGTTCGAAACAAACCAAATAATGGATCACCAACAGCACCAAGCCAACATGGGTTATCCAGTATTTAAAAAAGCCATAGCTGGGGAAACCGAGATACAGATCGGGGGTGATAACCGCCTGTAGGGTGCCCGCCATCACTAAAAAATAGACTACTACAAAGTATTTGAAAGTTGGCCGCCAAAAAAACCAAGGCGCCAAAATACACAGGAGATTACAGGTAGACAAGGGCAGATCTTCAGCAGTGGTAAAGCGCCCCAAGGCGATTTCAAACAATGTGTAGACTACAACGGTCAGTGCAAGAAATAACGAAAACCAGCGGCCAATCAACAGGTTTTGTTGGCGTTCTAATTTTTTATTTGCCAAGAAAATTAAAGCGATTAGAACGAGGGCGATAAGCATAACCACTGAGTGGCTAGCGCCATAGGCGCTAAAGGGGATATCGTCTCGAAAAAAAGCTAAACCAGACATAAATACCTATCGCACTGCGCCGCAGTTTAGCTTTTTTGCTCTCGCTGAATGGCGCGCCAAGCAATATCATCGCGGAAAAACATCCCTTCCCAGTTGATGGACAGGGCGAGTTTATAGGCCTGTTGCTGGGCATCTAATACAGAGCTGCCAAGGGCCGTGGCACAGAGAACACGACCGCCATTGGTGCATATATCATCTCCACTTTGCTGAGTGCCGGCATGAAATACTTTTTCACTGATTGCGGCGCCAGTCTCGCCTGCGCTTAAGTCGGGCAGCCCAGATATAATATCGCCTTTGTTGTAGGAGCCGGGGTAGCCGCCGGCTGCCAGCACAATACCGACCGAGGGACGTGGGTCCCAGCTAGTCACCTGACTGTCGAGCTGACCCTCGAGAGCGGCGAGACAGTGTGCCACCAAGTCAGATTCCAAGCGCAACATAATTGGCTGAGTTTCTGGGTCGCCAAAGCGGCAGTTATATTCAATAACCTTGGGGGTGCCATCGGACATAATCATTAGGCCGGCGTATAAAAAGCCAGTATAGCTGTTGCCCTCTGACGCCATGCCCTCGACCGTGGGATAAATGACTTCATCCATAATACGCTGATAGATGGTATCGTTCACCACTGGAGCGGGTGAATAGGCGCCCATGCCGCCGGTATTGGGGCCGGTGTCACCAGCGCCAACGCGCTTATGATCTTGGCTAGTAGCCATAGGCAGAACGTTTACCCCGTCTGCCATAACGATAAAGCTCGCTTCTTCGCCGTCGAGAAATTCTTCAATAACCACGCGGTGGCCGGCCTCGCCAAATGCGTTGCCCGCTAGCATATCGCGCACCGCTTCCTCCGCCTGCTGCAAATCCATAGCGACTATAACTCCTTTACCCGCAGCCAAGCCATCGGCCTTGACTACAATCGGGGCGCCAACTTGATGGAGATAGGCAAGTGCCGGCTCAACCTCAGTAAATGTCTCGTATTCGGCGGTGGGAATGTTGTGGCGCGCCAAAAAATCTTTGGTAAAGGACTTTGATCCCTCGAGTTGGGCGGCGCCCGAAGAGGGGCCAAAAATTGCCAACTGCTTTTCCTTAAAGAAATCGACAACCCCGTCAACTAACGGCTGTTCTGGGCCAACAATGGTCAGGCCAACATTGTTAATCTTAGCAAATTCCGCCAGAGCCGAAAAGTCATCGGCGCCAATAGCAACATTTTCCAGACCCGGTTCGATCGCGGTACCCGCGTTACCGGGAGCGACGAAAACGGTTTCTACATTTGAAGATTGTGATGCTTTCCATGCCAGAGCATGTTCGCGGCCACCAGAGCCAATTACTAGTATATTCATTTGGATAAGCTTTAATATTAGGTTAATTCAAAGCACGGAATTGTAGCAGAGTAATGGCTAATTAGGATATAAAACCATGATTAATCCAATCCTAAAAGCCTGTGCGTAGCATTGATTACAATTACAACAGGGAAATGCTCTATGGAATCCTCAGCAGTTAAACAACACCCCATTATTGTTTGGTTTAGACAGGATCTGCGTCTGGCAGATAATCCGGCTCTGATACAGGCCTGTGAGTGCGGACAAATCATCCCTGTGTATATCCTAGACGATGCCTCTGCTGGCCACTGGTCCATGGGTGGCGCCAGTCGCTGGTGGCTGCACCATGCGCTGCAATCATTAAACCAAGCCTTAAATGGAAAATTAAATATATTTAAAGGTGAGCCGCTGGAGTGCTTAAGTCATCTAGCCGATGTTTTTGAGGCTAAAGCGATCTACTGGAATCGCTGTTATGAGCCGTGGCGATTAAAGCGCGATACACAACTTAAAACGGATCTAAAGAATTTGGGTTTAGAGGTTAAAAGCTACAATGGGTCTCTGCTGTGGGAGCCATGGGAGGTTTTAAAAAATGATCAGACAGCCTACAAGGTGTTCACGCCCTATTACCGCCGTGGCTGCTTGGGTAATATGCCGCCACGAAAGCCATTGCCAGCGCCAAAAAACATTGATTTTTCCGAATTAAGTGAATGCTCACTTACAATAGAAAACCTGAATTTATTGCCTAAGATTAACTGGTATAGCAAAATGCAGGAAATTTGGACAATTGATGAAACAGCCGCAAATAGCTATTTGGATAGTTTCTTAGCTCAGGGCATTGCCAGTTATCGCGAGGGCCGAAACTTTCCCAGTAAGTCTCATGTATCACGACTTTCACCCTACTTACATTTTGGCCTAATTTCACCTAATACTGCATGGTATAGAGCACAGGAGCAGGGCCCTATTACGGCCGACGACGATAATATCGGGGTGTTTTTAAGCGAGTTGGGTTGGCGTGAGTTTTCTTATTATTTACTTTATCACTTTCCGCAACTTCCCGATGTCAATTTACAGTCTAAATTCGACAACTTTGGTTGGGCCGCTGATAGCGGCGAGGCGCTGAGTGCATGGCAGAGCGGACAAACAGGCTATCCACTTGTAGATGCGGGTATGCGCGAGCTGTACAACACTGGCTATATGCACAACAGAGTGCGCATGGTGGTTGGCTCATTCTTGGTTAAGAATCTGCTTGTTCATTGGCAAAGAGGCGCCGAATGGTTTTGGGACTGTCTGGTGGATGCCGATTTGGCAAGCAACAGCGCCAGTTGGCAGTGGGTGGCCGGCTGTGGTGCCGATGCCGCGCCGTTCTTTAGAATATTTAATCCTATTACCCAGAGTGAAAAGTTTGACAAGCACGGGGACTATATTCGTCAGCATGTTCCTGAGTTGGCAGATATGCCGGAAAAATATATTCATGCTCCGTGGCTAGCGCCAGAGGGAGTTTTACAGGCCGCCAATGTTGAGTTGGGTAAAAACTATCCAATGCCAATTGTCGATATTAAGCAATCTCGCGAATTGGCATTGGAAGAATTTAAGCTGATTAAAACGCCAGCATAAAACCCAGAGTATCAGTGGCGGAAGTGGCGCATGCCGGTGAACACCATTGCCATGCCGTGCTCGTTGGCTGCTGCTATAACCTCATCATCACGCATGGATCCGCCCGGTTGAATAATGCAGCTAATACCCGCCTCGCCGGCATTATCTATGCCATCGCGGAATGGGAAGAAAGCGTCTGATGCCATTACCGCACCCTTCACTTCAAGATTGGCATGTTCCGCTTTAATCGCCGCGATGCGCGCGCTGTTGATACGGCTCATTTGACCGGCGCCAACGCCAATTGTTTGGTTATTCTTGGCATAGATAATGGCATTGGACTTAACCATTTTTGCCACTTTCCAAGCAAATAACATATCCTGCATTTCTTGCTCTGAGGGCACGCGTTCACTAACGACTTTTAGATCATCGGCGTTAATCATGCCGTTATCGCGATCCTGAATCAGCAAGCCGCCATTAACGCGCTTGTAATCAAAGTCCTGTGGTCGTTGATCGCTCCAATTGCCACACGCCAGTAGGCGTACATTTTTCTTGGCGCTAACAACGACTTTTGCCTCTTCAGAAACAGAGGGCGCAATAATCACCTCGACAAATTGCTTATCACAAATAGCCGCTGCCGTAGTGCCATCTAGCTCGCGATTGAAGGCAATAATGCCGCCAAAAGCTGATTCTGGATCTGTGGCAAAGGCTAGCTCATAGGCGGTGGAAATATCTACAGCCACAGCCACACCACAGGGATTAGCGTGTTTGACAATTACACAGGCCGGCTCGTCGAACTGCTTTACCGTTTCCAGTGCCGCATCAGTATCGGCAATATTATTAAACGAAAGCTCTTTGCCCTGAATTTGCGTTGCCGTAGAGACACTGGCATCCGCAGGGTTTTCTTCGGTGTAGAAGGCAGCCTTTTGATGGGGGTTTTCGCCATAGCGCATCTCTTGGGTTTTAATATACTGCACATTGTAGGTATCAGAGAAAGCCCGAGCTTGGTTGTCAGTGTCGCGACTGCCAAAGTGGTTGGCGATCATGCCGTCGTAAGCCGCGGTGTGCTCAAATGCTTTAACCATCAGTTGATAGCGAGTCTCATAGCCTAGTTGGCCCTGATTAGCTTGCATTTCTTCAGTTACAGTTTGGTAATCGCTAGCATTGACTACAATCGCCACATCGCGGTGATTTTTTGCCGCAGAGCGAACCATAGTGGGACCACCGATATCAATGTTTTCAATAGCCGCAGGTAACTCACAGTTAGGATCGGCAACAGTGGCGGCAAATGGATAGAGGTTGACCACAACCATATCAATGGCTTTGATACCGTGCTCGTCCATCACTTTCTCGTCAGTGCCGCGGCGCCCCAGAATGCCGCCGTGAACCTTGGGGTGTAATGTTTTTACCCGCCCGTCCATCATTTCGGGGAAGCCAGTGTATTGCGAAACTTCAACCACCTGAATGCCCTGCTCTTTAAGCAGTTTAAACGTACCGCCAGTAGAGAGTATCTCTACTCCCTGATCGTCAAGGGTGCGGGCAAACTCAACAATGCCAGTTTTATCTGACACACTTATTAGGGCGCGGGAAATCTTTCTTAATTCGCTCATTTAATCCTCGGATATTTAAAGAAGGTTGTACTGTTTTAATTTTTTGCGCAAAGTGCCGCGATTGAGACCTAGCAGGGCGGCAGTTTTACTTTGATTGTTGCGGGTATATTTCATAGCGGCCTCGAGCAGGGGCGGCTCTACCTCAGCCATAACAAGGTTGTATAACTCCTTGGTATCCTGACCGTCCAGATCCTGAAAATAACGCTGCATAGACTCGGCCACATGATCGCGCAGGGATTTTTGTTGGGCAATCTCGGCCAGTTCGGCGGCCAGTGGTTCAAAATTATCGATCTTATCTATTTCTGTAGTCATGCAGCTCGCTCCTGAGGTGAACACTTAGAGAAAAATTCAGAGAGCTGTTGTTGCTGCTGCAATCGTGTCTCATGTTGGTTAAATATTTTTGTAAAGGCCTTGCCGTCGTCCAACCAGCGACTATACCAGCCAATATGTTTTCTCGAGATGCGGACACCGCCGACCTCGCCGTAAAACTCGTGCAGATCGGCAAGGTGCCTAATCATTACTTTGCCCACCTGCTCAAGAGTCGGCTGCGGCAATAGCTCGCCCTGTGTTAAATAATGATTGATCTGTTGAAAAATCCACGGGTTGCCCTGGGCGCCGCGACCAATCATCACAGCGCTGGCACCGGTTTTATGCAGTACGGCTCTGGCCTGCTCGGCAGAGGTGATATCGCCGTTGGCAAACACTGGAATAGAAATCCTATCGACTACCTCAGCAATGCTGTCGTACTCAACTTCACCGACAAAACGACAGGCTTTGGTACGGCCGTGAATGGCAAGTGCCTGAATGCCAGATTGCTCGGCAATTTTGGCGATCTCTGGGGCATTACGATTTTGCCGGTCCCAGCCCGTGCGAATTTTCAGGGTGACCGGTACATCAACCGCGCTCACCACCGCAGTGAGGATGCGTTCAACTAATTCAGGGTCTCTTAAAAGTGCAGAGCCGGCCGCGCGCTTACACACTTTTTTTGCGGGGCAGCCCATATTGATATCGATAATCTCGGCACCCTGTGCCACATTAAACTGCGCCGCCTCTGCCATCATCTGTGGATCGTAGCCGGCGATTTGCACAGATCTTGGGGACGGCTCATTGCCAAATTGAATACGCAGGCGCGATTTTCTAGTCGACCAAGTAGTTGGATCAGAGGCCACCATTTCTGAAACCACCAAGCCCGCACCCATCTCGCGACACAGCTGTCTAAAGGGCAGGTCAGTCACTCCGGCCATGGGGGCCAGAATAGTTTGACTGTTTATTTGATAGGGGCCAATAGTAAACAAATGAAAATCTGCGTTAAATTTTGGGTTAACTGTTTAATTAAACACCAAATTCCATTTGGCTGGGGCTGCAATCATACTCCTATCCGAGTTGATTAAAAAGTGATCAATTAAAAATAAAAGAATCTTTTTGCACTTATTAATTAAGTTTTAGTTGCAGATAATTGAACCCAGTTATCTTCAAGTACTGCGGGGGCAAAATTAAACTGTGAAGTATAAGCCGCTGATACATGATCCACTTGATGACTGAGAATGCCAGAGAGGCAGAGCTGGCCCTGATCCAGAGTAAGATCGCTGATTTGCTGTGCCAAATCTATCAGCGGTTTAGCCAAAATATTGGCAACCATAATATCCGCTTGCGCATCCAGTGGAATCTGCTCTGGAAGAACAGTGATCAGTCGATTATCTTCAATACCATTGCGCTGCGCGTTATCGCGACTGGCCAGTAATGCTTGGGGGTCATTATCTATGGCCCAGACTTTGTCGGCGCCGAGTAATAGGGCGGCTATACCCAAAATGCCGGAACCACAGCCAAAGTCGATCACTGTTTTTCCTGCGAGTGTTTGTTTTTCTAGCCATTTAAGGCAGAGCATCGTGGTGGGGTGGCTGCCAGTGCCAAAAGCCAAGCCGGGATCGAGGCGCAAATTAACCGCATCTGGCTCAGGGGCATCTATCCAGCTGGGGCAAATCCACAGCCGACCATCACTGCAGGCAATAGGCTTGAAGTATTTTTTCCACTCTTGGGCCCAGTCTTTGTCTTCAACCTGTTGCCATGATGCCTGCAAGGAAAAGGGAAGACAGGCCTGAATTTGCTGTTCGGTTGTCGAGGTATTGGCTGAGGCAGGGAAAAGCGCTGTCAGAATGCAGCTATCCCACAGTGGGGTTTCGCCAACTCCCGGTTCTAAAATCGGTTGATCGGCGGCATCTTGCAGAGTAATCGAAACTGCCCCAGCATCCAGTACGCTGTCTTCAATAAGCGCTGTTTGCTGGGGGCTTGCTTCAATATTTAGTTGAATCCACTGGCTTGAATCCATAGTAAGCACTCACTTATGTTGTATATGCGCTTTTCAAATGCTATGCAAAAGCCAACTACATTCCGAGTTTTTTCTCTAGGTAGTGAATATTTACGCCGCCTTTCTTGAACGCCTCATCACGCACTAGGTCGGCATGCAGATCGATATTGGTTTTAATACCGTCAATTAGCATTTCGTCTAAGGCATTGCGCATGCGGGAAAGCGCAGAGTTTCTATCGCGGCCGTAGGTAATCACCTTGCCAATCATGGAGTCATAGTTAGGTGGCACGCTGTAGCCATTGTAAATGTGCGAGTCAACTCTAACGCCATTGCCGCCGGGGGCATGGTAGGCTTTAATTTTGCCAGGCTGAGGTAAAAACGTAACTGGATCTTCAGCATTGATACGGCATTCAAATGAGTGGCCGCGGAAAACTATATCTTTCTGCTGAATACTGAGCGGCTGACCGCTGGCTATGGTTAATTGCTCCTTAATAATATCCACACCAGTAATCATTTCTGACACTGGGTGCTCAACCTGAACTCGAGTATTCATCTCGATAAAGTAGTAGTGGCCGTCCTCGTACAAGAACTCAAAAGTTCCTGCGCCGCGATAGTTCATTTGAACGCATGCATTGACACAGCTTTCAAATACCGCCTGTCGCGCATCTTCAGGAATGCCTGGAGCGGGCGCCTCTTCAATCACTTTTTGGTGGCGTCGCTGCAGCGAGCAGTCGCGATCGCCCAGATGAATAGCATTGCCCTGACCGTCGGAAAGCACTTGGACCTCGACATGGCGGGGGTTCTGCAGGAATTTCTCCATATACACCGTGCCATCGCCAAACGCTGCGGCGGCCTCAGTTTTAGTGATTTGAACAGAGTTGATTAGGCTTTCTTCGTCTTCAACCACGCGCATCCCGCGGCCACCACCACCAGCGGCAGCCTTAACAATCACCGGATAACCAATGCGTTGAGCTGTGGCGCGCAACTCTTCTGGATCCTCTGATAGTGGGCCGTCAGAACCGGGCACTGTGGGAACGCCAGCTTCTTTCATCGCCTGAATGGCCGCCACCTTGTCGCCCATAGTGCGAATGGTTTCAGCCTTAGGGCCAATAAATGTGAAGCCGCTGTCCTCAACCTGCTCAGCGAAGTCAGCATTTTCCGCTAAAAAGCCATAGCCGGGGTGAACCGCCTGAGCTCCGGTAACTTCCATCGCGCTAATAATCGCGGGAACATTGAGGTAACTTTGTGGTGATGGGTTAGGTCCAATACAGACTGCCTGATCAGCAAGCTTGACATGTTTGAGCTCGGCATCGATTTTGGAGTGTACGGCCACTGT
The DNA here is from genome assembly GCA_964229255.1 of Porticoccaceae bacterium. Classification (GTDB taxonomy): domain Bacteria; phylum Pseudomonadota; class Gammaproteobacteria; order Pseudomonadales; family Porticoccaceae; genus HTCC2207. The sequence goes on from CAXRCX010000009.1 coordinate 219,184, forward strand.
TTGAATTCCAAGCTCCTTACAGGCACGGAGGATTCTCAGGGCAATTTCGCCACGGTTGGCGATAAGCACTTTTTCCAACATATTGCAGTTCCTAGATGCGATTAAACAATAGTGACAATGGGTTGATCAAATTCAACGGCTTCACCGTCTTCAACCAAGATAGCGCCGATAGTACCCGCCTTATCAGCTTCGATTTGGTTCATCATCTTCATGGCTTCGATAATGCAGATCACATCGCCAGCGGCAACAGTTTGACCAACGGAAACAAACGCGGGTGACCCAGGGGCGGGTGAGGCGTAAAAGGTGCCGACCATAGGCGACTTGACCGCGTGACCGGCGGGCTCTTCAGCTTCCGGAGCTGCTTCAGCAGCGGCTGGCGCGGGAGCTGCTGCAGGCGCAGGGGCTGCAGCAGCTGGTGCCGGAGCGGGTGCGGCCGCATAGGTGACGGCAGTGCCGCCACGGCTGATGCGCACAGACTCGTCGCCCTCATTAATTTCTAATTCATTTATATTTGATTGTTCTAACAATTCGATTAATTTTTTTACTTTACGAATATCCATCCTGCGCTCTCAATAGTTAGGAGTTAGTTTTAAGTTTAGTAACCACTGCCTGTAGGGCAAGGTTGTAGCTATTTGCGCCGAATCCACAAACAACACCATCGGCAATATCAGAAAAATAAGAGTGGCGACGAAATTCTTCTCGAGCGTGCACATTGGAAAGGTGAACCTCGATAAAAGGAATTGCCACACCCAAAAGGGCATCACGGATAGCGACACTGGTATGAGTGAAGGCTCCGGGATTAAAGATAATATAGGTGATTCTTTCTTGTTTAGCGTCGTGAATACGCTGTATAAGATCGTGTTCAGCATTGCTTTGATAGCATGAAGCAGAGTGCCCTGAAGCACTAGCGCCATCAATTAATTGCTGATTAATTTGCTCGAGGGTCTGCAAGCCGTACTTCTCGGGCTCGCGGGTGCCGAGCAGATTGAGATTAGGGCCGTTTAGTATAAGTATTTTTGACATAAGTCCCCAAGCAATAAGTCAATTTGCGCCTAGTCTGCACTAAAAAAGCTAAGCTGTCTATATTTTATATACTAAATTAGCATTTAAGCGACGTTAGAAGAAAATATGCATATTTAACGACATTTTTGCACCACTTTGCTTTATTTGAAAAACCAGTTTTGTCATTATTACAGCATTTAGAGGCAATTTCTCAGTAAATAGCAATAAATTCTTTCAAATGCCGTTAAAATCGAGAAAAAGGCCGATAAAATTCATTATTAGGTGATCTTTTTTGTATTTATCAGTGTAAATATTTTTCTCATTTTTCTTTTTTTAGTGAATTTTAGACGAATTTATCTTTATTTGGCTGATTTTTACTCAATTTTGTCGTCACTTTTATAACAGCATGCAAGCTATTTTTACATTCAGGTGGAAAAACTTACATAAAATTCATTAAAAATTAACTAAATGTGGTCAAAAGCAGCTAAATTCGCACAACATGACAATTTGCTACTTTGCTCGGTTCAGCGCCTCAATTAAGCTGGCTTTACTCAGAATCTGAGGCAGAATTTCTGCGCCGCCCGAGCCATTGGGAAATACCAAATACAGAGGCACTCCATTGCGGTTATATTGATTCAGTAGCTTGGTAATTTCTGGATCTTTGTGAGTCCAGTCGCCCTTGAGGTAGGTGATATTGTTGTCATCAAGAGCCTGATAAAAATCGTCGCCCATGGCTACTTTTTCGTTGACTAAACAAGTGATACACCAGTCGGCAGATAGATTGATAAATACGCCATTACCCGATTGGCGAAGCTCAGCTAACCCCTGTGCTGAGTAATCTTGCCACCGCGGCGGCTGACTGTCCTCAAGTTTGAGAGTCGGGTAAATAATTGAGCTGACAAAAACAGCGATTGAGAGCGCTTTTAACAGTTGATTGCTGTTGCTTCGCTGCCACAGCCAAATTGCCATCGCCATCAAAATAATACCTACGCAAATAGCAATGATAATTTCGACACTGGTCTGTCTGCCAACGACCCACAGTAGCCACACAGCGGTCAGGTACATGGGGAAGGCTAAAAATTGTTTAAGGCTATCCATCCATGGCCCCGGTTTAGGTAATCTTTGAGTGAGAGAGGGTGCCGAACTGAGAACCACAAATGGCAGCGCCATACCCAACCCAAGGAAGGCAAACACCAATAATGCCACCGCGCTAGTTTGGGAAATTGCAAAGCCCAATGCAGGGCCCATAAAAGGTGCGGTGCAGGGGCTGGCCACAGTTGTTGCCAATACACCAGTCATAAATGACGAGCTCAGGCTACTGTTTACCTGTGCCGATTGGCCCATGGACATCAATCCGGAGAGGAGTTGCAGATAACCGGATAGGCTCAGTCCCAGTAGAACGAATAGGTAGACTAAAAATATTACAAAGCTTGGCGATTGTAACTGAAAGCCCCAACCAATGGCTTCACCGCCAGCGCGCAAGGACAGCATCAGCGCTGCTATAGCAACAAAACTGCCTATCACACCTGCGGTGTAGGCTGCGCCATGCAGCTGTCGCTGACTGCTAGTTTGATGCTGTTGGGTAAAGCTCAATACTTTGATAGATAGCACTGGGAAAACACAGGGCATTAAGTTAAGAATAAGCCCGCCGGCAACAGCAAAGAGCAAAATTAGCCACAGTGGAGTTGCAGAAATACCGTCGCCGGCAGTCATTGTAGGTGCCTTGGTCGGTTGCTCGCTTACGACGGCACTACCCGCTGCGAGATCAATATCTATTATCTGGCTGCGCGGCGGGTAGCAGAGACCAGCATCTGCGCAACCCTGTGATTGCAGTTGAAGTTGAAACTGCGACTGATCAGTGGAAAAGGGAACCTCGAAGCTAGTTTGACCGTAATACACCACAACATCGGCTTCAAAATACTCATCCCACTTAAGAACGCCGTCGGCAAAAACTGGTGTGCCAACCTGAGTTGATGGGTTTGTAGCTTTTACCTTGAGGCTTTTGCGATAGAGATAGTAATCGTCAGCGATGGTCCAATGCAGTTTTAGACGTTGGTTGTCGACAGCCGCCTCGACTTGGAATGCCTGATGAACCGGCAAAAATACTGGCTGAGTATCGGCCAGCGCCGAACTGGGTGTGGTTGCTGGAGAAAAACTGCCCGCCGCCGAGGTGGCGGTCAGGGATGTAGCATATGCTGAACAGCCAATAGTCAGGTTGATTAACAGCAGGGCTTTAAGCAGTCGTTTCATTTATTTTGCCTGTAAATTGCCATAACATCATTAGTATTTACGATACTTTAACATTTTTGCCTTAGTTAAGTGATAAACTAATTTAAAAGATCAATCATTCAAAGTGAGAACAATATGAAAAAAATGTCGCTAATGTTAGCTTTAGTGTTTTCAGCCTGTTGGGCTATGCAAACTATGGCGGGGCACCACAAAAAGGGCGCCATTGAAGTGGATATGCCCTATGTGCGCGCACCTGTGCCGGGACACAGTATGACAGCAGCATTTTTAAACCTTTCCAATCACACTGAACAGAGCTGTAAATTAATAGCAGCAAATTCAACTTATGCTAAAAAAATCGAGTTTCACACTCATTTGCATGTCGACGGTATGATGAAGATGCGACCCGTAGCAGATGTTGCTTTGCCGGCCGGATCATCTGTAGCCTTTGTGCCCGGTGGTCTACATCTGATGCTTTTTGGCGTCAAGTCAGGAGCTGAGTCTTCAGTGAAAATTAGTATAACAACGGATAAATGTGGTGATATACAATTTGAAGCGCCGATTAGGTCAATAAAATCACAACCCACTAAGGTGATGCATCATTAATGAATGGGTTTTTTGGACTGTTTAGTAACATCCGCCAATTTGCTGCTGATCTATTTGATCGCCAAGCGGGCCGCGCTCAATCCAGTTCTTTGCACAAAAAAACCCTGCTAATTGGGCTGTCGGTTGTCTTGGTTTTTCTGCTGGGTTTAGGCTGGTATTGGAGTCAAGAGCCCGATTCATTCGAGATTAATTCCAAACAGCCCAATCAAGCCTCACCAGTCATTGGTGTTACCACCACCGACACCCTTATCAAGGTTATCGATTCTATTTTAGATAAGCCGGGAGGCTATCTGGCCAATGATGTGATGCCACCTAGCCTGTGGTTGGACAATTTGCCCAATTGGGAATTTGGCGTCTTGGTTCAGGTGAGAGATCTCAGCAAAGCCATGCGTGAAGCTTTTAGTCGATCCCAGTCCCAGTCTACAGAGGATTCCGATCTAGCACTGGCCGAGCCGCGATTTAATGTAGACCACCAGAGTTGGGCAGTGCCGTGGCCAGAGATTGAATATGCCGATGGCCGGGAGTATTTGCAATCCTATAAGCTCAGGCTTATGGATAAGGACAATTACAATGGGCAGTTTTTCGCGCGCGCGGACAATTTGCGCTATTGGTTGGGCACAGTAGAAACCCGACTCGGCAGTTTATCACAGCGCCTGTCAGCTAGCGTCGGTCAAAAGCGTATCAATACCGATCTCTCGGGCAATGCAGGTGCCGCACAATCAACCGTGGCGCCTTCAGAATTAATGGTTAAAACCGGCTGGTTTGAAATTGACGATGTGTTCTATCAGGCGCGGGGTTCAGCATGGGCGCTATTGCATTTTCTTAAAGCGATCGAGATAGACTTTGCCGATGTGCTCGCTAGAAAAAATGCCATAACCAGTGTTCAGCAAATTATTCGCGAATTAGAAATGACTCAGCAACCAGTGCGCAGTCCGTTTATTGCCAATGGTGATGGTTTTGGCCTTCTGGCCAATCACTCGCTGGTTATGGCCTCGTATATCAGCCGCGCCAATGCCGCAATTATTGATTTGCGCGAGCTGCTATCAAAGGGTTAACGCCGGTGGCTAACGATGCCATCCTGAGTGGCTAAAAATAAAATATCAGCTGGCTTTAGAGCAAATAATCCATTGGTTACCACGCCAGTAATTTGGTTGATTTTTTGTTCCAAATCCGTCGCTGAAGCCATGGGGTAAAGATGGTGAACATCGAGAATAATATTGCCATTATCGGTGATCACGCCCTCGCGCCAGACCGGGTCGCCACCCAGTTTAACCAGTTCGCGAGCCACATAGCTTCGAGCCATAGGGATAACTTCCACCGGCAGTGGAAAAGTCCCCAGTGAATCTACCCACTTGCTCTCATCGGCAATACACACAAACTCTTTCGATGCGGCAGTAACAATTTTTTCTCGGGTTAGCGCGGCGCCACCACCTTTTATCAACTCTAATTGTGGGTTGGTTTCATCGGCGCCATCGATATAGATGGTAACCTCGTCAACCTGATTGAGATCGAATACTTCAATGCCGTGAGAGCGCAGGCGCTCGGCAGAGCCTTCAGAGCTGGCAACAGTGCCATTAAACAGATGTTTATGTTCGGCTATTTGGTCAATAAAGCAATTGGCCGTCGACCCAGTGCCAATGCCAACGATGCTGTCGCTATCAATTTTGCTAAGGCAGTACTCCACTGCCGCTTTAGCAACAGCTTGTTTAAGTTGATTTTGATCCACGGATAACCTCAATAAGCTAAAATTTTTGTTGGTTTTATATTACCATGACGACTTGGCTAAATCATATTGGAAACTCAATGCCACAAAATTATATTAAAAAAATTCAAGATGCACAGATTTATGATCTTGTTTTAAAAACCCCAGTGGATGAGGCGCCGCTGCTTTCTCAGCGTTTAAACAACAAAGTATTGTTAAAGCGCGAGGACTTACAGCCGGTGTTTTCATTCAAATTGCGCGGCGCTTACAACAAATTATTAAATCTGTCTGAGCAGCAATTGGCGACAGGTGTTGTGGCGGCATCTGCCGGCAACCATGCTCAGGGTCTAGCCCTAGCGGCGAAAAAATTGGGTATTAGCGCAACCATTGTTATGCCCCGCACCACGCCGCGCATCAAGGTCGATGCCGTGCGCTCAAGAGGTGCCGAGGTGGTATTAATTGGCGACAGTTATGATGAGGCTGCAGCCCATGCAACTGAATTGGTCAAAGCACAGGGCCTGACCTATATTCATCCATTTGATGATCCCGATGTGATTGCCGGTCAGGGCACCATCGGCATGGAAATTCTCGAGCAAATACCCGAGCAATTGGATGCAATTTTTATTGCTGTTGGCGGCGGCGGTCTGTGTGCGGGTATCGCTGCTTATATCAAGCAATTTCGCCCAGAGATTAAAATTATTGCGGTTGAATCCGATGATGCCGCCTGTCTCGATGCCGCTGTAAAGGCCGGAGAGCGAGTGGTATTAGATCAGGTCGGCATCTTTGCTGATGGCACTGCGGTGGCGCAAATAGGTGAGGAGACATTCCGACTACTGAGAGATCTTGTGGATGAGGTAATAACCGTCACCACTGATGAAATTTGCGCGGCAATTAAAGATGTGTACAACGATACTCGTGCGATCTGCGAGCCCTCCGGTGCGCTTGGCACTGCGGGGTTAAAGAAATATGTCGAGCAACATGGCGTTAAAGATCAAACGCTATTGTCGGTTCAGTGTGGCGCTAATATTGATTTCGACCGCCTGCGCTATATTTCTGAGCGCACCCAGATCGGTGAAAAGCGCGAAGCGGTGCTAGCGGTAACGATCGATGAAAAGCCGGGTAGTTTCCAGACATTTTGCAGCACCCTAGGGCGACACGGAATCTCAGAATTTAACTATAGATACAATGACGACAAGTTGGCACACATCTTTGTGGGCGTCAGAGTTAATGGCGATCCAGACCGGCATGATTTGGTGGCTGAGCTTAAATCTAAGGGCTACCAGTTATCAGATTTGACCGATAATGAAATGGCTAAATTGCATATCCGCCATATGGTCGGTGGTCGCGCGGTAGAGGTTGCTGAGGAGCAAGTCTTTCGCTTTGAATTTCCAGAGCGCCCCGGCGCCTTGTTAAACTTTCTCGTTCAGCTCGGCGGCCGCTTTAATATTTCAATGTTCCACTATCGTAATCACGGCTCTGCTTTTGGACGGGTGTTGGTCGGTTTACAGGTTCAGAAACAGGATCGAGCGGAGTTAAAAAACTTTTTGGATAATCTCGGTTACAGATATGCCGATGAAACCGATAATCCGGCCTATCAGTTCTTTTTAAGCTAAATTTTTAGGGCTTGCAGCGGATAATCTCTTGTTCCGTAATAATATGGTCGACGGCGATATCCCAGGGCTGTGGACTGATTTCTGCAAGCTCTTGAAAGCTGTGTGCCAGGCCAACAAGCAATGGGGCAGGATGATGGTCTCGAGCGGTAAATGCCAGAGTGCGATCATAGAATCCGCCGCCCATTCCCAGTCGGTTCCCCTGTCGATCAAAACCCACCAAGGGCATTAAAATCAAATCCAAGCTCCACGCCGGAGCAATGTTAGAAACGTTTAAGTTGGGCTCCAGTATGCCAAAGCGGTTGGCCGCCAATGGAGTATTTTCCCTGTAGTGAGCAAAGTGCAGGCGATTGATTTTTAGCGGGTGAATTACGGGTAAAAAGCACTTTTTAGACGATCTATGGCAGATACCCACAATACTAGAGGGATCAATTTCACCATCGTTGGCGAGGTAAACCCCAACCCGTTTAGCGCGAAGAAAAAAGTCCTGAGACCAGAGTATGGAGGTAATTTTTTCAGACAATATAGACTGCTGTGCCGCGCTTAGTGATCTGCGCTGACTGCGTAGTTGCTTGCGAATACTAGCACCGGCCATAGTCATTAGTCTTGTGCAAAAATCCTGTGCAAATAGTAGCCCAAAGTGCCGCTGTCAACGTGGCCTTGAACCGAAGAGTTCAAGGGGGCGACCCTCGCAACAAATCAGGCGGTCCGGCTTGCGGCTTAGCACAACATTGCTGACAAAGAGCTGCCAAAAAAATAGTATCGGCTCAGGGACTTCTTGACTGGCAAACACTTCAGGGGATTAACAGTATATCAAAGCTGTTGTGGTTGCAGGGTGTTTTTGTGGTAACTTTTTTTGACTTCTGGGTCAGAGATTTTAGTTTGTTAATTCAAATAGAGCTGAATCAATTTTAGAGTGCATCGACTGCAAAACATCTGATGCTACAGAGTTTTGCGCTGCGGATTGTTCAGTTTGAATAAGGTCATGGGCCAAGTTTAGCGCCGCCATAACGGCAATGCGCTCTAGGCCAATAATTTGTGAGTTGCTGCGGATCTCTTCCATTTTTTCATTTAATAGCTGTGCCGAGCGCTCTAGCGCCTCGCGCTCTTCCGGTGGACAGTTAACCTGATACTCTTTGCCGAGAATATAAATTTTTAGCGAAACACTGGACATTGCAATTACTCCGCGCTGAGACTGCGCAAGCGATCAATCATATCTTTGATTTTTTTGCGCGCCATTTCGTTTTGCTCAAGCAGTGTACCGCGCTCGCCCACAAGTCCGGCCTCGCGCTCGCGCAGCGAAGCATTTTCGCGCTTTAACTTCTGGCAGGTAGCGATCAGTTGATCGAGCTTTTGTTCAAATTCTTCTGTATTTGTCATCGGTATAGCTATATTCACTAACAGTTTTGATAGAATGCTAACTATAGGCATTGCAGCCAGTCGGGTCAATTCTAGGGGTTTAATTACCAGCACTATTCTTAGGCGTATATAACCGATAAATGGTAAGATGCGCTAAATATTTATGAGGTGATACAGTGACATTTGAGCAGTTAGAAGATCTTTTTTATCAATTAAAAATTCAAGCTAGTCCTGCGGGCTTTCATGGCTTTCTGTGCGGGCGACTCAGCTGTGGCGCGGTGCAAATGGAAGATTTAATCAATAGTTCGACCGCTTGGTTGGGCTTGGAGGGAGAGTCTGCCGAGGCTGCGTCCGGTGATCTTGAAAGTTTTTATCAAGCTACCCTGAGCGACCTTCAGGATATCAGTTTTCTGTTTACACCGCTGCTACCCGATGACGAGTTACCCATAGCTGAGCGATTGGTTTCAGTCAGTGAATGGTGTAGTAATTATCTTTCAGGATTGGGCGAGGGTATGGGGCCTGAGTTTGAGGTTTCTGAAGATGGTAAAGAAGCATTGCAAGATATATCTGCCATCTCTCAAATTTCCACCGATATTGAGTCGGAGGAATCTGAAGAGGAGGGGGAGAAGGATTATCTTGAACTAGTGGAATATATTCGCATAGCGGTTCAGTTGATTTTTTCCGATTTAGATCCCATGGCCAAAGCTGAGCCTGAGCCAACCATTCACTGAGGTCGTCGCTAGCCCGTTTAACTATGATTTCCAAAACAGAGTATGCCACCAGACGTAAAGACCTTATGTCGATGATGGGAGATAACAGCATCGCGGTGATTGCCGCCGCTTCGGAAAAGGTCCGCTCAAAAGATACTCTCTACCCCTATAAACAGAGTACCAATCTCAGTTATCTGTGTGGCTTTTCGGAGCCGAGCGCAGTTATGGTGTTGATTCCTAATCGCGCTCAGGGAGAATTTTTACTGTTCTGTCGCGATAAAAATCCATTGCGCGAAATATGGGATGGCCAGCGACTTGGACCGCTGGCAGCCAAAGACAGCCTCGGTGTTGAGGATGCTTTTCCTATTGATGATATTGAGGATATTTTGCCCGGTCTGCTCGAGGATAAAAGTCGCGTCTATTATTCCGCGGGCAAGGATAAGTCCTTTGATAGTCGCCTTATGCACTGGGTCGATGAGGTGCGGAATAATAGAAGTATCGAGGGTCATGCACCCTGTGAGTTTGTTGATCTCGACCATTTATTGGGCGAGTTGCGGCTGATTAAGTCCGCCGCGGAAATAAAGCTGATGCGCAGGGCGGCAGATATCTCGGCCAAGGCTCATTGCCGTGCTATGAAGTATTGTAAAGCGGGGCAAAAAGAGTATCAGTTACAGGCAGAAATCGAGCATGAATTTATGATGTCTGGGGCCACTGGCCCAGCCTACACCAGCATAGTTGGCAGTGGGTCTAATGCCTGTGTGCTGCACTACATAGAAAATTCTGCAACTCTCAAGTCCGGTGATTTGGTATTGATCGATGCCGGATGTGAGTATCAAAATTATGCGGCAGATATTACCCGAACCTTTCCGGTAAATGGCAAATTTAGCCCGCAGCAGGCAGCTGTATACGATATCGTTTTGGCCGCTCAGGATGCGGCCATAAAGACCGTTGCCCCCGGAGTAGCCTTTGATCAGGCCAATAGGGTAGCAATCGAGGTAATCACCCGCGGTCTCGTTGATTTGGGCATACTCAAAGGCGATGTAGAGCGCTTGATCGCCGATGGCGCCTACCGCGATTTCTATATGCACAGTGTCAGCCATTGGCTAGGCATGGATGTCCACGATGTCGGCGACTACAAGGTCGATAGCCACTGGCGGGTCTATGAGCCGGGAATGTTACTGACCATTGAGCCGGGTATATATATCGCTGCCGATAACACTGAGGTCGAGCAACAGTGGCGCGGTATAGCTGTGCGTATTGAAGATGATATCCTGGTAACCAAAAAGGGCTGTGAAATTTTGACTGACAATGTACCCAAGCAGCGCGACCAAATAGAGAAGCTAATGGCATGAGCCCTTCCGTCGAGCAACATCATCAATTCGATATCACCATTGTGGGCGGCGGTATGGTGGGTATGAGTCTGGCGCTGCTATTGGCCGCGCAGCAACGCTGGAAAGTATTGGTGCTTGAGTCCAGGGCGATTGAGGCGAGCGATTCAATAGATTACAGCGCCAGTTTTGATGCGCGCTCTACCGCACTGTCATGGAGTAGTCGCGGCATTTTGCAAAAAATGGGAATTTGGCAATCTATACAACAGCATGCCCAAGCTATTGAGTCTATCCATGTCAGTGATCGCGGGCATTTTGGTTTAACTCGCCTCGAGGCGACTGAGGCAGGTGTGGATGCCTTGGGCTATGTGGTTGAAAATAGTTGGCTGGGCTCGGTTCTTATGCAGCAGGCAAAGCAGGCAAATATAAGCCTAAAAGGTGGCGCAACGATTACCTCGATACAGCCAAAAACCCAGTCTATGGCGCTTGCCATCGAGGTGGATGGCCAACGGCAATCAGTTGATACACAGCTACTGGTGGTAGCCGATGGTGCCGATTCTAGCTGTGCCAGAAAGCTCGGCATCTCTCAGCGACAAAAAGCCTATGGCCACAGTGCAATTATTGCCAACATCAGTCTTGAGCAGCCACATAATAATGTGGCTTATGAGCGCTTTACCGATCAGGGCCCAATGGCACTATTACCGCTGACGGATTTTAAAAACGACCACCGATGTGCACTGGTATGGACTCAGCCCAGCGACTGTGCCGATAAGTTGATGGCCGCAGAGAACAGCGAGTTTCTCAGTCAATTAGAGACGCGCTTTGGTGATCGCTTAGGACAATTTAAAGCACTGGGCGAACGAGTAACCTATCCCCTAGCGCTAACAACCAGCGAAGAGCAGGTTCGCCGCCGATTAGTGGTTGTCGGCAATGCCGCCCACAGTCTTCATCCAGTGGCGGGGCAGGGTTTTAATCTGTCCTTGCGCGATATAGATTGCCTTGCGCAGTATTTGGTAAGACAGCCTTTGGGTACTGATACGGGGGAATTAGATACCTTGTTGGATTATCAGGCACAGCGCGAAAAAGATCAGCGCAATACCCTACTATTTACTGATAATCTAACAAAATTATTTGGCCTTTCGTCCTCTGCGGTAGCTCTGGGACGCAACTCGGGATTATTAATGATGGATCTAGTACCGACACTGCGCAATCAGTTCGCCCATTTTGGTATGGGCAGTGGTCAGTCTGGAGCAAATCATGGCTAATCATCGGCAATTCGATATAGTGATTGTTGGTGGCGGCGCAGTAGGCTCGGCCGTCGCCAGCCTGCTTGGGCAAATAACCAAGACAGTCAAGGGCACTTCGCAGCAGTTAAAAATTGCCCTGATTGAATCGCATATGCCAAGCCAATTTGATGCCAGTCAGGTAGATCCCCGGGTAGCGGCACTAACCGAAAAAACGCGATTATTATTTGAACAGATCGGCATTTGGCATCGTGTGGTTGATAAGCGAGCCTGCGCTTATAGGGCAATGAATGTATGGGATGCCGAGGGCACTGGCAGAATTGCCTTTGACTGCCAACAGGTTCAGCAACAAAACCTCGGGCATATTGTGGAAAATTCGGCATTGGTTTCCACGCTGATTGAACATGTAGAGCAACAATCAAATATTGAGCTATTTTGCCCTGCCAATATAGTTGACTATCAGTTGCGACCGGATGCCATTGGCTTGACCCTCGACAATCATATGGAATTATCGGCGCAACTTGTGATTGCTGCCGATGGTGCAAATTCAGCAGTGCGTGAACATTTTCAATTTACCACTAAAAAATGGGACTATGGACAGCATGCCATAGTGACCACTATTACTACCGAAAAGCCCAATCAGCACACGGCATGGCAGCGGTTTATGCCCACTGGGCCACTGGCATTTTTGCCGCTGGATGATATAGGCGATGCTCATTGCTGTTCTATTGTATGGTCTCAAGATACTGCAGAAGCTAAGCGACTAATGACACTGACGGATGCTGTGTTCTGTCAGCAATTATCCAGGGCCAGCGAGTACTGTTTAGGCGAGGTGTTAAACATCCAAAAGCGCCACCTAATTCCCCTGCGCCAATCCCATGCCATTGACTATGTTATGCCGAGAGTGGCCCTAGTTGGCGATGCTGCCCACAGTATCCACCCCCTAGCGGGGCAGGGGGCCAACCTGGGTTTCTCCGATGCGCAGGTATTGGCAGAAGAAATCGCCAAGGCCTTTGCCCGAGATTTAGATCTGGGTGATATCTCTGTGCTAAAGCCCTATCAGCGTCGGCGCAAACCAGAAAATCTCGCCACTATGGCGGCAATGGAAGGCTTTAAGAGACTGTTTGGCTCACAAAATTCCACACTGCGACTACTGCGCAACTACGGCTTGTCGGCCATTAACGGTATGGATAGCGTCAAAAATAAATTGATCAAGCAGGCAATGGGGCTGTAATTTTTCCTAGTTGCTTAGACTTATAAGCTCAAACGAGCCATTATTGGCCAATACTTCCACCTGTTCAAAGTAGGATTTAGCTCTGTGTTCAAGAGGGATAAACCCGTTGACTACAAACAGCGCCCTTCCAGAGCGCTTTAGAAGACGCTGGGTTTGACGGAGAAATTTAACGCCTAATTGATCATCGATTGAAAAGCCACTGTGAAACGGTGGGTTACATAAAATACAGTCAAATTGTTGTTCTATTGTATCGCCGGCATCGGTGGCTATGGCTTGCCATTCAATCCCTTTTAGTGAGTCAAAGTTTTCCTCAACCGCGAGCAGGGCGGCGGCATTATTATCCGTGGCCACTATTTGGCTAAAGCCGAATTGGCTGGCGCAGATAGCAATAAAGCCATAGCCACAACCGAGGTCGAGCAATGATTGCGGAGGTTTTTGAAAGCCGCTAAAAAATTGCGGTAGATGATCTACTAAAAAAGCACTGCCGCGATCAATTTTGTCCCAGCCAAAAATACCCGGTTTGCTCTTTAGGCTTAAATGATCCTCTAGCTCTACGGCTCTGAGTTGTGAATAATTTTTATCATCAAGCTCAGGGGTTGCCACAGAGTTAAGCTCAATGCGGGCAATATAGGCGCGGCCATTTTTTTCTGCATTTACCAAGTTGGCAAATAATTTACCCGCCTGTTTTACATAGCTTTTTATACCATCGTTTTTTTCACCCGCTAGCACAAGGGCAGACTCGGGCTTTAGTAGCTTGGCGGCCTGATTGATAATATGGTGACTGGTGGCGCGCTCTTTGGATACACGGTATATCACGCCGTCAAAGCTCGCGGGATCCAGCTCAGAAAAATCAAAGTCGCTGAACCGGCAGTCTATATCGGCCTGCTGTGCAGCCCTAGCTGTGTCAAGGCGATTGGTAATAGCCAGCAGGGTGCGCTGCGGACGGTGAGCGATACTAGCCCAGACGGTCTGCGGCCAATTTTCATCGGCTACAATCAGCCATCGACCCGTTGCCTCGCTGAGCTGGTTGATTAGTAGGTCGATGGATTTGTCCTGTGCTCTACTCATTATATGGAGGCAATCTCTTCGGCAGTTAGGGGCCTGTAATCGCCGGGCTCTAATTCAGGATCCAGTTCAATGCCGCCGATCTGTAAGCGGTGAAGGCTGACCACCTGATTGCCCAGAGAGGTCATCATGCGTTTGACTTGATGATATTTGCCCTCGCTGATAGTAAGACGAATATGGTGGGCGTCAATGACCTCCATAGTAGCGGGAAGGCAGCGACGCTTTTCACCCTCTAGAGCAATACCTGCCTCGAGCTTTCGCTGGTAATCATCGCCCACAGGATCTTCCAGCTCAACCAGATAGATTTTTTTACAATCGGTGCGCGGTGAAGTGACAATATGATTCCATTGGCCATCGTCGGTAATCAGCAATAGGCCGGTGGTGTCTATATCCAGTCGGCCTGCAATCTGCAGTTGGTCATTGCGATGTTCATAAATTAGGTCAATCGCGGTGGGGTTGCTGTGATCCTTGGTGGCAGAGACCACGCCCTGAGGTTTATTCATCATAAAGTATCGATTGTTGAGTAGCTGAATGTTTGAGCCATCAATGCTAATGGCCTGTTCGGTCGATATTTTTTCAGCGCCGCTGGTGGCTATTTTATCATCGATACTAACCTGTCCCGCTTTGATTAGTTTTTTAACATCGGTGCGCGAAAGATCGGTGGCATTACTAATATATTTGTCCAGTCGCAAGCTACTGCCCATTCAGGATATTTGCTGCTTGCACAGCAAAGTAAGTAAGAATGCCATCGGCGCCGGCGCGCTTAAAGGCCAGCAATGACTCCATCACCGCTTGATCACTGTCCAGCCAGCCTCTTTCGGCGGCGGCACAGATCATGGCGTATTCACCACTGACCTGATAGGCAAAGGTAGGTGCTTTGAGTTGGTCTTTGACCCGTCGAACAACATCCAAATAGGGCATGCCCGGTTTCACCATAATCATATCTGCACCCTCATCTAAGTCGAGTGCGCATTCATGAAGTGCTTCATCGCTATTGGCAGGATTCATTTGATAGGTTTTTTTATTGCCGCCACCAAGATTGGAAGCCGAGCCTACGGCATCGCGGAAAGGGCCATAGAAGCTCGAGGCATATTTTGCCGAATAGGCCATAATTTGAGTGTTGGGAAAGCCCTCATCTTCAAGTGCTTCGCGAATGGCGCCAATACGACCATCCATCATGTCTGATGGCGCCACTATATCCGCACCCGCTCGGGCATGAGATATAGCCTG
The DNA here is from genome assembly GCA_964229255.1 of Porticoccaceae bacterium. Lineage (GTDB taxonomy): Bacteria > Pseudomonadota > Gammaproteobacteria > Pseudomonadales > Porticoccaceae > HTCC2207. Next base: position 234,500 of record CAXRCX010000009.1, read on the forward strand.
CTTGACCATCACCTCAACACTGACATCATTTAGCACATAATTTGTCTCTTCATCAATAATGCCGTCCTGACCATGGGTGGTAAATGGGTCTAGGGCCACATCGGTAATCACGCCGAGTTCTGGCACTGCGGCTTTTATGGCGGTAACAGCTCTTTGAGCGAGGCCATCGGGATTGTAGGCCTCTTCCGCAAGTAGTGATTTTTTATCGTCGCCGACAACAGGGAATAGGGCGACAGCGGGAATGCCCAAATTAAATACCTGTTGCGCATGTTCCACCAACAGATCAACCGAGAGTCGACTGACTCCCGGCATTGACTCAACGGGTTGTGTTTGGCTTTCCCCCTCAATAACAAATACAGGCAGAATCAGATCATTGACGCTGAGCTGGGTTTCGCTGTTGAGTCGGCGTGAAAATTCCTCACTGCGATTGCGCCGCATTCGAGTATAGGGAAAGGGACCGCGACTACTTTTTAAGCTCATAATTGCTCCAACGCTGTGGTTTTTTTGGTCTAAACTCAATTAGGTTTGCGTATTATACGCAAAATGGACGTGGAGGAACCTATGACCGTTGCATTTTGGACATTATTAGTTGCGATCGTCTTCCCTTGGCTGATGGCATTTGTTAAAAAAAGCGCCTTAGCTCGCAATGGCACATACAACAACAGCGCTCCCCGCGCTCAATCGGAGAATCTACAGGGTGTTAGCCAGAGAGCATTGTGGGCGGAGCAAAATAGCTTTGAAATTCTTCCCGGCTATATAGCTGCAGTTATAGTGGCACATATGGCGGCAGCCAACCAAGATTATGTGGATCTGCTGGCGCTACTGTTTATCGCGTCAAGAGCCCTATACGCCCTGTGCTACCTAATGAATTGGGCAACCCTGAGATCACTGGTTTGGACTGCCGGACTTGGATGTATCGTCGGTTTGTTTATTATTTCTTGTTAAGCCTAGAGCTTGCTTAGCGACCTTTCTGCAGCATCCAGTGTAAATTCAATATCCTCATCGGTGTGAGCCGCCGACATAAAGCTTGCTTCATAGGAGGCCGGTGCTAAATATACACCCTCTTCAAGCATCAGGTGAAAAAACTTGGCAAAGCGCACGGTATCACAGGCCATGACCTGCTGATAGTGAGTGATTCGCTCCTCTTCACTAAAGAAAAAGCCCCACATAGTGCCCACATGGTTGCTGGTCATAGGAATGCCGGCTTGCTTAGCTCTCTCTACTAGGCCATTAACCAATCTATCGGTGCGCTCAATTACTGGGTCGAGAAAGCCATCGGCCGATACTAGCTCAAGGGTTTTTAAGCCCGCCGCCATTGCCACAGGATTGCCCGACAGTGTTCCTGCCTGATATACCGGCCCAAGGGGAGCGATATGTTGCATGATTTCTCGTTTGCCGCCAAAGGCACCCACTGGCATACCTCCTCCGATTACCTTGCCTAAGCAAATAAGATCGGCGTCGAGATTATAGTGCCCTACAGCACCGGTCTGGCTAATTCTAAAACCGGTCATCACCTCATCGGCGATCAATAGCGCACCGTTTTCGGTACAGCACTGACGCAGACATTCAAGAAATCCCTCAACCGGAGGAACACAGTTCATATTGCCTACAACCGGCTCAAAAATGACACAGGCTATTTGCTCGCCAACCTCAGAAAACACCTGCTTAACCTGTTCAATATTGTTGTATGACAGCGTTATGGTGTGATCGGCCAAGCCATCGGGAACCCCGGGGGAGCTCGGAACGCCAAGTGTCAAAGCGCCGGAGCCGGCTTTTACCAATAGCGAGTCTGAATGGCCGTGATAACAGCCTTCAAATTTTACGATTTTATCGCGACCTGTATAGCCGCGGGCTAGGCGAATAGCACTCATAGTTGCTTCGGTTCCAGAGTTAACCATGCGCACCATTTCCATGCCTGGCACTATGGCGCATATTTTATCCGCTAACTTTATTTCTAATTCTGTGGGGGTGCCAAATGACGTTGCTTTATCCAGTTGAGTTTTAATTGCCTCGACAACTTCGGGGTGGCTGTGCCCCAGCAGCATTGGGCCCCAAGAGAGCACATAGTCTACATAGCGTTTATTATCGGCATCATACATATAGGCGCCGCTGGCGCGATCGAAAAAAACTGGCGTACCACCCACAGCGCGAAAGGCTCTCACCGGTGAATTGACACCACCGGGAATATGTTTTTGCGCCGCAGTAAAAAGATTCTCTGATTGAGACAGGGTGTTGCCAGAAGTGTTTTGAGACATGTTTGTTTCCTGAGTTAATTAGATCAAGCCTAGTTTTTAGTTTTGCTTGAGCCTTACGCGGGTGGTTTGCAACTAGATTATCCCTAGCATTTAAAATGGTTTAACAATCACCAAAATAACAATGGCCACCATAAAAATAACCGGCACTTCATTAAAAAAGCGAAAGTAAACATGTGATTTTTGGCTGCTGTTATCAGCGAGTTTTTTCATATGCGCCAAGCACAGGTGGTGATAGCCTATAAGCACAACTACTAAAAATGCCTTTAGGTGGAACCAGCCCTGACTTAGATAAGCCTGAGGGTTAAGGTACACCAGCCACAGGCCCAGTGCCACAGTTGCGATCATTGAAGGGTTGGCGATACCGCGGTATAACTTGCGCTCCATCAGCTTAAAGCGCTCAATACTAAGCGTATCTTCGGCCATCGCATGGTAGACAAATAGTCGCGGCAAATAAAATAGTGCAGCAAACCAACAGATTACTGCCATTAAGTGAAATGCTAGCACCCACAGATACATAGTTCCCTCCAACCGCTTAATATTAATTGACCGCTAACCATGGCTATAATTATCTGATTAGACTAGTTTACTGCTATTATAGTGCCCTTAGTTTAATCTGGATATTTAAAAAGCGAGGCTATGGTGATAAAAGTTGGAATTGTCGGGGGAACGGGCTACACGGGTGTGGAATTATTGCGTCTGCTTGCAGGCCATCCACAGGCTGAATTGACCGCAATTACCTCCAGATCTGAAAAGGGCAGACCGGTATCGGCACTATTTCCTAATCTAAGGGGTATTGTCAATCTGGTGTTTACCGAGCCAACAGTTGCCAATCTAGAAGATTGCGATGTGGTGTTTTTTGCTACGCCTCACGGTGTGGCACAGAGCCTTGTGCCCGAGATCTTGGCCGCAGGTATTCGCGTCATTGATCTATCTGCAGATTTTAGAATCAGGGATATAGACATTTGGGAAAAATGGTATGCCCAAGATCATGCAGCGCCAGATTTTGTGGCTGAGGCGGTCTACGGCCTGCCGGAGTACAACCGCTCCGCTATTGCCGGTGCTAAATTGGTTGCTTGCCCCGGCTGTTATCCCACCAGTGTGCAGTTGGGCTTGAAGCCCCTTTTAGAGTCTGGCGCAATAGATCTGTCCAATATTATTGCCAACTCTGCCTCGGGTGTTAGCGGTGCCGGCAAGCAGGCCAATGTGGCAAATTTGCTGTCAGAAATCAGTGATAGTTTTAAGGCCTACGGCGCTTCGGGTCACAGACATCAGCCTGAGATCGAGCAGGGTCTTGCCGATATGGCGGGTGAACCTGTTGGTTTGACCTTTGTGCCGCACTTACTGCCAATTATCAGAGGTATTCACACCACTCTGTATGTTGACCTCAAACAGGACGTTGATGTGCAGGCGCTGTATGAACAGCACTATGCCAGCGAGCCCTTTGTCGATGTGTTAGAGCCCAATAGCTATCCAGAAACGAGGACAGTTAGAGGCTCGAATTTTTGTCGTATTGGGCTTCACAGGCCGGCCAATGGCAACAAACTAGTGATTCTGGTGGTCGAAGATAATTTGACCAAGGGCGCCTCGGGCCAGGCTATTCAGTGCATGAATATCATGTTTAGCCTAGAAGAAACCGCAGGCCTATCATTGCCGGCATTGATGCCCTGATGTCCCAGCGTCGCCGGCTGATTATTCATTACACAACCAGTCAGTTATTTGGGCTGGTTGTTGTTGTGATGGCTTTGCTAGCCGCGGCTTTAACCGCGGGGTTTTTCTATGGTGATAAAACCTTTTTTGAGGATCAAGGCTACATTGAACAGCTTGAGCTTGAGCTTGATCAGCAGCGTGAAAAATTGGCAGCAGGCCAACAGGCGCTGGTATCCCTAGAGCTAACGGCTAAAGTTGATGCCGCAGCGCTAGAGCAAACTCGCCAGCAAATGCTCGATATGCAAAAACAAATTTATCGACGTGATCAAGAGCTTAAACTCTATCGCGAAATGCTTCAGGATAACAATGACGCAACCGGTATATCGGTCAGCGATTTTCATATCGAGAGGGTGAGCGAGGATCTTTATCAATATGATTGGGTGGCTATACAGAAAACCCATGAAGCCAAAAAACTCCGAGTTAATGCCAATATTTGGGTGATCGGAAATCAAGATGGCGCAGTAAAAACTCTGGCTTTGAACGAAATAGATGCAGAAGTTGATGATTTGCCTATACAATTAAGGTTGAAATACTTTTCTATTAATCGCGGGCTTATACGATTACCAGAGGGTTTTAATCCGGAGTTTGTCAAAGTGACTCTTCGCTACCCATGGATTGAAAAGCCCCAATTTGATAAGAAATTTGTATGGCAAGTACAGGAGTAGAAAATTGTGTTTAAAAAAATCAATGCAGGATTAGCAACTATGGCAAGCGATGCAACCACTCTTATTTCCGAGGGCACCGAGTTATCCGGCGATATATCCTTTAGCGGAACGCTAGAAATTTTAGGCAAGGTCAATGGCAATATTGTCTCAGAGCAGAAAGATGCGAGAGTGCGCGTACTTAATGGCGGTGTAGTTGAAGGGGATGTCAAAGCGGCAATAATTGAGGTAAACGGGTCAATAAAGGGCAATATTTTTGCCTTAGAGCGCCTCTGCTTAGAGCCAAATTGCACAGTATCTGGTAATATTCACTACACAAATATGGAAATGCGCAGCGGTGCTCAGCTTATTGGGTCCTGTAACTATCAGCAAATGCCAACAGCGAAAGAAATTCCACCGCAGGCGGATGCAAAGTCTGAAAAAGTCAAAGAAATCCGCAGCAATAATCAGCAAACCCTTGATAAGCAGTGGCAATAGCTACTGCACGTCACAAGTTAGGTTCTTGGAACAACTATGTCAGCGATTGAAACATTTACACCATCGGCCCTCAACGTTACTGCGGGCGCAGTAGCTAAGGTGCGAAGCCTGAGAGAGGAAGAAGATAATCCGCAGTTGATGTTGCGGGTATATGTTACCGGTGGTGGCTGTTCTGGCTTTCAATACGGATTTTCGTTTGAAGACACGATGGCGGAGGATGATACGCCGGTTTTACAGGACGGTGTTACTGTACTAGTTGATTCCCTCAGCTATCAATATCTAGCCGGTTCAACGGTTGACTATGAAGAAAACCTTATGGGTTCTAAATTTGTGATCACCAACCCCAATGCCTCAACTACCTGTGGCTGTGGCGCATCTTTTACCATCTAATTTTTCGATACCCCCTAGGGCAGATATACAGCACCCAAAACAGTCTGTTTTTTGGCGCCGGTTACCTCGACTAAATTACCATTTTGATGGGCGAGGCGCTGCTTGGCCAGCCAAGCAAAGGCACAGGCTTCAACTTGGGTGGGCGCAATGCCGAGAGCCTCAGTAGTATTTAAGTTGGGTAAAAGCTTGGCCAATACCGTCATTAGTTTGCTATTGCGGGCGCCACCACCGCAAATATAGACCTCATCCACTGGCGAATCCAAATTCAATATTGCGTCACAAATTGTTTCAGCGGTTAGGCTCAGTAGTGTCGCTTGCACGTCCTGTGGTGCTACATCAGCAAATTGTTGAAGCTGAGTGCTGAGCCATTGATGATTAAATAGTTCTCTGCCCGTGCTTTTAGGGGCCGGCAGAGAAAAGAATTCACAGCTTTTCATTTGCTTGAGTAGCGCGCTGTGGGTTTTGCCGCTGGCCGCCCAGTCGCCATTGTGGTCGTAGCTAGTACCCAAGTGAGTTTGGCTCCACATATCCATTAGGACATTGCCCGGCCCTGTATCAAAACCGCCACAGGCTGCGTTAATAGGTAGGGAGCTGATATTACTGATACCACCGATATTGACGATAACTCGATGAGCTTTGGGGGTGGCAAAAGCGCAGTGATGAAAAGCGGGAACCAAGGGTGCGCCCTGACCGCCCAGAGCCATATCCTTGCGTCGAAAGTCTGCGACTACAGCTATACCAGTTTCAGCTGCCAATATATTGGCGTCGCCTATTTGAAGGCTAAACGGCAACTGACCTCTGGTGGGGGCGGAGTGGCGAATGGTTTGGCCGTGACAACCGATGGCGTTGATTTGAAAGGCTTCCAACTGTGCCTTCTCCAGTAAAGATAATGTCGTTTGAGCATACAGCTTGCCCAGCTGGTGGTCAGTCTCTCCAAGAAGTTGCACACTGTCATTTGGCGGCTGACACAGATCCATAATCTGCTGTTTTAAATCCTGGGGTATTGCTTGGCTATGGCAGTCAATCAGTGCAATGTTGTCCTCAGAAAATCTAACCGCAACAGCATCAACGGCATCAATGCTGGTGCCAGACATTAAACCTATATAGATATCAGAGGATTTCATTGCGTCGATCCTTATCTGTTCAAAGCTAGCTGAGTAGCCTTTTGGTTCTGGTCTAGCTGCTCTAGCAGTGCCACAGCCATCTTATTAAATCTAGGCTTTTCGGCATCGGCTATTGGGTTGGCTTTTGGCAGTGACACAGTCCTGGGGTTGCGGTGCACTCCGTTGACCAAAAATTCATAGTGCAAATGTGGTCCAGTTGCATAGCCCGTAGCACCAACGGTGCCGATTACTTGACGCTGTTTAACTGCTTGACCAGTTCGAACTTTTTTCTGGTGCAGGTGGATATATTTGGTGGTGTAGGTTTGCCCATGTTGGATAAACACATAGTTGCCATTGGCCTTAGTGTATCCCGCATCAATTACTCGGCCATCGCCGCTAGCATAGACTGGGGTGCCAGTAGGTGCGGCATAATCAACGCCGCGGTGAGCTTTGATCTTTTTGTGGATGGGGTGCTTGCGGCGCAAATTAAACCCTGAACTGATACGAAAAATATCTAGCGGAGTGCGTAAGAACGCTTTGCGCATACTCAAGCCCTCAGGGGTGTAGTAACTGGTTTGACCCTGACTGTTTTTGTAGCGCACTGCCTTAAAGGTTTTGCCGCGATTGGTAAATGAGGCCGCCAGAATGTTTCCCGTATCCAGTCGCCGACCATCGATATAGCGCTCTTCAAACAGAACAGCGAAGGAGTCGCCCTTGCGAATATCAAATACAAAGTCGATATCCCAACCAAATATATTAGCCAGTTCCATAACCGTTTTATCCGGCAGCTTTGCTTCCATCCCCGCCAAATAAAGCGACTCTTCAATGGTCCCCTCTCTATAGCTTTTAAGTACCTCAGGTTGGCGAATTAGATGTTGGGATTGATAGCGACCCTGTGTTGCGCGAAAGACATAGGCCTCGAGAGGATTTTTTTCATAGCGCATTTCAATTAGTTTGCCGTCGGAGTCAAGCCCAAAGCGAAGCACTTCTCCGGGAAACAAATTGCGCAGGGATCTGCCCTGTTGTGTTTGCGATATACGATAGACGTCTGAATCATTGAGGCCGGCGCGATAAAATAAGGTCGAAAGGTTATCCCCCGAGGCTACGATCTGTTCTCTCCATGTGAGGTAAACAGACGATGTTGAATCCAGTGGGATATCACTGTCTTTAAGTTGGTGCTCTAAACTCAGTGTTTCACGAATAGATGCTTCCTTAGAAAGGCTGTCGGGCCGCGGATCGAAAACCACGGCCAATATATAGGCTAGAACAGCTATTGCGACTATGCCGCGTGGAGTTGCTAGCCTAATAGCCAGAGGGCGCAATAGATAAAAAGTATGTTGCCAACGGCCCATAAAAGGTCTCAATTGTGAAAGCGAAACAGGATTCTAGCTCGAATAAACAAAAACTTACAATAATTGCAGGGCGCATTGCGCCGTTAAATCCAAGCTTATTTTGTTTATATACTATATATAGTAACAGGGTGCTGATAGGCTACCTAAAAAAACATGAATGACATAAAATGTTGTAATTGCCCGATCAATCTGTACAGTGGTCGCTTCTTAAATTTACCAGTTTAGACGTTTAATAATGAAACATACCGGCCAGCAACTTATACAACAACTTCAGTCGCGCGATTTAGTGGCGCAAATTTCTGGAGATCAAGAGCTTCAATCGCATCTGGATCAACCCAGAACTGTCTACTGTGGGTTTGATCCCACTGCCGATAGTTTGCATCTCGGTCATTTGGTTCCTCTTTTGGTGCTTAAGCGCTTGCAACAGGCTGGCCACAAGCCCATTGCATTGGTTGGAGGTGCCACTGGCTTAATTGGCGATCCCAGTTTCAAAGCTGATGAGCGCAAACTCAATTCTCCAGAAGTGATAGCCGGTTGGGCGGATAAAATAAAAACACAGGTCAGTCAGTTTATTGATTTTGACTGCGGCGATAATTCTGCCATTGTGGCCAATAATTTAAATTGGACTGCTGAGTTGAGCGCGCTGGACTTCCTGCGCGATGTGGGCAAGCACTTCTCGGTTAATAGTATGATCGCCAAAGAGTCGGTTAAACAGAGAATAGATAGAGAGGGGTCGGGTATTTCTTTTACCGAGTTTTCCTACTCTTTATTACAGGGTTTAGATTTTGCCGAACTAAATAAGCACCATGACTGCACCCTGCAGGTTGGTGGCAGTGATCAATGGGGCAATATAGTAGGTGGTATTGATTTGGCGCGACGGCGCAATCAGACGCAGTGTTTTGGTTTAACTGTGCCGTTGATTACTAAGTCTGATGGTACTAAGTTTGGTAAAACCGAGGCGGGTGCAGTTTGGCTCGACCCGAAAAAAACCTCACCCTACAGCTTTTATCAGTTCTGGTTAAATGTCGCCGATGCGGATGTCTACAAATTTCTAAAGTACTTTACATTCTTGCCGCTAGAGAAAATAAATAATATCGAAGCCGAAGATGCCAGTGCTCAGGGTCGACCACAGGCTCAGGGTATTCTGGCGCGGGAAGTAACCGAATTAGTTCATGGAAAGCAGGGTCTAGATGCTGCGCTGAGAATTACTGAGGCGCTATTTAGTGGTGAATCTAGTGATTTATCGGAACAGGATTTACAGCAGTTGCGACAGGACGGTCTTCCGAGCGCAAGTCTTGGAGGCGAAGATTTGTCGCAAAAACCATTGACTCAATTATTTGTCGATGCGGGAATGGTTAAAGCCGGCCGTGAAGTAAAGGATGCATTGGGTCGAAATTCAGTCTTTATTAATGGTGTTGCCAAGGGCAGTGAAGACAATATGAATGCCCAGCAACTATTTAATCGAAAAAATGCTTTATATGGTCGTTTCTTTTTGGTTCGATTAGGCAAGAAAAAGTACCATCTTTTCGAGCTTTAATGCCTAAAAAATAGCCAACCGTAAAATAATCACAAATTCTTGTTGACAGTCGCGCGCCGGTCTGTAGAATGCGCGCTCCCAACAGAGAGGTTGAGGCGAAAATTCTTCACCAAAAACCTCGTAAGAAAATAATATAAATTATTTCACTTTTTACTGTTGACAATGGGGCCGCTATCTATAGAATACGCACCCCGCTCAGATGAGCGAATGTTCTTTAAAAAAGTAATCAAGCAATGCGTGTGGGCACTTGCAAATTGATAGAGATATTTAAATATCATAAGCAAGTGACTCATCGATTCATTTATGAATTAGGTAAGTACAGTTTATGAGCCGAGATTTTGAATAGTAAAGCTGGTTTTAGCGTAACTATTCCCTCTCCTTAATTGGCGAGGTTAAAAGATTGAACTGAAGAGTTTGATCATGGCTCAGATTGAACGCTGGCGG
>CAXRCX010000010.1:0-18392 GCA_964229255.1 Porticoccaceae bacterium
CCACTTGGGAAACGCACGGTTTGCCGCATCGAGTGCTTTTTGTGCATCGGCGGCATCACTGTCTGCTGTGATGGCAAAATTTTCACCCGTTGCAGGGTTGGCTACAGCAAAGGTTAACGATGATTCTGCATCACACCAATGCACATCAAATCGCGTTGGTATGGAGTGGTTGCTAACGCCATTGTCGCTCTCGCAGAATTATCATCTAGTGCACCATCTTTATCCAACCGTACCGTTTTATCGCTACCTTAAAATTTGGGATGCGCGAAAACATTATCATCAGTCGCAATACCCGGCGACCACCCATGGCTTTTCACTAAGCCCAAGATCAGACAGAGATCTTATGACTAGGCCATGATCATGGAGAGATATTTGCAGTAACATGCACAGTTACAAAAGCAGATTTTAAATCTCATTAAACTATAATAAATCAATGGGTTAGTCTGTAAGTGCAGTTCCCACCGATTCTGCTGAAAGATGATCGAGAACTAGAGTGCCCGGAAGGCCGCTCAAAATGAAGTGACCTTTCAGCCGCTATTAGAGTTTATCGGAGACCTACCAACCATGGCCGTAACGAAGTCAGTTGCGCGTGACTACAGGCAGACATTACTCAGCTATCCCGATAATCGGCACAAAGGTAAACCGTAGGGAGAAAAACATAGACCCGTTGATTCTGCAGGGCTACGACCCTATTGGTATTGGGACCGTCAGAAACATCATTGGCCCTGTATCTTCGGCCTTTAATTGGTTGGTCAAGCAGGCATACAGTGATGAGAATCCGTTTTTAGGGGTAGCTCCTCGGAGAGTGCATTCGGCTCGTTCTTAGAGAAGCTCGTTTACCGATCATGGTCAGAAATTACTCTTTGGAACCGGATTTTATACTCATATGGCTTGCAAGCACGAGAGACAATGGTAACGGGATATGTTTTGACGAGCGGACATTCTTGACTTAGCCCGAACATTTAGGGTTAAAATGCCCGCATACTTCAAGGCGACACACTTTGGCATCTACATTAGGAAAAGCTACTTTCGATGGTAATCAGATAACTCTTTTATATTCCAATCGACAATAGGATCGTATGAATCTCAGACAAACCAACAAGGCCAATAGGCAAAAGCGTATAGTTGCCAACGCCGCGCGGTTTTTTTCCTCAATTGGTTATGACTTGACGGCAATAGAGATGGTCGCCGAACGCTCCAATGTCTCGCCAGCTACTATCTACAATAATTTTGAAAATAAGATCGGGCTATTGCTTGCTGTATTAATCGAGGAAGGGGCAGATGTTCAGCAGATTGGTGAGAAGGTTATTAGTCAGCGCCAAAAAAATGATAGTGATGTTATTTACCGATTGATTGACCTATATGTTGATCACCCAATGGAGTTTATGAATAAGTCATGTTGGAGGCAGGCTCTTGCTGCTTCTACAGCGTCCTCAAATAAAAAGTTTACTCAAGAATATCAAAATGTCGATAGACAATTGAAGAAACAGCTTATCGACGTAATGCATGCCCTTAAGGAGGAAGATGCCTTTTTGCCGGTGGTGGATGCGCAAGCATTAGGGGAAATTATTTGGAACAATGTAAACCAAATGTTTACCGATTTTATTTCTGCTGAGGCAATGCCCCTGGTCGAGTTAAAAAGTGCAGTGAAAAGACAAACTGAGGCCATACTGATATTGGCCGCGGGATAGGTCTAATCTAACACTATAAATCGTGCTCCTATTACCCTAGTCCGAATCCGCCATATCTGGTGCTATTTGTAGTAGCTGTCGGTACACATAAAGATAAATATACAGGGCGACAGCCGTGGCTAGCGCGCACATAATCATAATGGAGCTGTATCCCAGTTGGTACGAAAGCAACGTGCCAGCCATACTTGGCGCAATTGCTTGTGCTGCACCTTGACAGGCTGGGACCATTGCCGCATAACGGCCAGAATGATCAATATTTGAAAGTGTTCCCAGCTGGAATACATCAATAAATATCCAGAAAAAACTAAAAGAAAATACACTGAAAATGAAAGTCGCACTATCGACTTTAAAGGCCAAGGTCAGCATTGTTAAAATCATAAACATTAATGCAAAGAGTAAAGGTTTCGATTGACCAAATCGCCTGGCGAGCCAGAGAGCTAAAAGGGTTCCAGAGAGGCTAAATATTTGCCCCCAGATCAGGGTTTCAGAGATAAATTGGGTGCTCAGATCTGATGCCACTCCTGCGCGCTCAATGAAGGCCCAGTAGGCGCCGACTAAGAGATAAAAACTGAAGACAGCAGCCAAGCATAACTTCGGCAGTATCTCAGGTATCGACGGTAGCAATTTGGGGGCGGTAGTCGCTTTAGGTAGTGCAGCGTTATCTCTTTCCTCTGCGAAATATTGAGGAAGTAGAGGCAGTATAAGCAGTAATGGAATAGCTTCTAGCAGATAAAACATAAACAGGCCATTCACACCATAATGGCCATCAATAATTGGGAAAATATAAAAGATAACGGCATTCATTACTACCAGAACGAAAAGTAGAATACTGAAAGTGCGTGCCGCATTATGACTTCCCGCAAGGCTTGCAGTACAGGTTGAATAGCATATTCCAGCGCCAATTCCAGCGCCGAGTCTACTCATCATCAACGGCAAAAGATCCGCATTTTGAGTAGACAGATAATTACCCAGTATGACTAAAATAAGGCCTAGTCCCGCGAGATGGCGGCGGTTAAATTTGACTACGAAAAATGAGGTAAGTACCGAACCAATAAATAACCCACCCATATCTGAAGATGCTAACCAACCTAATTGTTGCTCATTGAACCCAAGTGAGTCTGCCATTGAGCCAACAAGTAACGGTAAGCCCATTGCAACACCGGTGCCCGCGAAGCCGAGAATAATGGCTGCGAAAATTGCTGTGGGATTATCAAATTCATTGACATTTTCAGGAGGACTCCCCTGATTGTAATTCTTAGGTGCAGCCGTGGTATCCAAAATAAAATCCTTGGTTTTATATTATTGTTTTTTTGCGTTATAAGAATTCAGGTTCAAGTGGTGCTAAGCCAAGAATACTATCAGCAATTTTTTCAGCAATCATAATCGTAATTGCATTTAGATTGCCGGTGGGAATAGATGGAATAATTGATGCATCTATAATCCGCAAATTGTCAAAGCCATGCACCTTGCCGAACTCATCGGTAACAGCCAGATCATCATTACCCATACGACAAGTTCCACAGGGATGGTAGTTTGACTCAACATGAGCATAGGCCCATTGCATAATTTCACTGTCAGATGCCAATTGATCTACTCCAGATAACTCAGCTGTTAGGCGACCGTTCCATGCGCGCTGTTGAAATATCCCCCGTGTCGCTTTAATAGCATCGACCGCAATATTTCTATCATAATCTGTATTGAGATAATTGAATTGAAATTTAGGCGCTGTAATTGGGTTCGCGTTTTCAATCCATATCTTGCCGCGACTGGTGGGTCGTTGGAGACTGGTAAAGCATTGGAATCCGGGTTCAACCTTAATACCATCGGGAGCAAAATCACCTCTCATAGCAATGCATTCCATTTGCACCTCAGGTGTTATCTGGTTTTCCATTAGACATAAAAAAGCTCCTACCTCGAAGTGGTTTGAAATGCCAAGCCCTCTTTTACCCAGTAACCACTGAACACCGAGTTTAAGACGTCCAAAATAACTAAGTTCTGATGCCAGCGAATCATTTGGGTTTGTTGCACCGAATTCAAAACACCACGCGGGGTGATCCTGTAAGTTTGCGCCAACACCTTGCATATGCTGACGCGCCGCGATGCCGGCATCGGCAAGCATATTTTTATCGCCAATGCCGGCAAGCATCAGTAATTGCGGTGACTGAATAGCGCCTGCCGCCAAGATGAGTTCGCCAGCTACCTCAATTGAAAAATTCTCGCCCTGGCGGGTGAGATGAACCTTCACCGCATCAGCACCGGAAAATTCTATTGAAGTACAGCGGGTTTCCATAAGAACTTCTAGATTAGGCTTATCTGGTTGATCGTATAGATACGCTTGCGATGCACTGTGCCTGATGCCATCGGCAACATTCCTTTGGGTTTTGTGTACCCCAATTTGGTTTTCGCCATTATGATCCTGATTTAGTGTCAGGCCATATTCAATTGCAGCTTGAATATATGCCTGAAAAAGGGGATTGCTCGCTTCGGCTTTAATAATCTTGGTGGGTCCGCTTTTACCTCGATAGACGGAGTCGCCCTCCTGATAGTTTTCGCTACGCTTAAAATAGGGCAGACAATGGGCGTAGGACCAACTAGACAGGCCAAAATCGCGCCAACTATCATAGTCAGCCTTATTTCCTCTCACCCAATTCATACCGTTGATTGATGATGAGCCACCAAGGACTTTTCCGCGGGGAGTATAGGGCCCTTTGGTGGATTTGGAAGTATCATCTTTCTCAGCAAAAAACTTCCAATTATAGCGATCCTTCATCAAAGGAATACCAAGCCCAGCAGGCATTTGGATAAAGATATTTCTGTCGCTGGCTCCGGCTTCGATTAAGAGAATGTTTTTAGATTTACATTCTGATAGGCGGCAGGCAACTGTACTCCCAGCAGAGCCTGAACCGATGATAATATAATCATAGGCGTTGCGGGAAGGGCGCTTTACCATGTTGAGCATTAAGCACAATCCTCATTGAACAAAGCACTCGAAAAGCTATAGAGACGAGGTGAAGATTTAGCTATGTTGATTTTTCTTGCAAGCCAAAAATTGTTTGCTCTGTCGTTAGTCGAGCGGGTTGTAATGTCGAAAGAGTTTATCTTCATTGCAGTATCTAATAATCTTGGAGAATAAAAATTAATTTTGTTTTAAAGCTAATGCCATCAGAGCGGCGGTTTGCTTGGTCAAACACAGCTTTAACTCCTTAAGTGACATCTCTTCATTAGAAATAAAATCGGTAAACATTTGGTCAACATTGTTCCAGATAATTTCGCCAAGTGATTTTGGCTCTACTTGCGATATGAAAACACCCTCTTTTTGCAGAGCCTGCATCAACTCAACAAGCTGTTTTTTAAGTTGTATATCGACATTTTGGTATTCTTGAGTAAATTTTCTATTTGAAGATGCCGTCGAGGCAGCAAGCGCTTGTCGCCAGCAGGACTTATTCATAAATTCCATCGGGTGGTCGACATACAGATCGATTAAGCGATAAACAACATCTGGATTAGCTGGTTGTCGCTGGGAGATAATTCTTTCGCCAATACGCTGAACAGCCTCGCCCTCATCTATTAGTACTGCCAGTAGCAACCCTATCTTATTTTCAAAATTATTGTAAATGGTGGCAGGTGAGACACTGGATCGCTCTGCCACCATTTCTATTGCAGTAAGATCGTAACCAATGGAAGAGAAAAATCGAGCGGCATTTGCAACTATCACTTTTTGTCGATTAACTTTATTTTTTTGTCTTAAGCTCATAGATTCTCATATGGGGCCGGGCCATTCAGAGTTCACAAAGTGTAGTTGACTACAATTTGAAATACAATTAGTATTAATGATATCTCCTTAAAACTGTGGAAATACGTGATTAATTAAATATTATTTTCATAGCAATATATAGTTATCTACAAATAAGTAAAAATAGATTGGTAAAATTTATTTAAGCGTAAGCGTCATCAATAAGACTAGGGGAAGATTATGAATCTGAGTAAGAAGGCTAAATTAGCGGTTGTTTTAGGCAGCTTGTGTGCTGGCGGCTCTGTTGCCCAAGCAGCAAGTGCTGATGGAGCGGGGGCTTTATTGCAAGAAATTCTCGTGACCGCGACAAAACGAGGTGATGCAAGCACTCTGGATATTCCAGCAAGTATCTCCGTCGCTGACGAAGATCTGATTAGTAAGCGTGGCATGGTTGGTATGGAAGACTACCTGCGAACATTGCCCTCCACCAACTTTTTAGATCGTGGAGCAGGTCGCAATGGCATTATTATGCGTGGGGTAACGGCATCACCACAGGATGATATTGCCGTTGGTGTCTACATAGATGAAACACCAGTGACTGGCATGGGCAGTCTCGCCGGTGGTAACCCAGATCTAAAATATGTCGATATGCAGCGAATTGAAGTATTGCGTGGGCCGCAAGGCACCCTTTACGGTGATAGCACGATTGCAGGAACAGTTCGGGTTATTCCTAACGCTCCAGATTTAAGTGGTTTTTCAGCAGAAATTGCGGGCTCCACTTCCTCCACTGCCGATCTAGGTGGTCAGAATAACATGATGCGAGGTGTGCTTAACTTACCTGTGATCGAGGACAAGTTCGCCATTCGCGTCGTCGGCTATGACTATGATAACAGCGGTTATTATGAAAGTATCGCTGGCGATAGTGCGACGAAAAAAACCTGGGCAGACGCGTTCGGTGGTGTTATTACCAGCGGTGAAGTAGGTGATGATCAATACAAGGGTGGTCGTATAACGGCATTTTGGCAGGTTAGTGATGATTTTGATGTGACACTCAGTCATATGACTCAGGATATCGAACAATCAGGTATTCCGGAGTCAATGTTAGCACTTGAAGGTAAGAGTAGAGCTCCCTTTCAGCGGAAAGACGGGAGTGGTGAGTCGCTGAAGATTGACTTAGATGTGACCAGTCTGAAAATGAACCTTGATATGGGTTCTTATGAGCTTTTTTCTTCTACATCAAAAGCGGAAACAAAGACTTTACAAGATCGTGATCTTGGCACTTATTTTGGGCCTCTGTTGGGCGTTGATGATATGCCTATCTATCTGGCCGATTCGGCACATGCTGAACAATTTACGCAGGAATTGCGATTAAATACGCGTTTGGATGGACCATGGCAGTTCTTGGTGGGTGCCTTTTATCAGGACTACGAGAGGACGGCAGGCCAAAAGATGACGTTTGAAGGATCCTCTGCACTAGATCCATTTGCGGGCGCACTGCTGTTTGAAAGTGCGTTTGGTGATAACTTAAAGCAGCTCGCATTTTTTGGTGAGGCCTCATTTGATTTAACAGACCAGTTAACTGCTGTTGCTGGTGTCCGTCATTACGACTATGAGAAGGACTCTCCAGATGAGAATGATGGTCTGTTCAATGGAGGCTATTCGGAAGGTTTTGTAGAAAGCGATGACACGGGTCGCACTTTTAAATTTAGTTTAAATTACAGGCCAGATGACACAACCTCATTTTATGGCACGTTTTCCCAAGGGTTTCGCCTAGGTGGCCCCCATCCTGAAATCCCATCTGACATATGTGACACTACTGGCGTACCAAATCAGATTGATTCGGATGAGCTAGATAGTTTTGAAGTCGGAGGAAAGTTTGCCTTTGCGGATGGACGTGCCACGCTCAATGTGTCTGCTTTCCAAGTTGATTGGAGAGGTATTCCGGTCAAGCGGATTCTTGACTGCGGTTTTGAAACGATCGCAAATGCTGGTGAGGCGGAAAGCAGGGGTTTGGAAGTTGATGGCCAGTTATTGCTGGCAGACGCATTGCGTCTTGACTACGGTTTATCCTACACGGATGCGGAGTTAACTGAAGATAGTGCAGCACTCAATGCTAAATCGGGCGATCGGCTCCCCGGATCGCCTGAATTCTCGGCTTCTCTTGGTATACAGGCTGACTTCAGTATGGCAGGACGTCCGATGTTTGCACGAGCCGATATCGCACATGTTGGTGACTACTACAACAATCTGCAGCAATCGGGTTTGGCTGCCGGTGACTTCACCACAATCAATCTATCCCTTGGTGCAGAGATTAACGACTCAGTGTCGGTTGATCTATTCGCACGCAACCTGACCAATAAAGAGGGTCTTACATGGATTGAAACGGAACTAGGGGACGGGCGTGCTAACTACATTCGCCCCCGAACAATTGGCATTGAAGTGCGTGCACGTTTCGGCCAATAAGTAAACAAAGTAAGGCAATAAATATCACCCTTTTGTAAGCTCATGGACGAAGCTCGCTAAGGGTGATATTTTTGTTTTAGCTATCTGGTGACTGGGTTTATATCACGGAATCCATGAGCCACTATTTTTCATTAGTACCCATGAGGCAGAAATGTACTCTCCACAAGTTTTGATAACTGCAATATTCCAAATCCTACTGATTAGTTTCTCTACCTTGTTATTGAGTAGCGTAACCTTGGCTAAAGAGCCAATCTCAGCAATGGATGTATTTAAGATTGCTTATGCCTCTAATCCCGTTATTTCAGCAGATGGAAAGACCATCGCGTTTCATCGCTACGCTATGGATGTTATGACTGATCAGCGCAAAAATGATTTGTGGGTTATCGATGCCGATGGTGAAAGACTGCGCCAGATATCCAAAGGCTTTGATGCTATTGGTTCGGCTGCATTTACCCAGTCTGGAGACGCCATCGCTTTTGTCGCTTTTAAGGGAGATACATCCCATATCTACGTACAGCAGTTGGGCTCGTCTAAGAGATCAGAGTTAGGCGAGGGTCTTTCAGATCCGGCTAATCTCGCTTTTTCACCGGACGGTAAATGGTTGGCATTTACCATGCCGGTTGCTTACAAACCCGAGACAATGGGCACGATACTTTCTCCACCAGAGGGTGCCGAATGGGCGGAGCCTATCGTGGTTGAAACGCGCACCCAGTTCAGAGTGGACGGCACTGGTTACTTACCTTTCAGTCGTCATCAAGTGTTTTTAATCGCGACAGATGGCGGTGCCGCTCAACAGTTGACGCAGGGACAACAAGATCACAATAGTGCTATCGAATGGCTACCTGATTCTTCGGGTCTATTGCTCAGCATTAATTTTAAACATAACGTCAACAAGCTCTGGGATACCGATATTGTTAAGTTGGATTTAAAAACACGGCAACTCACTGCATTCACTACCCAGTCAGGCCCAGATTCGGCGCCGAAGATATCGCCCGATGGTCAGCGTATTGCTTGGGTTGGTCATCAAGATAAGTCTAGTATTTACCATGAATATCAGCTTTATACTGCCAAGCTGGACGGGTCAGATATCCGTGAATTGACCAGCGACCATGACCTGAGTGTTATCGATTTCGCTTGGCATCCAGATAATCAGCAGCATTACATTCAGTATGAAGATCGAGGACAGAATGTTTTGGCGCTGCTTGCCGCCGATGGCTCTGTTTCAGTATTGACCGATAAGCTTTCTGGATGGGAGTTGGATCAACCCTATGTTCAGGGTCAGTTTTCGGCCAGTGCCGGGGTTGCCGCTGTAACCTTGGGAGATACCACCACGCCAACAGAGTTGGGTGTTGTTGATCGTCAAGGACGCGTGCAGATGATCACCGACTTCAATCGCTCTCTACATAATTCTGTGCGGCTTGCCACGGTTGAAGAGCGCACGGTTAAGTCGAGCGTTGATCAACGCGAAATACAGTATTGGATAATGCGCCCGCCAAATTTTGATGCCAATAAATCCTACCCGATGATGCTACAAATACACGGAGGGCCTTGGGCATCCTATGGGCCACAATTTGCGGCGAATAATCAGTTGTATGCGGCGGCGGGCTATGTGGTGGTATACGGTAATCCTCGAGGCTCTACCGGTTATGGTGCAGACTTTGCTCATGCGATTGATTTTAATTTTCCAAGTCGCGATTACGACGATCTTATGGATATGGTTGATGACACAGTTGCCATTGGGTTTGTCGATAAACAGCAACTCTATGTTTTTGGCGGTAGTGGTGGAGGGACTCTCACGGCTTGGATCGTCGGCAAGACAGATCGTTTTCGTGCAGCGGTAGCGGTAAATCCGGTGATCAATTGGACTAGTCTCGCGTTAACCTCCGATCTTGATAAGCTTATAGCTAATTACTGGTTTACTGATCTGCCCTGGGAGAACCCATCGGATTATTGGTCATACTCACCATTATCGCTAGTGGGCAATGTGAGCACCCCAACCATGCTGATGACTGGCGAGGAAGATTGGCGGACACCGATTTGGGACGCCGAACAATACTTCAATGCTTTACAGATTGAGGGTGTCGATACGGCGTTAGTACGAGTACCTGGCGCTAGCCATCAAATTGAATACCGACCCAGCCAATTGCTTGCCAAGGTCAATGCCATCTTGGCTTGGTTTGAGCGGTATTCGAAACCTACAAAGGCGTCGAAAGGCGAGTAGCATTTGATACCACATTTCACCAGTCAAGCAATTTTAGCTTAAGTCTAGTAGGCAGATATTGCACAAAACGCTGGGCATAATTCAGAGAGACGGAACATGGCGGAAACGACGGATAAATATAAATTGGACTCCTTTTATATCAATGGAGAGTGGCAACAAGCAAAAAGCACTAGAAGTGCTCTCGACCTGATTAACCCAGCGAACGCGGATACTATTGGTCGCTTGGCGCTTGGTAATGCCGAGGATGTTGATAATGCGGTGATGGCGGCAAAATCAGCATTTCGTATGTTTCAGGCAACCTCGAAGGCGCAACGTATAGACTATCTTGAAAAAATTCTTGCCGGTTATAAATCTCGTTATGATGACTTTGCCGAAGCCATTCGCCTTGAAATGGGCGCTCCTATTACGCTGTCTCGTGAGGTGCAGGCTTATACCGGAATTGAGCATCTCGAGTCGACCATTGCCGCACTTAAAAATTTTGATCTAACGCAAACAAAGTCTGGTTATAGTCTTCACCATGAGCCTGTTGGTATCTGTGGTCTTATCACCCCCTGGAATTGGCCGATCAGTCAGTTGGTTGCTAAGGTCGCACCGGCTATTGCTGCTGGTTGCACCATGGTGGTTAAACCATCAGAGTTTTCACCTTTGTCAGCGCAGTTATTTGCCGATGTTATTGAGCAGGCGGCATTACCACCGGGAGTATTTAACTTGGTCAATGGCGAGGGGCCGGTGGTGGGGGCGGCTATAAGTCAGCACCCTGACATTGATATGCTGTCATTTACCGGATCGACGCGAGCGGGTATTGCCGTTGCTGAGGCGGCGGCAACTACTGTCAAACGTGTCTGTCAGGAGCTGGGTGGTAAATCACCTATGATTCTGACCGAAGGCATTGATCTAGAAACTGTTGTGCCTGAATGCGTATGGCTATGTATGGAAAACACAGGTCAATCCTGTAATGCCGGTACCCGTCTTCTAGTACCTGAAAATCTCCATGACGAGGTGGTTGAGATAGCTAAGACGGCCGCTGAGTCATATGTGGTAGGTGACCCCGCTGATGAGGCAACGCAGCTTGGTCCACTGGCTCATCAAGGGCAATTTGAAAAAGTAATGTCTATTTTGCAGGAGGCTGAAACTGCAGGGCTTCAGCCTATAACAGGTGGCTCTGGGCCGGTGGCAGGTTGTACTGAGGGTTATTTTATTAACCCCACTATTTTTGCCAACCTGAACAGGGATCAATTTATTGCAACAGAGGAAGTCTTCGGCCCAGTGCTGGCGGTAATGCCATACAAAACGCAGGAAGAGGCGATCGACATTGCCAACGCAACACAATATGGACTCTCTGCCTATATCTACGCCAAAGATAACGCCACTGCTGAACCCATAGCTCAGCAAATGAGATGCGGCATGGTACATATTAATGGTGCCCCACTGGTGGCTGAAGCGCCCTTTGGTGGCTATAAACAGTCAGGCAATGGTCGCGAGTGGGGCTTGCTCGGCTTGCATGAATTTCTTGAGGTTAAAGCGATCATGAAGGTCTCCTAATGCTAACTACTATAAAAAATACAGCCAAATGACCACCCTCCGAGAAAAATTTAGCAGTCGTCTCGGTTTTGTATTAGCTACTGCCGGCTCAGCTGTGGGTATAGGTAACCTAGTAGGTTTCCCAGTGAATGCTGCCAAGAATGGTGGTGGCGCTTTCCTGCTGATTTATCTTACATTTGTTTTTTTTATCTGCCTACCTGTATTGATGGCAGAGCTGGCCATGGGGCGACATACTCGAAGTAATCCGGTAGGTGCCTATAGTCAGATTGCACAGCATCAGCGATTTTGGCGCTTACCCGGAATGCTGAAGATTATTACCCCCTTTATGATTGCCGTATTTTATATGGTCATCACTGTTTGGCTATTTGGTTATCTGATTTTGTCTGCTTTGGGGCAGCTCGACTATCTCGCCAGGCCGGATAGTTTTAATAACACTATTAATAGCCCGCATAGTTTTTTTGCCATGTTGCTGGTGGGGGCAATGGTATTTTTGATTTTGCGTTCGGGGGTTCAACGAGGTATTGAACGCGCAGCCAAAGTATTGATGCCGTTGCTTTTTATTATGTTGCTGATCTTAGTTGTCTTTGTGTTGAGCCTTGATAACGCAGTTGACGGCGCGCGATTTTTTATCGTGCCTGATATCACCAAGTTAAATGCTGGCGTTATTAACAATGCTCTTTCTCAGGCGTTTTTCTCGTTATCATTGGGTATGGGCATTCTTATTACTTATGGATCTTACCTTGATAAAAAGGACAATATACTCAAAGCTGGTTCCATGGTTGCCGTAGCAGATACCTCGATAGCTTTTATCGCCGGTTTATTAATACTGCCAGCGATCTTCTCCTTTAATCCGCAGGTGAATACTGCCGAGCTAAGTGATTCATCTGTCAGCTTGATCTTTGTCCTACTGCCTAATATCTTTTTAACCCTCCAAGATACCATTGGTTTTTTTGGCGCTCATACTATTGCGACGGTTTTCTTTTTATTGGTTTTTTTCGCCGCTATTACTTCACTGGTGTCCATTATAGAGGTACCGGTAGCCTATCTTATCGACGAAAAAAATATTACTCGTCGGCGCGCATTAATGCTGTTGGCTCTGACTGGTGGGGCACTTGTGATTATGTCGGCGCTATCTTTTGGGGCGTTAACAGTATTCACTGAATTTACAGCTTATGCCGGTCAGAGTAAGTCGGTTTTTGATGTCATTATTGATATTTTTTACGACACTATTTTGCCGTTAAATGGCCTTATAGTTTGTTTATTTGTTAGCTTCCGCTGGAAGCGCCATGAACTTACCAAGGAGCTAGCATCGGGTAATAATGCTTATACTGGCTCTTGGTTAGAAAAATATATGAGCTTCTCATTAAGCAGTTTTATTCCCGCGATTTTGCTACTTATTTTTTGCACCACAGTAGCGCAAAAATTCTTTGGTTACAGTTTGTTGGGTTTCTAACCCATGCGGGTATTTGGTTAGTGGCGTATAACTTCACTATAACAGGCAGTGCGGTTTTTAGTCAGGCCTCAGCTAAATTTTAAAGCCATCTTTGGAGGGGAAAGCAATGAAATATCTTATCTATTTTTTGCCGTTTTTATTTGTTAGTACGCAACCTGTTTTTGCCGATCAGCAAACGGTTTTAAAATGCGGAAAGCTGATTGATGTAGAGGCCCGAGAGGTACTGTTGGGACAGCTGATAACTGTGGATCGTCAGCGCATAAGTGCTATTCATTCAGGCGACCATTATAAGGGCGATGCTCAGATTGTCGATTTATCCGAATACACCTGCTTGCCGGGACTGATCGATATGCATGTCCACCTAATGATCGCTTTATCGGCTGCCTATGAGTTGGAGAAAGTAACGCTTGGAGCTCCTGACTTAGCCTACTTAGCCGCCCGACATGCGGAGCTTACGCTAATGGCAGGTTTTACTACCGTACGTGATCTTGGTGATCGGTCAGGGGTTGCAGTGGCATTGCGCAAAGCGATTAATAAAGGCTTAGTTATTGGGCCGCGGGTATTTGCTTCAGGAAGGCCCCTATCAACCACCGGTGGGCACGATGATCCTACCAATGGTTGGCGGGCAGATCTGCAAGGTGATCCTGGTCCTGTCGAGGGTATTGTTAACAGTGTAGCGGATGCCCGTAAGGCTGTTCGGCAACGTTATAAAAATGGCGTGGATCTAATTAAGATTATGGTCACGGGCGGAGTACTGGATCTATCTAAGCATTCACACAAACCACAGTTCTTTGCAGATGAGATTGAGGCTATTGTCACAACTGCGGATTCTTATGGATTCAAAGTTGCTGCTCATGCCCATGGTGTTGAAGGAATGCAGCGAGCGATTCGTGCTGGTGTAGCGAGCATAGAGCACGGAACATTTATGGATGCCGACACCATGAAGCTGATGAAAAAGCATGACACCTATCTGGTAGCGACTATGCTTGCGGGTGATTTTGTAGCCCAAAAAGCCAAGATCGATGGCTACCTTCCCGAAATTGTCAGACCCAAAGCGATGCAGGTTGGGCCGCAGATACAGGACACATTTGGTCGCGCCTACAAGGCCGGAGTCAAAATTGCTTTTGGTACAGATACCGGAGTATCCCCTCATGGTGACAATGCGCAAGAGTTTGCGTTAATGGTACAAGCCGGCATGTCCCCCATGGAAGCGATTATCGCAGCGACCCAAAGTGCTGCCGATCTACTGGGCGAAAGTGACCAACTGGGTTCGATCAGTGTTGGCAAATATGCCGATGTGATTGCGGTGAAGGGCAATCCAATTGAGGATATTAGGCAATTAGAAAATGTTAATTTTGTGATGAAAAATGGCACGATATTTAAAACAGATTGATCATTTGAGTCCTCTTAAGGGCGGCACGAGATAACTATAAGGCAATGAAAAGGAACGTAAAAAATGCATTTGGCCTTAACGGAAGAACAATACCTAATTCAAGATATGGCGCGTAAGTTTGCAGTCGCTGAACTTGAGCCGATTGCCGCACAACTTGATCAAGATAAGGACCCAGCGAAAAACCGACAGCTATTTTTAGCTAATCTGAAATTGCTCGCTGAGCTTGGTTTTATGGGTCTGAATGTAAGTTCAGACTATGGCGGCAGTGATGCCGGTGTGGTGGCGTTTAGCCTGGCGATTACAGAAATAGCCAAAGCCTGCGCTTCAACTGCAGTCACTATGTCGGTGACCAATATGGTCGGTGAAGTGATCCAAGCTGTGGCCAATGAAGAGCAAAAAAAACAGTACTTGCCCAAGCTATCATCTGGTGACTATGCAGCGGGGAGTTTTTGTTTATCTGAACAGGGCGCTGGATCCGATCCTGCAGCAATGAAAACAAAGGCGGTAAAAGACGGAGATCACTGGATTATTAATGGGACCAAGGCATGGATAACCAGTGCGGAATATGCCGGTGTCTTGGTAGTGTGGGCGGTCACAGATGCTGAGGCTCCAAGCGGTAAAGGCATCTCCTGTTTCTTAGTCGAGGCCAATACACCGGGTATAACCATTGGTAAAGCTGAACAAAAAATGGGTCAGCATGCATCGAGTACTAATATGGTTAGCTTTGATAATTGTCGCATCCCTAGTTCTGCCTTAATGGGTAAGCTAAATGACGGTTTTCGTATTGCTGTGGCGGAGTTGGCGGGCGGGCGAATTGGTATTGGTTCTCTGGCGCTGGGGATAGGTTTTGCAGCGATGGATTACGCGCGTAAATACTGCACAGAGCGAGAGCAGTTTGGTCGTAGCCTCGTCAGCTTTCAAGGGTTGCAATGGATGATGTCAGATGCCTACACACAACTCGAGGCATCGCGCTTATTAATAATGAATGCCGCTTATCTAAAGGACAGTAGTGAGCCTTTTAATAAGGCGGCAGCGATGGCCAAACTTCATGCCTCAGAAACTGCCAATAAAGTTTGCTATACCGCTCAGCAATTACTTGGTGGTATGGGTTATACCCAAGACTGTCCGCTAGAGCGTTACACTCGCGACGTGCGGGTGACCTCTATTTACGAGGGGGCCAGTGAGATTCAAAGGCTGATTATCGCGCGCGAATTAATCAATGAGCTATGAGTTTGCTGGTAATCGAGTTGAGAAACAATCACATTGAGTGCAGTGGAGGATTAGCTATTTTTTTTTGTTACAACAATGGCAGAGTGTAAAGCGAAATAAAAAATATTTAAAAAGGAGTGGCCTGTGAATCGGATATTTCATGTGTATGTTGTGCCTGCTGCGGTGTTTATCTCCGTAGTGATGGGCGGAGGTTATGGCACCGGCAGAGAGGTGGTTGAATTCTTCACCCGCTACGGTCTATTGGGTGGCCTTTTTGGAACCATCGCTGCTGCCTGCATTTTCTCTATAGTGCTCGCCTGCACTTATGAATTCGCACGCGTCTTTCAGTTGTATGATTACCGCAGCTTTTTTAAAAAGCTGATTGGTCGATTCTGGGTGTGCTTTGAAGTCCTCTACCTACTTTTGTTTTTACTGGTGCTAGGCGTGGTGAGTTCGGCGGCCGGCAATATACTTGAACAAGAATTTGCCACCCCCGGTTGTGTTGGAATGGTCGGTGTACTGGCACTAGTGGTTATCTTAGTGTATTTCGGGCGCGAAGCAGTGGAGAAGGTGCTCACGTTATGGTCCATCGGTATGTACTTAGTCTTTGGCTATTACTTTATCGAGATACTCAATAATGGTGATGTTGAGATCCTACCAACGTTAACTCAGGGTACTATTGAATCTGGTTGGCTACGGGGAGGCATTCTCTATGCCATGTATAACTTAGCTATTGCACCGGTGTTGCTATTTTCTACTCGTGCAATTCAAACACGGCGTGAAGCGTTACTGGCCGGTGTTTTTGCCGGCCTTGCCGTTATGGTACCTGCGCTTCTCTTTCATATCAGCTACGCAGTTGGCCACCCGGAGGTGCTGGAGCAGCCGGTCCCTAACTATTGGATGATGTCAGAATATGCCTCGCCATTGTTACTTATTATTTTCCTGGTTGCACTGCTGGGCACTCTGGTAGAGACGGGTGCTGGGCTGGTACAAGGCCTTATCGAGCGCATCGAAATGGTAGTGAAAGTGGATGCCAATGATGCCCTAAGTCAGTGGGCCAGAGCGGCTATCGCCATTGCAACACTGCTGTTTGGAGGGTTAATCGGCTCACTTGGTATTGTTGCTTTAGTGGCGCAGGGATATTCCGCCCTCTCGGTTGGCTTCGCGCTGGTCTACATCATTCCTATCTGTACCCTGGGTGTAATTAAAACAATCAAGTCTGCGTAACCCGTATTACCTAGACTATGGCAAAAATAACATTTGTAAGTGAGTAATATCATGATTTTGTATTTAAATGGTGAGTATATGCCTGCCGAGCAAGCAACAATATCTCCTTTGGATCGAGGGTTTATTTTTGGTGACGGTATTTATGATGTTACGCCATCCTATGGTGGGAGAATGGTGGGATTTCAATTGCATATGGAGCGAATGAAGAATGGACTAAAGAGTATTGGTATCGACAACCCATTAACTGATAAGCAGTGGCACGATATCGCGATAAATTTAAGCGAGAAAAATGGTGGTCAGAACCTTGGTATTTATTTCCAAGTAAGTCGTGGAAATGAGGCGCGTCGTTTCCATGGGTTTCCCGTAAATGCCAAGCCCACGGTTCTTGGAATGGTAATCGAGATTGCGCCGCACCCCGAGGTTCCTAATCGGAAAACGAAAGAGGGCTTACGCGTTATCTCTACTGAGGATTTGAGATGGCGCCATTGTGATATCAAATCGACGGCTCTGCTAGGAAATGTGTTGCATTTTCAAGAGAGTTACGCATTGGAAAAGGATGAAACCATTATGTATAACGCCCGTGGTGAGTTGACTGAAGCAAGTTGCAGTAATGTATTTATTGTAAAAGATGGTATTGTAGCTACCCCACCCTTGGATTATCAGCTTCTTCCGGGTATCTCTAGACACATTGCTATCGAAGCTCTGCGCGCCGATGGTAGTATTCAGGTGCAGGAGCGGGTAGTGACTATGGATGAAGTTCGCACAGCGGATGAAATATGGATCACTAACTCCAGCAAACATATTGGGCCAGTGGTTGAATTGGATTCGCAGCCCGTTGGTAATGGCTTGGTGGGGGAGGTCTGGGAAAAAGCCATGACCATCTATGAGGCGGCTAAGTACGACTTTTAGTGCAAGTGTGATACACGATATGCTGCGAGATCAATTCAATAATTTATTTTAATTGTTTTGAGTTGATCGATTGCTCCTATCAAGTAGCTCTTGAGTCAGCACTTCTTTATTTTTTAGCTAAATTTCTTTCCGAGATATTATTGTTTATGCCGTGTAGGTAATCTGATGTAACAAAAACGGATATTTAAACTGTATAAATACATTAATCAGAGAGTTACTTTGCAAGCGCAATTCCCACCGCTGCCTCCAAAATAATAACCTCAATCCGAAAGGGTTGAGGTTTTTTTTGAATGTTTTGATTAAAAGCTGTGGATTACATCTTTGGCCGATAAATTAAGGAAAGGGAGCCGGTTTTTACATGGCCAAAAGACAGGCAGGCGTGCGGCTCGGTTGCAGCATGAAAACAGGATAAAAAAATGATAATTTTGGGGGCCAAATACTGTTCTCGGTTCATCTATCTAAGGGTGAAGATAGATTAATTTAATCGTGATGGTGTTAATATTTGGCTATGTTTGAAGAGCAAGATCCACATAAGTATGCGTTGTTATGGT
>CAXRCX010000011.1:0-218263 GCA_964229255.1 Porticoccaceae bacterium
AACTATGACGTCTCAGTTAAGCATTGATAGTGAAACTGGTGCTGTGACTCTCTCTGGTGATGCCGACTACGATGTTGTGCCAAGTTACAACTTTACAGTGACGGCCGAAAATGGCGTTGTGAGTGTATCGCAGGATGTGGGCCTGTTAGTGGCTACTGAATACTTTGCTAATAATTTTTTATATTATGGCTCGCCCGAAGATGATGTCGTCTATGTTAAAGATCCAGAGGATGGCTCTGAAATATGGCTTGGCGAAGGTGAAGATATATTGCTCTTAGACCAAGAGTTTGGCCATGCTGATAGATTAACATTAAAAGAGTTTGAGTCTGGTCAGGATTCGATTGATGTAACCATGTCATTAATCTCGTTGGGCTACACCTCATTGTTATCCGGTGATGATCAGTTGACTCAAGATGGGGCTTTGAAAATTCTTGATACTAATGATATGCCCTATGATGACCTTTTTGGTTTAGGTGATGTTGGTGATGACTATGACAATGCGCTCTGGAGTTATTTTAATAATGATGAGCAAAATCAAGATCAGCTAAATATAGTTGTCGATTTAAATCCTGAGGTTGGCGTCACATTTGTAGATAGAATTAGTGTAGTGATCCGAGAAAACGCCGCGCCTGTTGAGGATGACGTAACGGTTGACTTTATAGCTTGATATTAAGATTAGGTAAACTAGCTAATGGACCTAAAAAGACTGTAATAATTTTTTGAGTGCATTTGGGTTTGATCTTTGAGCGTTGTGATCACTTTCAAAGGTTATAATTTTCCAGCCTCGTCTTTCAGCCCGTTGCCATGATGAGTTAAAAGCTTTTTGGGCTTCGGCAAAATCATCCGTAACGTATTTAACATATGTTACAGGCAGTTTTTGTGCCAATGGATTATCGTAGGCTACTTTTTCAGTTAATGTCTTTAGAGGGTGGGGTAAGTCGCGTGGTAATTCGGGGCTGTTCCCGAGCCATGGAGGGTGTGCCATACCATTCTTTGTAGCAAAATTTGCATAATTTTGATCTGCATCAGTCGCTGACATATTATGCTCAGGCACTGTGGCATCTAGAAAGAAGACATGCTTTATTTTATCTGGAACTTTATTCATAACTCCAGTTGTCACCATCCCTCCATAGCTGTGACCCACTAAAATTATATTTTCAAGTTGTTCAAAATGAATTAGATTTACGATATCCATGATATGAGTGGTTAAATCTATATCAAAATGACTGAGATGCATTCTCTCACCCAAGCCAGTTAGTGTGGGGCGAAAAACTTGATGCCCATCGGCTGATAGAAGCCTGTCAACTTGCTTCCAGTCCCAGCCGCCTCCGGTCATTCCGTGAATAAAAACATAGGTATTCTTTGACATAATCATAGTTTGACCATAGTAGATGCCGGATAAAATAAAGCTCATTAGAATTAAGTAGTATAATCCTCGCTTCATTAGCTCCTCATTTATTTATTTTTGTTTTTTTTTCGGCCTCTGCGGCAGCTTGCTTTCTCGCTTTCTTTTCTGAGCGGCGACGCTCAGTATCTAGCTGAGCGGCAGCACCTATATGGGACTCGCCGCGGGCCTTGGCCAACTTGACCTGTTTTTGGCGCTGGGCAAAGCGTTTTATCTGTTGATCCGACAGCTTGTCATAACAGTGAAGGCAAGATACGCCCTCTATGTAGCTATCTAGCGTTTTTTCCTGCTCTGTAATGGGCATCCTACAGGCATGACATTGGTCGTAGCTACCAGAATTGAGGTTATGATCAACCGTTACGCGATTGTCGAATACAAAGCACTCTCCCTGCCACAGAGATTCGTTTTCAGGGACTTTCTCCAAATACTTGAGTATTCCACCCTGTAGGTGATAAACCTCGTCAAATCCCTGTTCCTTTAAAAATGCAGTGGATTTTTCACAGCGTATGCCGCCGGTACAAAACATAGCGACCTTTTTATTTTTTGTGGCATCTAGATTGTTTTTAGACCACTGGGGAAATTCTCTAAAACTGGTCGTTTTGGGATCTATCGCATTTTTAAATGTACCAACCTGAACCTCATAGTCGTTTCGGGTATCGACCAAAACCACATCGGGGTCAGAAATTAGATCATTCCAGTCCTCCGGTTTCACATAGGTGCCAACAGTCTGTTTGGGGTCGATGCCCTCAACCCCCATGGTGACGATTTCCTTTTTAAGTTTAACTTTAGTGCGATAAAACGGAATTTTGTCGTCGTAGGACTCTTTGCTATCAATATTTTCCAGTCCGGGTTGCTGTTTTATCCATGCCAGCAAATTATCGATACCCTCACGGGTGCCAGAAATTGTGCCATTGATACCTTCAGCAGCTAGAAGTAGGGTGCCAAAAATTTGGTTGTTATTCATGGCTTCAAGCAGGGGTGCGCGAAGACTCTCAAAATGAGGGAGCGCCACAAATTTGTACATGGCACAGGTGACATATTGCTTAGGCATCATAGATCCCTTGTGTTTGTTCAGCTAAACCAGAACGTAAATCTGGCGCATACTTATCTAAAAGTTGTGCTATTGTAGCAAAAAATAAATGATTTTTTAGCTATGAGTTCAAAGTCATGCCACCACAAAGTAATCTGGCCAACGAGCCTGATCACTGCCCTAATTATCTGCTTGTCATTCGGTTATTGGTTTTATCTCAAACCTTCACCCGCTGCTGATAGCTATAAAATCTCCCGCGAGCAGTATCAAGAAAAATTACAAGGCTTTTGGCTAGGGCAAAATATAGCTAACTGGACGGGGTTAATCACTGAAATGGATAAGGTGGGTACGCCCCAGACAATGCCGTTTTACACAGATAGTGATTGGGGTTCCAGAGATCGGGTGGCCATGTGGGGCGAGTATGTGCCCCATGCAACCCATATCAATTTCTATTTCCAGCCCGCCGCAACGGCTTGGGGTGCCGATGATGACACAGATATTGAGTATATGTATCTCTACTTGCATCACCAGCTAAAGACCACAAAACTCAGTGCTGAGCAGATTCGACAGGGTTGGCTAACTCATATCTATTCCAAGGAAGATGCACCGCTATACAAGAAATTTGCCGATTCCACAGCACAAAAGGAAAACTTTCTGTGGGAGTCAAATCAACAGGCAAGAATTTTGATGGCACAGGGTCTACTGCCACCCCATACAAGCGAGCCAATTAACAATCCCAAGTACAGTATGATCGATGCGCAGTTAACCACTGAAATATTTGGGTTAATGGCGCCCGGCCGGCCGGATATAGCACTGGAAATGGCTTATCTGCCAATTCGAACCACTGCCAAGTTCGATGCTCAGTGGATTGCCGAATTCTATGTGGTGATGCACAGTTTGGCGGCGGTGGTCGATGACAGTCTTAGTCTAAAACAGCAGACGCAATGGTTAGCCGAGCAGGCAAGTCAGCAATTGCCCAAGGGTTCAAGCGCAAGAGCGATGTACCACTTCGTAAAAGATCATTACCACAAAAACCCTGATAAAAATAACTGGGAGTTAACTCGAGATGCGGTGTATAAGCGCTATCAAGTAAATTCACATGATGGCTATCAGTACCATCAGCCTTTTGATGCGTTGATTAACTTCGCCGCAAGTTTAGTCAGTCTGTTTTACGGTGAAGGGGATATGCAGAGAACACTGCAAATCGGTACTCTCGTGGGTTGGGATTCGGATAATCCAACCGCTACATGGGGTGGGTTATTGGGCTTTATCTTGGGGCATCAATCGGTGAAAAATGCCTTCGAGATAGCAGCGGTTTCCGACACTTATTGGATCCATAGAACGCGACGAAATTTTCCAGATCTAACCCCTAATAGGTCGGGTGAAAATAGCTTTTCCGGTATGGCCCAGATGGGTCTGGAGGTGATTGATAGGCTGGTTGCTGAGCAGATCGGCACTATAGATAGGGTAAATGGCCTGTGGTATATAGAAAAATAAAAAATATAATTCAATGTCTTAGAGATAACATATAATCTATTTTATAGTTTTTTTGTCTAATTGATATAAGACCGATCAGTCATGGTTTTTAATTTACTGCTTTTATAGATTGGACTTATGCTAATTATAACTGGCATAGGTTTTAAGGGATACGTCTGAATGACAATCTACAGGGTTCCTCAGCAGGAATTACAATTTATTCTCGAGCATCTGGTTGACTATTCAGATCTGTGTGCAATGCCCGGATTTGAGGATGCAGGCGAGGATATGGTCGCTGCCATATTGCCCGAGGCCGCCAAATTTTTTGAGCAGGTAGTGGCCCCTACCAATTGGCCTTCAAATACGCAGCCAGCCTATCTCGATGGTGACAGGGTAATTACCTCTGCGGCTCTAGATGGGGTATATCAGCAAATGGTAGAGGCGGGTTGGTGCTCCCTAAGTGGATCAAAACAATACGGTGGCGCGGGATTTCCCGTAGTCATCGATGTGCTAGTGCAGGAGATGCTGCAGTCTGCCAATGTTGGTTTTAGCTTGTTGCCTACATTAACTCGCGGTGTTATTCACACCCTCAACCTCTATGGTTCCGAACAACAAAAGGATCTGTATCTGGATAAGTTAATCTCAGGGGTCTGGTCAGGCACGATGAATCTAACCGAGTCACAGGCCGGAAGTGATCTGTCAGCGGTTAAAACCAAAGCTGTCCCCAATGGTGATCACTACCTAATCAGTGGCCAAAAGATTTACATCACTTGGGGAGATCATGAGCAAGCAGAAAATATTATTCATCTGGTTTTGGCTCGACTGCCCGATGCCTCAGAGGGCAATCAGGGCATCTCTCTGTTTTTGGTGCCGAAATATATGATCAATCCTGATGGCAGTCTAGGGGAGAGAAATGATGTAAAAGCTGTAGGTGTTGAGCATAAATTGGGCATCCACAGTAGCCCTACCTGCACTCTGGCCTTTGGCGATAATGGTGGCGCTGTGGGCTATTTGGTAGGTCCCCTTAACAAGGGCCTAATGTGTATGTTTAGTATGATGAATCATGCCCGCCTGGCCGTCGGCCATCAGGGTGTTTCGGTGGGCGAGCGCGCCTATCAGCAAGCGGTTGAATATGCCTCACAGCGCATTCAGGGTGAAGTTGATGGTGTCAAGGGTCGCGCGCCAATAATTCACCACCCAGATGTCAAGCGAATGCTAGCGCAAATGCGTGCCCTTACAGAGGCGGGAAGGGCGATGTCCCTGTTTACTATTGCCGCAGAGGATCGTGCATCCCATCATCCAGATGCTCAGGTTAGAGCGCTTTGTGCTCAGCGAGTTGAGATCATGACGCCGCTAGTTAAGGGTTGGTGCACCGAAATGGCAATGGAGACAACCTCGCTGGGGGTGCAGGTGCATGGTGGCATGGGTTTTATTGAAGAAACCGGTGCCGCACAGCATATGCGCGACGCTCGAATACTGCCCATTTACGAGGGCACCAACGGTATTCAAGCATTGGATTTTATCGGCCGTAAATGTCTGCGCGACAAGGGCAGTGCGCTTCAGCAGTTGATTTCTGAGATGACCGCAAGCGCTAACAGATGCGATCATGACTGCAACCATAGCAAAACCCTGATCAATTGCCTTTACAATACAATTGATCAGTGCCAAGACGCCCTAGACCATATTTTACAATTCAAGCAAAAGGCACCTTTTGTCGCTTATCCATTTATGATGCTGTTTGGAAACTCAATTGCCTACTGGCAATTGCACATTCTAGCCTGTTCAGCTCAGCGCAAAATCAACTCAGGGGAAAGCGACCAGTATCTAGAGCAGAAAGTGGCCACAGCAAAATTTTACAGTACGCAAATACTGCCGCGTAATCACGCTCATCTAGAGGCAATTATTGCCGATTGTGAATTAGTCGAGAAACTAAGTTTTGTTGTGGAATAGAAAATTAGCTACTTAAAACAAAGCCGACGATGGTTGCAATACTGGCAATAAATAAAAGTGTAAAAATAATACCGCCAATAATAAATAGGAGTGGATTTCCCTGCTCAAAATCGCGGGTGCGGTTTTTTTCACTCTGCACGCCAATACCCGCGGCTAAAATACTTTTTACCACTGATATTAGGCCAGGTTTTGACTGTTTTTTTGGCTCTTGCGTCATGTTTAATCTAAGATTGGACTCAACCAACGGGCAAGCTCATCCACGGGCATAGATTTTCTCTGGGCCAATGATGCCAGTTGATCCTTGTCGATCTTTCCAGTATTAAAATACTTCGCCTCTGGATGGGCAAAATACCATCCGCTCACCGCAGCAGCCGGCGACATAGCAAAGCTGTCAGTTAGAGTTAGACCAGTGTTTTCGGCAGCATTAAGCAGCTTAAACAATGTTGCCTTCTCTGTATGATCTGGGCAGGCTGGGTAACCGGGCGCGGGTCGTATACCGCGATACTTCTCTTTGATCAGCGCCTCATTATCTAGCGCCTCATCCGTTGCATAGCCCCAGTGCTCGCGGCGAACGCGCTCATGCAGGTGCTCGGCAAAGGCCTCGGCTAAGCGATCAGCTAATGCCTTAACCATTATGGCATTGTAGTCATCCTGAGCCTCTTCATATTGATTGGCTAATTCATCCGCGCCAATACCTGTGGTAACGGCAAATCCACCGATATAATCTTTAATACCAGTTTCTTTAGGGGCAATAAAATCTGCCAGAGAAAACAGTTCCTCACTGGCGCCGGGCTTTTGAATTTGTTGACGAATATGATGAACTTTGGCGAGGGGCTTATCATCGCTCTCATAGATCTCAATATCATCGTGATTGACACTGTTAGCTTGCCACAGGCCAAATACTGCGCGCGCAGTAAGTCGCTTGTTATCGATAATATCTTTTAATAACACCTGTGCATCCTCAAACAGCGTTTTAGCAGCGTCACCGACAACTTCATCATCAAAGATGCGCGGGTACTTGCCCACTAGATCCCATGTGATAAAAAATGGTGTCCAGTCAATGTAGGGTACTAGTGCCTCGAGCGGGTAGTCGTCCAGTACTGTAACCCCTAATTGCACGGGAATATCCGGGGTAAAGTCACGCCAATTGATCTGCGGTTTTTGCTTGACCGCATCGTCGTAGGCAAACAGTGTGCCGCGAGACGTGCGATTAGCTGTTCGCAATCTGACCGCCTCATAATCCTTCTGAATATCCGCCACAAAGCTGTCGCGACTCTCCTCACTAATCAGCTTGCTCGCCACACCCACAGCTCTGGAGGCATCGGAGACATAGATAGCCTGATTGCCCTCATAGGTGGGGGCAATTTTTACCGCGGTATGAGCTTTAGAAGTGGTGGCTCCACCAATTAGTAGCGGCACAGAAAAGCCCTGACGTTGCATCTCTTTGCCTAAATGCACCATCTCATCAAGCGATGGAGTAATCAGTCCGGAAAGACCAATAATATCAACCTGTTCCTCTCTGGCGGTCTGCAAGATTTTTTCAGCGGGCACCATCACGCCGAGGTCGATCACCTCATAGTTATTGCACTGCAAAACAACACCTACAATATTCTTGCCAATATCGTGAACATCGCCTTTAACTGTGGCCATTAAAATTTTGCCGTTACTGCTGGCAGATTCATCTTTTTCTGCCTCGATATAGGGCTGTAAATAGGCAACCGCCTGTTTCATGACTCGCGCCGACTTAACTACCTGAGGTAAAAACATTTTTCCAGAGCCAAATAGATCGCCGACAATATTCATGCCGTCCATCAGCGCTCCTTCGATGACCTCAAGCGGGCGATTGGCGGCAAGTCGGGCCTCTTCTGTATCCTCCTCAATAAACGCGGTAATACCCTTGACCAGTGCATGCTCCAAGCGCCGGTTGACATCGGCTTGGCGCCAACTCAAATCTTCTGTGGATTTTTGCGTCGAGCCATCACCGCGATAATCATCGGCAATTGCCAACAGGTTTTCTGTGGCATCATCATTGCGGTATAGCACAACATCTTCTACCGCATCGCGCAGTGCGTTGGGCAACTCGTCATACACCGCCAATTGACCGGCATTGACAATGCCCATGGTCAGTCCTTGGCGGATAGCATAAAACAGAAATACTGAGTGAATAGCTTCGCGCACAGGGATGTTGCCGCGGAATGAAAACGATACATTCGAGATGCCGCCAGAGACCAAGGCATGGGGAAGGTTTTGCTTGATCCAACCGGTGGCCTCGATAAAGTCCAAGCCATAGCCATTGTGCTCTTCGATACCCGTTGCTACAGCGAATACATTGGGATCGAAAATTATATCCTCAGCGGGGAAACCGACGCGATTCACTAGAATATCGTAGCTACGCTGACATATTTGTTTACGGCGTTCGAGATTGTCTGCTTGACCCTGCTCATCAAACGCCATAACCACAATAGCCGCGCCATATTGCTTGCACAGGGTAGCTCTTTCAATAAACTCTTGCTCACCCTCTTTGAGGCTAATGGAGTTCACCACCGATTTACCTTGAATACATTTAAGCCCAGCTTCGATCACCTCCCATTTAGAGGAATCGACCATAATAGGCACGCGCGAGATATCTGGCTCTGAAGCGATTAAATTGAGAAATGTAACCATTGCAGGAATGGCTTCAAGCATTCCCTCATCCATATTCACATCAATAATTTGCGCACCGTTTTCCACCTGTTGCTGAGCAACCTGCAGCGCCTCATCGTAGTTTTCTTCGAGAATCAATCGTTTAAATTTTGCCGAGCCGGTGACATTGCAGCGCTCACCCACATTGACAAATAGCGATTCTGTATCAATGGTAAAGGGTTCCAAGCCTGACAGGCGACAGGCGGGGGCGATTTCAGGAATTTGCCGCGGCTTAATATCGGCAACTGCCTCGGCAATTGCCCGTATATGTTTTGGAGTAGTACCACAGCAACCGCCAACTATATTGAGTAGACCAGATTTGGCAAATTCCAAAATGGTCTCAGCCATTGCTTCAGGCCCGAGATCATAGCCGCCAAACTCATTGGGAAGTCCTGCATTGGGGTGTGCAGTAACCAGGGTGTCGGCGATATTAGAAATTTCCAGAAGGTGAGGGCGTAGTTCTGCCGGTCCAAGGGCGCAGTTAAGCCCTACACTTATCGGTTGGCAGTGACGAATAGAGTTCCAAAACGCCTCTGGCGTCTGGCCCGAAAGGGTACGACCACTGGCATCAGTGATGGTGCCACTGATCATAATAGGGAGCTCAGTGCCCAGTTGCTCAAATACTTTTTGAACAGCAAACAGAGCAGCCTTGGCATTAAGCGTATCGAATATGGTTTCCACCATAATAATATCGCAGCCGCCATTAATTAATGCTTCAGTAGATTCAGAATAGTTCTCTACTAATTCATCAAAGGTTACATTGCGCGCTCC
Organism: Porticoccaceae bacterium; assembly: GCA_964229255.1. Classification (GTDB taxonomy): domain Bacteria; phylum Pseudomonadota; class Gammaproteobacteria; order Pseudomonadales; family Porticoccaceae; genus HTCC2207. The sequence goes on from CAXRCX010000011.1 coordinate 9,315, forward strand.
CGGATCGTTTACATCTGGTGATAGTGAGGCAGTACGACTGGTAGGTCCCAAAATTCCGGCAACAAACCGTGGCCTATCGGCGGTGGAAAACTCGTCAGCTGCCTGGCGCGCAAGTTTAGCAGACTCGAAATTAATCTCCGCAGAAATTGACTGCATATTGTAGTCAGCCTGTGAGACTCTGGTAGAGTTAAATGTATTAGTCTCAATAATATCGGCACCCGCCTCTAGGTAGGCGCGATGAATATCTAAGATAATCTGTGGTTGAGTAAGGCTTAAAAGATCATTATTGCCCTTAATTTCGGAATCCCAGTCGGCAAAACGCTGGCCGCGAAAATCCGCTTCCTCAAGACTGTGTTGTTGGATCATAGTGCCCATGGCGCCATCGATCAGCAGAATTCTCTGCTGTGCGGCAGCCTCTAGGGATCTATGAACTTTTCCTGAACCGGTCTTATGCATATTGCGCTCTAGTACGTTCGTTTATTGCTTTATCAAAATATTTTGATGGATGCGCATCATACCAGTATTTTTCAAAAAGAAAAGTTTTGTTTAGATGATGCATACCGTAAAATAGCAATACATATTTATCTTAGAGTTGGATCTTAATTCATGGTTAATGTCACTATTACAGAGTCGGCGCAAGCGTATCTTGCTGGGTTGCTAGAAAAGCAAAATTGCGAGGGTATAGGTATTCGCATGTTTATTTCTGATCCGGGAACACCCAAGGCGGAAACCTGTATTGCCTACAGCAGACCGGGGGAGCACAACGAAGAAGATGAAATTATCGAATATGAAAAATTTAATGCCTACTTTGAACAGCGCAGTATTCCATTCTTAGATGATGCCAAAGTAGATTTTGCCGAGGATAAATTTGGCGGCCAGTTGACTATTAGGGCGCCCAATTCTCGCGTGCCCAATGTCACCGATGACAGCCCAATTGAAGATAGGATTAATTACCTGCTGCATAGCGAAATCAATCCTGGTCTAGCCGCCCATGGCGGCAATGTATCACTTGCAACAATTGATGATGGCTTTGCCGTGCTTGAATTTGGCGGTGGTTGTCAGGGTTGCTCCGCAGTGAGTTTGACCCTTAAAGAGGGCGTGGAAAAAACGCTTTTGGAAAAGATTCCTGAGCTAAAGGGGGTCAAAGATTCTACGGATCATTCCGATACCAGCAATGCTTATATGTAAGTGCGAATATTCAATCAGGCAGATACAAAGAAACCCGCATCCGCGGGTTTCTTTGTATCTGCCAAGAGTAATTGAGTTACTACAAAAACATTTTTTCTCATCAGAGTCTATTTCAAGTTTATATCATTGGTGATATCAACCCAGTATTTGTTGTCGAGGGTACTACTATTTTCAAATTTATGCTAAGCAACTCTAGATGATCTTAGCTAAACTCAATAATCTGTTCAGCGGCAATGGTTTTGCCTTGTTCGGCTGACTTTTGGAATGATTCAATCTGATCAAAGTTCATATAGCGATAGATTTCGTCAGCCATTGAGTCAATTTTACCCGCGTATTGCATATATTCCTCAGGGGTGGGGAGGCGTCCCAAAATACCACCGACTGAAGCTAGTTCAGCTGAGGTTAGGTAGACATTGGCGCCATCACCTAAGCGATTGGGGAAGTTGCGAGTTGAAGTGGAAAGTACTGTAGCGCCTGCTAAAACGCGCGCTTGGTTACCCATGCATAGCGAACAGCCGGGCATTTCAGTGCGTGCGCCTACTTTTCCGTAAATATTGTAATAGCCTTCTTCCATTAGGGTATGGGCATCCATTCGCGTGGGAGGGCAAATCCAGAACCTTGAATCCACGGCACCGGCTTCATCAAGCAGTTTACCTGCGGCACGGAAGTGGCCAATATTGGTCATACAGGATCCGATAAAGATTTCATCAACTTTATCGCCAGCTACTTCGGATAAAAGCTTGGCATCGTCTGGGTCATTGGGGCAGCAGACAATTGGTTCGTTGATATCAGAAAGGTCAATCTCGATAACCGCCGCATATTCAGCATTGGCATCAGCGGACATTAGACTTGGGTTGTCTAACCACTGCTCCATTTGACGCACGCGGCGCTCAAGTGTGCGCACGTCGCCATAGCCCTCGGCTATCATCCAGCGCAACAGGGTAACATTAGAGCGCAGATACTCAGCGACTGAGTCCTCGCTTAATTTTATGGTACAGCCAGCCGCTGATCGCTCTGCCGAAGCGTCGGAAAGCTCAAATGCTTGCTCTACAGTAAGGCTTTCAATGCCTTCGCCTTCAATTTCCAAGATTCGCCCAGAGAAGAAGTTCTTTTTACCTTTCTTTTCAACCGTCAGTAGGCCCTGTTTGATGGCATAGTAGGGGATTGCATGAACCAAATCGCGCAATGTGATGCCAGGCTGCATTTCGCCTTTAAATCGCACAAGAACAGATTCTGGCATATCCAGAGGCATAACCCCTGTGGCTGCGGCAAATGCCACAAGGCCAGAACCGCCAGGGAATGAAATACCCATTGGGAATCTAGTGTGTGAGTCTCCACCAGTACCTACGGTATCTGGCAGTAGCATGCGGTTGAGCCAACTGTGAATAATGCCATCGCCTGGTCGTAGGGAGACGCCGCCGCGGTTCATAATAAAGTCGGGCAGGCTGTGTTGGGTGTCGATATCTACTGGCTTGGGATAGGCGGCAGTGTGGCAGAATGATTGCATGACTAAATCCGCAGAGAAACCGAGACAGGCGAGATCTTTAAGCTCGTCGCGAGTCATTGGGCCGGTAGTATCTTGGGAGCCCACAGTGGTCATTTTAGGCTCACAGTAGGTGCCGGGGCGCACGCCTTCAACACCGCAGGCTTTACCAACCATTTTTTGCGCAAGGGAATAGCCAGCTGAAGATTCTTTAGGGGCCTCTGGCTTGCGGAATACATCAGATGCAGGAAGTCCTAGGTGCTCGCGTGCGCGCTGGGTTAAGCCGCGGCCAACAATTAGATTAATTCGCCCATCAGCTTGAACTTCATCCAGTATCACTTCTGATTTATGTTCAAATTCACAGAGTATATCGCCGGCTTCATTGAGGATCTGTCCGTCGTAGGGGCGAATCTCAATTATATCGCCATAGTGAATGTTATCCACTGGCGCTTCAAATACCAATGCACCTGCATCCTCCATGGTGTTAAAGAAAATTGGTGCCACTTTGCTACCAATACAAATTCCACCAGAGCGCTTATTGGGAACGCCGGGCATATCTTCACCAAAGAACCACAACACAGAGTTTGTAGCTGATTTTCGCGAAGAGCCAGTGCCCACTACATCGCCGACAAAGGCTACCGGAAGCCCTTTGGATTTGATTTCTTCGATCTGCGCCATAGGCCCTATAACACCATGCTCCTCTGGGTTTAGACCGTCGCGTGTCATTTTGTACATAGCCTTGGCGTGTAGGGGAATATCCGGACGGGACCAGGCATCCTGAGCAGGGGAGAGGTCGTCGGTATTGGTTTCGCCAGTGGCTTTAAAAACCACTGCTTTAATGCTATGAGGTACGGGGTCGTTGCCAGTAAACCATTCAGCATCAGCCCAAGACTGCATGACCGCCTGTGCCTGAGAATTGCCGGCGTCGGCTTTTTCCGCCACATCGTGAAAGGCGTCAAAGACTAGAGTTGTTGCTTTGAGTTGGTTGGCAGCTAATTCGCTGAGCTCAGTATCATCGAGAAGCTCGACTAGGGTTGCCACATTATATCCACCGTGCATATTGCCAAGAAGCTTAACTGCAGTAGCGCGATCGATTAGAGGAGAGCTAGTTTCGGCCTTGACAATAGCGCTTAAAAATCCCGCTTTTACATAGGCTGATTCATCGACTCCCGGGGGAACTCGGTTGGCGATTAAGTCGAGTAAAAAATCTTCCTCACCTGCCGGTGGGTTCTTTAACAGTTCAACCAAATCAGATGTCCACTCAGGGGATAATGGCTTGGGTGGGATACCTTTTAACTGACGTTCTGCAACATGGGCGCGATAGGCTTCTAACACGGAATACCTCTTTAATAACAATAAGTTATAAGATTTAATTAAATTAAGTCTTAGGTTTTGGGATTGGTATGAGCAGATTGTACAAGATTTCGTAGTTTTTTTACAGAAAGTTATGTGGGCTACGGACTATTGAGCGGCACAGGGAAACAATAAAATGATTGATAATTAAAAAATACCTATGCGTATTTAGTGCTAATTTACCCTATCAGTTATGGCTATAAAGTCTTATAATTCTGGCTTTTAAAATTAAGCCGATACTTCCCATGACAGCTCTGCAAGAAATTGAAGATTTTCTTCTCTGTAAAACGCCGCAATTATGGATAGAAAATGCCTTGGCTAATCCAAAGTTGTTATTAATTGATCACGCTAATTGCGAGAAGAAAGCCGCAAGTACCGCGCTTAATTTAATTTATCGCTATGTGGATAACTTTGACCTTTTAAATAAGATGTCGCGGCTGGCGCGCGAAGAGCTGCGTCATTTTGAGCAAGTAATCGCTATTATGAAGCGACGAAATATCGATTACCGTCAGATAACGGCATCTCGCTATGCGGTTACACTCCGAGAGGCTGTAAGGCCCAACGATCCTGATAAGCTTGTGGATATACTGATTGTTGGCGCGTTGATTGAGGCGCGCTCCTGTGAGCGATTCGCGCGTATTGCTCCTTTTTTGGATGAAGAGTTGCAGGAATTTTATTCGTCACTACTGAAATCAGAGGGTAGACACTACAGGGATTACCTGACACTGGCGGGGAAGGTTGCCTCTGCGCAAGAAGTCAACAGTCGTTTAGAAGTGTTTTTGCAAATTGAAAAACAGCTTGTAGAGGCGCCAGATACGGAGTTTAGATTTCATTCTGGGCCAGTCGCCTACTAGGCGTTAACCATCAAAAGCACAGCAATAAAAAAGGCGACCAATGGTCGCCTTTTTTAGTTTTGAGTCTTCTATCTCTTTGCCAAAGGAACGTAGTCGCGACTGTCAGCGCCTGTGTAGAGCTGGCGTGGACGGCCGATGCGGTATGGATTGGTAATCATCTCATTCCAGTGAGAGATCCAACCTACAGTTCTGCCTGTAGCGAACATAGCTGTGAACATCTCGATTGGAATTCCCAATGCTTTTAGGATAATTCCCGAGTAGAAATCTACATTCGGATAGAGCTTTTTGCTAACAAAATATTCGTCTTCTAAGGCGATCGTTTCTAGCTTTTTGGCTAGGCGGAATAGGGGATCATTTTCCAACCCTAAAACTTCAAGCACCTCATTGCAGCTCTCGCGCATAACCGTAGCTCGTGGGTCATAGTTCTTATATACCCTGTGTCCAAAGCCCATCAATCTAAAGGGATCGTTTTTATCCTTAGCTTTGCGAATATATTCGCCAATATTATCCTCGTGACCGATTTCATTAAGCATAACCAGTACAGCTTCATTGGCGCCGCCGTGAGCAGGTCCCCAGAGCGCGGCAATACCCGCAGCTATACAGGAGAATGGGTTGGCGCCTGAGGAGCCAGCCAATCTGACGGTGGATGTTGAGGCATTTTGCTCATGATCTGCATGTAGAAGGAAGATGCGATCAATTGCCTTGGCAATTGCCGGTTCAATTTTATAGCTCTCACAGGGAGTGCCAAACATCATATGCAAGAAATTCTCGGAATATGAAAGAGAATTATCTGGATACATAAACGGTTGCCCCATAAAGTGCTTGTGGCACATGGCGGCAATGGTTGGCATTTTTGCGATTAAGCGATGAGCAGAAATTTTACGATGGTTCTCATCGTTGATATCCAGTGAGTCATGATAGAAAGATGACATAGCACCGACAATGCCACACATCATTGCCATCGGATGTGCGTCGTGGCGAAAACCGCTGATAAAGTTCTCAATCGAGCGATTGACCATAGTGTGATACTTGATATTGTTTTCAAAGTCCGCTTTTTGTTCAGCGTTAGGCAGGTCGCCTTCAAGCAATAAATAACAAGTTTCCAAGTAGTCAGATTTTTCCGCAAGCTGTTCGATAGGGTAGCCGCGATGCAGAAGAATGCCTTTGCCCCCATCGATATAAGTAATGTCAGATTGACAGGCTGCAGTGGCTGAAAAGCCGGGGTCATAGGTAAAATAGCCATGGCTGCCTAGGCTGCCTATATCAATTACGTCTTGACCTCTGGTGCCTTCTAAAATCGGAAGGTCGACGGTCAAATCTCCATCTATAGAAAGAGTTGCTTTGCGATTGGTCATGCATGATCCTCGAGAAATACTTGTGATATGACTGGCTTAAGCCGAGCCAATAACTATAAATACTCTGATAAAATTGTCAACTTGCGTAAACACTTTACTAATTTTTTTATTCTGTTTAAAAACCACTTTTCACAGTTTTCTATTCCCCAACCGTTTTATTTTTTACACTTTTGCTTTCTATGGGCGTTATTTTTGCAAAATTTTTCGGTTTAATCGGGTTCAGATTGAATTAGCTACGTGAACTATCTATAATGCCACGCCGAAGTGAGTGAGCGATCTGCATTCAACGATTGCTCTAATTTTTCAGCTCTATCCAGTCGCAAATCTGTTCGCCTTTTTAGAGTTCTTATTTAAGAGTTAGCCCACTGTGAAGACAAAAAGACCTGTTAATTTGGATATTGGCTCTATCAAGTTACCAATAACCTCCTATGTATCAATTTTGCACCGAGCTTTTGGTGTTGTTTTATTTTTTGCTGTTGCCCTATTGCTCTGGATGTTTGATGCCAGTTTGGAATCAGAGCAGAGTTTTCAGTCCTTAAAAGAATGCCTATCAAGTCCTAATGCTCAGCTGGTAATTTGGGCTGCCCTCGCCGCATTGGCCTATCATTTTGTCGCAGGTATACGACATCTAATTATGGATTTTGGCTTTGGTGAAGAGAGTTTTGAATCTGGCCGCCGCAGTGCCTGGGTAGTGGTTGCTGTTGCCGTAATTGTTATAGCATCGATATCAGGGTGGATTTTTCTATGGTGAAATCAGTCACTAGTTTAAGCAACAGCGGTCTTTCAAACTGGATGTTGCAACGTGTTTCGGCGCTGATTATGTCAGCCTACCTAATTTTTATGGTGGCTTATTTTTTTGTTAATCCAAGTCCATCCTTTGAACAGTGGTCTAGTCTGCACGAATCTCTGGCAATGCGTATTTTTAGCTTGCTGACAATTCTCTCTATCGCGAGCCATGCTTGGACAGGAATATGGTGTGTGCTAACAGACTACATTACCGTGCGTTTGATTGGGCCGAAGGCGACGCCAATTCGTATGTTTTTACAGTTAGCAATGATTGCAGTAATTCTTTTCTATGTGGTTTGGACAATAGATATTCTCTGGGGAATTTAATTAGATGGCAAATATGAGAACAATGAGCTTTGATGCGGTGATCGTTGGTGGTGGCGGCTCAGGCATGCGAGCGGCGCTTCAGCTTGCTCAATCAGGTTATAAGACAGCAGTAATTACCAAAGTTTTCCCCACAAGATCACATACTGTATCCGCTCAGGGCGGTATTACTTGCGCGATTGCAAGTGATGATCCCAATGACAAATGGCAGTGGCATATGTATGACACTGTTAAAGGCTCCGACTATATCGGCGATCAGGAAGCGATCGAATATATGTGTAAAACCGGGCCCGAGGCAGTTTTTGAGCTAGAGCATATGGGTCTGCCATTTTCGCGCAATGATAATGGGCGTATTTATCAGCGACCCTTTGGTGGTCAGTCCAAAGAATTTGGTGAAGGTGGGCAGGCAGCTAGAACCTGTGCCGCTGCCGATAGAACAGGTCATGCTCTGTTGCATACTCTGTATCAGGGTAATCTTAAAAACGAGACAGTCTTTTTAAATGAATGGTTTGCCGTTGATTTGGTTAAAAATTCCGACAATGCTGTTGTAGGTGTGATTGCCATTAATATCGAAACTGGTGAAACCGTTTATGTGAAGTCTAAGGCAACTGTATTTGCTACTGGTGGTGCGGGTCGAATCTATGCATCAACTACCAATGCCCATATCTGTACCGGTGATGGTATTGGTATGGCGTTGCGTGCAGGTTTCCCTGTGCAGGATATGGAGATGTGGCAATTCCACCCAACGGGTATCCACGGTGCCGGTACGTTGGTAACTGAGGGTTGTCGGGGTGAGGGTGGCTATCTTATCAACAAAGACGGCGAGCGCTTTATGGAGCGCTATGCGCCAAATGCAAAAGATTTAGCGGGTCGCGATGTGGTAGCGCGCTCCATGGTTCAAGAGATTCTCGCCGGTCGCGGCTGTGGTGAAAACGGCGATCATGTATATTTAAAATTGGATCATCTGGGTGAAGAGACGCTTAATGCTAAATTGCCGGGTATCCTTGAATTATCTCGCACTTTTGCCCATGCCGATCCGGTGGTTGAACCAATTCCGGTTGTGCCAACCTGCCACTATATGATGGGGGGTATTCCAACCAATGTCGATGGTCAAGCGCTGACTATGGATGAGCAGGGCAATGAACAGGTTGTCGAGGGTTTTTACGCCTGTGGTGAGGCGGCCTGTGTCTCTGTTCATGGCGCCAATCGCTTAGGTGGCAACTCGTTACTCGATCTGGTGGTATTTGGTCGCGCTTCAGGCTTGTTTATCGAAAAACAACTGCGTGAGGGTGTGGATCTTAAAGATGCCACGGAAGAAGATTTAGAGCGAGCGATGAAAGTATTGAATCGTATCAATCAGTCACAAGATGGCGAAAAAGCCTCTGTCTTAAGAGCTGAATTGCAAACAGTTATGCAAAATCACTTCGGTGTGTTCCGCCGCGGAGACTTTATGAAAGAGGGTATCGAGAAGTTGAAAGCCCTGCGTCCGCGCATTGAGAATGTGCAGTTAAGTGATACTAGCAATGCCTTTAACACTGCAAGAATTGAAGCGCTCGAGTTGCAAAATCTACTTGAGGTGGCCGAGGCAACGGCGGTTGCCGCGGAGTGGCGAACTGAGAGTCGTGGTGCTCATGCTCGCGAGGATTTCCAAGAGCGAGATGATGAAAATTGGTTGTGTCATTCCATGTATCTGCCGGAAACTCAAACAGTTGCCAAGCGTGATGTGAATTTTACCCCTAAAACCCGAGAGGCCTTTGAGCCTAAAGTTCGGACCTACTAGGAGAGATAGGCGTGTCGACAATAGAAGTAAGCATTTATCGTTATAACCCTGAGGTTGATTCTGAGCCCTACATGCAGGCGTTCTCATACGATACTCAGGGTAAAGATGTGATGGTGTTGGATGTTCTTGAAAAGCTTAAGGCAGAGGATCCAACATTAGTTTTTAGAAGATCTTGCCGCGAGGGTGTCTGTGGTTCAGATGGTGTGAATATTTCAGGCAAAAATGGATTGGCCTGTATTACGCCACTGTCCGAAGTGGTCAAAAACAATAAGTTAGTTATTCGTCCGCTACCAGGTCTTCCTGTTATTCGAGACTTGGTCATTGATATGACTCAGTTTTATGCGCAATATGAAAAAATTCAGCCCTACTTGATCAATAATACACCTGCGCCAGCCATTGAAAGGCTTCAGTCGCCGGAAGATAGGGCTAAGCTCGACGGTCTCTACGAGTGTATTCTCTGTGCTTGCTGTTCAACAGCTTGTCCGTCGTTTTGGTGGAACCCCGACAAGTTTATTGGTCCCTCAGGGCTACTGCAGGCCTACAGATTCCTTGCTGATAGTAGGGATACCGGCACCGAAGATCGCCTAGCCAACTTAGATGATCCGTTCAGTGTTTTCCGCTGTCATGGCATTATGAACTGCGTCCAGGTCTGCCCCAAAGGGTTGAATCCTACCAAGGCTATTGGTCATATTCGCAGTATGCTGTTAGCCAGTGCCGCCTAGTGGTTTAAGAGTGATATAAAAAAGGGGGCATTGCCCCCTTTTTTTGGTTTTGTAGTGGGTATTTTTTTCAATTCAAACGAGATTTTGCTTAAATTTGTATGAAAAATGCAGTCAAGGATTAAAAAGCACCAAGATGGAACTTTTTTATTTAAGAATCACCAAATTGATTCTTTTTTTAATTGAAAAACCCCTAAATATTAGCAAGTTAACACTGGTTGTTTGGCAAATAAACGTCTAAAATGTGCGCCTTAATTTTAGTGGATGCCGATGTAACCCACAGAGGATATTAGCAATGGCAGATGGCTTAATGGAGCGTTTCTTAAACTCCTCCCACTTTTCTGGTGGAAATGCCGCATATATAGAAGAACTCTACGAGACCTATTTGCACGAGCCCAACAACGTGCCAGAGGAGTGGAGCCGCTTTTTTGACTCTTTGCCGCGCACCAATGGTTCGGTTACCCCAGATGTTTCTCACGATACTGTAGTCAAGCATTTTGAGCTACTTGGCCGCAGACAGGCTCGTCCAACACCAGCGCCGGGTTCTGGTGGAGTGCATATTGAACACGAGCGCAAGCAGGTTAAAGTTGTACAGCTCATTAGTTCCTACCGCTTTCGCGGTCACCAAAAAGCAAATCTCGACCCCCTTGGAATTATGAAGCGCGAGCATGTGCCCGATCTTGATTTGCACTTCCACGGTCTTACCAAGGCCGACTTGGACACAACCTTTCAGTCTGGTCCACTCTATATGGGTAAAGTGGAAGCCACACTGCGGGAAATTGTAGAAACCCTTGAAGAGACCTACTGTCAGAATTTGGGTGCTGAATTTATGCACATTACCTCATTCGCAGAAAAACAGTGGTTAGCCCAACGGTTCGAAAGTCATAGATCCAAGCCGACCTATGGTGATACAGCTCGTATTGACGTACTCAGCCGATTGACTGCTGCCGAGGGCTTAGAAAAGCATCTTGACTCCAAGTATCCTGGAACCAAGCGTTTTGGTCTTGAGGGCGGTGAGAGCTTAATTCCATTGCTCGACTGCCTTATTCACCGCTCTGGTGAATATGGCTGTAAAGAAATTGTAATGGCCATGGCTCATCGAGGCCGACTCAATGTGCTAGTCAATGTGTTGGGTAAAAACCCCACCGAGCTTTTTGAAGAGTTTGAAGGCAAGCGCTTGGTCAATACATCAGGTGATGTGAAATACCACCAGGGTTTCTCATCCAATGTGATGACTCCTGGGGGCGAGGTGCACTTGGCGCTTGGCTTTAACCCTTCGCACCTGGAAATTTCCTGTCCAGTGGTTATAGGTTCAGGTCGTGCGCGTCAGGATCGTCGCAATGATGCTGATGGTCAAAAGGTAGTGCCTATTTTGATTCACGGTGATGCAGCCTTTGCCGGTCAGGGTGTGGTGATGGAGACATTCCAGTTATCTCAGACTCGAGCATACAAAACCGGTGGCTCTATCCATGTTGTGATCAACAATCAAATTGGTTTTACCACCAGTCGCCAAGAAGATGCGCGTTCCACAGAGTACTGCACCGATATTGCCAAGATGGTTCAAGCGCCAATTTTACATGTCAATGCCGACAACCCAGATGAAGTAATGTTCGCTGCTATGTTGGCAATGGATTACCGCTACGAGTTTGGTAAAGATGTTGTTATCGATTTGGTGTGTTATCGCCGCCGCGGGCACAACGAAACCGATGAGCCGTCGGCTACTCAGCCACTGATGTACGATGTGATTCGCAAGCATCCTACAGTGCGCACCCTCTATGCTGAAAAGCTGGTCAAAGAGAATGTTGTCAGTCAGGCTCAGGCCGATCAAATGGCTAATGATTATCGCGCTAGCCTAGATCGCGGAGAATATGTGGTACACAATTTAGTCAGTGAGCCCGATACCAGTTTGTTTGTCGACTGGTCTCCCTATCTCGATCACGGGTGGCGAACGCCTGCCAAAACCGGCATAAAACTTAAAAAGTTGCAAGAAGTCGCCAATAAAATATGCGTTATTCCCGATGGGATCAAAGTTCAACGCCAAGTGGCAAAAATCTATGATGACCGTCATAAAATGGCTGGTGGCGCACTGCCACTCAACTGGGGAATGGCAGAATTGTTGGCCTATGGCACCTTGCTCGAGGAGGGCTACCCCATTCGCCTGACTGGTCAAGATGTGGGTCGAGGTACTTTCTCGCATCGCCATGCAGTGGTTTCAAATCAGAAAGATGGAAAAACGCATCTTCCTCTGAAATCTCTCTCCGATGATCAGCCGCGCTTTGATATCTACGATTCAATCCTATCGGAAGAGGCGGTACTGGCCTTTGAGTATGGTTATGCTACAACTGCCCCCAAGGGTCTGATTATTTGGGAGGCGCAGTTTGGTGACTTTGCAAATGGCGCACAGGTAGTGATTGATCAGTTTATTGCCAGTGGCGAGCATAAATGGGGTCGTTTATCTGGACTGACCATGATGTTGCCCCATGGTTTCGAGGGTCAGGGACCAGAGCACTCGTCGGCGCGTTTAGAGAGATTTTTGCAACTCTGTGCTCAGCACAATATGCAAATTTCTATACCTACAACACCAGCGCAGGTTTTCCACTTGCTGCGACGTCAGGCTATACGCCCTATGCGTCGACCGCTGATAATTATGAGTCCGAAGTGGATTTTGCGCCACAAGTTGGCGACTTCATCCCTAGAAGAACTAGCTAATGGTGAATTCCAAAATGCTATTGGTGATAATGTTAAGCCTAAGGGCGTTAAGCGAGTTATTCTATGTTCTGGTAAGGTTTACTATCACCTGCTCGAAGAGCGTATCGCTCGAGGAATTGATAATATAGCTCTAGTTCGTATTGAGCAGCTATACCCGTTCCCAGATGATGAGCTAGAAGAAATTCTCGGTGCTTATACCAATATGGAATCGGTTGTTTGGTGTCAGGAAGAACCGATCAATCAGGGTGCTTGGTACAGCAGTCAGCACCATATGAAAAGAGTAATTCACGCCCTTAAACCAGAGTTAACACTCAGCTATGTTGGGCGAAAAAGTTTGGCGGCACCGGCAAGTGGCTATATGTCAGTGCACTTGGAAGAGCAGCAGGCATTTATTGATGAAGCTCTAACTTTAGATAATTAAAATATTAGGAATAGATTAATGGCCATCGAAATTAAGGCACCAACTTACCCAGAATCAGTTCAAGAAGGCACAATTGCTACTTGGCATAAAAATGCCGGTGATACCGTAGCTCGGGATGAGCTTGTGGTTGATATTGAGACCGATAAAGTGGTTCTCGAAGTAGTTGCTCCTGCAAGCGGTACCTTATCAGAGGTGTTGAAAGGTGAAGGCGATATTGTGCTGAGTAATGAGATTATAGCCCGCATTGAAGAGGGTGCTGTTGAGGCGCCGGCAACGTCTGCGCCAGCTGCTGAAGAGCCACAAGCTCAGCAGTCATCGGCTCAATCAGATGCTTTGGTGAATCCCGCGGCAAAAAAATTAGCCGAAGAGCGCGGCATTGATCTAACTCAAGTAAAGGGTTCGGGCAAAGGCGGACGGATTACTAAAGAGGATGTGGTTAATTATTCGCCCTCATCAGCAACCCCTGCATCAAGTGCAGTGGCAGATTCTCAGGAATCAGCTGAACAGCAGATTATGCAGGCTGGTGAGAGAGTAGAGCGCCGTGTTGCTATGACTAGAATGCGCAGCCGAATTGCGGAGCGCCTGCTTGAAGTAACCCAAAATACTGCCTCACTGACAACATTCAATGAAGTGGATATGTCGGCGGTGATGGGTTTGCGCAAGAGTTATCAAGATGAGTTTGTTAAAACCCACAACGGTACTCGCCTTGGCTTTATGGGCTTTTTTGTTAAAGCCTCAGTGGAAGCACTCAAGCGCTTCCCGCTAGTAAATGCATCAATTGATGGCACAGATATTGTCTACCACGGTTACCAAGATATTGGCGTTGCTGTATCCACGGAGCGCGGTCTTGTAGTGCCTGTTTTGCGCAATGCTGAAAATATGAGTATAGCCACCATTGAAAATTCTATTGGTGACTATGCCGGCAAGGCGCGCGATGGCAAATTAACCATTGAAGAGATGACGGGTGGAACATTCACTATTACCAATGGTGGTGTCTATGGCTCCCTGTTATCTACGCCAATTATTAATCCACCGCAAACGGCTATTTTAGGTATGCACAGCATTCAGCAGCGACCAGTGGCAGTGGATGGTGAGGTGGTTATTCGTCCAATTATGAATTTGGCGCTGTCATATGATCATCGACTTATCGATGGCAAAGATGCGGTGCGATTCCTGGTGGCGATTAAGCAGTTAATCGAAGATCCAGCAAAAATTTTATTAGAAATTTAATCTTAAAGTTATCTCAGATAGGTCATTAAATGTCAGACAAATATGATGTAGTGGTAATTGGTAGCGGGCCCGCTGGTTATGTAGCGGCAATTCGTGCAGCGCAACTCGGCCTTAAAACCGCTTGTATTGAAAAGTGGAAGAACAAAGATGGCAAAGGTGTCAACGGTGGTACCTGCCTTAACGTCGGCTGTATTCCATCTAAGGCGCTATTAGATAGCTCCTACAAATATCACGAGGCCAAGCATGATCTAGGGGTGCACGGTATTAGCGCCGATGGCGTTGGTATGGATGTTTCTGGCATGTTGGATAGAAAGAATAAAATTATCAATCAGCTTACAGGTGGTATTGCTGGCCTATTTAAGGCCAATGGAGTTACTTCCTTATATGGTACGGGCAAATTACTAGCCGGTAAGAAGGTTGAGTTTACTAGTAATGAGGGTGAAGTCAGCGTTCTAGATGCAGATAACGTTATTTTAGCATCGGGATCACTGCCTATTGCCATTCCAGTTGCTCCTGTAGATGGAGAGCTTATTCTCGATTCAACTGGCGCTCTAGAAATTGATGAGGTTCCCAAGCGTCTCGGTGTTATTGGTGCTGGTGTTATTGGCTTGGAGTTAGGTTCTGTATGGAATCGTTTGGGCTCTGAGGTTGTATTGCTCGAAGCGATGGAAGACTTCTTGGCTATTATGGATCAGGCGGTAGCCAAAGAATCGAAGAAAATCTTTACCAAGCAGGGCCTAGATATTCGCCTTGGTGCTCGCGTCACTGGTACTGAAATCAAAGGTAAGCAGGTTGAAGTTACCTATCAATCGGTGGCTGGTGAAGAGCATAAAGAAACCTTTGATAAGCTGATCGTTTGCGTTGGTCGTCGCGCCTTTACCGATGGCCTTCTAGCCGACGATAGCGGTGTTCAGCTCGATGAGCGCGGCACAGTATTTGTCAATGAGCAGTGTGCAACTAATGCGCCGGGTGTCTATGCTATCGGAGACATAGTGCGCGGCCCTATGCTTGCCCACAAGGGTTCGGAAGAGGGCGTGATGGTCGCGGAAATTATTGCCGGCCACAAGGCGCAGATGAATTATGACATCGTGCCCAACGTTATCTATACCCATCCGGAGGTTGCCTCTGTCGGTCTTACTGAGGAGCAAGTGAAGGCAGCTGGCGAATCATACAATGTCGGTACCTTCCCATTTGCGGCCAGTGGTCGCGCCATGGCAGCCAATGATACCGATGGTTTTGTTAAAGTGATTGCTCAAGCAGATACCGATCGTATTCTCGGCTGTCATATTGTCGGGCCAAGCGCTGCTGATCTAGTTCAACAGGTGGCAATTGCTATGGAATTTGGTTCCAGTGCAGAAGACCTGGGAATGACAGTCTTCGGTCACCCAACGCTGTCGGAAGCTGTACATGAGGCAGCCCTAGCAGTTAATGGCGGTGCTATTCACATTGCTAATCGCAAACGCAGATAATCACTATCCTTTGCGCCCCGAATGATTCTCGGGGCGTCAATACACTTTAAAGTTACAGGAAAAAACTATGAACCTGCATGAATATCAGGGTAAACAACTTTTTGCTGAATACGGATTACCTGTTTCCAAGGGTATAGCCGCATCCACAGCAGAGGAAGCCGTTGCTGCTGCCGATAAAATTGGCGGTAACAACTGGGTGGTAAAAGCTCAGGTCCACGCTGGTGGTCGAGGCAAGGCCGGCGGTGTGAAACTGGTTAGCTCAAAGTCAGAAATTGAAGATTTCGCCAATCAGTGGCTAGGTAAAAACTTAGTTACCTATCAAACTGATGCCAATGGCCAACCAGTGAGTAAGATTTTGATAGAAACCTGTACCGATATTGATCAAGAGTTATACCTAGGTGCTGTAGTTGATCGCTCTACACGACGTATCGTTTTTATGGCATCCACTGAGGGCGGTGTAGAGATTGAAAAAGTCGCCGAAGAAACACCAGAAAAAATTCTCAAAGCGATTGTCGACCCAATGACCGGTGCTCAACCTTATCAAGGTCGAGAATTAGCCTTTAAATTAGGCTTAGAAGGTGTTCAGGTAAAACAATTTGTACAAATCTTCTTGGGCCTTGCCAAATTATTTGACGAGCGTGATCTGGCGCTTTTAGAAATTAACCCCTTGGTGATTACCGACGAAGGTAATCTGCATTGTCTAGATGCCAAGATTGTTATTGATAGCAATGCTATGTATCGACAGCCGGCGCTTAAAGAAATGCACGATCCATCGCAGGAAGACGCCAGAGAAGCCCATGCGGCATCGTGGGACCTTAACTATGTAGCTCTAGATGGTAATATCGGTTGCATGGTTAATGGTGCAGGTCTGGCCATGGGTACTATGGATATTGTTCAGTTGCATGGTGGCTCACCAGCAAACTTCCTCGATGTAGGTGGTGGCGCAACCAAAGAGCGTGTTGTCGAAGCGTTTAAAATTATTCTTTCCGATGACAACGTAAAAGCCGTTTTAATCAATATCTTCGGCGGTATTGTACGCTGTGATCTAATCGCCGACGGTGTTATTGGTGCCGTTGAAGAGGTGGGTGTAACTATTCCAGTAGTGGTTCGCCTCGAGGGCAACAATGCGGAATTAGGTGCCAAGAAACTGGCTGAGTCTGGACTTTCAATTATTGCGGCTACCAGTCTTACTGATGCGGCGAAACAAGCAGTAGCTGCAGTGGAGGCTAAATAATGTCTATCTTAATCAATAGCGACACTAAGGTTATCTGTCAGGGCTTTACTGGTGGGCAGGGTACATTCCACTCAGAGCAAGCGATCGACTATGGCACCAAAATGGTGGGTGGTGTAACTCCGGGTAAAGGCGGCACTGTTCACTTGGGACTTCCCGTATTTAACACAGTGGCCGAAGCAGTTGCACAAACTGGCGCAGAAGCCACAGTGATCTATGTTCCGGCACCATTTTGTAAAGATTCAATCTTAGAGGCAGCCAACGCAGGTATTAAGTTGATCGTGTGTATTACTGAGGGTATTCCAACCCTTGATATGCTGCAGTGTAAGGTTAAATGCGATGAATTAGGTGTGCGCCTAATTGGCCCTAACTGCCCGGGTGTAATAACCCCAGGTGAGTGTAAGATTGGCATTATGCCCGGTCATATTCATTTGCCGGGTAGAGTAGGTATTGTTTCACGTTCAGGGACTCTAACCTATGAAGCGGTAAAACAAACCACAGATTATGGCTTTGGTCAGTCTACCTGTGTTGGTGTTGGTGGTGATCCAATTCCCGGGTCGAACTTTATCGATATTCTAGAGATGTTCGAAAAAGACCCAGCCACTGAAGCTATCGTGATGATTGGTGAAATTGGCGGTACTGCTGAAGAAGAAGCAGCGGCCTATATTAAAGCCAATGTCAGCAAACCTGTTGTGTCATATATTGCAGGTGTTACAGCACCTCCAGGTAAGCGCATGGGGCACGCCGGGGCAATTATCTCTGGTGGTAAGGGTACTGCCGATGAAAAATTTGCCGCACTGCAGGATGCGGGGGTAAAAACCGTTCGCAGTCTAGCGGATATTGGTCAGGCGCTTAAGGACTTAACCGGTTGGTAAGCTAGCCGAGCAAACATAAAAAAAGCGACCCTAGGGTCGCTTTTTTTATATCGCACTTAGAATATTATTTAGCGGCCTCTAAGGCTTGATCGATATCAGCAATAATATCAGCGACATTTTCAATACCTACCGAAATTCGAACAAGATCAGCGCTAACGCCTGCGGTTTTTAGCTCTTCTTCATTTAACTGACGATGGGTAGTACTCGCAGGGTGACAGGCTAGAGACTTAGCATCGCCAATATTCACCAGACGTTTAATCATCTGCAAAGCATCAATAAATTTAGCGCCAGCTTCTTCACCGCCTTTAATGCCAAAGCTAATAATTGACGAGGGTTTACCCGATGCCATGCGCTTAGCTAGATCGTGGTATTTATCTGATTCTAAACCAGCGTAATTGACCCACGAAATCTGTGCATTATTCTTCAAATGATTAGCTACAGCCATAGCATTTTCAACATGGCGATCCATGCGCAGCGCCAGTGTTTCAAGACCCTGAAGAATCAAGAAGGCATTAAATGGCGATAGGGCAGCACCCATGTTGCGCAGTGGCACTACACGAGCGCGACCAATAAATGGTGCCTCTAGGGCCTCGGCATATATTACGCCGTGGTAAGAGGGGTCTGGTGTGTTAAATTGCGGGAAGCGTGGGTTATCTTTGAATGGGAATTTGCCCGAATCAACAATAATGCCACCGACACTAGTACCATGACCGCCAATATATTTTGTCAGCGAATGAACAACAATATCGGCACCGTGCTCGAAGGGGCGACACAGATAAGGCGTAGCAACAGTATTATCCACTACAACGGGAAGTTGGTGTTTGTGCGCCATCTCAGAAACAGCGGCAAGATCAATAATATTGCCCGCTGGGTTGCCAATCGACTCACAGAAAATAGCCTTAGTATTGTCGTCGATTAATGCCTCAAGCGCAGCAATATCATCGCCAGAGGCCATTTTTACTTCAATGCCCTGTTGCGGGAATGTGTGGGCAAAAAGGTTGTAAGTACCGCCATAAAGCTGACTTACGCTGACAAAGTTATCGCCAGCAGCGCAGAGTGTTTGCATAGCTGCAGTGATTGCCGCCATTCCGGAGGCGACACAAAGAGCCGCAGCGCCACCTTCCATTGCAGCCACACGCTGCTCAAGAATATCGCTAGTTGGGTTCATGATTCTGGTATAGATATTACCCACTTCTGCAAGGTTAAATAGGTCGGCACCGTGTTGGGTGTCGCGAAAACTATAGGAAGTAGTTTGATATATAGGCGCAGCTACAGCGCGTGTTGTTGGATCATCATCAAATCCAGCATGAATTGCCTGAGTTTCGATCTTCATTCTTCAATCCTATTTGAATTTTTTTTAAAATTGGGCGCACAGTCTCCTACAAGATTGACTGCAGATCAATCTAAAAGAAAATTTATAGCACATTATTATAAGCTAAGGTTTGTTATCCAAACGGTTTGGTAGGGTGCTAAATCGATCATTTGATTAGACTCACCAAAATTTTCTTCAGATAAAAGATCAAACCAATCCTCAGTATCAATCAGATTGAGATCAGACATTTCGAGAGTTTGAACCTGATTGCTGACATTACTTACGCAGAAGATACTCTGTTCACGATCTATGCTCTGTCGCCAAAAACCGAATAATTGCGATCCTAGGTGAAGGGTAAATTGGGTGGCATTTGGGTGAAATGCCGATTGCTTGCAGCGAATGGTAAACAATGTTTTTAAGCTGTTATAAACCTGATAATGGAAACTATTTGGGTCAGCCAATTCAGACTGCAATTGCTGATAATCCCACTGATGGCGATTAATAGCGCGATTATGCCCACTATTTTCTGCTCGCTGGTAGTCGTTTCTGGTGCCCACAAGGCTGTGAATATAGATCCCCGGAATTCCCTCAAGTGCAAGCATAATGGCATGAGCGCATAAAAATCGCTGCAATCCAAACTCATCTGCACCTTCTTTGGTTCCCTGCAGGGCATCAAACAGCGAAATATTGATTTCATAGGGTTTGCGATTGCCATTTTCAGCAGTACGCCAAGAAATTAAGCCGCCAAAGTTTTGCATAGTGCTCACTAGGGAATCAATCTCATTCTCATCTAGCAGACCCTCTGCAGGCCGCAGGCCAATCCCGTCATGGGAAGCGATAAAGTTAAAATAAGCGGTGCCATTACGAGCGGGTGGCATACTCATCATCCACTGTTTTAAATAGTTGCAGTTGCCACTGATCAGGGTGTTCACTAATAGCGGCGGCAGGGAGAAATTATAAATGCAATGTGCCTCATTAGCATTGCCAAAGTAGGCGAGGTTTTCACGGTTTGGGATATTGGTCTCGGTAATAATAATGGCATCAGGTCGAGCCTGTTCGATCAGCGATCGCAAAAGTCGAACCACCTCATGGGTCTGCTCTAAATTGAGGCAGTTTGTGCCAATTTCCTTCCATAAAAAGGCTACTGCATCCAATCTGAAAACTCTCACTCCATGATCCAGATATTGGCGGATAATACTGACAAATTCCTTGAGGACCTGTGGGTTTTTAAAGTTTAAATCCACTTGATCATGGCTAAAAGTACACCATACATACTGTGTGCCCTCGCTAGTTTCAACCTCGCGCAGTAGCTCATTAGTTCGCGGCCTTACCACGGCGCTTAAATCGTCTTCGGGACTCGCGGTAAAAAAGAAGTTGCGACCGGGATCGCGGTTCTTTTTAAAGTTGTCGAACCACAGACTTCTAGCGGAACAGTGATTGATCACTAGATCGGCCATAAGGGAATAATTTTTAGCAATATCCTCGATATCTTGCCATTCCCCCAAGCTGGGATTAACCGTGGAGTAATCCAAAACTGAAAACCCATCATCGGTAGTAAAGGGATAAAAAGGTAGGATATGTACCCCGTCTATCATGCCTTTGCTGTAGCTATCCAAAAAAGATTTAAGGGTTGCCAGTGGCTTTTGCTGTGGCTGTAAAACACTGTCCCCATAGCAAATTAGAATGCTATTTCTCTCATCCCAATGATTGATATAGCGGTTTTTAATGGGTGTTACTTGCTCGAGGCGCATTAACTCAATGAGTTCAGTGGCAAGGCCACTGATTTCAGTGACATCAGTACCGCGATAGATATGTTCGAGGTGATGTTCAATCTGTTGAGTGAGTGGGGCTGACATAGTTTTACTCTTAAACAATTAGTTACTAAATTCTTTATGGTCTTCTTCAACTGCCTGCACTAATTCATCAAAGATATCCGGCACCGCGCTGACTACTCTGTTCCAGCTAGGAATAAACGGTCGCTCCATTGGGCAGTTAAAAAATAGTTCTCCGGCCTTCATAATATTTTCTGCAAACATTTCAACCGCCTGTTCTTCCTCGTGAACATCCAGAGATAACCCATTCATAATGGCGTCATTATGGCAAGTCTCAATCACATCTAGCGCCATACGATAATAGGTAGCCTTCAATGAGCGAAAAGCTTCTTGGCTAAATACCTCACCCTGAGTGGCGAGCTTGCGATACAGTGCTTTGGCAATATCGATCGACATCTTCGACAGACCATCGGTATCATTATTGAGCGAGAGTTTTTGATGTTTATGGTCATAGGTGTCGGCAATATCTACTTGGCACAGTCGATTATTGGCATAGTTGCGATACATTTCTGAAAGTACACCAATTTCTAAGCCCCAGTCACTGGGAATGCGGATATCATTTAGTACGTCGCGGCGGAAAGAGAATTCACCCGCCAGTGGATAGCGATAACTGTCCATATAATTTAAATAATCAGTATGCCCAACAGTTTTCTTCAAAGCGCGCAAGAGGGGAGAGACTAACAGCCGCGAGACGCGACCATTAATTTTGCCATCGGCTACTCGCGCATAATACCCTTTGCAGAATTCATAGTTAAAGAGTGGATTGGCTACCGGATAAATCAATCTTGCCAACAGTTCGCGGTTATAGGTAACAATATCGCAGTCGTGTAATGCAACCGATTCGGCCTTATTTGACGCCAGAATATAGCCCATGCAGTACCACACATTGCGTCCCTTACCCATTTCCTTGGGTGCTAAATCAAGATCCTGTAGTTTCTTGTCCAAAGCTCTTAGTCTTGGGCCATCATTCCAAAGTACTCTAAAGTCTTGCGGTAGATCGGAGAAGAACTTAAGGGCATCTCGATACTGTGTTTCATCCGCACGATCTAAGCCAATCACAATCTGATTCAAATATGGAACCTGCTTAAGCTCTGAAATAATCAGAGGCATAGCCTTCCCTTCGAGCTCAGAGTAGAGAGAGGGTAGAATCAAGCCCAAGGGTCTTTTTTTCGAAAACTCAGTTAATTCAGTTTCCATATCCTCCAGAGGTCGTCTTGATAAATTGTGCAGTGTTGTAATAATGCCATTTTGATGAAAATCACCCATAATTATAAAATACCTATTTCTAAAAAATTTGTATACCAAAGAGACACGCCCTGTGCCCAGCCATCGGGACCATAAGCAGTACTCTTAATTAGATTGTGTTCTCTGCTTAGGCTTGGCGCTGGATGTGTTTTAGAGCGAATAATAATGGCGCTAGTAGCAGCTTCCAGCATACTGATATCATTGCCGCTATCGCCAATAGCTAAAGTGTGGATTTGTGGCAATGCTTTGAATTGCTGATAAAGCTCCGCCAGTTGCAGCAGGGCACAGCCCTTATCGACCTTGCCGCCAAGAGCCAGAAAGCGGCCCCCCTGTAGTAGAGTGCCACCCGCGGCGGTTAATTTTTCAATAAATGTCTGCTTGCGCTGTTCACTTCCTAGCCAATGTATAGGTTCGCTAAAGTCGCGTTGGTTGCTCAGTTCAGCCTGTTCAAGGCTTAAGCCAGTAATTTCTTTAATTCCCGCTGCACCCTTTGCCGCAAAAATGCTAGTAAACGTTTCAAATTCACCAGCAAATTCCTGTGCCTGTTGCGCCAGTAATTCGCACCATTGATTTCGCGGCTGGCTATTGGCAAGAATCCAAAATCCAGATTTTTCATAGCAGTCTTTTGGCATGCTGGGAAAGTAATAGACAGGTATTGCGATTGCTGCACCATTCTCAACAATAAAAGGGTGCTGGTTGCCCAGTTTGATTCGCAGGTTTTTAACTTCAGCAAAGGTTTTACTGGTAATTGGTATTACTGGGATTGCTGCAGATTCAAGCTCCAACAGAAGGTTTTTTGCTGGCTCAAAGCTATAGCTATCATGGTCGAGTAAACTGCCGTCGAGGTCGGTAAAGATCAACGCAGATTGATTTGCGGGATTATGCATTAATACACCCAGATATGCACCATAATGATGCAAATCCTAAACAAAAGCTTGCCACTCTAGAGATGCGGATTGCTGTGGTTGGCATCAATGTCCTATGCGCTGAATATCAACGAGTAAATTTCACTTATGTCTGGATATAAAGCAGAAATCGTGCCAATTTATTAATAGCTACCCATGTAATTAAAATTTACAATGCTAGTGTAATCTCAAGGGGCATTCAAATGTATCCAAACTGACTCTATCTTGGGGTTTTCACTAGAAGAAGTGAGTTTGACAGCAGCTTATTCATCCCTAGGTTAAGATAGCGCCAAGCTTCATTGCTAATCCCATGTCGCCATGGACCTTAAGTCTTCCTGTCATAAATGCCGAGGCCCCGTCCAAAGAACCCTCAGCCATAGCCAGAAAGTCTTCCACGCTGATCACCATGGTGCAATCGGGATCAGCTCCGTCGCTTGTCACGGTGTTTGGCACCTGTTTAGCATCTAAAATCACGCTGCCCTGATCGCCAAAATCAAACTTGACCACAGCTCCCAAGCCACAATCTTCACCGATTTTTTCTTTTAGGCCATCAATAATAGTTTGTATAGTCACAACCACTCCCTATGAATTTGTGTTAAGCCACTTAGGCTTCAACAATAGCGGTAACCCCTTGGCCACCAGCGGCACAGATGGAAATTAAGCCGCGACCACCACCATTTTGCTGAAGAATTTTTGCCAATGTAGCAATAATTCTAGCACCTGTGGCTGCGAATGGGTGCCCTGTAGCAACACTGGAGCCTTTTACATTTAATTTGCTTTGATCAATGCTTCCCAGTGGGCGAGACAAGCCCAGTTTTTTGGCGCAAAACTCCTCACTTTCCCATGCTTTCAAGGTGCATAAAACCTGTGCCGCAAAGGCTTCGTGAATCTCATAAAAATCAAAGTCCTGCAGGGATAATCCGGCCTTTTTCAGCAGGCGAGGAACAGCGTAGGCTGGAGCCATTAACAAGCCTTCGCTTTTTTCTCCCTGTGAGTGAAAGTCAACGGCGGCAACTTCACTGTGAGTTAAATAGGCTTGAATTGGTAGATTGCGGCTATCAGCCCATTCTTCACTCGCCAGTAGAACAGCCGCTGCACCATCTGTGAGGGTGGTCGAATTAGCTGCTGTTAATGTACCGGATTGACGATCGAAAGCCGGTCTTAATTGCGCCAACTTTTCCATGGGTGTATTGCGCATTATACCGTCGCGCTCCACCCCATTAAATGGTGAAATAAGATCATTGAAAAACCCACTATCATAGGCGGCGATAAGGTTTTGATGGCTATTATATGTCAGTTGATCCTGTTCTTCGCGGGTAATGCCCCAGTGCTTTGCCATAATTTCACAGTGCTGACCCATGGATAGTCCAGTTCGGGGCTCTACATTGGCAGGGATCTGGGGGAAAATAAAACTGGGTCTAAAGCGGGTGAGAATTTTAAGTCTTTGACCCACTGTTTTGGCGCGATTTAAATCCAATAGCATCTGCCTGTAGGATTCATTGACCCCTATGGGGACATCACTGGCTGTATCGGCGCCAGCGGCGATGGCGCAATCAATCTGTCCCAGAGCAATTTTGTTGGCTACTAAGATAGCTGCCTCTAGTCCGGTGCCACAGGCCTGTTGTACATCGTAGGCGGGTGTTCTCGGAGACAGACTAGAACTCAGTGTTGCCTCTCTGGCCAAATTAAAGTCTTTGGTTTGTTTCATTACCGCTCCTGCGGCAACTTCCCCCAAGCGTTCACCTTCCAAATCAAAGCGTTGCACCAACCCCTTGAGTGATGCGGTTAACATATCCAAGTTTGAGGCATTTTTATAATGGGTATGACTGCGAACAAAAGGTATCCTATTGCCGCCGATAATAGCTACTCTGACTGTGCTTTCCATAACTCTAATCTCACTGTTAGCTTTGTTAATCGATATTTTATTCTAATTAACACCAACAGTAGATAATTTAAATTAGCATTTCATTGGTAGTTTCAAAAATTAAAATGGCATTTGGGTCAATTCTCTTTGGCTAAACTTTGCTAAAGTAGTTCTGATAACAAAAAAGGTATTCACGGCCAAGATAAGGAGAATTGAATGAGTGACAGATATTTGGAATTTGCTAATTCCGCAATAGGTAAATCCATAGTGTCGATGCTGGGTCTCCCCAGACCACCAAAGCTAGTGAGAGAGGATGCTAGCGATGCGCACAAGCTATCTGGAAACTTACTCTGCGGCACCAGTACTGGTGCGTTCTATGGCACTCAAATAAAACAATCTCTTGAATCCACAGATTTGCATCTAGTCAGCGAGGGTGACCAATCTTATCACCTGCTGTTCGATGCCAGTGGCGTTAGAACCACAGATCAGGCCACGGAGCTATACCAGTTTTTTCACAGCAATATCTCAAAGCTACCGCGCTGTGGTCGGGTTGTTATTATTGGTCAACAGCCCAAATTTATCGACTGCGCCGAGCATGCCATTGCTCAGCGTGGCTTAGTGGGTTTTGTAAAGTCAGTCGCCAAGGAAATAGGGCGCAAAGGTGCGACGGCTAATCTAATCTATTTAAATGGTTTTGGTCATAAAGGATTGGCAGCGCCACTAAGATTTTTCTTATCGGCAGGTTGCGCCTTTACCAGCGGTCAAGTTGTTGAACTCACTACGCCGGTAACTGACAGCTCGGCCGAAAGCAATTGGCAGCAACCCCTTGCGGGAAAAGCCGTTGTAGTTACCGGTGCTGCTCGAGGTATCGGTTTGTCGATCACTCAGGTACTGGCTCGAGATGGTGCTAGGGTGATTGGGGTGGATGTACCACAGGCTCAAGAGCAACTACAAAAGGCGATGTCAGATATAAATGGTTTGGCACTGGCACTGGATATTACCGCCGATGATGCACCTCAGCGATTAATTGATTGCTGTGCCCAACAAGATGAACAGTTATTAGGCATAGTGCACAATGCGGGTATTACAAGAGATAAAATGTTATCGCGTATGTCCGAGTCACAGTGGCAACTATTAATGGATATTAATATAGGCAGTATCCAAAGAATTAATCAGGCGCTTCTGGCAACTCAGCTCCTAGATCAGGGAGGGAAAATTGTAGGCGTGGCATCAATTAGTGGTATAGCCGGCAATTTGGGACAGAGCAATTACGCCTATTCAAAATCTGCCGTTATTGGGATGGTAGACAGTATGGCATCTGCTTGCGCCGAGCGAGGGATTACCATCAATGCGGTGGCGCCGGGTTTTATAGAGACACAAATGACCGCTAAAATTCCATTTGCAACACGTCAATTTGGCCGACGTTTGTGTTCACTCAGTCAGGGTGGATTGCCGCAAGATGTGGCTGAGGTTGTAGGGTTTTACCTTAGTCCTCAGGCCTCGGGTATCAATGGCAATACCCTCAGGGTATGCGGTCAAAATCTAATGGGCGCCTAGATGGCGCCCATCAGTCAGAAGCCATTAGTTTGACGCGTGAAGCTCGTGATTGAGTTCAACAGCCGACTTGTTGGTTAAGCATTCCACCGTTCCGGTGACGGAATTTCGTCTGAATAATAGATCGCTTTTCCCCGCTAATTCTCTAGCTTTCATTTTACCTGTGGGCTGCTTGTTGTCATCGAGGATTGTCACAATAGTACCGGCAGTGATATAGAGACCAGCCTCCAAAGTACAGCGATCGCCCAGGGGAATGCCCAGGCCAGAGTTAGCTCCCAAAAGGCACTTTTCACCCATAGAAATAACCATATTTCCGCCGCCGGAAAGGGTGCCCATGATTGAGGCGCCGCCACCAACATCAGAACCCGCACCACAGAAAACACCAGCAGATACACGTCCCTCGATCATATTGGGGCCCTCAGTGCCGGCATTAAAGTTAATAAAGCCCTCGTGCATCACCGTGGTTCCCTCGCCCACATAGGCGCCGAGGCGAACCCGAGATGTATCGGCAATACGTACGCCAGAGGGCACGACATAGTCGACTAATTTAGGGAATTTATCCACACAGTCAACACTGAGTTGGCGACCGGAGGCTCTTGCTTCAAGCATTCGCGCCGGAAGGTCATCGATATCAATCGCGCCCTCGTTGGTCCAGGCAACATTTTTAAGAGCACCAAAAATACCGCTTAAATCAGTACCGTGGGGTTTAACCAGGCGATGACTCAGCAGATGCAGTTTTAAGTATCCCTGAGGAACCGACGTCGGTGCACTGTCCTGTTTTAAAATAACTATCGCGATAGGGCGCTTACCACTTTTGAGCGTATTGACTGATGCCGCAAGATCCCCGTAGCCATTTTCTTCGAGACCAGTTTGCAGTGTGGTCAACTGATCGCTTGTGGGTTCAATATCTGTTTGATCGCCAAAAATTCCCGTCAGCAAGCTTGCCAGAGCAGGCTCTGGGTTAAGTACTGGATTGGGGTAGAACACTTCAAGCCACTCACCGCGACTGTTTTTGGTGCCTGCGCCAATGGCAAAGCTGTAAAGGTTACTCATAATGTGACTCTTAATTCTAAAGTTATCTCAGTTAAAGATACCCTGATAGGTATCTGCATTAAATCCAATGGTAATTGTACCATTTACATCCATAACAGGTCGCTTAATCAATGTGGGATTTTCTACCAGCAAAGAAACCACATTAGACGAGTTGACGGCCTGTTGGATAGAGGCGTCTAAATTGCGCCAACTGGTACTGCGTTTGTTGAGAATTTTATCCCATGGAACAGTTTTCAACCATTGATTAATCGTTGTTTCATCGAGGCCCTGTTTGCGAAAGTCATGAAATTGATAGTCAATACTGTGTTGATCGAGCCAGTTTTTAGCTTTGTTTACTGTGTCGCAGTTGCTAATGCCGTAAATAATCATCAATTATTCCTAAATATAAATCGCTATGCTTTGTTTGCCTTAAATGGGTTTTTACGGCTTGGGTAACAGCTAGTGCAGATATCGCAAACTCGTCCGTCGCAACCCCTAGCGCTACAAAATTCACGGCCGTAAAAAATAATTTGTAAATGCAATTTGTTCCAATGCTGTTTGGGGAATAGTTTTTTTAGATCCCGTTCAGTCTGTGCAACGCTTTTTCCCTTTGTCAGGCCCCAGCGCTGTGCCAGTCGATGAATATGTGTATCTACTGGAAAAGCGGGGTGGCCAAATCCTTGAGACATAACCACGCTGGCAGTTTTATGGCCAACTCCCGGCAAGGTTTCCAGTGCCGCCATATCCTCGGGAACCTCGCCGTTATACTTTTCCACAAGAATGGTTGATAGATTTGATATGGCCTTTGATTTTTGCGGTGCAAGTCCACAGGGGCGGACTATTTGGTAAATTTCTTCCACATCAACAAACTGCATAGCCGTGGGCGTATTTGCCAGAGAGAAAAGTGCGGGGGTTACCTGATTGACTCGCTCGTCGGTACACTGGGCGCTGAGTAAGACAGCTACCAATAATTCAAAGTGATTGCTGTGATTTAAGGGGACAGGTGTTTCTGGATAGAGCTCATTCAACCGCTCTAATACCAGCTCGGCGCGTTGTTTCTTTAGCATAGCAAATGGCTCTTAATTTTATAGGCTCAGGGTGAAGCGCTTAATGCGTTCAGCTGCCTCAATACAGTCATTTAAATTTGCTACCAAAGCCAGTCTTATACGAGATTTACCTGGGTCGCCATCAACTGTTTTACGTGAGAGAAAACTCCCGGGTAAAACCGTGAGATTTTCTTGAGCATACAGATCTCTGGCAAAGCTTACATCATTAATGGGTGTCTTTGGCCACAAATAAAAACCTGCAGAGGGTAGGTTGAAATCAATAATGCCATCGAGAATGGCGTTAACCGCAGTAAATTTTTCGCGATACAGCGCTCTGTTTTCAATCACATGCACCTCGTCGCTCCATGCGACAATGGAAGCCCTTTGAACGGGTAGGGAAAGAGCGCAACCATGATAGGTGCGGTAGCGAAAAAAGTACTTGATTAACTGGCTATCTCCGGCGACAAACCCAGAGCGCAAGCCGGGCAAATTAGAGCGTTTCGAGAGACTGTGAAAAACTATACAGCGTTCAAACTTATCTCGTCCCAATTGTTGGCAGGCATCTAACAATCCCAGCGGAGGATTATTTTCATCTCTGTAGAGTTCTGAGTAACACTCATCATTAGAGATAACAAAATTATATTTATCAGATAATTCCAATGCTTTTTTGTAGTACTCCAGAGCAAGTGTTGCCCCTGTTGGGTTGCCAGGCGCGCAGAGCTGCAAAAGTTGGCAGCGCTGCCAAACTGTGGCTGGTACCGCATCTAAATCAGGTATAAAGTCATCTTCTGCATTACAGTTAAGATAGTGTGTTTCAGCACCGGCTAGAAGAGCGGCTCCCTCATAAATTTGGTAGCAGGGGTTTGGGCATACCACTGTGGGTTTAACACTGTTAGAAGTATCTATCAAAGCCTGAGTGAAGGCAAAAAGAGCCTCGCGGGTGCCTGCTACGGGTAGAACATTGGATTCTGCATCCAGCGCCGAAGTCGCTAGATTAAAACGCTTAGTTATCCAGTTGGCGATGGTTTCTCTCAGCTCTAACAAACCCTTAGTCGAAGGGTAGTTGGCTAGGCCATCAATAGCATCACAGAGTGTTTGTTTAACAAAATCAGGCGCTGAGTGTTTCGGCTCGCCGACCGATAACATAATGGCGTTAAGATCAGGATTTGGCTCTATACCATCTTTGAGCTGTTTGAGTTTTTCAAAGGGGTAGGGTTGAAGGTCATTGAAATGCGGGTTCATAGTAGTTATCGCCCTAGCTTGATAGATTGAAATATAGACTCTTGTTCTGCTTGCTTGATACGAGAGTCAAGCTCATTGCGGATGGTTTGCTTGAGATTTTCAACCAAGTCTTGATCATCAATGGGCTGATTGTTGGCGTTTCGCAGATAAAAAGTATCTTCAACGCGTTCACCTAATGTTGATATCCTAGCGTTATATAAGACTAGATCAAAGCGCGAGAAGATGTTGGCAATTTTTGCTAGCAGACCGGGCCGATCTGGAGTAATTACCTGTAAAATACTAGCGTCTGTCTCATTGTCATTGCGCATAGTCACCTGAGTTTTCATGGTGAAGTTTTTTAGCTGTCTTGAAGTGCGGCGTGAGACATTGAGATTAATTTTTTCTGGCGACTGTATCGCAGTTTTTAGGCTATCACATATGCTACTACACAGCCTAGAATTACTGCCGACAGGAAGACCGCTATCATTCAAAATATAAAAAACATCAAAGGTGCGATTGTCGTTGGTGGTCAGCAATCGGGCATCTTGAATAGTTAGCCCCATCTTATCCATAGTTGCCGCAACAATAGCAAATAAATTTTTGATGCTTTTGGTATGTAAAAATATCTGTGTGGCAACAGGAATTTCAACCCCTACATCGCGAATTTGAATGACTGGTTTACTGTCATCGCCGTTGAGAATTCCACGAGTAAAAAATGCTATATCCTCAGCACGCTCTCGAAGAAAGAATTGGTCATCCACATCACCCCAAACTTGGCTAGCCATATCTTCGGTGATCGATTGCTGCTCGAGAATTTTTAAAACTGAATTCTTGGCGTCATCAACCCAAGCCTCCCTATTGGTGGGCTCATCAAGCCCGGCCTGAAGTAGTTGCTTGGTCTCAAAGTAAAGGTTACTCATAAGGGCGCCTTTCCACTCAGTCCAAAGTCTGGGGTTGGTAGCATTGATATCGGCAACAGTTAAAACCCAAAGGTGGTCAAGGTGGCGTTGATCGCCAACATGTTTGGCAAATTTATAAATGACATCAGGGTCAGAGGTATCTTCGCGCTGAGAGATGGTCGACATCAAAAGGTGGTTTTCAATCAACCACTGCAATAGCGAAATCTCCTGTGCTTGAAGGCCGTGACGCTTGCCAAATAAAGCCACATCAACAGCTCCAAGAATAGAGTGATCGCCACCGCGACCCTTGGCAATGTCGTGGTAAAGGGCGGCAATAATAATGAGTTCAGGTTTAGGTAAGTTTTTAAATATATGAGAAGAGACGGGAAACTTGGCTGCTTCTACCGGCTGCACCAATCGACGAATATTGGTAATTAATTCTAGGGTGTGAACATCCACCGGATAAATATGGAATAAATCGTGTTGAGTCTGACCGACAATTTTGCCAAATTCTGGTAGATAGCTGCCGAGGATACCATAGCGATTCATCCGTTTAAGGTGGATTGATAGCTTGTACGGTGAACGCAATAATCGCATAAATAATTCGCGGTTAACTGGATCCTGACGAAAATCCTCATTGATTAATTTTCTATGAAGCCTCAGTTGGCGAATTGCAGAGGCGCGAATTCCCTTGATGCTCTCGGTTTCACCCAATATCACAAAAAGCTCTAACAGGGCAGATGGATACTTGGCAAAAAGATCATTATCAACGGTGTCTAGGTAATCGTCTTTGATAACAAATCGTTCATTGATTTGCTTCACCACTTTGGTTTTATTTTTGCGATAAATTGCCTCGTCTAAGTACTGCTGAAGTACATCGGTCAACTCACGAATAGATAAAACCGTTTGATAGTAACGCTGCATAAATTTTTCGACGGCAAGCTTGCCATTGCCATCGGAATACCCGAGTAGGGTTGCAAGTTGGCGCTGATAATCAAACAGCAGCCGCTCTTCCGGTCGCTCGGCTAAATAGTGTAGGCCGTAGCGAACTTTCCATAAAAATTCTTCATCTTTACGCAGTGTTAAATACTCTTCCTCAGAAAGAAACTGCTTGTACACTAGTTGTGAGCGGCGATGAACATCAAAGTGCCGTTTAGCGATCCAATTAATAAGTTGAATATCCCGCAGTCCGCCCGGAGCCTCTTTTACATTGGGCTCAAGGTTATATTCTGTATCTTGGTGCTTTTGATGTCGGGCATACTGCTCATCGATCTTCCCCTTGTAAAACTTAGAAGAGCGCCAAATTTTTTTCGGCCCAGTTTTTTTAAGCATCAACTGCAACAAATCGCTATTGCCGCAGACTAAGCGGGTCTCCATAAGATTTGTGGCAACTGATATATCTGCTTTAGCTTCGTCGATACATTGGGAGATGGAGCGAACACTGTGGCCAATTTTTAGCTGGATATCCCAAAGGAAAGTGATAAATAACTCGATGCGCTCTCGATATTTTTTAGAAAAATCCTTGCGCATCAAAATCAATAGATCAATATCGGAGTGGGGGTGAAGCTCGCCCCGACCATAGCCGCCAACTGCGACGAGACTTACGTCTTCTCCCCAGTCGTATTGATGCCAAGCGTACCACAGAAGAATATCGGCAAATTGTGATGCTTCATTAACTAGTGAACGCGCGTCACTCCCCTCTAAAAAGCGGTTGTCGAAATGATTTTTTGCCGCACTTAAAGCATCTTTAAACACGTCGATGGGGTTTCTGCAGTCCAGATCGGCAACAAAGCGCTTTTGATCGAAGAAGATGGGTGCTCTGTTGGTCGGCTGCAGCGGCTGATCAGAGAAAATACTCGTCATAAAACTCACTATAAATTTGCATTAGGCTGGTTGGTTATTAAGTGTAAAAATCGACTAGAAATTTTCTTCTTGTCTAGCGGTAAATACCTCGACCCCGTCATGGGTAACAAGCATTGTATGCTCCCACTGAGAGGATAGTCGCCCATCTTTTGTTTCAACAGTCCAGCCATCACGCTTGAGCTTGGTATGGTATCTTCCAGCATTGACCATGGGCTCTATGGTAAATGTCATGCCTTCTTTCAGCTCTAATCCAGTGCCGGGTTTTCCATAGTGGAGAATTTGTGGCTCCTGGTGAAATTCATCGCCGATACCATGGCCGCAATAGTCCCTAACTACGGAGTAATAGTTAGCTTCCGCATGCTGTTGTATGGCGTGACCTATATCCCCAAGTCGAACCCCTGGTCTAACCATTTCAATGCCTTTATACAGGCACTCTTGGGATACCTTAATCAGGCGTTTTGCGTGTTCGGGTGCATCGCCTACCACATACATTTTGCTGGTATCTCCATACCAGCCATCTTTGATTACAGTGACATCAATATTAATGATGTCTCCTTTTTTTAATATCTTTTTATCTGAGGGAATGCCGTGGCACACAACTTGGTTGACAGAAGTGCAAATAGATTTTGGAAAGCCTCGGTAGCCGAGACAGGCAGGTATGGCTTTTTGGTTTTGCACTATATGCTCGTGGCAGATGCGGTCTAAGTCCTCCGTTGAGGCTCCCGCAACCACGTGTTCGCCTATAAGATCGAGCACTTCTGCTGCTAGCTTTCCAGCTACGCGCATTTTAGCGATTTGCTCGGGTGTTCTCAGATTAATAGACATCGCAATTCTCTCAAATTAAATGTTAGCTATTGTAACCAATCTAAAGCTAATTGCGGGAGTTGATAGCAAAAAATTATTGGTTATTATTTTTACAAAGCCCATGTTTTTTAATTTTCTGCTTTCAAACAGGTCAAAAACAGTAATTTTAGAGCTTTTTTCTTTATATAGATTTGCGGTTGTGGTATAAAGCGCGCCGATATGCAATTAGCCTATCAAATTAACTAATTAGTAACACTTAACGACACACACATGTCGACACAATAACCTGGGTGCCCAAGGTGTAGTTTTTATGCCAGCGGGTTGGTTATTGGGATATGTGGAGGCTTAACCCCAAGAGGAAAAAATTATGTCTAAAGTAAGCATGCGCGATATGTTGCAAGCTGGTGTCCACTTCGGCCACCAAACCCGTTTCTGGAACCCAAAAATGAGCCAGTACATCTTCGGCTCACGCAATAAGGTTCACGTTATCAATCTTGAAAATACAGTCCCTGCTTTTAACGAAGCTCTCGATGTGCTTCGCGCTGAGGCAGCAAAGGGTAATCAGGTTCTTTTTGTCGGCACTAAGCGAGCGGCTCATAAAATTATTAAAGAGCAAGCAGAGCGTTGTGGTATGCCCTATGTTAGCCATCGTTGGTTGGGTGGTATGCTGACAAACTACAAAACTATTAGAGCGTCAATTCGTCGCTATCGCGAGCTAGAAACACAGCAAAATGATGGCACCTTTGACAAACTAACCAAAAAAGAAGTCTTGATGCGCACGCGCATGAAAGACAAATTAGAGAATTCTATTGGCGGTATTAAAGATATGAACGGCTTGCCCGATATTCTATTCGTGGTAGATGTCGATCATGAGCGTATCGCTATCAACGAAGCTAACAAGCTGGGTATCCGTGTTGTGGGTATTGTTGATACCAACAGTGATCCAGATGGTGTGGATCACATCATTCCGGGTAATGACGACTCAATTCGCGCAATTAAGCTATATGCAGCATCTGTTGCTGATACAATTTTGGAAGGCAAAGCTGCCGCTGCTTCAATTACTAGCAAAGACGAATTTGTAGAAGTGGATGAGAAGCAAGCTGATAAGATTGAAGCTAAAGCGGAAGCAATTGCTGAGGTTGTTGCTGAAGAGCCTGCAGTCGAGGTTGTTGCTGAAGAGCCTGCAGCCGAGGTTGTTGCAGAAGAGCCTGCAGCAGAAAAAGCACCCGCTAAAAAAGCGCCAGCAAAAAAAGCAGCGGCTAAAAAAGCGCCTGCTAAGAAAGCCCCAGCTAAAAAAGCCCCAGCTAAAAAAGCGCCTGCTAAGAAAGCCGCTGCCAAAAAGCCAGCTGCTAAAAAAGAGGCTGCTAAAAAAGAAGCTGAGTAATTTCAACATCGACCCACGGGCCGATTATGTAACAAAATTACGGGGGCCAAATGCCCCCTTTTTTCTAACTAATTATATGTTTGAGAGAGGAATACAATGTCACAGGTAACTGCGTCCCTAGTAAAAGAGCTGCGAGATAGAACAGGTTTAGGCATGATGGAGTGCAAGCGTGCACTAGCTCAGTCTGAGGGCGATATTGATAAAGCGATTGAAGATCTTCGAAAGTCAAGCGGTATGAAGGCGGCAAAAAAAGCCGGTAGAACTGCTGCTGACGGTGTGGTTGCCTTTCGCGCCGAGGGTGGTTATGGTCTAGTATTAGAAGTTAACAGTGAAACTGACTTTGTGGCTAGAGACGATGGCTTCCAAGGTTTTGTTAATACTGTTCTAGATGCTGCTTACAATGCCAAACAAACAGATGTGCCTGCATTGATGGCGGGTGATCTTGAAACTGAGAGACAAGAATTAGTTCAAAAGATTGGTGAAAATATTTCGCCGCGAAGAGCCGACAGCATTGAAGCGCCTGTGGTTGGCGGTTATGTCCACAGCAATAGTCGTATCGCTGTATTGGTTGGTTTAAGTGGTGGTTCTGAAGAGCTAGCAAAAGATGTTGCTATGCACGTTGCAGCGGTTAATCCAGCTGTGGTTAATTCTGACGATATGCCTGCAGACTTAGTGGCAGCCGAAAAAGAAATTTTTGCCGCGCAAGCCAGAGAAAGTGGCAAGCCAGAGGAAATTATTGAAAAAATGATTGCTGGACGCGTTGCTAAATTCTTAAAAGAAAGTAGTCTTGTAGATCAGCCTTTTGTCAAAGATCCTGACACGACTGTTGGCAAACTGGTTAAAGCTGAGGGTGCTGAGGTACTATCCTTTGTTCGATTCGAAGTAGGTGAGGGAATTGAAGTGGAGGAAGTCGACTTTGCAGCTGAGGTAGCAGCTCAGGTTGAAGGTGCAAGCAATTAATACAGAGGAATAACTATGGCGTCTACGATCAAAGAGAAGCAGTACAAGCGAATCTTACTCAAACTCAGTGGCGAAGAGCTAATGGGAGAGGAGGGCTTTGGAATTGACCCTAAAATTCTCGATCGAATGGCGCTAGAAATTGGTCAGCTGGTAGGTATCGGTGTTCAGGTAGGCCTAGTTATTGGCGGCGGCAATCTATTTCGCGGTGCCGCCCTCAATGCTGCAGGCATGGATCGTGTTACCGGCGACCATATGGGTATGTTGGCTACTGTGATGAATGCTCTCGCGATGCGCGATGCCCTTGAGCGAACCAACATATCAACGCATGTTATGTCCGCGATCCCTATGAGTGGTGTTGTAGAACACTACGATCGTCGCAAAGCAATACGCTATCTTAAGGGTGGCGATGTGGTTATTTTTGCCGCTGGAACGGGAAATCCATTTTTTACCACCGATTCTGCTGCCTGCCTTCGCGGTATCGAAATCAACGCCAATGTGGTTCTAAAAGCAACAAAGGTGGATGGTGTCTATTCTGCTGATCCAATGATTGATCCCGATGCAACACTGTATAAAAGTCTAACCCATGACGAGGTGTTAAATAAGCAACTTGGGGTTATGGATATGACTGCTATCTGTCTGTGCCGGGAACACAAAATGCCGCTTAGAGTATTCCGTATGTCAAAATCTGGCGCATTGCTAAACTTAATTGTGGGTGGCGATGAAGGCACCCTAATTGACTAAGAATAACGAGGTTTTAGGTGATAGAAGATTTTAAAAAAGATGCAGAGCAACGCATGGCCAAAACGGTCGAGGCTCTCGGCGTTGCATTTAATAAGATTCGTACAGGTAGAGCACACCCCAGCCTACTAAATGGCCTGTCGGTTGATTACTACGGTGTGGATACACCGCTAAATCAAGCGGCCTCTGTAACTATTGAGGATAGCCGAACGCTCTCTGTGTCACCCTATGAAAAATCCTTAGTGCCAGAAATAGAAAAGGCAATAATGAAATCCGAACTGGGTCTCAACCCAAGCACTGCTGGCACTATAATTCGCATTCCACTGCCGCCGCTGACGGAAGAGACAAGACGCAGTTACGGCAAGCAGGCGCGACAAGAAGCTGAAGGCTCTCGAATTGCTATAAGAAATATTCGCCGCGATGTTCTCTCTGATATCAAAGATTTGTTAAAAGAAAAAGAAATTAGCGAAGATGAGGAACGCAAAGCGCAGGATGATGTCCAAAAGATTACCGATCGATTTATAGCAAAGGTTGAAGAGGCGCTGGCAGTCAAAGAGAAGGACTTATTAGAGATTTAAAATCTCTCCACTAAAATGAATAGCAAAGCAAAGGCTTCGTTACATCCGCTTAAGCATGTTGCGATTATTATGGATGGAAATAATCGCTGGGCCAAGCAACGGGGTCTATCTGGAATAGCGGGACATAGGGCAGGCGCAGAGCGCATTCGCGACCTTTTGCCATCAGCTCGCAATCACGGCGTTGAAACTGTAAGTCTATTTGCGTTCAGCAGTGAAAACTGGCTCCGACCTGCGATTGAGGTACGCGGGCTTATGTCACTATTTTCCTCCTATCTAAAACAAGAGGCAAAGTCACTGCGCGACGATGGTATAAAATTGCGGGTTATCGGCAGTAAAAACCGTTTTAGTGATCGTTTAAACCGACAAATCAAAGACGCTGAGCGCCTGACTGAACCAGGCGAGCTTAATCTGCACCTCTATGTCGACTATGGCGGCCGTTGGGAAATTACTCAAGCTGTCCAAAAAATGACAGAAAATATTGAAAATGGCAGTATTTCTTCCGATGAAGTTTCTGTGGACACCATTGACAGTTACTTTACCCAACAGGGCTTAACTGCGCCTGATTTATGTATTCGAACTGGAGGTGAGCAGCGAATTAGTAATTTTATGCTATGGCAAATGGCCTACACTGAGTTATATTTTACCGACTGCTTTTGGCCGGACTTCGATGAAAATGCATTTGAGCATGCGGTGGAAGACTATTATTCTAGACAGAGAAGGTTTGGTGCCAGATCTCCGAAACAAGAACTCAATAATAATTAATAAAATAGAGCTAGGTAAGGAAGTGTATGTTTAAACAACGATTTGCAACGGCTTCGGTGTTAGCTTTTGTATTTATCTCAGCTCTGGTGTTTTTTCCAATCTCTGTTTTTATCAGCTTGATAATGTTGGTGGTGCTGGTTGCCGGCTGGGAATGGGCTGATCTCGCTAACATTGGATCGACTTCTGGAAAATTATTTTTTGTTCTAGCGCTGTTGTTGTCAATGCTGGCCACAGCCAATTATGTCGGTGTATACACGGCGTTTGATCGCCTGTTGAGCTATCAAATCTGTCTCTCAGCTATGGGTCTTTGGGCCGTGATTTTTCTTTGGCTTCAAGGTTACCCCTCAAGCGCCATTTTATGGTCGCCGCGTCCAGTTATGCTCGCTCTGGGTATAGTTCTTCTCAGTATTACCTGGTTGGCCATAGCCTCGATAATTTCCCTAGATAACGGCCGTTTTTTAGTTTTATTGGCTATGGCAATTATTATCTTTGCCGATATTGGCGGTTATATCGTAGGGAAATCGCTCGGGCGCCATAAATTAGCACCGACCATTAGTCCCGGGAAAACTTGGGAGGGTCTCTTGGGTGGAATGGCGTTGCAGGTGTTGTTGGTGGTGGGGATGGTGTTTTTCTTTGAAGAGGTAAATTGGCTGAATTTATGTATACTGGTTTTCCCTGTAGCATTCGCCTCAGTTATCGGTGACTTATTTGAAAGCATGCTAAAGCGTCATCGCGGTGTTAAAGATAGCAGTAATCTCTTGCCAGGCCATGGTGGATTTCTTGATCGATTAGACGGAGTAATGCCTGCACTGCCTCTATTTTTCTTGATCTTAACTAAGGCGAGCCCACTCTAAATCATGCAATCAGTCACTCTATTAGGAGCAACCGGATCCATAGGTCAAAGTACACTGGATGTTATCTCTCAGCACCCAGATAAGTACTCAGTGTATGCCTTGACCGGTTGTCGGCAACTGCAAAGGCTAGCTCAGCAGTCTGTGCAGTTTGGGGCAAAATATGCCGTGGTAACCAATGAGGCTTCAGCGGTAAAATTAACTTCATTGATCGCTGATCTCAAGGGTACGACAGAGGTTATTTTTGGTGCGGAAGCGCTCTCTGAAGTTGCCTGTAATAATCAGGTGGATATTGTTATGGCGGCAATTGTTGGTGCCGCAGGCTTGCTGCCAACCCTAGCGGCAGTAAAAGCGGGTAAGAAAGTATTGCTAGCCAATAAAGAATCTCTTGTTATGGCTGGTTCTATCTTTGTGAGTGCCGTTGAGCAGTATAACGCTACGCTATTGCCTATCGACAGTGAACACAATGCAATTTTTCAATGTCTGCCCTACAACCACGGCCAAGCTGATCAATCTTCTATTAAAAAACTGATTTTATCAGCCTCCGGAGGCCCCTTCAGAACTTGGGATGCTGTCAGTATAGCGGCAGCTACACCGGCGCAAGCATGCGCTCACCCCAATTGGAGTATGGGCAATAAGATATCCGTTGATTCCGCTTCGATGATGAACAAAGGGCTCGAGTGTATTGAGGCTAAATGGCTATTTAATACTAGTATGGACAATATTGAAGTGCTGATTCATCCCCAGAGTATTGTTCATTCGCTGGTGCAATATGTGGATGGCTCGGTTTTGGCTCAGCTGGGCAATCCAGATATGAGAACTCCTATAGCCCACGGTCTGGCTTGGCCTGAAAGATTGAGTTCAGGTGTGGCTGATTTAGATCTTAGCGAAATTGCCAAGCTTTCCTTTGAGCAGCCAGATTTGGTTAAGTTTCCCTGTTTGCAACTCGCCTACAATGCTGCAAAACAGGGTGGAGATGCACCCGCTGTTCTCAACGCTGCCAATGAAATTGCCGTCGAGTCTTTTTTATCCGGTCGCGTGGGCTTTGCAGCAATAGCTCGAATCGTTGAAAAGACCCTAGAAACCTTTGATTTTACTGAACCAGAAACACTTGCCGCTGTCCAAGATTCAGATAGACGGGCTAGGCTATTGGCGGAGTCGGTTATTAGAGGTTTAGGGTTCTAACTTATGGCGCTTATTGAAACATTATTTTATACCTTCATCGCCTTTGGGGTTTTGGTTACCTTTCACGAGTACGGCCACTTTTGGGTGGCGCGACGCTGTAATGTTCGGGTAGAAAAATTTTCTATTGGCTTTGGCAAAAAACTTTTTTCATGGCGCGACAAACACAATACAGAGTTTATTCTTGCGGCTCTGCCACTGGGTGGCTATGTAAAAATGCTCGACGAGAGAGAGGGCCAGATAGCTGCAGAAGATCGCCCCTATGCCTTCACTCAGAAGACCGTGCTTCAACGAATGGCGATTATAAGTGCTGGTCCTATAGCTAATTTTTTATTGGCAATTGTGGTTTATTGGTTTCTATTTCTCGGTGGCGAAAAGGGTCTAGCGCCGGTTATAGGGGGCATCAATCAAGCGTCGCTAGCTTCCCAGGCCGGACTTGAAGTCGGTATGGAAATTACTGCAGTTGACGGCGTCAAAACCCATACTTGGGCATCGGTTAATCGACAGCTGTTTGATTTTATTGGCACCACTGGTGACATACCGCTGACGGTGCGCTATTCGAATTCCAGCTCAGAGTTCCAAGTGCCAGTGGCTGTTAATAGTTGGCTGAGGGATGAGGATAACCCCTCGCCAATTAGAGAGCTTGGCCTACAGCCGGTTTTTGAATTTGAGGGGCTTGTTTTAGGACCGGTTTCTGAAACTGGTTCTGGGTACAAGGGCGGTTTGCGTCAGGGCGATAGCCTACTGGCAGTCAACGGTGTTGATATTGATAGCGCCGATGGATTTATACAACTGGTATCAAACGCCGCAGATCAAACCCTAGTTATTGATCTTGAACGACCGCATAAAGACACCGAGGGCAGTGATTTTATGGTGCTTGAGTTGGTTCCTGAAAAAATTCTGAAAAATGGTGAATTTGTCGGTCAGCTCGGCATTCAATTAGCCGTTAAGGGCAACTATCCGGAAGAGTTAATGCGACAGATTGACTACAATCTATTGAGCGCCTTTAGCCGTGCAGTGGAAGAAACCATATCCACTGCCGGTTTTATTCTGTCTTCTCTTGGCAAGTTAATTGTAGGAGATTTATCGGCAAAAAATTTAAGCGGACCAATCACCATTGCCAAGATGGCTGGAGATACGGCAAAAAATGGATTGGATAATTTTATTCGCTTTATAGCCATTCTTAGTATAATGCTTGGAGTTATGAATTTACTGCCAATTCCGGTGCTTGATGGGGGGCATTTAGTGTATTGTGTAGTAGAGTGGATCAAGGGCTCGCCAGTGTCTGATCAAGTGCAGCTAATTGGCTATAAAATTGGATTTTTCTTGTTGATTAGTTTGATGATCTTTGCGACATTCAATGACCTTACGCGACCGTTTTAAGTGATTACAACAAAATTATAAATAGGCAGAATTTACATACATGAAACGACTCTTTTTAGGCCTCTGCCTTGCTCTTTTTGCACACGCCTCAACGGCCTCAGCGGCGCTTTTTCAGGTATCGGATATTCGCATTGAAGGTTTACAGCGAGTTTCTGCGGGTACAGTTTTTTCAGCACTGCCAATCAATGTTGGCGATCAAGTCGATCAGCAATCTGTCAGAGAGGCCTCGAGGTCGATTTTTGCCACTGGTTTTTTTGCCGATGTAGCAATGGCGCAAGAGAATGGCGTGTTAGTCATTGTTGTAACAGAGCGACCGGCTATTACTGAAATTAACCTCGACGGCAATAAAGCAATTCAATCTGAACAGCTATTGGATGCCCTGACAGACAATGGTTTGTCCGAGGGTCAAATTTTTCGTCAATCGATTTTAGAGGGAATGGCTCAGGAGCTACAGCGACAGTATGTCTCTCAGGGGCGCTATGGCGCAGTTGTTACTACTGATGTCGAGGAGCTTCCAAGAAATCGGGTAGCGATTAATATCGATATTGATGAGGGCATTGTCGCCAAGATTAGACATATCAATATAATTGGCAACAAAAGCTTTTCTGAGAAAGAGTTGCGCGAAGATTTTGAACTGAATGAAACCGGGTTTTGGTCATGGTTAACCAGCAATGATAAATACTCCCGCGAAAAGCTAACTGGTGATATAGAAACTCTCGAGACATGGTACTTAGACCGCGGTTATTTAGCCTTTGAAATTAAAAATACTCAGGTATCTGTCAGCCCCAGTAAAGAATCGGTCTACATAACTATCAATATTGATGAAGGGGAAACCTATAAGATCAGTGAAATTGAGCTCTCTGGCGAATTAAAATTACCCGAGTCTGAAATTCGTTCGATGATTTTAATGGCCAAAGGCATGAGGTTTTCTCAAGCGCTAATGACCACCTCTAGTGAATTAATTACTCGCCGTTACGGCAACGAGGGCTATACCTTTGCCAAAGTTGAGGGTTATCCCGAGCTGAATAAAAAGGACAAAACTGCCAAAGTTACTTTTGTGCTGATGCCTGGAATGCGCGCCTATGTTCGTCGAATTGATTTTAGAGGTAATACCAAAACTCAGGATGAAGTTCTGCGACGAGAGATGCGACAAATGGAAGGGTCTTCAGCCAATAATTCATTGATTGACCTGTCAAAGGTGCGTTTAGAGCGTCTGGGGTACTTTAAGCAAGTTGAGGTAGAGACTATTCCAGTGCCGGACGTCAATGACCAAATTGATGTGATAT
Source organism: Porticoccaceae bacterium (assembly GCA_964229255.1). Lineage (GTDB taxonomy): Bacteria > Pseudomonadota > Gammaproteobacteria > Pseudomonadales > Porticoccaceae > HTCC2207. The sequence goes on from CAXRCX010000011.1 coordinate 51,793, forward strand.
ATACGGTAGAAGAGCAGCCCTCGGGCTCGGTTGGAGCCAGTATTGGTTATGCTCAGGGCTATGGAATGGTGCTGGGCGCTAACCTCAGTGAAAACAATTTTTTGGGCACGGGTAAAAAAGTGACCGTGGCAGTTAATCGCAGCACCTATCAAGACTATTTAAATTTAAGCTTCTCAGACCCCTATTTTACGGTTGACGGTGTCAATGTTGGCTACAGTGTTTTTGCTCGAGAGACCGACTACGATAAAATTAATGTATCTAGTTTCTCGACAAATTCAAAGGGTGCCAATGTGAGTTGGGGTTACCCTGTCTCTGAGGTTGAACGCATCGGGTTTGGCTTCGGTTTTGAAAATTTGGAAATACGCTCTGGCAATTACTCTTCGCGGGAAATTAGAGACTTTTTAGAGGCAAATGGCAATAACTTCGATGTATTTAATTTAAATCTAAATTGGTCTAAATCAACCCTAAATCGCGGAATGTTTGCCACCCGTGGTGCATCTCAAAGGGTCGCTTTGAACCTAGCATTGCCCGGCTCTGGCTTGGAATATTACAAGATGACTTATAAGGGTCAGTACTTGCGGGGTTTAACTCGTTCTCTAACCCTAAAACTCAGAGCGGATTTGGGCTTGGGTGAGAGTTATGGCGATACCACGCAATTGCCATTCTTTAAAAATTTCTACGGCGGTGGTTTTGGTTCGGTTAGGGGCTTTGAACGCAACTCACTCGGTCCACAGGATACGCCCTGTGCCGGTGGTGATGAATCCTGCACAACTTCATCTATTTACAGCAGGCCTGATCCAATTGGCGGCAATGTCCAGATAGAGTTTGGCGCTGAGATTATTTTCCCAATGCCATTTATCAAAGATACTCGCTCAATGCAATCTGCATTTTTTCTAGATGTGGGTAATATTTTTAATACCAAATGTGGCGAGACGCAGATAAACTGCTTTAAACCTGATGTGGGTGAGTTAAGATACTCAATTGGTGTGGGTGCGACATGGTTAAGTGCCATGGGGCCGTTAACATTTAGTTTTGCAAAGCCGTTAAATGCTAGCGATTATGATGAAATAGAAATGTTCCAATTCTCGCTGGGTAACCAGTTCTAATTTTTTTAAGATAAGGTTGAATGAATATGAAGGGTAAACAATGTAAATTTTTTGGGATGATGGTGATAGTCTCTTTTCTTTCTTCTCTATCCTTGTTTGCATCCGCTGAGACTCAGGGTGTAAAAATAGCCGTTTTCGATGCAAGGTTGGCTATTTTTAGTTCTGCTGTGGCACAAAATGAGTTAAAAATGTTAGAGCAAAGTGCGGATTTTATTAGTCTTAAGGCTAAATATGAAAGCTCAAATGCCGATTTGCAGGCTATGGTCAAAGAAGCAGAGACTAAGCGCCTTACATGGTCCCCAGAGGAGTTAGCCGAGTATAAAAAGCAGATGAGCTATGTTAAAGCCGATGTCGATCTAGTTGTCCAAAAAATTACCTCTGAGCAAAGTCAATTGGAACAACGTGTTTTCAATGAACTAGCACAATATGTTGAGCCGGCGCTTAAAGAAATTATTAACGAAGAGGGTGTCGACATTTTACTTCGTGCAGAGTCTATTCATATGCGATCACCAGAGACGTCAATTACCGCTAAGGTGGCCAGTCGCATTGACGCTAAATACAATGCGAAGCCAGAGTCAGAATAATTTTTCTGGGCGGTACCACCTATGTCGTTATCTTATAGTCTCAAACAAATTGCATCATTTCTCGATGCCGAGATTGTGGGCGATGAGTCGACGGTCATTACTGGACTGGCTACCCTCGAATCTGCGAAGGCCAACGAGCTAGCTTTTTTAAGTAACCCCAAGTATGCAAAAGAGTTAAACAGCTGTCAGGCTGGGGCGGTTATTTTGCAGTCTGCTCAGGCCCAGTCCTTCAACGGCAACTGTCTCATTGTCAAGGATGCCTACCTCAGCTATGCCAAAATTAGCGCGTGGTTTGATCGAGCACCTACAGTAGAAAAAGCAATTCATGCTAGTGCCACTATTGATCCAACAGCCATTATCGGCGATGCAGTATCTATTGGTCCCAATGTTGTGATTGAGGCTCAGGCTAGAATTGGCTCCGGTACGCAAATTCAGGCTAATTCGGTTATTGGTGTGCGTTCGGAAGTGGGCGATAATTGCGTTATTGCCGCCAATGTTACAATCTATCACGATGTACGTATGGGTTCAGGCACTAGGGTTCACAGTGGTTCAGTAATAGGCGCTGATGGCTTTGGATTTGCCTCAAAGGGCAAAGATGGCTGGCAAAAAATCAGCCAAATTGGCGGCGTAGTTATTGGTGATAATGTTGAAGTTGGTGCCTGTACTACTATTGATAGGGGCGCGATCAACGATACGGTTATTGGCGATAACGTGATACTTGATAATCATGTGCAAATAGCCCACAACGCTATAATTGGCGATAACACTGCGATGGCGGCCTATGCTGGTGTTGCGGGCAGTACAGTTGTTGGAAAAAACTGTGTTCTTGCCGCAGGTGCCCATGTAGTGGGACATGCAACTTTATGTGACAATGTGCAAATTATGGCCCACAGCTTGGTGTTTAAGGATATTAAACAGTCAAATTCATACTCGAATGCTGTTATGCCGCTAATGACCACTGCCGAATGGTCAAAAAACTCTGTGCGAATGGGGCAGTTAAACCAAATTTCACAACGGCTAAAAAAATTAGAAAAAAAAGACTAAATTGATAAAGATAGTAATTGATCTTAATGAATGGACTAAGAAATGAATGTAAATGAAATAATGAAGCTGCTTCCCCATAGATACCCGTTTTTACTGGTAGATAGAGTGGAAGAGATCGAAGCTAATAAGCGTATAGTCGCTTATAAAAATATTACTTTTAACGAGGATGTTTTTAATGGTCACTTCCCGGGTGCGCCAATTTTTCCCGGTGTAATGATCGTTGAGGCCATGGCTCAGGCCTCGGGTATTTTAGGCTTTTATTCTTCGGGAATCACAGCCGATGATGGAAAATTGTTTTTATTTGCAGGTGTAGACAAAGCGCGCTTTAAAAAACCTGTAGTACCCGGCGATAAGTTAGTCCTAACCTCAGAGGTAGATACCGTAAAGCGCAATATGTGGCGTTTTAATACCACTGCATCTGTTGACGGTAAGGTGTGCTGCGAGGCCACATTGCTCTGTGCTTATCAGGATAGAGATAAAGTAGTGTGATTGATACTAAAGCGATTATAGATCCCAAGGCGGAAATTGGCGAAAACGTCAGTATTGGTCCTTGGACAGTTATTGGTCCAGATGTGCAGATTGGCGACAATTGCTCTATTGGCTCCCATGTGGTTATTCGCGGGCCGTCTATTATTGGTGCCAATAATAAGATCTATCAGTTTTCCACTATTGGTGATGATACCCCCGACCTAAAATATAAGGGTGAGCCAACAAAATTAATTATCGGTGACGACAATACGATTCGCGAGGGGGTAACTATTCATCGCGGCACGGTTCAAGACAAGGGAGAAACCATTATTGGCAGCCATAATTTATTGATGGCTTACGCCCATGTTGGGCATGATTCGGTGGTTGGCAATCATGTGATTATGGTCAACAACTCCAGTCTTGCCGGCCATGTGACGGTGGGTGATTGGGCAATACTTTCCGGTTATGCCCTTATTCACCAATATGTTTCGGTTGGTGCACATAGTTTTATTGGTCCGGCGGCTTTCAGCTATCACGATGTACCTGCATTTGTTACCGCTTTTGGCAGTCCAGCAGAGCCCCGAACTATTAATAAAGAGGGCTTAAAGCGTCGCGGTTTTAGTAGCGAACAAATCTCACTCGCTAACAAAGCCTACAAACTCTTGTATCGCCGTGGTCTAACCCTGGATGAAGCCATAGAAGCTATAGCTGAACTGGGTGATGACGCTGTAATTACCACACTTTTAGACTCTCTAAAAACCTCAACCCGCGGTATCATCCGCTAAGTTATGCTGGACCAAGCGCCTGTTTTTGCCATTGTTGCGGGTGAAACATCTGGTGATTTGCTGGGTGCGGACCTTATTCAGGGATTGAAGCAACGATACCCCAACGCGGTGTTTGAAGGTATTGGCGGCCCAAAAATGCAGGCTCAAGGGTTTAAATCTCTCTTTGATATGGAGAGGTTGTCCGTAATGGGTCTGTGGGAGCCGCTTAAAAGGCTACCGCAATTGCTGTCTATTAGAAGGTCAATTATTCAGCGTTATTCAGTCAATAAACCTGTGGTTTTTATCGGTATAGACTCACCAGATTTTAATGCCAAAATTGAGCAAAAACTGCATCTAGCAGGGGTTAAAACCGTACATTATGTCAGTCCATCTGTCTGGGCTTGGCGTCAGGGACGAATCAAAAATATCAAACGCTCTGTCGACCTTATGTTGACGCTTTTACCTTTTGAGGCTGCGTTTTATCAGCGGCATCAGGTGCCTGTCTGCTATGTGGGACATCCACTGGCTAAACAGTTTCCTGCGAAGCCCGATACAGTGAGCGCAAGGCAAGCATTGGGACTCAATGCTGATCAGCCGACGCTGTGTGTTATGCCCGGCAGTCGCGGTGCTGAAGTTGAGTTAATGGCCGAGCTTTTGCTAGATACAGCCGCCAGTGCGTCTCAAGAGTTGGGGTTTGAAATACAGTTAGTGATGCCGGCAGCCAACCAATCTAGATATGAGCAATTAAAGAAAATTTTAGACACAAGGTCAGATAAGGTAACACTGCTGATGCAGCAATCCCATCGCGCGATGGAAGCAGCGGATGCGGTGCTGCTTACCTCTGGTACGACGGCCCTAGAGGCCATGTTGCTTAAAAAGCCCATGGTGGTAGGCTATCGCATGAATGCTCTGTCCTATAAATTGCTATCGCCATTGATTAAGACTCCTTTTGTCTCACTGCCTAATCTATTGGCAAATAAACCGCTAGTACCTGAGTTAATTCAGGACAGTGCAACGGTAAAGAATTTATCTGTGCAGGTGGTCGATCTATTCAATACTAACAACGCTGAATTAATTCAGCAGTTTGACCAATTACATCAACAGTTATCTGTGGATTCAGCTGCTCTGGCAACCGCTGCAATTGAAAATCTTATAGCGAGTAAATAGGGTGGCGGATAAATGGTTTCCTCCAAAAAATATTGCCTGTCTAGCTGGTGTTGATGAGGTGGGCAGAGGGCCGCTTGCCGGTGATGTGGTGGCTGCTGCAGTAATATTACCTGCAAAGCATAGTATTCAGGGGCTAGCTGACTCTAAAGCACTTACACCCCATCAGCGACAGGTGCTGTACAAAGAAATTACTGAGCAAGCCGTTGACTACGCTGTAGCTAGAGCATCGGTGGCAGAGATAGATCAGTACAATATTTTGCAGTCTACTATGATGGCAATGCGCCGCGCGGTGCTGGGTTTAAAAGTCAAGCCTGACTTTGTCGCCGTCGATGGTAATCGCCTGCCTAAGTGGGAGTATGCGGCAGAGGCTGTGGTTAAGGGCGACGGTCGCGTCGAGGTGATTAGTGCCGCATCTATTGTCGCTAAGGTTGTTCGCGATAACGAAATGGTGGAATTTGAAGCCAAATATCCGGGATATGGTTTTGCTAAGAACAAAGGCTATGGCACGGCGCAACATCTCGAGGCGCTGAAGCGCTTGGGGGCAACACCAATACATCGCCGGTCGTTTTCTCCAGTTAGCGAAAACTTGCTTCCGCAGCAACAATCTCTATTATAAAAAAATAATTTTAAGCGCTTTAACTTGAGTTAATTGGGTTGAAGTTATACATTAAATTTTATGATTAGTTTTCTAATAAAAGCTATAACAAGTAAGCCATTATGACCTCTGAATTTGTTCATCTTCGCCTGCATTCCGAGTACTCATTAGTTGACGGGCTTGTGCGCATTAAACCCCTGGCGTCCAAGGTGGCTGAAATGGGTATGCCGGCCGTTGCGCTTACTGATTTTAACAATTTCTTTGGGCTTATTAAGTTTTATAAAGCGGCTCAGGGTGCTGGGGTAAAGCCGCTATTCGGGGCTGATGTCTTAATATCAGATCACGATGATGGCACAGTATCACAGCTAGTGTTGTTGGCTGCGGATCTAGGGGGTTATAAAAATTTAACCCAACTTATTTCTCGGGCCTATTTAGAGGGTCAGCGCCAAGCTGTGCCGATTATTGATAAGTCTTGGTTGTATGACCACAGTCAAGGCTTAATTGCTCTCTCCGGCGGCCGACAGGGAGAGGTTGGTGTGGCATTAATCTCTGGTCGTTATGCCGATGCAGAAACTGCGTTGCGGCAGATGATGGGTCTGTTTCCCGATCGTTTTTATCTGGAATTGCAGCGAACCAGTCGAGCGGATGAAGAGGATTATATACATGCCGCAGTTACTTTGGCCGAGCGCTGTGAATGTCCCGTTGTAGCCACGAATGATGTGCGCTTTATTGAGTCCAGTGAATTTGAAGCCCATGAAGCGAGAGTCTGTATCTACGAGGGACGGGCACTGGATGATCCCCGTCGTGAGCGCCGTTACTCAGAAAATCAGTATTTGAAAAGTCCCGCTGAAATGGCGGAATTATTTAGTGATATTCCAGAGGCCTTGCAAAATTCGGTTGAGATCGCCAAGCGCTGTAATGTGGATCTAACATTTGGCGAATATTTTCTGCCAGACTACCCGATACCCGAGGGTATGACCATTGATGAGTTTCTAATTCAGGTTTCTGAAGAGGGGCTTGAACAGAGGTTACACAGCCTTTTTGACACTAGTGCCAATGATTATCCTGCCAGGCGCGAAGCCTATTATCAGCGCCTAAAATTTGAATTGGATATTATTATTCAAATGGGTTTCCCCGGATATTTCCTAATTGTGATGGATTTTATTCGATGGGCTAAGGACAACAGGATTCCCGTCGGGCCGGGTCGTGGTTCCGGGGCAGGTTCCCTAGTGGCCTATTCATTAAAAATTACCGATCTAGACCCCATAGAATACGATCTGTTATTTGAGCGATTTCTCAATCCTGAGCGGGTATCCATGCCCGATTTTGATATTGATTTCTGTATGGACGGTCGCGACAAAGTCATTGCCTATGTGGCCGAGCGCTACGGGCGCAATGCTGTATCGCAGATTGTTACCTTTGGCACTATGGCCGCCAAGGCCGTCGTTCGCGATGTTGCGCGGGTTCAGGGAAAATCCTATGGCCTAGCAGATAAGCTCTCAAAGATGATTCCGTTTGAAGTAGGCATGACTTTGGAGAGGGCGGTTGAAGAAGAGGAGTCATTACAGGAGTTTCTTAAGCAAGATGATGAAGCTTCAGAAATATGGTCGATGGCACTCCAGCTAGAAGGTATCTCGAGAAACTGTGGTAAACACGCGGGTGGGGTAGTGATAGCGCCCACAAAAATTACCGATTTTTCGCCTATTTACTGCGACGATACCGGCTCTGGTGTGGTTACCCAGTTTGATAAAAATGATGTGGAAGAAGCCGGTCTTATTAAGTTTGATTTTCTCGGCTTGCGCACGTTGACCATAATCGATTGGGCAGTGCAGATGATTAACCGTGAGCGCGCGGAAAATAGTGAAGAACTGCTCAATATTGCTCATATTCCGCTTGACGATGAAAAGACCTTTCAGCTAATGCAGCGCGCTGAAACAACCGCCGTATTCCAGTTAGAATCCCGCGGTATGAAAGAGCTGATCAAAAAGCTTGGACCAGACCGATTTGAAGATATTGTGGCACTGGTGGCGCTATTTAGGCCGGGTCCACTGCAGTCGGGTATGGTCGATGATTTTATTAATCGAAAAAAAGGCCGTGCCGAGGTCAGCTACCCGCACTCCAAATATCAGCACGAATGCCTTAAGCCGGCTCTGGAGCCGACCTATGGCATTATTCTGTATCAAGAACAGGTCATGCAGATCGCTCAGGAAATGGGCGGCTACACCCTCGGCGGTGCAGATTTATTGCGTCGTGCAATGGGTAAAAAGAAAGCCGATGAAATGGCAAAACAACGAGAGCTATTCGTATCTGGTGCGATCGAAAAAGGTCATAGCGAGGCCCTTGCTTCAAATATTTTCGACCTAATGGAAAAATTTGCCGGCTATGGCTTTAATAAATCCCACTCAGCGGCCTATGCTCTTGTTGCCTATCAAACAGGTTGGTTGAAAACCCATTATCCCGCTCAGTTTATGGCTGCCACCATGTCTTCGGATATGGACAAAACCGATAAGGTAGTAACCTTTATCGATGAGTGCAGATCGATGCAGTTAGAATTGCTACCGCCCGATGTAAACCGTGGCCGTTACCAATTTAGCGTTGGTGATCAGGGTCAGGTTATCTATGGCTTGGGGGCAATTAAGGGCTTGGGTGAAGGGCCAATTGAAAATATTATTCAGTCCCGAGAGCAGGGCGGCCCATTTTCCGATCTATTTGATTTTTGCGCCAGAGTAGATGGTAGAAAGGTCAATAAAAGAGCCCTAGAGGCTCTGATTCGCAGTGGTGCCCTAGATGAAATTGGCCCTCAGGGTGAAATAGGTTATCGCCGCGCGGTTATGCTAGCCGCCATGGGCCAAGCTCTAAAAATGGCTGAGCAGCAGGCCCGAGATGTCAGCAGTGGTATGACTGACCTGTTTGGCGGCGCTATGGTCGAAAGCAAACAGCAAGATCCCTACCAAAGTTATGTAAAAACCAAATCATTTACCGTTAGGGAGCGCTTGGGAGGCGAAAAGGACACCCTAGGCCTATATCTTACGGGGCACCCCATCGATGAGTACGAAGATGAATTAAAGCATATGCTTCCCCAGCGTATTGTCGATCTTCGTGCCGACAAAGAGAAATCCAGCGTATATGGCATGGTTGTGGGTATGCGGGTGCTTAAAAATAAACGCGGAGACAGTTTTGCCTTTATTACCCTCGACGATAAAAGTGGACGGTTAGAATTATCTGTGTGGGCTGAACAGTTCGATATGTACCGCAATATCCTCAATAAAGATGCTTTGCTGGTTGTTAAAGGCGCTGTTTCAGAGGATAGCTACACTGGCGGCCTAAAAATGGTTGCTGAATCAATTCAGTCAATTTATGAAGCGCGCTGTAGCAAGTTGGAAAAGTTGAGAATTTCCGTAGCCAAAGCGGATATTGGCAATGGTTGGGTCAGTGATTTTCACAGTTCCCTAAATGACTACAAAGATGGTTCATGTCCAGTAGTATTGGACTATGCTCATCCAACGGCGGCGGGGCAATTTACTCTTGGTGAACAGTGGCGAGTTCAACCCAAAGATGAGCTAATTGCTCGTTTAAAAGAACAATTTGGCAGTGCCAATGTCAATTTGGACTATGGTTAGGGGTATTTTGTAGCAATTGATGATTAACCTTATAAATATAGAAAACTGGGCTAGCGATAATTGCACTAGAAGTTTAAAATAGGCCATCGCCATATTTATCATCCATACAGGCTAAATGAGACTAATAAAAGCATGAATTTAAATTATCTACCTTTTGAGCAGCCGATTGCAGACTTGGAAGGAAAAATTGAAGAGCTGCAGCTGGTTGGCAACGATAGTGATATTAATATTGCTGAAGAAATTTCCAAGTTGCGTGAAAAATCGCGCAAGCTAACCGAGAGCATCTATTCAAAACTTACGCCATGGGATGTAGTTCAGGTAGCGCGACATCCTCAAAGACCCTACGCCCTAGACTATATTCAGCGTATCTTTACCGACTGGGAAGAGATGCATGGAGACCGACACTTTGGCGATGACAGCGCTATTGTCGGAGGTGTTGCTCGTCTAAATGGCAAGCCGGTGATGGTTATTGGTGAGGAAAAGGGCCGCGGTGTTAACGACAAAGTAATGCGCAACTTTGGTATGCCCAAGGCAGAGGGCTATCGCAAAGCCCTGCGTCTAATGGAATTAGCCGAGCGCTTTAAACTGCCGGTAATCACCCTGATCGATACCCCAGGAGCCTATCCGGGAATTGACTCCGAAGAGCGTAATATCTCGGAATCTATCGCGCAAAATCTAGCGGTTATGTCGCGCCTTAAAACACCCATTATATGCACTGTTATCGGTGAGGGTAGCTCAGGTGGTGCCCTGGCTATTGGTGTGGGTGATAGACTCAATATGTTGCAGTACAGCACCTACTTTGTGATCTCGCCCGAAGGCTGTGCCAATATTATCTGGAAAACCAGTGAAAAAGCACCTCTGGCGGCAGAAGCCATGGGTGTAACCTCAGATAACCTCGAGCAACTGGGTATAGTAGATGAGACTATTCCTGAGCCTCTAGGTGGAGCTCATCGCGATATAGATACCATGAGCGAAAATCTCAAGCAGCATCTATCTGATCAGCTTGAAGAGCTGCAGAAAATACCCACAGAGCAGTTGCTAGAACAGCGCTACCAGCGGGTTATGTCCTACGGTAACTAAATTTAGTTACGCGTCTTTCAACAGCGATATCGCCGCCAATGCCTCTGGGTCATTAGACTTAAGCTTGTTGGCGATATGGTGTTGAAAGAAATAGTGAAAATCCTTATTTTTATCCGCCGCATAGAGGCAGTCATCTCCCGGAAGAACTGGGGTGCTGACCATTTCTGCTTCGTTGGCAATCATAGCTTCGATGGTACCGTTGTTTAACAGCCGCCAACTGACTACCTCTTTTAGGGTGATACTAGAAAATCCATCATCTGACAAAACCGCGTGAGTACCTATGGTATCGGGAACCTCTTGAATAACATCATTGTCCGATTCGCATTGATAGTCATAGTAATCGGCCGCGGTTTCAAGTTCGACCACCTTGTGCAGGGGAGCAGTAAAAAATAATTCCTCAACACCCTGATCAAAATAGCCCTGCCATTGACCGTTGAGTGGATCATTTATTTCATCACAGGCGATAAGTTCATCTAGCCAGGGTACAAGGCCTATGACTTCGCCATTGGTTCTAAGCCCCCAAGCCAAAACCCTTACCGAAAACAGCTTATCGGGATTTTGAGCGTTGCTGTAGAGCATTTCTAAGCCGTCGAGTTCCGGCGCGATACGAATTATTTTGTTGTCAGAGAGTTCAGAGATTGGCTTGCGAGTGAAGATATCAATTACATTGTCCATCGGGTGATCAATGGCGTGGTTAGGCATGAATACATCTCCTTCTGGTAGTCGATGGTCGAAATAGCTAACACTACATAAGGTACTCTAGAATTGAATAAAGCACAACAGTTTGTGCTTTATTCGATATAGTTATTTGTAATTTTTTATAATTAAAGAATATTTTTGTAGGGTAAATGACAAGACTGCTTAAAATAATCAGTCTAAATCGATTATCATGTCTGCACCTAAGCACTGAGGGTTAGGCTGATTCGTCGAAAAATTTATTCCTTTTGTAGTCTTAGGGATAATTTGTATTGTTTGTATGCATGCATGCAGGCTTCTCTGCTAGGTAACATATACATGACAATATGTTCATTGCTCACGATTTTCCATCTAATTTGCTCTCCATGGATATTTAAAGAATCTATGGGTAAATCGCTTCTGACTATTTGGTTTAAGGGTTTAGTTGATCGTATTGTATTCCACTGATCCAATAATTCTATGACTTCATATTGTGAAGAGAGTGCACTATTTTTATCTGATAATTTTGTTCCCTGCTTTAAAAAACCAACTGTTGCAATTGCGCTAATACCAAGAGCAATAATTATTGGGGCTAGGCTGTTGCCAAGTTGACTTATACGTTGCTTTGGGAATCTATTTTTTCTTTGATTTAATCGTTTTGCGTTCATCCTCTATAGCCCTCTATATCAGATGCTATGTTGCCACATTATTCCCAAGATAAAATTCAATCAATAGCTACTGATAAGTATAGATAATCAGGACGTCATTAAGCGATTTCCTCGTCTAGAACCTAAGGTCTGTATTAAAATAAACTTTCTATAACCAAAAAAATGGATTTAACCAAAGTTCAAATGAAAATATCTGAGCAGCAGCGTTTGCAGCGTATTAACCAATTATTCGATGATTTATTCTTGCATACTGAGAGCACTCTACTAGTGGGCGGTGGCGATGAACCACTGTATATTCCGGCCACAGTTGCAAATACACCTCATCAGCTAGTTTTTAGACAAAACTTCGTTTCCAGTGCACTTCATGAAATAGCTCACTGGTGTATTGCTGGCAAACAGCGAAGGTTGCAGCGAGATTTTGGTTACTGGTATCAGCCTGACGGGCGATCAATTTACCAACAGGCACAATTTGAATCTGTTGAAATAAAACCTCAGGCCCTAGAGTGGATTTTCTCCAATGCCTGTGGTCAAAAATTTACTCCTAGTGCCGATAATCTTAATGCCAGCGATAACTCCACAGCAGATAACACTGCCTTTAAGCAGGCACTTGTAAAACAGGCTTTAGAATGGTGTACAACCCAATCATTACCAAACAGAGCCCAGTTATTTATCGATGGGCTAGTAAAAGAATTCAATACTGTTGATCCCTACAATCTAGAGTATTATCAACTTAGTTGTTTAGCCTAAGAAATCGATCATGCAAGCACTGTTAATTGATTCATCTATCTATATATTTAAAAGTTACTTTACCCTGCCAGAAAAATGGCATGCTGATGAAACTGGATATTCCACCCATGCGTTGTATGGCTTTGCCAATTTCCTACTTGAGTTGCTAAAAAAACAGCAACCACAGTTTATTTTTTGCGCCTTTGATGAAAGTTTGCAAACGGGATTTCGCCATCAGCTATGCCCCAACTATAAAATCAATCGCGAGCTGCCCGATGAGGCTCTGGCTTTTCAGCTCAATGCCTGTAGGCAGCTTTGTCGAGTATTGGGTATTACAGAAATGGCATCTAATCAATATGAGGCGGATGATCTACTGGGGGCAATGGCAAAACAGGTGAGAAGTGCAGAGATGCAGCCGGTGATAGTATCGCGAGATAAAGACCTTACCCAGATTATTCAACAGGGTGATCTCTATTGGGATATTGGCAAGTCACAACCCAAAGACTATAAACAGTTAGAGCGGGAGCTTGGGGTGGGCTGTCATCAAATGGCCGATTATTTGGCGTTGGTAGGGGACAATAGCGATAGTATTGCCGGTGTTCCCGGAGTGGGCCCAAAAACTGCCCGTGAACTGCTGTCATGGATGCCGTCAGTTGAGCATATTATCGAAAATAGCGACCAACTTGGGGACTTACCGATTCGCGGAGCCGCTAAACTAAGTGATAAGATAGTCGATAACCAACAGCAACTTTTGCTGTCGCGCCAACTTGCCACCATAGTAACTGATATAGATGAAATACCCAGTTGCGATAAAATACAGTGGCAGGGAGTGCTGCAGGATGCATTTGAGTTATTTGCCGATGAAATGGGTTTTGGCGAAATATTTAATGCTCGTGCTGCTCAATTGAGACAAAGACCGTTTCGAGGCGTATCTGCTAGCTAAATAAACTCTAATAAAGGTTTTAATGAATAGTCCGCGTATTATTGCCGATCAAAATATGCCACTGGTAGAGGCTTACTTTGGCCATTTGGGTGAAGTAAAGCTAATGGCTGGGCGCGATATTGACCGTCAAGCTATCGAAGGTGCAGAAATCTTACTGCTGCGCTCGGTAACTGAGGTTAACCAAACCCTGTTACAGGGGAGTGCTGTGCGCTTCGTCGGCTCAGCAACGGCCGGAACCGACCATATTGATCTTGAATACCTGAGAAATAATAATATCCAATTTGCCCATGCCCCCGGTTGCAATGCCGAAGCAGTAGTGCAGTATGTACTCTCGGTATTTAGTTACTTAAAACCAGAGTGGCAGCAGAGCAGGGTGGGCATTGTAGGCTGTGGCAATGTAGGTGGAAGGCTCTACCAAAAACTGTGCGGCTTAGGTGTTGAGTGCCAAGTCTATGACCCTTTTTTAACAGCAACTCAGATTCCTGATTTAGTTGCATTTGATAAGGTTTTGAACTGCGATATTATTTCACTGCATACACCATTGACCACTGCGGGTGCTTATCCCACCTACCATATGTTTAATCAGCAGATGTTGAATAAGCTCAAGCCAAACGCCCTGCTGATCAATGCGGGTAGGGGGTCTGTGATAGATAATTCAGCCCTTGTTCAACGGCTAAAACAATCCGACAACATTCGGGTTGCCCTCGATGTGTGGGAGTCAGAGCCCGAGATCAACACAGAACTTCTAGATCTGGTGTCTATTGCGACCCCCCATATAGCTGGTTACAGCAATGAGGGTAAGCTTCGTGGAACCACAATGCTTGCTGAAGCATTATTTAAGACCTATTTGATCGATCAGTCAATGCCCTCGCCAAACGATTTAATGGCTGACTCTAAACCTGTGCTAGACACCGCAGGGATGGATTTAAACCAATTGCTCCTAGAGTGCTATAACGTGGCGAATGATGACGAACGCATGCGCCAAGCACTAAGGGATAGCGCAGTGGCTGTGGGTTTTGATCAGCTGCGAAAAACCTATCCACAACGGCGAGAATACAGCTACTTTAGTGTCTCTGCTAATTCGGTCTATTGGCCGCAATTAAATACACTAGGGTTTAGCGGCGAATAGTTGCTAAGAATTCTGCTAATCGATTGAGAGATTCTACCAACTGTGCCTTATCGGGCAGGAACACAATGCGTAAATGCTGGGTATCATCCAAATTAAAGGCTGACCCCTGAACCAACAAAACCCGCTGTTGTTTAAGCAGATCTAAGACTAACTGTTCATCGTCAGCTATTGGGTATATTTCTGGATCCAGTTTAGGAAACAGATACATCGCAGATTTAGGCTTTACACAGCTCACCCCAGGGATGTTGGTTAACATCTCATAAGCTAAATCACGCTGTTCCAGTAGTCGACCGCCCGGCAAAATAAGGTCTTCAATACTCTGTCTGCCACCGAGAGCTGTCTGTACCGCCAACATTGCAGGGGCATTAGCGCACAGTCGCATCGAAGCCAGCATCTCAAGACCTTCACAGTAGCTTTCAGCGTTGCGCTTGGTGCCTGTCATCAGCATCCAGCCGGATCTAAAGCCAGCCAAGCGATAGGTTTTAGATAAGCCATTAAAGGTAAGACACAGGGTGTTTTCTACCAAGCTAGATAAGGGAATATGCACCGCATCATCATAGATAATACGGTCATAAATCTCGTCGGCAAATACTACAAGATTATGTTTTTCCGCCAGAGCAACCAAAGCCTTGAGGGTCTGCTCTGAATATACAGCACCCGTAGGATTGTTGGGATTAATAATCACAATACCCTTAGTTTTGTGATTGATCTTAGACTCAATATCCTTTAAATCCGGCTGCCAATCATCTGCCTCATCGCAGCGATAGTGCACCGGCGCACCGCCAGAAATAGAAACGGCAGCTGTCCACAGCGGATAGTCAGGAGCGGGGATAAGGATTTCATCATCTGTATTAAGCAATGCTTGCATCGCCATAACAATTAACTCGCTGACACCATTGCCCATAATGATATCATCGACAGTAATACCCTCAATGCCCTGAGCCTGATAGCGTTGCATTACCGCCTTGCGCGCAGGGAATAGCCCCTTGCTGTGACAGTAGCCCTGAGCCTGTCGCAAATTCTGGACAACGTCTTGCATAATTTCGTCGGGCGCGTCAAAGCCAAAGGCACCTGGGTTGCCTATATTTAGTTTAATAATGCTTTGCCCCTGTTCTTCAAGCCAGTTGGCATGATCGAGAACCGGCCCGCGAATGTCGTAGCAAACGCCATCTAATTTGTCAGATTTTACGAACTTAGTCATTGGTTATTGATGTCCATAATCAGTTTATTCGGGCATTTTAGCAAAATTTAAGCAGAAAATTGGAAATAATAATTATTTGTTAATAACTCAAGTTTTTAACAAATTTACAATTCTAAGAAACAGCATATTTTTATCCAGCACAAACCAAAAAGAAAAATATCACAATAGGGCATATAAGCTCTTGACAGTATCAGTACAGCTACTTAGAATGCCCGCCTCTTAGCCAAACACGTCCCGTTCGTCTAGAGGCCTAGGACACCGCCCTTTCACGGCGGGAACAGGGGTTCGAACCCCCTACGGGACGCCATTTGGTTTACGCCAGTCTTATAGGTGTATGCGGGAATAGCTCAGTTGGTAGAGCGCAACCTTGCCAAGGTTGAGGTCGCCGGTTCGAACCCGGTTTCCCGCTCCAATCTTTATCACTTCTCTTATAATTTTTCGGCAAGAACACCCAACTCTTTGGGCTACACGTATATTTTGTGTTTAATTAATCTTTTATTGTGATGGTTACCGTTGCCGGTTTGCTACAAAGTATCTGGATCAGTGTTGTGGAACACTGCATTGGATGGGGCGACTAGTTTTGAATGGCGAAGTAACGGCAACCTAATCATACAGACCGCAAGGGCTAATGGTCATCAATACTGGTGGCGATAATAGCAATCTGATGGGGGTAAAACTTTCTTGGTAATTTTGCGCCATAGGATAGGGCAAATCTATTGTTTGTGTTAAAGTTCATGGGTTTGGCAATCTCTGGCACTTTATTGGGTTTTATGTGTCTAAATATCTTTGTTAGATTGCATTAGATCATTGTAAGCTAACGGATTGTTATACTAAATAAGAGCAAATTTATGACAAAGGACAGCAGTTCCTCGGGATTTAAAACATACCTCCGCCTTCTTCGCTATGTGGGCCGCTACTGGTTGGCCTTTGTTGTCAGTGTGCTCGGTTTGTTTATGCACTCTGCTGCAGAAATTGCCTTTGTAGATTTGCTCGGCTATATCACTGACACTGTCGGCGCAATGAACTCCACTGCGGTTAGTAGCTCTAGCGTGCCGTCAGCTGGAATCACCGCAGCCATAGCCAATGCATTTTACGGTGGTTCAAATCTGGTTAATGGTGCAGTGGTTATTCCAATATTTTTGATTGTTATCAGTATTGTGCGCGGTTTGGGCTACTTAATCGGTAGCTATGGCTTGGCCTATGTATCCAATTTTTTAGTTCACGCACTGCGAACGGATATCCTCAATAAATATTTACACTTGCCGTCTGATTTCTTTAATCGCTCGATGTCTGGGCATCTAGTGTCGGTTGTTACGTTCAATGTGCAGCAAGTAACTGAGGCAGGAACCAAAGCCATCAAAACATTGTTGCAGCAGGGTAGCTTAGTATTAGGCCTTTTGGGATATTTATTCTATATCAATTGGAAGTTGACTCTGTTTTTTATTGCGGTCATGCCATTTATTGCGTTTTTAGTATCTGTTGTCAGCAAGCGCTTCCGTTTGATCAGCAAGCGCATTCAATCGGCCATGGGTGATGTTACACAGGTTACCCAAGAGGTGGTTAACGGATACCAAGAGGTGCGCATGTTCGGGGCCGAGGCGGTGGAACAGTCGCGCATGGCTATCGCCAGCCATAATAATCGTCGTCAGAATATGAAGATGGCATTTACTGAGGGCCTCAGTAATCCGTTGGTAATGCTTATTGTATCCATTGCATTTTCAGCTGTAACAGCGTTTATGTTGAGCCCAAGTATTTTATCGTCAATGACTGCCGGAAGTTTTATAACCTTCTTGGTGGCCGCGGGCATGTTGGTCAAGCCGATTCGTCAGTTGACCGAGATAAATAGTGCAATTCAGCGGGGGATTGCCGCTGCTCAGTCAATCTTTGAGGTTTTGGATGCCGATGCCGAAGTTGATTCGGGCACTATTGAGCTTCATTCAGCCAAGGGCAGTTTTGAATTTCGCGAATTAAATTTTAATTACAAAACCAGTGCCAAGCAGGTTTTGTCCGATATTAATTTTTCTGTTTCTGCCGGTGAGACTATTGCTTTGGTGGGTTCTTCGGGCAGTGGTAAATCAACGCTGGTTAATTTGATACCGCGATTTTACAGCGTGCGGCAGGGCGTTATCCTATTGGATGGTGAGAATATTAAGGATTATTCACTGGCTAGCCTACGCCACCAAATAGCTGTTGTGAGTCAAAAAGTTACCCTGTTTAATGGCAGTATTTACGACAATATTGCCTATGGTAATTTAGCTGATAAGTCTATTGATCAGGTAAAGGCTGCGGCCAAGATGGCCAATGCCAGCAAGTTTATTGAAAATTTGCCAGATGGTTATGACACCCTGATAGGGGATGATGGGGTTATGTTGTCTGGTGGCCAAAGACAGCGTATAGCTATCGCTAGAGCCATTTTAAAAGATGCTCCGATACTTATTCTGGATGAGGCAACATCGGCCCTAGATACGGATTCTGAGCGCTATATTCAATCTGCATTGGATAGTTTAATTAAAGACAGAACCACCTTTGTTATAGCCCACCGCCTGAGTACAGTTGAAAAAGCTGACAGAATTTTAGTAATGGAGTCTGGGCGTATAATTGAGCAGGGCAATCACAAAGAGCTCCTATCCCTAGGTGGCAGATATGCTCAACTCTACAATCAAGAGTTTGAAAATACTGAAGATGCTGTAGTCTAACTGGGTCGAGTATGGATAGCATGCAGTCGCAAGTAACCAAAGCATGGCATTCTAAGTATTCTTGGGTGCGCCTGTTATGGCCGGTTTCAATTGTATTTCGTGTTGTTGTTTTTTTTCGTCGGCTTGTTCTTCGGTCACTTTATCAAGGAAAGCAGTTCTCTGCCCCGGTAGTGGTTGTGGGAAATATCTCTGTAGGTGGCTGTGGCAAAACCCCCTTAATTATTGCCTTGGCAAAGCAGGTGATTGCTCGCGGCTTTAAGGTTGCCATTGTCAGTAGGGGTTATGGTGCAAAATCGGCCCATTACCCTCTGCGGGTAAATTTGGATACCGTGGCGGCTGAGTGTGGCGATGAGCCATTGTTAATCAGACAGAGTTTGCCGTTAGAGCATAGCATTGTTGTGGTCGATCCCAATCGCAGTCGCGCTGTATCCTATGCTTTACAGCAGTTAAATTGTGACTTGGTCCTGTGCGATGATGGGCTGCAACACTACAAGCTTCATCGTGATGCCGAGATAGCAGTAGTGGATGGTGCCAGAGGCTTTGGCAATGGGCACTGTGTGCCGGCAGGTCCGCTCAGAGAGCCAATTGCGCGCTTGAACTCGGTAGACTTTGTGGTTGTCAATGGCGAACCCAATCTGGGGTCTGCAATTGAAGTGGATTCAGTTTTTCATATTGCGCCATGTGGGTTTAGAAATCTGTCGACCGGTGAAACAATGGGTCTCAATAAGTGGTCTGGGGCGAAAACCGTCCATGCTCTAGCGGCTATCGGTAACCCTGAGAGGTTTTCTCGCACACTGGAAGCGCTTGGTTTTGAGGTATTATTGCGGGCTTTTGATGATCATCAGGTAATACATGAAGCGGATCTGATCATTGACGATGATTGTCCGGTAATAATCACTTCAAAAGATGCAGTTAAGATATCTGCAGATAATTTAAAGCATGTATGGGTGCTTGATGTTGAAGCTGAAATTTCATCAAATTTTGTCAATAATCTTTTAACGGCTGTGGATCTAAGCCATACCAACTAGGAATGTATATGCAATTTATTGTTGTTATACCTGCGCGTTATGCCTCCTCTCGATTGCCCGGCAAGCCACTTCGCGACATTAAGGGTAAGTCTATGATACAGCGGGTTTGGGAGCAGGTCTGTAAGAGCTCTGCCAGTCGCGTCGTTATAGCTACTGACGATCGCAGGATTGAGGCTGCTGCTCGAGAGTTTGGCGCAGAAGTATGTATGACAGGGGAGGATCATCAATCGGGCACCGATCGTCTGCAAGAGGTTGCTAGCAAGCTTAATTTGGGTGAGCAGCAAATAGTGGTTAATGTGCAGGGTGATGAGCCAATAATCCCGCCAGAGGTTATTGATCAGGTGGCGAGCAATCTCGCTGCTAATAGGGCTGCGGGCGTTGCTACACTGTGTGAACCCATAGCCTCGGTTGAGGATTTTGTTAATCCAAATATTGTCAAAGTTGTGGTTAGTCACAATCAAATGGCGTCATATTTTAGTCGCGCACCGATTCCATGGCCGCGAGATGCATATAATGTGGCGCAAGATTCAGTTCCGGACGTAGCAAGAAGGCATATAGGTATTTATGCCTACAGAGTTGATTGTCTGAATCAGTTTATCGATTGGAATATTGCTCCCTTAGAGCGGCTTGAATCTTTGGAGCAACTTAGATTTTTGCATAATAATATTGCTATTCATGTAGCTGATGCCGCTGAGTTTGTACCCGCTGGCGTGGACACGGAAGAGGATTTAATGGAAATAATTAATCTATTGTAAACAATGTCTTATATACTATAATTAAAGTATTAAGTAAGAATATTTTATGTCAAAAATTTCTGTATTATTTGTTTGTCTGGGTAATATTTGTCGTTCGCCAACGGCCCATGCTGTTTTTCAATCAATTGTTGATCAGCAGGGATTAGGTGATCAGATATTGGTGGATTCTTGTGGTACTGGTGACTGGCATATTGGGCGTGCGCCGGATCCGCGCTCCCAACAACAGGCGTTGGAACGCGGCTACCAAATGGATAATCTTCGCGCCAGATTAGTCGACAACAGTGATTTCAATCAATTCGACTATATATTAGCTATGGATAAACAAAATTTAGCTGATCTTAAATCTATGAACTGTCAAAACTACAGTGGTGAGCTTGGATTGTTTTTAGATTATTGCCGCAATCCGAATTATGCCGACTATTCTGAGGTGCCCGACCCCTATTACGGTGGAGAGAAGGGGTTTGAGTTGGTATTGGATCTTATTGAAGATGCGTCCACTGAATTGCTATCTCAAATTAAGGCGCGTCTATGATTAATTCCGGTTGTAAGGATCTTAGGATACAGCAATCTATAGACCTAAAGCCTTATAACAGCTTGGCCATTTCCGTATATGCTGAATATTTCTGTGTTGTTGAACAGATTGACCAACTCAAGGCGGCACTGGCTTTTGCCCAAGACAACAACCTTGAAGTTACCCCTATTGGTGGTGGTAGTAATCTGGTTTTGGTCGCAGATATCAGCGGTTTAGTTGTTCATATTAAACTCAGAGGTGTAAGTTCCGAGCCTGTTTCGCCAGATCAGGTGGATATTTATTTTGCCGCAGGTGAAAATTGGCATGAGATGGTGCGGCTATGTCTTAGCAATGGTTGGTATGGCATAGAGAATCTTGCCCTTATCCCCGGTTATATGGGGGCCGCGCCCATTCAAAATATTGGTGCCTACGGGGTTGAGCTGTGCGATGTTTTGCAATCTGTAGAGGTCATTGAGCTAAACAGCGGCCAAATAAAAACCCTATCTGCCGCAGATTGCCAATTTGGTTATCGAACTAGTTTGTTTAAACAGTCGGCAAAAGATCAATATATTATTACCAGCGTTTGCCTGCGCCTATGCACTGTCCCCAGAGTGAATATTGAATATCCCTCATTAAAAGCCTCGATCAACTGCTCTGTTCCTACGCCAGAAGATGTTTTTCGTGCTGTGTGTAGGATTCGCAGCGATAAGCTGCCTGACCCAGATACACTCCCCAATGTAGGCAGTTTTTTTAAAAATCCAGTAATCAGTTCAGAATTGGCCGATAGATTATCCCGTGAGAATCCTGATCTTCCACTCTACAGATACCAGGAAACGCGCTATAAAGTACCTGCTGCATGGCTGATTGAGCGCTGTGGTTTTAAGGGCTGTCGCAGGGAGAATGTCGGTATACATATCAATCAGGCGCTGGTTTTGGTCAACTATGCAGGCAGTGGTGCCGAAGTATTGGCGCTGGCCGATGAGATAAGCTCAGAGGTACGGCAAAAATATGCCATTGATTTGGAAATAGAGCCTAGAGTTTATGGCAAGCTTTGTTAGGATATAGCTATGAGTCTATTTGATCATCAGGTTATCCCCTTGCCGCTTTCAGATAACAGCGATCTGTCGGAATTAATTTTTTGGCCAAATTGGCTATCGCCTGAGCAGGCGGATAAACTCTTAACAACATCAATCCAATCTATTCCGTGGCGTCATGACAGTATTAAAATGTTTGGCAGACAGGTTGCTGTTCCAAGGTTACAAAACTGGTTTGCCGATCACACCAATACCTCCTATACCTATTCGGGTATATGTATGCAGGCGCTTCTATTTCCTCAATGGATGGCGGATTTGGCGAACTCTGTAGCCTCTAAAACTGGCTTTCCATTCAATAGAGCGCTGGTAAATTATTACCGCGATGGTAGTGATAGTGTCGATTGGCATGCCGATAATGAGGTCGAACTCGGACCAGATCCCATTATTGCCTCAGTGAGTTTGGGTGTGGAGCGAGTGTTTCAGCTGCGCCATAATCTAACGGGTGAAATAGTCTCCTTGAGTTTACCCCATGGCTCTCTGTTGTTGATGGGCTCAAAAATTCAGCATTTTTACCAACATCGCCTTGCCAAGGTCAAAAATATATCTCAACAGCGTGTAAATTTTACCTTTAGATATATGGATAATCAGCAACAGGGGGCTAGGTGATGAAGCTCTCGACTTTTGGTAAAAAGCTTACCAGCGGTTCTGGAATAGTCGGTTTAATGGAAGATTTGGGCGCTGCGCTGAATGAAAACCCCGATATGATTTTTATGGGTGGTGGCAATCCCGCTAGAATTCCTGAAATGGAAGCTATTTTTAACGCCCAGTATGCCAAACTCGCACAGAGTTCCGAGCAACTCTTCAGCACAACAGGTGTGTATCAATCACCTCAGGGCGAACTGGGTTTTCGGCGCGATATAGCCAATATGCTTAAGTGTCAGTTCGGTTGGCAGGTATCTGAGGCTAACATCGCCGTATCAAATGGCAGTCAGTCGGCGTTTTATATTTTATTTAATCTTTTGGCAGGGCAAATGCCGGATGGTGCATTTAAATCAATTCACCTACCCCTAACGCCGGAATATATTGGCTACAACGATTTGGGCTTATCGGAAAAATTCTTTAGCGCCAGCAAGCCGGAAATCGAACTTATTGGTGACCATCAGTTTAAATATCACGTAAATTTTGATGAATTAGAGATCGATGATAAAACAGCAGCGCTCTGTGTTTCTAGGCCAACCAACCCTACAGCCAATGTGCTGACAGATGGTGAAACTAGTCATCTTGATAGAATTGCTCAACAGGCAGATATCCCACTTATCATTGATGGTGCTTATGGTGTGCCATTTCCCAATATTAACTTTGTTAAGGCGCAAGCCCATTGGAACAACAATACCATACTGGTACTCAGCCTTTCTAAGCTGGGTCTTCCAGGGGTGAGAACTGGGATTGTAGTTGCCAACGAGCAGGTGGTTAAGGCCTTTAGCAGTGCTAATACAGTGATCAATTTAGCCAGTGGCAATATTGGCCCATCACTGACTAGCGACTTATTCGCATCGGGACAGATAGTTGAGCTCAGCAGGCGCTATGTAAAGCCTTTCTATCATCAGCGCTCTCAGCAAGTAATGGCTTTATTTCAACGCGCTATGATTGATATACCCTGTCGAATTCATCTATCTGAAGGTGCGATTTTTCTGTGGTTGTGGTTTGAGGGATTGCCTATATCCAGTGAGGTGCTGTACCAAAGGTTAAAGCGGCGGGGCGTTTTAGTGGTATCCGGCCATCATTTCTTTGCCGGTATCGATAGTCATTGGCGCCATCAATATGAGTGTATAAGAGTATCCTATGTTCAAGATCTCAGCGAGATTGAGCAGGGGGTAAAAATAATTGCCGAAGAAGCAAAGTTAGCTTATCTAGAGAGTTAGATTTTCACCTAAACAAGATTTTCATTATTTTTATCAATCTTTAAAAATAATTATAACCTTCTCATCTAGAATCCCGACTTTCTCAACTAAAATTAATATATAGAAGGTTAATAATCTATACTGGGAGTTGAACTATGTGCAAGGGACTGCATAGTATCGTTTGGTTTTTAGTTGCACTATTTGTCTGTGGTTGTGGTGAAAAAAAACAGGCAGATGATCCTATTTTGTTCAAAAATATTGAACCACAGTTGCAACTGTTGGAATCCACTGACAAAAATGAACGACACAATCACAGTTTTATAGCTCTTTCTGGCGAAATTGTTCTCGGGCCTGTAGTTGCTGAGCATAGCCTAGAGCTAGTTTTATACACTGATCAACTGGTCGAATTAGCAAAGCCGACTATAGATTCTCAGGGTTCCTACACTGCAAAATTCGCCGCCTATTTCTCAGGGTCAATAAAACTGACAATCTTCAGACTAAAACAAAAATTCTGGGGGTGGATAGACAGGTTATTAAAGTAAAGATGGATAGGGTTGATTACAATCAATAGGTTCGCTGACAAAGTGCCTCAAAAATTTTCAAAAGGTAAAACTTTTTTAGGTGGCTGAAATTTTATAAGTTATGCTGTCAATTATTAGGGAGCTAATAGGGGATTAGCATGACAGCAGTGCGTTATTCAAAAATAATTCAAGTACTTAATAAACGCCAACCGGATTTAACCGTCGTAACTGACTCTGTGCACAAGGGCAAAAACTTATCTGCAATTATAAGAACCTGTGATGCTGTGGGGGTTATGGAATTGCATTCGGTGTCTGATAATGATTTTTTTGGCGCCCATACCGGAACCACTGTGGGGGCGCATAAGTGGGTAAAAACATCCCTGCGAAAAAATATAACGGAGCCGCTAGAGCAGTTTAAAACAGCCGGTTATCAAATTGTTGCCGCCGATGTATGTGTTACCAGCAAAGATTACCGAGAAATTGATTTTACCAAGCCGACAGCGCTTGTTTTAGGCGCGGAAATCGAGGGCATTAGCGAAGCGGCACAACCCTTCATCGATCATTGTATTACCATCCCGATGATGGGAATGGTGGAGTCATTCAATGTAAGTGTGGCTGCAGCGATTATTCTTAGCGAGGCGCGCCGTCAAAGGGAAGATGCAGGTTTTTATAATAGCTGTCGCCTAGATTCTGAGACATTTAACAAGCTGTTATTTGAATGGATGCAGCCGGTATTAGCTCAGTACTGTCAAAAGCATCAACTGGCTTATCCAGAGCTCGATGATGAGGGTGATGTAGCTGATCCACGTTGGCATCAACAGGCACTGCAAGGTTAGTTTAAAGTGGCTTCTAGGGTGTCGAGAAGCAGACGAATTTTATTCATCGATTCGTTATATTCACACTCTGCATTGGAGTCGGCAACAATACCGCCGCCGCCCCAGCAATGAAGTTCTGCGTTATCAGCAACTACTGTGCGAATAGCTATATTAGTGTCCATTTGATTGGATGCACATATATAGCCAATACTGCCGCAATAAACCGATCGCTGAATGGGTTCTAGTTCATCAATTATTTCCATAGAACGCTTTTTGGGTGCGCCGGTGATTGAGCCGCCAGGAAAACAACCCTGTAACAGATCTAGGGCATTACAATCAGGTTTTAGCATGCCGGTGACAGTGCTGACCAAATGATGCACATTGGTAAAGCTTTCAAGATCAAACAGCTTGGGAACACGAATACTGCCAGCAATACAGGTTTTTCCCAGATCATTGCGCAATAAGTCCACGATCATTAGATTTTCAGCGCGGTCTTTATCGCTGTTAAGCAGCTGAATAGCATTTTCTTGATCTTCTACTACGGTCTTACCCCGAAGAACTGTTCCTTTAATTGGTTTAGTTTGCGCCTTGATATGGCCATTGTCGGATAGGGCTTGAATAAAACGCTCGGGCGACAGCGACAAAATAGCTTGATTATCCCATTGCATAAAGGCCGAGTAGGGCGCTGGATTGGCATTTCTTAAATCTACATAAGCTTGCCATAAATCACCTTGGTAAGGTGCTGACAGATGCTGGGCATAATTAACCTGATAGCAATCACCTTGGGCTATATAGTCCTTAATACGGCCAATATCCTGCGTGTAGCGGAATTTGCTGACCGTTGGTTTAAAGCGTTTGCTAAGTTTAAAATTGCAGCTATCGGAGGGCTCATGGTAGTTTTTTGTCAGTCGATGGCGCAGTTGTTCAATAAGCGACTTTTGACAATTTGAATGAAAATATAATGTGGTTTTTCTCAATTCATGATCGACCACTAAACTCCACAGATATAGCCCAAGGCGCATGTCTGGTATCTCTGTAGCACAATGGTTACTAGACGTGATCGATTCAACTTCACGGCCGAGATCATAGCCAAAAAAGCCAATAAGTCCGCAGACAAACGGAACATCTGGCAGTGCCTCGATAGGCTGTATACTATTGAGTAATTTTTTAGCACAGTCGAACGAATCACTCGCGATCGAGGTAGGTTGACCATCAATGGTAATCGGCATTGAGTTTTTGCTTTCAAGAACCGATTCAGGACAGGCTGAAATAATATCAAAACGACCCTGTAAACTTCTCGGCTTGCCACTGTCCAACCAAATTGCCTGAGGAAGATCCCGCAGGCGATCAAATAACTGTTCGCTATTTGCCTGATAGCTGAGTTCTTCACTGTGAATCTTATACATATTTTGCTTGGTCGCCGATAGACAAATTTGAGATCACCCACTCTAGTGCCTGAGCTATGAATACGCAATATGTAATCTTTTGATTCAATTACTTTGCAAATGACTGCCGTTGAATAAATAGATCGGATAGATTGATTTACCCGTACACCAAAACCTATATGATAGGCGGGCAAACTAAGATTAAAGAACCTTTAAAAAAAAGGGTATAATAGTGCCCAACTTACAATCGCTTTGACATCATTTTGATGTATGAATCCATTTAAGGTTTTTCATGAATCCTCAAGTATCCACACCCACAGCGCTCTATGATCACCCAAAATACTGGGCTGAATGCCTGTTGCCTGCGCCATTTTTGCCTATGTCTAGGCAGGAGATGGACCAGCTGGGTTGGGATAGCTGCGATGTGATTCTGGTTACAGGTGATGCCTATGTAGATCACCCTAGTTTTGGTATGGCGGTGATTGGCCGAGTGCTGGAAGGTCAGGGCTACAGAGTGGGTATTATCTCTCAGCCTGATTGGCGCAATGCCGATAGCTTCAAGGCGCTGGGTGAGCCCAATCTGTATTTTGGTGTTACCGCGGGCAATATGGATTCTATGATCAACCGCTACACGGCAGATCGTCGCATGCGTCATGACGATGCCTACACACCTCACGATGAAGGTGGCAAGCGACCCGATCGGGCAGTTACGGTCTACACCCAGAAGTGCAGGGAAGCCTACGGCCATATACCAGTGGTTATAGGCGGTATCGAGGCCAGTCTAAGACGCTTAGCACACTATGACTATTGGTCTGAATCCGTCAAGCGCTCAGTGCTTATCGATTCGACTGCAGATATGCTTCTGTACGGCAATTCTGAAAGAGCATTAGTCGATCTTACTCATCGACTGGCCAATGGTGAATCGATTAACCAGATAACCGATTTGCGCGGCACTGCCTTTTTACGCAAAAAAATACCTCAGGGTTGGCGTGAAATAGATTCAACTCAAGTGGATCAAGTGGGGCCAACTACAATGGCTAAAAACCCTTATGATGCACCTCATCCCAGTAACTGTGATGATGCCAAAGCTATTCGCAAGAAATCTGATAATTCAGAGCAAGCGGTTCAGGAACAGCAGATTGTATCCTTAGTGCCTGACACTCAGGCGATTAAAACTGATCCCAGCACTACATACATTCGCATGCCATCGTTTGATCAGGTGCAAAACGATCCAGTTTTATATGCCCATTCCGATCGTATTTTTCACCGTGAAACCAATCCGGGTAATGCCCGTCCGTTGGTGCAAAATCAAGGTAAAAACGATATTTGGGTGAATCCACCGCCCATACCTCTAGAAACTGAAGAGTTAGACTGGGTGTTTGAGCAGCCATACAAGCGAGTACCTCACCCAACCTATGGTGATGCCAAGATACCCGCCTATGAGATGATTCGCTTTTCGGTAAATATTATGCGCGGGTGTTTTGGCGGCTGTACTTTTTGCTCAATTACCGAGCACGAAGGGCGAATTATACAAAGCCGCTCCGAACAATCTATTCTTAACGAAGTGGAAAATATCCGCGATATGACTCCCGGTTTCACCGGCGTTATTTCCGATCTCGGCGGGCCCACAGCGAATATGTATCGCCTCAATTGCAAAGATAAAAAGATTGAAGAAACCTGCCGCAGACCGTCCTGTGTCTATCCCACAATCTGTGTCAATCTTGATACCGATCACAAGCATACCACTCAGCTGTATCGCAAAACGCGCAACTTGGACGGTATTAAAAAAGTTGTGGTAGCCTCGGGCTTGCGCTACGACTTGGCGGTTAAAGATCCTGAATATGTCAAGGAGCTAGTTACTCACCATGTGGGTGGTTACCTCAAGATTGCCCCTGAGCACTCAGAGGAGGGTCCGCTATCTAAGATGATGAAACCCGGCATGGATAGCTACTATGAATTTAAAGAAATGTTTGAGCGCTTTTCAAAAGAGGCTGGTAAAAAGCAATACTTGATACCGTACTTTATATCGGCCCATCCGGGCTCTACCAATAAGGATATGATGCACCTATCCCTGTGGTTAAAGCAGAATAAATTTAGAGTCGATCAGGTTCAGAACTTCTACCCATCGCCCATGGCATCTGCCACTACCATGTATTTTACCGGTAAAAATCCATTAAAGCCGCTAAAACGCAGTGCCGATGACCCCATATTCAGCGCTAAAAGCAAAGAGCAGCGTACACTGCACAAAGCATTTTTGCGCTATCATGACCCAGAAAACTGGCCAATGTTGCGCAAAGCGTTGCGTCGTATGGGTAAAGCTGAGTTAATTGGTCATGGCGACAGCTGTTTGGTGCCACCAGAATCTAGGCGTGAAAAAGAAATACAGCGTCGTGAATCGCGCAAAGTAAAACAACGCCCCAAGGCTAGGGGAGCGCTAAATAAACGCAGAAATCGTTAATCTAGGCAGGAAAAAGTCGAGAAATTAATGCCGGAATTGCGGTTTCAACCCGCAGTATGCGCGAGCCAATAGTCACTGCAGTAACTCCAACCTCAGCGAGTTTCTCTATCTCATAGGGAATAAACCCACCTTCAGGGCCAACAACTAATGTGGTGGGCTGTTGGACATCAATAGGGCAGTTTGCATTGCCGCTAGGGTGGGCAACCAATGCATTGGTATTGGCAATAACATCACCTAATTCATCTTCAACAAAAGGCTTAAAAAGTTTGCGCACATGTACCTTGGGTAAAACCGTATCCCGAGCCTGTTCTAAGCCTAGAATTAATTCACGCTCAATGGCTTGTTCTGATAAAAACGGTGTCTGCCAAAAACTTTTTTCCACCCGCTTAGAATTTATTAGGTAAAGATTCTTAACTCCCAAAGAGCTTATAGACTGAAGGCAGCGACGCAGCATTTTAGGTCTGGGCATTGCCATAATCATGGTTAGGGGTAATGGCGGTGGAGCAGGGGTATCAAGGCAAATATCTAGAACCGCATGCTCCTGACTGATCGACTTTACAATGCCAGTGCCCATTAGGCCATTGACTTCTCCCACGCGCACAGAAGAGCCCTCATCTATTTGATGAATGCCGATGAGGTGCTCTAATTGACGCCCACATACAGTGGCCTGAGCACCATCAATCTGGCTAGTTTGGAGTAGAAGTAAATTCATTGGGTAAATTGTAACGGATTTACTACCGCAGGGTGAATAAACCCTGAACTGCAATCAATGTTTAATGGAATTAACCTTAGGTGAGAATATATAATAAAAAGCAGGTCCCGTTCGATTAACAGGATAAATCCGTCGCCTCCTAAGCGACTGCTGGGGGTTCGAGTCCCTCACGGGACGCCATGAAATTTAGTAACCCATTGATTTACTTGTGTTTACTGATGTTGACACTCCTCAAGTTCATTGTTAAAGGCACATTTACATCTACTCTTTTAAGCCATTTATCACCCTAGCCAATCAAGTCCTACCTAAGCCCTCTAAACGCTGCCCTAAGCCCATTTAACCCTCAACATCAGTTACTTATCGCCATCTCAAGACCCCCTCTAAAACGACATAGATTGCGCTCTAAGCAAGGTTGCTATTGGTCTTTTCCAAGGTTGTAACTTGGTGCAAATAGCTATAGAGTGAATTAAACAACTATGAATGCTAATAATAATCTTATTTTAGTTTTACCCAATGGATTTGAAAAAGATGCAAATTAAACCAACAAAAAAAAATCTTTTATTGGTATTCTCCATCTTTTTTTTTTTATTAGGCTGCTCAAGCACTTCAAAAAAAAATGAAGTTGTTTATTCCTATGATAATTCCATAACAATAAAAAATAACCATCTCATTGTGACACCAGAAGTAATTAACCTTGCCACAGACCATTGCAATAAATTTAGTAAGTTAACGGAATTCATCTCTTCCCACCCCGCTCAGGATACTAAAAACAAAGTATTTCATCTATTTAACTGTAAAACAGAAAAAATGATACTTGCCGAGCAGGGGGATATCCATGCGCAGTATGAAATTGCACTGATGTTTCAAGAAGGCTTAGGAATTAAAAAAAACACACATGAAGCAGTAAAGTGGTACAAGGAAGCCGCGAAACAGGGCCACCCAGAGGCAAGCTTTAACTTAGGCATTATTTATTATAACGGTAAAGGGGTGCTACAAGATAAAACTGAAGCCCTTAAATGGTATAGAAAATCCGCTGAACAAGGTCATGATAAATCTCAAATTAATTTAGGTCATCTTTATGCTAATGAAAAGGGTGACTTTGTTAAAGCTTATCTTTGGACGTTAATGGCTATTAAGCAGCAGGATGGATCTGACAAAACCAAACTTGCAGCATTTCAAAATACTGATGATGTATCTTTGGAAATTATGAAATCAATAGTCGAAAAAAATCGTAATAAAGCCAATAAGAATTTACAGATATATATAAAAAATATGACCAAAGAACAAATAAGCATAGCTCGCGACTTAGCGGATAAGTGTTGGGAGACAAGGTTTAAGGATTGTGAAAATACTCAATCAACAATCACTTCGCAAGCTAAAAACTTAGCTAAGAATCCTGAGCATAAAGGAATGCAAAACATACAATTAACGACAAGTTGGGGGGGAGAGATTGAATATTCACTTCCCTCTGGCTGGTGCAATATCACCAAAACTAAAATTGGATTGAAATTATTAAAATATACAAGAGATAATTCTAAACGCAATGCTAATAATTCGAATTCCCCTGGGCCAGATATTAAGCTGATAATAAAAAAATGCAATTCCAAAAATGAGATGTATCCTTTTGGATATGTTGGACTAATGGAGTCTAATAAAACGCAAATTTCTTTTAATAAGGAATTTAAGGAACTACTCCAAGGAGGTTATCTAAACAGGCTGCCAGGGTTAAATAAAACTAAAATTTTAAAAGACGACGAAAATCAAGTGACTTTTTACAAAAAAACGGACTATGATTTTATTCTTACATCAATAACAGTGTTAGAAAATACTACTATTACTACCTACATTTACAATGATGAAATATCAGTTAATTCCAACAGCGATATTATAAATGCAGTTGTTTCTAATGCTGAAAAACTAACACTGCTCAATTCAAATACTTTTACGTTATTTCGCTAAATCTATTCTTGGTATTGTCTTTCTATTTTCAGCTAGCTTTGCCGCATGCAGTACTCACCTTAATTTCTATCAAATAGGTCAATCGACAAATAAGTTTTTAATCGATTGCCATTCAGAAATAATCAAGCCTAAAAAAAGCCCTCTAAGCGCCAACCTAAGCCCGCTTAACCCTCAAAAAAGGGACCCTGTACCCCGCAAAGACTTATTTGGCTGGCAAATAAGAATCCAGATAGGCTTTAATTGTCTGATATGAGTTGCGATTAGCATTTGCACCCAAAGCGTGATTTGTAAGCATCTCGCCCTTTAGACCAAATAGATAGCGCAGTAATATCAAACCATCGGTCAGTGCTTCTACCTCACCATCATTATCAATATCTGCAATATTTAATGCAGCTTCAATTCTAGCGATGGCTTCATCTGGGCCTATGGTTGAATCTGATGCCATCGCCAGCGTGGAAACATGGGTGCCCCTTAGGCCAAAACAGTACCTCAGTAGCATCAGGCCATCAGTTAACGCGTCCACTTTACCATTGCCATCAAAGTCCCATGTGCTTTGGTAAATGCCTTGATCTGAATTTGGGTCTCGATAATACCGAGACTCAGACACCAAATCGGATAGATTATCAGTATTGAGAATAACTCCAGATATCTTAAAGTTGGTGGATTTGACCCTGGGCTTAAGATTGAAGACTACCTCTAAGATGGGTAATTCACTGGTCGTGTCGTAGGCCGAGGGAAAATACATCTGAGCGACTAAAATATCACCCGCCCTAAAGTTAGGGTTAGAGAATGATGCAAATGGATTTGACGATGTAGAAATTTGATCATTAGTAATATATTCAATCTCGTCAAGATTGTAGCTGACAACTAAATCAAGATTATCAATACCCTGAGGATAGTTGTGCGCCACTGAATCATCCACCAATAATTTTAAGGTTATCGAGCCATCATCATTGCTGGCAAATCGCTGATCAATAACTCTAGATTGTGGTATTGATGCTGAATTAGCTGGCATGTCATTGCTGTGGTTGTCAGCATGGTCAATCAAAGTGCTCTCACTGTGAGTGTTATTGCACTGCGATAAATGCCCTGAGCGATCTGAGTTATTACATAGATCGTCAATGCTTAAAAAATGTAACTGGTCGCTGAGAAATTTTAACGCCCGCCGATCACTATTGGTTATCTGTCCATTAACAACCAATGGTATGTGCTGCGTCTTTTGAAATGTATTTTCACCATTACTGGTGACGGAGTCAGGTTTAGCGACCGATATGAGATTGGTATCTCGATAAGCTCCATTGTCAATGTAGGCATGTGTATTGAGTATTTCATTATTGCCGTTTGCTTTGATGGCGATTACGGCAGTAGGAGATTCAAGTGTATTTGCACAGATAATTGAGCTTAAAAGAATACAAAAGAGGCATAAAGTCGCTTTAAACGAATAACTCACCACAGAGATAAGTATCTTCATAATAAGGCCCTCTTTTTACAAATATTCTCCTGTTGATAATTGAAAAATTTCATTAGCTAAATAAAGACTAAAACCAGTTGATAAGTTGCCAGTTAATAAAATCAACTTCACCATTTGGTAGGGCCATTAATAAAGCTAATTGAGGTACTACGTTAGATTACAGCTGAGAAAATTGCTATAGCGCTGACGTACTAGACTAAAAGTATTACGAAAGGGCGGTATACCGTTTAAATGACCAACATTTTGCAACTTTTGATTAGATCTGCAACCCTGATAACAACCCCATCAAAATTAAATATTTTATGTGGTCAATAACTGAATTTTGTATGAGCAATGTCTTTTTGATACATTTGAAACAAAAATAAGTACAACTATGGTTAAAATTACCAAATAATCCCCCAAAAATAAGAAGGTTATGATTATGTGCTTCGAGGGTATCGTCAATAAAACAAAGAAATTTAAAGTACTAGTTTTGCTTGTGCTAACTATTCCCGGCTATGCCCTATCTGATCAACAGACTGGGTTTGATCATGACGCCGCTCAGCAAAAAGTATGGGCAGAGCAAGCCCATTACCACAATGATTCCTCTGACTTCTACGGCGATAAATCAGCTTCTGAAGATAAGCATTATCATGGAAAAAAATGGTCAGAATATGTAAAAGAGGCGCGCTCTCACTTCAGGATGAGGTTGCGTGAGCTTTTTCAATATCTTCGAAGAATAAGAGCCGCACTAAAAGATCCCGACACAGACTGGGATAACTTTGACTGGAGTTGGGGTGATGGTGATGATCCTGCAGATGATGACTCTACGGGAGATGACTCTACGGGGGATGACTCGACAGGGGATGATTCGACAGGGGATAGCTTGCCAATTCAGCTAGTCAGTGTTTCTAATCAGCCGCTGGGCTTGCTTGGTGAAAACATTGTTGTCGATGTAGCATACAGTGCTTCTGATGATAATAATCAGTTATCCGGTTTGGGTCTTCGTGTTCATTTTGACAGTACTGTACTGACCCTTAATTCTATCGATGAAGTGTTACTGCAGGATGTTATTGTCAATGGCGAGGGCCCAGTCTCAGACGCAGAGGATTTCGATAATGATCCGCAAACTGATAGCTATATCACCTTTGGTTGGGCATCTCTATTTAATAATTGGCCAAATGCAGCGTTTCCATCAACATTAGCAAAGGTAACTTTTGGCGTATCCAGTACTGTTGATCTAGACGCGCTTACCTCAACAGCCATTAATTTTTCTGATATTACCACGGCTGCAGGTTATCAGTTTGATAGCCAATCCTTCACCCTTGAGCTTTCTGAAACAGAATCTACATGGGATTTTGATGGCAACGGTAATGCAGATGCCTTAACTGATGGCCTGATTATGATGCGCTATTCCTTCGGTCTTCGCGGTGACTCTATGACCGACAATGCCATGTCTGAAGACTCGCAGATGTCAGTGGCACAAGTTGAGGAAAGACTGTCGAGTTCAATGAAAATCGCCGATATTGACGATGATGGCAAGGTAGATGCACTTACCGATGGCTTACTTTTAATTAGGCACCTATTTGCCATGGACGATGAATCATTCACTCATGGTGCAGTGGCCCACAGTGCGTCAAGAAAAACTAAATATGCAATAAAACACCACTTAAATAAATATATGCCGAAAAAAAAGCGAGACAAAGAATAGATTGAAAAGGGGCATTGTTCTTTTTGGTAGCTATTTTTAGTGCTTGTTTCAATAAGGGGTCCATGGGGAGCCTTAATTTTATTTAAAGCCCCTAGCTTCAAGCATGTTGGCTTTACTCAGACTCCTTCTAGCTCCCTGGCTAATGTCATTTATTTATCGGAATTAGGTAAAAACCTGTTCGAATTGAACTATTCGAACGACATGAAGCCAAATTCTGTGCATGATTAGTCTAGATTTAATCTATCACAGACAAGACTGGCGGGTCATAAATCAAGCCTAAATATATAAAAATTAATATTATCTTTAATGTGCTAATACTTTAGTATTAGCTTATAAAAAAATTTGCAAGAAGGGTTGGGATGTTAAATTTCACGAGATTTTTTAAAGTTTTCATATGTATCAACTTATTATGCATAGGCGTTACTCAGTCTTTTGCTGCAGGGGGTCATGGCAGTCCGGCCGGTCAGCAAAATTGGGATATGGATAGCGATGGCAATGCCGATGCCCTGACAGATGGTTTGTTAATGCTTCGCTATACCTTTGATCTTCAGGGTGAAGCTTTAACCGCTAGTGCCATCTCTACAGGCTCAACCCTAACTTCAGCTGAAGTGGAAGCACGCATCGCATCAATGATGACTATTGCTGATATCGATGGCAATAATCAAGTTGATGCACTGACTGATGGCCTTCTTTTGCTTCGCTACCTGTTTGACTTAACGGGTGACTCTTTAATCTCAGGAGCAGTAGGAAATGGGGCAACCCGCAAAACGGAGTCGCAAATCGGTCAATATATCGACACATATATGCCTGGGCAAGCGCCGGTCGACAGTGATGGCGATGGTGTTGCAGACGGCCTAGATGCATTCCCCAACGATGCCAGTGAGACTCAGGATACTGATGGAGATGGGGTAGGTGATAATGCCGACGCATTCCCCAATGACCCAAATGAAACTGACGATGCCAATGGTAATGGTATTGGCGATAATGCTGATGCAGCTAATAATTCAAACAATGATAGCGGCCCTCAGTCTGATTATTGCGCAGCTCCGATTTATCATCTCAATATTGAGGCTGAATCAATGAGTGCTGTTAATCTTACCGTTGAAAATATAGGTAACAATCAGTTGCGTATTGCCATAGCCTCTGCTGATAGCAATGCGGTTGATAATCTTCATATTGAGAGCTCAACAGGTGCAAGTATTTCAACTGATAGTTCAGTTAGTGCTGGTGAATTAGCTAAAATTCTTAGTTGGTCGGGATCAGCGCCAGCCACTGAAACTTTTAACATCCTTTGGAGCAAAGTTACCATGGGTGGCGATTGGATTTTCAGAAATATATCTGTCGCAACTGACGGTGTATGTGGCAATAGCAGTGGCGGTGGGGATACTGGATCTAATACAGGCGGAGATTCTGGTTCAAATACACCCAATCCAGATGGTTCAGCACCAACACCTTCTGAACCTGCCGCCGATGTTCTTTCAATTTTTAGCGATGCTTACACAGATATTTCTGGTGTAAATTTTGATCCTGATTGGGGGCAGGCAACTTCGGTTACTGTTGCCAATGGAGAGATAAATTATCAAAACTTAAATTATCAGGGTACAACTTTTGGTGGGGCTCGTGATGTATCTAGTTATGGCTACTTCCATATAGATATTCGTCCGCAACAGTCGGGTTCGCTACAGCTTTATTTGATCAACTCTGCCGCTGTAACTGGGACTGGACCAATTGAGACCTATTACGATATCAATATGACCGCCAACCAGTGGAATAGTTTTGATATCCCATTGAGTTCATTCACACCAGTAGTTGACCTGAGTAAAGTCGATGAGATTAAAATTGTCGGTAGTGGTGCTATGACCCTTGATAACCTGTATTTTGGTGGTGAATCATCTGGCGACACCGGCGGCGATGGCGGGGATGTATACACGGGTGATGACGCTATACCCACCGAAGAAATTTCGGTTGCCAATGGGGTCTTGGTCGGCGGCGTTAATTCGAGCAAGCCTCAGTTTGTAGTTTATGTGTTTGATAGCGATCCAATTGCCGGCGATGTCAGCAATTGTTATGGCGGTTGTGCGGCGGCGTGGCCACCGGTTTATGTAACCGACGAGACTGCATCAGGTGTTTCCAATTTGGGATCTATCACTCGCAGTGATGGTACTCAGCAGGTTACCTATGAAGGGCGGCCTCTGTATTTTTACGCCGGAGACCAAAATGCCGGTGACCGAACCGGTGATAGTGTGAGCGGATGGCACTCGATTGAATACGGCAATATTGGACAGATTAATAAACTATACAACGACAGTACTCCGTTGGAGCCAGTAACCTCATTTGTTCGAGATGATGGAGTGATCGTTACTCGTATTGCAGACCGTGGCAGAGACCGACATGCCAAAGATTCAGGCTTCCAAGATCACTATGATCATTATCTAGGTCATTATTGGCAGTTTAGAACCATGCGTATTCAGCTAGAGGATTATGTTGCCAAAGGTCAAAGTCTAATTAAAGTAACATGGATTACTGAATCTGCCTTGGATGCAAAAGAATTTCGTGTCTGGTATGGCGGTTTAAATACATCAGGTCAGTTTTGGTTTAACCCTCAACCATTTGGTCAACAAGCTAACACTGCAGAATCCGCTGTTATGTCTCATGGCTCTGGTACATGGAATAATGACTTCGAAAGAGTGGGGCCTGGTTCACAGTATAAATACACATTGGACATTGTTGATAGATGGACACTTACCGGACCATCTGGGCCGTTGAGTGTCGGTATGAATATGGAGTTTGAAGCTAGTATGTTCCTAGCCAACCCTCCAGCAGGTAATCGTTTGCGGTATTACGGAACTAGTTTCGTTTACGTGATTGGTGAGCAGGGTGTTCACCCATTTGAATGGCAGCCTGGTCAGGGTGACGGCACGCCGATACCTCAGAAAGGCCTGAGTGGCGGTTATACCACTCTGGGATATAACTATACAAACGAGCCAGCAGGCCGCTTTATGCAAATGGCTACCAATATGAGCCCCGGCAATGCTGAGCCTTTTGTTAGAGGCCGTCGAGTTCACCATACAAGCTTTGTAAATGGTGTCCACGGTGAGCGTAATGACAACCCAGTATGGACACAGCAAGCGGGTAAATCAGGAACACACTATATCAACGAATCCTGCGCCGGCTGTCACGTGCGTAACGGTCGTGCTCTAGTAGCTGATGTAGGTGGTTCTCTAGATCGTTGGGTGTTCAAAGTTGGTGATGAAAATGGTGAGCCACTGAGCTCAATTGGTAGTGTGCTTCAGCCGCAAAAGATTGGTAGTGGTTCATCGGAAGGCAACGTTACTCTTGGAGCATGGACTGAACTACCCAATGGCTTGCGTTCGCCAAATTACCAATTCTCTAATGGGACTCCACCACAGTTTTCTGCGCGCATTGCGCCATCACTTGTAGGCATGGGGCTTCTAGAGGCTGTTGAAGAATCAACTATTATTTCATGGGCCGATGAAAATGATGCCGACAACGATGGAATTTCAGGCCGAGCATCATTGGTCGAGGACCCTATCAGTGGTGTTACAAGATTGGGTCGCTTTGGCTACAAAGCCGGCACCTTCAGTGTTAAGCATCAGATAGCCTCGGCATTCAACACCGATATGGGTGTAATGACCTCAATGTTGCCAAACCCAGATTGTGGTAGCCAGCAAACTAATTGTGGTAACTCTGGCGCTGAAATTGCCGATCAACACGTCGATGATTTGGTTAAGTACGTTTCTCTGCTAGGTGTGGGTGCTAGACGTAACTACAACAATCAAACAGGTGAAGCATTATTCCAGTCAATTGGCTGTGCCGGCTGTCACCGTCCATCGGTTGTAACTAGTAATTTCCATCCTTTGGCAGAACTGCGTGGTCAGACGATTTACCCATACACCGATCTTCTATTGCACGATATGGGTCCGGGTTTGGCGGACAATCTTGCAGAGGGTTCAGCCAGTGGCTCTGAGTGGCGAACCGCGCCGCTTTGGGGTCTGGGGTTAACCAAAAATGTTATGCTTGGCGATACAAAAGGTAACGATTTAATTTCTATAGCTGACGCACAAAATCGAACAGCTAATATGCAAAGAATTGGTTACTTACATGATGGCCGCGCCAGAACAATCGACGAGGCAATCCGTTGGCATGGCGGTGAAGCACTGCAATCAAAAAATGCTTATGAAGCACTATCAGAAAGTCAAAAGAGTGCGGTGATCGATTTCCTCGAGAGCCTGTAAGCATTTAAAACAATGGACTTTTACAGTAAATGCTGTAAAAGTCCTATTGGGGTTGTCTATTCGCGTAGGCCTCAAGGGGTGTAAATATTATAATAATCGGAAGTTTCGGTATGAAAACTTTATCTCTTTTTAGCACAGCTAAATCAGCATATGGCTATGCTGTGCAGGGTGCTTCTGCTTTGCTTTCTAAGTCGATATTACTTTTGGCGTTGACTGTCCTTAGCCTTTCCGCCAAAGCAGATATAACTTCATGGGCATCTTTTGGCGGCGCTGAAAATAGTAACGATATATTTACCTTTCCATCTTCGGCTGAAAGCTGGGGTGGCTATGCCAATACAAACGATAGTATTTATCCTTTAAGTTTTCCCGATGGAGGCGTTATTACCTTCACAGCGGCATCTAATAGTCCGGTCGTTGTTCGTTTTCGCCTTGAATACCAACCCTATCCAAATGTAGAACCAGCTTATAATACCTCTTCAGTTACCGTTAATGGTACCACTGAAAGTACCTACGCTATTACCGTACCATCGCAGGGCAATAACACATTTAGCTCATTTATCTTATATTTAGATACTCGTGATGTGCCTGTAACCATCAAGAATGCGCAAATAATTGCCAGTAACGCTGAAAGCGGCTGTAACTCTTCTGCCATAAATGGCGTTATCAAAGTTGAAGCGGAATGCTTTAGCTCTCAAGATGGCACTCAACTTGAAACCACCACGGATACAGGTGGTGGTCAAAATGTAGGCTATGTCGATGCCTTTGATTCAATGACTTACATTGTCGATGTAC
Source organism: Porticoccaceae bacterium (assembly GCA_964229255.1). Classification (GTDB taxonomy): domain Bacteria; phylum Pseudomonadota; class Gammaproteobacteria; order Pseudomonadales; family Porticoccaceae; genus HTCC2207. Next base: position 91,547 of record CAXRCX010000011.1, read on the forward strand.
CTACAACAGGAAACTATCTCCTCAGCTATCGAACTGCCAGCCTTAATGGCAGTAGTCCGGGGTTTAGAATATTTGTCGATGGTCAGTATTCGGATATTATCGCTGTTCCCTCTACCAGTGGATGGCAAAATTGGCAAACACAGCAGGGGCGTGTTGTGGCTCTTAATTCGGGAGCCCATGTTGTTAAGTTCGATGCCGCATCTGATGGCATAAACCTAAACTGGTTTAGCTTAACTTCAACTAATTCGGCTGTTGATGATCCCCCAGAAAATGGTGATAGCATTGATGTAGACGGTCAGCCTGTCGATGCAACCAAGTGGTTTCATCAGACACTTCTGCCCAATGGTTCGAGCTGGTTTAATGGAGAAATTCAGCACTATACCAATCGTACTGAAAACGCCTATGTAAGCGATGGAACCCTAAAAATTGTTGCGCGTAAAGAAGCTTATACCGATCAGGGTGTAACTAAGCAATACACCTCTGCGCGTTTGAATTCTAAGTTTGCATTTAAATATGGCGTTGCAGAATTTAGAGCAAAAATGCCAATAGGAACAGGTACATGGCCGGCAATATGGATGCTTGGTAAAAGTATCAGTGAGCCAGGTACCTACTGGGCTTCTCAGGGTTTTGGCACCACAGGTTGGCCAGCGGTCGGTGAAATCGATATTTTAGAGCACTGGGGTAGCAATCAAAACTATGCTCAGAGTGCTATGCATACAACTTCAAGTCACGGAGGCACGGTTAATAAGGGCGGTCGATATATTCCAACCATATCTTCCGAATTTCACACCTACACCATGGATTGGAATGCCGATCGGATAATCTTCAAAATCGATGGTCAAGAGCACTACCGATATAACCCTAGTGTCAAAAATACCGACACTTGGCCTTATGACTCGGAATTTTTCTTTCTGTTAAATGTTGCAGTTGAGGCTAATATTTCGGCTGGTTTTTCCCAAAGTGCCATGGAAGTTGATTATGTCTGTGTTTATCAATCGGGCAACTTAGTATGGTCGGATGAATTTAATTCTGGGTCAGATGCTACCTCTGATTGTAATTCTGATTCCCTAGATCCAGTGGATCCAGTAGACCCAGTGAGTCAAAAGCTCGCTTCGTTTACCGGTGCCTTTGGTGGTGCAGTAGTAAATGGTGACACCTATACATTCCCTTCAGGTGCCGAGACATGGGCTGGTATTGCTAATGATAATGCTGATATTTATCCATTGTCCTTCCCCAATGGCGGTACTGTAACCTTTACGGGTGCCGCACCCGCGGGTGATGTGGACGTACGCTTTAGATTTGAGCGTCTACCGTATCCTGATGTTGAGCCAGCTTATGATGCTGCCACCGTCACCGTAAGCGGGGGTCAGGCGGCCACATATACGGTTGAAATTCCACCCCAAGGCGACAATACATATAGTTCATTCCTGCTGTACGTAGTTGATCGTGATGTGCCGGTTAATATAAGTAATGTGCAAGTAAGTTCTGCGAGTTCGCCGGTAGACCCCACGCCAACCACTGCCTCTGTTACCTTCCAAGTTGATATGTCGGCAGTAGACACCAATGCTGATGGTGTTTATTTGGCTGGTGGCGGTGTGTTTGGACAAGATGGCTTGTTAATGACCGATAACGGCGATGATATTTGGTCTGTAACTGCTGAGCTCGATTTCAATACCCGAGTTCTCTACAAGTTTCGTAATCAGCCATCCTATGGCACATGGGATGGATTTGAGAGTGCTACTGGTTTGATTGCAGGAGGCTGTAATACAGGTGATTACAACGATCGCTATATTGATGTAGCCAATGAAGATATTGTACTACCAGTAGTCGCCTATGGAAGCTGTAATGCCGATCCTCATGGGCAGCAACCATTGCCAGATATTCCAGCTGCGCCAGTGCCAACAGATCCAGCTAATTCAGTACTATCAATATTTAGTAGTACCTACGGCAACCTAGATGGAACTGACTATAATCCGAACTGGGCCCAAGCTACTCAAGTTGCGGTGGGTGAAAACCTTGTTTACACCAACTTAAACTATCAGGGCACACAGTACATAAATTCAGATGTCTCAGGCTACGAGTACCTAAATGTTGATTACTATGTTATCGAGTCAACGGCACTAAATTTCTATTTAATCAGTCCAGGACAAGAGACATCCTATCCGCTGAATGTGTCGCAAACAGGTCAGTGGCAATCGGTCAAGATCCCCTTAAGCCACTATGCTGATGTTGTTAATCTCGCCGATGCCTTTCAGTTCAAAGTGGATGGCAATGGTGATGTAGCCTTTAATAATATTTATTTCGTGGTTTCATCAGCTCAGATGGACTCAGATGGTGATGGTGTATCCGATGACAATGATGCCTTTCCAAATGATCCTAGCGAATCTGTAGATAGCGATGGCGACGGCGTGGGAGATAATGCCGATGCGTTCCCATTTAATTCAAATGAATCAACCGATAGCGATGGCGACGGGGTGGGGGATAATTCCGATGCCTTCCCAGAAGATTCCAGTGAAACCGCGGACACCGATGGCGATGGTATTGGTGATAATGCAGACCCTCGACCACTGGATCCAAACAATTTAACAGAGTCGCAGATAGTCAGTGTGGTAAACACTGCCGCGCTATCCCGCGGGCAACAGTTTACCCTCGATATTAGCTACGATGTCAGCTCCAACGATAATAGTTTGACCGGACTCGGGCTGCGGGTTCATTTCGATAGTAGCAAGCTTAGTTTTACACAGATCAGTGACTATATTGTCAAAGACAATATTATTGTTGCCAGCAACAGTGAACTAGATACTGATGACTTTGATAATAATCCAACTACCGATCAGTTTTTAACCTTTGCATGGGTGTCAATTTCCGGTGACTGGCCCAATCTAGCGCTTCCTGCCAATCTAGTGAGCATAGATTTTGTAGTTGCTGATGACGTAGCCCAGCAGACTACTGAATATACAATCATAGGTTTCTCATCGGCCAGTAATGCGCAGGGCTTTGGTTTTGTCGGTGATAGCTATCAATTACAAATTTCTCCAGCTACTTGGGATATTGATCACAATGGAGAAGCTGATGCCCTAACCGATGGCCTCTTAATGCTGAGACATGCATTTGGTCTAGAGGGAGATGCGCTATTAAATGGTGCTGTAGCTACTGATTCGCCACTATCTGACGCCGGTGTTATGCATAATATGTCAGCAACAATGGTGATTGCCGATATAGATGGAAATGGCACAGTTGATGCTCTGACCGATGCGCTCATGTTGTTGAGGTATTTATTCGATCTCAATGGCGAGGCGCTGGTAAAAGACGCAGTTGCAACTGATGCAACAAGGTCCACCCATGAGGATATTCATCAGTATCTAGAAGCCTATATGCCGGGGGCAGCCATGGCGCAGCCAGATAATACCCCGCCACAAATAACCCTCAATGGAGAGCAGACAGTTGGCGTGGCAGTTGGCGACAATTACACCGAAGCTGGCGCTTCAGCCACCGATGCCGTGGATGGTGATGTAGTGGTAACGATCTCAGGGGCAATTGGCACTGAAATAGGCACCTATAAACTGACATACAGCGCTGTGGATACTGCTGGAAATAGTGCCACAGTCAGTAGAACAATTGTTATCGATCAAGCGCCGATAATCACCAGCTTTAAGTTTCTGCGCTCAAACAACCCAAGCCTTAGCAACGATGTAATCTTCGATATTAATAGCGACACAATATCTGGTCGCATTCCAGAAAATATTTCAATCAAAGAACTTGTGGCTACTTTTGTTCACGATGGCGCCGATATATCCGTATCCGCAGTCAATCAAGCAAATGGCGCCACAGCCAACGACTTTACGCAGCCGGTGGTATACAAAGTGTCTAAATCATCGGGTGTCAGCAAATCTTACTCGGTGGACGTTACCAAATTTACAGGTCTGCCTATTGTCTACATTAATACCACAAATTTTTCAGGAATTGATTCAAAAGAAAACTATGTCACAGGGACTATCAGTGTCGATGGCGGGCGAAATATCCCCGACATGGCAGTAACACCCATAGAAATTCGCGGCAGGGGTAATTCAACTTGGGGCCACCCGAAAAAACCCTATCAAATGAAATTTTCCACCAAAGAAGAATTTCTCGGTATGCCCGAGGATAAAAAATGGGTTTTTCTAGCGGAGTATTCAGATAAGACTATGCTGCGCAATAGCGCCGCTTTTGAAATGGGCTATATCAGCAATCTAGACTGGACACCACAGAGTGAATATGCCGAAGTCTATCTCAACAACTTGTATCAAGGGACCTATAACATCACGCAAAAGGTTGAGGAAACCAATCGTCGTGTCGCTATTACCAACGACGGATTCCTACTTGAAATTGATCAACTATATCGGCTAGATGCCGATGATGTTTATTTCTCAACCGATGCCTTTAGCGTAATAGCCATCAAAGAACCCAGCATAGATCAGGTAAATGAAAATGGCGTGTCCTTCGAGCAAGATCAGCGTTACAACTATGTAAAGAATTATGTCAATCAATTTGAAGATGTTCTATTTGGCAGTAGTTTTGCCAATAGCTTCTCAGGCTATGCCGCCTATATAGATGTAGACAGTTTTGTAGACTGGTATCTAATCAATGAAATCCTCAAAAATCAGGATGCAAGATGGTACTCAAGTATTTATTTTCACTTGATACCTGGAGAAAAAATCAAAATGGGGCCACTGTGGGATCACGATCTAGCATTTGGCAACGTTAACTATGCACCCACTGAATATACCGATGGATGGTGGATACAGCAAAACCCATGGTTTAGCCGTCTTTTAGAAGACCCAAATTTTGTAGCCAAGGTCAAAACAAGATTTGACCACTTTAGAAACAACGAACAATATATCCTCAATAAAATTGATGCCTATGCAGAGAAATTGCACTGGTCTCAGCAAGAAAACGACAATAGGTGGCAAACACTGGGTCAGTATGTATGGCCCAACCCTGTTTGGTTTGATACCTATCAAGAAGAAGTGGATCATCTGAAGGACTGGTACCAAGCCAGAATGAATTGGCTCGATAACGCCATAGACGCGCTTTAAAGCGCATAAGAGTATTAACTTATTCACAACCATTCAGATTTAGCTATAATTTATCAAATCCTGAGCAACATATATGTTCGGGTGAACAGATAACCTCAATATTTAAGGTATAAATTATGTCTAATCATAAAGCTTTAGAGATGTTTGGCCGCTCAGGTAACCCATCACTAAATGGGCAAACTTTTTCTGAAAGTGTCAAAGATGCAACCTTTAGCTCACAGTCTTCCGCCTCAACCATGACCCTAGAGGGTACGGTAAACAAAACTGGCATATTGCTTGCTCTAGTAGTTGTTTCAGCGTTTTATACATGGTCGCTGTTCTTTTCTTCAGGCAGTCCAGCTGCCGTTATGCCCATTGCAATAGGCGGGGCAATTGTTGGTTTTATTCTCGCCTTGGTAACCATGTTTAAAAAGCAATGGTCAGGTACAACAGCACCCCTCTACGCAATTGCAGAAGGCCTATTTCTCGGAGCAATTTCTGCTATTTTTGAAGCCCAGTACCCCGGTATCGTGATTCAGGCAGTAGGCCTTACTTTAGGAACTCTTGCCTCATTACTGTTCTTGTATAAGACCGGTATTGTGAAGCCCACAGAAAACTTCCGGCTAATGGTAACCTCTGCCACCATGGGAATCGCCTTGCTGTATCTGGTGAGTATGCTGATGAATATGTTCGGCTCTGGTGGCGTGAGTTTTATTCACTCAAATGGACTACTTGGCATTGGCTTTAGTTTATTTGTTGTCGGAATAGCTGCCTTAAACCTAGTTCTAGATTTCGATTTTATCGAGCAGGGTTCAGAGTTGGGCGCACCCAAATATATGGAGTGGTTCGGTGCCTTCTCGCTGATGGTTACACTGATATGGCTCTATTTGGAAATGCTTCGCCTGCTGGCTAAATTGAGAAGCCGTTAATGGACGCCAATACCATAATATTTAGCGGTATATCCTTAATATCCCTAGCCATTTTTTTCTACTTGGGGCGCTTTAGAGCCTCTTCAAAACAAACTGATCGAGAAGACCGAATCGACTGGTCTTCTCGTAAGTTTTCTCTTTGGAAAATGTTTCTATACAGTCTAGTAGCTGTAGGTGGCATAGTTCTGCTAACGCAGTTTTTTATGAGCTAAAACTCTTAGAAATAAGCCCCTAAATCCCAACCATAAAAAAACCTCCCGAAGGAGGTTTTTCTAATATGGCGGTGGGATAGGGATTCGAACCCTAGATAGGCTATTAACCTATGCCAGTTTTCAAGACTGGTGCATTCAACCGCTCTGCCATCCCACCTAATTTTTTATTTCAAAGCCAGACTTTGAAACTAGGCGGAGATTATACCGCGCCAATTTTCAGAGACAAGTACGAATTACCCTTCAGAGGGTTTTTCTTCGGTTTTTTCTGCTGCGCGCTTTTGCCGAGGATCATTTGATGCGCGTTTTACTGGCGCTGATTTTTTTGTAGCGGTAACAACGGGGCTATCAGAAGTTGTAGGGGCAGCTTTTTTCGAGGTGCGACCCTCAGAACTGGTTTCTACCTTTGTAACAGCCTTCGGTTTACTTCTCGGATCATTGCTGGCCCTAGTTGGTGCAGCAGAAGATTTAGCTTCGGCTGCTGCCTCAGTCGCAGGGGCGTTTGAGGATTGAGCTTTGACTTCAGCACTGGCATCAGCTGTGGCTTCAGTTTTAGCTTTGGGCTTCGCTTTTGCCTTGGGTTTTGCTTTAGGTTTTGATTCAGCGGCGCTATCTTCTGTAGCAGTGTCTGAGTCGGGAGCAGGGGCCTCAATAGCAGTATTATCGTTTTCAGTGGCTTGCTTCGGCTTGCTAGCTCTGCGCTTGCGCTTAGGCTTTTCTGCAACTTCAGTACTATCGGTGTTGGCAGTTGTTTCAGGCTTACTCTCTTCAGTAGTTGTAGGCTCAGCTCCATCTGCTTTAACTGATTCTTTTGCATTAGAACTAGCAGGACGCTTGCGACGCTTTGGAGCGGTCTCTTTTTCTGTGTTTACTGATTCCTTTGGCGCGTCGCCATTTACAGCACTAGTGTTATCTGTATTTGGCGTATCAACAGTATTCTCGAGCATTTCTTGAGGTACATCTTGTCTGCGACGACGTCTGCGCGGTCCGCGTTTGCGATCGTCTGGACGACGCTTAATCGCATTTTCATCATTTTGAAGGTTATCAGTAGCCGAGGTGTTTTCGTTGCTGCTGTCCTTTTTAGCCTGATCGTTGCTTTGATTTCGCTTCTTAGAACGATTGTCATTTTGCCGTTGATCGTTTTTAGAGTCGCGTTTTTGGTTGTTGTCAGACTGGCCCTGAGATGATTTGTCACCTCTACGAGAGCGATTGTCATTGTTTCGGCCGCGCTGGTTGTTTTGTTTGCCGCGTCTTTGTTGTGAACCGCGCTGATTTCTCTTGCTCGACTGCTTTTTGTTGGACTGTTCTTTTTCTTCCGGCTCACCAAACATGCTATTCCATAGGCGTTGAACAAGACTTGGCGACTTCTTTTTAACCTCGATCTGGGGTGCAGGCGTGTTGGGCACGATTGTTTTTACTGCGGGTGTCGGAATATTTTGTACAGATAGATTGTTCTCAGCTTCAACAGTAAGATCAGGCTTGCTCAATTCTTCAGCCATCTTATAGCTGAAGTCAGAGTTATCCTCGTCCTGCGTGCGAATTCTCACTACCTCAAAATTAGGTGTTTGCATTTCGGTATTTGGTAGCACAGTGATCTTAATGCTGTTTCTCGACTCAATTTTGGTGATTTCAGTGCGTTTCTCATTGAGCAAGAAGGTTGCAACCGGAATTGGCACAATGGCTCTAATTTCGCGGCTATATTCCTTCTGCGCCTCTTCCTCAACCAATCGAAGAATTGATAATGCCAGTGATCTAGTGCCGCGGATGGTTCCTTGGCCATTACACCTTGGGCATACTTTTGACATAGTTTCTTCAAGGGAAGGGCGAAGTCGCTGGCGAGACATTTCCATCAAACCAAAGCGAGAGATACGACCAACTTGTACTCTGGCGCGATCTATCTCTAGAGCTTCACGCATTTTGTTTTCAATCGATTTTTGATGGCGGTTGTTAAGCATATCGATAAAGTCGATAACAATAAGGCCGCCGACATCACGTAAGCGCAATTGGCGTGCGATTTCTTCTGCTGCTTCAAGATTGATGGTGTAGGCTGTTTCTTCGATATCACCGCCTTTGGTTGCGCGGGAGGAGTTGATATCAATAGAGACCATTGCTTCGGTTATATCGATAACAATTGAGCCGCCAGAGGGCAGTGCAACCTCGCGTTCAAAAGCGGTTTGAATTTGGTTTTCAATTTGGTAGCGATTAAACAAAGGAATTTCATCCTGATAGTATTTAATCTTACTTTTGAAGTCCGGCATCACAGTGCCAATAAAGCCAGCAGCTAGGGCGTAGGCATCCTCATTGTCAACGATCACCTCACCGACATCCTGACGCAGATAATCGCGAATAGCGCGAACGATTACGTTGCTTTCCTGAAACAAGAAATGCGGTGCTTTGCTGTTGTCAGCTTCTTGAGTAATAGTGCTCCAGAGTTGTAATAAATAATCCAGATCCCACTGAAGTTCTTGAGCAGCGCGACCTATGCCCGCTGTACGAACAATAACACCCATGCCATCGGGAACTTCCAATGTGCGCATAGCATCGCGCAACTGGGCGCGATCTTCACCCTCAATACGTCTTGAGATACCGCCAGCGCGAGGATTGTTCGGCATCAATACCAAGTATCGACCTGCAAGACTGATAAATGTTGTCAGTGCGGCGCCTTTTTGACCGCGCTCTTCCTTTTCAACTTGAACTAAAACTTCCTGTCCCTCTTTGACGGCATCTACGATGCGTACGCGACCACTGTCGGCGGACTTCTTGAAATATTCTCTGGAGATTTCTTTGAGGGGAAGAAAGCCGTGTCTCTCGGCACCGTAGTCGACAAATGCAGCTTCAAGACTGGGTTCAACTCTTGTGATTTTGCCTTTGTAAATATTAGATTTTTTTTGCTCTCTGGTTCTGTTCTCGATATCGAGATCGTATAGCCTTTGACCATCGACCATTGCTACACGCATCTCCTCAGTATGAGATGCATTGATTAACATACGCTTCATATATAACACCTTAAATCATTAAAATGATCGAGCTGCAGCTAGAGTGGCAAGAGAGATAGGGGGGAGACAAACTGTTATCAGTTAGGTGATAACCAGTTTTAAGGGCAGTGATCCATCTGAAAACCGAAAGGAATAGGGGCGTTAGTGTTGCCAATAATCCTTTATAAAGCGTAATTAAACGCAATTTAGGTCATCTTAAGCAGATGTAACCAAAACCGAGGGAAAGAAAATCTAATCCCAAATAAGCTATTGATACTCAGGGTCTCAATGGGAGATGGGAGTAGTCAATAACAAAAATCTCATGCTGTGTACTGCCGTTGTGAGATGCAATTCTCGCGTTAAACGGCTCTTTAAGATCACAGGCAATTTATCTGTACTTGATGTAATCTAACTGAGCTTTCTCAGTTTTACTTTTTGCTGTCTCCCGCTAATCTGTTGTGGCAAACAGCTACAAATTCTTTATTAAATAATAATACTTTCGTTTCTGTGCGTTTTAATCGCACCCTAAACAAAACGAAATCAACTGCATTGTACCAACGATGGAGCCTATCTACAATTTATTCAGTCAATAATAGCATTTTAATGGAAAAAAACACTGTCACAATGGTTTTTTTGGTCTTTGTATTAATTTGAAGGGTACATACGCAAATAACAGCGTAATTAACAGACATTGTTTTGTGAATTCTGTTTGATTCCTGAGTATAATTTGCTACTAATTTTTTTAAGGTTGTAAAGATTTTGTCCCAAAGTCAAAAGAATAACCCCTTCGAAGCCGTTACCTATCATACCGTCGATGCCGAGTACGATGGTCAAAGACTTGATAATTTCTTAATTAGATTGCTCAAAGGTGTACCAAAGTCGCGAATATACAGACTTTTGCGTAAGGGCGAAGTTAGGGTTAACAAAGGCCGAGTTAAAGCGGATACTAGATTGAAAGCTGGGGATAGTATTAGAGTTGCACCAATACGCACCACCCAGCAGCAATCTGCAGAGAAGCCTAATAGTCAAATGCGCAAGCGTCTCAACGATCGGATTGTATTTGAAGATGAGGCGCTTATTGTTCTCAATAAGCCCAGTGGCACTGCAGTCCACGGCGGAAGCGGTGTATCCTTTGGCGTTATTGAAGGATTGAGAGCAGATAGACCGGAGGCAAAGTTTCTCGAGCTTGTTCACCGGCTTGATCGGGATACCTCTGGTTGCCTGATGTTGGCTAAAAGTCGAGCAGTTCTGGTGGATTTACAGCAGCAGATGCAAAAAAATCAGATCAAAAAAACCTATAAAGCCCTTGTGAAAGGCCGTTGGCCAAAGGGAAAGTCGACGATTAATGCGCCGCTGAAAAAAAATACACTGTCATCTGGCGAGCGCATGGTTAGGGTTGATGCAGAGGGTAAGGCCTCAGTTACTCATTTTAAGATTGACCGGTGCTTTGAGCGAGCAACACTGCTAGATATAGAGCTTGAAACCGGGAGAACCCATCAAATTCGAGTGCACTGTCAGTTTTCAGGTCAGTCTATTGCCGGCGATTCAAAATATGGCGATAGCCTATTTAATCAAGCTATGCGGGAGCAGGGATTAAGACGTTTGTTTTTACATGCAAATTCGCTTGATTTTAGGCATCCCATTTCTGGCGATAAGTTGTCGGTTTTTGCCCCCTTAGATAACGAGTTAAAAAATCTTTTAAATCATCTAGAATAATTATTATGAATCACAAATATAGACTGCTAATTTTCGATTGGGACGGCACCCTAAGTAATTCGGTGTCGCGCATAGCCCACTGTATTCAAGTGGCCGCAAAAGAAAACGGACAAAATGTACCAACATTTGATGAAGCGGCCAATATCATTGGTCTCGGGCTTAATGAAGCAGTGTCGCAATTGTTTCCTGAGGCTGATATGCAGCTTGTTGCAAAGATAACCGCTAGTTATTCCGCTTATTACCGCGTTAAAGATGCAGGACCCAGCGATTTTTTCCCTTTTGTGATTGATACTCTCAAGCAGCTTAAAGCATCGGGCTACAAGCTAGCAGTGGCGACAGGTAAAAGTCGTGCCGGTCTAGATAGGGCGTTTAAAGCTTCAAGTATAGATGATTTATTCCATGATTCGCGCTGTGCCAGCGAAACCGCCTCAAAACCTAATCCATTAATGCTCGCGCAATTGCTGCAGGAATTTGGATTACAGCCTGACCAGGCGCTTATGATTGGTGATACCGAATATGATATGGATATGGCTCAGCGTATCAATATGCCTAGACTTGGCGTTAGTTATGGGGCCCATCATGCTGACCGGCTTATTCAATACCGTCCGGTAGCTTGTATTGATTGCTTTTCAGATATAATTAATTATATATAATTCAATAAGATATAGGCAGCATTCAATATAAATTATAGTTATATTTTACTGCATAACCTTTTATAATGATGTACTAAAACTATTTTGCTATCTTCAATTATTTGATTGCCTTCTTCGATATTAAAAATACCTACTATAAATCAATTTGTTAAGTGCAATTAGCGCTATAGCATAACCTTTTGAATTTCTCCTTAAAACAGATCTAATACATTCTAATTAGTTCTTATGCAATTTGATTTCTATATAAAAACGCATAATGTTATATCCTAAGGACAGGAGCTATTAAAGGATGCAGATGGATTTGTATCGAATCGCAGCAAGCGGTTTGAAAATAGTGATATTGTATTTGACACTCGTTGGTTGTCACCATGACGATCCCCCCGTACCCCAAGTACCCTACGAAAAGGAGGGTGTACATATACCATTAACTAGAAAGAAGTTAATTTATTAGGCTATTCTTTTTTTGTGCTCAATATCTCGAAGCCGAAATCTTCAAGTATTGAGCATAGGGAAATAAGAGGTAGGCCAATTAATGAGGTTGGGTCGCTACTTTCTATCCTGCTAAACAGGCTTATACCCAAGCCTTCAGATTTAAAACTACCTGCGCAGTCAAATGTCTGTTCGGTTTTAAGGTAGTGTTCAATTTGTTGGTTTGTAAGCCCCTTAAATACAACCTTAGTGGTATTTAGTGCTGTCTTTTTGCTTATTTCGCCAGTTTTAAGCGTAGAAACTACGGCAATAGCAGAGTGGAAGTAGACCGTTTGACCTGATTGTGCGCTTAGTTGCTTAAAAGCATGGTCAAAATTGCCGGGTTTATTCAAAATATTGCCGTTGTGTTGGCCAACTTGATCTGAGCCAATGATGATAGCTTCGGGGTGGCTTTTTGCCACTGCAAGGGCTTTTTCTTGCGCTAAGCGCAATGCCAGAGCCTGAGGTTTCTCATTGCTTGTTGGCTGTTCGTTAGTGTTGGGTGAGGCACAGGTAAAGCTAATCTTTAACCGCTCTAGTAGTTTTTTCTTGTAGGGCGATGTCGATGCCAATATAAGGGGTTTAGCCATCTATTTGTTTCTCACAGGTTTTTGTAGCTTTAATGCTTATTTTAAGCAATTTTCTTTGACTATTCACAGTCTTATCCCTATTATGCGCGCCTAACTTGAAACCGTCGAATAATATGTCATTGCCGGCTCAGATAGATCCACGCAAATTAGCACTTCAGGGAATCGCTCTTGAGGGTGAAATTAGTGCTAGGGATCTAACTCGGTTAAACGATTCGGTAGAAGCTATTTCCGGTGCGCTAAAAGCATCCCTTGAGTTTTCTCTCGATGAGTCGCGGCAAACTATGGTTACTGGCAGTGCATCGGTTTTTGTTGATGTGGTTTGTCAACGTTGTTTAGATTTGGTTAATGTAGAAATAAACGCAGCTATTGCACTGCAGGTTGTATGGTCTGAGGATCAACTAGCCAATGTTGCCCCTGGCCATGAAGCTTGGGTTGTGGTGGATAGAATTGCAGACTTACATGCTGTGGTTGAGGATGAAATTTTATTGGCACTGCCAATCGTCAATTATCACAACATAGAAGATTGTACTGGTAGCGCTTTTAATGTAAAAGTGAATGCCGATATGGAAGAGGTTACTGTAGATAGCCCCTTTAGTGTCTTACAACAGCTCAAAAAATAGTAGCTGTTAATATTTTTTAAGGAGAGTACCCATGGCTGTTCAAAAAAGTCGAAAAACTCGTTCAAGACGCGGCATGCGTCGTTCTCACGATGCCTTAACTGCCGCCACTGTATCTACCGATGCAACAAGCGGCGAGAAGCACCTGCGTCATCATGTGACTGCCGATGGTTTTTACCGTGGTCGCAAAGTTGTTGAGAGTGACGCCGAATAATACGTCGGTCTTCTGACCATGACTATTAAGATCTCCATAGATGCAATGGGCGGCGATTTTGGGCCCAGTGTAACTATGGAGGCTATCATTCGGGTGCTGTCTAATAATTCTGATGTTTCAGCACTTGTCTTTGGCAACTTATCTGAGATGCAGTCCTGCATCGATAAAAACTTAGGTTCCGATATATCTTCTCGAATTGAGCTTCATCATTGTGAATCACGAATTGATTGCCATGATAAGCCTTCTCGTGTGGTTCGCACTAAACAAGAATCATCTATGGCCCTCAGCCTTAAGTCGCTTAAAGAGGGTGCGGTTGATGCCTGTGTCAGTGCTGGCAATACTGGCGTTCTAATGGCCCTGAGCCTTTTTGCGCTTGGTTGCTTGCCGGGTATATCTCGTCCTGCAATCTGTGCCGAAATTCCCACTGCCAGAGGCAGCAAGCTCATGCTTGATCTGGGCGCTAATATCGACTGTTGTGCAGAACTGCTCTATCAGTTTGCTACCTTAGGCTCGCATACGGCTAATCTAACCTTGGGTATTACTAACCCAAGCGTGCGGCTACTCAACGTTGGCTCCGAAGCGGGAAAAGGTAATAATTTAGTTCAAGCGACGGCTAAACTGTTAGAGGCTAATCCACGATTAAATTATCAAGGTTTTATCGAGGGTGATGGAATTTTAAAGGGTGTGGCTGATGTTATTGTCTGCGATGGATTTAGTGGCAATGTCGCACTAAAAGCCTGTGAAGGTGTTGCCAGACACATTTATCAGAAGCTTGCGGCTTACTCCAATGATGTAAATGACGATTTAGCTGCTATAAAAGCCTCTATTCAACCCTCTCTGTTTAACGGTGCCTATCTTTTGGGTATAGATGGTGTTGTGGTTAAAAGTCATGGTGGCGCAGATATTCAAGGCTTTGCCAATGCTCTGGAAAGAGCGATTAATGCCGCTCGTTATCAACTGCCAACAGCTTTAACTCCCTTACTAAAGCAAAAACTTAACTAATTGACCACTGAGAACTTTTTATGACTGATTTAGCATTTATTTTTCCCGGCCAAGGTTCGCAAAAAATAGGTATGCTCGCCGAATTAGCTGAGCAAAATTCAATTATCGAAAAGACCTTTTGTGAAGCGTCTGAAGTACTTGGATACGACATGTGGCAGTTGATTCAGCAGGGTGAACAGGAAGAGATAAACCTTACTCAGCGAACTCAACCTATCCTTTTAACCTGTAGTGTTGCCATATGGCGACTATGGAGCGAAAAGCAGGGTAAAGCTCCGAGTCAGATGGCAGGTCATAGTCTAGGTGAGTGGTCTGCTCTTGTTTGTGCCAATGTAATTGACTTTGCCGATGGGCTTAAAATTGTTGAGGCTCGCGGAAAATATATGCAGCAAGCTGTTCCCGTAGGTCAGGGTGCGATGGCGGCTATTATTGGCTTAGAAGACCAAGCCATTCTAGATGCATGCGACGAGGCAAATAGTCTCGGTGTTGTCGATGCAGTTAATTTTAATGCTCCAGGGCAGGTGGTTATTGCAGGTTCGAATGATGCCGTCGAGAGGGCTATGGAAATATGTAAGTCTGCTGGTGCCAAGCGTGCGCTTCCACTACCTGTGAGCGCGCCGTTTCATACTTCATTGATGAAGCCTGCGGCGGACAATCTAGCCGAAATGGTAAATTCAGTTTCATTCAGGGCCCCAGAAGTGCCTATAATACATAATGTTCATGCGCAAAATGAGCATGATCCTGAGGTAATTAAGGCATTGATGCTAGAGCAAATATACAGCCCAGTGAAGTGGGTAGACTGTGTTAGGCAGTTAAAAGAAAGTGGGGCTAGTACCTTGGTTGAGTGCGGTCCTGGAAAGGTTTTAAGTGGTTTAGCAAAGCGTATTGATCGTGAACTAATTGCTCTTGCCACTGATAGCGCAGCTGATTTTGAAGCTGCACTTACAACAATATAGTCACTCACAGGAGTAGAGCATGACAACAGAAGCAAAAGTTTGCCTTGTAACAGGTGCTAGTCGGGGTATTGGCGCTGCTATATCGGACCAATTGGGCAATCAGGGTTATACCGTTATTGGTACGGCAACCTCGACCTCAGGAGCGGAAAAGATTGATCAGCGCTTTAAGGATCAGGGCATCAATGGTGCTGGCATGGTGCTCAATGTTACCGATAGTCAGTCAATTAGCGATCTACTGGAGCAGGTGGGAGAAAAGTATGGTGCGCCAACAGTTCTTGTGAACAACGCTGGTATTACCAAAGACAATCTTTTGTTGCGCATGAAGGATGATGAGTGGTTTGACGTTATAGATACTAACCTCTCTTCCATATTTCGTCTGT
Organism: Porticoccaceae bacterium; assembly: GCA_964229255.1. Classification (GTDB taxonomy): domain Bacteria; phylum Pseudomonadota; class Gammaproteobacteria; order Pseudomonadales; family Porticoccaceae; genus HTCC2207. Next base: position 107,307 of record CAXRCX010000011.1, read on the forward strand.
CAAAGGCCTGCTTGAAGCCCATGACAAGAGCGCGCTGGGGCCGTATTGTTAATATTAGCTCAGTAGTCGGCTCTATGGGTAATGGTGGTCAAACTAACTATTCTGCAACCAAGGCTGGTGTCGCTGGTTTTGCCAGATCATTGGCTAAAGAGATTGGCTCAAGAGGTATTACCGTCAATACGGTTGCGCCCGGTTTTATTGCTACTGATATGACAAAAGATCTCTCAGATGCCCACAAAGATACTATGCTTAGTCAAGTGCCCTTGGGTAGATTGGGCGATCCTAGCGAAATTGCTTCGGTAGTTAGCTTTCTCGTCAGTGATTCAGCCGGTTATATCACTGGGGAAACTATCCATGTAAATGGCGGGATGTACATGGGTTAAGCGTCTTTTTGACGTAAAAAAGTATTTTTTTTGTGATCTGGACTAGTATTTTACTAAATGTGCGGTAAAATGCGCGCCTTGAACAAAACGAATTTAATAAAAGATGGTCTATCCTATCTTTTGAATAAAACATCTGATTCCTTGAAAGGAGATATACAACGATGAGTAACATTGAAGAACGCGTAATTAAAATGGTCGCCGAGCAACTAGGCGTTAAAGAAGATGATATCCAGTCAACTTCATCTTTTGTTGAAGACCTAGGGGCGGATTCTCTGGATACTGTTGAATTGATTATGGCCCTTGAAGAGGAATTCGATGCTGAAATCCCCGATGAAGATGCTGAAAAGATCGCTACTGTTAAGGATGCGGTTGATTATATTCAAGCAAACGGGTAATTCCGATTTCCAAAAAACCGCTCCCAACTGGGGGCGGTTTTTTTATGCGCGCAATATTTGTCATAATAGCGCAATTATTTTGCCTTAAAATTGATTATGACGTATCTTCAATCTTATTTTAGCCTAAATGGTCAGGCTCTCTCGCAAAACGCGCCCTTAGATCTGTTTAGTGATCGTGGTTTGGCCTATGGTCATGGCTTATTTGAAACTATTTTGCTTCATAATTCGCAACTTCCTTTGGTAAATCGACACCTGGCTCGATTATGCAGCGGCGCCAGCGTTCTAAATGTCTGCGTTGAATATGAATTGGTTGCTGAGTATTTAAGTTTATTTATCAATCAATTAAATGCTCAGTCTATAAATAATGGCATTGTTAAAGTGATTGTTACTGCCGGTCAGGGTGGTCGTGGTTATGAGTCACCTAAAACATCTCAGGCTAATATTATTTGTGGCTACTTCAATTTGCCTGAAGATCTTAATCAATGCCGCAATCATCCAATCGATGTGCGCTGTTGTGAGCATAGACTGCCTGAGAGCCAACCACTTGCGGGTATAAAGCACCTCAATCGCCTAGATCAAGTATTGGCGAGGAGTGAGTGGCGTGATGACAACTATCAGGAAGGATTGATGTTTACCCAGTCTAATTATCTAATTGAGGCGGTCTCAGCCAATGTTTTTGTTAAGACAAAATCGGGTGCTTGGGTTACGCCTAGTGTTGAGCGGGCTGGCATTGCCGGGGTAATGCGCTCTTTGATGGTGGAAGAGGTTTTTCCAGCCTGTAATATTCCTATAGAGATCTCTGATATAACCATGGACGAATTGTCCCAGTGTCAAAGTCTATTGCTTTGTAACTCAATTAAGGGGCTTTCTAGGGTACAATCCGTTGATAATCAAACTAGTCAATGGCGTATTGCTTTGCCAAGGGATCAGCAAGCTCTTATGCTATGTAAAACACTGACTGAAATGTATCCCCAGTATCAATGATAAATATTAATTATCGCACCCTTGTTGCATCCGGCCTGCTTATCCTATTGTTATTTGCAGTGGGTTATTTATTTGTTTGGGATGTGATCAATCGTCCAGTTAATCTGTCAGCTGGGCTTGAATTGGATGATCAGGGGCGCTTTCTGTTGACCGTTGAGCAGGGTTCTAACCTAAAGCGTTTAAATGCACAACTGGAAAGCCAAAATGTTATAGCCTCAGGGTTTGTGGTTACTACATGGGCGCGTCTATCCAACAGAAATCGAATACTGGCAGGGGACTATTGGGTTTCCTCTAAAGATACGGCTAAAACCCTTGTGGACAAGTTTGTTCAGGGGGATATTGCGCAACATAGTATTACCTTTCCAGAGGGTTGGTCGTTTAAACAATGGCTATCAGAATTAGGCAAAATTCCTCAGTTTTCTGTAGTTTCTGATATGTCCAAAGCCGAAATTCTGCGACGAATTCACCGCGATCTCGATCATCCCGAGGGCTGGTTTTTTCCAGATACCTATAATTACGCTAAAAATGACAGTGTTTTTTCGATTCTTAAGCAGGCTCATCGTCGAATGCGCGATGAACTTGAGCGCGCATGGTTGTCTAGGGCTAAGGATCTGCCCTATGCATCGGCATATGAGGCTCTGATTATGGCGTCAATTATTGAAAAAGAGACAGGCATTGCCGATGAGCGAACAGAGATTGCAGGTGTCTTTGTCCGTCGCCTGCAACAGGGCATGCGCTTGCAAACCGATCCTACCGTTATCTATGGTATGGGTGATCGCTATCTGGGAAATATTCGCCGCAGTGATCTCCGGCAATACACACCCTACAATACTTATAGGATTGATGGGCTGCCGCCAACACCGATTGCTATGCCCGGTTTAGCCTCGATTAACGCTGCTATGCACCCAAAGTCAGGTTCAAGTCTATATTTTGTCGCGCGTGGTGATGGTAGCCACCAATTTTCTGCTACTATAAGTCAGCATCAAGAGGCGGTTAGAAAATACCAAATTGAGCAGCGCCCTGAAAACTATCAGTCAGCGCCACAATAACCAAAAAAGTTGAGTTTAAATATCTATGAGAGGCAAATTTTTAACCATCGAGGGCACCGAGGGAGTCGGTAAAACCACTAATATTGAGTTTATAAAGCAGTGGTTAGATGGCAATCAGATCTCGTTTGTTAGCACTCGCGAGCCAGGTGGTACGCCGCTAGCCGAAGAAATACGAGAAGTGCTTCTTTGTAATAGGGATGAAAAGGTCTGCAGTAAGGCTGAATTACTGATGATGTTTGCTGGCCGAGCGCAACATATAGATCAAGTTATCGAGCCGCATTTAGCTAGAGGTAACTGGGTTCTATGTGATCGGTTTACTGATGCTACTTATGCCTATCAAGGCGCTGGTCGCGAAATGGGTAGCGAGCTGATAGCTCAGCTTGAAACTATGGTTCAGGGTAGCATGCGCCCAGATTTAACCCTTATTCTTGATGTGCCGGTTGAGTTGGGCCTTGAGCGCGCTGGCAAACGCAGTGAGCCCGACAGATTTGAGCTTGAGAAAAACGATTTCTTTAACCGTGTTCGCCAAGCCTATCTGAGGATGGCAGAAAACAATCCCCAGCGTTATAAAATAATTGATGCATCTCTTTCCTTGGATGATGTGCAACAGCAAATTGCCGATAACTTAAGTCGGTTTTTACAAGATAACCAAAACGGATAACTATTAGGTGACTGAAACATCTATAGCTGCAAATAATTACCTGCTGCCACTCCCGTGGCACGCAGAGCTGTGGCAGTCATTTAGTCAGCGCATTGATAGTCAGCGACTGCCTCATGCCATTATCCTCAATGGCTCGGAGGGCCTTGGTGTCGAGCACTTAGCCTACTCATTGGCTTACCGAATGCTGTGTAATGCTGTTGTCAATGGTGTGGCCTGTGGTCAGTGTAGCGGTTGTTTGACCATTCAGGCGGGCTCTCATCCGGATTTTTACCTGCTTGAGCCTCAGGATAAAAGTAAGTTTATCAAAGTTGATCAAATTCGCTCTCTCTGTGAGTCAGTTGCTAAAACTTCACAGCAGGGCGGTTGGAAGGTTGCGGTTATTTTTCCGGCTGAAACAATGAATATAGCAGCGTCCAATGCGCTGTTAAAAAGTTTAGAAGAACCGGAGCCGAATACTTTAATTATTTTGGTGTCTAGCAGACTTAGCGCTATACCTATGACTATTCGTAGCCGCTGCCAAATAGAGTCTGTGGGATTGCCCTCAGCGGTTATGGCTCAACATTGGCTTGGTCAACAAATAGATGATCAGCAGGTCAATGTTCATGAGGCACTAGATATTGCCGGCGGCAAGCCCTTGCTTGCTCTGGAATATATTAACGGTACCGGCATTGAGAATAGGCGTCATGTGGAGGCACTGCTCGATGCCATGCGCCGTTCAGATGAGACGCCGTTTGCCGCCGCTCAAGCCTGCCAAAAATACTCCCCAGAGGATCTTACTACCTGGATTCTGAGCTACGTTCATCGCTTGATGGTTGGCGAGTTACAAGACAAGCCAAAACCGGCTTTGTTTGTTTTTTTAGATAAATTGATTAAAGCTCGCGCTTGGCTATTGTCTGGATCTCCGCTAAATACCCAGTTGCTTTGGGAAGAGTTATTTATAGAATGGGTTCAGATTTTTCAGCTAAAAAAATAAGCTGGGTTAACAGCTAAATACAGATATAAGGTAAACCATGTTAGTAGATTCTCACTGTCATCTCGATCGCTTAGATCTGTCCAATCGCGAGGGCGGATTAGAGGCAGTTATTGCCGATGCTAAGCAGCGCGGTATTTCGCACCTTTTGACTGTTGCGGTGGATCTCGATAGTTCCAAATCTTTAACTGAGTTAACCGCTAAATATGATCATATTTACTCCTCTGTAGGAGTGCATCCGTTGCAGGACGAACAGCTGCCATTACCCACAGTTGAAGAAATTGTTGCCTTAGCGCAACAGCCAAAGGTTATTGCAGTGGGTGAAACTGGACTTGATAATTTTTATAGCGCTGAGAGTTACGATTGGCAATATGAGAGCTTTACTCGACATCTGCTAGCGTCTAAGCAGGTGGCAAAGCCGGTTATAGTCCATACCCGCGACGCTCGCGAGGAGACCATTAAGCTCCTTAAACTGCATCAAACTGATTCTGCAGGGGTATTACACTGTTTTACGGAGACTTGGGAAATGGCAAAGGCGGCCATGGAATTTGGTTTTTATATTTCGTTTTCAGGTATTGTAACCTTCAAAAATGCCGCTGATTTACGCGAGGTTGTGAAAAAAATTCCACTTGATAGGATACTGGTTGAAACTGATTCGCCATGGTTGGCGCCGGTGCCTTATCGCGGCAAGCAAAACGAGCCCAAAAATGTCTATGAAGTAGCGCAGTCCGTGGCAGATATCAAAGGGATTAAGATTGACGAATTAGCGGAAATTACCACTGATAATTTCTTTAAACTATTTAAATTGAGTCGAGGGTAGAATTGCAATATGTCTAATCAACAAGCCGAGTCGCAATTTATAATCAGGACCTTTCCGGTGGGGCCGTTACAATGTAACTGTTCAGTGATTGGTGATTCGCTGTCGGGGCGGGCACTGGTAATCGATCCAGGCGGTGATGCCGATCTAATTCTAGCGTTGGTAAAAGAACTAAATTTAACCGTGGTTGCTATTATTCACACCCATGCCCATCTAGATCATATTCTGGCGGCAGGGGAGATTAAAAAAGCGACTGGCGCACCGATCTTTCTCCATGAATCCGATCAATTCTTGTGGGATATAGTTGAGCAACAGTGCGCGATGTTTGGCGTACCTAAGGTTTCACTACCTGATCCTGACCATTACTTAAAAGATGATCAGGCTCTCGACTGCTGTGGTGGTGTTGCCATCCATACTCCAGGTCACACGCCCGGCTCTGTTAGTTTTTGGTTTGAGCAATATAAAACATTAATAGCTGGCGATACTTTATTTTTAGGTAGCATTGGTCGAACAGACCTTCCCGGAGGAGATTTTGAACAAATTGTTACCTCGATAAAAGAGCGAATCTACAGTCTTGATGACGAGGCTGTGGTAGTAACTGGGCACGGCCCTAATACAACAATTGGCAGTGAAAAAGCCGCAAATGGCTTTGTCCGAGCCTGAGGATTTATTATGAAGCAACAGATTTCAACCATGCTAGAACTTCAAGACAGCATGAATTCAAAGGTCAAGGCCGATTGGCGCGAGCAAAATTTTGAATGGTACCGTGCAATATGGATTGAATGTGCAGAGTTACTCGACCATCACGGCTGGAAATGGTGGAAAAAGCAACAGCCTGACGTTAACCAAATTGCCCTAGAGTTAGTTGATATTTGGCATTTTGGCCTGAGTCTATTATTGCTGAAGGATCATTCTATTGATGATATTTGCCAGTCAGTTGTTACGGCATTTAACGAGGTTGAATGCACTGGTGATTTCGCTCTTAATCTAGAGGAATTTACTGCTAATACCCTAGTGACTAAAGATTTTGATGTAAATGGCTTTGTTAAGTTGGTCAAAGGTATCAATATGCAGTTCGACCAACTCTACATTGCCTACGTCGGCAAAAATGTTCTAAATTTCTTTAGACAGGATCACGGCTACCAAGATGGCAGCTATCATAAACAGTGGGGCGGCAGGGAAGACAATGAACACCTAGTAGAGATTGTGGATAACTTAGACACTACTTTACCCAGCTTTAAAGATGATTTGTATGCTGAAATGAAAGCTGTATATGTCAAACTCTGCAATTAATCTGCATAATTTCGCCTAATTGGTCAATCAAGGCTGGGTTTATAGTGCTTTTTTTTTAATCAGCACTATAATATCCAGCGATTTAAAGCCTCATTCAAGATTAACAATTTTTTTGGAGATAAACTGTGACTTCACCCGTTCGCGTCACCATTACTGGTGCTGCAGGACAGATTAGTTATTCCTTATTATTCCGCATTGCTGCTGGAGAAATGTTAGGTCCTAATCAGCCTGTTATATTACAAATGCTTGAAATTACCCCTGCTCTAGATGCCCTAAAGGGTGTTGCAATGGAGCTCGAAGACTGCGCCTTTCCGCTAGTTCAGGGTATAGTGTGCACTGATCAAGCAGATGTTGCCTTTAAAGATGCCGATTACGCCTTGCTTGTTGGTGCAAGGCCCCGTGGTCCAGGTATGGAGCGCAAGGATCTACTAGAGGCTAATGCGGCTATTTTCTCGGCGCAGGGTAAAGCAATTAATGATCATGCTAGTCGCGATATTAAAGTTTTAGTGGTAGGTAATCCGGCCAATACCAATGCACTGATTACCCAGCGCAATGCGCCAGATATTGACCCTCGTCAATTTACTGCCATGACCAGACTAGATCACAATCGTGCTATGAGCCAGATCGCCGAAAAGGCTGGAAAAACCGTTAACGATGTTAAAAATATGACGATCTGGGGTAACCATTCTGCAACTCAATACCCTGATTTACATCATGCAAAAGTTGATGGCACTGCAGCCATAGATCTTGTTGATCAAGCTTGGTACGAGGAGCAATTTATCCCAACTGTACAGCAGCGTGGTGCAGCCATTATTAAAGCTCGTGGCGCATCCAGTGCGGCATCAGCTGCCAATGCTGCCATTGCTCATATGCGTACCTGGGTTCAGGGTACAGAAGCGGGTGATTGGGTCAGTATGGGTGTATACAGCGATGGCAGTTATGGTATTGCTGAAGGGCTTATCTATTCATTCCCCTGTACCTGTGAAGCAGGTGATTGGAAAATTGTTCAGGGTTTAGAAATCAATGAGTTTTCTCGTGATAAAATGTCAGCCACCGAACAAGAGCTTACCGAAGAAAAACAGGGCGTTGCCCACCTTCTTCCGTAATAACAAAGTCTAACTAGGATTTTAGCACAGAGGTATACATTGGCTTTCGCAAAAGTAGGAACAAAAGCACCAGCATTTACTCTTTTAGATCAAAGGGGTAACAGTGTTTCGCTGACGGATTATACTGGACAGAAAAATGTCGTGGTGTATTTTTACCCAAAAGCGATGACACCAGGCTGTACCGTTCAAGCTTGTGGTATTCGCGATTCCTATGCTGAATATTCAGCACAGGATACCGTGGTTCTTGGTGTTAGCCCGGATTCTGTTGATCGTTTGGTAAAGTTTGAAGATAAGCAGGAGCTTAATTTTAAGCTGCTTTCAGATGAGGATCACGGCGTTACAGAAGCCTTTGGTGCCTGGGGTCTGAAAAAATTTATGGGTCGCGAGTATATGGGCGTATTGCGCTCAACCTTTGTTATTGATAAAAACGGCAATATTGTTATGGTGATGGAAAAGGTTAAAACAAAAACCCATCATCATGATGTGTTAGATTGGATTAAACAAAATCTTAATTAATTATTACCATTAAATTTATTTAAAGGAAGTTTATTATGTTATTTGCTTCAAATGCTTATGCAGACGCAGCCGCTCAGGCAGAGCCAAGCCCATTGTTCACTTTTATAATGTTTGGCGGTCTTTTTATCTTTATGTATTTCATAATGATTAGACCACAGCAGAAACGTCAAAAAGAGCACAATAATCTTATTGGTTCATTATCTAAGGGTGACGAGGTTGTTATGACCAGTGGTTTGTTGGGAAAAATCACCAAGCTTGATTCAGAGTATCTGGTGCTAGAAGTGGGTGGCGGACAGGAACTTAGGTTTCAAAAGGTCGCAGTTCATGCGGTTTTGCCCAAAGGGACCATCAAAGCCATCTAATCGCTGTGTCAGGTTGCTACAGCCTGTTATCATCGCAAAAATGCCCATGCTGTTTAGTGTGGGCTTTTTTTTGTGTCAGTTTTCTCAATATCCCATTATAGGCAAATTGCGCTTTGAAAAAATACTGTATTCCATTAATCTTAGGGAATTGTTTTCGCTTGTTTAACTGATAACTAACAGGCAAATCGCAAAAAATAAAATAACAAAGGAAATGTATCCCTATGTTTGAGCATATGATCGACTCAGTCAACGCCGTGGTTTGGGGCCCAATTATGCTGGTTCTATTGCTTGGAACTGGTATCTTTTTAACCATTGGATTGCGCGGTATGACCATAACGCGAATACCCTATGCCTTTGGGCAGTTGCTCAAGGGTCGCAAGGGCTCAGGTGAGGGCGAGATAAGCCCATTTAATGCTTTGATGACAGCGCTATCTTCTACGTTGGGTACAGGTAATATCGCTGGTGTAGCAACGGCCATAGGTATTGGTGGTCCGGGTGCCTTGTTCTGGATGTGGTGTACCGCCCTTGTCGGCATGGCTACTAAGTACGCTGAAGCTTTACTAGCGGTAAATTATCGCGAAACCGATAGCGCTGGCAAGAAGGTTGGCGGCCCAATGTACTATATTAAAAATGGTCTTGGTAAGCGTTGGATGCCCCTAGCATTTTTATTTGCCCTGTTTGGTAGTTTAGCAGGCTTTGGTTTAGCCAATACGGTACAGTCAAATACGGTTTCACAGGTTTTGCTCAATAACTTTAATATACCTACGGTGATTAGCGGTCTGGTTATGGCATTTATGGTGGCATTGGTGCTGCTAGGTGGTATTAAGCGGATTGCTTTGGTTGCGGGCAAGCTTGTGCCTCTTATGACGGTTATTTATCTGTTGGCGACAGTGACTATTTTAGTTTTACATATGGCAGAGATCCCTGCGGCACTTGTGCTAATTGTCGACAGTGCCTTTAACGGCATGGCCGCTACTGGAGGGTTTGCAGGGGCTACCGTAATGCTAGCCCTAAGAATGGGTGTTTCTAGGGGTATATTTTCGAATGAGTCCGGTCTTGGTTCTGCGCCTATTGCCCATGCCGCCGCTGAAACTAATAGTCCAGTCAGACAGGGCACCATTGCAATGCTTGGAACCTTTATCGATACACTAATTATATGCACCATGACGGGCTTGGTCTTGATTGTTTCGGGTGTTTGGAGTTCTGAGTTACAGGGTGCCGCTATGACCTTGCAAGTATTTGATTCCACGCTGCCTTTTGGTGGCAACATACTGTCTATCTGTATTGCCTTGTTTGCCTTCACCACAATGCTTGGCTGGAGTTACTACGGTGAGCGCTGTGCCCAGTTTCTGTTGGGGCCAAAAGTGGTTATGCCGTATAGAATTGTCTGGGTGGTAGGTGTGTTTGTCGGCACCCAGATGAGTCTGGGTTTGGTGTGGAAAATGTCGGATGCCCTCAATGGGATGATGGCTATACCTAATCTCTTGGCGCTTTTATTGCTCTCGCCAGTGGTATTTAAGCTGACCAAGAGTTATTTTCGACAATCTGAAAATCAATCCGTAGCCAACACTAACTTATAGCCATGTCTAATATATCGCCGCCAAAGTTAGTTATTGCCATATCATCTACTGCTTTATTTGATATGCGAGACAGCCATGAAATCTATGAGAAGCAGGGTGTTGCTGCTTATGCAGAATATCAGCGCCAGCACGAAGACGATATCCTTGAGCCAGGTGAGGCATTCCCCTTGGCGTCTAAGTTGTTGCGAATCAATGAAAAACTCGGTGGAGAGCCCAAGGTAGAGATTATTTTGCTCTCTCGCAACAGTGCAGATACGGGTTTGCGCGTATTTAATTCAATTGCCCATCACGGCTTAAAAATTACCAGAGCTGCCTTCTCTGGCGGCGACAGTCCCTATAGATATGTATCTGCATTCGCCTGTCATTTATTTTTATCTACCAATGCCGGCGATGTTAGAAATGCATTGGATAATGGTATGGCGGCTGCAACTTTACTGCCATCTCAGGGCGGCAGCAAAAAATCTGATGAACTGCGTTTTGCTTTTGATGGCGACGCGGTGCTGTTTAGCGATGCATCCGAACGCATCTTCAAGGAGCAGGGGTTAGATGCATTTACAGAAAATGAAAAAAAATCTGCTCACAAGCCCATGGACCCCGGTCCCTTTAAAAGTTTTCTAGAGGCACTGCAAGGGCTTCAGGCAGAGTTTCCGGCCGATGAATGTCCCATTAGAACCGCGCTTGTAACTGCGAGGGCAGCCCCGGCTCATGAGCGTGTGGTAAGAACATTGCGCGATTGGAATGTGCGAATTGATGAAAGTCTTTTTCTCGGCGGGCTTAGCAAGGGCGATTTTTTAAAGTCATTTGGTGCCGATGTTTTCTTTGATGATCAGCAAATACACTGTACATCAGCGAGTGAGCACGTCGCTACTGGGCACGTGCCCCACGGTGTTGCAAACGAAAAAACACAGAATTCTTAAGGCTGTAAATTCAGCTGACAATAAATTTAGTACCCAATCCGAGTAATATCAGCGCTATAAGTGTCTGCAATAAATCACTGGGCATACGTTTAGCTAATTTGGTGCCAAAATGTATGGCGGGTAGTGAGCCTATCAGCAGGCTGCCGAGCAATACTAAGTCAACATTACCAAGTACAAAGAAATGGCCCAAGCCGGCTATTAATGTCAGCGGAACTGCATGAGCTATATCTGTACCAATAATTTTAATAGTTTTTAAGTAGGGATACAGCAGCATCAAAACAGCTGCGCCAAAAGCGCCGGCTCCCACCGATGAAAGTGTGACAAATATACCCAAGAATAAGCCGGCAAAGAGCACAATAAAATCGGAATATTTTTTGGGCTTCGTGCTGACCTGGTTGGCACCGCTACTTAGTCGTCCGCGAAAAATAATTACAATAGAAGTCAAAACTAACATAATCCCAAGACTGTGAGTCAATATTGATTCATAGCCCGAAGAGTCAGTAAATACTCGGCTTAAAAGCAGGGTGGTGAGCAGTGAGGCAGGAATGCTACCCAGCGCTAGGAGTCCCATAATGCGCCACTCGATGGTTTTTTGGCGAGCGTGGGTAACCATGCCCCCAGCTTTGGTAATGGCTGCATATAAAAGATCTGTGCCAATGGCTATATGGTAGGGGATGCCGAACAGGATCAAAAAAGGCGTCATCAGCGAACCGCCGCCGACGCCGGTAAGTCCCACAGCAAGGCCTACAGCAGCACCTGCGCAAATAAAATAGAGTAATTCAAGCATCTATTTACAGCTCTTCTCGAAGAATAAAAGCGCAACTTTAACAATTGGCAACTATTCAAGAAAAGAATAAAATAATATAGTTTTATAGCTTAAAAGAATAACCTTCTGTTTTTATGGTGAGAGGTGGTTACAAATGAAGTTGCAACAACTGCGTTATATCTGGGAAGTGGCCAATCATAATTTAAATGTATCGGCCACTGCAGCCAGCCTATATACATCTCAGCCGGGTATCAGTAAGCAAATAAGACTGCTTGAGGATGAATTGGGCGCAGAAATTTTTTCCAGAAGTGGAAAGCACCTAATTAAAATAACCCCAATAGGTGAAGAGATACTAGCCATTGCCAGCAATATTTTGCGTGAAGTTGACAGTATTAAGCAGCTTGCCCAAGAGCACAAAAGCCCAAAGTCTGGCAGTCTTGATATAGCCACAACCCATACTCAAGCGCGCTACGCGTTGCCCGAAGTGATCAAAAAATTTATTGATCGCTATCCTCAGGTCGGTTTGCATATGCATCAGGGTACGCCCGTGCAAATTTCTGAAAAAGCCGCTGAGGGTACAGTGGATTTTGCTATTGCCACCGAAGCTCTAGAATTGTTTTCAGATTTGATAATGATGCCCTGTTACCGTTGGAATCGCTGTATATTGGTGCCTAGGGAGCATCCCTTAGCCAAGCTCAGATACGTCTCCTTAGCCGATGTGGCTAAATACTCTATTGTTACCTATGTCTTTGGCTTTACAGGTCGCTCTAAGCTTGACGAGGCCTTTTCTGAGCATGATCTAGAGGCCAATGTCGTATTTACTGCGACCGATGCCGATGTGATAAAAACCTATGTGCGCCTTGGCCTGGGTATTGGAATTGTCGCCCATATGGCCTACGACCCTGAAATAGATACCGATTTGGTTGCCATAGAAGCAGGGCATCTTTTTGATTCCAGCGTAACCAGTATTGGTTTTAGAAAGGGAACCTACTTGCGCGGTTATATGTATGACTTTATTAGCGAGTTTGCGCCGCATTTAACGCGTGATGTGATTGATCGTGTGATGACAATGCCTAACAAACAGGCTAGAGAGGAGTTTTTTTCAACCCTTGAGTTGCCTGTATTATAACAAGCCCTTGTCGACAGCACTAATGATCTAGCGGCTGTGCCGCTAGATCATTGATTGGGCTATTAACTTTCAGATTGAATGTTGACTGCGTGAAGCCCACATTCTTTCTTTGTCGCTTCTTCCCACCACCAGCGACCCTCGCGCTCGTGCTGTCCGGGTCCAGTTGGGCGCGTGCAAGGCTCACAGCCAATGCTGACATAGCCGCGATCGTGAAGTTCATTGTAGGGCACTTCAAAGGCTCTGATATAGTCCCATACCTGCTGTGATGTCCAGTTAGATAGAGGGTTGTATTTAGTTAATACAGCACCTTCGCGAGCAAAGAACTTATCATCTTGAATTACCGGAACATTGGCTCTGGTACCGGGGCTCTGATCTTTACGCTGACCGGTAATCCATGCATCAAGCGACTGAAGTTGACGGCGCAAGGGTGAGATTTTTCTGATGCCACAGCACTCTTTGTGATCGTCTTTGTAAAAGCTAAACAAGCCTTTTTCCTTGACCAGCGCTTCAACTTTATCGTTTTCCGGCATAATGATATCTATATCGATATTGTAGTGATCGCGCACCTGTTCTATAAATTTATAAGTTTCGGCATGCAGTCTTCCCGTGTCGAGGGAGAACACCTTAATATCTGAGCGAATTTTATGTGCCATATCGATTAAGATAACATCTTCTGCACCACTAAAAGATACAGCGATATTATTGTGGTTTTCCAATGCATGACGTAGTATTTGCTGCGGAGCTTTCGAGGCTAGCTCGCGTTCTATATCTGTAATATTTATTGAATCATTCATAATAGTTGTGGGCTTTTATTGACGGAAATTTTATTTTCGGAAATTCTTCCGATGATGTTTAACGCTAAGCGTTAATTATATCAAAAACATCGATCAATCGGTATAACATCTATATATTATGTTGCTGAATTTTTAAAAGCTTTGACTGATTTGCAATGCGTTATTGCAGGTGAAAACTATTTTAAGTAGAGTGCTTACTTACTTTTTTTGAGGATTTATTGTGGAAATTGCTTGTTTAGATTTAGAAGGTGTATTGGTTCCAGAAATTTGGATAGCGTTCGCCGAAAAAACTGGTATAGAAGAGCTAAAAAAAACAACCAGAGATGAGCCGGATTACGATGTGCTTATGCAGTATCGCCTCGATCTTTTGCGCCAGCATAAATTGGGTCTAAACGAAATCCAAGAAGTTATTGCTACGCTGTCTCCCCTTGATGGAGCGGCGGATTTTGTCGACTGGTTGCGCGAGCGTTTCCAAGTGGTAATTCTGTCCGATACCTTTTACGAATTTGCCAGCCCGTTAATGAAGCAGTTGGGCTATCCGACCCTGTTGTGTCACAAGCTTGAAGCTGATGCTAGTGGCAATGTGGTCAATTACCGTTTGCGTCAGGCAAACCCCAAGAGACAGGCTATTGTTGGCTTTAAAAGCATGTACTACAGGACCATAGCTGCTGGCGATTCCTACAACGATACAACCATGTTGGCTGAAGCAGATGCGGGAATTTTATTCCATGCCCCCGACAATGTGATCAAAGAGTTTCCTCAGTTTCCGGCAGTTCAAACATTTGCCGATCTCAAGCAAGAATTTATTCGCGCCAGCAATCGCAACCTCAGCTTGTAGCCCGTTGATCTAATGCAAGCCAATAGTTCCAGTGCTGATCGAATACGCGAAAAGAAAAAGCTTTTTCTCGCCCGTGAGCAGCGAATAATCGATGCCGCCATTGAGCTTTTTCTAGAGGAGAGTATCGATCGAATTACGGTTTCTAAAATTGCCGTAAGAGCAGGGATCGGCAAAGGGACAATTTATAAACACTTTCTGACAAAAAATGAAATTTTGATCAGAATTATTTTGGACTATGAGCATAATATTACTACAAAGCTCAACGATGGCATAAAGCGAGCCGAGGCTGGTGACTCCGGTTCTGCCGCCAAGTCCTATTTCCAAGCTCGTTTAGAAAATCCCAAGCTTGATCGACTAATCCAGCAGCTGGAGGATCGTCTGGTTGAATCTGGTGATGTAATAGATCAAATTGAACAGCTACACAAACTGCGTCGCTCCAACGAGGACGCACTAACAGGCTTGATGACAACATTGATTGACCGCGATGTCTTAGAAAATGTTCCGCCACATTTTCACTACCTTGCATGTTGGGCTCTAGCTCAGGGAGCCGTGGAGTTGTACTTCAATAAAACCTGGAACTACAGAACCGATAATACTGAACTTATGGAATTTATCGCCAATATTGGCGTTACCATGGGTAATAAAGGCCAGTATCACCCTGAAGAGACTGACCCAAACAAAAAAAGTAAGTTGTTGTGAACAGCAGAGTCAGCATAGACAAATTATTTGCTGATATAATTGAACAGACTAGTAAACACTCCTGTGAATTACCCCCAGTACATCAGTGGCATCCGCCCAAAAGCGGTGATATAGATCTGCGCATTGATCGCGAGGGCAGGTGGCTACATGAATCTGTTGAAATTAAACGATCCTCAATAGTTAAGCTTTTCTCTTCGTTACTCAAATATGAAGAGAGTGAGTTTTTTTTACTAACGCCCACAGAAAAGTGGCAAATAAGCGTTGATGTGGCACCTTTTTTTATTGTTGAAGCCGAACGAATAGTCAGGCAGGAAAAGCAGGTTATAAGGGTGACAACCAAAACTGGCGAACAGGTTTTGCTAGGTCGAGATAACCCATTAACGCTGAGTTCTAAGCCCCCTCAGGAACCGCTGTTGCCCCTTGTGCACATCAGAGACAATCTCAATGCCCTAGTGAGTCGAGCGGTTTATTATCAATTGGTTGATTGGGCGCGCCAAGAGTCAACCACCAGTGGCAATAGTCAGTTAGTGCTAGACAGCCAAGATTGTCAGTTTGTCTTGGGCGAATACCCCAACTAACAACTGCTTACATATTTGGGTAATTAGGCCCACCTGCACCCTCGGGAGTAACCCAATTAATATTCTGACTGGGTTCCTTAATGTCACAGGTTTTACAGTGAACACAATTTTGTGCATTAATTTGAAACCTCGAGCTACTATCGCCCTCAGTAACTATTTCGTAGACACCCGCGGGGCAGTAGCGTTGAGCCGCTTCGTTGTAGACAGGGAGGTTGTGCTCTACGGGCAAGCTTTTATCCACTAGCTTTAGATGACAGGGTTGGTCCTCTTCGTGGTTGGTATTGGACAAGAAAACCGATGAGGGTTTATCGAAACTCAGAACACCATCATATTTCGGATAGTTGATCGGCTTGCATTGATCTATAGTTTTCATGGTTTGATGGTCGGCTAAAGTATCCCTTAGGGTCCAAGGTAATAGACCGTTGCAGATATTGATATCTATAAACGCGTATGCTGAACCCAGCAGATAGCCAAATTTATGTTGCGCCGGACCAAAATTTCGCTGGGTATGTAATTCTTTGTAGGCCCATGACTGTTTGTAGGCCTCGTAAAACTGTTGTAAATCGGTATTTGCTTGATTGTTGGCTAGAGCGTCAGCCACAGTTTCAGCGGCAACCATGCCAGATTTCATCGCTGTGTGACTGCCTTTGATTTTGGCAAAATTAAGAGTTCCTGCATCATCGCCAATCAGCAATCCACCTGGAAAAGACATCTTGGGCTGAGATTGCAGCCCACCTTTGGTAATTGCTCGAGCACCATAGGTTATGCGTTCACCACCCTCGAGGTATTGCTTGATGCTGGGGTGGTGTTTATAGCGTTGAAATTCGTCGTAGGGACTGAGGTGAGGGTTGCTGTAGGAGAGGTTGGTAATCAGTCCAACTGCCACCTGATTGTCCTCAAGGTGGTATAAAAACCCGCCGCCCAAGGTGTTGCTCTCACTGAGTGGCCATCCGGCCGTATGAACAACAAGCCCGGGTCTGTGTTTATCTGCGGGAACCTTCCATAATTCCTTAATGCCAATACCGTAATGTTGGGGGTCCTTGTTTTTATCTAGCTCATATTTGGCAATTAATTGCTTGCCTAAATGGCCGCGACAACCCTCGGCAAAAAGCGTGTATTTAGCCTGTAACTCCATGCCCTGCATAAAGGTATCTTTTTGTTCGCCGCTGCTACTCAAGCCCATATCACCCGTAGCAATACCGCAGACATGGCCATCTGAATTATAGAGAATTTCTGCGGCGGCAAAGCCGGGAAATATATCAACGCCTAAGGCCTCTGCACGTGTGGCTAGCCAGCGGCAAAAATTACCCAAGCTGATAATATAGTTGCCATGATTTTTCATGGTTTTAGGGGCAAATAACCTCGGCACTTTTATGTGCTTAGCCGCACTGTTCAACAACATAATATGATCGTCGCAAACAGCGGTGGTAACTGGTGCTGAAAGTGATTTCCAGTCGGGTATTAACTCGTTTAGCGCTGTTGGTTCAAAAACTGCGCCAGATAAAATATGTGCGCCCACCTCAGAGCCTTTTTCCACCACGCATACCGAATACTCGGGGTTTACTTGCTTGAGTCTACAGGCGGCTGAGAGTCCCGAGGGGCCAGCGCCGACAATAACCACATCGTATTGCATAGATTCACGAGCCAAAATAGTGCTCCTTTTTTACTAGTAAGCTCAGCTATTAAATACTTTTTAACGCCGTTCTACAATGCTAGAGAATATGCACAAATACCAGTATCAGGTAGTTAATTATTGTGACTGATGGGTCGCAATGAAGACGCTAGGCGTTTGATTTACATGCCATCCTTGTGCAAACTAAACTCAACTACAAGCAGTATGTAAAAACCGAAGATGGAGTTGCGATGAAAGTACTAGTGGCAATTAAGAGGGTGGTTGATTACAACGTCAAAGTCAGGGCTAACGCTGATAATACTGATGTTGATTTGGCCAATGTGAAGATGTCGATCAACCCTTTTTGCGAAATAGCCGTCGAAGAAGCGGTTCGCCTTAAAGAGAAAGGATTGGTAACTGAGATAGTTACAGTCTCCATAGGTAGTGCTCAGTCACAGGAGCAGCTGCGCACATCACTTGCTCTCGGCGCTGATAGATCGATCTTAGTACAAACTGATCAGTCCTTGGAGCCCCTTGCAATTGCTAAATGCTTGAAAGCCATATGTGACAACGAATCGCCAGACTTAATCCTGATGGGCAAACAAGCCATTGATGGCGACAATAACCAAACTGGTCAGATGCTCGCTAGCTTGTTGGGTTGTGGTCAGGGTACTTTTGCCTCTGAAGTCTGTGTCGACGATGGCAAGGTCGCTGTTACGCGAGAAATCGATGGTGGCCTACAAACCGTGTCACTGGCATTGCCGGCAGTGGTAACTACAGATTTGCGCCTCAATGAACCGCGCTATGCCTCGCTGCCCAATATTATGAAGTCAAAGCAAAAGCCACTGGCAACAGTGACTCCAGAGGAGCTTGCAGTTGATATTACTGCTAGAACCGTGCTCCTTGGTGTCGAGCCGCCAGCACAGCGACAAGCGGGAATAATGGTAGGCGATGTTGACCAGTTGGTAGATAAGCTTAAAAACGAAGCCAAGGTGATTCTATGAGTATTTTAGTTGTCGCTGAGCACAATAATCAGCAATTAAATCCTGCCACTTTAAGCGCTCTGGCTGCGGCTTGTGAGCTCGGCCAATCCATTGATCTCTTGGTGGCAGGAAATAACTGTTCTGAGGTCTCCCAACAAGCGGCGGCTGTTTCTTGTGTTAACAGGGTGTTGGTTGCCAACAATGCTGTGTATGAGCATTTTTTGGCGGAGAATATGGCGCCTTTAATTGCTAGTATTGCCGATGGATACAGTCATATTCTCGCCACCGCAACCACTACCGCTAAAAATATTATGCCGCGAGTTGCAGCTCTGCTCGATGTACAGCCTATCTCTGATATCTCGGCAGTAATTAGCGAAGATACATTTAAGCGGCCAATTTACGCGGGCAATTTAATTGCCACGGTTCAGTCTTTGGATGCGGTTAAGGTCATAACTGTTCGCGGTACCGCTTTTGACGCCGTTGCTGCGCAGGGTGGCTCCGCCGCTGTAGAGGCCGTCGATGTTGCTCAACAGCAGGCATTATCGAGCTTTGTCGATGAGCAGTTAGCAGAATCCGATCGCCCTGAACTCACAGCGGCCAGTATTGTTATTTCTGGTGGTCGCGGTATGGCCAGTGGTGATAACTTCGATATGCTCTATAGAATCGCCGATAAGCTCGGCGCAGCGGTTGGTGCCTCTAGGGCTGCGGTGGATGCTGATTTTGTACCCAACGATATGCAGGTGGGTCAAACTGGCAAGATTGTTGCGCCTGACTTGTATATAGCCGTTGGTATTTCTGGTGCTATACAGCATCTGGCCGGCATGAAGGATAGCAAGGTTATTGTGGCTATCAACAAAGATGAAGAGGCGCCGATCTTTTCCGTTGCCGACTATGGTTTAGCTGCAGATTTATTTACAGCGCTGCCCGAGTTGGAGTCTAAACTTTCCTAGCTCTTTGAGCTAAAGCTCTAAATCAATCCAGATAGGGCAGTGGTCTGAGGGTTTCTCGTGGCCTCTCGCCTCGAGGTCGATACCAGTATCTGTACTCAGGGACATCGCTGCTGAGGATGCCAATAGCAGGTCGATTCTCAGGCCTCTTTTGGGTTCTTGTTCAAAGCCGCGACTGCGATAGTCAAACCAGCTGTAGATATGGCTTTCGGGGTTAGCCGCTCTATAGCTGTCGGTAAGCCCCCAGTCTAAAAGCCGCTGTAACCATTCTCTCTCTTCGGGTAAAAAGGCACTTTTTCCGGTTTTGAGCCAGCGCTTGGCGTTTTCTGGTTTAATTCCCACATCGGCATCTGTATGGGCTACATTCATATCACCCATGATTACTACGGCATCCTCGTTTGAAAACTCACTATTCAAATAACAGAGTAGGTCGGCATAGAATTTCTGCTTGGCGGGGAATTTAACCGGATGGGCGCGGCCCTCACCTTGGGGGAAATAGCCATTGATCAGGTGAATACGACGGCCGTTAATATCAAATTCTCCGTGAATCATGCGACATTGACTGTCAGCATCATCTGAAGGGAAGCCGCATTGGATATTGGAAGGGTCGATTTTAGATAAAAATGCCACACCATAATGGCCTTTTTGGCCATGGATATGGGCTCGATAACCCATTGCTTCAATATCCTTAAACGGAAATTCTTCATTGGCTACCTTGGTCTCTTGAAGTCCAACAATATCCGGTTGATGCTGCTTTAAAACCTGAGAAAGTTGATTAATTCTTGATCGTATACCATTGACATTAAACGATATTATCTTAATTTTATTGTTCATAATTATTATTTTGTTGGTTGGTGGTGCCTGCTAATTTACCGTTGTTAATTGTTGAAGTAATATCGCCGAGTATGCGAATTTGATCGCTGAGAATTAAACCGGTCTCAAACAGCATAGGATCGCTCTCTGCTGTTGGAGTTTTGATTTTTTCCTGTTTCTCTCTGGCTTCTTCCCATTCCTCTATATCAGCGTAGGCCTCAAGTTTATTGTGTAATCGTCGTTTATTCTCTATATCAAGCAGGGACTGATCTAGCTTGTTATCGCGCTGTTTTCGCTGTTCGAGGTTAAGATTAGTGAGTTTTTCCATCTTCCAGCGCTGAGTTAAAGCCAGTTGATCGGTTAAGCTAGAGAAGTTGGCGTCGCTGTAGGCGCGTTTTTGGTGCGCGCGAGTCAGCGGTTTGAGAATTTTTTGTAGGCGATCAGAGTGCTGATGAGGTACTGGGTGAATTTGGTCCCAGGGCAGGGCACTTTCCAGATGACTTTCACCAATCTCGTCGGAATCAAACATTGATGGATAAACAATATCGGGGATAATGCCGCGATGTTGGGTACTACCGCCTGAAACGCGATAAAATTTAGATACCGTCAGCTTTAAAAGCCCGCTGCTCAGATCGGTCATGGTCTGAACTGTGCCCTTGCCATAGCTTTGACTGCCGATTATTAAGCCACGCCCATAATCTTGTATAGCTCCGGCAAAAATTTCTGAGGCAGAAGCGCTGAGGCGATTGATAAGTACCATCATCGGACCATCGTAAAAAGCCTCTGAAGTCGCGCGCTGATTACGATAAATCTTCTTATTGGCATCGCGAATTTGAACCACCGGACCAAAGTCAATAAACAGGTCGGTGAGGGCAGTGGCTTCATACAATGAGCCACCACCATTATTGCGCAAATCCAGAATAACGCCGTCAACCTGTTGCTGTTTGAGTTCTTTGAGCAGGTTGCGCACATCGCGCGAGGTGCTTTTATAGTTTGGGTCTCGCTTGCGATAGGCTTCAAAATCCATGTAAAAAGTTGGAATCTCAATAACACCTATTTTGAACTGCTTGCCAGCATTTTCGATAGTTATGATATTGCTCTGAGCTGATTTTTCTTCGAGTTTAACAGTGTCTCTAACTATTGAGATGATTTTCTCACTACTGCCACCAGTATCAATTTGCAGGCGCACAACAGAGCCTTTTTCGCCGCGTATTAAGTCGACCACGTCATCGATGCGCCAGCCGATAACATCGACGATTTGATTGTCTCCCTGTCCAACGCCAATAATCTTATCTTTTGGCTTTAGAATGCCTTGTATATCGGCGGGTCCACCGGGAATAATATCAACCACCTCTGTAAATTCGTCCTCGGTGGTTAATTGAGCGCCAATGCCTTCAAGAGAAAGAGACATATTAATCTGAAAGTTTTCCGACGATCTCGGTGTAAAGTACGAGGAGTGGGGGTCGTACAGTGAGGCAAATGCATTGGCGTACTGCTGAAATATATCTTTGCTATTGCGCTGTGTATAGCGGTTTAATAGTGCTCTGTAGCGCTTTACCAATAGTTTGCGAGCTTCTTGTTTTTCTTTGCCACTGAGTATTAGCCGAATAATAGAATCCTTCATCGCCTTGCGCCAAAAATCATCTGCTTGTTTGCGGTCTTTAAACCAATCGCGGTCATCGGCGTCGAGCATAATGTCTTCATCTAGAGTAAAGTCAAAACTATGCTGGGGGTTTTCTAGAACAGCAATATTTGTCTGCAGCCTTTGGATAGCGCGGTCTCGAAGTCGGTTGAAGATATAAAAGCCGGCTGTTACATCGCCGCGTCTGGCGAGATCATCTAACTTGTGTTGCCACTTTTGGAATTCGGCTATATCTGAAGCTAGGAAAAACCGCTTGGGTGAATCTAGCTGCTCTATATAGGTGTTTAGAAAGGACGCTGAAAACTCATCATTGATCTCTTGTTGAGTGTAATGAGTTTTTGCTAGTTGGGTGAATATCTCGCGAAACAAGGTGCTGTGGTGTGATTCGGGTGTTATTTCAACCAATTCATCACTGTTGGATGAAACCAAGGTTACAAATAGGGTAGAGATAAAAATTGTCAGAACAGCTAGCTGGCGCATGATTTCCTTTTTAATGCGAAGGCTTTCAATTGATTATACGAAATTAATACCATAATGATAGCAAAGGTTGCCTAAAAAACTGTGTTTAGTTGACCGCTTACTTTTATGTATTGAATGACAGTTAATCTGTAAAAGTAATTTATACAGCGGTGATTTATTCGCTGTAAGTGGGGCGCTGTGTGGTTATAATGCAAGTTCCTCTAATCTCAATTAGTGGACATAGCTAGACATTAGGTTTTAGGCTTGTTACAGTAGATATTAGCTTTAAGACTCAAATAAAGCCTGTGTTTAATTAAATAGAGTTTGCTTATGTCTAAGTTTAAAGCAACGCCGCTGTTTGACGCACATAAAACATTTGTGCGTTTGCCTATGGGTATGATGATGCTAAACGATTACCCCGATTCAAAAAAGTTTATCGATGATCTGATAAAAACAAATCCAGATATTAGTCAGGACTTTTTACAGACTCAGGCGTTCTTAAAAAGTTACAGTCGTAAAAGTGAAGCCACCTATCGCAGCTACCGCAATGAAGTTGAGCGTTTATTACTGTGGTCATGGACTATTGCCAACAAAAGTATTATCCAGCTTAAACGGCCTGAATTAGAGGCTTTTTTTGATTTTGTACACAGTCCGCCAGCCTCATGGGTCGGCGAATCGGTGCAGGATCGTTTTAAGCAAATCGGCGGACAGTGGCTTCAAAATGAAATTTGGCGGCCATTTGCCGCAAAAATCAGCAAGGAAGACCGCAAAAAAGCCTTAGCAGGGGGCTTGGATGTAAAGCCTGACACTAAGGGCCATACCTTATCTGGCGAGGCGATTAAAATCTGCTTTTCAGCAATATCCTGCTTTTACGATTATCTAGCTGACGAGGGCTACGCCTTTGGCAACCCTATTCCCGCTATTCGCAAACAATCGCCCTATTTGATCAAAGGCGCCACGCAAAAGAATATCAAACGCCTGTCGGATTTGCAGTGGGACTATGTATTGAGCTGTGCCGAAGCTCAAGCCAACAGCAATAAGACCTATGAGCGTATGTTGTTTGTGGTGGCGCTGATTAAAACACTCTATTTACGGGTTTCTGAGTTGTCAGATAGATCTAATTGGCAGCCCATATGGCAACATTTTTGGCAGGATTCTGATGGCAATCACTGGTTAAAAGTGCTGGGTAAAGGTAACAAATTGCGTGATATTTCAGTTCCAAGTGCCCTATTTCCTTATATCAAACGCTATCAGGCTCACAGAGAAGAAATAAGCAGCAACTTTAATACCAATGCTCCTTTAGTAGCTAAAAACCGCGGATCTGGTGGTATGACTTCGAGACAGTTGCGCCGTATTGTGCAGGAGGCATTCGATATCGCCTATGACAGGATGCTTGCTGAAGGCTTTGCAGATGAGGCGAAGGCACTGCGCGAGGCTACCACGCATTGGTTGCGGCATACGGGTGCATCTCAGGATATTGCCACCCGCCCCCTTAAGCATATGGCCGATGATCTGGGTCATGCCAGTATGGGAACTACGGATCAGGTATATATTCAGTCTGATATGAAAGAGCGCGCCAGAACCGGGAAAAATAGAGAGGTATAGGCCTGCATTCCCGTGAGATTCTGTAACTTAACAAATTACATTAGGTTGAAGGATGTGGCTTAAAGTTTAATTTGCAGTCTTAGGCACAGCGCCGAGCCATCAGGGTTTTGATTGTAGCTGGAAATCCCATTGGTTTCTGTATCTATGGCGTTAAGCATCAACTTTACTTTTTTGTTGAGGTAATAGTTAACACCCACAACAGTGGTTGCAATATCAATAGCGTCGTTGTTGTTGGCACTGCCTATTTCAACTGATTGCAGCGCGGTCTTTCTCAGTGTCAATTCCCAAGCGCCTTGTTTTGAGTTAGGTTTGACGCCGGAAAAACGCCCTTTTTTATAGGGTCGATGATCGTTGGTTAGAAAATAAGATAGTTGGGTGTAATAACCTTGGTAGGTTGCACTTTGATTGGTGTTGAGAGCTTCGATTTGCAGTTGCTGATATTCACCCTGCAGGGATAGAGGTCCCCTGCCCCAAGCTGCTTCAGCCCCCTTTTTAGCAATTGTTTCAGTGGCAATATTGCGCGTATCGAAAAAGTTAAAACCACTATCTACGCCGCCATTGGTTTTGATTTCATACTCAGCACCTTGCAAGTCTCTGTTTGTGTAAGCTAGGCCGAAATGTATATAGCTAGTGTCTCGATTGATTGGGCTAATGGTGGCTCTGGCAGTATATGCTCTGTCACCATCAGCTTTGACTTTCCCATTTTGCTCGACTTTGTATGTACCAATGCTCCAGCTATAGGCTCGATTGGCATCGGAAAGATTAATGCCCTTGCTGCGGCCGAGAGCAAAGGTAGACAGGCTGCGTTCTGTAAACAGAGAATTACCAGAGCTGGTTACATTCTCTAGCCCGAAAGGTTCTTTTGACTGACCGATTATAATATCTGCAAAATCAAAGCCTTTGTAGCGCAGATAGAGGTCCTTGGTTTCATAGCTATCCTCACCTTCATTAATAGCAATTTGAACCTTACTAGACCAGTTGTTTCCTAGAGGTAGTTTTAAGGATAGGCGCGCCCTTCTTAGTTGCGAGTCATACTGATAGCTGTCCAGACGATCTTCACGATAGATATCACTAAAACGATTGCTATCAAGATTTATTCTCAGCCCTATATCTAAATCTTGAAAAAAAACATTTTCCACGCCTTGCGTCTGCTGTTCGGATTCAGCAGACACATTTAGTGCAGTGCAGCAGCTGATAATTGCTGATATCGCTGCGATTCTGGCAATGCTAAGCACTTTTTTCACCTACAATTGGGCTGGCACTATGGTTTTCCGCAGAGTCTTTGGCCGGTAATTTAGCTTCGCCATGAAACACTTTTAGATTGGCGACATCACTCAAGAAATCAATATTGATTATTTCGATGCTTTTGACGTCGAGGCCGGTGCGCTCGGTGATATCTGCTACAAGCAGATCATAGTTTTCCGGACGAATATTCAGAATATTTTCATAGCGAATATTTTTTTCAAAAATTCGCGGAGCAAAAATTGTAGTTTCACCAATGGCAACAATAACGCATAGCAGGCCGCAAACCAATGAGGCACTGAAAGCTGTGAGTGGGCCCACCCCATTGAGCAGTGATATAACAATGACTAGAAAAAGGTATGTCATATCTCGAATGGTGATGGATTCGGTGCGATAGCGAAGCATTGCAAATATTGCAAACAGGCCAAAGGCAAAGCCCATAGAGATCTCGACCCCTTGCAGTAAGTGCGTAACAAGGAAAACCCCTGTACCAAACATAAAGAAGCCAAACAGAGAGTTTCTGTCGGGTGAATGACGATAAAAAATACCACGCAGCAATATACCTAGAAATACGATATTGACTAATAGCATTAAGAAAAAGTGGCTGCCAAGTGGTGCGTAAATATCATTCATTAAACTATGCTCCCTTTTTGAGTCTTAATAAATTGGCTTTAAAGCGATTGGTTTTAATGTGTTTATTATTGGTTAAAGACTGCCCCATACAGTATTTGCTAAAACCTTTGGGCCTTATGCCCATGTCCCGCATGAGACGATAGAATGGCGAGTGTCGATTGAATTTTTCTTGTTTGAGTTCAGCCATAAAAAAATTGTAAAGGCCAAAGCTATCTTCGGGATTGCTATGGCTCAGCATGCTGGCAAAATTTATATTAAGGTCAAGTGTTAGACGCTCATTACGGGCATTATTTGCTAGGCTTATCCTTTGATAGGAGCAGGCTAGTGATGCTATTAGTTTGCTCGGAGCGCTGATTCCCTGATCGTATAAGAGAGAGTAATTCTGCGATAGCGCCAGCATAGGATCAGCATCGGCTAGGCAACGATTTTTAATGGTTCGACCTTTGTTGTTTTTAAATTTAACTTCTAAGAAACTGGTACCAACATCTGCATATTGACGATGCCTAACCTTGTGTCGGTTGAGCTTGCGGTTGTGGTGTTGTTTGTAGAAGCTAAGATCTATGGTGTCGAAATAAATATTGTTGTATTGAAATACAGTGACATTATCAATTATCAAGACTGAATAGTCAGAGCTACAGGCCTGCAATACTTGATAGATAGAGTTTAATGGCAATAAAAATTTGCTATCAACTCGATTCATCAATCCAGAATTAGATATCGAAGATAGATCGTGGGTAGAAAAGCCCCTGATTGTTTTATCAATACGGCTATCAATTTCGGGTAGCAAATCTGTCTTATTGAAATCGTACAACATGTTTTATCCTGAAATTCCTTAAAGCATTGGTTCAAAGCAGAATAGCCTGCAACTTTACAACCCTGGTGTAGTCCATGTAGTTGAACTTAAACTCGTTAAGGAACTTGTTTTTTAAGCAATCATACGAATATACATCTCCGATGAGATCTAAAATCCACGACGCTGTAATTTTTATTATTGCTCTAGGGTAGCCATTATCAGCGGTGATTGCAATTTATTTCACCCCAATAGCTTATATATTAATGCCTGAAAAAAGCTTGCCTGCTATGGGCTTGCGTTAAAAGTTGAATAAATAGTCGATATTAATTGAGTTTTTATTCGAAAAGCGGTTTACTTACATTGCTAGCTATTTTCCATAAGGATAAAATGATGACGAAAACACTAAGGCCAAGAACTAATCCAGTGCAGAATCGTGCAAGAAAACAGCGTGACAAAATACTGGCGACAACTGCTGAGCTACTGAAAACAGTGGGGTTGGATGATTTAACTACAATACTTGTGGCTGAAAAGGCTGGGATATCTGTGGGTACGCTGTACCATTATTTTCCCAATAAACACGCCATACTCTACGCTCTTTCAGAGCGTTGGGTTGAAAAAGTAAATAGCGCCGTATCAGAATTAGAATCGCAACAGTTAGAGAATATGGCGTTAAAGCCCTTCGTGACAAACCTCGTGGATGGTTTTTCTGTGGTTTATGGTGACAATCAATCCTCTCTACCCCTTGTTGCTCTAATGCCTGTAGCGCTTGAGCTGCAGGAAATATACAGCGATTTTTTAAGCACTATTCACCTAAGCTTAAGTGATATATTTTTGCGTCTACCGCTGTCGCTGTCACAGGATGATGCTGTTTATTTAGCAAAATTTTTCTGGCAGATATGCCATTCGGTGCTATTGTCAATTTATTACTCTGATCACAACGAGCAACAATCCCTAGCTGATTTGAAATTTTTATCGATGTCCCTGCTTGAGAGGGCTAGAGTCAAATTTTAATAATATGCTTCCTAAACGCACTGTAAGCTATTGTTTATATTAGCTATTTAAGTGTTACAAATTCTTCTGCTGTGGATGGGTGAATACCAATAGTTGCATCAAAATGTGATTTTTTTGCCCCTGCTTTAAGTGCTATAGCGATTCCCTGTATGATCTCTGCCGCATGTTGACCCACCATATGACAACCTAAAACAGTATCGGTTTTATTATCGACGATCATTTTTATAAATACTCTCTCGCTCCCCTGCCCCAAGGATTCAAACATTGGTTTAAACTCGGAACGATACACACCAATATCCTCAAACCTCTGCTTGGCTTGCTCCTCTGTTAAGCCTACGCAAGCTAATTCCGGCTGGCTAAATACAGCGGTTGCAATATTGTCGTAATCCAGTCGGATATTGCCCTCGCTGTATAGATGGTCGGTTAATACCATCGCTTCTTTGATAGCAACTGGCGTCAACTGCACACGATCTATTACATCGCCGATAGCATAGATGCTAGGCTCATCTGTGCAATAATGATCATCGACTATAATTCCATTTTTTGCGCTGAGTTTAACGCGGGTATTTTCCAGCCCTAAAGCCTGTGTATTAGGTACTCTGCCGGTGGCATATAAAACCAGCCCTGCAGTAATCATCTCGTCATTATCTAGAGTGATGTCAAGGCTCTCGCCATTATCGCAAATTGTACTGATATTGCTGTTTAACCTGAGTGCGATTCCTTTTTTAAGCATGCCCTCTGTGACTTTTGCACTACAATCCTTATCGAACGCTTTTAAAAGCTGATCACCGCGATAAACAAGCTGTGTTTCGACGCCTAAGCCATTTAAAATACCAGCAAATTCAACCGCAATATAGCCGCCGCCGACAATTACAGCCTTGTTTGGCAGTTTAGCTAGGTTGAATATTTCATTGGATGTAATCGCCAATTCTGCCCCGGGTATATTTGGGATATGGGGCCAGCCTCCAGTGGAAATCAGGATTTTTTCAGCGCTGTACTCACGTCCATTGACCAAAACCCGCTGAGGCCCCAGTATTTTCGCTCTGCCCTCAATAATCAATGCACAGCTATCATTGAGTAACTTTTGGTAAATAGCGTTTAGACGGCTTATCTCGGCCGTTTTATTGTCTCTTAGGGTATTCCAATCAAATTCAGCAGTATGGGTGGGTTGCCAGCCATATCCCTCACTGGCGTGAAATAGTTCTGGGAACTGTGAGGCGTAGACAAATAGTTTTTTCGGCACACAGCCTAAATTGACACAGGTTCCACCTAGATCTGATACCTCTGCTATGGCTACTCGCTTGCCATTTGCCGCAGCAACACGAGCAGTTCTAACGCCCCCAGAACCAGCGCCGATAACAAAGAGATCATAGTCAAAAGACTTCGCCATAAGCTGACCTATTAATCTAGATTAAACCAGTCAAGTTTGTCGTGTAAATTGACCACAGTGCCGACAATAATCAGTGTGGGCGCTTTGGCCTCTGCAGCTCGAACTATGCTGGGTAGGCTATCTAGATCACCGGTAAACACACGTTGCCTATCAGAAGTACCCTTTTCCACCAACGCAATTGGCATCTGGGCATTCATACCGTGCTGTTTAAGCTGCTCACAGATGGTCTCTAAGCCATTTAACCCCATATAAAACACGAGTGTTTGATTGGGTTGAGCCAATTCGGCCCAGTTTAATTCCAGCTTACCTGAGCGGTGGTGTCCAGCAATAAAGCGCACCGACTGGGCGTGATCTCTATGAGTTAGGGGTATGCCAGCATAGCTAGCACAGCCTGAGGCTGCGGTGATACCTGGAACAACCTGGAATGGAATACCCTGCTCGGCTAAGGTCTCTAGCTCTTCACCGCCGCGTCCAAATATAAATGGATCGCCACCCTTTAGTCGGACAACACGATTGCCGGCAAGCGCATAATCGACCATTTTTTGGTTAATGTTTTCTTGGGTTACAGGGTGATCGCCGGCAGTTTTACCCACATAAATTCGAGTGGCATCACGGCGCACTAAGTTTAATACTGGTTTAGATACCAACCGATCGTATAGAACTATATCGGCCTGTTGCATTAATCGGATCGCTTTAAATGTCAGTAGGTCTGGATCCCCGGGGCCACCGCCGATAAGGTAGACTTCGCCAGTTTTAAATTCATCAGTAGTCTCTAGTTTGTGTTGTAGTAGACGCTCTGCCTCAGCTAGATTATTACTATAGGCTTGCTCTGCTATAGGGCCGCCAAAGACTTCTTCCCAGAATACTTTGCGATCTGCACCATTAGAAAATTTCGCTTTAACCTTTTCCCTAAAGCTTCCTGCTAAGGCAGCTAATTTGCTCATACCCGCTGGAAATAGACCCTCTAATTGCGTGCGAATTAATCGCACCAAAACTGGCGCATCACCACCGCTAGAAATAGCGATCTGAATTGGCGATCGATCAACAATTGATGGAAAGATAACCGTGGAGTAACCGGGATCATCGACAACATTAGACAGCATATGCGCCTGTTGAGCGTGCTCTGATACTACTCGATTTAATTCGGGATCATTGGTAGCAGCGATTACCAGTACGGCCTCGGGATTGTTATCAATATACTGTCGATGGTATGGGGCTGTAATTAACTCGAGGTTATGAATGCCCTTTTTGGCATTGCTATCTTGCATTTCTATCAAGTCAGTACAAAATTCTTTGGCGATAATAGTAATAAAGGCGTCGGCCTCTGCAACTAGGCGGACTTTGCGCAAAGCAATTTCGCCACCGCCAACAACAATTACGCGTCGACATCTAAGGTTGTGAAATAGGGGTAAAAAATCCATTAGCTTATATGTGTTATACCACCCATTAGAGGCTGTAAAACTTCTGGTATAGCGATAGAACCATCCGCTTGTTGGTAGTTTTCCATTACGGCGATCAGGGTTCTGCCGACAGCTAAACCTGAGCCATTAATGGTGTGTAAAAATTCAGTTTTACCCTCAGAATTTCTAAAGCGGGCTTTCATTCTGCGAGCTTGGAAGTCAGTAAAATTACTACATGAAGAAATCTCGCGATAAGTATTTTGCGATGGAAGCCACACTTCGATATCGTAGGTTTTTGCCGATGAAAAACCGAGATCGCCACCACATAATACAACGGTTCGATAAGGTAGACCCAACTGTTGCAATATGGCTTCAGCATGGCCTGTAAGCGCCTCATGAGCGTCGTTTGATTGCTCGGGATGAACAAATTGCACCATCTCTACTTTTTCAAACTGATGCTGGCGAATCATGCCGCGTGTATCCCGACCACTACTTCCCGCTTCACTGCGAAAACAGGGAGTATGAGATACATATTTAATCGGCAGTGCATCGACGATTTCATCGCGATGAATATTAGTTACCGGCACCTCTGCTGTCGGGATCAGATAATAGTTGCGCTCATCATTAAGTTTAAATAAGTCTTCTTCGAATTTAGGTAATTGACCGGTACCAAACAGGGACTCTGAGTTAACAATATAGGGCACATAGACTTCTTGATAGCCATGCTGCTCTATATGGGTGTTAAGCATAAACTGGGTTAACGCGCGATGAAGCCTTGCTAGCCCGCCACTCATTTGGACAAATCTAGAGCCGGTTATTTTAGCTGCAGTATCAAAATCTAGCCCGTTTAGGTCAGAGCCCAAGTCAACATGGTCTTTTATGGCAAAATCAAACTGTTTGATGGTTCCCCAGCGACGAATTTCTACATTGTCTTCTTCGTCCTGCCCCGCGGGAACAGCAGAGTCTGGAATATTTGGGATACCCTGTACCAATGCATCCAGTTTATTTTGCACATCGGATAAAGCAGCATCGGCATCGGTACTGGCTTTTTTAAGGGCTTCACCCTTTGCTTTAAGCGGCTCAATATCTTCGCCCTTTGCTTTTGCTTGACCTATAAGTTTGCCCATACTTTTAGAGTATGTGTTGCGCTCTTGCTGAATGGCTTCGGCCTTGAGCTGTAACTCTTTGCGCTGGGACTCAAGCGATAAAAACTCATCGCAATTTAGCTCGAAGCCCTTAATTTTCAGACTTTGGGCAACGGTGATTAGCTCCGAACGCAGTAGTTTCGGGTCAAGCATAATAAATTCCTTAAAACAATCGTGTTAGCCAGATGGCAAAAATAATAGCTAATAGGCACAGTGCTACAGTTGCAACAACATAGATCAGTGCCGTCAATTGACCGCCATTTTGCCACAGACTGATGGCATCAAGCGAGAAAGTTGAAAAAGTTGTAAATGCACCTAAGAAGCCAACCATTAAAATATGCCGAGCCTGATCGGGTAAGCCACCCTTTTCAAGAATAAGGACATACAGAACGCCCATTAAAAGACTTCCCGCGACATTGACTGACAGCGTAGCATATGGGAATTTATAGCTAGTCATAGGTAACAAGCAAATACTTACCCAATAACGGCATACAGCCCCCACTGCGCCCCCTAGGGCTACAGAAATCCAATGCATTAGCTTTTTTCCTTATTTTGCAGATCCAATGATCGAAGATGATTTAACTTTTCTGCTATTTTAACCTCAAGCCCACGGTCCGTGGGAAAATAATACTGTTTATCGGTGATCTCTTCAGGAAAGTAGTTTTCTGCCGCAGCATAACCACCCTCTTCATTGTGCGCATATCTGTAATCTTTGCCGTACTGCAATTGTTTCATAAGCTCTGTCGGGGCATTACGCAAATGCATTGGTACTTCGTAGCTAGGCATCGAGCTAATATCGGCCATAGCCGCTTTAAAGGCAGTGTAGACCGCATTACTTTTAGCCGCTACAGCGAGGTATACTACGGCTTGAGCCAATGCTAACTCGCCCTCGGGGCTGCCCAGTCGCTCCTGAGCCATAGTGGCATTCAGGGTTATTTCCAAGGCTCTTGGATCGGCGTTGCCAATATCTTCGCTGGCAATACGAACCAATCGTCGCGCTATATACAAGGGATCGCATCCACCATCTAGCATGCGACAAAGCCAGTACAATGAAGCATCGGGGTCCGAACCTCTAACGGATTTGTGCAGTGCGGAAATTTGATCGTAGAAATATTCCCCTTTGTTATCAAACCTTCTGCTGTCGCCAACCAGAACCTGTTCAAGGGTTTCCACAGTCAGTTCAGTGTGACTGTCGGCAACCAGATCAGCGGCTATTTCAATTAGATTAAGTGCGCGACGGGCGTCGCCATCTGCAGCATTGGCAAGTAATTCCATTACATCATTCTGAATGGTCAAAGAGCTATTATTGATCTTATTAAGTTCTGGTAAGGCATTGCTGACAATGGTTTTTATGTCCTCAATCAACAGGCTTTTAAGCACATAAATACGACAGCGAGATAAAAGTGCATTGTTGAGTTCAAATGATGGATTCTCTGTGGTGGCACCAATAAATATAATGGTGCCATCCTCTACATAGGGCAAAAATGCATCCTGTTGAGACTTATTAAAGCGATGTACTTCATCGACAAATAATAGGGTTTTGCGACCATGACCATCTCTCTGTTGCTGAGCTATAGCTATGGCAGCTCTTATTTCTTTTACCCCTGAGAGGACTGCCGAGATAGCCTCAAAATGGGCATCCGCAGACTGGGCTAGGATTTTCGCCAATGTGGTTTTACCGACACCAGGTGGGCCCCACAGAATCATTGAATGGGGTTGGCCACTACTGATGGCCTCCTTCAGCGGCTTACCATCACTAAGGATATGCTCTTGACCGAAAAACTCTGCGAGCTTTTGCGGTCGCCTTTTAGAGGCCAGTGGCTGATAGCCTTGTCGGGCAAAGAGATCACTGCACATGGTCTACAACATCTACACCATTTGGAATGCTAAAAGTAAAAAAGTCGTCATCAAACACGGGGTTTAGTTTTAATTGATGCAAATTGAGTTGAGTTGTTTGGCCGAGACTATCAGTAAAGCTAATAGCGGTTGGTGTTCCCTGATCAAACTCTAGGATAAGTCCGCTGTAAAGGGCATTAGGCTGCAGAGGTTTTAGACTAAATTGAATCGTGGAATCACCTGATTGCCGGTGATCCACAAGCTGAAAATTGTCAGCGAATAACTGTGAGCCACCCAATAGTAAGCTAATTGGGTTGGCCTCAGGGTTATTGCTGTAGGGTTGAATAATTACCTGTTCTAAATCGGCATCGTAGAGCCATAGATTCACACCATTGCTTACTATCTCTTGGGCGCTTGGCTGAAAAACATGCCAGTACAGTTTGTCGGGCTTTTGGCCGTGTAATTCGCCGCTTTGGGTCAGCAGTGAATTGCGCTCGGCGTCAAGCAGCTGTTGAGTGAATTGCGCGGAAAAACCGGTTATAGGCTTCAACAGCTCTAGTAGCTGCATTTTGGCATTTTCTCTATCGGTATCAGCCCAGCTAATACTGGCGTAAAACATACCAATCAGTATCCAGCAAAAGAATTTCATAGGCGTTAATTATTACCCGATGATGGCGCCAGCACTTCCCTGCTACCATTGTTACCCATAGGACTAACTACGCCGCTAGCCTCCATTTGCTCAATAAGTCTAGCGGCTCGGTTATAACCTACCCTCAGTTTGCGTTGAACCGACGATATAGAGGCTTTTCGAGTCTCCAAGACAAAGGCAACTGCTTCATCATAGAGAGGGTCGCTTTCACCATTCTCCTCAGATTCCTCGCCGCTGCTAAAACCGGGAACAACCACACCGGATGACGCAGCTTCGTCGGTTATTTCAGAGAGATAATTAGGTTCGCCGCGTCGCTTCCAATCAGCAACTACTTTGTGGACTTCGTGATCATCGACAAACGCGCCGTGAATTCTCTCTGGAACACTTGAACCCGGTGGTAGATACAACATATCACCGTGGCCTAAAAGCTGTTCTGCGCCCCCCTGATCTAAAATTGTTCTAGAATCAATTTTAGAGGACACCTGAAAGCCTATTCGCGAGGGAACATTGGCTTTGATTAAGCCAGTGATAACATCGACTGAGGGTCGCTGGGTTGCAAGGATCAAATGAATGCCAGCCGCCCTAGCCTTCTGGGCAATTCGCGCAATCAATTGCTCTACCTTTTTGCCGACAATCATCATCATATCGGCAAATTCATCAACTACCACAACAATATAAGGCAGATTTTCAAGAATTGGAGCCTCAGGTGGTTCCTGTGTTTCATCCCAACCCATCTCATCGGGGTTAAATACCCACAGCGGATCGGTAATTGGATTACCTGATTTATTAGCATCTTCAATTTTACGGTTATAACCGGCGATATTTCGCACACCTAGGGCAGCCATTAGCTTATAGCGGCGCTCCATTTCGCCAACACACCAGCGAAGACCGCTAGACGCGTCTTTCATATCGGTAATCACTGGCGTTAAAAGATGGGGAATATCGTCATACACCGATAATTCCAGCATCTTTGGATCAATCAGTATTAATTTTACCTCTTCTGGAGAGGCTTTAAACAACAGACTTAATAGCATGGCGTTAATGCCGACTGACTTACCCGATCCTGTGGTACCTGCAACCAGTAAGTGTGGCATTTTAGCCAGATCTGCAACTACAGGAACGCCGGCGATATCATTGCCGAGGGCGAGTGTTAATGGCGAGTTTGAACTATCATAGGCATCAGAGGTAAGTACCTCGCTGAGCCGCACCATTTCTCTGGTCTCATTGGGTATTTCAATACCAACCACAGATTTTCCTTGAATAACTTCAACCACGCGTACACTAATCACGGCCATGGAGCGCGCTAAATCCTTGGCTAATCCAGTGATTCGACTCACTTTGATGCCTGCCGCCGGTTGGATTTCAAATCGAGTAACCACTGGCCCTGGAAGAACTTCAACCACCGTAGCGCTAATACCAAAATCCTGTAGTTTTACCTCTAAAAGGCGTGATAAATGCTCGAGAGATTCATCTGAAAAGCCGGTATTAGAGGATTTGTCATGGACATCTAGAAGGTTTAGCGGCGGCAGCACACCAACCAGTTTTTCATCGACAAATAGGGGCTGCTGCTTTTCCCGTTCGACCCGCTTACTGTTTTTAGCTTTAACTTCTGGTGCACTAATAGTTACCGGTTTGCGCTGTTTCTTCATTTTAGTGGCAGCTTCAACTTTACTTGAGCGCACTTCTTTAGCCTCTTTGGCAATAGTCTTTTCTATATGGCGGCGTCGAATTTCACTAAAAGTAGTGGCCATCCAGCCACCAAAGGCCATGCTGTAAACCCCTAGGCTATCAATAAGGGCAATCCATGAAATCTCTGCGAAAACCGTCAATCCAAAAAAGAACAGCGAAAGTAATATAACTGTCGCACCAGTGAAGCTAAATACTTCCAGAACAGATTCACTGATGGTCTTTCCTAACACCCCACCAAAACCTGAGGGGTATATAGTTAGGGAGTCATCAAACTGTATATTGGCCAAGGAGGTAGCACTTACCATCACTAGAACAAAACCAATAAGCCGCAAGCTAAAGGTTACTAGATCAAATGGCATTGCTTCTTTCAGTAGACAGGTGCGTAAAATTTGTAGCGCTCGAGCGGCAAGTAAAAGTGGAAACAAAAATGCCATTGCGCCAAACAGATTAAAAAATATATCAGCAAACATGGCACCAGCAGGACCAATTGCATTTTCCACCTGATGACTGGTTGCAGTTTTAGACCATCCTGTGTCCTCAGGCGAGTAGCTTAATAATGCGACCATCATAATTAGGCACAGTGCAATGCACCCTATCAGAGCACCCTCGGTTAAAAGCTGCTTTGATCTAGTTTCTGGCTCGCTGTGCTTGGTGGATGTCGAGTTATTTTGTTTTGTTTTTTTATTACTCAATGTTAAAGCCCTATTAGCCCTGTAAAGCACTAATTGTAGCTTAATTTTGATGAAACACCACGCTAAACGCGTATATTGATTAACTCTGTAAACAATTTAAAAAATTAATTGGTGACTTGATCAGGAATCATTATCATAATCACCCTAATATACGGTTTTTAGAAACCAAAAATTAACCTAGATATTTTGAGAAAAAATTATGTCTGACGTGCAACATCACCCGCTTATTATTTTAGGATCAGGTCCAGCTGGTTGGACTGCAGCAGTCTACGCAGCTAGAGCAAACCTCAACCCTGTAGTTATCACTGGAATTCAACAGGGAGGTCAGTTAACCACAACCACAGATGTCGATAACTGGCCTGGCGATGACCAAGGTGTACAGGGACCAGAGTTAATGGCTCGCATGCAGCGCCATGCCGAGCGCTTTGATACTCAAACCATCTTTGATCATATTGAGTCGGTGGAATTGACTCAACGCCCCTTTAAGCTAAATGGCACGCAATCCTACACCTGTGATTCGCTAATAATTGCAACTGGTGCATCTGCGCAGTATCTAGGCCTGCCCTCGGAAGAGGCATTTATGGGTAAAGGGGTTTCGGCCTGTGCTACCTGCGATGGTTTTTTCTATAGAAATAAAAAAGTAGCGGTTATCGGTGGTGGTAATACTGCAGTAGAAGAGGCGTTATATCTGGCTAATATTTGTTCAGAGGTCGTGCTTGTTCACCGCAGAGATAGCCTCCGTGCCGAAAAAATGCTTCAGGATAAACTATTTGAGAAAGAGCGCGATGGCAATATTAGTATTGAATGGAATCATAACCTCAAAGAAGTACTTGGTGATGACTCTGGTGTTACCGCTTTGGAATTATCTGATAATGATGGCAATACCAAGCAAATTGAAGTTGCTGGTGTGTTTATTGCAATTGGCCACAAGCCAAATACAGATATATTTGCTGACCAATTGACTATGAAAGACGGCTATATCACCATCGCCGGTGGTATGGCGGGTAACGCCACAGAAACTAGCATTAAAGGCGTTTTCGCTGCTGGGGATGTGGCAGACCATGTCTATCGCCAAGCGGTTACATCTGCAGGTACGGGCTGTATGGCAGCACTTGATGCTGAACGCTTCCTAGATGCATAAATGCAATTAGCAGTATTAGATCCAATCAATCCAGTCTTTCCGGACCCTAATACTGCATTAGATGATCCAGATGGGCTACTGGCTGTAGGTGGCAATTTACAGCCAGATACCCTCCTCTCTGCATACTATAATGGGATTTTCCCTTGGTATAATAAAGACGATCCTATCCTTTGGTGGTCCCCCAGTACACGCTGTGTGATTAACCCGCTCGACCTTCATATTTCTAAAAGCTTACAAAAATTATTGCGCCAACAAAGATTCACTATTTCTTTTGATCAAGCATTTGAGCAAGTAATAAACGCCTGTGCTCAACGAGACTCCAAGACTGATACTTGGATAAATAGCGATATGATTTCAGCTTACATCGCTTTAAAAAAATTGGGTGTAGCACACTCAGTTGAAGTTTGGCAGGGCTCTAGGCTGGTTGGTGGCGCCTACGGTGTGGCGATTGGTGCGGTATTTTGTGGCGAATCTATGTTTAGCAAAGAATCCAACGCCTCAAAAGTTGCACTTGTGCACCTATCGCAATATTTATCAGGCTTAGGGTTCCAGTTAATTGATTGTCAGCTTGCTTCTAGTCATCTTTTAACTATGGGCGCGAAATCATTGAAAAGACCTAAATTTTTGCAGATTTTGCAAAAATTACGAAACATTAATACTGATTTTTCTCCAAGTAAATCACCTTAATAAAAAGAATAAATCTCTAACGTTTTCAGAAAAACAACCTACCAACCATAGTTTTAATAATCTATAAATATAAGCATAGATAAGTTTACTATTTTTAATGAAGTAGATCAGATGATATCAAATAGTTGAAAAGGATTTCATTATGTATCGATTCATAGAGCAATTCACAGCCTCAAACCATTATTTTTTCAATTGACTTTGCTATGTTGCTCAATTTAAGGCAAACTGCGCGCTTTTTACAGAGTACTAGAATTTACTTATGGCAAAAGA
Source organism: Porticoccaceae bacterium (assembly GCA_964229255.1). Taxonomy (GTDB): domain Bacteria; phylum Pseudomonadota; class Gammaproteobacteria; order Pseudomonadales; family Porticoccaceae; genus HTCC2207. The sequence continues at coordinate 145,783 of CAXRCX010000011.1, forward strand.
AGATCACATAGAATTTGACGGCGAGGTTATTGATACCCTGCCAAACACCATGTTCAAGGTAAAACTTGAAAATGACCATGTTATTACTGCGCATATCTCGGGAAAGATGCGAAAACATTACATCCGTATTTTGACGGGTGATAAGGTTAAGGTAGAAATGACACCCTACGACCTGACCAAAGGCCGTATCACTTTCCGCGAAAGATAGAAATCACAATGGCGCTTATGCTTCAGTAAGTTCCACGGCTGCAATTTCAATATCTAATTCTCCATCTTTGACCGATACAAAGACGGTTCCCCCACGTTGGCTGAGGGAGCCAAATAGTACTTCTTCGGCCAGAGGCTTCTTGATTTTATCCTGAATAAGCCGATCCATTGGTCTAGCCCCCATTTTGTCATCATAGCCATTAACCGCAAGCCAGTTTCTGGCTTCGCTGTCGACACTGAGGAAAACTTTCTTTTCATCCAACTGGTTTTGTAATTTAACTAAAAATTTATCAACAACAGTGGCTATAACATTTAGGGGTAAGCTGGCAAATTGAACAATGGTGTCGAGTCTATTTCTAAATTCAGGCGTAAAGGTTTTCTTAATATCAGTTAGCGCATCACTGCTATGATCCTGTCTGGCAAAGCCAATAGAGCTGCGATCTAAGCTTTCGGCGCCCGCATTAGTAGTCATAATTAAAATAATGTTGCGAAAATCTGTTTTGCGCCCATTGTTATCGGTCAATGTGCCGTGATCCATTACCTGAAGTAGTAGATTAAAGATATCTGGATGTGCTTTCTCAACCTCGTCCAGTAAAACCACTGCATGAGGTTGCTTAGCCACTGCTTCGGTTAACAGGCCTCCCTGATCAAAGCCAACATAACCTGGAGGCGCCCCAATTAGGCGAGATACCGCATGTCGCTCCATATACTCAGACATATCAAAGCGCACTAAAGGTATTCCCAATAATTTTGCCAGCTGTCTACTCATTTCTGTTTTACCGACACCAGTGGGGCCGGCAAAAAGGAAACTACCAATAGGACGCTCACCTTCTCTTAAGCCCGCACGAGCGAGTTTAATTGCACTGGTCAATGCATCGATAGCCGGATCTTGACCAAATACAACTAGACGCAGTTGATCATTAAGAGCTTTGAGCTTGGATCGATCTGAAGTGGAAACGGTTTTAGCAGGTATCTGTGCGATTTTTGACACCATTAACTCAATGTCTGTAACACCAATGGTTTTTTTCTGACGACTTTTTGGTTGTAGTCGCTGAAAAGCACCGGCCTCGTCGATAACATCAATTGCCTTATCGGGTAAAAAGCGATCAGAAATATGCTTGGCAGAAAGATCGGCCGCTGCTTTTAGCGCAGTATTGGTAAATTTTAGATTGTGATGGGATTCAAATTTTTCTCTCAACCCTTTGAGGATAAGATAGGTATCCGCTGGCGAGGGTTCAATAACATCAACTTTTTGGAAGCGTCGTGATAGCGCTCGATCCTTGTCAAAAATCTCTCGATATTCTTGAAAAGTTGTGGAGCCAAAGCAGCGCAATTGCCCCGAGGATAATAATGGCTTGAGTAAGTTAGAGGCATCCATTACCCCGCCTGAGGCTGAACCTGCACCAATGATGGTATGAATTTCGTCAATAAATAAAATACTTTCTCCATGATCAAGCAATTCATTAACCAGACCTTTTAGGCGTTTTTCAAAATCTCCTCTGTATTTCGTGCCGGCCAATAAACCGCCGAGGTCGAGTGAATAAATAGTGAAATCAAGTAAGGGCTCTGGCGCATCTCCCTTAACAATCATTTGAGCGAGACCCTCAGCTATAGCAGTTTTACCAACACCAGATTCACCCACCAGTAATGGGTTGTTTTTACGTCTGCGAATAAGTGTTTGGCACACTCGATCAAGTTCCGTAGACCGGCCAACGAGTGGATCTAGGGATCCCTGCTCTGCCGCTAGATTGAGATTGACGGTAAATTGAGAGAGTAACTGCCCGTCTGCAGCTTGATTGTCCTCAGAGCCTTTATTGGATTGGTGATATTCAGTCTCAATGCCTTCTGCAGAACTATTTTCGTTGGATATTTTAGAAATGCCATGAGCTATGTAATTGACCACGTCGATACGAGCGATATTTTGTAAGCGTAAAAAATACACGGCCTGACTTTCTTGTTCACTAAAAATTGCAACAATAACATTGGCGCCGACAACCTCTTCGTTGCTGCTAGAACTAACTTGAAACACTGCTCGTTGCAGAACTCTTTGAAACCCATGGGTGGGCTGAACATCAATATCATGATGGTGGCAATGGGTTTTGGGTATTTTTGAAATGGTTGCGTCTATAAATTCAATCAGATCCTGTCGCAATATATTTAGATCAACGGCGCAGGCACTCAATACTTGTATCGCAGATTTATTATCGAGTAGAGCTAGCAAAAGGTGCTCAACAGTCATAAATTCGTGCCGTTTCTCTTGTGCGTTTTTGTAGGCGCGATTGAGTGTTAATTCTAAATCTTTGCTGAGCATATTAAGGCTCTTTCTAGTTGCAGGGTTCAAATTCACAGCGTAATGGGTGTTGATTCGACTGTGAGTATTCATTGACAAGTGTAGCCTTAGTTGCGGCTACATCTTCAGTATATATGCCACATACGCCTCTTCCAGCATGGTGTATTTCGTACATTATCTTTGTGGCCTTTTCATGTGAGTGATAGAAAAACAGCTGCAAAAGTTCAACGACAAAATCCATAGGAGTATAGTCATCATTCAAGAGAACCACCTGATACATCGAAGGTTCTTTGAGCTGTGGCTTGGCTTCCTGAAACGCGGTATCACCATGGTCAAAAATCGACGTCTGATTTTGATCGCTCATATTTGATAACCTATATATATTTTTACGCAACATAGTTAATTTTATACCACAAGTTTAAAGCAGGATGTAAATTTACCTAAAAAAATAAAAAGCCGAGACTCATACCTAAAAGTATTCAAATACTTACTATACTTAGGTTGAGTGAATATTAATCACTTTTTTAACTGCTAAATACAAGGATTAAGGCGATACATTATGGCAGATTCAGGGATGATTAAATGGTTCAGTAATGCCAAAGGATTTGGATTTATTGTGAACGAAAATGGCACTCAGGATATATTTGTTCACTACAGTTCAATTTTGAGCGATGGCTGCAGAACACTTAAATCAGGTCAAATAGTTAATTTTGATATCAAGGATGGCGAAAAAGGCTTACATGCTAAAAATGTTATTACAATTGGCCGTAACATTAAACGCAGAAAGAACCATTAGCTTTTGGCAGTTAAATTATAGTGTATGAAATAAACTAATAAGCTGCCCTAACCGATCAGTGACCAATTAGAGCAGCTGATTTTTTAGGTGTTACATGTTGGCAATAATAGCATCGCCAAATTCAGAGCATGATTTTAATTCAGCATCATCCATAAGACGCTCGAAATCATAGGTTACAGTCTTGTTTGAAATAGCCCCCTCAATACCAGAGACAACAAGATCTGCGGCATCGAACCAGCCTAGATGACGCAGCATCATTTCTGCTGACAGAATCAATGACCCCGGGTTTACCTTATCCTGACCAGCGTATTTTGGTGCGGTACCATGTGTTGCTTCAAAGATAGCCACATCGTCTGAAAGGTTAGCGCCGGGAGCGATACCTATACCGCCAACCTGTGCAGCTAGCGCATCGGAGATATAGTCACCATTCAGGTTAAGTGTCGCTAAGACGCTGTACTCATCGGGTCTTAGAATAATTTGCTGAAGCATAGCGTCGGCAATTACATCTTTAATAATGATTTGCTCACCTGTGTTTGGGTTTTTAATCACATGCCAAGGCCCACCATCGAGAGGTTCTGCACCAAACTGCTCGCGAGCTACCTCATAACCCCATTCACAGAATGCACCCTCGGTAAATTTCATGATATTGCCCTTGTGTACAAGAGTAACCGATGGTTTGTTCTGATCGATTGCATATTGGATGGCCTTTGAAACAAGACGCTTGGTGCCCTGCTCCGATACCGGCTTTACACCGATACCACAGTTTTGATCAAATCGAATTTTCTTAACACCCATCTGATTCTGTAAGAAGTCAATAACTTGGCCTGCTTCTTCAGTGCCAGCACGCCATTCAATACCCGCATAAATATCTTCTGAATTTTCACGGAAGATGCACATATCGACTTTATTAGGCTCTTTAACTGGTGAGGGAACCCCAGCAAACCATCGCACTGGACGCTGACACACAAAGAGGTCTAATTCTTGACGAAGAGCAACATTAAGTGATCTAAAGCCACCGCCAACTGGCGTAGTCAGTGGTCCTTTGATGGATACAGCATATTCTTTAATGGCTTCCAGTGTTTCTGCAGGGAACCAATCGCCATCGTATTTATCAGCAGCTTTTTCACCACAGAATACTTCCATCCATGAAATCTGCTTTTCACCGCCATAGGCTTTGTCTACGGCCGCATCGATGACTTTAATCATCACAGGGGTAATATCAAAACCAATACCATCGCCTTCGATATAAGGAATAATTGGGTTGTTTGGTACATTGAGGCTTAAGTCGCCATTAACTGTAATCTTTTCGCCAGATTGCGGAATCTGGATATGCTGATATCCCATTAAGATTCTCCATGGAGTGCTGTAAAAGTGTGTGAAATGGTTCTGTAAAAATAAACGCGCGCATTTTACACGTTTTTACGCGATTTTTTAACCCTGTTTCCTATAGAATATCGCTTTTCGAGGAAAATCAGTGCCAAAATTGGTTTTATTTAACAAGCCCTACCATGTGTTGAGTCAATTTACTGATGAGGCAGGGCGAAACACACTGGCAGATTTTATAAATCTTAAGGGTGTCTACCCCGCTGGTCGCCTAGATTACGACTCCGAGGGCTTGATGCTTCTCACTGATAGCGGCCAGTTGCAATCTTTGATTAGTCATCCAAAGCACAAATTAGTAAAAACTTATTGGGCACAGGTGGAGGGAACCGTCGAGCCCCATCATTGTAAGTACCTGAAGATGGGTGTTGATTTGAAAGATGGACCTGCAAAAGCAATAAGTTGTCGACCAATGCAACCGCCGCAATTATGGGATAGAGTGCCCCCGATTAGGCAGAGAAAAACAGTTCCCGATAGTTGGATTGAACTCAGTATTGCTGAAGGACGTAACCGTCAGGTACGCAGAATGACTGCTGCCGTTGACTTGCCCACCCTGAGACTAGTTCGAGCTGAAATTGGCCAATTAAGTGTTGAAAGTATAGCTTTGGGACAGACACGGGTTTTGGAAGGAAAAAGTGCCACTGACATTTACACTCGATATTTAAAAGGTTGATCATAATTATGCCTGATAAAATACACTTAACTGTAGCAACGGTTGTGGTTCGACAGAATCAGTACCTGATGGTGAAAGAATTCAATAGTGGTAAATTGGTGATTAATCAGCCGGCCGGACACGTGGAACCAGGTGAAGATATAATTGATGCCGCCATTAGAGAAACATACGAGGAAACTGGCTGGCATGTTGATATCAATGGCTTTATTGGCGTGTACAGCTCTAAATCCCCTACCACTGGTGTTACCTATTATCGACTCGCTTTTTCTGCGGCGGTAGTGTCTGAGGATAAACACGCGACAATCGATACAGATATACAGCAGGTTCTGTGGTTAAGTGCGGAGCAGATACGCCAAAATAGCAAGCAGTTGCGCAGTGATTTGGTTATTGAATGTCTAAATGATTTTGAGTATGGCGAAATATACCCTTTGGAAATATTTCGCACGCGTCTGTAAAATTAAGTACCACTAGTATTGAGAAGCATATTCTATGAGCAACGCAGATAAAGTGATTGTCGGTATGTCCGGCGGGGTCGATAGTTCAGTAGCCGCCCTTCTCCTCAAACAGCAGGGTTATGTGGTTGAGGGTCTGTTTATGAAAAATTGGGATGAGGATGATGGCTCTGAATATTGCACTGCTATTCAAGATCTTGAAGATGCACAACAGGTATGCGATAAGATCGGTATCCCCCTGCATACAGCCAATTTTGCTGCTGATTATTGGGATAATGTATTCGAGCACTTTTTGGCGGAATATAAAGCGGGCCGTACGCCAAACCCAGATATTCTCTGCAATCGCGAAATCAAATTTAAAGTTTTCTTGCAATACGCTGAAATGTTAGGTGCGGCCCATATTGCTACTGGACATTATGTAAGGCGAGGAAATTTCGATGGTCAGGCAACGCTACTAAAGGGTCTCGATAACAATAAAGATCAGAGTTATTTCTTACATGCTGTCGAGGAGTCTGCCCTTAGTCGCTCTCTGTTTCCCGTGGGTGAATTGGATAAGTCGAAAGTAAGGAAGATAGCGGAAAAAAATGGTTTCGTTACATCCAAGAAAAAAGACAGTACGGGAATATGCTTTATTGGTGAGCGTCGATTTAGCGATTTTTTAAAGCAATATCTGCCTGCCAAACCCGGCAGAATGCTTACACCAGATGGTGTTGATATGGGTGAGCATCAGGGTCTTATGTTTTATACCCTTGGTCAACGCCAAGGTCTCGGTATTGGCGGCGTAAAAGATGCGGGTGATGAGCCCTGGTTTAGCCTGCAAAAAGATCTAGAAAATAATATTCTTATTGTTGGTCAAGGCACATCACACCCGCTGTTGTTCAATAACAACTTATCGGCATCCTCTGTTCATTGGATTAACCCAATGCCAGATACAACTTTAGAATGTGTTGCAAAAACTCGCTATCGACAGCCGGATCAACAGTGTAAAATCAGTGTAGACGAAACTGGTGGTTACAAGGTTGTTTTTGATCAGCCGCAACGCGCGATTACGCCCGGTCAATCGGTAGTTTTTTACCATGGTGATCACTGCCTTGGCGGCGGCGTCATAGATAAGGCCTGGCAGTCATAAGCTTTTATAACTACAGAGATATATATTTTGTTTTCAAAGCCAACAGAACCGCAGGCTCTTGCCTTAGCTGCTATTTTTCAGGCCTCAAATCAGGTCTATAAGCTTGCATATACAGGTGATTCCGAAAGGGAAAAAATGTACTTTTCTATGTCCACACTGCTCAACCAAAATCCCGATTCTCTAGAGCAACTCTATGGCCCTGTGGAAAACTTACAAGATGGCATCAACACCATGCAGGGCTTTATGGCAAATGCCAACAAAATTTCTGACCCAAAGCACAAAGAAGTGATTAGCTATGTTATGTCATCTATTCACTTGGCTACTAAGCTGACATCTGATAAGCAGTTGCTGAGCCAAATTGAAAATGGTATCAACAATGCTCGGCTGCAGGCTGAGCATTTTTCTATTACTCATGACAATGTTTATACCAATATTGCCTCACTGTATCAGGATACCGTCAGTACCATGCGTTTAAGAATTCAGGTAATGGGCTCGGCAGTTTACCTTCAGCAAACTGGTGTGGCAGCACGAATTCGCTGTATGTTATTTTGCGCGATTAGGAGTGCCTTCTTATGGCGACAATTGGGCGGTAAAAGACGCCATCTTTTAATTCAGCGCAAAGCCTTTCTCAAAGTTATCGATCAGCTTTAAATTTGCCTGTTACTGCCTCGAAGCAACTCTGAAATCTATTTGTAAACCAGTTATAATGGTTGTTTAAAATTTATTCTTAATGGGAATCCACTAACTATGCAAGATCTGCCTCTTTCATCGCTTACCGCTATTTCACCAATCGATGGTCGCTATGGTTCGAAAACCAAACAGCTACGGGATATTTTTAGTGAATATGGCCTGATACGTTTCCGAGTACTGGTCGAGGTTCGCTGGTTGCAGCAGTTGAGTCAGCATTCGCAAATTGCTGAAGTAAAGCCGTTTTCGGATAAGGCTAATGCTCTGCTTAATAATCTGGTAGATAATTTCTCCGTTGAAAAAGCACAGCGTATTAAAGATATAGAAAGTACTACTAACCATGATGTAAAGGCTGTTGAGTACTTTATTAAAGAGAGTATTGCCGATAATGCTGAATTAAATGCGGTCAGTGAATATATTCACTTTGCCTGTACTTCAGAAGATATTAATAACCTGTCTCATGCATTAATGCTTAAAGAAGGCCGTGATGCAATAGTTGTTCCAGCCCTTTTAGAAATAACCCAAAAGCTAGCTGAAATGGCTAAAACATTTTCCGATGTTCCAATGTTATCGCGTACTCATGGGCAAACGGCATCCCCTACTACAGTGGGCAAAGAAATCGCCAATGTGGTGTATCGATTGCGCCGTCAGTTAGAGCAAATAAGTTCGGTACCATTATTAGGTAAAATTAATGGTGCAGTGGGCAACTATAACGCTCATCTATCCGCTTACCCAGATATTGATTGGGCCGATAATGCTCAGCACTTTATTGAAGGGCTAGGATTGAGTTTTAATCCCTACACCACGCAAATAGAGCCCCATGACTATATGGCGGAGCTATTTGATGCCCTATCGCGCTCTAATACCATTTTGATTGATTTTGCGCGGGATATCTGGGGTTATATTTCACTGGGCTACTTTAAGCAAAAAACCATTGCCGGTGAGGTGGGTTCCTCAACCATGCCCCATAAGGTAAACCCGATAGATTTTGAAAATGCTGAAGGCAATATGGGTATCGCCAATGCCCTTTTTGGCCATTTAACCGCTAAGTTACCTATTTCACGCTGGCAGCGCGACCTTACCGACTCCACTGTACTGCGCAATATGGGTGTGGGTATGGGCTACTCAATGATTGCATATGCGTCGTTGGATAAAGGATTGGGTAAATTAGAAATTAACCAGCAGCGCTTGCTGGAAGATCTAGATAACTGCTGGGAAGTGCTTGCGGAGCCAATTCAAACGGTCATGCGCCGCTACGGTATTGAAAAGCCCTATGAAAAGCTAAAAGCGTTAACCAGAGGCAATACCACCGATCAGGCCACTATTAAAACATTTGTTGAAGGCTTAGAAATGCCTGATCAAGCAAAAGCAGAGCTTATCGCTATGTTACCCAGCACCTATATTGGTAATGCGGTAGAACAGGCTAAAAAGATCTAATACAGCCATGACGAGCTTCCCAGTACTGGGCGATATTTCAGCTGAGCGGTTTCTTGCGGAGTACTGGCAAAAAAAACCGCTTCTGATTCGCAATGCTATTCCACAATTTAAGCCGCCAATTAATGGAAATGATATAGCAGGTTTAGCATTAGAACCTGAAGTAGAATCGAGGTTAGTGGTTGGTACTGATTGGAACATTGAACATGGCCCGTTTGAAGAACAGCGATTTCAAACATTACCTGAACGCAATTGGACTTTATTATTACAGGCTGTAGATCTTTGGATACCTGAAGTAGCGGATATTTTAGACCATTTTGGCTTTTTACCGCGCTGGCGTATAGACGATATTATGGTGAGCTTTGCCGCTGATGGCGGCAATGTAGGCCCGCACTTTGATAACTATGATGTGTTTTTGTTGCAGGGCGACGGTCAACGCCAATGGTCTGTTGGCGGTCTCTGCGATGAAAATAGCGCCCTGTTGCCCCACCCTAATCTGCGTATTCTTGCCGATGAGCAGTTTACCGAAAAATGGATACTTAACTGTGGTGACATGCTGTATTTGCCACCGAAATATAGCCACCATGGTGTTGCCATAGGTGAATGCACTACCTACTCTATTGGTTTTCGTGCACCTACTGTTACTGAAATGCTCGATGACCTTACCACCGAGTTAATCAGTAAGGGCGATAATAATGATGTGCTTACAGACCCCCTACTAACCCCAGAAATGGCTAATCAGCCCATTTCATCTGCCTATTTGCAACAAATTAGGTCATTGCTAAATCAAACACTTAATAATGATGAATTATTGCTAAATTGGTTTGCGCAGTTTATGACACAACCCAAATACTCTGAGTTAGTTGATGAGACGGGTGAACAGCGCACAGCCTCTATTCAAATCAATAAAAACAAGTCGGTTAGGTACCACAATGGGGAGCCAGTTTAAACAGTAAATTCTTGTACTGTATTATTTATGGATTAGCATTTTTTTCTAATATTGGTCGTGGTGCCGTAGACTTTTAGTGCCCAAGAATATGGGGTGGTTTTCCTGCTTGAATTGTCGATCAATGTTAAAGTCCACTCGCCTTTACTTACTTCACCATAACTGATTCCATTAGTATGAAGTGCGAAAGAATAGATACCGATCTAGAATTGCTACAACCGAATTGACATGACAAGACTAACTGCGAAAGGCTATCAATAAAAAGGATAAAAACCCTATACATAATATAATAAGAGCAGATTAATATGCATTGATAGAAAACAAATTGGCTCTTGCTGTAAAGTTTACGGGCGATTTTGAGAGACTGCCGCAGCACCCTGTCGCCTTGGGTCTGCACTGCCCTCAAGGTTTATGCCTTTTACGGCAATACTTTGAGAGGAGCCAAGAACACGGGATTTAGGTGCAATTTGATGACCCATTGATTGCAATAAAAACAGGCTGTCTTGGGAAACCCCCTGCTCATAAAAAACCTTATCTGGCAACCACTGGTGATGTATTCGAGGAGCGGCAGTTGCCTCAGCTATACTCATACCAAACTCCGCGCAATTTAAAATTATCTGCAACACAATGGTAATAATTGTACTGCCACCAGGGGTGCCGGTTGCCAGTATTGGTTTATTATTGTTATCAAACACAATGGTCGGTGTCATGGATGAAAGTGGGCGCTTTTTTGGCTGTATGGCGTTTGCAGTGCCACCGACTAGACCATAGCCATTGGCTGAGCCTGGTTTTGCAGAAAAGTCATCCATTTCGTTATTGAGCAAAAAGCCAGCGCCCTCAACAGCGATGCCATTGCCGTAGGCAAAATTTAAAGTGTAGGTATTACTGACCACATTGCCCTGCTTGTCCCATGTTGAAAAATGAGTCGTCTCTTCACTTTCCTTGGCTTGGGATGCAACCCAACGATCTAGGCCTGGATGAACATCCTCTGATCGGCGAGCTTTGTTGGGGCTTATCTGTTCGCTTATAGATTTGGCATAGGCCTTATCAATAAGCTTATTTGTCGGCACCTGTTCAAAGTCTGGATCACCTAGATATAGGCTGCGATCGGAATAGGCAGAGCGCATAGCTTCAATTAGTAGATGCATTGTCTTGGCTGTGTTATGGCCAGATTTTGCAAGATTATAATTCTCTAGGATATTTAACATCTGAATTAGGTGGATGCCACCAGAGGAAGGGGGAGGCATAGCGCAAAGCTCTACTGATCTATAGCTTCCACACACAGGTTCGCGCTCAACAACCCTGTAATCGGCTAAATCGTTCATTGTGATTAAGCCGCCACTGCGCTGCATTTGTTGAACGATTAAATCGGCCGTTTTACCTTGATAAAAACCCGCACTCCCCTGTTGAGAGATTCTTTTGAGCGTGGAGCCGAGATCTGACTGAACTAAGATATCGCCAGGAAGGTAGTAATCACCCGCATCTTTGTAAAAATAGGCTTTTGATGCCCTGTGTTTTTGCAGTCTATCTGCACTAAGACGAAGAGAATCGGATAGATCATGATTGATACTAAAGCCCTGAGTAGCGAGCTGTATTGCGGGCTGTAATACATCTGAAACAGACATGGTGCCATATTTATCCAACGCATATAACAAACCGGCAACGGTTCCGGGTACACCCGATGACTGAGCACTAAACCTAGCTATCTCATTGTCTACTTCACCCTCAGGATCGAGAAACATATCCCTATGAGCAGCGCTTGGTGCCATTTCGCGATAATCTATAGCAATTGTTTTATTTTCTTCAGCAAGATAGAGCATCATAAAACCACCGCCGCCCAAATTACCCGCTCTGGGCAAAGTAACTGCCAGAGCAAAACCTGTAGCCACGGCGGCATCTATTGCATTGCCACCCGCTTCGAGAATATCGGCGCCAACTCGACTTGCAAGAGCCTCCTGTGAAACCACCATACCAAGGGAACCCACTTCGGGGTGAAAACGTGAATCTTTGTCGAGAAAAGTCTGAGTTGAATTGGCCGCTGACACGAGGCTGACAAATGAAAACAAAAACGCAACTATGGAAGATGCAAAAAGCGATAATATAGCTTTCATGCCAGTAAATCCTCTGTTAGTGATTGTGCTATTTTTTGAGACTATAGCAAATTTAAAGTGGTAAATTTATCCCTCTCAACAAAATAATAAAATTAGCCTATTTCTGGGCAGATTAATTTAATAAAGTTGGTATAATTGTCCGTACAACGATACGTTTTTAATTTTCTTTGAGCTTATCAACTTGAATACAGAATTTCTCGGTAAAAACATTTCTGGCTTGTTTACAATTCCATCGGGCATTGTGACAACGGCAACTTCAATTATCCAAGCGACATTTGATGATATTCCGCAAATTGGCGTAATCACCACTAAAAGTGTCGGACTTGAATCGCGCGCGGGTAACCGTGAACCGGTTTATAGTCAGTATGCCCCCGGCTGTTTCGTCAATGCCGTTGGCCTGACTAACCCTGGCGCTCGTGTTGCAGTAGAGTTAATGGCTGAACTAAGGGTACCTGAGGATCGCTTTTTATTGACATCTATCTTTGGTGGCAGTGTTGAGGAATTTGTCGAAGTAGCGAAAATTATGGCTCCAGTTTCTGATGGCCTAGAGTTAAACTTATCCTGTCCCCACGCAACAGGTTACGGTATGGCCATGGGTCAAGACCCTGCCCTAGTAAAAGAGATAACAGCGGCAGTCAAAGCGGCGGTAGATATTCCTGTGGTACCTAAGTTGACCCCAAACACGCCAAATATTGCGGAGATTGCGCTCGCGGCTGTTGAGGGCGGTGCGGATGCTATTTGCGCCATCAATACCCTTGGTCCCGGCTATACCTCTGCTTATGGTCATCCAGTTTTAAGCAATGGTGCGGGCGGTATGTCCGGTAAAGCGGTTTTGCCCATTGCCCTCAAATGTATTCGTGAAATACGCGCTGTTTGCGACTTACCAATTATTGGCTGCGGCGGTATCAGTAGCGCTGCAGATGTTCGCGAAACTATGGATGCTGGCGCTGATATTGTCGGTGTAGGTTCGGCCCTCACTGGTTTAACCACGGCTGAAATGGCGGATTATTTTAATCAGCTTGAATCTGATATCTGCTTTGCTACAAATAAAGCCGAAAACCATATTCGCTACGATATTGATATGAACTTTGAACCGGTTGTACTGGTGAAAAATGAGCGTATTTGCGAGGATATCTGCGTACTTACCTTTGACCGTAAAATTAATATCCAAGCCGGTGAATTTGTCTTTCTCTGGGTTCCGGGTGTGGGTGAAAAACCATTTTCTGCCCTTTCCGATGACCCCTTCCAACTAGCGGTGATTGATGTGGGTATCTTTACCCATGCGCTTATGGATCTCGAAGTGGGTACTGAAGTCTATGTCAGAGGCCCCCATGGTATTGCTGTACAACCCCATGAAGGTGCGAAAATTATGGCAGTCGCCGGTGGTACTGGTTTAGCCGCCGTCTATCAACTGGCAAGAGACTTTGGCAACGCTGAGATCTTTACAGGAGCTCGAACTGCAGAGCGTCATTATTACCTTGATGAATGTAAAAAAATTGCTGATGTTCATATAGCCACAGACGATGGCAGCCTTGGTTTTAAAGGCTTCGTAACAGAGATGCTTCGCGCACGATTGCAAGAAATGTCAAATTCAGAACTTGAAAATATTATGTTCTATAACTGTGGTCCCGCACCTATGGTGCATGCTGCTGCGGCCGTTCAACGTGAATTCTGTGGCGATCATCAAATTCATAGCGCCATAGATTACCTAACTAAATGTGGTGTTGGCATCTGTGGTGCCTGCGCTACCCCTGAAGGAAAACGCATCTGCGTGGATGGGCCCTTTATACAGGGTGATCCTGCAGCTAAAAGCTAGGAATAGAATTTTTTGCCACTACTAGCCATTGTGCGCATTGATTTGGTGGGTGTATACAGCCCACCCATGCCTTTGTAGCTGTCGGCTTTTTCGCAGATAACATCAAGACCACTCTCATCCATCCAGCGACATATGCCACCTCTAAACGGTGGAAAACCAACGCCCCATATCAGCGCCATATCTGCTTCAATCGCTGAACCTACTATCCCCTCATCGAGGCAGTGGTTCATTTCAATTGCTAAGGGTAACAACAGCCGGTCAATAATAGTCTGCGGCTCTATTTCTTTACTGGGACCGGCGCTTGCTTCAAGTATATTGATACTTTCGGGGTCGACGGCTTTTTCAGGGCGACCCCCTTTGCCTGGGCTGTAGCGATAATAACCACTAGCGTTTTTTTGCCCCTGACGACCAGCGTTTAGAAGTATTTCTGTCGCAGTAATATCATCGTTAACAAAGCGCTCAGGAATACCCTCAGACATAACACAATAGCAGTGAACAATGGTATCAAGACCGACCACATCCATTAAATATGCTGGCCCCATTGGCATGCCCCACTGTTCCATTACCTGGTCGATCTGCTGAAAACTCACGCCATCGCGTAGTAGCAGTTCCATGGCAAAGCACTGTGCAAAGAGCACTCTATTAACTAAAAAGCCTGGACAATCATTGACCACAATGGGTTTTTTACCCAGCCTCAATGCATGGTTACAGACTGCCGCAATGGTTTTCTCAGATGTGTGCTCTCCGCGTATTACCTCTACCAACGGCATTACATGAACTGGATTAAAAAAGTGCATGCCGCAAAATCTTGCGGGGTTTGCAAGGGATTGAGCTAACTGATTAATTGAAATACTCGAGGTATTGGAAACAATAATCTCATTATTGGGTAACTGCTTATCGAGGGCTGACAAAACTGACTGTTTTACGGGCAAGTGCTCTACAACTGCCTCTACTATAAAATCTGTATTATCTAGGTCTTTATCCTCGAGGGTTGGATTGACCATAGACAGTACTCTAGTGGCACTGTCCTGATCTAATTTACCTTTGGATACAGCTTTATTAAGTAACTTTTGCGCTTCGCTAATACCCAGATCAAGCGCTGATTGAGCGATATCCTTCATGACAACTGGGCAACCTCGGGTTACCGATTGATAGGCTATGCCACCTCCCATAATTCCTGCACCTACAACGCCGGCAACAGCCACCTCTGGTAGCTGTTGGGAAAGATTTTTTGCATAACCCCGAGCCTTTCTAGAGACATATTGATCACCGACAAATAGACCGATTAGGGCACGCGCCTCTGGGCTTTGGGATAATTCATAAAACACCCCAGCCTCTTTTTCTATGGCCTGATCCCGCGTCAAGGTTGCGGACTGGGTAATTAACTCGATAGCTCTTATTGGTGCCGGGTAGTGACCGGCAGTTTTTTGCTTGACTACAGCCTTTGCCATATTGGCAATAGCTTCTATCTCAGCTCTAGGTTGGTCAATGGGAGACAATTTGCGTTTACGCACCAGGCAATAATCAATATTTCCCGCAGCCATATCACGAAGATATTGCAGTGCTTCAGCGCGCAATTGACCAGGCTCAACCACCTTATCGATAATACCCGAGGCAATCGCTTTGTCGGGGTTGTATTGACGGGCTGAGGTGATCCACTCGACGGCAGTTGCGAAATCACACAAACGGGGAAGTCTAACCGTTCCACCCCAGCCGGGAAGAATGCCAAGACCGGTTTCTGGTAAACCTATTTTTGCAGTTGAGGCGGCAATTCTGGCGTCGCAAGAAAGGCATACCTCGAAGCCTCCGCCTAGGGCGTAGCCATTGATAGCAACCACCGTAGGGAAAGGTAAATCCTCGATTGCTGACATCATGCCGTTTATATGGCTAGCAGATTTGAGAAACTGCTGTTCAGAGGCTTCAAACATCTGTTTAAACTGAGTGATATCAGCACCCACTATAAATGCATCTTTGCTACTAGTGATCAATAGGCCGTTTATATTCTTTGCCTGCTTTATAGATGCTAGCGCCTGATAGAGCTCATCGAGGGTTTGCTTATCAAGTTTGTTAACCGAACCTACACTATTATTAAAATTAAGCTCTATAAAATCATTTTCAATTTTTGTCAGACTTACATTTTCACCAGAATACATAATAAATCCCTCCATTATTAAACCAGTTTAACCTTTCATATCAATCAGTCTATAACAAACTTTGACTCCTTGGTTTTATAAAATTTTTAACACAATAACTGGTTAAATCTATTGCTGTAATAAAAATATTCATCGAATAAATAAAATAATTTGCTATTTGCCCCCTATTTCAGATTGACGAGATGGTGGTTGGTCAGTATTATGCGGCCTCTCATTAGAGACCGCTTGGTGAGACATTCGGGGATTAGCGCAGTCTGGTAGCGCGCCTGCTTTGGGAGCAGGATGTCGGGGGTTCAAATCCCTCATCCCCGACCACTTTCCGGCTTTGGAGTAAAGCTGAATTAGTTGGTTTGCTCTGTTTGCGCCCGTAGCTCAGCTGGATAGAGCAACGGCCTTCTAAGCCGTGGGTCGCAGGTTCGAATCCTGCCGGGCGCGCCACTTACCTAGAGTCTAGGCAAACTTGGCGCAAAAACGGTCTCAAACTCTTTTGATGGTGGACGTAGCTCAGTTGGTAGAGCCCCGGATTGTGATTCCGGTGGTCGCGGGTTCAATCCCCGTCGTCCACCCCATTTCCCCTTCTATTTTTTAATAATTCTTTAATCATTGTTTTTATCTGAATTAATTTTTCGGGTAAAATGTGCTTGAATTATTGAAGCTGATCCACACCCACAATAAATAGGTTAATTATTCATGTCTGCTCTTATACTTGATGGCAAATCTTTAGCGAAAAAGACCGAAGCTGAACTCAGTCAGCGCGTCGCTGCTCTAAAGCGGGCAAACAATGGACAGGCACCGATTCTCGCCACAATTTTGGTGGGCTCTGATCCCGCTTCTGGCACCTATGTCAAAATGAAGCAAAATGCCTGTAAGCGCATAGGCATGGAAAGTATTGCGGTTGAGCTCGGCGAGGACACCACTACCCAACAGCTATTAGCTAAGATCAATGAGCTTAATGCCAACCCTGATTGCCACGGTATTCTTTTGCAGCACCCAGTGCCGTCGCAAATTGATGAGCGCGCTTGCTTTGATGCTATAGCCGCTGAAAAGGATGTGGATGGTGTTACCTGCCTGGGTTTTGGCCGTATGGCAATGAATGAGCCCGCCTATGGCTCTGCTACACCACAGGGTATTATGCGTATCTTAGAAGCCTATGAAATCGAGCTTGCGGGTAAACATGCGGTGGTGGTTGGAAGAAGCCCTATTCTGGGTAAACCTATGGCATTAATGTTGTTAAATGCCAATGCCACAGTAACCATTTGCCATTCAAAGACACAGGATCTTACAAGCCTGATTAAACAGGCCGATATCCTTGTTGGCGCTGTGGGTAGGCCAGAGTTTATCAAGGCCGATTGGATCAAGGATGGCGCTGTGGTTGTGGATGCCGGCTATCATCCAGGTGGCTTGGGCGATATTGAGCTAGCGCCTATCACCAATACTGCATCAGCCTATACGCCGGTTCCGGGTGGCGTAGGCCCTATGACCATTAATACGCTAATTCTGCAATGCGTTATGGCTGCGGAGAAAAAATTAGGCTAGTTTTTAATCTTTAATTACCAATCTTCTTAGTTAGGGGTTTTTAATGACAGATTGCAAGATTAATATCGACAGTCTTGTCGCCCACAGGGGGTTGCAACACAGTTTCCCTGAAAATACTATTTTGTCGCTCAAAAAAGCCGTTGAATTTGGCGCTAGATATATTGAGTTAGACGTTCAATTTAGCAGTGATTGCCAACCAGTTATCTACCATGATTCTTATCTTCAGCGTGTAAGTGCTCAGCCAGGCAATATCTGGCAATATTCCCGCCAAAAATTGTTGCAACTACCCGCCTATGAGCCGGAAAGATTGGGCGATCGCTTTAAAGCGGAAACAATTGCCCCTCTAGAGGCACTTGTAACACTTTTACAGGAAAACCCACAGGTAAATGCCTTTGTCGAGCTTAAACAGGAATCTATAGACCACTGCGGTAGAGAGGTAATGCTCAATTCGGTGAGTCAAATCCTCGAGCCGGTTAAATCCCAAGCGGTGATAATCAGTTATGACTATCGCTTGGTACAAATCGCTAGGGAGCAACAGTCTTTCAGTGTCGGTGTTGTTCTAGAGTATTGGCAAGATCTATACAGTGAACCGGTTCAGAGTTGTAGGCCGGATTATATATTCGTTGACCGTGAAATTATGCCCGATGAAATTGACTCAAAGGTATTAGAGATGGCGACACTGGTGGCCTATGAAGTTGGCGATGTTGCACTGGCAAAAGAGTTGATTGCCAAAGGGTTTACAATGCTTGAAACCTTTGAAATGGAAAACTTAGCTACAGGACAACAGGACATGGCGCAGGTTAAGACCTACGCCACTTAGTTCCTTCTCGACTATCCTCAAGAATAACCCCGCCGTCGAGTAACTGCTGTCTAATTTCATCAGCTTTAGCAAAGTCTCTATCCTGTTTAGCTTGCTGTCTCGCTGCGATTAGTTGCTCAATCTGTTCGGCAGATAGTTGGTCATCGGCTCTGGCTTGGGTAAACCACTGCTCTGGGTCCTGCTGTAGCAATCCAAGTATATCTGCTAAGCCTTTAAGTTCACTCATCAGAGCGGCTTGGTTATCACCTGAAGCCTGATTGACCGCCTTGGCTAGGCGGTACAGCTCGCTGATAGCCACTGGTGTATTAATATCATCCAACAGCGCCTTGTAGCCATCGCCCGATGGGTTTAAAACACTTTTTTGAGGCTCTACGCCGCGAATAAATCCATACAGACTGTCAAGGGTGCGCCAGGCACTATCGAGCAATTCCTTGCTAAAATTTTGCTCTGAGCGGTAATGAGAGGACAAAATTACATAGCGCAGTACTTCTCCCGGGTATTGCTTGAGAAGATCATTAACTAAGCGGAAATTACCCAGTGACTTAGACATTTTCTCGCCATCTATGTTAATAAAGCCATTGTGCATCCAGAAATTTGCCAAAGCCTTGCCATCATTGGCACAGCAACTCTGGGCAATTTCATTTTCATGGTGCGGGAAAATAAGATCATGGCCGCCAGCATGAATATCAATGGTATCGCCCAAGTGCTTTTTGATCATAGCTGAGCACTCGAGATGCCAGCCAGGTCGACCGCGACCCCAGGGGCTGTCCCAGCCGGGTTCACTGTCAGCTGAGGGCTTCCAAAGTACAAAATCCCCTGCATATTTTTTGTAACCGGCTACTTCAACGCGTGCACCAGCTTCTTGCTCATCGATATTGCGGTTTGATAGCTGGCCATAGGTGGGCATTGATGTCACAGAAAAAAGCACATGACCCTTGTCTGCTTTAATTTGACTATCCGCCGCATAGGCATGGCCCTTGTCTATTAGCGTCTGAACCATTTCGATCATCTCTGGGATATGATCAGTGGCATAGGGAATCTGGTCTGGTGCCAGCGTATTGAGCGCCAACATATCATCAAAATAAGCCTCTGAATATTTCTTAGTTATTACATTAATATCCTGAGATAACTCATTAGCTTTATTGATAATTTTGTCATCTATATCGGTTATATTTCGAGCGTATATTACCCTTGGGTAGAGGCTGCGAAGCACGCGATAAACCGTATCAAACACCACTGCAGGACGGGCATTTCCAATATGGACAAAGTTATACACCGTAGGACCACAGGCATACATGGTGATACGTTCGGGGTCAATTGGCTCAAATACTTGCTTGTCACGGGTTAAACTATTGTAGAGTTTAAGTTCCATTAAGCTTTCCAGTTATCTCGTAATCCAATAGTACAGTTAAACACAAGGTTCTCTGACTTGTTGTC
This sequence comes from Porticoccaceae bacterium, assembly GCA_964229255.1. Classification (GTDB taxonomy): domain Bacteria; phylum Pseudomonadota; class Gammaproteobacteria; order Pseudomonadales; family Porticoccaceae; genus HTCC2207. The sequence continues at coordinate 165,650 of CAXRCX010000011.1, forward strand.
GCGGCAAAAATACCCTTCTCGTTCGAACTGATAGCGATCTGAAGGCTGAGCATTGGCAAGACTGGCTTCAGCCTTACAGCCTTCAACAACCACCAGTGATTCGGGATTAATATGGTCGGTAAAACTCCCCTCTCCGCCATCAGGTAATGCTTGATTAAACAGTCGGTCGTATAGATTAACCGTACAGTCTACCGAATTAATCGCTGAAACCCAGTGTATAACACCTCTTGGCCTTATACCCTCAGGTGCATCGGCACCAACGGTATTTTCGACTACAGATGCTTTAATTTCCTGTATCTCGCCATTGTTGTCGCGAATCACTTCATTAGCACGAATAATGTAGGCACCGCGCAACCGGACATATTCGCCCAACACCAAGCGCTTAAATTTCTTGCGCGATAAGCTAGTATCTTCAGAAAAGTCGGATTGATCAATATAGATTTGACCATCAAAAGGCAGCTCTCTTGTGCCCAAATCATCCCTTTGCGGATGAGATGATGCCACGAACAATTCAGACTGGTCATAATTGGTGAAGGTTACCAATAGCGGCTTTAGCACACACATTGCGCGAGGAGCATTATTGTTTAAGTCATCGCGAATAAAATGATCAAACTGTGCCATATCAACCACACCGTCAGTTTTGGCAACAGCCAAACTATCGCAAAAATTACGAATAGCTTGGGGGCTTACGCCTCTCCGACGCAAGCCAGATATAGTAGGCATTCTAGGATCATCCCACGCATCTACATGCCCTTCATCCACCAACTGTTTTAGTTTGCGCTTACTGGTAATGCTGTAATTCAAGTTAAGCCGGCCAAACTCATACTGACGCGGCATGGATGGCACATCTAAATTTTCAATAAACCAGTTATACAGTGGTCTATTGGCCGCAAACTCCAAGGTGCATATTGAGTGAGTAACGCCCTCTATTGCGTCCTCTTGACCATGGGCAAAATCATAGGCGGGGTAGATATTCCATTTATCGCCTGTTCTGTGATGGGCAGTATGCTTAATTCTGTAGAGCACAGGATCACGCATATTGATATTGGGGGATGCCATATCAATTTTAGCGCGCAGGGTCATTGCCCCTTCAGCAATATCACCCGCTTTCATCTGTTCAAGCAGTGCCCTGCTCTCAGCGGCGGCTCGGGTGCGATAGGGGCTGTCTTTACCCGGCTCAGTCAATGTGCCACGGTACTGGCGCATTTGCTCGGCATTCAGCTCGCAGACATAGGCCTTACCCTGATCAATTAGATCACAGGCCCACTGATAAAACTGGTCAAAATAATCTGAGGCATAGCGAATATCGCCACTCCAGTTAAACCCGAGCCACTGAACATCATCGATAATCGACTGAACAAACTCATCGCTTTCTTTTTCTGGGTTAGTATCATCGAAACGCAGATTGCATTCACCAGAAAACATTTCAGCTAAGCCAAAGTTAACGCAAATAGACTTGGCATGGCCTATATGTAGATAACCATTGGGTTCAGGAGGGAATCTAGTAATCACTTTTGCGGTTTTACCCGACGCTAAATCATCGCTGATGATTTGCTGTATAAAATTGATTGGTTTGTCACTATCTGTCATGTTCGATCGCTTAAAGACGAATAAGGTGCGCAGTATAGCTTCCAGTGGCCTTTCGATAAACCTTATCACTAGCAATAAGGGAAGAAATTTGAAAATTGACCAAACAGTTGCAACTTATTTTCACTAATCGTAAAGATCTCTTTGATTTACTATGATTACAAATTAAACTTATAGGTAGCTTCCTAATAATTTTTTGGACTTTACTATGATTACACTACGCACCACCATGGGCGATATTTCAATTGAGTTAGACTTTGATAATGCACCAATTACTTCAGCCAACTTTTTAAGCTATGCAAAAGAAGATTTTTATAATGACACGGTCTTTCACCGTGTGATTAATGGTTTTATGGTTCAAGGCGGCGGCATGACTGCAGATATGCAGCAAAAGCAAACCAAAGCACCCATTGAAAATGAAGCCGACAATGGCCTTAAAAACGATGTAGGCACCTTGGCGATGGCGCGAACTGCAGATCCACACTCAGCCTCTTCGCAGTTCTTTATCAATGTATCCAATAACGATTTCCTAAACTTTAGCGGCAAGAACATGCAGGGCTGGGGCTATGCGGTCTTTGGCAAAGTGGTTGGCGGTATGGATATCATCGACAAAATTAAAGCGGTGCCGACTGGGAGTGCCTTTGGCCATCAGGATGTCCCATTAGATCCCATTGAGATCACTGAAACTATTATTAGTGAAGAATACGCCGCCAAATAATATTTATTTTTATGGCTATCCTGTTCGTTTCAGACATGCATTTGTCACCAGAGCGCCCGGAGGTAACTCGGGCGTTTCTGCATTTTCTTGAGCAGCAAGCTAGCTCCGCAAAAGCACTGTTTGTTCTTGGCGACCTATTTGAGGCATGGATAGGCGATGATGACGACTGTCCAACAGGGGCGCAAATTCAGCAAGCGTTTAAGCATCTCACCGATAAAGGCGTAGCCCTATTTATTCAGCATGGCAATCGTGATTTTTTTATCGGCAAGCGCTTTATTCAAGCCACAGGCGCCACATTGCTGGCCGACGAGCACCTGATCGAGCACAACGATCAAACTGTTTTAGTAATGCATGGCGACACCCTTTGCACCGATGATGTGGACTACATTCGTTTTCGAAAGAAAATACGCCACCCAATCAGTAAGTTTATACTGTTGGCACTACCCCTGAGATTTCGTCAGAAACTGGCCAATGGCATGCGGGCTAAAAGCAAGGCCGCCAATGCCAATAAGCCCAGCGCTATTATGGATGTTAATACCGACGCTGTAGACGCAGTTTTGTCTAAACATCAGGTTAAAACCTTAATTCATGGTCATACCCATAGGCCTGATCGCCATCGTCATATTAACGGCGAGAGAATTGTGCTTGGGGATTGGCATGATAAGGCTTGGTATGTGCTATGGGAGGGCAATTCTCTCGAACTAAAAAATTTTTCCATCAAAACTTAATTTATATTGCCCCACAAACGTATATAAACAGGTTCACCTACTGGAAAACTCTATGGTTTGGAGTATCATTAACTTATATTTTACTTAATTAATCAGGATATCAACTATGAATACAAATCCAGATAAATATAGTTCAGCCGCTGCCAATGCAGGTATATCTACCACTGGTCTAGACCCTGCAGTAGCCAAAGTACTGAGAAACACCTATACCCTTTTGGGTGCAACCCTTGCCTTTAGTGCGGCAATGGCGGGTATTTCTATGGCAATGAATGCACCCTATTTTGGATTATGGACATTGCTTCCTTATTTTATTTGCCTGTGGATGGTAGAGAAAAACAAGAACAACGCATCAGGTCTGGCGTGGGTTTTTGCGCTTACCGGCTGGATGGGCTTTACTCTGGGGCCAATTATTAGCATGTATCTCGCGGCTGTGGGTTCGGGTCCAATTATGATGGCATTGGGCTCTACAGCGCTGGTGTTTTTTGCTGCTTCGGCCTATGTTTTAACCACCCGAAAAAATCTTAACTTTATGACCGGCTTTTTGATGACGGGCATCTTGGTGGCGTTTGTAGCGGGTATTGCCAATTATTTCTTGCAAATTCCGGCTCTGGCAATCACCGTTAGCGCAGTTTTTGCTTTCCTCTCAGCAGCTATCATTATGTGGCAAACTAGCGCCATTATTCATAGCGGAGAGAGAAACTATATTTCTGCAACCGTGACGCTTTTTGTAATGATTTACAACTTATTTGTAAGTCTTCTACAAATCTTTGGCGTGATGAGTGACGATTAATTATAAATTGCTAAATGTTCAGCACAAAGCCCTGCTTAATGTGGGGCTTTTTACTGTTCAAGCAATGGCTGGAATAGCTGATGACAGAAAGTAGCAACTACCTGAAACAACTTCCACAATGGTCTGAGGATCTAGCTCATAAGCTAGGCCAAGGTGAAGGCTTGTCGCTTTCCAATGAGCATATGCAAGTGTTAATTATTGCCCGTAACTTTTATGCCAATTATGGCTTTTCGCCCTCTATGAGGCCCCTTTGTAAGCTGGTAACCGCCGAGTTGGGCGTGGGTAAAGGTAGAAGCCTGTATTTAAACAAACTGTTCCCTGGAAGCCCCGCTAAGATTGCCGCAAAATTAGCCGGCCTACCAAAACCAAAGAACTGTATTTAAATGAAATTACTCGATTTCGATCTCAACAACCTGCCCGAAGATCAATGCTTAATAGCAGCAGATCAGCATGCAGAATTATTGACTCAACTCGATCACTGGGAAGTGATTGAAATAGATTCAGAAGATCGTTTGTTCTGTGTCTTTAAATGCGATGATTTTGTCGCCGCCATGAATTTTGCTCAAGAAATTACAGCAATTGCCGAACAGGTAGATCATCACCCTGCTCTGCTGATTGAATGGGGCAAGCTATCGGTGAGCTGGTGGACTCATAGCCTGGGCGGCCTGCATATCAATGACTTTATTATGGCGGCATACACACAACTACTCTACAGCAGACAATGATTGAAATTAATCAGCGAGATCAAAGCAGTTATCAGCAACAGCTCGACAGCAAGGTAGATCATTACAGATCCCTGATGGCCGATGCTGGTGTTGAGTTGCCGCAATTAGATATCTATAACTCAGCCCCCTCTGGTTTTCGTATGCGCGCTGAGTTTCGAATATGGCATGAAAATGGGCAAGCCCATTATGCGATGAATAAACCCGGTGAAAAGCGCCCATATATTATCCACGACTTCCCTATTGGTTCAGCATTGATTAATCAGTTGATGCCAAGAATTTTGGCGGCAGTTAATGCTAGCGACACTCTAAGTTTTAAATTATTTAGCATGGAGTATTTAACCACCACCACTGACCAAGCACTGATTACACTTATCTATCACCGCCAACTCGATGAAGAATGGCAACGGGTTGCTACAGAGCTGCAATCGGCCCTCAATATCAAAATTATTGGCAGAAGCCGCAAACAAAAGGTGGTTTTAAGCGATGACTTTGTAACAGAAAAGCTGTGGGTAAATAACAGGGAATACAGCTATCAGCAAGTAGAGGCGAGTTTTACTCAGCCCAATGCTGAGGTCAATCAGAAAATGCTGACATGGGCGAGTGATTGCTTGGCAGAGAGCCGTGGTGATCTAGTTGAACTCTATTGTGGCAATGGTAATTTTACTGCTGTATTAGCACAATATTTTAACCAGGTCTTAACCACTGAAATATCCAAAGTTTCGGTAACTTCAGCGACGACAAATTTTGTCGCTAACAATATTGATAATGTCACCATTGCCCGCCTTTCAAGTGAAGAATTTACTCAAGCATTGAATAGAGAGAGAGTTTTTAGGCGATTGGCAGATGTGGACTTAGACAGCTTTGATTTTTCTACAATCTTTGTAGATCCTCCGCGGGCCGGACTTGATGCAGGTACTGAAAAGCTAGTAACAAAAATGGACAATATTCTTTATATTTCCTGTAACCCAAACACCTTGGCTGAAAATTTGAAGCAAATCACTAAAACCCACAGGGTCGTAAAAGCAGCATTATTTGATCAGTTTCCCTGGACCCACCATATAGAATCTGGGGTTTACTTAGAGAGGCGCTAGGAGCCCTTTGCCAGCACCTCGGCGGCAGAATTAACTGCCTGCGCATGATTTTTCTCAATGGATAGCCGCTCTTTTTCTAATCGGGTCTTTTCCGTCGGAGACAGTGCCTGCCATGCATCTAAAATCGGCAAGTGGGAAGTATCCATCGCAAGAGCTTGAAAAGCCTCTAGGGGTTTTGCCTGATGTTTTTCAGGACTAAACTGTTGAGCCAAAAACCCAATGCGCATGGCCGCTTCGGTGGAACTGAGGTCGTTTTGCAACAGTGCCTGAGCTATCACTCTGATGGACTGCTGTGCGTCCATTTGGGACTGCGACTTTGGTTCAAACACTTGTGGTTGAGAGCGTCGTTTTTGCCTCTGTTTAAGCTTAAATGCCAGAACACAGGCATATAAAAACAAAACAGCGGTAAGTATAGCGCCGGCAATCACTAAAATTTCGAAAATAGACACAAATAAATCCTAGAAATGAATTGCCTTGTTACGCGTCACCCGAGGGTAATAGTTTATCGGCAATAGCTTTTTTGGTTTTAGCACCCAATGTCTTTAACTCTTCGCTGCGTTTAACTAGATTGCCCCTTCCAGTTGAAAGGCGCTTAAGAGCCGTATCATAGGCATCTTTGCCTCTATCGAGATGTTTGCCAATATCTTCCAGAGCCTCGACATGCAGCACAAAATGATCATATAAGGCACCGGCTTTTTCAGCTATTTGTTGAGCATTAATATTTTGATCGGCATAGCGCCACAGATTTTTAATGGTTCTCAGTGTAACCATCAAGGTGCTGGGACTAACAAGAATAATCCCTCTATCATAGGCTTCACGCATAATATCTGGATCGTTATCAAGGGCAAGCATAAAAGCAGATTCCACAGGGATAAAAATAAGCACAAAATCGAGGCTGTTGACGGTTTCTAATTTTTCGTAGTTTTTGATATCCAATCCCTTGATATGAGCGCGCAGGGAATTGAGATGATTTTTTAGAAACTCTTGCCTTTCCTGTTCATCTTGCGCATGGAAATAGCGCTCATAATTAAGCAGACTGGTTTTGGCATCGATGATTATATCTTTGCCCTCGGGTAGGCGAATTATTACATCGGGGTTGCGACGCTTGCCCTCCTCGTCTTTAAGCGCGACTTGGGTTTCATATTCACGCCCTTTCGATAAGCCGGAATCTTCTAGTAGTTTTTCTAGAACAAATTCACCCCAATTCCCCTGCTGTTTATTATCACCCTTAAGCGCGCTAGCTAGGCTTGCTGCTTCCGATGATATTTTCATAGTTTGTTTTTGCAGCTCACTGATCTGGCCAGCAAGGCGATTGCGGTCGGCATTTTCTTTCTCATAGGCAGAGGATACCTGTTTGCGAAAGTCTCCTAAATCTCGTCGCAGAGGGCTAAGAGATGTTTCCAGAGCTTGCTTACTCTGCTCAGAGAATTTATTCTGCTTGTCTTCAAAAATGCGGTTGGCAAGGTTTTCAAACTCCTGACTCAGATTCGCTTTTGCATCCTGAACTAGCTTTAACTGAGTTTCAAAATGCGCTTGCTGTCCAGAGAGCTTTTCTTCAAGCACCAGCTTTTCACCCTTGAGCTCGGCAATATCTGCCGACAACTGACTACGACCTATGGAGCGGCCAAAAAAGACACCGACAACCAGTGCGATTAGGCTAAAGGTTGCGATCAAAAAAGCTGTACTCGAAAAAATATTAAATTCCATTGGCTAATTGTTCCAGTTAGCTGTAATTTACTTTATGGTTTTGAGATTATAGCGTTTTAATCAAAAATTAAATAAGTCTAATATTAACTAGATGTTACCACCATTAATTAATATCGCCCCATTTCGCGATGCAATCGAAAACAACCGGTTGATCTTAACGGCTAACCAGCGTCTTGCCGCCCAGATTCAGCAGGCTTGGGGTAAGTCTATCTATGATAAAGCACAGGTGTGGAAAGCACCGCGGGTGATGTCACTGGAACACTGGCTAAGTTTTTGCTGGAATGAGCTTATCGATCAAAATCACAGCTTGGTAAAAGGCTGTGCCCAGGTTGGTCGACTACAAAATCTTTTTTACTGGGAAAAGGCTATTGCTCAACATCAAAATGATGCCGATCAAAGTTTTGCATCTATGGCCAATGACTGTTTTGATCTTCTGCAGCGATGGAAAATTGAGATTGATCATGTTGATGAGCAGAGCTCAGCAATATATAAATTCAAGCAATGGGCAAAAACATATCAATCGCTATTAGACAAAAATAAACTGATAACCACTGCATCTACATGGCGTTTGGTCGGTGAAGCCTTTAAGCAAGAGGCGTTTGCAGCAGAGCAAAAAATATACCTCTACGGTTTTCAATCAATTTCTCCATTGCAACAATGGGTTATAGAACAAGCCGCCTCAAACAGTGAAGCCATAGAACTGAAGTCTGAATCTGGCGCAGTGTCTAAACTTGAATGCACAGATCCATCCGCCGAACTACAGACGGCTGCGCAATGGGCTGCGCGGGAACTTCTAAAAAATGCTGACCAGCGCATTGGTCTCGTGGTGCCCGATCTAAATAATCGCGTTCCTCAGGTTGCTCGAGTTATAAATGAAGCACTAGGTGCTGACAACTGTTCAACAGCGGTCAATATATCAGCGGGAGTTAAGTTAGCTGAAACCCCCATACTCAATTCAACTCTGGCTCTGTTAGATATGTCAAAATACAAGCTACCTGTGGCGCACTGGCTTGCTATTCTCTACTCACCCTACTGTTGTTTTACCGACCTGCCAATTCAATTTAAGGTAGATTGTGAACTTGAAATACGCGATACCAAGCAACACGAATTTGGATTGGAAAAATTTATTCAAATAATCAGGGGCCGACAGGCATCGTCTGATAATCCTGACAGTCTGCAGCCCCAGCTGCAACCGCTCTATGATATTCAGCAATATATACGAAAAACCCATTCAACAGAAAAATCCTTTGTACAGTGGGCAGAGTTCTTTAATCAATACATCACAGAGCTTGGCTGGCCGGCTATCAAAAAACCCAGTAGCTTGCAGTACCAACAAATTCAGCATTGGGAAAAACTATTGGCCTCATTGGTTGAGCTGGATAATTTATCAATCACAATCAATCGCACTCGAGCACTGAGCTATCTGCATAAGTTGGCAAATGAGCAGCTATTTCATCCCCAGACTGGTGACGCACCACTTCAGGTTCTCGGATTGCTTGAAGCTGTTGGTCTGCAATTTGACCAACTGTGGATTACTGGCATGGATAATTCTAACTTTCCCGCATCGGGTGCTATGAATCCTGTCCTACCCGCTAGTTTTCAGCGCCGATATAAAATGCCGTTTAGCGTACCTGAAAACGAGCTGTGTATCGCCAAAAATCTACTACAGGGGTTTGCCTCTAGCAGCGCCAATCTTATTCTCAGCTTTTCTGCAACTGATGGAAACACCCCTTTAGAACAGAGTCCGCTTATCAAACGCTTTAGTGAAAAAAATGCAAATACAACGGATGAAATCAGCCTACCAAAATGGCTAAACCAGCCCTATTCGTGTGATCTTATTACAGATGCCGGCTACCCATTTAGTGCAGATCAAGAACCTGTTCGCGGCGGTAGCTCTATCCTTAAAAATCAATCAACCTGTCCTTTTAATGCCTTTGCAATTCACAGACTATGGGCTAAGGCACTCGAGCAACCCACATTGGGCCTCGAGGCTATGGATCGCGGTAGTATTACCCATGAAATCCTCTATCGGCTGTGGAGCCGGTGGAAAACTTCCAAGGTTTTTTGCGGCCTGAGCGAGGAACAGCTCGATAGCCAGCTCTCGACAACTATTGATGAAGTTCTATCTGAGCAGGCTACCCTGTCCCCTATTCTTCTTGGTGATAATTTTAGACAACTGGAAAAACAGCGCCTTACTAAAATACTTTATCAATGGCTAGATATTGAAAGAAATCGAGTGCCCTTCGAGGTCGTTCAAACTGAGCAAAAAAAGCAGATATCCTTTGGCGAATTGCATATTTCGTTAATTATGGATCGCCTGGATACTGTGGATGGTGAACAGCTCGTCATCGACTATAAAACAGGTTCAATTAAAGCTGATGTCTGGCTTGGTGATCGCCCCAAGGATCCACAACTGCCACTGTATATATTAGCGGCAGATTCGCAACCATCTGGCTGTGCTTTTGCAATATTAAAAGGCGATGAACAGAAATTTATCGGTATCTCCAAGGAAAAGATAATAGACGGAGTAAAGCCATCGGACAGTTGGCAGTTTCAAATTGAGAAGTGGCAACAATCCATTGAAAAACTAGCTTTGGAATTTGTAGATGGCAAGGCACTACTACATAACTTCAATAAGGATCAATTTAATTATCAAAGTGATTTGATTCCACTTAATCGTTGGCATGAACAGCAGGATATAGCAAGACTCAGAGAGGCAAAAGGGGTTGATAATGCAACAGACTAAAGCCCCGAATATTGGACTGAGTGATGATCATGCTCGACAGCAAGCAATAGACCCTAATAATAGCTTTATTGTCTCTGCACCGGCGGGCTCCGGGAAAACTGGTTTAATAACCAAGCGTCTACTGAGGCTTTTGACTACCGTCGAAAACCCCGAGGAAATACTCTGTATCACCTTTACCCGAAAAGCGGCGTCAGAAATGCGTCAACGAGTCCACAGCGCATTACTCTTTGCCAGTGAAAACCCAAGACCAAGCGATGATTTTGAAGCGGGAATTTGGGATCTTGCCACTGCAGCGCTTGCGAGGAATGAACAGTGCCAATGGAATCTTTTAGAGTTACCCTATCGCCTGCGGATAAAAACTATCGATAGTTTTTGTCACTACATTGCCAAGCAGTTTATGTTTGAAAATGGCTCTGGTGGCCTGCCAGACCAATCAGAACATCCCCAGACACTCTACCATTTAGCAGCACGTGAGCTATTGGGACACATCGAGAGTAACAATGCTACAGGTGAGGCTCTATCGACTGTTGTCAGACATATGGGCAATAATCTAAGTCGCTGTGAAAATCTGTTCGCCAACATGTTAAATAAGCGCGAACAATGGTTGCCACATATTTATACTGCGGCAAATAATAGCGACTATTTTCAGGTTGTTATAGAGCAGTTAATTATTGATGTCCTCGAACGTATAGAGCAGCAAATCTTTCCTATTGCTGCTGAGCTGATTGAACTGGCAGACTATGCCGGTAACAATGCACCAACTGAAAATTCTGAGCTGCAAAGTTTAAAAGGTATTGTCGATTTTCCACAAACCAATCAAATAGGTCTAAGGCAGTGGAAAACCATTCTGCGTATGTTGGTGAAAAAAGATAAGGATTTTTCGCCGCGAAAATCCATTACTATCCGCGAGGGTTTCCCGAAAGAAGATAAAAAAACCAAAGATCGAATGCTGAGGTTGCTTGCAGAATATAGCGACAACACCACACTGCAATCTCTGGTAGTTGATGTTATGCATCTTCCAGACTCTGAGTTAAGTCAGGATCAGCATCAGATGTTAATGGCACTGGGAACATTATTACCGCAGTTAGCGGCAGTTTTAAAAACTGTATTTCAGCAACAGGGACAGTCAGATTACTCTGAAATAACCATGGCCGCTCTCGATGCATTAGCGCCGGATACCAACACCGACGTTATTTCTGATATAACCCTTAAACTGGATTATCAGTTAAAGCATATTCTAGTGGATGAATTCCAAGACACCTCAGGCTCTCAAATGCGCCTATTAGAGGCCCTAGTTGCAGGCTGGGAGCCCAACGACGGTCGCACCCTTTTTCTGGTAGGGGATGCTATGCAATCACTGTACAGCTTTAGGGACGCTCGAGTTGGCTTATTTATCAATGCCCAGCGTTATCCAATTGGGCCTGTGCAATGCATTGCACTGACTTTATGTAGCAATTTTCGCTCAAAACAAGGCATTGTGGATTGGGTTAATCATCATTTTGTCGAGGCATTTCCCGCTGAAGCTAATATTAATCGGGGTGCAGTACCCTATATTAAATCCACCGCAGTCAAATCTGCTGAACCATCCCAAGCCGTTTTTTTTCATGGTTATAAAAGCGAAGAGACTAGTGATTACAGCAAGACTGAAGCACAGCATATCGCTCAGTTATGCCAGAAAATAAACCAAGAAAATCCCACTGACTCCACAGCCATTTTGGTGCGTAATCGCGGCCATTTAAAAGATATTGTGCCCGCACTAATAGAGGCAGAAATAAGCTGGGAGGCTGTGGATATAGATCCCCTTGGCAACAGGATGCCAGTGATTGATTTGATGTCGATTACCCGAGTACTATTGTCCCCAGCCGATAGAATTGCATGGCTTGCTGTTTTGCGCGCGCCTTTTTGTGGCCTCTCACTCAAAGACCTCGTGGTATTAACACAGGCTAAAGAATCCAGTGGCAAACAACCCAAATGTATTTTAGAGAAACTCTATCAGTGGCAACAGAGCCCGGCTATATTTAGCCAATTAAGTGCAGACGGCAGGGACATTTTGCATCGTATATCACCATTGATCTGCAATGCTTGGAGCAACCGTGATACAGATAATTTACGCAATCTAGTTGAGCAACTATGGATTGCTCTGGGCGGCCCAGCAACGTTATTAAATCAACGGGATATCTATGATGCACGCCGCTATCTAGATCTATTAGAAAGCTGGGAGATAGCAGGAACTATTCAGGATTGGAACGAATTTAGCAACGCTGTCGACTATTTGTATGCCCAGCCAATTGCGGTAGCAAATCCACAACAGTCTAAACCTATCCAAATAATGACGATCCACAAAGCTAAGGGTCTGGAGTTTGACCATGTGATTTTACCCGCATTACACAAAACTCCTAGATCCAATGAAAATCAATTATTGCGTTGGCAAGAGCAAGTGGATGATCAAAACCAATCCTCGCTGTTATTAGCAGCATTGGGGCCCTACGATGAGGATAATGACCCCATATACGCCTACCTCAAGCATGAACAATCGGCGCGAATCATTTTAGAAAACACAAGGGTGCTCTATGTAGCGGCAACCAGAGCTGTCCGTCAGTTACACCTTTTTGCTAAAGTAAAAGAAACTAAAACTGGCTGGCAAACACCCGCAAAAACAAGCCTTCTAATCAGTATTTGGCCCTCGTTAAAAAACCGCATCGACCAACCGGGCTATCAAGTAACCTCTACTGATAATAACCACAAACCAAACCCCAGTGATCAGCAGGCACCACCAACAGAAAATTTCTATCGAAGGTTATCACCGCAACATAAATCTATATGCATGCCAACTGGTTTGATGACACTGGGGGTCAGTAATCACTATGCAGAAGCTAAAACAACTGATCCACTTGACTACAGAGCTCGACATCTGGGTACTGCTCTGCATAGAACGCTTAAACAAATAGCGTCTGACGGCATTGAAAAATGGCCGCTTGATAGAAGAAATACCCTAGGTGAAAGCTGGAAATCCACGCTTAAACAACTGGGAATCATCGCATCAGCTGAGGAACTCTCAGGATTGAAACAATCAATAGAAACCATGCTTGATGATAGTCGCGGTCGCTGGATACTGGATCAACATGAGGACCAACACTGCGAGCAAGAGCTATGTTACTTTGATAGTCTCAGTCAATCCTATAAAAAATCAGTCATTGATAGAACTTTTGTTCACAGTGGTGAGCGCTGGGTTATAGACTATAAGTACGCTGTACCAATGAATAATGAATCTGAACAGAGTTTTTGTGAGCGTCAAATTGAATCCTACAAGCCGCAGTTAGATCATTATGCGCAACTCTACCAAAAACTCGATACAAAAAAAGTCCGATGTGCGCTCTATTTTCCTCAAACAGCCGTATTCATTGAAGTTACAGCCAATTAATCTTTCCCTGCGGTGATTTTCAAGTACAATATAAATATTGGGGAACTTGTTAACAATTAGGAATTAAAATAATGGATACTCAAGCAGTTGAGAATATTAATATCGAAGCGCCGGAAATTCTGATCACACCCAAAGAACTAAAGCGCGAGATACCACTCACCGATAAAGCACGCAAAACTGTTGCTGAGGGCCGTCAGGTTATTGAAAATATTCTTGCAGGAAAAGATCACCGCGTACTTGTTGTGGTTGGCCCCTGCTCTATTCATGATCTAGAAGCCGCCAATGACTACGCTCTTCGACTAAAAAAACTAGCGGAAAAAGTCAGCGACACCCTGTTTATTGTGATGCGCGTTTATTTTGAAAAGCCACGCACAACGGTGGGTTGGAAAGGCTTGATTAATGACCCCTATATGAATGACTCATTTAAAATAACCGATGGTCTGCATATTGGACGCAAGCTATTGCGAGATATCCTCGAAATCGGCCTGCCCACTGCTACAGAGGCGCTAGATCCAATTTCTCCTCAGTATCTACAAGATCTGATTTCCTGGTCAGCCATTGGCGCGCGCACCACAGAATCACAAACACACCGTGAAATGGCATCTGGCCTGTCATCTTCCATCGGATTTAAAAATGGCACCGATGGTGGCCTAACGGTAGCTATTAACGCACTCCAGTCGGTTGCCAATCCCCATAGATTTTTGGGCATCAACTCCGACGGCAAGGTCTCTATAGTAACCACGCGGGGCAACCCCAATGCCCATGTTGTTCTGCGCGGTGGCAATGGCAAACCCAACTACGACTCCGTCAGTGTATCAATATGCGAACAGGAGCTAGAAGCAGCCAATATCAAGCCAAATATTATGGTTGACTGCAGTCACGCAAACTCCAATAAAGATCACAACCTTCAGCCATTGGTTCTAGACAATGTAAGCAACCAAATTTTAGAGGGTAATAAGTCAATTATTGGTGTGATGATCGAGAGTAATATCAACGCCGGCAATCAAAAACTTTCATCAAACCCAGATGAGATGGAGTATGGTGTATCTGTAACTGATGCCTGTATTGACTGGGAAACAACCGAAAAATCACTCACTGAAATGGCAGATAAACTCCGTGAGGTTTTAAAGAGTCGATAACAGGAACAGATTAGCTTATGCCCAAGCTTTTAGTTTTAATCGCAGCTATCGTCGCCCTCTGGTACTGGTGGACTTACCAGAAAAATTTAGCCAGTGATAAGCGCAGACCATTTCTGTGGAAAAGTGGCTTCTGGTTAATCCTGAGTATTGCTATTTACCTTGTTGTCACTGGGCGCATGCATTGGCTTGGGGCGGGCATTGCAGCGCTGGTGCCAATACTGCGTACCATACTGATCTGGGGTGGTAGAGCTGGACCCCTACTGCGATTATTTGGCCGCTTTAAAACCACACCCTCTCAATTTAGAAGCCAGTTTTTAGTTGTAACTATTAATTTTTCCAGCGGCAGTATTGACGGCGAAATTATATCGGGTGATTTTAGCGGAAAAAAACTAGCTGAACTTTCTGAGGCTGAATTAAAACAACTTTTAGAGCAATACAAAGCCTCAGATAAAGAGTCCTATATATTGTTGCAGGCTTATTTAATTCGCAGTGGCTCGTCGAGTGGTCAGAGCTATCAGCAATACAACCCCAGCAATATCAGTGAACTATCCACCAATGAGGCCTATGAAATACTGGGGTTGCCTAATACGGCTACCAAAGACGAAATTGTTAAAGCGCATAAACGACTAATGCAAAGAATGCATCCAGATCGAGGCGGCAGTGACTACCTAGCCGCCAAAATTAATGCCGCAAAAGATCTACTTATTAAATAATTATTAATCCAACATACACTCTAGCCTGTAAGGTAAATCAACCCTACAATAGGGTTTTAGTGTAAAAGGTTCATACTATGTCAAATCACAGCCCAACCATTGCGTTAAGCCAAGAGCTTATTTCACGCGCCTCTGTAACGCCAGAGGATGCTGGCTGTCAGCAACTTATGGCCGACAGACTATTCGCTATTGGTTTTGAAATTGAACATCTACGCTTTGATAATGTTGATAATTTCTGGGCTATTCGCGGTGATTCAGGGCCAATTCTATGCTTTGCTGGACATACTGACGTGGTAGCTTCGGGTCCAGAAAGCAAATGGCAAACGCCGCCGTTCGAGCCAACCATCAAAGATGGCATGCTCTATGGTAGAGGCGCCGCCGATATGAAAGGCTCTCTAGCAGCAATGGTAGTAGCAGTTGAACAATTTATTGCTGAAAACCCCAATCACAGTGGGCGCATTGCTTTTCTTATTACTAGTGATGAGGAAGGATTAGCTGCAAATGGCACAGTCAAAGTTGTTGAATGGCTCACTCAACAACAAATTATTCCCGATTACTGTTTGGTTGGTGAGCCTTCGAGCAGTACTCAGTGTGGTGATACCATTAAAAATGGACGCCGCGGTTCGCTGGGTTGTGAGATGCGAATTCTTGGGCAACAGGGTCATGTGGCCTATCCACACCTTGCCAGCAATCCAATTCATACAGCGGCCCCTGCCCTTGCAGAATTATCAAGCCATGAATGGGATCGCGGCAATGATTTCTTTCCAGCCACCAGTTTTCAGATATCCAATATCAATGCCGGCACTGGAGCGACCAATGTAATCCCCGGAGAGCTTAGCGTTATATTTAACTTTCGATTCTCAACGGAGGTAACAGACCAACAACTTCGTCAAAGAACCGAGCAGATACTGGATAAATATCAACTCGACTACGAGCTAAATTGGCATTTAAGTGGTCAACCATTTTTAACCGCAGAGGGTGAGCTCGTAGATGCAGCAGTCAAAGCTGTCAAAGAAGTGACTGGCTTGGACACTAAACTTTCAACCGCAGGCGGCACCTCTGATGGCAGATTTATTGCGCCGATGGGCACTCAGGTTGTTGAACTCGGACCTGTTAATGCAACCATTCATCAAATTGATGAGTGCGCCTCTGTGGATGATTTAAATAAGCTCTGTGACATATACCAATCACTGCTAAAGCATCTATTTACATAGGCCTACTACCTGGGCAACTTTTGCTTAGCAAAGATATCGTAACGGGTGGATTTGCCCTGCAGGGAATAACTGGGCTCAATCATCCCCAAATAGTCTGAATTGGCTGGCCTTTTCACCACCAAGCGATAAACTGCTTTATCTAAGGCTTTTTGCAGTGTAATTGCAGCATCTTCATCTTCACCAACAATTCTGTGCAGTGCCTGCATTTCTTTTTTCACCTGCGCGGATTTTTTCCGCGGTGGAAACATTGGATCTAAATAAATAACATCGGGAAAACTGGATGTACCCAAGGAATCCAAGTAATTACAGCTGTTTATATGAGTCAATTCCATGCGATCAATTATCGCGGCTAAACTATCATCATCCTCGCCCGCTAAATGGGCTCGCTCTAAGCCATCCTTCAACAGGAGGTAAACAATAGGATTGCGCTCTAGGAGCTTAACCCTACAGCCTAAACTGGCCAAGACAAAAGCATCTGAGCCCAATCCAGCAGTTAGATCGAGTACATTTGGCAAAAACTTACCTGAAACGCCAACTGCCTTAGCAATCATCTGCCCATTTCCACCACCATAATTCCTGCGATGGCGATGGCTACCAGAGACAAAATCACAGCGAATAGCACCATGGTTTTGGGTATTAGAAAGAAAACTTAGACCATCTTTAGATAGATTGATTGAAAAATCAGCCATCTCAGACAATTCTCGTCTATTGCTCTCTATTTCTACAAGTGGAAGATCTAATAGCGAACAAATATGCTGGGCTGATTGCCTATAGCTGTTATCAGAAATAGTAACAATAATTTTAGTCATAGGCGTATTTAAACACAGTTTTTCTCAAGCAGTTATGCAATAGGAATACTTAATAATTAGTCCGTAATAATAACAGGATAGATATGATTAAAATTAAAACATGTACCTACTTTGGTGCATTTGCTTAAAAACTTGTAGTCATATTGATAACTATCACCAGATAGGTGCATTTTTTGTCCACAGATCCTGTGGATAACTTTGTGGAATACTACTTTAGCAACTGCAATTAACCTAGAAAAACCAAAGGATTTATACAGATTGATTATTTTTTGTACAGTAAAAAAATACTTGCAAAAACAATGACTTAAAATTATTGAGAGAAATAATCAATAACTTAGCGAGGTTTATTAAAGTAATATTTTAGAAAAAAGGTGTATCTGTGGAAAAAGATCAATAGAATTAGAAAATAAGTAGTAATACCTATGCCGAGCTAGAGTCAAAATTTAGCTAAAGAACTATAACTTAGTCAAATATAACCAGTCAAATCCTTCTTCTTGATCGGCGTAAATAATTTGCGCTGAACCCCGATAAACGTATTCTATGGCTTTTTTTACCATGCTTTTATTATTGTTACTCTGGCTGATATGCCCTATTACTAATTGTTTAATACATGCTTGATCAATAACACTGATTAAAGCAGCAGTTTGACTATTGTTTAGATGACCCCATTGACTAGCGACACGATCTTTCAAAAATTTAGGGTATGTTCCAGCGTTTAGCAACTCTTGATCGTGGTTAGCTTCCACTAATAGACCGTCACATCCGCTGTATTGTTTTTCAATATGGGGGGTAATACAGCCTACATCGGTTAGTATACCCAAGCGGCAATGATCGTCGACAAAAATATATTGAACGGGCTCTAGGGCATCGTGAGGCACTGGAATGGGTGTAACCTCAATATCACCGACTGTAAAGTTTTTATGGCTATCAATTAGCTTTAAACCTGAATAGTCGTTAAAACACAATCCTGTAGCCCTAAGACAACCTGCGGTAATGTATATGTCGATGCTGTAGCGAGAGGCAAAGGGTAGCACGCCCTTCCAGTGATCACTGTGTTCGTGAGTGACTAATACACCATCTATTGTCTCTGGCGCTATATCTAAACGCTGTAGACGTCGTACACAGTCTTTAACTGAAAAACCACAGTCGACCATTAGACAGGTATTATTTGAATGAACAATAGTGGCATTTCCCTTGCTGCCACTACCCAAAGAGGCAAAACGCACCTAGATTAACTCACTTATGACATATTGCTTCTAAAGATATTCAATAACTTTAAAGCCTGTTCTTTGTCGATACTATTTCCATCGAGACTAACAACTCTGATCTCGACGGTTGCCTCGACCTTCTGAACTAAAATTTGATAGTTGGCCGACAATACTTCATCGTTAATTTTTCTGTTAAACCAGCTAGAAATTCCTCTGGGGGTTTCTTCTAGTAACTCGTCTGAATAGTTAACCAAAAGCAGACCTTGATCAGAGTCCTGATCAATTAAACTAAAACCGCCGCGTGACGCCGAGTAATTTACTGCTGCCCAAGTTCTGTCATAGGGTAATTTTACGGAAATATAAGGATCTGCCACCTCAGGATTGATCACCTTAACCTTAGACTCTCCACCAATATCTTGTGCAAGCAATGAAACGGATGCGGAGTTGGGCTGCGCCGCTAGCTGATTGGCTAGAAATAGAACCATGTCCTTTTCTTTTTCATCGAGATTAGAGATTTCAGGCCATAAAATATTGGATACTTCACTGGCTGGCTTTATATGGTGCAAGACAGAAATTTCAGTACTATTTAACTGGACACCCGGAGCAATAGTAAACCTAAAGCGATGCTGGTTTTCTTGATCAGAATTATAGGTCAACCAAGCTGTTTCAATAATCCCCTTAGAGCCGTCGGCTGATTGCGAGGCAATACCGTTACTATTTAGTATATTGCGTACTCGAGGCCATAACTCACTGGGCGAACTATTCACAAGAATCCATCGCTTTTCATCAATTCGTTGGATTTTCACTAACTGTTCAAAGGTATTGGCAGATATAGGTTGCGGCCTCGGAACCTCTGCAGAGCTAGAGGACGAGATATCCCCGGCAACCTCAGGTATTGGATAGAGCTGTCCAAGTCTGGATGTACTCAACTTTTCAGGAACTACAATTACCTGGGTTTCTTTTGCCTGTAGATACTCACTGCGATGATCATCCAGCCCCAACCAACTGCATCCACCCAAGGGCAAACAGAGGATTACAATTAGTCGAAAAATAGTACTCATACCAAACCCTAATATTATTTTAGTTTTTTTACAGTAAATCAGCTGCTTTTAAAGCCTGCAATACTTTGACCTGATTTGATGCGGAAAGTTGCGTTAATGGCAGCCTAATTGCATCGCTAATCATCCCCTGCTGACTGACTGCCCATTTAACCGGAATCGGGTTTGACTCAACAAACATTGCATCGTGCACTGGTAGCAGCTGCCTATCTATAACAAGGGCCTTTTCGGCATCACCACTGAGCGCAGCTTCGCACATCTGAGACATTTTTCTAGGCGCGACATTGGCGGTTACAGATATATCTCCATGCCCACCCAATAAAATTAATTCGCGGGCGCTGTGGTCATCCCCAGAATAGATAGCGAAATTATCTGGAGCCTGATCTATCAGCTCGGCTGCGCGAGCCAAATCACCAGTGGCTTCTTTGATACCCACTATATTTTCTATAGCACTCAGACGGATAACTGTTTCCGGCAACATATCACAGGCTGTACGACCGGGAACATTGTATAGAATTTGCGCAATATCTACTGCCTCGGCAATCGATTTAAAATGCTGATAGAGGCCTTCTTGAGTTGGCTTGTTATAGTATGGAGTAACTAGCAAACAGGCATCAGCACCAGCTGTTTTCGCGGCTTCCGTCAGCTCTATAGCCTCTCTTGTACAGTTTGCACCTGTACCCGCTATAACCGCTATACGACCACTGGAAATTTCCACCACCGCCTTGATAACCTGACTGTGCTCCTCAACACTCAGTGTCGCTGACTCACCCGTAGTGCCGACGGCAACTATGGCATGGGTACCCTGCTCTATATGCCATTCTATCAGGCGCTCTAGGGCATCCCAGTCGACATCTAAACTGTCTGGAATCATGGGCGTCACCAGTGCGACAATACTTCCAGTTATCATTTTTGCTCCTTAAGGTAGCTACATATACTTATTTGTAAATCACTGCTAGAAGTCTATGCCTCAGCAATTTAATAATAGCATTTAATGGAATTTACTACGCCTTCCCAGCGGGGATATTATAGTAATCTTTTTCACCCTGTGGGCGATTTTTAAATCTGCGATGCACCCAAAGATACTGATCGGGTTGCGCCCTAACATATTGCTCAACCAGTTGATTAATTCTGCAGGTATCACTGAAAATATCATCGGAAGGAAAATTATCCAATGCTGCTTCTATAGTTACCTTGTAGCCCCCTGCATTAGGTAGCCTAGTAAATGTTACCGGGATCACCGAGGCATTAGTTTTCATAGCCATGCGGGAGGTGGCGTGAACCGTTGCCGCAGATATGCCAAAAAATGGCGCAAACAAACTTTGGTTGAGACCATAATCTTGATCTGGCAAATACCAGAGTACGCGACCGTTGCGCAAACATTTTAGGGTGCCTCGCATATCCTTGCGGTCGAACAAATTACAACCACTGACATTGTGGCTAACCCTACCTTTAAGCTGAATATAATCATAGACCGGATTAGAGTGGGCCTTATACATGCCATCAATCTCAATAGCACTGGTCAATGCTGCACCACCGATCTCAAGGGTAGTGAAGTGCATACCCACAAGAATAACGCCTCTGTCAGTGGCGCGCTGTAAGTGCTCTAATCCCTCTAGGGTTACCCACTTTTGCAGGCGTTGTTTGGGCCACCACCAGGCCATACCCACTTCCATCAGGGCAATACCCATACTGCGAAAGTTATCTCTCAGCAATGACTTTCTTTCGGACGCATCCAACTCTGGGAAACACAGTGCAATATTAGTGCGAGCAATATGTTTGCGTCTGGTTGGCAGTAAATACAGCAATAACCCTATGCCCTGACCTAAAACATACAAGACTCTATAGGGCAGTATGGTAACTAGACGCCAAACACCGAGCCAGAACCAAGTTATCCAATAGCGCGGGTGTAAAAAAACCGCTTTAAACTTGGTGTTTTTGGAGGCCATAACAGGTGCTCTAGGCTAACTCATCAAACCATCTGTGAGATTGGAACATCGGGGTTAACATCAGCATCGTAGTCAACACCATCAATTTCAAAGCCAAATAGATTTAAAAACTCTTGCTTGTAGCCCTCTAAATCGGTCAACTCATCCAGTGTCTCGTCGCTAATAGCCGCCCAGCTTTGCGTCACTGCATCTTGAATTTCCGGAGTGAGTTCTAGCTCATCAACACGCAGACGGCCCTCTTCATCCAAACGCGGCGAATCAGTATATAAGCACTCCGTAAACAGACGATAGAGCTGCTCTATACAGCCCTCATGGGTGCCATTTTTCTTCATCTCTTTAAATAGCATTGCAAGGTATAGCGGCATAATGGGTATGGCTGAGCTAGCTTGAGTAACCACGGCTTTAAGCACTGAAACACGAGCGTCGCCACCCGATGCCTGTAATTGATCGCGAATAGACAGTACTTTTTTATCCAGATCTTTTTTAGCCTGACCAATTGTGCCATCCCAGTAGAGATCCCAAGTAATTTTTTCGCCAATATAGGTAAAGGCGGTTGTCTTAGCGCCATCTGCCAAGACCCCTGCTTGTTGTAGCGCATCGGTCCACATCTGCCAGTCTTCACCACCCATCACGGCGACTGTATCGTCGATCTCCTGCTGACTGGCAGCTTCAAGACTAAACTCCTGAACCTCTTCTTTATCGGTGTTAACCCCCAGCATGGTGACATCTTTGCCAACGGGCTTAAGGGTAGAATTATAGACCTCACCCGTATCTGGGTGCTGACGACGTGGCGCTGCAAGACTGTAAATTACTAGATCGACTTGACCCAAGTCTTGCTTAATAGTGTCGATGGTTTTTTGCTTGATTTGATTGGAAAACGCATCGCCATTGATACTCTTAGCATAGAGACCCTGCTCTTCAGCCTTTTTATGAAATGCCGCACTGTTATACCAACCGGCAGTACCTGGCTTTTTTTCCGTACCGGGCTTTTCAAAGAAAATACCCAGTGTAGATGCGCCACCGCCAAAAGCAGCTGAAATTCGCGCTGCAAGACCATATCCAGTTGATGAACCTATCACTAGCACTCGCTTGGGCATGTCAATTGCAGGTTGAGATTTCACATAATTGATTTGATTAACTACATTAGCCTCACAGCCAGTTGGGTGAGTTGTAATACACATAAAGCCGCGTACGCGAGGTTTAATAATCATCAATTGCTCTCCAAATAAAATTTTTATATGACTTAAGCATAAAGTCTACTTCCAAGCCGCCTATCATACCTTAAATCTTGATAAAACTCTTAACTAAGACCAATAAATTTTCCATGTCTACAGTCAATTAGATAATCCTTTATATATGGCATCAGTAATCTTATTAAACCTGTTTACAATTGAGCTTAGCGATTTCTAATTCTAGATGTTTTATGCGCTTTGCCATTTGCTCGAGTTGCTTAAATCGAGTGGCGTTGCGCGACCATTTATGATTTTAATCCATCGCTGTACCCGATGAATATACCCACGGTTTAGGAATAGAGTGAGTGACTAGAGACATCGTCGTAATATGGACGTTATCGGCTAGGGTCAAATGACCAGCAACGCCACAGGCACGAGCAGTGGTGCAATACTTGCCCAACGTTGTACTACCTGCGATACCGGTACAGGCCGCGATAGCAGTACAGTCCCCAAGCTGAACATTGTGACCAATTTGTATTTGATTATCCAATTTAACACCATTACCTATTATGGTGTCAGTTAGTGTCCCCCGATCTATTGTTGTGCCAGCTCCTATATCGACATTATCACCAATGCTAACACTGGCTAGCTGAGCTACTTTAATCCAGTTAGAGCCATCTTTTGCAAAACCAAAGCCATCTGTACCTATTACAGCACCGCTGTGAATAATACACTGCGCACCTATTTTAACTCGGTGGTATAAGGTTACATTAGCCGCAATCTTGGTATAGTCGCCGACCTTTGCATGCGCTTCTACAACTGTATTTGCACCAACAGAAACACAATTACCCAAGGTTACATTAGGTCCTATAAACACACCCGGAGCTAAATTAACACCACTGCCCAACACTGCAGTAGGGTCAATTCGAGCAGTTTTGCAAAGCCGACGTAGGGATTATCCAACAACAGGCAATTACCCGTATAAAATTTGGCATGTTCAGGCTGCAAAATAACCGCACCCGCGTGATAATTGCCGAGCTGTTGCCTATATTTCATATTAGCTAAAAAGCTGACCTGATTGGGCATAGCGCTGACGAGTGTGGCCAAACCTGTAACCACATAGTCTGGATCACCCTTTAATGTGGCACCTATTTGTTTGGCTATGGCACCCAAGGTTAACCGACTCAATGATATGAACCCCAAATATCAATCCGAAAAAGTATTGAGGCTCTAGTAGAATTTTGGCTACTGATAACTGAGGACAAGCGTTTAAATTGAGTAGCTAATTGTGAGCGCTGCGGGAGCGAGAGTGGCAAAAAACCGTTTGTCATAACTGCTTCTACACCTAGAAACTTTTATACCTACAGCCAATATAGTTTAAAAGTCTCTCGGTGTTTACAATCAATTTACTATTAAATTTTATAGGGTCATATGGCGGATATCGCTGAGGATTTTGACCAGATAGGTCATAAATCGGCCGGCATCGCCACCATTGATTACACGGTGATCGTACGATAGTGCCAGAGGTAACATCAATCTTGGCTGGAATTCAGAGCCATCCCAAATAGGTTTCATCTGAGATTTTGAAACGCCAAGAATGCCAACCTCAGGGCTATTTACGATTGGGGTAAAGCCATTACCGCCAATTGCCCCTAAGCTGGAGATTGTAAAACAGCCCCCTTGCATGTCACTAGGCTTGAGTTTTCCTTCACGAGCAAGTGTTGCCATATTGATGACATCCGACGATATCTTCCAGATACCTTTCTTATCGGCATCTTTGATAACTGGAACAACAAGGCCGCGAGGTGTATCTACCGCCATTCCAATATTGATGTAATGCTTTTGGATATAATTTTCACCGTCACCAGCAAGTGAACGATTAAACTCTGGATTAGCTGCCAATGCTGCGGCAGCAGCTTTGATTAGGAAAGAAACTGGCGTAACTTTGATCCCGCGCTTTTCACCCTCAATTTTGAGTGATTTGCGGAAGGTTTCAAGATCAGTAATATCGGCGTCATCAAACTGGGTAACATGAGGCACATTCAGCCAGTTGCGCTGCATATTATCCGCTGTAACTTTCTGAATTTTGCTTAATTTAACTGTTTCAATTTCGCCGAATTGACTGAAATCGATTGCAGGAACATCAGGAATACCGGCGCCGCCAGAAGACTTTGAGCCTGACTGCAGGGCAGATTTAACAAAGTTATTGACGTCGTCTTTCTGGATTCGACCCCTTGGACCAGTTCCGGCTAACTGAGATAGATCAACACCAAGCTCTCTCGCTAGCAAACGAACCGCTGGACCGGCATAGATTTCTGCTGAATCATTAGCTACTGGAGCTGGGACTGCAGCAGGTTTAGTGGCAGGTGTTGCCACAGGTGCAGGTGCAACTGGAGCTGGATCAGCTTTTGGCTGAGGTTCAGCCTGAACCTCAGGTTCAACTTCTGTGGCACCGCCACTAGCTACCTCAATAACTGCAACTTGATCGCCAGTACCGAGCTTGTCGCCCTCTTTGGCAATCATTGATACAACTGTCCCGGTCAGCGTTGAGGGTACGTCCATTGTGGCCTTATCTGACTCGAGTACTACAAGAGTATCGCCCTCTTCTACCTGATCGCCTACGGCAACAGACACTTCAATTAATTCAACTTTGTCATCACTACCGATATCTGGAACCAGGGCAATCAGTTCTGAGGTAGTTGCTTCGCTACTGGCTACAGCTTCAACAGCGGGTTCTGCGGTAGTTTCTTCAACAGCAGGCTCAGGCTCTGCTGCAGCGGGCTCTGACGACGCAGCGGGTTCTGCAGCCACACCGGCACTAGCAGTTTCGACTTCAGCGATTGGATCACCAACCTTGACTGTATCGCCC
This sequence comes from Porticoccaceae bacterium, assembly GCA_964229255.1. GTDB lineage: Bacteria > Pseudomonadota > Gammaproteobacteria > Pseudomonadales > Porticoccaceae > HTCC2207. Next base: position 191,294 of record CAXRCX010000011.1, read on the forward strand.
TCTGCTACCAAATATTTAACCACTGAGCCATCCACTGGACTAGGCACATCCATCGAAGCCTTGTCAGATTCAAGAACTACCAGAGAGTCTTCTTGCTCAACGGTATCGCCTGCAGAAACACAAAGCTCGATAACTTCAACCGACTCTGCACCGCCCAAATCTGGAATTGTTACAATTTCTATTGCCACTTAATATGCCCTTTATAAATAGAATTTCTGTTAGTGTTAGTTACAGTTTCAACTATTACAAAAACAATGGATTGGGTTTTTCTGGATCTATGCCCAATGTTTTAATCGCTTTTTCTACAACCGTTGCTTTAATTGTACCCTGATCTGACAGTGCTTTTAGCGCTGAAATCACAACAAAATTACGATCAACTTCAAAGAAATGACGAAGTGCAGCACGGCTGTCACTGCGACCAAAACCATCCGTACCTAGAACATAAAACGGCTGCTCAATGTAAGCGCGCATTTGTTCAGAGTAGGCTTTCATATAGTCAGTCGAGGCAATTACCGGCGCTTTACAGTCACCTAATTGCTCGGTGATATAAGCCTTTTTGGCCTTTTTAGTTGGGTGGAGTAGATTCCAGCGATCAACCGCCTGACCCTCGCGCACCAACTCGTTGACACTAGTAAGGCTCCAAATATCAGACTCAACATCAAACTGATCTTTAAGAATTTCTGCAGCCGCAATAACTTCATTCAGGATTGTACCCGCACCCATAAGAGTAACTTTCTTGTCGCCTTTGCCGGCTTCTGCAAACTTATACATACCCTTGACTATCCCCTCTTCTGCACCCTCTGGCATTGCAGGTTGGGTATAGTTTTCATTCATAGTTGTCAGATAGTAGAAACAATTTTCTTGGTCCTCAAACATGCGTTTGACGCCATCTTGAACAATCACTGCTAACTCATAGCTAAATGTTGCATCGTAACTCTTACAGTTTGGAATTGTATTCGCCAAAATAAGACTGTGACCATCCTGATGCTGAAGACCCTCACCGTTTAGAGTAGTCCGTCCAGCAGTGGCTCCGATTAGGAAGCCTCTAGCCTGACTGTCACCAGAAGCCCATGCAAGGTCACCAATACGCTGAAAGCCGAACATTGAGTAGAAGATATAAAACGGAATCATTGGACATGAATTAGTGCTGTAAGAAGTAGCAAGCGCCAACCAAGCTGACATAGCACCAGCTTCGTTAATGCCCTCTTCGAGAATCACACCTTTTTTATCTTCTTTGTAATACATGATTTGCTGATGGTCATGGGGAACATATTTCTGACCAGCAGAGGTGTAAATACCCAACTGACGGAACATTCCTTCCATACCAAAGGTTCGCGCCTCATCGGGTACAATAGGTACCACGCGACTGCCGATATTCTTGTCTTTAACCAGTGATGACAAAACGCGGACAAATGCCATAGTGGTCGATATTTCACGCTCACCAGAACTCTCTAACTGCTTCTTAAAGGCACTTAGAGGCGGCGCTGTCATTGGCTCAAAGTCAGCTTTACGCGCTGGAAGCGGGCCGCCAAGCTCTTGGCGTCGGCTCTGCATGTAGACCAATTCTGGACTATCTTTCGCCGGCTTGTAGTAAGGGACAGTTTCAAGCTGATCATCGGGAATTGGAATGCCAAAACGATCGCGGAATTTGCGCAAGCTGTCCATATCCAGTTTTTTCACTGAGTGGGTATCGTTGGCCGCTTCTCCGGCATCACCGAGACCATAACCCTTAACGGTCTGGGCAAGAATAACTGTTGGCTTGCCCTTGCTAGCAGAAGCCTCGGCATAGGCAGCGTAAACTTTATACGGGTCGTGACCACCGCGATTAAGGGCCATAATCTGGTCGTCGGTCATATCTTTGACCAACTCTAGTAACTCTGGATATTTACCAAAGAAATGCTCGCGAGTGTAAGCACCACCGTTATACTTGTAGTTTTGTAGCTCACCATCACATACTTCATTCATACGCTTGAGAAGCAGACCAGACTTATCCTTTTCAAGAAGCTGATCCCAGTGACGTCCCCAGACAACTTTAATAACATTCCAACCAGCACCACGGAAAACACCTTCGAGCTCTTGCATTATCTTGCCATTGCCGCGTACAGGGCCATCGAGACGCTGTAGGTTACAGTTAATAACAAAAACAAGATTTTCAAGTTCCTCGCGCCCAGCTAGAGAGATAGCGCCTAAACTTTCTGGCTCATCACATTCACCATCACCGAGGAAGGCCCATACCTTGCGATCACCACGAGCGACAAGGCCCCTAGCAGATAGGTAACGCATAACGTGCGCTTGATAAATGGCCTGAATAGGACCAAGCCCCATAGATACAGTAGGGAATTGCCAGTAGTCAGGCATCAACCATGGATGGGGATAGGAAGATAGGCCATTGCCGTCAACTTCGCGACGGAAGCTGTCTAGCTGATCCTCTGAAAGCCGGCCCTCTAGGAAGGATCTAGCATACATACCAGGAGCGCTGTGCCCTTGGAAGAATACCAAATCACCTAGGTTTTCACCTTCGGAACCCCTAAAGAAGTAGTTAAAACCAATATCGTACAGTGTGGCAGCTGAGGAGAAGCTGGCAATGTGACCACCTATACCCTCACTTTGCTTATTGGCACGCATAACCATTGCAAGCGCATTCCAGCGGATCAGAGACCTAATGCGACGCTCCATAAACAGATCACCCGGCATAACTTTTTCTTTATTAGCAGGGATTGTGTTGCAATAGGGCGTTGTAATCGATTGCGGCAAACCAACACCCGTGTTAGTGGCACGGGCTTGCAATTGACTGAGTATATAAGAAGCTCTTTCACTTCCCTGAGCGCGACAAATTGAATCAAACGCTTCTAACCATTCTTGGGTTTCTGTTGGATCTAAATCCTGAGACATGCGGCACCAATCATTGTAATTAATTCAGTTTAAAGAGGTCTTACAAAACTGTCTTGTGTCCTTTAAATACGGACAGTCTGACCCTCTAATGAAGGCGCATATAATAATGTAGTGAGGCTACAAAATCAATGAAATTGAATAGATTCAGCAGGTAAATATATATTATAAATTACGTTATATATTTTTTATATCTTACTGATTTTATTGATTATATAAATTTTTATTTTTAAGTTAGTTTAACTACATAAATGCTTTTTAAATAGTTAATATGGAAACATATAGTGCTGATCAATCGATAAACGGCTATCAGCTGTTGAGTTTAAAGCGACATTGTCATTGGCATAGACCCACAATCTTCGCGGCTTAATCATCACTAATCGCTGATATGCAGCTTTAATTTCATCAACCGTGGCGACACTAATCGCCTGCCCTAGCTGCTGATGAAAATCAAAACTATGATAGCCGAGGCTTATTGACTGAAGATGTCTTGCTTTGAGCTCTGACAGATTATCAGGAGACTTTTCAAGGTTAACTAAAAGCGCCCTTTTGTGCTTTTCGAGCTCCTCAGGGGTTAAATTTTCGACTTGCTGACTAAATGCACGATTAAACTGGTTAAACTCAGCCTTTAAACTCTTTACCGTTGCAACAGGTGATTGCACAAGCATACCAATACCAGCCACTCTATTTATCGGCATTGCAAAAGCTGAAACAACGTATCCAAGCTGCTTCTCAGTGCGTAATAAATTGTAGAACGGGGCTGACATCATCTGTGACAACAGTCCCACCACAGCCCTTTCTTTGATACTCTCATTATCGGCCTGGATATATTGAATTAACACGCTGTCGCTGTGTTCAACAGCGATTGCATGGCTAATATCAGTTTGCTGTAACTTGGCCACTTTGGTTGTTAGAGACATATCGGCAAAATGCATACTATCAAGCTGCCTAATAACTCCATCAACAGATTCAGAGCTGTGATTTCCTGTTATCAATAGCTTGGCATCGAACGAAGAAGTCAGCTGTGATGAGAACTTCTGTATCTGAGCAAAGCTTATCGCCTGCATCGCCTCAGCCTGATCAACAGGGGTCCACCTGCCCTGAACAATGGCGTAGAAAGAGGAAATGGCCTGCCTAAACGGATAATCGCGCTTGGTATTATTTTTTTCTCTTATTAATTGCTGCTTAATGAGTTCAAAACGCTGCCTGTCCCATTGCGGCTTAACCATTGCAGATACGATGCTATGCAACAATACTTGCTGCTTATCGGAATAGCCACTAATAACAATGGAGATCCCTTTTTCTGTGGCTGAAATGGAGTAGCTAAGACCAGCCATAATTGCTGGATATAGTTGCTCAATGAGCTGATCAGATATATAAGCAGAGTATAGCTTTGCCGATGACAAGCCGGCCAAACTCTGGCTCAACTCGGTGTTTAACAAAATAACAATTTTCGCCTTGGGAGAACCAAATTCACTGGTTTGATGATGCCACACTTTTAGGCCCGGCTGATTATGATACAGCGATGGTTTTGCGTAGTTCGAACCGTCGATCACCGCTAAATCATCAGGTATAAACGGATTCGCCTGGGCCAGACTTAGCTCGAAAATAGAGGCGCCATCTTCAATTCGCTCAACAGTCTTATTATCTAGAGACTTGGATAAATATGGCGTTTGGTAATACTGAGAATTAGCTGTTACCTCAGCATCGGGAGATGTCACAAACATCAGCATATTATCTGGCGTCAACTGAGATATTATGGTTTTGATAATAGTGCCATCAAACTGTTCTGCAACATAGGGGGCACGCAATATCTCAGCATTTTTATACTGATGCATATTTCTCGCAACAGTTGTGACATAGGACGCTGGATCTTGTTTTTCGGCAAACCTAAAGGCTATTTCCCCCATAGCGGCATACTCACTGTGCCGCCATTCCTCAATACCCTCACGCGCAATCAAATCTATCCAAGCAAAGAGCTCAATCAACACCTGCTCACGAGCCTTTAAGCCCGCGGGAGTAAGTCCAATATCAATGGCGAAAAGACCTGCACTGCGATCTTCGAGCACTGCCCCCGCAGAAAGGCTATCAGCCCAACCCTTTGCCTTTAATGCCTGGAGAAGGCTACCCTGCCCTTCATATCCAATCATAGCAGCCAAGTAATCAGCGGGTTTTGACTGCCAATGGGAATTCAGCTTTGGCAGCTCAAACAGCAATCCGAGCTCTCTTGTGTCTTTTAAGGGCTTAATATTAACCTGCATTGGCAACTGTGATGGCTCGACATATCTTGCTTGATAGCCGTCAATAACTACCCGCTTATCTTTGATTGTAGAAAATCGCTCACGCACGATTTTTTCTAATTGGTGTAGCGGCTGTTTACCTAAAACCACTAATGTCATCAAATTTGCCGAGTAATATTTGTTGTAAAAGTCGATCAATTCATCGCGTACACTGGATTGCTTGTTATCACTGAGTGTTCCAAGGTTGCCAACGTTGAACTTCGAAATGGGATGCTTGGAATTAGCTATTTCCCTGAAGACATCCCACTGTCTCCTACCATCATTTTTGTACTTTAACTGATACTCCGACTCCACTGCATTGCGCTCCCTGTCAACGAAACTAGCATCAAAAAGAGGATTGGTGAAAAATGGAGCGAACCTGTCGAGCGCCTCAGCTAGGTGCTCAGCATTGATATCGAAGAAGTAATTGGTATGCTCTAGGCCTGTGCTAGCGTTGTGACTGCCACCGTGCTCGCTAATAAAAGTTTGATAGAAATCTGGCTGAGGAAATTGCTCGGTGCCAAGAAATAACATATGCTCCAAAAAATGAGCCAAACCCTGCCGCTTCTCTGGATTTTGATAGCTTCCAATGTATAAGTCTAAGGCAGCTGCGGCCTTATCCGTAGCGGGATCAGATATAAGCAATACATCAAGATTATTGTCTAGGCGAAGTCGCTGGTATTGGCGCTCATCATTAGGGCTTTTTACCACCTGCATTGATTCTGTTTTAACTAACAATGAGCCACAGGACGCTGCAATCAGCATACAAAGGATCAAAGGCAACCTGCCAGCTAATTTAGTTCGATTAAACCAAAGCGATATCCAGTTTTTTATAGGCATTGCAGTGGGGTATTTCCTTATCAAGACCAGTTACTCTGACTGCACAACTGTTCTCGGCCAAGCGTTGTAAATGGCTTTCACCAATGTAGCCAGAGGAATGGCAAAAAACAGCCCCCAAAAGCCCCATATACCACCAAAAATAAGCACTGCGATAACAATGGCTACAGGATGCAAATTTACTACCTCTGAAAAAAGTAGCGGCACCAGAACATTACCATCGATAATCTGAATGATTGCGTAAAGCCCTAGCAACCAGAAAAAATCATTGGTAAATCCCCACTGTAGGTAACCAACTAAAAGTACGGGGATAGTAACCAGTGTAGCTCCAATATATGGAATTAATACCGAGAGTCCAACCAGAGAGGCCAAGAGTGCGGCGTATTTGAGATCGAGGAATAAAAATGTAATAAATGACACTGCGCCAACAATCAGAATTTCAATGGCCTTACCGCGAACATAATTGGCAAACTGCATATCCATTTCATCCCAGATAACCGTCATAACACGGCGTTCTTTTGGCAGCATATTGGAAATAAAACCCAATAAAACATCCTTATCTTTCAGCATAAAGAATACCAGTAACGGCACTAAAAATAGATAAATCAAAATAGCCAAAAGGCTTGGGAAGCTGCTTATTGAAAGGCTTAGAAGCTGTTCAGCAAGATTTGCTACCTCTTCTGAAATCCTCGCAACAACAACCTGAATCTGTTCCGGACCTATATACTCTGAGGCTTTTTCTGGCAATGAGCTCAATAGCTCTTTCAACTGCCCGACCATATTGGGCAATTCCTTTAACAACAGCGACGTCTGACGACCGACAATTGGCACTAAAACTACCAATACTGTAATAAATGACACCAAAAATAAAATATAGGCTGAAAGCACGGCAGCAATTTTTGATACACCATAGCGCCTGAGACTATTGACTACGCCCTGCAATAAAAATGCAAAAATAAGCGCGGCAATTACAGGGCCTAAAACATCACCTAAGGTAGCGACTACAATAATTGAAGCAACAAGAAAAACACTTAATAGAACCGCCTCTTCAGTGCCGAAATACTGTGCCATCCACCTCTGCAAAACCTTCTTCATGCTATCCCCATATTTAAAATAGAAATTTAGACTGCCAATATGGCATATTATCACTCGATGATACAGTTATCATAAATGAAACCAATGGTTTTTTTTACTGTCAAAACCTATAAGTTGGGAGTTTCAGCTGAAAATGACACTTTACAATAAGATAATTCATGCCAAATCAACATTCTAAATATTTTGTTTTGATTAGATTGGCTGTGCTGTATTCTGCATTCTCGCTTTTAATCTTCTCTCTTAATAGCACTGCAGCAGATATAAAGCTGCCAATTCTTGGCGATAGCAGCTCTGGCATAGTGTCAAAGAGTCAAGAGTACAAACTCGGTAAAGCCTGGCTACAAGCATTTAGACGCTATGTAGCACAGCATGACGACCCCCTTATTCAGTCTTATTTGGAGAAATTAACCTTTGATTTGGTAACCCAGAGTGAACTCGAGGATACTCGGCTGACGCTAGTATTAGTCAACAACCCCAATATCAATGCTTTTGCTGTTCCCGGAGGTATTATTGGTGTGCACACTGGTATTTTTACCCATGCGGATAATGAAGACCAATTAGCTTCAATTATTAGCCATGAAATTGCTCACCTTAGCCAGAGACACTTTGCTAGAGGTTTGGAAGCCAAGCGTAGCTCTGCTCATATCAATTTAGCCGGACTGTTGGCCACCATAGTTGTCAGCTCTAAAGCCGGAGCCGATGCAGGTATGGCCGCCCTATCAGCCACTCAAGCCCTTGCCGCCGACCAGCAGTTGCGCTATAGCAGAAATAACGAAAAAGAAGCTGATCGACTGGGCTTTAAAATAATGCAAAAAGCTGGTCGAAACCCTGCAGCATCTGCCGATATGCTGGAAAAAATGTTGGCCCTTACAAGGTACAAAGGGAGTCGATTACCCGAGTTTTTGTTGACCCATCCACTGACAGAAAAGCGTGTAACAGATACCCGCTCCAGAGCATTAAAATATCTCAATCGCCATTATCCCGATAACTTTGATTTTTATATTATGCAAGCGCGAGCAAAAGTCTTACATCAGGATAATCCCAATTACTCCATAAAGTATTTCGGGCAGAAAATAGCATCGAATAGCTTGATAGCCGATGCCTATCACTACGCCCTTGCAATCGCACATTCACAAGCTGGCAACCACACGAAAGCCTCACAGCAAATAGCTAAATTGATACAAAATAAACCGAACTATTGGCCCTATATTTACACAGATATAGAAATTGATATCGCCGCTGGAAATTACAAACAAGCAGCTGATAAATTAAACACTGAGCTAGCTCTTAATAGAGACAACTATCCACTGCTTAGACTGAAGGCAGATGCCCTGTGGAAATCCCATCAATATCAGACATCGGCCAAGGTACTACATAAATTGACTGAGAAGCGACCAGAAGACCCAGTTCTCTGGTATCAGCTTGCCGAGATCAGTGGTCTTGCTGGGAATATATCTGGGGTACATTTGGCAAGAGCGGAGTACTTTATTTTGATAGGCGCTCTTGATAATGCTGTACGACAGTTGAATTTTGCCAAGAAACTTCTAACAAATGATGTAAAAAGACTGGCTATTTTGGAACAGCGCTTAATTGAAATTGCAGAAATGGAAAAGAATCTCAATAAGCTTTAACTGGCGCGCTTGAAGTTCATCATTCGATCGAGGGCTGTAGTGGCAAGTTCAGCCACTTTATTGTCAACGTTTATTTCACCACTACCCTGTTGAAGACACTGCAACAAATTTTGCAGGCTATTCATTCCCATCCATGGACAATTAGCACAGCTCCTGCAAGTAGCGCCACTACCCGCTGTGGGAGCGATAATCAGCTGCTTATGGGGAACCGCTTGTTGCATTTTGTAAAAAATACCTTGATCAGTGGCAACAATTAACTTTTCTTGTGGCAAACTTTTTGCCGCGGCAATTAGTTGGGATGTAGAGCCAACCACATCGGCAATTTCAACCACAGACTGCGGGGATTCAGGATGAACTAAAACGGCGCTGTCTGGATGAACTTGCACAAGATCAGAAATACCTTTTGCTTTAAACTCTTCATGCACAATACAGCTGCCATTCCACATCAGCATATCAGCACCAGTTTGCTGCTCTACATATGCTCCAAGGTATTTATCGGGCGCCCAAATAATTTTTTCCCCGAGGGAATCGAGGTGCTCAACAACATCAACTGCAATGCTCGAGGTTACTACCCAATCTGCCCGCGCTTTGACCTTAGCCGAGGTATTGGCATAGACCACAACCGTTCGATCGGGATGCTGATCACAAAACTCCGTGAATTCGTCCGCCGGACAACCCACATCTAGTGAACAGGTTGCCTCGAGCGTGGGCATCAATACTGTTTTGTTAGGGGTGAGGATTTTCGCCGTCTCACCCATAAACTTAACACCCGCAACAATTAGTTTTTCGGCGCTGTGTTTACTGCCAAAACGGGCCATTTCAAGGGAGTCTGCAACCACACCACCAGTCTCTTCTGCCAGAGCCTGTATAAGTGGGTCTGTGTAATAGTGAGCGACAATGACGGCATTTTTCTCTCTCAATAGCTGCTTTACTTGGTGGCTAATAGCATCAAGCTGATCTGCAGGCAACGGCTCTTCAACTGTGACCTTACTGAGAAACTCCTGAACTAGGGCGCTCGAATTTTGTCTAGACATAGAATTTTGGTCTTGGCGCATAAACAAGATTTATAGAGTGGACAACCAGTAAACCACACCAGTTATTAAAATTAATACAACAGCAATGGAAGCAACAGCATCAGCTGACGCATCGCCATCATTTTGATTATTTAAATCTGACATTAAAACTTTCCTACAAGATTATCTAATGGATTGAGACTGTGTTGATATTAGCATTATTTTAACAAGCATTTATCAAGCTGTCTCGCCAAAATGCTAAATAGACTTTTTATTACTTTTAATTTGCAACTTATAGGGAAATATTAATTTAAAAGCGCTGTGTCAATCTGTATCATTGCGGTCTTTCAACAATAATGTTGCAGAAACTAATAGATGTACAAATACGATAATTACGACCATAAAATTGTAAATGAGCGCGTAGAGCAATTTAGAGATCAAACTCAACGCTATCTTGCAGGAGAAATTGCCGATGAAGAATTTCTGCCTCTGCGCCTCCAGAATGGGCTCTATGTTCAACGGTTAGCCCCAATGCTGAGAATTGCCGTTCCCTACGGCATGCTCTCCAGTCGCCAAGTTAGAAAGTTAGCCCATATTTCTCGCGTTTATGACAAAGGTTATGTGCATTTCACTACACGACAAAATATCCAGTTAAACTGGCCGGCCCTTGAGGAAGTACCCGATATTCTTGCCGAGCTTGCCGAAGTAGAGATGCACGCCATTCAAACCAGCGGCAACTGCATTCGCAATACAACCACCGATCAATTTGCCGGCGTTGCTAAAGATGAGATCGAAGATCCTCGCCCTTGGTGTGAACTGATTCGTCAGTGGTCGACAATACACCCTGAATTCGCTTTTTTACCGCGCAAATTTAAAATTGCTGTCTGTGGTTCAGAAGAAGATCGTGCCGCATTTTTGTTGCATGATATTGGCCTACAGCTAGTTAAGGGTGATAATGGAGAAGTAGGTTTTGAGGTTTTTGTTGGTGGCGGTCTCGGTCGAACGCCAATTATTGGGTCGTCTATTAGAAAGTTCTTGCCCGGGAAACACCTTTTATCCTATTTGGATGCAATTGTTCGGGTATATAACCGCTATGGCAACCGCGATAACAAATACAAGGCACGAATCAAAATACTGGTGAAAGCTTGGACACCTGAAGTTTTTGCTCAGCGCGTCGAGGAAGAATGGCAACACTTGAAAGACGGCCCCTCAACATTGACTGATGCTGAGTTTTCCAGGGTTAAAGGCTTCTTTACCCTGCCCGATTATCAGATAGTCGATGGGGCTGAGTCCACAGCTAAACTCTCCGCGATTGCATCAGAGAATACCGCTTTCAGTCGTTGGCTAGATCGCAATACTCAGCCTCAAAAGCAAGTGGGTTACAGATCGGTAACACTCTCTCTTAAACCAGCGGGAGTTGCCCCAGGCGACGTGACAGACAAACAGCTCGAGACCATAGCCGAGCTTGCAGACCGCTATTCCTTCGGTGAAATGCGAGCGACGCACAATCAAAATGTGGTTCTTACAGATGTAATTGAATCTGATCTGTTCTCTCTGTGGCAACAGGCTAAGGAGTCAGGTTTAGCAACACCAAATATAGGAACTATCAACGATATGATTTGCTGCCCGGGGGGCGACTACTGCTCGCTAGCAAATGCTAAGTCGATTCCCGTGGCAGAAGCCATTCAGCGCAAGTTCTCCGATCTTGATTATGTCTATGATCTGGGTGACTTGGAACTCAATATATCTGGCTGTATGAATGCCTGTGGCCACCATCATATTGGCCATATAGGCATTCTAGGTGTCGATAAAAAGGGTAAGGAGTGGTACCAGATCCAATTAGGTGGAAGTGCCAACAAAAATGCCTCTCTAGGCAAGGTTCTCGGCCCATCCCTATCGCGCGATCAAATAACCGACGGCATTGAGAAGTTACTGGACGTCTATGTTGAAAATCGCATTGCCGATGAAAGCTTTCTAAGCACCTACCAACGCATTGGCATTGAGAAATTTAAGGAAAGAGTTTATGCCCCAAGTACTTAAGGATAACGCGGTTGTAGAGGACATTTGGATTACTCTAGAGGACACAACAACAGCTGCAGAGTCGCTGCCCGAGGGCAACTTGCTGCTTACCTACAATCAGTGGCTGGAGTTTTCTGCTCAATTAAATAACCGCGATGGACACATCGGGGTTATTATTGATGGCAATGCCGAGATTGAGGAAATAATTCAGCCTCTGCTAGACCTGCCCCTCATAGCTATCAATTTCCCCAAATTTGTCGATGGTCGCGCCTTTTCGACTGCAAGATTATTGCGGGAACGCTATAACTACAGCGGTGAAATTCGAGCTGTTGGCGGTTTTATTCGCGATCAGTTATATTTGCTCAGTCGTTGCGGATTTAATGCATTTAAATTTGATGATACAACTGATTTAACTGCCTGTGCTGCGTCACTTCAGGACTTTTCTGAATCTTATCAAGTTAGTGCTGACCAAGAAAATCCGCTTTTTAGAAGGCGATAAATAAGTTTTAGTCTAATCAACAAGCAGGTTTAACCTATGGATCAGCACGTTGTTTTTATCTTTTTCCTTATTTTTACTGGCGGAGCTCTTTTAGCTTCACTGGCGCTGTTTGGTCGACAGCCACTTCTTGTTGCTTATATCGCTTTGGGTGCCCTCCTCGGCCCCTACGGACTCAGTTGGGTATCTGATGTTGAGCTTATCGCGCAAATATCATCGATTGGGATTGTTTTTTTGCTATTTTTACTCGGCTTAGATATGCAACCGCAATCTCTGCTGAAGGTTTTAAAACAAGTTGCCCCCATCACTCTATTTAGCTCGCTTTTATTTGCTATTATCGGTTTTGCCTTAGCCTATATATTCGGTTTTAGCCTAATAGAGTGCGCCATTATCGGTTCAGCCATGATGTTCTCAAGTACCATTATTGGCATTAAACTTTTGCCTACTACTGCATTGCATCACCGCCATTCGGGTGAATTGATGGTGGGCATGTTGCTTATGCAGGATTTTTTGGCCATCGCGGTGCTTTTGGTATTACTGTCTGCCAGCTCGAGTGAAAATGGTATATCGAGTTTGGCGATCAGTATTATTGCCCTTCCCGCACTTGTGGCCTGCGCGATGTTTCTGGTTCGCTATTTATTACAACCTTTATTTAGTCGCTTTGATCGTATAGGCGAATATATATTCCTGTTAACTATTGGCTGGTGCCTGGGAATTGCTGAGCTGGCCGAGGTGATAGGCCTATCAAAAGAAATCGGCGCCTTTATTGCGGGCATCTCCCTAGCTACCAGCCCTATAGCTCAGTATATCGCGCTTAATCTAAAGCCCCTGAGAGACTTCTTTTTAATACTTTTCTTCTTTTCATTGGGTGGGGGTTTTGATCTATCTCTACTTCCATCTATCGCGCTTCCGGCTATTATTTTGGCAATAATTATGCTGACTTTAAAACCTGTGGTTTATCGCTATTTGTTGCGCTCACAAAGCGAGAGCAATAGTCTCTCATGGGATATTGGATTTAGACTTGGGCAAAACAGTGAGTTTTCTCTTCTTATTGCCTATATGGCCTTTGGCACTCAGTTGATTGGCAGCGATGCCTCGCATTTAATTCAGGCGACAGCCATTATTACCTTTTTGATATCTAGCTATATTGTTGTATTTAATTTCCCCAACCCAATCGCCGTCAGCGAACGATTGAGAAGAGATTAGATTACTTATAAATATTGGCGCTATCGGTCAGGCGATTCCACCATTTGGTAATCAGTCTATCAGCACTTTGCTCGGCAGCTAGTCCAAGACGCTGTGGCAACTTCTTTTTCTGCAGGTAATTAATTTCATAGACCTTCGATTCTTTTGCCTGTTGGGTTAGGTATTCATCACTGGTCATCAGCTCATCGACCAATGAGAGCTCAAGTGCGCGGGTACCAAACCACACATCACCTGTGGCAACTTTATCTATATCAATATTGGGACGGCGCTCTGCCACATAGGATTTAAACAGAGAGTGGGTGTCCTGAAGATCCTCGAGAAACTTTTCTCGACCCTGCTCGGTATTTTCACCAAATACTGTCAAGGTTCTCTTGTGCTCACCGGCAGTTAATAACTCAAAGTCTATATCATGTTTTTTTAGCAGTCGATGAAAGTTCGGCAGTTGAGCTACAACACCTATGGAGCCGATAATAGCGAATGGTGCAGCGAGGATTTTATCACCAACACAGGCCATCATATAGCCACCACTTGCAGCTACCTTGTCTACACAAATGGTAATAGGAATACTTTGTTTGCGCAGTCTATCTAGCTGACTGCTGGCAAGGCCATAGCTGTGAACCATGCCACCCGAGCTCTCTAGCTTAACCACAACCTCATCTTGAGGCTTGGCTTGGGTCAGAATAGCGGTAACCTCTTCGCGCAAATTGGCAACCGCTGAGGCGCTGACATTGCCATTAAATTTAACCACGAAAACGCGCTTTTTCTCCTCGGCTTCAGTCTTTGATTTTTTTCCTTCAGATTTGGCGCGTTGCTTTTTTTCTTTGCGAATTTTTTTCGCCTCAGCTTTCTGTGATACAGGATCCAGCATAGCTGTGGACATGGCCTCACTAATTTCATCATACTGATCATTGAGAGGGCTAATTTGCAATTCACCCCTTTCAGCAGTTTGCTTATTCTTTTGACTAGCACTAGCGATAATAGCCACTATGACGCCAAAACCGATAATTGCCGTTACAACCTTGGCAAGAAATAAACAATATTCTACTAAAATTTCCAAACTAAACTCCATATTCTGCGTATTAAACTGTGAATAAATATAAATTAAATAGTATCGGCTAAAAATACCAATTAGCATTGCATGAAATTATAGACCAATTAAATAAATGAACAATATTTGCATGAATGAACTAGGTGCTATCGAAACCCTAGTTAATAAGCCTATATAACGAGGTTTTGGTTGCAAAAGCAAGCCTGCAAGGCTAAGGTTTCGCTTTCTTAATAGTCCAGTCTAGTTTACAGCAATAGAGATAGGATTTTTTGATCTTTTTTCAGCACTTACTATGACAAACTGCCATACAAAGGATAGAAAATATGACAGCGACATTAGCACAGGCATTTCAAAATAATTTCTTAGGTGATTCACCGAGTTGGTACCAGAAACTGATCATTGCCTTTTTGGTAATCAATCCCATTTTACTTATGGTGTCGTCACCATTTATTGTGGGTTGGGTTTTAATTGCACAGTTTATCTTCACACTTGCCATGGCGCTTAAATGCTACCCACTTCAACCGGGCGGGCTATTGGCGATTGAGGCGATACTTCTCGGCTTAACCAGTCCAGACAAAGTATATGCAGAGGCAGTTTCCAACTTTCAAGTAATTCTGTTGCTTATGTTTATGGTGGCTGGAATTTACTTTATGCGCGACATGCTACTTTTTACCTTTACTAAAATTCTGCTAAATGTTCGCTCTAAAACTACCCTTTCCTTTTTATTTTGCTTTTCCGGCGCCGTTCTATCAGCATTTCTGGACGCACTGACCGTTACCGCAGTTTTAATTACCGTAGCTGTAGGTTTCTACTCAGTCTATCACCGCGTTGCATCCGGCAAGGCTTCTACGGATGTCTCCCACAATCATCTCGATAACAATGCAGTGCTTGAGGCCAACAGTGAACATTTGGATCAATTTAAAAAGTTTTTGCGCAGTCTTATTATGCATGGTGCAGTGGGTACTGCATTGGGTGGCGTAACCACTGTGGTTGGTGAACCACAAAACCTTCTTATTGCAGAGAAAGCTGGGTGGCAGTTTATCGAATTTTTTCTGCGCATGGCTCCAGTAACCATGCCTGTACTTGTCTGTGGATTAGTTTGTTGTATTTTACTGGAAAAAACTAAGATACTCGGCTACGGCGCACAGCTGCCAGAAGCCGTGCGACAAGTTTTAATGGAGTTTAGCCAAGAAGATGAAAGAAATCGCACAAAACAACAGGTTGCGATTCTTATCACCCAAGCTGTTGTGGCTTTAATCTTGGTGTTTGCACTAGCTTTTCACTGGGCGCCAGTTGGTCTTATTGGCCTGATGATTATTGTGCTTCTAACCGCTTTTAACGGCGTTACTGAAGAGCATCAAATAGGTAAAGCATTCGAAGAAGCTCTGCCCTTTACCGCGTTATTGGTGGTGTTTTTTGCTATTGTGGCAGTGATTCACGAGCAACACCTGTTCTCACCAGTCATCACTTGGGTTTTAGCTATGGATCCAGTATCGCAACCAGGAGTATTCTTCCTTGCCAATGGTTTGTTATCTGCAATTAGTGATAATGTTTTTGTTGCTACAGTCTATATCAATGAAGTGAGAATCGCCCTCGAAACAGGAATGATTGATCGAGATCAGTTCGACAAGCTGGTAATTGCCATTAACACCGGTACTAACCTACCTAGCGTGGCAACTCCAAACGGTCAGGCTGCATTCTTATTTTTGCTAACATCAGCCCTGGCCCCCCTCATTGGCCTATCTTATATGCGCATGGTTATCATGGCATTACCCTACACTATTGTGCTAACAGTAGTTGGCCTGCTGGGTGTTCTATATATGGTTTAACAGGTTCGAGCATAATGCTTCATAGAGCAGCAAGACAGTGATGTCTTGCTGCTTTTTTATAGGCTGTATATATTCCAAAAGTAGAAATCCTTAACCGCTACTATAAGACAGGCCGCACGTTTATCATTTGCCAGATTGTCCTTGATGCCAAAATCATCAAGAGCCACCTGACTGAGGTATTGAATAATTTTTTCGGTATCGCTGCTATTTAGCGCGCGATTGCAGACAGCGGGTATATATGTCTCATATTCGCTATGGGGCCAATGAATATCTGATATATCGAAGGGTCCCAGTGCCTAGCTAAAATATCACCGATAGAATAAAAAAAATATTTTGCGACAAGGTGTCAATGGGGCTGATGGCAGCAGTTGATTGTTTGTTATGCAATAAACTCATTTTGCACCACCTTTGACTACATGCCGACAAACAACAAAAAAATGACTTTGGGAAAATTTAACCCATTTTGAAACGGCCACAAGGCCTTTGTTTAGGATCCTTTGCATTGTAATTCGAGACTCCGCTCTGACAACTAAATCCATTTACTATCGGCCAGTGAAAAGCCAATAATTCTTCTGTTAAATTAGACCAATATTATTAATTTCTCAAATTAAACAACAATAATTAGTCAAAAAAAGCACCCTTTTGGGTGCTCTTTTTAAACCATGGGTAAATTTAATCTTCAGGGTATTGCCAGAAAGATGGAATAACATCCTGATCGTTGATGTAGAACACCGTATCATTGTGAATAAATGAGCGCTGTCGATCATTGTTAGACCACCAATTGTTAATTCCACCCGATAGGTAACCACTGTTCATAATCGAAGCCCCGTCTGATACATCCTTATTAAACAGATTAAACATATACAGTCTGTTTTCTTGGGTGTAACCCACAGGGGTATTTGAAGTCATAGTGATCGGAATGGTAAAGCGGTCTTGGCTGTCATTGACCTGCTGATAAGTAAATGCATGGCGATTGTATCTCGCCGGTGAGTGCACCCAACTAGAGCCCTCACCAATACTCAGTGCTGTCAGTGATACAGGGTTATTAATGGACGCTACATTAAACAACTCTAGCTTGACTAAGCCATTCTCATCTTGCCCCAAGCCCAATAGCAATTCATCATTAACCGGATGAAGGAAATCGGAAAAACCGGTTACTTCTAACTCGCCAGCAATGATTGGGTTTTCTTGTTCGGACAGATCCAAAACATACAGTGGATCTGTGCGCTCAAAGGTTACCAAATACAGCTTATCACCAAAAAATCTAACGCCATAGAGATCCTCGTTGGGTTTTCCAATCTCATTTGGATATTGCTCACTGGGCAGTGTCGCCACC
This sequence comes from Porticoccaceae bacterium, assembly GCA_964229255.1. GTDB lineage: Bacteria > Pseudomonadota > Gammaproteobacteria > Pseudomonadales > Porticoccaceae > HTCC2207. Next base: position 208,972 of record CAXRCX010000011.1, read on the forward strand.
TTATCCAAAGATAGATCCGATGGGGAATGCTTTAAAACCGTTAGCTGGTGATCTCTGTTATCCTCGGGATCATCAACCCACTGACTACTAACAACCCTGAGGTATCCATTGTGCTCATTGATACGAAAATCTATTTCACCCGAGCTAAACAAGTGACCTGTAACCTCGCCAGAACCACTGTAAGCTAAATCAGAGGATAGATTAAAACGGTGAATTAATGTTCTAGAATCTGCCCCCCATCCCTCTGACTGAATAAAGTAAATCGCATTTTGGCTCACATAAATGCCCGCGGTAGATTCTAAGTAACAGGTACTATTAACCACCTCTTTATTATTAACATCAACTGCTACTAGCAAAGTCATTGTTGGATAACCATATTGATCTGGCGCTAGTTCGTGCTTATCGTTGATCATTAAACAGTCAGTTGCCGACAAAAAGTCCGTTTCTTCATCATTAATAAAGGCCTTGGGAAGCAACTGTTCAGTGGACACAGCATTTAACACTTCCTGATTGGCATCCTTCTGCTCTATGGTTGGATAGTCAATATAGTAGTCAATCTGGGGGGTATGACGTGCTACAAGATAAACAACATCCCCTTTCTTGCGGCTAGTAACGAATCCACCCTCCACCTCGAATTTCCAGTCAAGTGCAGGATCGCTAACATCGGAGATATCATAAACTGAAAGCGCTGTTGTCTGACCACGCCAAGTTGATGGGCTCATAAATGCATCACCATAAATGCCCCACCATCCCGAAGTGCTTATGGACGCCAATTGTTTGTTATTAGTTTCAGCATCTAAATTGGTATAGAGCCCTTCAATGGTTCGATTGTCATCAATCACAATATTTCCGACCTCGGATACAGAGGATTGATCGGGATCGGTGGACATAATTTTTATCGAGCGCAACTCTGGAATAACTGGCCCGATAGGCTCATCAACGGCAACTTCTTCCTCACCCACTTCTATGGCATCATCAAACAGCACAATGGGTTCATCTATAAAGAAACAACAATCGTCATACATGCTGTAACTAGGCGCAATAAACAAATTTTCGCCATCATATTTTACAAAATCGTGCTCATCGATGTTCTTTTCTAGAGTGTAGGTGGTGGTAAATGATTCGCCGCCACCATCTGATACAGCAGCATCCATAGCCATTTCTGGTATGGCAACATCAACCATCATATCCGATACTTCGCCAAAGGTTCGCTCATAACTCTGGGTAAAATTGGCCGAAAATTCTTGATTGCTTTTCATCTGAACTAGCAAGCCAGCGGCCTGAGCCAATAGCTGCTCGGGCATTAATGATGCGATATAGTTTTCAAGTTCAGAATAACTATTTCTAATGGCATCCACAGCAATAGCATTATTCAGTAGCGAGTCGCCCCGAAGATCAAACAGATAACGCAGTAAAAGAAGGCCGTCTGTGAGAGCATCTACCTCACCATTACCATCGATATCCGCAATAGTGGCCGAGACACTCAATGTGTTTTCAACCTGTTGTGCCGTCTTGGTTGAATTTTGCGCGATGGCACTGTTGGTCAGCGCCTCACCCCGCAAACCGAAGGCATATCTAAGCAACAGAAGACCATCTGTGAGGGCATCGGTTTCACCATTGCCATCAAAATCCCACCCTGCTGACTGTTCTGCAATATTCAATGTGGCGATCATTGAAGAGTGCGCATAACAATAATACGATAGTTGGTTTGCGCTAAAATCGGTTGGAATTGTTATTGTTAACTGCTCATCTTGAACAATAGAGGCAACGCCTCCGACTTCACCACCAGTACCATTACTTGTCGCTTGAATTTCACTATTGGCAACTTTCCATGCATCGCCGATATTGAAAGCATGGCCACTGTCTGTTCTGACAAAATTGTAGGTGGCACCCTTTTCTAATATGACAGAGACTGATTCACCATTGGGAGTATTAGAAAAAATATAGTACGGCGCAGCAAAGGGATTGGAGTTTAATCTCACATAGACTGTTGAATCCTGTGAAAAAGTTGGGAAACTGAAAACTAGCAACCCACAGAGTGCGATCAAACCTTTAAAAATGGAGAGTTTTTTACCCGATAAAAACATTTTACGCCCCTCAATCAAATTATTATTGGCAAGCCTGTCCATGGCTGATTAAGCTTTATATCACTATATGCTTTTAACAGTAAAAAGCCAATCAAAAAATTGTACCATTAATCAGGCATGCGCGAGTCTATATAGGCTTCAACATTGGTTTTATCAATCCTGCTAGCATCAACAGCTATGGCGCTGTCCACTAAGGCGTCTCCACGCAGATCGAATAGATAACGAAGTAACAATAATCCATCGGTCAGAGCATCCAATTCACCATTGCCATCAATATCGGCAATATTGGAGGCTAGGCTAAAAGAGTTTTGAATCTGTTGTGGGCTATTCACAGCGTCTGCTGCTATCGCGTTATTAGTCAGCGCTTCACCCGTTAGGCCAAAGGCATATCTCATCAGCAAAAGACCATCGGTTAAGGCGTCAGTTGCTCCATTGCCATCAAAATCCCAGCTGGTTGGTTGTTGAGCCACATTAAAGGTAGCAATCATTGAGGAGTGAGGGTAACAGAAGTAGGAGAGCTCATCCCCACTAAAGTTGTCTGGCAACGACACAATTAACTGTTCATTTTGCACTATAGATGCAGCGCCACCAACAACCCCACCGGTGCCATTACTGGAAACCTGAATTTGGTTATTAGCAACCTTCCAGTTATCGCCAATATTGAATGCATGGCCTCCATCAGTTCTGATAAAAGTATAGGTGGCACCCTTTTGCAGCGTAACAGCCATCGACTGTCCACTGGGTGTGTTGGAAAAAATAAAATATGGTGCAGCGAACGGGTTTGAATTCAACCTGACATAGATTGTCGAATCCTGCGAAAAAATCGGCACACTAAGGAGCAGTAACCCACTAAAGCCGGCCAACTTAACAAAATAAGAAATTTTTCTACTTAAAAAAGACATGGATACCTCACCTAGTAAAAACCTATTTCGGCAACCTTGAGATTGGCATTGTGATCACGCCCAAAGGCAACCAGACCTATACTGCGAATACTGCTTATTGCGACACTTTTCTTTAACCATTTGCTTGATGGTGCGAAACTTGAGATGGGCAATTTAATGATTTGCCAATGATCAGCAGCGAAAAACTCACTTTGATAGTATTGCCATGGCATCAACGTTCCCCTAGTTCGTAAATGAACGAAATAGGCTTCATTATTACCTTTGACCTTGACATATATGCCCTCAAAATCATGATGAATTTTTTTTACATCCGTTCTGAATTGAATAAAACCACCATTGTTTTCTGTACTTACCTGACCGGTAAGTTGAGCAAAAGATTCCTGCTCATCTTGAATGAAGTATAAATTGCCGACAGACACGCCACCCATCACTTGGTCACTGACATAACGCCATCTTTGGCTATCGCTGGCACTGAAATCATCAAATGTCATAGTAGTCGCCCATAGATCGCCAATGAAAATAAAGCTTAATAAAAATAAGTATCTACGCACCTGCTACCCCTATCTGGGTTTGTATTGGGTTGGACAATAGGCTCTTGAGATATCCGGAGAGCGCTTTGAGAGGTGCTTTGTATTGCGATTTGTAACTCTTTGACGCCAAAGACGAAATGAACGCGGCTTTATATTGGATCGCATCAACTTAATAACGGCAGATTCATTGAGACCGTAATTAAACTGGATGGCCTCGAAGGGAGTTCTATCTTCCCAGGCCATTTCAATAATTCGAGAAATCTGATCGTTGGTAAGTTGAGATTTGAACTGCATGAGTACAACTCTGTTTTTATTTATCGTGGTTACGATGAAAATTTAGCTTTGGTTCTAAAAAAAGATGCGCACTAATTCAAGAAACAAAATCAATGCACCAACTGCGGATAAAATAACGTATTAATCACCAAAAGGTATGTTTTGTGGTAAAAAATAACATAAGATAGTGTTAGTCATTGTATAAACAAAAAAAAAGGTACAAAAATGACCTCCATTAAAAGGCTTCCAATCTTTGCTCTGGGCATCTTGGCAATGTACCTGTTAACGCTAAGTGGCAACACTTTTGCGCAGGTTGCTAGTGCATCATCTTCCCCAGCGTCTCTTAAAATTCTTAATGCCCAATCTACTACCGGCCCATCAGGTCAGGTTATTAGCTGGGATATTGACAAAGATGGTAATGCCGACGCCTTAACTGACGGTCTACTGCTATTGAGATTTACCTTTGGACTTCAGGGGGCAGCGCTTACTGACAACGCCATCGCCTCTGGCTCTGGTCTGTCGCCAGCAGAAGTTGAGGCTGAGCTCAATGCAACTGTTGTTATTGCGGATATAGACGGCAACGGTGAAGTGGATGCCTTGACCGATGGATTATTGTTATTGCGCTATCTCTTCGGCCTAACAGGTGAATCTCTTATCAATTCAGCGATTGGCCTTGGCTCATCCAGAACCAGCAGCTCCGCTGTGGCGCAATACTTAGCCGATAATATGCCTAGGGCCAACCCGGGTGGTATACCTAGCACCGTAATAATCAACGAAGTATCCTCATCAAACTCATTATTTGATGATGAAGATGGCGATAGCCCTGATTGGATCGAACTATACAACAATGGTGACACTGTGGTTGATCTCAGTGGCTGGAGCATCACCGACGACAGTACTCTGCCAGCAAAGTGGGTGTTCCCAGCCACCTCTCTAGCCCCCAATTCCTATTTGCGTATCTGGGCATCTGATAAGGATAGAGCTGGCGGCGGAACCCACAGAACACTGGTTAATCAGGGTGATATATTCCGTTATATTTTACCAACTTCTAATCCTAGCAACTCATGGATAAATACTGGCTTTAATGACAGTAGCTGGCAACAGGGAGCCAGTGGTTTTGGTTATGCCGATGGCGATGATGCAACCATAGTCCCCAACGGAACCCGATCAGTCTATGTGCGCAAAACATTTACCATTAATGACTTAGCTCTTATGGACAAGCTTTGGTTGGATATAGACTATGACGACGGTTTTGTCGCCTATATCAATGGCGAGGAAATTGCTCGGGCAAATATTGTTGGAGATCGACCAAATTACAACGCTGGCACTATTTCAGATCGAGAAGCGAAAATGTGGCAGAGTGGCAGCCCTACCCGCTTCCCAATCAACAATTTCCAAGCATTACTCAACAGCGGCGAGAACGTTTTAAGCATTCAAGTACACAATGTCAGTAGCACCTCTTCTGATATGACCTTGATTCCATTTTTATCAGCTTTTTACTTGGGCTCAACCAATGATGGGGTTGCTTCTCCTGAACTTCTGGGCTTTGAGGATCCAAGCCTGCACACTAACTTTAAAATATCTTCTAATGGTGAAGAGTTAACGCTATTTGATAACAATGGCAGTCAAGTGGACTATTTAAATGTTACTGCAATGGAAAACGACAACAGTATGGGTCGCTCCCCAGTAGATGGTAGTATTTTGTATTTTGAAACACCGACACCCGGAGAGCAAAATCCGAGCATAGGCTATATAGGTGCTATTGAAAGCGAGGTTATTTTCTCTCACCAAGGTGGGGAGTTCAATGAACAGAGTGTAACGTTGAGCGGAACCGCTGAGGGTGAAGAAATACGCTACACACTGGATGCTTCATTACCCAACATAACATCAAACCTATATACTGCGCCGATTATAATCAGTGATGATACGGTTATTCGCGCCAAAATATTCAAGGAAAACTATATTCCCTCTAGAACCGATACTAGAACCTACATCACATCCAACACTCACGACTTACCCATCGTAACCCTAGTTTCTGAGCCCTACAATTTCTTCGACCTTGAGTCTGGTATCTATGAATATGGCCCAGAGGGTAACTATGAAAATAACCTACCCTTTTTCGGTGCCAATTTTTGGCAGGATTGGGAGCGTGATATCCACTTTAGCTTTTATGAACCCACTGGCGAATTAGGTGTTGCTCTTGATGCAGGGGTGAAGATTTTTGGTGCTTGGAGTAGAGCAAATGATCAGCGCTCGATGTCAATTCATGCCCGAGGTCGCTATGGATTTAGCAAGCTAGAATACCCTATTTTCCCATCATTGGATTACGACAAGTTTGAGTCTATCGTACTGCGTAGTTCAGGTAATGACTGGATGAAAACCAATATTAAAGATGTTGTAGCCACAAGCCTGATGCAAGGTAGTGGTCTAGAATACCAAGCTCACAGGTCTGCGGTGGTCTATTTAAATGGTGAGTATTGGGGCTTCTACAATATAAGAGAAAAAGTCAACGAACACTTCCTCGACGACAAAATTAATGTCGATAAAAGCGAAATCAACATCCTCACTAACAACGGTGAAATTGTTGAGGGTAGTAACACTGAATACAACGATCTATTAGCCTTTGTGTCGAGCAATAGCTTAGCGGTTCAGTCAAACTATGACTATGTAGCCAGCCAAATCGATATAGATAATTACATCACCTATCAAGTTGCACAGATTTATCTCGATAACACCGATTGGCCGGGCAACAATATTAAGTTCTGGAATTCGCCGCAAACAAAGTGGCGCTGGATTTTATACGATACAGATTTTGCCTTTGGACGACCTTGGGAAAGCCCACCATTCTATGATAACGATACATTGTCATTCGCTTTGTACCCCTATGGCGGTGGCTGGCCTAACCCAGCATGGTCAACCTTGCTAGCACGCAAGTTAATGGAGAATACAACATTTAAAAATAAATTTATCAATCATTTTGCCGACGAAATGAACACTCGTTTCAAAGCTGATAATGTTCGCAATCACATCAATAGTATTGCCGACTCTGTCAGTTCAGAAATAAGTCGCCACTACGCTCACTGGAGCAACTGGGATAATCGCTCACCCTATTGGCAAAACCAAGGAATGTTAAGCAGCTTTTGGGAATGGCAAAATGAAGTGGATAAGATAATAGACTTTACCGACAACAGAATCCCCTATCTGGCGGGCTACTTTAGAAGCTATTTCGGCATCAATGGTATGTTTGACCTAAATCTTTCAATAAATAACACCGAAGCGGGTTCGGTACAGGTAAACTCCTTAACTATTGATAGTGCAAGCTGGCAAGGTGAATACTTTGATTTTATTCCCGTCTCACTAACAGCTGTGCCCAACGAGGGGTTTGAATTTGTTGGCTGGCAGGGCTCTATTAATCAATTTGATGCCAATGCTACTTTGACGACCTCGCAAAATGCCAATGTTCAGGCGATATTCCAGGCGATTGGTAACTAGGGGTCTGTTTCCGCTACAAGCTGTGTATTCTGGGATTATTACTCGCTTTCTTGAGTAACAATCTCAGAATAAAAACGTGTTGGTTGCCTTGACACCTCAAAGTCTTGTGAGGCAATTAGAGCACTAAAAGCGAGGCTAAAAGAGATAATAAAGGTGGTCATTTTCAGGTCATAGCTTTAAACCACGGTATAATATTCAGGACCCCTACTCAGTTCTAATGACTTTTTTTAATGGGCAATATATCGTTTTTTAATGACGTAAAGGAAATTCGTCATGGGTTAATGGTCGGTCATTCCTAAAAATGAGCTTTCCCAGGCCCTGCGAGTCCTATTCACAGAGTTCATACGCTAGCTCGTGCTTTCGCATTCGGCCCGAAACCAACAAGGCTTCCCACCCTCTATCACCCAGAAAAAACCCCTCATATGAGGGGTTTTGATATCTGGCGGTGAGAGAGGGATTTAAAGGTAAATATGAAATTTTTTAATCCCGTCAATAATAGACTAAATATACCAAGACAATTTAAATTAATATCGAAAAAATTTAACTAACATTGAAACTTGAATTTCTAAAAGGTCTCTAAAAATTTATCCTTCCAATACTTTAGATCTGACGCAAATAATTCTGAATCTATCAAAAATGCGTAATAAACTGTCTTGGGGAAATATCCAGATCTATCTATCTCTTCATCCACTGACGCATCAGTATATTTTTCCTGCAAAGCCATTTTAAAAGCAGCAGGCATAGCTATACCAAATCCAAAGGTTTCAAACTTCAACCTAATTCGCCAAAGCACTTGATTACGAGTATATTCAAATTCAATCTTCTTTAGGTTAGTGGGTTTTTTTTCTCCGAAAAATTTATCAAGAACCGCATTATCTTTTGCATCATCATCATCTCCAAAAGTACATGCTGAGGAATATTCACATTTTAAAATTGCCTGAACTTCATCTTTTGTCATGCCAGACTCAATTCCATGATAATCAAACGAGTATGCAGAAGTTGAAAATATGCTCAATAAGATAGTTATAAAAATTCTCTTCATACCAATATACCCCTCGTTTAGATTCACTGTATTTTATAAGTCTCTAGTTCCTAAAAAATTGTCGGATAATCATTTCAATCTATTTGCCTTTGCGTGGGATCTTTATTTCCATTTTGGCCTCAATGCGCTGTAAAATCTCTTCAGAGTCTATAGATGCGTAGCCTTGATCCAAAAGTGACTGAATAAAAAGTTTATTGTAGATAAACATGAAAATTAGATTCGCCATCCCAAAAGTACATATTGCTAACACAAGAATAATTAATCCCCACTTCCAGTCACCACGAAAAATTGGAGGGAAAAAACCAAATAAAAAAACAGTCCAAGAAAAACCTACTGGAGCCTTTTTAATAACTTCATACTGAGGATGTTGAAGGTTTAATGTTGACGATGCCATATTTATTCCTTGTTAATTAATTTAGATTTCAGTGTAACAAAAAATTTATGTACAAATATACAAATATATATAAATTATCCACTTTTTTTATAGCTAAAAATTAATAACAATAAGAAAATTTTTCTTAACGGCAAAAATTAGATTTAAAGCTGAATAAATAGCTAACACTATCTGTCAGCAACGGAAGATGGCAGCTCTAACTATTCGCGATAGAGATGCGTTACCACCATATATATTGGGTAATTTTCCCAAAATAGAGATTATTTTTGTTTGTGAGCCATCAATAAAGAGAATTATTACCAAAAAACTAATACAGAAAAATGGTGTCGACGTGAATCATTTGCAAATCTTTTATAGCGTGGCATTATTACTAAAGAAGAGTTTAAGGTTTAAAAATAAAAAAAGAAAAAACAAGAGTTTATTAACAATTAATGGCGGTGAGAGAGTCCGCGTAATTATTTTTAAAAACTATTTATATTCAATAGGTTAAGAGATGATTTCTGAGTTTAATCTTTGCAGTACCCAACTTGGTACCCAACTTAAAATTCCTTTTAATTACTTTTTATAAAACA
>CAXRCX010000012.1:0-120090 GCA_964229255.1 Porticoccaceae bacterium
CACGGTGTTGCCACCGAGGGATTTTAAGTCCCTTGCGTCTACCAATTTCGCCACCCGGGCTTTGGAGGCGCTGGTCGGAATCGAACCGACGATGGCGGAGTTGCAGTCCACTGCATTACCACTTTGCTACAGCGCCACAAAGATGTGGTCTTTTGAAGCCTGCCCCTAACAGATAGCTAGTCTTGAGCAAGGTGCGCTATTCTAGGGTATAACAACAATAAATCAACTGTTAAAGTGCCCTTTTCACAAGTTTTCTAAAACAAATTTCGCATTAATTTGATTAAAGCATATAACCTAATCAGATTCTGCACTTTGAGTGCCGCGCATTTCTGGCCAAGCCTGCTTTAGATAAACCACCATCGACCATAGGGCTATACCTGCAGATGCGTATAATCCAATATAACCCACAATAGCTAAACCGCCAAAATGACTGCCCGCCAAAAGTAAAAATATAATCGCTGCCATCTGCACCCAGGTTTTAACCTTACCGATCATAGATACCGCGACTTCCTCACGCAGCCCACGCTCAGCCATCCATTCACGCAACGCTGAAATAACCACCTCACGACCAATAATGACCAATGTTGGCAAGGCAAACCAAATCGTTGAATGGACCTCGAGCAACATTATCAGGGCCACTACAACAATTAGCTTATCTGCCACAGGATCCAAAAAAGCACCAAAAGGTGTTTCAAGGCTCATTTTTCTGGCGAGATAGCCATCAACCCAATCAGTTAGCGCCGCTATGCCAAAAATAGTTGCTGAAGCAATATGACTCCATCCCCATGGCAAGTAATAAAGAATTACAAACAAAGGAATCATGCCGATACGCAGCAAGGTGATTTGGTTGGGAATATTCCACATGGTAAAGGCTTCTCTTGAATCAAATAAACTAATAAGACAACTTACTCATTGTAAAGCGCGCTGTAAATAGCTTTAGCTACCTTTTTACTAATATTGGGCACTTTCGCCAAATCTGCAACGCTGGCTTTTTTGACCTCAGCAATACCACCAAAGTGCTTGAGTAAATCTCTGCGACGTTTTGGACCCACGCCAGCAATCCCCTCAAGCGGTGATGTTCGGCGCTTCTTATCTCGCCGCTGCTTATGACCAGTTATAGCAAACCTATGAGCTTCATCGCGAATCTGCTGCAAAAGATGCAACGCTAATGTCTGCGGCTTAGCAATCACACGATTCTCTTGATCCGCAAGAATTAATGTCTCCAAACCGGGCTTGCGCGTTGCTCCCTTAGCAATACCTAACAACAGAACACCTATTACGCCCAAATCATTGAGAATATCTTTAACAATACCCAACTGACCCTTGCCGCCATCGATGACCAAGATATCGGGTAATTTTGCCTCAGACTTTATTAAACGGGTGAAGCGACGACGAACCGCCTGCTCCATTGCAGCATAGTCATCGCCCTGAGTAATCCCTTCAATATTAAATTTTCGATAATCACTTTTAAGCGGACCGTTAGTATCGAATACCACACAGCTAGCCACAGTTGCCTCGCCACTGCTGTGACTAATATCAAAACACTCCAAACGCTGAGGTGTCTTTTCAAGCCCAAGGGTTTCGCGCAGAGACTCAAAGCGTTGTTCCTGAGTTTTTTTCGAAGCCAATTTTGCCGATAAATTTTGCTCAGCTGTTCGCAGAGCCAATTCCAACCACTTAGAGCGCACGCCGCGAACTGCATGTCGAATATCAATAGAGCGGCCTACTTGCTGCTTAATTGCCTCAACAATAACAGTAATATCGGTAATTTTATGACTGATAATAATTTCTTTGGGTAAATCTGGGCCAGAGCCGCCATCCAAGTAAAGCAGGGGCAAAAAATCACTCAAAAGCTCATCGGGACTATTCACCAAACGCGACTTAGGGTAATAGCTGCGACTCCCTAAAATACGCCCCTGCCTGATATACAGAATATGCACACACACCATGCCATCAATTACCGCTGCAGCAACCACATCAATAACACCATTACCCTTTTCAATCACTTGCTGAGACTGGATTTGACGCAGTGCAGAGATTTGGTCCCTGTGTTCAGCGGCTTTTTCAAAATCGAGCTCAGCCGAGGCATTTTCCATTTCCACCTCTAGATGCTTTAAAATTTTATCCGCCTTACCCTCGAGATATAAGCGAGTCTTTTCCACATCCGCGGCATATTGATCCGTAAGGACCAGGTCAACACAGGGCGCCGTACAGCGTTTAATTTGATACTGCAAACAGGGTCTAGAGCGATTTTTAAAAAAAACATCCTCGCACTGACGAACCTTAAATACTTTTTGCAAAAAACCCATACTGTCGCGAACAGCCTGAACACTGGGGAATGGGCCAAAATAACTTCCCTTAGCTTTTTTAGGCCCGCGATGAAAAGCTAACCGCGGCCACTGATCGCGATCGGACAAGAAGATATAGGGGTAACTTTTATCGTCTCGCATAAGAATATTAAATGGCGGGCGATACTGCTTAATTAGGTTGTGCTCAAGAATTAGCGCTTCCGTTTCAGTTTCGGTCACCGTCACCTGAATATCGGCGATGCGCTTGACCAGTGCCTGAGTTTTAAGGCTCAACCCTGATGCGCGAAAATAACTACTGACTCGATTTTTAAGCTTTTTAGCCTTGCCTACATACAGCACAGCACCTTCAGCATCGAACATTTGATAGATGCCAGGGCGCTGAGTAAGCGATTTTAAAAACGTTTGGGAATCAAAATCCATGATCGATTGTAACGGTTTTTACTACTAAATGGATCACGGATCATCATGCTATGCAAAAGCTAATCTTCATACATGCTAATGTCAGCGACTTTAAAGATTAAAAAATCCATTACAATGCGATAAATACACCGCGATTATCAGAGGCAACTATGGCCGTCTTTTTTTTTAAATTTTATATGAGAATATTTTTATTAAACTTTCATTCTCTAAACATACTCCATAAAAACTGATATAAAATACCAGTCTAATTACAAACAGTTTTAAACAGTATGCCAATCAATCGAAAATTCTGCGTCGCCCCGATGATGGACTGGACCGATCGCCACTGTCGCTATTTTTTGCGCCTGATCAGTGAGCATGCGGTGCTGTACACCGAGATGATTACCTCGGGCGCGATTATCTATGGCGATGCCCATCGACATCTGCAGATGCACGAGGCGGAACAGCCGGTGGCATTGCAGTTGGGTGGCAGTAACCCTGCGGATCTGGCTAAGGCGTGCCAAATTGCCAGTGATTACCCTTACAATGAGATCAATCTAAATTGCGGTTGCCCTAGCGATCGGGTGCAGAATGGGATGTTTGGCGCCGTTATGATGAAGCACGCACAAACCACGGCGGACTGTGTTAAGTCGATGGTAGATGCGGTGGATTTGCCAATTACGGTCAAACACCGAATTGGCGTGGATGATTTTGATTCCTATGAGTTTCTTTGCGATTTTGTCGGCACTGTGGCTAATGCGGGTTGCAATACCTTTATTGTGCATGCGCGCAAGGCGTGGCTTAAGGGTTTGAGCCCTAAGCAAAACCGCGAGATACCTGAGCTGAACTATGAGCGGGTATATCAATTAAAACAGGATTTTCCTGAGCTTGAAATTATTATTAATGGTGGAATCACCGATCTCGAGCAATCTAGCGCCCATTTACAGCACATTGATGGGGTGATGATTGGCAGAGAGGCCTATACTAATCCCTACTTGCTAGCTGAGGTTGATCAGCAGTTATATGGCAGTGAGAAAACTATACGAAGTCGTAAAATAATTGCTGAAGAGTTTATCCAATATGTGGATAATGAGCTTTCTCAGGATATCCGACTCCAATCTATGACTCGGCATATTTTAGGACTTTTTCACGGCATGCTGGGCGCCCGTCAATTTAGGCGACATATTAGCGAAAATGCCCACAAACCCAATGCAACCATTGATGTACTGATTGATGCATTGGCTAAAACAACAGGAAAGACTGATTTATGAGTACTAAAAGCAAACTTGATCAACTGAAAGAAATTACCACTGTAGTTGCGGATACGGGCGACTTTGATGCGATTGCACAGTATGCCCCAGAGGATGCGACGACCAACCCTTCTCTGTTGCTGAAGGCGGCGCAAATGCCGGCTTATCGCGGGCTTGTTGAGGATGTTATTAAATCGGTTACTAGCGGTAAGCTGTCATCTAAGGAGCAACTGGATGACTGTATGGATCGCTTGGCGGTGGGTTTTGGTGAAAAGATTTTGCAGACTATTCCTGGGCGCGTATCAACTGAGGTGGATGCTAATCTGTCGTTTGATACCGCGGCATCTATTGCTAAGGCGCGTCGTTTAATTGAACTCTATGAGCAGGCTGGCATCGATAAGAGCCGCGTGCTTATTAAAATGGCGTCCACTTGGGAAGGTATCCGCGCGGCAGAGCAGTTAGAGAAAGAAGGTATTAACTGTAACCTAACTTTGTTATTTAGCTTTACCCAAGCAGCGGCGGCAGCGGATGCTGGTGCTTTTCTAATTTCACCTTTTGTCGGCCGAATTTTGGATTGGTACAAGGCCAATACTGGGCTTAATGATTATGCGCCAGAGGATGATCCGGGTGTACAGTCGGTAACCCGTATCTACAACTATTATAAGCAGAGTGGCTATAACACGATTGTAATGGGTGCAAGCTTTAGGAATACTGAAGAAATTACTGAACTGGCTGGCTGTGATCGCCTGACCATTAGCCCGCAGTTGCTGTCGGCGTTGGGTGAGGATTACGGCACCTTGACGCGCAAGCTTGACCCCAACAATACCGGCAAGCGAATTCATTATACTCAGGGTGATGAAACTAAGTTTAGATTTGAGCTTAATGAAGATGCGATGGCCACTGAGAAGTTAGCCGAGGGTATTCGCGGTTTTGTTAAGGATCAAAACAAACTGGAAACTTGGCTGAGAGATATTACTTAATGCTTGGAAAGCTTAAGCAGCTGTTCTCTAAAAAAGATCAGCAGTCCGATCAGGAAAGGGTCGCCGAGGAGCATTTGGCTACGGCGGCCTTATTGATTGAGGTTATGGTAATTGATGGCCATCTGGATGATCAAGAACTGCAATCTATCAGCACCACTCTATGCTCTATTCTTGAGCTGTCTAAGGATCAGGTGGATGAACTGATCAGCCTTTCTAGGGCTGAGGTTGAGGATGCCACTTCGCTATATCAGTTTACTAAGCAGATCAACCAACACTACGAACTAGAGGGTAAACTGCAGTTGCTCACCTCTATGTGGCGGGTTGCCTACGCCGATGGCGAACTGGATAAGCATGAAGAGAATATTATTCGCCGAGTTGCGGACCTACTCCACATACGCCACTGCGAGTATATTCGCTGTAAATTGGAGGCCAAACAAAACTAGGCTATCACTTTATAGGTGCTAGCCCAGTGTCTACGTCGGCATTTTGCGCGCGATGGCGCAAGTAGTGGTCCATCAGGGTAATTGCCAGCATGGCTTCGGCAATCGGCACTGCTCTGATGCCGACACAGGGATCATGGCGCCCTTTGGTAATCACTTCGGCGGCATTGCCGTGTTTGTCGATGGATTGACCGGGCAGTCGTATACTCGATGTGGGCTTGATCGCAAGATGAGCAACGATATCCTGACCGGAGGAAATACCCCCTAGCACTCCACCAGAGTTGTTGGACAAAAAGCCTTGCGGCGAAATTTCATCGCGGTGCTCCGTACCCTTTTGCGCCACCACATCAAAACCAGCACCAATTTCCACGCCTTTAACAGCGTTAATACCCATTAGGCCGTGAGCAATTTCAGCATCGAGTCGATCAAATACTGGTTCGCCTAAACCCACCGGCATATTGCGCGCTTCCACCGTTACTTTTGCGCCCACAGAATTACCTTCTTTGCTCAGTGCCTGCATATAGGTTTCGAGATCGGAAATCTTGCTGGCGTCAGGAAAGAAGAATGGGTTGGTTTCGATTACATCGCGCTCAAAACTTTCTGGCACTATGGGGCCCAATTGCGAGACATAACCAAAGATATCAATACCCAACTGCTGTTTTAGATATTTTTTGGCAATCGCCCCTGCCGCTACTCGCATTGCAGTTTCGCGGGCTGAACTGCGCCCACCACCGCGGTAGTCGCGCTCACCGTACTTTTGATGGTAGGTGTAGTCAGCGTGGGATGGGCGAAATAGATCTTTAATATTGCCGTAATCTTTGGACTTTTGATCTTTGTTATTAATGATCATGCCAATTGCCGTACCAGTGGTTTTACCCTCAAAGATACCCGAGAGAATTTGAACTTCGTCATCCTCTTTGCGCTGCGTGGTGTATCTTGATTGACCAGGCTTGCGGCGGTCGAGATCGGGCTGAAGGTCCGCAGAGCTAATTTCTAGCCCAGGAGGACAGCCGTCTACAATACAGCCGATGGCAGGCCCATGGCTTTCGCCAAAGCTGGTAACGGTAAATAGTTTTCCAAATGTATTGCCGGCCATAGAATTCTCAGCATAATTAGTTTGTTAAAGGCAAGATTATACGCAAATTAGCCGCGCTTGTGCATAGCCGATCTATTTTTCATGACTGGGATTGGTCTGGGGCTTGGCTAAAACAGTCTGCATACTGACGCAATTGACTGCGGCTTAGGACAAATACTCCGCCATCGCCCTGAGTAAATTCGAGCCAAGTAAACGGCACCTGTGGAAAGGCTTTCTCTAGGGCCACCGCTGAATTACCCACTTCAACGATCAAAACCCCCTGCTCGGTTAAATAGTCGGCAGCCTCACGCAGTAGGCGCCGAGTAAAGTCGAGACCGTCATCACCTGAGGCTAGAGCTAAATCGGGCTCGTGACTATATTCATCGGGCATCTGGGCTAAATCATCGGCATCCACATAGGGCGGATTGCTTACAATAAGATCAAAGCTATGTTTGGCGCTGGCATCAAAGGCTGAAAATAAGTCGGATTCAATGGCACTGACGCGGTTGGTTAATTCATGCTGCTCTATATTAATTGCCGCTACCTCTAGCGCTTTGGCGGAAATATCACTGAGCGTTACCTGAGCCTTTTCAAAGGCATAGGCACAGGCAATACCTATACAACCACTGCCGGTGCAAAGGTCGAGAATTTTCTTTGGCAACGCTGTACACCAGGGCTGAAACTGGTTGTAAATTAGCTCGGCAATGGGCGAGCGAGGTACGATCACTCTGTCATCTACATAAAAAGGCAGAGTACAAAACCACGCCTGCTTGGTTATGTAGGGTGCCGGAATACGCTCTTCAATTCTGCGCTGATAGAGGGCTTTTATTTTTTCCTGATCCTCAATTGATACTGCATTGTCTAGCAGTGAGCGATCTGCATCTGGGGGCAAATTTAATACGGCAGACAGCAAATATACTGCTTCGTCCCACGCATTGTCGGTACCGTGGCCAAAATAGATCTCGCTTTGCTCGAACAGAGACTGGCCAATTTCAAGCATTTCACCAATGGTTTTTGTGTTTAATGACACTTTTTTTCCTTAAAGCCCAAATTTATTGGTCTATTTTACCTATGAAACTAGTAATGGTCTGTAGTTTATTGGAAAATGTCCAAGCAACAGCTTAATAAAAAGAGGGACAAAATGAGAGACGAATATCTTAAAATCATTGAGAGCACGGGTGAAGACGTAAAACGCCCCGGTCTTTTAGATACCCCCGATCGCGCTGCTAAGGCATTTGAATATCTGACTAGCGGCTACACCATGGATCTCAAGGAAGTAATCAATGATGCACTGTTCCCCTCTGACTCTGAGGAAATGGTCATTGTTAAAGACATTGAGCTGTTTTCTCTTTGTGAACACCACCTTCTGCCCTTTATTGGCAAATGTCATGTGGCCTATATTCCCAATGGTAAGGTTCTCGGGCTATCTAAGGTAGCGCGGGTTGTAGATATGTTTGCTCGACGCCTACAAATCCAAGAAGCCCTAGCCCAACAAATTGCCTCCACGATACAGGAGACCACCAATGCCCGCGGTGTAGGGGTAATTGTTGAGGCCAAGCATATGTGTATGATGATGCGCGGTGTAGAAAAACAGAATTCATCTATGAAAACATCGGCGATGCTGGGTACATTCCGCACCCATCAGGCTACCCGAACTGAGTTTTTAACCCTGCTTAACAACCAGTAGGAAAAACATCACTTTAGTTATATTAAGGGTGAAAAAACTGCTGGGTTTTTTCAGCTACCTGCTGTGCTTGATCCTCTAGGTGCAGATGATGTGATCCCGCCATAGATACTACTTCGATATGCGGCACCCATTGCTGCAATTGCGGCTGAATAGGCCCCTGTAGAAGGCCATTCAGAGCTTGAATAAGCACAATCGGGCATTTAATCGCGGTAAAGAAACTCTCGCACTGATCTTTGGTGAAAGTCACCATCGATGAGGCTTTGAGGCGTTGGTCGTTGCGCCAAGAGAACTTGCCATTTATTTCGACAACCCCGCGTTCAGCCAATATAGTAGCTGCCTGTTTTTGCAATGGGACAAAGCCATTTACTCGGGCTTTGACCGCATCATCGAATGAATTAAAGGCTGAGGGTTTAATATTTTCAAAGCGCTTTCTGTCAACAATAGCTTTGGCCAGTTGCCCGGCGGCATTGCCCGGTTTATTGGGGATGGGGAAGTAACTATCTATCAGTAGGCAATGAGTTACTAAATCTGGAAAGGTGCCTGCGACAAGGGCGGAAACAATAGCCCCGCGAGAATGGCCTAGCAGTGCAAAATGCTCCCATCCCATTTGCTCTGAAATGGCCAATACATCGGCAATATCCTGCCATATATCATAGCCGGAGTCAGCCGAACGATCACCGCTCTGACTGTGTCCCGCCATATCCACGGCAATTACATGCATATCCTGCAAATACGGCAGCATTTGATCGAAGCTATTGGCATTGTCTAGCCAACCGTGCAGAGCAATCACCGGCAGGCCTGTGGGCTGCCCCCATTCCTTAGCCGCTAACTGCACACCATTGGATTTAAAGGTGCGGTTTTTTATAAATTTAATCGACATGATATACCCAATTTAAACTAGCAAGACCCTTATACGCATAATCCATGGTTAACGATGCCAAGCTAGCAGTGGCCATTCTGACGTTAGAATAATCTGTTAAATAATCTATCCAGTTATCTAGTAACTGCAGATGCCCAACCAGAAACATTTTATTGCAGTCAAAGCTTTGAATTTGATGCTCAAGTTTTTTAACACCTGCCTCTGGAACAAGAAAATCAACAACCCGTATTTCGCACTTCAGTGCGGCCTGAGAGGTAAAAATTTCGCTTGTTTCTACAGCTCGGCACAAGGGACTGGTCAGCACCAATTCGACGCCATTAATTTTGGAGGCATGGCTCTGCGCCATCTTTTTGACTTGGCTTCTCCCTCGAGCTGTCAGCTTTCTGTCGCTATCTGGCAGGCTAAATTCGGCGCCCCCATGACGCAACAGTATAAGCTCCACGTTTAAGCTATGTGTTTTTTAAGCAAGGGATACTTAGCCGGCATCCTTGTCGCTTGGTCGATCGCCCGCGGTGAATGAGGGTATATCCTCATCGCTCACATCCAAGTCTGTCTCAGCATCGACATATTCTGCGTCTTCGACTTCTTCCACTGAACCCACTGAGTAACCCTCTGAGGGATCAAGCGCAGGCCACTCGTCAAATGGAAATGGCTTTTCATTGCTGTTAAAGGTTAGAAACATGATTGCCTGATACACCCACTTACCAAGGCCCTGACCCAGATTGCGCAGATTTTCATTATCTCTACCAAAGATTAAAACCAGTGCAAACTGCACCACTACTACAATACTTACCAAAAGGCGCGCCGCCATAACCAATAGTGCAAACAGCACCATATAGGCGAGTCTAATCCATGTATTTAAATTTGTTAGGGACAGGTTTCCATTAATCATTTGCTTTCACCGTAAATTCAACATCTGTGTTTTGTTCTGCCAACATCATGGCTTTTAATGATTCCACAATCGAGAGACCCTCGAACATGGTTGAGTATAGACCGGAAGCCAAGGGCATATAAATACCTAACTCTTCCGATTTTTGTTTCACCAGTTTGGTGGTATTCACTCCCTCGGCTACCTGACCTACAGAGGCTATGGCATGTTCGAGAGATTCACCGCGTCCAAGTGCAGTACCTATGCGGAAGTTGCGACTCAGGGGCGAGGTACAGGTTACATAGAGATCACCTACACCACTGAGGCCGAGAAACGTCAGCGGATTGGCCCCTAGCTTTGCGGCAAAACGACTCATTTCGGCAAGGCTACGGGTGAGTACAACACTTTTAGTATTTTGACCTGCATCCATAGATTCGGCAATACCAGAAACTATAGCGTAGATATTTTTTAGGGCACCTGCCAGCTCGACACCATAGCGGTCATGGTTGGCGTAGACGCGAAAATAATTGGACGCCAACAACTCCTGAACTCTGGCACACAGGAGATCGCATTCACTGGCTATAACGGTCGCGGTAATTTGAAACTGAGCAATTTCGGCCGCTAAATTAGGACCACTGATCACCCCGACTTCACACTGGGGTATTTCCTGTTCCAATATCTGGCTCGGCAACATAAAGCTATCAGCCTCTATACCCTTGGCAGTGCTGATTAACAATGTATCTGCGGACAGTAACGACTTTGCTTTGCGCGCCAACTGTCTAAATGAACTACTCGGCACTGCAAAGAAAACCACATCAGCATTTTCCAACGCCTGATTGAGGTCGGTGGTTAAATTAAGCGATTTATTGAGCTGATAACCGGGCAGGTATTTGGCGTTTTCACCCGTGTTTTGTATCTGCTTAAGACTGTCTTCACTGCGCATCCACAGAGTAACCGAGTAGTTATTCTCGGCCACCATATTGGCAATTGCAGTACCAAAACTGCCACCACCCAACACTGCTATTTTTAGCTTATTAGTATTTTCCAACTGATAGCGCTCCAACAAAATCCTTGGCTTTATGCATGGGCATTATAGGTATTGATGACAGTGATGTCAGCTATGATCAAAAAAAAGCGCCCAGTTGTGAGCGCTTTTTTTTGTTGGCCGAACTATTGAAACATCAGCTTGTTGAGTTCCTGCACAAATTGTGCGGGATTTTCCAACTGCCTGCCCGCTGATAGCGCTGCCTGATCAAAGAGGATACCCGCTAAAAGTTTAGCATTTTCATCGTCTTTTTCAGCGGCTAACTTGGCAACCAATGGATGTTCCATATTAAGCTCTAAAATAGGCTTTGACTCTGGCACTGCCTGGCCTGCAGCCTGCATAATCTTGCGCATCTGCTCGCCCATATCACCCTGACCCACAACTAAACAGGCAGGTGATGTGGTCAGACGATTGGTGCTTTTAACCTCTTCTACTTTGGCTTCTAATAGACCTTTTACCCGCTCGAGCAATTTATCATCAGCGCTTTGATCTTTCTTTTTGGCTTTTGATTTGCTGTCTTTATCGGCTTTGTCTTCTTCACCAATAATGGCACTTAGATCGAGATCGCCACGAGCAACATCTTGGAATGACTTGCCATCAAACTCGGTGAGATAGCCCATCATCCACTCATCAATGCGATCAGACATTAGCAACACTTCAATACCGTGCTTGCGGAATACCTCTAGATACGGGCTATTTGCAACTACAGAGTGGCTATCGCCAGTTACATAGTAAATTTTATCCTGACCCTCTTTCATGCGTTCGATATAGTCGGTCAGGCTAGTGGTCGGGTCGGCACTATCATGGGCTGAACTGGCAAATCGGAATAACTTGGCAATTTTCTCGCGGTTGCTGTGATCCTCACTGGGACCCTCTTTTAAAACTGCACCAAACTGATTCCAGAATGTTGCGTATTTTTCTGGCTCGCTTTTAGCCATTTTCGCTAGCATATCTAAAATACGCTTGGTCAACGCAGAACGGATACTATCTACCATTGAGGTGCTCTGGAGTATTTCTCGCGATACATTTAGTGGCAGATCGGCACTGTCTAAGACACCTTTTACAAAGCGTAGATACATCGGCAAGAATTGCTCAGCATCGTCCATGATAAAGGTACGCTTGATATACAGCTTAAGGCCGCGTGCGGCTTCACGCTGATAGAGATCCATTGGCGCCATACCCGGTATATACAACAAGCTGGTGTATTCGTGTTTGCCTTCTACCCGATTGTGACTCCAAGTTAATGGCTCAGCAAAATCATGGGATATATGGCGGTAAAATTCGTTGTATTCGTCGTCGCTGACTTCATTTCTCGACTTAGTCCAAAGGGCTTTCGCATCATTGATTGCTTCCCACTCGGGTGCTTTGGCTTCGGCTTCTTCGCCCTCTTCTGCCGGCGGCTGAATTTTCTCCATCTGCACGGGTATAGCAATATGGTCGGAATATTTTTTGATAATACTTCGCAGGCGCCAACTGTTTGCAAATTCTTGCTCATCATCTTTAAGAACTAGGGTAATACTGGTGCCACGATCCCCTTTTTCGATGGTTTCGACCTGAAAATCCGCTTCACCCTCGCAGGTCCAGCGCACCGCTTGGTCGGCTGCAGCACCAGCGCGACGAGTCTCGACAATCACCTGTTTGGCAACAATAAATGAGGAGTAAAACCCAACGCCAAATTGACCGATAAGCTGCGAGTCTTTCTTTTGATCGCCGGTGAGATTTTTAAGAAATTCAGAAGTGCCGGATTTAGCAATGGTTCCAAGATTAGCAATAACCTCTTCTTTTGACATCCCAATACCATTGTCTGAGATCTCAATGGTTTTAGCTTCTTCGTCTACCGCAATGCGGATCTTTAGCTCACCATCACTTTCGTACAGCGCACTATTCTCCAATGCCTCAACCCGCAACTTGTCGGTTGCGTCAGATGCGTTAGAAATTAATTCGCGTAAAAAGATTTCTTTATTGGAATATAAAGAGTGAATCATCAAATGAAGCAGTTGTTTTGCCTCAGTTTGAAACCCCATAGTTTCTGCTTTGCTTTTTGACTTTGCTGTCATTTCTGCTGTCTCTCCTAGTTTAAATATTATCTTCGGCAGTATCTGCCTATGTTATCTAGGTAAGGGCGAAAAACTAAATTTCAAGTGCCAGTTTTTGCAGAAATGACAGATTATTTAAATACAAATTAGCCCAAGCTATCATCGGCAACAAAATATTTAGGGTCTTCAATAACATTCACCTCAACTAGATTGCCGGCTTTGGTAAGCAATCTGCGACATTCTTCACTGAGGTGAACAAGGTGCAGGTTCTTTCCAGCCTTCACATAACGTTCAGCCAGAGTGTCTATGGCTTCAAGCCCAGAGTGATCGGCAACCCTTGAACGGGCAAAATCAATAACCACATCGTCATTGTCTTGCTTTGGATCAAAACGCTCTAGAAATGAGGTAACGGAACCAAAAAACAGTGGCCCAGTGACGGCATAAACAGTTGAACCCTTGTGATCCTCTCTGGCTTCAATGCGAATATATTTAGCGTGTTGCCAAGCAAAAACCAAGGCAGAAACAATCACACCAACCACCACTGCAACGGCCAAATCTGTGGCTACTGTTACCCCTGAAACCAGTACCAAAATCAATGCATCGCTTTTGGGCACCTTGCCGATAATTCTGAAGCTCGACCATTCAAAGGTACCTATAACCACAATAAACATCACTCCAATCAGTGCTGCCAAAGGAATTTGCTCGATTAACGGTGAGGCCACTAAAATAAACACCAACAAAAATAATGCCGCACTGATACCAGACAGTCGGCCGCGACCACCAGAGTTTACATTGATCATGCTCTGACCAATCATGGCACAACCACCCATGCCGCCAAAAAATCCTGTGACTGTATTGGCTACTCCCTGACCTATACACTCTTTATTGCCCCGCCCGCGAGTTTCAGTAATTTCATCAATTAAGCGCAAGGTTAGCAGTGATTCAATCAATCCGATTGCCGCCAGAATGATGGCATAGGGCAAAATAATCATTAGCGTCTCAAAATTATAGGGTACGCTGGGAATACTAAAGCTGGGTAGACCGCCACTAATAGAGGCTACATCGCCCACTACTTTGGTATCCAAGTCGAACCCCAACACCAAGCCAGTTACCACTAAAATCGCCGCCAGAGATGAGGGAATTACTCTGGTGATTTTGGGCAGAAAATAAATAATAAGCATGGTTAAGAACACCAGAGCCAACAACATGTTCATAGCACTGCCCTGCAACCATGCCACATCGATAATAGTGCCCTGCATAAAGGTGCCATCGAGCCAACCGGGTTGCCCCGCTTCGCCAAACTGACCCAATTGTGCTAAGAAAATAACAATCGCCAGACCATTGACAAAGCCTAGCATTACCGGATGGGGCACCATGCGGATAAATTTACCCAACTTAAATACACCCGCAGTAATTTGCAGAATACCCATAAGCACTACGGTAATAAACAAGTACTCAACCCCATGTTGAGCCACTAGGGAAACCATAACTACGGCAAGCGCACCTGTTGCACCGCTAATCATTCCGGGGCGACCGCCAATTACCGCAGTTATTAATCCCACCATAAATGCAGCATAAAGCCCCACTAATGGCTCTACGCCGGCCACAAAGGCAAATGCTACAGCTTCGGGAACTAGTGCTAGAGCAACGGTTAAACCCGACAGTAGGTCATTTTTGAAGGTTGCTACTTTGCTCAATTGAAATTCAAACATTAATTTATCTTCTCTAAACTAGGGTTTTGAAACATAACTCATTCATCACAGAATGAATTGAAGAAATCTATTTATCGATTGCCGCGTCTACTAGGGCCTGTGGAGTTGCCGCCACTGCGCTTTCCACCGCCAGAACAATACAGTGATCTGCCAGAGCCTGAGGAAGACTTTCCTTTGGTTGGCGCCTTTCCCCGAGGGTGGGATGACTTACCAGAATCTCTGCTGCTACCACCTTTGGGCTTGTCCGTCTGATTGCGTCCACCGCTCTTGCGTTTAGTGCCGGGCTTAGGGCCCTGACCGTAACCTGAACGATGATTAGTTTTTTTACCGTGCCTACTGTTACTGCCGGCACCGGTCTCTCGATTGAGCGCTTTCCGCGGTTTTTTGGGCTTAACCGGCGCTCTTAGAGTTGTCTCTGGAACAGCATGCTTAGGCTCATAGCCTTCAACTTCCTCACGCGGCAGAAGCTGCTGAATTAAACGCTCGATATCCGACAGAAGATCAACCTCGTCGGCACTGACCAGGGAGATTGCCCGACCAGTCTGTCCTGCTCGCCCCGTGCGACCAATCCGATGCACATAGTCTTCGGCAACATTGGGCAGATCAAAATTAACCACCTGAGGGAGCTGCTCAATATCTAGACCACGGGCAGCGATATCAGTAGCGACTAGGATTCTAATTTCACCCGCCTTAAAGCCGGCTAGCGCCTTGGTTCGGGCGCCCTGACTTTTATTGCCATGAATGGCGGCGGAAACTATGCCTTCAGATTCTAAATGTTTGGTCAGCTTATTGGCGCCGTGTTTAGTCTTGGTAAATACAAGGGCCTGCTGCCATTGGCCATCGCGAATCAGGCGAGTGAGCAACTGCGCTTTCTTTTTCTTATCCACTGGGTGGATATGCTGAGTGACTGAAGTTGCTGTGGTATTGGGTGGGCTGACTGAAATCTCTATGGGCTTGCGCAGCAAACCACGTGCAAGGTTGCGAATATCGTCAGAAAAAGTCGCTGAAAACAGCAAATTTTGTCGCCGTCTTGGGAGTAACTCGATAATGCGTTTAATATCGCGAATAAACCCCATATCTAGCATTCTATCGGCTTCGTCCAAGACCAATACCTGGAGATGATCAAATCTCACCGCATTTTGACTGTGTAAATCCATCAAGCGACCGGGTGTGGCAACTAATATATCGACACCACGCCGAAGCTTCATCATTTGCGGATTGATTTTCACACCGCCATACACCACTGTTGAGGTCAAAGACAGATGCTTAGAATAGGTGGCAACGCTTTCCCCCACCTGTACCGCTAGTTCCCGTGTCGGGGTCAGAATCAAGCAGCGCGCTTGATTGGATCCCGCACGACGCCCGCCGCTCAAGCGCTCTAAAATAGGCAGAGTAAAACCCGCAGTTTTACCCGTACCGGTTTGCGCGGCTGCCATTAGGTCATGACCATCAAGAATTGCAGGTATTGCCTTAGCTTGAATAGGTGATGGCTCAGAATAACCCTGAGCGCTGACAGCTTTTAAGATTGGCGTTGATAAACCCAGTTGTTTAAAGGTCATAAATTTTGTCTTTAAGGTGACTATCAAGGTTTGACAGTTGTGGCAATTTGAGTAGCGATTTATTGGTGTTTCACAGGGCGCGAAGCTTACAGGTTCTGCCGTAAAATTGCACTCTTAAACAGGCGGCAATAACTAAAAACAGCGCAAAACCCGCAAATTATTGGGTTAAATCAAGATAATTCGAGGCCTGATACAAAAAAGCAGGTAGCTCGTTAAAACTACCCGCTTTGATACTATTTGGCTACAGATAACTTAGCTATCATGAATTTGATAGTAATCCATCAGGATCTGTGCCACCTCGGGTCGCGAGAATTCTGGCGGTGGCGCTATGCCCTCTCCCAGCATCTGACGCACCTTAGTGCCCGACAATAGAATAAAATCTTCTTTGGTATGATCTTCGGCTTCATTCATCATCACAACGCGACCGAGCTTTTTCGAAAATGCGGTGTGGTCTGCATTAAAGATCTCAATTTCAAGTGCACCTTGTGGCACCTGATCATCAAAGATCGTTTGTGCATCAAAGGCACCGTAGTAATCACCGACACCCGCATGATCGCGACCGACGATCAAATGGGTTGCACCCATATTTTGACGGAAAACAGCGTGCAATACCGCTTCTCTTGGACCGGCATAAAGCATATCGAAACCGTAGCCAGTTACCATCACTGAATTTTCTGGGAAATATAGATCGACCATCTTGCGGATACAGTTATCGCGCACTGAGGCAGGAATATCCCCTGGCTTAAGCTTGCCCAGAAGCATATGAATCACTACACCATCGGCGTCCAAACGCTCCATAGCCATACGACAAAGCTCTTCATGGGCTCGATGCATTGGGTTGCGTGTTTGGAAGGCTACTACTTTGTTCCAACCGCGCTCAGCAATTTCATTGCGAATTTCAACGGCCGTGCGGAAGGTATCCGGAAAATCTGCTTGGAAATAGCTGAGATTAAGTACCTCAACATCACCAGATACAACAAAGCGTCCCAGATTAGTAAATGTGGCAACGCCCGGATGCTCTGGATCTGTAGTGGCAAAAATTTGTTGTGCCATAGTGGCGATCTGCTCTTCACTGACTGCCTCAATTGCCGCAACATCCATCACTGCCATAATTGGATTGCCCTCGGTATTGGGGTCTCGCAGGGCAATTCTATCAGCGCCTTCAATCCCAGAGATATCCTCTACCATATTTAGAACAGGCACTGGCCAAAATAAGCCATCTTCGGTATGCAATTTAGTTGCAACACTCATTGCATCGGCTAGATTCATATAGCCTTTTAAAGGATTGAAATATCCTGCCCCTAGCATCACTGCGTTGGCTGCTGCAGCGGAATTAAGTAACAAACTCGGCAGAGTCTCTGTCTCTGCTAATAACTGCTGTGCTCTGTCAGCACTGACAAGTCGTGAATCTAGACTCTCTGAGCCGTGGGGCTTAATCAATGGTGTTCTCCTATACTGCTATCTATTGTGCCGATGAAATTTATCAGCTATTTAACCAAAAACCCCCGCACTGAAGTAGGATGCGGGGGATTTTGATTTTGGTGGAGCTAAGCGGGATCGAACCGCTGACCTCAACACTGCCAGTGTTGCGCTCTCCCAGCTGAGCTATAGCCCCAAATTTGGAGGTCGCATGATAGGGATCAGGTGGCGCCAAGTCAAGCCTGATAGATACTGTTTTGCACTAACCCAACTGCTGATAGGCCTTTTCCATTTTCTTGAGCTTTTTCTTGCCCACACCGCCCAACAACTCAATAGCATAACGCAACCTAGCTCTCGACATATCAGCACCCAATAACGCCATAGAATCCATAACCGATATGGACGAGCTACTGCCGGCAATTGCGATAAACAATGGCGCCAAGAATGGCTTCATCTTGATCTCCATAGCATCGGCTACTGACTTTAACTGGTTGAAAATATTATCCCTGTGCCACTGCTGAATTGACTCAAGGCGCCACAGGGAATACTGCAGTACTTCGATTAATTGATCGTCATCCATACCCGCTGAGCGCAAATTATCGGCGCTGATGGGTAACATGCCCGACACCAAATAACTGCCTAGAGGCGCAATATCAGACAGAGTCTCCATGCGCTGCTTGGCAAAGGGTAAGAATACCATTAGGGTATCGCGATTGAGCGCCCACTGTTGAAGCCGATCAGCGAGTTGCTCATCACTGAGCTCCTCGCGGATCCACATACCATTGAGCCAACTGAGTTTTTCCACATCAAACACCGGGCCACCGAGAGATACACGCTGAATATCAAATTCTTTTAGCATTTCGTCGAGGGTAAACTTCTCGCGCTCATCAGGCATGGACCAGCCCATGCGACCCAGATAATTTAATAACGCCTCCGGCAGATAACCCATGCGCTGATAATACAGGATACTGGTGGGATTTTTACGCTTGGACAACTTGCTTTTATCGACGTTGCGCAATAGTGGCAAGTGACAAAAAATCGGCTTTTCCCAACCGAAATACTGGTACAGCAAAATATGTTTGGGCGCGGAATTTATCCACTCTTCACCGCGAATAACATGGGTTATCCCCATCAGGTGGTCATCTACCACATTGGCTAGATGATAGGTCGGCATACCGTCTGCTTTAAGTAGAATTTGCATATCGATTTGCGACCAGTCGATACTAATTTCACCGCGCAACATATCGTTAAACTTGCACTGCCCTTGGCGCGGCACTTTCATTCTCACCACATAGGGTTCGTTGGCCGCAAGACGCTTGGCTATCTCTTCTTCTGAAAGGTTCTCGCAGTGACCATCATAGCCTAGAGGTTGTTTTTCTTGCATCTGACTGGCACGCAATTCATTCAGTCGTTTTGATGTACAAAAACATCTGAAGGCGTAGCCCTTTTCTAGCAATTCATTGGCATATTTAGCGTATATCTCAGAGCGCTCACTTTGACGGTAGGGCCCCTTATCACCGCCCACATCTGGGCCCTCATCCCAATCCAAGCCCAGCCAGGACAGTGCATCCAAAATGGCCTTTTCGGACTCTGGCGTTGATCGAGTTTGGTCGGTATCTTCAATACGCAGTAAAAATTGACCACCCTGACTGCGGGCAAACACCATATTGAATAGGGCGACATAGGCCGTACCAACATGGGGATCACCGGTTGGTGATGGAGCAATTCGTGTTCTGATTGTCATTTTTTATCCAATGGTTATATTTTTGCCATCAAGCACTTCAGCTGTGCCTGTAAAAGGCGATTATACGTTTTCTCACAGGGTTCTGTTACTACAATTTTTTAAATTTATACCTTATAACCAGTTATAAATAAAATTTCATATGGGTTTTTAACTATAGGGGAATAACGAATTTGGTATACAGGTCATCAAAAAAAACCATAACCAAATACGACCCTATTTAGTGCATTTTTTCGTAATATGCGCACAATTCAAAATGAGCCCAGAAATTATGATTATTGTGCATAACTTATTTGCTAATTTACCCAACTTACTTACGCGAGGTTAGAGAGAACGCCTATGTCACAGCAAGAGAAAATATTTGTTGTTGTAAACCCTACATTAGATAAGCAAGTAGCATTGGATCGCGCACTGATTACCTCACAATTAATCACGCCCAAGCCTGAGATCTGCGTTTTTGTTGCGGTCGATAGTAATACAGTTAATTTAGATGCCAGAAATCCGAGCATATATCGAGATACCGATTGGTTTGAACAACAGATCCACAAGCCTCTGAGAGAGGCTGGACTGAAATACCGCATTGAAATTTCTTGGTCAAATGATTGGCAGGGTTCAATTATGGCCTCTGCAAAACACTTTGGCGCCACTAGAATCATGATCAGAGCGGGCAAGCCAATCAAGAGCAGACGCTTTATCTTTGCCGAGTCAAAGTGGGAGCTACTCAAGGAAGCCACCTGCCCCGTGGTACTGGTTCGCGACGAAGCCAAACCCCAGCGCAAGGTAGTTTTGGCTGCAGTAAATTTTCAGGCGTCTAGAATTAATCAAGAGATTCTAAACAAGAATATTTTGGAGCGCGGTATGAATTTGGCCGAGAGCTACGGCGCTGACTTCCATGTAGTCAATGCCTATATTGATTCTCTACTGTACCCAGATCGCGGACGTTTAGCCAAACAGACTGGCCTTAACCAGAGCAACACCCATGTTGTTAAAGGCTATACCGATGAAGTTATTTCCAAGGTTGCCACAAAGATTGATGCCGATGTAGTAGTTATTGGTACCCTGGGGCAAACCGGCTTGACTAAAACACGCCGCGGCAACACTGCCGAGCGAGTGATATCTGCACTTGACGTGGATGTGGTGGTGGTTAACTCAGAATACTAATCAATGTTTAGTACAGACTGGGTGCACGGCCCAGTCTGCCCTTTTATACTCTGCAGTTATTGTTCAAAAACAACGGTTTTATGGCCGTGAACAATCACTCTATTTTCGAGATGGTTGCGCAGAGCTCTAGCTAGTACTAATTTTTCCACATCTCTGCCCAGTCGCACTAAATCAGCTTCGCTGTGACTGTGGCCAACGCGAACAACGTCCTGATCGATAATTGGACCCTCATCCAAATCTTCAGTGACATAATGACTCGTTGCACCCACCAGCTTTACTCCGCGCTCAAAAGCTTTTGAGTAGGGGTTAGCGCCAATAAATGATGGCAGGAAACTGTGGTGAATATTAATCATTCGGCCTTTGTACTTGGCACACATCTGTGGCGGTATAATTTGCATGTAGCGCGCTAGAACCACTGTATCGGCATTAAATGAATCAATTATTGATTCCATCTCTGCAAATGCAGGAGCCTTGTTGTTGCGATCTACAGGGACATATTTAAACGGAATACCATGCCATTCAACCATTGACCTGAGATTCTCATGATTGGATATAACACAGTTAATTTCACAGTCTAGCTCACCGCTGTGCCAGCGATAGAGCAAATCGGCTAAACAATGGGATGCGTGGCTAGCGAGCAACACAACTTTTTGCGGCTGTTTAGAGTCGTAAATTTCCCAGCGCATATCGTAAGCATTAGCGAGCTCAGAAAATTTATCACGAAACTCATCAAGACTAATTGATAGGGAGCTTGCCTTGAGCTCATTGCGCATAAAAAACCAGTCACTATCTGGATCGGCGTGGTAATTTGATTCCAGCAACCAACCGTTGTGGTCTGCGATAAACTGGCTGACCGCGGCGACAATACCCACCTTGTCGGGGCAGTGAATAATCAGTCTATAGGTGTGATTATCAATTTCACTCATTAAATTATGCTCTGTGTAATTATTTTGCTAGCCATAGGTTTAATTACCTACAGCGCTTTTTTGTCATCGTATTGGCTTATTATCCAACAACTGGGAAGGCACTGCAAAACAATGCTAATAATGATTTTAAGAATGCCGAAAAAAACTGATTTGGTACGCGAGAATGGCAGAGAAACTTTTGGGGAAAATGGTGGGCCGTGCTGGGCTCGAACCAGCGACCAATTGGTTAAAAGCCAACTGCTCTACCAACTGAGCTAACGGCCCCCAAATGAGGTGCGTATCATACTCACCGGCAGGATAAATTCAAGTAATATTTTGATATCTTGTAGGGTCTTTTACATTCGCCTGCAAAAAACCTTGTTTTCGCAGCCTACAGCTATCACAAACACCACAAGCAGCGCCATCTTCTGCCGCTTGATAACAGGAAACTGTCTGACTGTAATCAACCCCACAATCGACACCAACCTTGATTATTTCAGCCTTTGTCATATCAATTAACGGAGCATGAATAGACAGCTTATTGCCCTCGACACCAGCTTTGGTGGCGAGATTAGCCATTGCCTCAAAAGCTTTTATATATTGTGGCCGGCAGTCGGGATAACCGGAGTAATCCACCGCATTAACTCCGACAAATATATCATTGGCACCCAAGACTTCTGCCCAACCCAAAGCAATTGAAAGAAATACCGTGTTGCGAGCCGGAACATAGGTAACTGGTATACCCGATGTCTCGTACTCTGGCACATCAATTGCGGTATCAGTTAGGGCGGAACCACCAATCGTGGCCAAGTCTAAGCTGACGACTTTATGCTGCTCAACAGCCATTGAATCAGAGACATTCTGTGCCGCCACAAGCTCGGAGCTATGGCGTTGACCATAGTCAAAACTGAGAGTGTAGCACTGATAACCCTGCTGCTTGGCTATTGCTAGCACCGTGGATGAATCCAAGCCTCCTGAGACTAATACAACTGCTTTGTTTGCCATGTTTTAGCGCCCCTGTTCATCGCCCCAGATTACTTTGTGGGTTTGTAACTGCATGCGAACCCTCAGTTTATCCTCCAAGATCCACTGCGCCAAAAGCGCGGGCTCTAATTCACCCTGACTGGGTGAGAATAAAATTTCCGAGCCGGTATCTCGCAGGCGCAACTGATCAATCTGCATACAGCTCCAGTCATAATCCTGACGATCACAGATAACAAATTTAACTTCATCTTCTGGCTGAAGATAGTTGATATTCTCGTACAAATTGCGACTTACCTCACCAGAACCTGGGGTTTTGAGATCGACAATTTTAATCACTCGCGAATCGACATCCTCGGTGGACATAGCGCCACTGGTCTCGAGGGAAACTCTGTAGCCGAGATCGCAGAGCTGTTTTAAAAGCTCTATGCACTGAGGCTGAGCCAATGGCTCACCCCCAGTCACAGTCACATAATCAGTTTTATAATCAGCGACTCTATCTAATATATGTTGGATACTCATTTTTTCGCCACCCTCAAAGGCATAGGCCGTATCACAGTAGACACAGCGCAGCGGACAGCCTGTTAAGCGCACAAACACTGTCGGCAATCCAGTGGTGGTAGTCTCACCCTGTAGCGAGTGAAAAATCTCGGTAATTCGTAAAGAGTGGTTTTCCATAGAAGTATACTTAGGCTTTTACAGACCTTTGGTCTTGAGGTAGGCCTTGGCCTTGGCACCAGCACCTCCATTGCTCTCGGCGGCCTGTTTCAACAATTCAACAGCGCGCTGTGTATCGCCCTGCTTGTGATAAAGCTTGCCGAGCTTGTAGCGCGCATCCATTGCTTTATTGTGTTTGCTGTAGTTATTTATAACCTCTTCAAACGATTCAATCGCCAACGCTGACTCGCCTCTAAACTCATAGATTTCACCCAACCAGTAATGGGCATTGGCTAAAAAAGGGCTTTGCTCAAAGCTGATAATATGATTTTTAAAGGCCTCAATTGCACTATCAAAATCTCGCTCTTTAAGCAATTTACTGGAGGCCAGATAATCTGCCTCTATATCCTCTGGTGTAACGATGATAGGCAACGGTGACTCAACAGGTTGCAAAGTCTGAGAATCTGGTGCAACCAGAAGTCCATCAACTGCACTATTTGCCGGCAGTATTGTGGCTTTTGACTGTGAGATTGCTGTCAGTCGTCGATCAATATCTAGGTAATCATCCATTTGTAGCTGTTTGAGTTGTTGCAACTGATACGCAAGCTCTTCAACCTTGCCGCGCAACATTTTTACTTCGTCTTTGAGCACCTGCATTTGATAAAACTGCTCAGCCCGTTGAGCTTGACTGGCACTTGGTTTTTTGTTGGCATCTGAATCTAAATAGCTTGAACTATCTAGTTCAACGACCGGTGACAGTGGCTGCGCCACAAGCTGTGAAGACAGCATAGCGGCCATCAAAATACATGCTTTTTTCATATGTTATCGCACTCAAACAGATTATTAGGGGTGAGTATACCTCACCCCTTGGATAGCGTAATGCAAGTGGTGATTATTTAAGCTCAACTCGACGATTTAATCGCCATGCTTCATCATCACTGCCATAGGCTGCTGCTCGCTCTTCACCAAAGCTAATGACTTCAATGCGATCACTGGCAACACCTTGCATCACAAGAAACTCTTTAACTGAGGCTGCGCGACGCTCGCCGAGTGCCATATTGTACTCGCGAGTTCCACGCTCATCAGCATGGCCTTCTAAACGAACTGAACGGGTGTTCTCAGCAAGAACAACTGCGTGCTCAAGAAGATCTGCTCGCGACTCGTCAGTTAATAGAGCTTTGTCGAAATCAAAATAAAATACCGTGGGTATATCTGCCACTACTGGCACGACTTCAATGTCAGCTGATTCAACTTCAGCAGTTTTTACACCTGTATCACCAATCTCAGTAGTGCTTGGACCTGAATCATTTACAGGGGATGAACTACAGCCAGTCAGAATACCGACGGCAAGCAAAGATGCATATAAATTTATGCGGGTTTTCATGATTGTTAACTCCTTTGAGTAACGCTTTAAGTTTATAGAAAAGGGTTTTAAAAAATTTAACGCAAGAACGGTGACCATGCAGGCTCCCTGACATCACCAAATTTTGCCGGCAAGTTATATTTTACACCAGCATCAACCGAAACTGCAGCAAGAATACCCCTGTCTTTATACTTAGTAGCATACATCAGCATAGCACCATTTGGCGCGATCGACGGGGATTCATCCAATGTAGTTTCAGTTAATTCTATCAGCCGCCTTGTCTTGAGATCTAGGGCCGCGATATGGAAAACATTGGATGAGCGATGCACCATCGCCACCGTGCGACCATCTGGGGCTATACTGGCACGAGCATTGTAATTACCTTGAAAGGTTATACGCTCCACCGATCGATCGGACAATTTGAGTTTGTATATCTGCGGCGTGCCACCTCTATCAGAGGTGAACAAAATATGCTTTCCATCGGGCATCCATGCGGGTTCAGTATCAATTGCAAAGTGTCGGGTCAAACGAGTCAATTTACCCGACGCCAAGTCAAAACTATAGAGCTCTGGGTTGCCATCTTTGGATAGCACCATGGCGAGGGTCGAACCGTCAGGCGACCAAGAGGGCGCACCGTTGAGCCCTTTAAAATCAGTGAGTTGGCGGCGCTCTGCCGTAGCTAGATTCTGCATGAAAATTGCCGGTCTTCCAGTTTCAAAGGAGACATAGGCCAAGTCTTTGCCATCGGGAGACCAACTGGGTGACATAATCGGCTGTTTTGACTCAAGCATCAAACTCTCGCGTGCGCCATCGGCATCGGCAACCTGAAGCCTGTAGGTAAAATCATCACCCTCTCTTATGACTGAAACATAGGCTAGCCGAGTGGAGAATGCACCCCTAATACCGGTGATAGACTGGTATATTTTGTCACTGACAGAGTGGGCGAGATCGCGAATTTTTGTCGATGAGGCTCGCACCTTATGAGTAAACTGCACTTTTTGAGCATTGATACTCAGCAAACTAAATTCCAACTCATAACGGCGATCAGGCAAAACAGACATCGACCCCACCACGAGATATTCAGCCCCTAAAAGACGCCAATCCCTGTAGAACACATCCGAGGAATTTGATGGAAAGGCCAACATATCCTGTTGGGGAATTAATCTAAATAATCCACTGCGACGCAAATCAGATTCAACGATATTGGTAATATCATCCTCTACCTTTATGCCATTGAGATCAAAAGGCGACAGCGCCATCACCGTGGGCTGATCGTTGCCCTCGGTCACTCTAATGACCAATTCGCCATGGGCACTGTTTGCAATTAACAGGGCTATTAGCAATATTGAATAGTGCCTAAAAAAACTCACTCTTTGGTCTCCATAACGCCTATTACAGCCTTAAATCTTCGGGGTTAAAAACTATTTTCACACTGCGAAAATACTGTTCAAAAATTCTCGGCTCCATAGTTTGCAATTCCGAAAATGGTTCTGCTTTGCGTACCGCCTGCTCCACTGATAGATCAAAAGCAGGGTCACCGCTGGATTCTAAAATCTCCACACCTACTATTCGACCTGTGGGTACCAGTCTAAGTTCAATTAATGTTTCCATACCTCGCCTTGCGCTTTTAGGTCGATTCCACTGCTGGGATAAGCGCAACTGAATCAACTGCAAATAGCTATTGGCAGCCTGCTTGTCTTCTTCAGCCAGTATAAGCGCCTGCTCTCTGCGCTGCTTTTCAGCCTTTTCGGCTTGCTTGCGAGCGAGTTCCTGCTCGGCCATGCGCTGCTTTTCTTCCCTGGCCTTGCGGGCTTTTTCGGCATCTTGCTGATCTTTTAGCAACTGCGCTTTGCGCTGTGCTTGTAATTTCTGCTGAGCAAGTCGCTGCTCTTTCGCTCGACGTTGATCAATCTCTCTCTGTTTGGCGACCCTGTCGACCTTAGGTTTGGCTACAGGCTTCTTTGCCGGTGCTTTTTTTGGCGCCAGTTGAATTAGTTCCGCTTGAATATACTGCGGTTGCACTAAGGTCTTTTTACTCTCCGGCTCCCAGTGCGCCAACACAGCTGCAATCACAATGACATGAATGCCAATACTCGAGACAACTGCAATAAAATAACCGCTTTTAATGCCCATCATTTGGATTTCGTCGGCTCGGTCACCAAACCTACTGAGGGTGCTCCTGCCAGTTGCAGCTGACTCATCAAATCAACTACCGAGCCATAGTCAACTTTTGCATCGCCCCATACTAAAACTGGGGTATTGGGTTTTTGTCTTAATACTTTGGCTACTCTGTCTTTTATAAACGAGAGACTGTTGGCTATATTGGTGCCATTTTCGTCGATCCAATAGGTTCCATCAGATTTTATCGAAACAATAAGCGGCTCTTGCTTTTGCTTGTCCATAGGTGCGGAATTAGCTGTGGGCAAGTCAACCTTTACCCCCTGCATTAAAAGAGGCGCGGTAATCATAAACACAACCAGCAAAACGAGGGTTACATCAATGTAGGGAACTACATTAATTTCAGCAACCAACTTGCGTTTACTTCGTTTACTTTTCACTCTAAGCATCTCTTAGCTTGAATGCACCTGCCGGTGCAAAATACTGGAAAATTCCTCAGCAAAAGTTTCATAACATGCGTTAATTGTCTCTACTTTTGCCGCGTAGCGGTTATAGGCCAGAACTGCAGGTATTGCAGCAAACAGGCCCATTGCCGTGGCTATCAGCGCCTCCGATATTCCCGGAGCCACCGTGGCAAGGGTTGCCTGCTGAACCATCGCTAGACCGCGGAATGAGTTCATAATGCCCCACACCGTACCAAACAACCCTATATAGGGGCTAACTGATGCGACACTGGCTAAAAAAGGGAGATTGGCACTGAGCTTTTCCTCTTCTCTGGATAGCGCCACACGCATGGCACGATCAGTGCCTTCCATTACTGCATCTGGATCTACACCATCGCCACTATTTAGGCGGCTAAACTCGCGAAAACCGGCACGAAACACATTCTCAACACCCTGTGTTCCACCGTTCTCTTGAGCCAGCTGGGAGAGCTCGCGGTAGAGATTATTTAAATCGACTCCCGACCAAAAGGTATCTTCAAAGTTTTTGTAATCAACTTCAGCGTTGCGCAGGTAGATGCCGCGCTGGATTATCATCACCCACGAAACCACTGAGGCGATTAGCAATATTGCCATTACCAATTGCACCAGTAGGCTGGCATTGAGAATTAGCGATACTATAGATAGATTTTCTTCACTCACTATTTAGCTCCGAATTAGCAAAGGTAGTTCTTTAAGGTTTGGTGGATTTCTGCCGGCATAGCCTGTGGCCGCTTTGCATCATTACTAATACAGGCAATTTTGACCATACCTTCGACCAAAAGATCCCCGTTTCTAAAAATATTTTGCTGCATTTCAAAACTGGCTTTGGATAATTTGATTAAACTGGCGGAAATATCCAGAAGATCATCCAATACCGCAGGCTTTTGATAAACCAATTCCACACTGCGCACAACAAATTGCAATCCATCAAATAGTGCCGGCTTGTCGTAACCAAGACTGCGCAAAAACTCTGTGCGCGCACGCTCCATATACTTTAAGTAGTTGGCATAAAATACAATGCCGCCAGCATCTGTATCTTCGACATACACTCGCGCTTGATGGATAAAGCTGTGGCGATCTTTAATCACTGAGACCATCCAGTTGTTCTTGCAGACGCTTTGGACTGGATAAACCGAAGTGCTCATAGGCCATTCGAGTGGCGATACGACCCCGCGAGGTACGCATTAAGAATCCCTGCTGAATAAGATAGGGCTCGAGCACATCCTCAATGGTTCCGCGCTCTTCGCTGATAGCCGCCGCCAAACTGTCGACACCCGCTGGGCCGCCATCAAACTTTTCCATAAGGGTTAACAGTAAGCGTCGATCGAGATGATCAAAACCATTTTTATCCACATTCAACATATTGAGGGCCGCGTCTGCAATGGCCGCCGTGACTTTGCCATCAGCTTTAACTTCGGCATAGTCCCTGACTCGTCTAAGTAAGCGGTTGGCAATTCGCGGAGTACCTCTGGAGCGACGGGCTATTTCGGTGGCACCGGAATCGTCGATGGGCACATCGAGAATATCCCCAGCGCGGGCAACGATTTTTGCTAGATCTTCAATTGAATAAAACTCTAGACGCTGGACTATACCAAAGCGGTCGCGCAGCGGGGAAGTCAAAAGGCCCGCTCGGGTGGTTGCACCCACCAGGGTAAAGGGTGGCAGATCCAATTTTATCGATCTTGCAGCCGGCCCTTCACCTATCACTATATCTAATTGGTAATCCTCTAAGGCAGGATAAAGTATTTCTTCAACCACGGGGCTCAGGCGGTGAATTTCGTCAATAAACAGCACATCGCCTTCTTCTAAATTAGTTAGTAGAGCCGCAAGATCACCGGCCTTCTCTAGCACAGGTCCGGAAGTGGTTTTTAAATCTACCTGCATTTCATTGGCAATAATATGAGCGAGGGTTGTTTTACCTAACCCGGGTGGACCGAAGACCAAGCAGTGATCGAGGGGCTCACTGCGTTTGCGCGCCGCCTCAATAAATATATGCAACTGTTCTTTGACCACCGGCTGACCCACATAATCCTCAAGCGTTACCGGTCTTAGAGCGCGATCAAAACGCTCCTCTGTGGGAGTTCCTGCGGCTGAAATTAGTCGATCTGGTTCAATCATTTATCACTGTCTCGAATCAAGGGTTAAGGATACATGGCTGAGGTTAAATTTCCACTAGTGAAATGACTAGGGTATAGGCTTTTTAAACCATGGATTTTAACGCAGCACGAATAAGCTCTTCAGCATTGGTAATATGCTCACCTGCGACGCGATTGACCATCTTGGCAGCATCCTGCGGTCTGTAACCCAAAGCAGTCAGGGCACTTTCTGCTTCTAGACTAATATCTTGAGTAACCTGCTCCACAGGCTGTTCAGAGCCATTATCCACAATACTGCTGATCTTATCGCGCATCTCAATCAACAACCTTTCAGCGGTTTTCTTGCCCACTCCAGGAATCTTGACCAGAGTTGCTACTTCATCCCGCTGAACACAGCGTGAGAATTCTGATGTCGACATACCCGACAGAATAGCCAAGGCCATTTTTGGCCCCACACCATTGACTTTGATTAGATGCCTGAATAGTACTCGCTCCTCGAGTTGGCTAAAACCATAGAGCTGCTGTGCATCTTCACGAACCACAAAGTGCGTGTGCAAAGTGACTGTTTCACCAATATCTGGGATGTCAAAAAAGGTATTGAGAGGCACTAAAAGCTCATAGCCAACACCCTGAACATCAAGCAATAAATCTGGCGCCTGTTTACTTAACACCACACCCTGAAGTCTTCCAATCATAAATGCCTACTTCCACACTTTTTTAGTTTATTTTAGTCGCCCGCGAGCAAAACTTTTAACACCTGTTGACGTCATTATCTTTTGCGTGCGCATGCTGTGACCATGGCAAATTGCTACCGCCAAGCCATCAGCAGCATCTTCAGAGGGCTCGCCGGGCAGCTTAAGCAGCGAGGTAACCATCATCTGTACCTGTTTCTTATCTGCTGCGCCAGTCCCCACCACTGCTTGTTTCACACTGCGCGGGGAGTATTCCGACACTGGCAACTTTGCATTGGTGCCAGCCAAGATAGCCGCACCCCTAGCTTGACCTAACTTAAGCGCAGCTCTGGGATCCCGCGCAAAAAATACATCCTCAATGCCCATGACTGCGGGTTTATATTCTTCAATTAATTGACTAACGCCATCGAAAATCAACTGCAATCGCTCTGGCAGGGTTCCTTCGGGCAAGCGAATAATACCACTAGTCACATAATTAATAGTGGCGCCAGACATGTCTACAATACCGTAACCGGTGCGTCGCGACCCTGGGTCTATTCCTATAATTCTAATCATCTGATGTTTAGTAGCGTTTTAATTGATAAGTGTTGCAATCTAACAGGGTTGAGTCAACCACAAAAAAGCCCCCAGAACAACTGGAGGCTTTTGGGCCCTTGCGAGCATCAAAGCAGATTAATCTTTCTTTGGCGCTGCTTTGGCTTTTGCCTTTGCTTTAGGCTTTTTAGCCGGAGCTTCTTCCGCTGGGGCTTCTTCTGCAGGTGCTTCCTCAGCTAGGGCTTCTTCTGCAGGTGCCTCTTCTGCAGGTGCTTCCTCAGCTGGGGCTTCTTCAGCCGCAACTTCTTCTACTGTCGCCTCTTCCGCAGCCGCTACTTCTTCAACTGGTGCTTCTTCAGGCTCTTTGGGTGCCGGCGCAGGGACTACAGCCTTTATTAGCTTTTCCGCCAATAAAATTTTTACTTTTTCATCGGCATTTACCCAGTTCTTTTGCCCATCTTTAATGGCGTAACGCCCAGAACCTTTTTGATAAATTACATAGTCTTTGGTTTTTTTTACAACTTTCATCTGTTAACCCCTTTATTGATTACTCGTTTACATTTGATATTTGATATTTGATATTTTTATATTTTTGTCATATATAACTTGCAACTAAGGCAGTTGCTCCATTATGTCATCGGATATATCTGCGTTGGTATAAACATTTTGCACATCATCCAAATCTTCTAGGCTATCAATCATACCCAGTAGTTTTTCTGCAGAGTCTTTTTCTAAGGGTACAGTAATATCAGCTACCATAGTAACTTCGGCGTGAGCTGGCTCGAAACCCGCCTCGACTAACCCGTCTTTGACCTGCAAAAATTCTTCAAAACTCGTCTCGACATCCACTGAGCCATCATCATGGGTTTTAATGTCCTCTGCACCCGATTCAAGCGCAGCATCAATCAATGCGTCTTCATCGACATCTGGACCATAGCTTATTTGACCTATACGGTTAAACAAATAGGCCACTGAACCATCGGTACCCAAATTTCCACCGCGCTTTGAAAAAGCGTGGCGCACTTCACCCACGGTTCTATTGCGGTTGTCTGTCATACACTCGACTAGCACAGCGACACCACCCGGAGCATAGCCCTCATAGGTGATTTCATCATAGTTTTCGCCCTCGCCAGCACCAGCACCGCGCGCAATAGCCTTATCGATTGTATCGCGCTTCATATTGGCGCCTAGCGCCTTATCCACACAGGCCCTAAGGCGGGGATTGTCCTCTGGATTAGGTCCACCGGCTTTTGCTGCGACCACCAATTCACGAATTATCTTGGTGAATATCTTACCGCGCTTGGAATCTTGCGCCGCTTTTCGGTGTTTTATATTGGCCCACTTACTATGACCTGCCATATCTTATCTCCAGAGCTCTTGCTTAGCTTTCTTGCTTTTCTTTATTGCGCAATTTGATATTTAATTCGCGCAGTTGCGCCGCTTCAACTAAACCGGGTGCATCCGTCATCAGGCAAGCGGCCGACTGAGTCTTGGGGAAGGCAATAACGTCGCGAATAGATTCTGCACCTACCATAAGCATAATCAAACGATCCAAGCCAAAGGCTAAACCGCCATGGGGCGGTGCACCATATTGTAGAGCATCGAGCAAGAATCCAAATTTCTCCTGCTGCTCTGCTTCATCAATACCCAGAACCTCGAATACCACAGCCTGCATTTGCTGATCGTGAATACGAATAGATCCCCCTCCTAACTCGACGCCATTGAGCACCATATCATAGGCCCGAGACAATGCTTCTGCAGGGTTATTTTTTAGCGCTTCAGCATCACAGGATGGCGCTGTAAATGGGTGGTGCAGTGGTGTTAATGCACCTGAATCTGTGGTTTCAAACATTGGAAAGTCTACAACCCACAACGGAGCCCATTCGCAGGTGTAGAGATTTAGGTCTTCACCAATCTTGCAGCGCAATGCACCCAATGCCTCGGAAACCACATTGGATTTGTCAGCGCCGAAGAAGACTATATCGCCGTTGCTCGCATCTAAACGCTGCATGATATTCAACGTTACTTCGTCACCGAGGAACTTAATAATCGGCGACTGCAACCCTTCAATGCCATTTTCGATAGCATTGACCTTGATCCAAGCCAAACCCTTGGCGCCATAAATGCCGACAAACTTGGTGTAATCATCAATCTGTTTGCGGGATATTTCTGAACCGCCAGCAACTTTTAATGCGGTAACACGACAGGCAGGGTCATTGGCCGGCCCAGCAAATACCTTAAATTCAATATCCTTGAGTAGATCTTTAATCTCAACTAGTTCTAGGGGAATTCGCAAATCAGGCTTATCAGAACCAAAGCGATCCATGGCTTCAGCGTAAGTCATGCGCGGAAACTTATCGAATTTAACCCCTTTGTGATCAGCAAAAATATTGCTGATCATAGTTTCGGCCATCGACATAATCTCATCTTCATCAATAAATGAAGCTTCAATATCAATTTGTGTAAATTCTGGCTGACGATCGGCGCGCAGGTCTTCATCGCGGAAGCACTTGGCTATCTGATAGTAGCGATCAAAACCGGCCACCATTAACAATTGCTTAAATAGCTGTGGTGATTGCGGCATAGCAAAAAATTGGCCGGGATGCGTTCGCGATGGAATCAGGTAATCGCGAGCTCCCTCTGGTGTAGCTCTGGTCATTATTGGCGTTTCTATATCTAAAAAGCCATTGTCGTCGAGGTAGTTGCGAATGGAGTTGGTAATCTTTGAACGGAAGCGCAAACTGTTTTGCATCTCCACGCGACGCAAGTCCATGTAGCGGTACTTTAGGCGCACATCTTCACCCACGGTTATGTGCTCATCCATCTGGAATGGCGGAGTGGCTGCGCTATTGAGAATTTCTAGCTGAGTACCGTAGACTTCAACCTCTCCGGTGGCCATATTGGGGTTGACCGTAGCTTCACTTCGAGCTCGCACAACTCCAGTTACCTGTAAAACATACTCAGATCTAACGTGGTCGGCCTGATTAAAGAAGTCTCCGGCATCGGGATCAAATACCACCTGAACAATACCCTCTCGATCACGCAGATCGAGGAAAATCACGCCACCATGATCACGACGGCGATCCACCCAACCATAAAGGGTGATCTCCTGTTCGAGATGAGCTGTAGTTACCAGCCCGCAATAGGTTGTTCGCTGCATTAGTCTTTAATCCTTATATCAATTTGGGTGCTGAATTTTAGCGCCGCCTCATTAAAACGTTCTAGTTGTCGCCACTAGAATCGCCTGTTAAATTTTTCTTTTTAGAGCCTTTAAAATCGGTCTCATACCAACCGCTGCCGCTGAGCCTAAAGCCCGAAGCCGATATCATTTTTTTTAATGTCGGCTGGTTGCAAGCTGCACATACTGTCAAAGGCTCGTCATTTATTTTCTGCAATGCTTCTTGACGATGCCCACAGGCCTCGCAACTATATTCATAAATAGGCATATTAAATTTCCAACATTCTCTGTTTGCCATGCAAACAAAAAGCGTAGCATTATACATTAGCTAGACGGTCTGGCGAGTGCCTGTTAGGCAAGTTTTTACCACTCAATCAATGAATTAGCTCGAAAAAATTACAGCGAGCTTAAAAAAACTACCTCAATCCGCGATTTTTTAAGCGTTGACGAAGGTTTTCACAGCGCGCAGCTAGCATGTCGGGATCATAATTATCCGCTGGAACCACCCCCCAAATTGGCTTTGGCCATGCCACATCAGACTGATATCGCGCTATATGATGAATATGCAACTGCGGCACTACATTGCCCAAGGCGGCAATATTTAATTTATCTGGTGCAAATAACTCAGTCATAACCTGAGACAAAACGCATGACTCATGCAATAGTTGCTGTCT
Source organism: Porticoccaceae bacterium (assembly GCA_964229255.1). GTDB lineage: Bacteria > Pseudomonadota > Gammaproteobacteria > Pseudomonadales > Porticoccaceae > HTCC2207. The sequence continues at coordinate 34,242 of CAXRCX010000012.1, forward strand.
ATCAATATCGTTTAACTGGTAAATTTCAGTGATATTTTCTCGCTTGGGCACCAAGATTAACCAAGGATAATTGGCGTCGCGACTGATAAGCAAAAGACTCAGATCAAACTGACCTACCAACAGGCAGTCCTCATCCAACTTTTCATGTAATTTAAACATTTTTAAATTCAAACCCCCTTATTAGATCTTAGGTCTGTACCACAACTGCTGAGCAGATTAGAATAACCCACTTAAAGCTCAATTCTACTAAAGTGTAAAAAAACTATGCGCGCTAGCCAATACTTGATTGCCACAAAAAAAGAATCTCCTGCCGACGCAGAGGTTATAAGCCATCAGCTAATGCTGCGAGCGGGGATGATCCGCAAGGTCGCCTCTGGACTCTATTCATGGTTGCCTCTGGGGTTGCGTGTTTTTCGCAAAGTTGAAAATATTGTTCGCCAAGAAATGGACAAAGCTGGCGCCATGGAGCTTTTGATGCCCGTGGTGCAACCGGCTGATCTATGGGAGGAGTCTGGCCGTTGGGGGCAGTTCGGGCCTGAACTGCTGCGTATTCGCGATAGACATGATCGTGAGTTCTGCTTGGGCCCCACCCACGAGGAGGTGATTACTCACTTGGTGCGCAATGAAATTAGCAGCTACAAACAACTGCCGGCTAATTTTTATCAGATTCAGACTAAATTTCGCGATGAGCGCCGCCCTCGCTTCGGTGTGATGCGCACTCGAGAGTTTTGCATGAAGGACGCCTATTCATTCCACAGCAGCGAACAGTCTTTGCAAGAAACCTACGATGTTATGTATCAAACCTACAGCAACATTTTTGCCCGCACAGGCTTGGTATTTCGTGCGGTAATTGCCGACACAGGCAGTATTGGTGGCAGTCATTCACATGAGTTTCATGTTTTAGCAGACTCTGGTGAGGACGCTATTGTGTTCTCTAGTGAAAGCGATTTTGCTGCCAATATTGAGAAAGCCGAGGCCCTGCCATGCAATCAACCCAAGACGTCGGCCTGCGCGCAAAAACAGGAAGTTTCGACACCCAATACTCACAGCATTGAGGATGTTTGCAAACTGTTGTCAGTTGATGCGGCACAAACGGTTAAAACCCTTATTGTCAGCACTGAGGACAACGAGGGCAATCAAGCCTTAAAGGCGTTAATTGTTCGCGGCGACCATGAGCTAAATGAAGTGAAGGCGCAAAAAATTCTAGGCTTGGATACGGAGCTGACATTTGCTTCAGAAAAACATATTCTAGATCAACTCAACTGCCCTGTCGGCTCACTGGGACCAGTCGATCTAAACATCCCATTAATTGTCGACCACAGCGCCGCCAATCTTGTGGACTTTGTCTGTGGCGCTAATCGCGACGGCTATCATTTGACCGGTGTCAACTGGGGGGTTGATTGCACCATTGAAACTCAGGCAGATATTCGCAATGTTGTGGCCGGGGACCCCAGCCCAGATGGCAAAGGTGTTTTAGAGATTAAACGCGGCATTGAGGTGGGCCATATTTTTCAATTGGGCACCAAATACAGCGAAGCTATGAAGGCCACTATTCTCAACGAACAGGGCAAAGAACAGGCCATGACCATGGGTTGCTATGGCATTGGCGTCAGCCGTATTGTCGCTGCTGCAATTGAACAGAATCACGATGAAAACGGCATTATATGGCCTGCGGCCATCGCCCCTTTTCAAATTGCTGTGGTACCCATTAATATGCACAAATCCGATAGGGTTAGGCAGGTCTGTGATGATCTTTACTCAGAGCTGAGTGCGGCCGGATACGACGTGCTATTTATGGATGAGCAAAAGGCTCGCCTAGGTTCTATGTTGGCAGATATCGAGCTGATCGGTATACCCCATCGCCTAGTGATCGGTGATCGCGGCCTCGATGAGGGTAAAGTTGAATACCGAGATCGCACCCAGAGCGAAAACCAACATATTGAAGTCGACCAGTTAATGTCATTTATCGCCGAACAGTTAGGGGCATAAGCATAAGTTTAGGTGTAATTTTACAATGGATCTATTACTGAATTGTGATCTAGGAGAAACCTCCAATAGCGATCAGCTAGCGGTCGAGTCACAGGTTATGGCCCATATAGATTACGCCAATATCGCCTGCGGCTTTCATGCCGGCAACCCCGTGGTAATGGAAAAAACCCTGCTGCTAGCTAAACAGCATATGGTGGCAGTTGGCGCCCACCCAAGTTATCCAGACAGATTTAATTTTGGTCGCAAATCTATGGTAATGCCAGCGCAGGATCTTATTTCTTGCCTTAGGTTTCAAATCCAAATGCTAGAAAAAGCCGCTAGCAATAATGATCTTTGCATTAGCTATGTAAAACCCCATGGCGCCCTGTATAACGATATGCTGCAAAACGGTCATTTACGAAGTGTTGTTATGGCCGCAGTTGTAGACTCCGCAGCATGCTCGACCCTGATGCTTCAAGCCACACCTGAGGCCGAAATACACAGACAGGAAGCGGCGGCCTTTGGGCTTAATTTGTTTCTTGAGGTCTTTGCCGACCGCGCTTATCAAGACAATGGCGCTCTGGTGCCACGCAACGAAAATGGAGCAGTTCACAGCAGGGAAAAAATGCTCGCTCAGGTTAACCAGCTCAAGCGGGATGGCTCAGTTACCTCAATTAATGGCAAGCATTTAGCCCTCGATGCCGACACCCTATGTGTCCACGGCGACAACCCGTCGGCGGTCGCCGAAATACGCCAAATTAAAGCTATACTGGCATCATGAGTAACGACTTCCCAAACATAATTGTTGCCGGAGAAAATAGTGTAATTGTGTATTTTTCCGAGCGGCCCTGCGAAAAAACCTCAGGTCTTATTGCCCACACTGCAAAGCAATTAAAGCGTAATTTAGATCGCAATTTGATTGATTTGGTGCCCTCATATCACTCGCTGTTAGTAACCTATAACGCGGTTGAAATTGACTATTCTGCCATGGAACAACATATCAATAGCGCTATTGCCAACTGGTCAGAGGAAATCACAGAACGGCCGGGTAGGCATATAGAATTTCCGGTTTACTACAGCCATGAATCAGGCCCAGATTTGCAGCATGTAGCCGAACAAGCAAATTTGACGATTGATCAAGTTATTTCAATTCATCAACAGACCGAATATACCGTCTATGCCATGGGCTTTGCCCCCGGATTTGCCTATTTAGGTGAAATTGATTCACGCATAGCCGCGCCGAGGCTCAGCACGCCCAGACCAAATGTACCCCGGGGTGCTGTGGCCATTGCTGACCGTCAAACCGCAATTTACCCCGCCCAGTCCCCCGGCGGCTGGAATTTAATCGGTCTTTGCCCGAGTACAATGTTTGACCCCAGCCAACAACCCAGCACCCTAGTTGAAGTGGGCGATAGGGTTCGCTTTAAGGCCGTTGATCGAGATGAATTTATCGCACTCGGTGGTTCTCAACAGCTGTTATTAGGCAATCAGCAATGAACGGCTTAAAGGTTATAAATCCGGGAATACTCAGCCTTATACAAGATGCTGGCAGACATGGTTATCATAATATTGGCATTACCACTGGCGGTCCATTCGATAGTTTCTCAGCCCACTGGAGCAATCGACTCTGCGACAATTCCCTTTCTGATGCCTGCCTAGAAATTTTAGTGGGAGGGTTAGTCCTAGAATCGCAGATCACTACCCAAATCGCCATTACTGGTGCTGACGTAACTATAAAAATCAATGATAAAAGGGTTAAGACTTGGCGCACGCACAATATTAGCCCCGGCGACCGAATTAGCATTGGCTATGCTACCTCTGGTTGTCGCTGCTATCTGGCTGTGACTGGAGGTATTCAATGCCCGTTGATATTTGACAGCGCATCAACTGTGGTCAGAGAGGGACTGGGCGGCCTTCACAAAGATGGTAGAGCGTTAGAGCAAGGGGATATTTTACCCTGCAATAGCAGTCAAGCCAGTATTACCCGAGCAGTACCTGAACAATATCAACCGCAATTTGACGCTTCCATCACCGAGATTCGCATGATTATGGGCTATCAACAGGATCTATTTAAGCCCGATCAGTTAAATAAATTTTTTAGTGCTGAATATACTATTTCACCGCAGAGTGATCGCATGGGTTACAGATTGGAAGGGCCCGCTATTGCTCATTCAAACCAACAGATGCTCTCCGAGGGAATTTGTCTAGGGGCAGTTCAGCTTCCCGTTGATGGTCAACCCATCATACTTTTATGCGATCGCCAAACAATTGGCGGCTACCCCAAATTAGGTTCGGTTTTTTCTGAAGATATCGCTAAACTTGCCCAGTTGATGCCCAGACGCAAAATACAATTTAAGCCGATAGAATTAAAACAGGCGCAAATTCTATTGCGACAGTCTAAGCAATAAATAATTTACTTTGCGTATAGAGCATCTCACTGATAACATTTTCAGATATACACAACGAGCAACCTGATGAATATTGCATATCTCAATGGCCAATACTTACCGATTGAAGAGGCTAAAATCTCCCCCCTTGATAGAGGGTTTTTATTTGGCGATGGCGTCTACGAAGTGGTGCCCTCTTACGGCGGAAAATTGGTTGGCTTTTTGCCCCATTTAAAGCGCATGAATGAGGGACTTGAGGCCATAGGCATCGCTACTGGATGGTCTGAAAAGCAATGGCTCGAACTCTGTTTAAAGCTTATTCAAAACAACGGTGCCGGCAATCTAGGTATCTACCTACAGATTAGTCGCGGAGCCTATGCGACCAGAGCGCACCGCTTCCCAGATAAGGTCAAACCCACCATTTTTGCCTTTTGCTTTGAAATTCCACCTGCGCCAGTTGCCGACAAGGCCCTAGCAAAAACCTACACAGTATCTACCGCTCGAGATATACGCTGGGATCGACGCGATATTAAATCCACCTCGCTGCTGGGCAATGTATTGCACTATCAACAGGGTGTGGAACAGGGCAACCAAGAAACCCTGCTCTACAATGCTGACAATCAACTGACAGAAGCGAGCTCATGCAATGTCTTTATTGTCAAAAATGGCAGGGTTATCACTCCGCCCTTGGATCATCAAAAATTACCTGGTATTACTCGCCAAATTCTTCTCGATATATTACGCAATGACGGCAAAATCCCTGTCGAGGAGCGAGCAGTAAGTATGGATGAGGTAGCTAAGGCGGATGAAGTCTGGATTACCAGTTCATCAAGAGAAATTGCACCCGTTGTGGCCATTGATTCTGTACCAGTAAACAATGGACAGGTTGGCGACATCTGGCTCGCTGCGCAAACGCTGTTTAGTGCTAATCGTTTTAATTACTGATGGCTATCTACCATGACTAGACCCACTTCTGCGATTATTGACACCACTGCTCTGCGCAATAATTTTGCTTTGGCGCAAAAATTGGGGGCTGGCGCAATGAGTATGCCAATGGTTAAAGCCAATGCCTATGGCCACGGTATGGTAGAGGTTGCCCATGCCCTAAAAGATATAGCTCCCGCCTATGGTGTCGCCTGTATTGAAGAGGCACTAGAGTTGCGCCGAGCGCATATTCAACAGCCCATTTTATTACTGGAGGGCCCGCATAGCTCGGATGAGGTGAAAATAGCCGAGCAACAGAATTTTTGGCTTATGCTAGAAAATCATGTTCAGCTAGATGCAGTGTTAAAGGCCAAACTGCAAAATCCGCTGAATATTTGGCTTAAATTAGATACTGGGATGCATCGTTTGGGCTTTCAACCGGATGAGGCCCTCGAGGTTTTTCAACGCCTCCAACAAAGCTCAAATGTAGTTGAACCCATAGTGTTAGCGACTCACTTTTCCTGTGCCGATAATCTGGACAATAATTTTACCCATCGACAGCTTGAACACTTTGACAGTGCACTAGAGCAGCTGTCCTCAGCCGTTATACAAACAAGCCTGAGAAACTCGGCGGCAATTTTAGATTGGTCGAATATAACCGATAACTGGCAGCGACCTGGCTATATGCTGTATGGCAATACGCCCTTTTCTCAGGCGCAAAAAAATGCCGACCAATTAAAACCAGTGATGCACTTTCAGTCTGCTGTTATTTCAATTCGCAGTATAGAGCGCGGCGAATCTGTAGGCTATACCGCCAACTGGACCGCCACTCGCCCCTCGACTATTGCCACGGTGGCTGTTGGTTATGGCGACGGTTATCCACGCCATGCGCCAAACGGAACACCCGTGCTTATCAATGGCATCAAGTGCCCGCTAGTGGGCAATGTATCCATGGATATGATTGGTGTGGATATTACTGACTTGCCTCAGCCAATTGAGATAGGCCAAGCAGTCACTCTGTGGGGGCCGGGACTTGGGGTAAATGAGGTGGCCGATCACTGTGGCACTATTGGCTATGAACTACTTACCCGAATGCCATCGAGAGTGCCAAGAGTCTATAAAAACTAGGCTTGGACCTATTCAAATGTCCACTGGTTGCGCTCAGAGAATGCAGCCGAGTTATCTGTTAATCTAATCAGTGATGGGGTAAAACTAAATTTGCCGCTGCGCTCAAACGCTGAGGCTATTTTTTTCTGCTGATCAGATACTGGTTGGCGAATTATTTCCGCAACTTCAGGAAAGCGAGAAAAGTAGATTGATTGCCAGTGCTCTTCAGCCTCTCGACTTAATTCTGATATTGTACCCTGCATCTGCAGCCCTTTAATTGCTTGCCAATCACCCTGATATCCGGCGTAAATAGAAGCGGCGGCACTGCCATTCAACGGTAGGCTTTTGATGTGCCTGCTACTGTGGGCAGATAGAAAATATAGCACTGGTTGGTTGTCAACTAGAGTTGCGGCATAGAGCACAGGCGCCGACCAACTGCCGCAGGCATCAGCAGTGGCAAGGGTTAGTACTGACTCTGATTGCAGCAAATGCCAGAATGGCAAATCCCTAGACATTGCCTTGCCAGCGCTCGGTATCAGCATCGTCCAGATCGAATAGATCCAATATTCGGGCTACTGAATGGTCAATAATATCTACAACTGTTTTAGGCTTGGTATAGAAGGCTGGTGCAGGCGGGCAAAGGATTGCCCCGATTTGACTGACTTTTAACATCAGTTCGCAGTGGCCTATATGCAGGGGTGTCTCGCGCGGCACAATCACCAAACGGCGGCGCTCTTTAAGCACCACATCAGCGGCTCGAACAATCAGGTTGTCGGCATAGGAATTTGCAATCGCCGAGAGTGTCTTCATCGAGCATGGTACCACCACCATTCCCGCTGTTTTAAACGAGCCACTGGCAATACTGGCACCAATATTCTTACAGTTATGCACCACGTCAGCCAGTGCCTCAACCTGTTCTGCAGTGTAATCTGTTTCGATGCCTATGGTCATTTTAGCCGCCTGACTAATCACCAGATGCACCTCAACATCATCGCGCGCAGCGAGCTTTTCGAGCAGTCTTATTCCATAGATAACTGCGCTTGAGCCTGACATACCGACAATAAGTCGCTTCACAACTATTTACCTCTAAACAGTTTGGTTTACTTAAAATGTGATTTTTTAGAGTAACAGGTTGGAACGCCTTTCTAAAGACTAACTTGCTTCTTCAACTCTTAAATCTTTGCGTAGTACCTTACCTACGTTAGTCATCGGTAATTGGTCTCTAAATTCAACATATTTGGGCACTTTGTAGCCTGCCATTGTCTGCTTACAGTAGTCAATTACCTGATCCTCTGTGAGCTCAGGGTTAGCACTGACTACAAACATCTTAACTACCTCTCCCGCTTTGGGATCTGGCACACCAATTGCCGCACATTGCGAGACATCTGGATGAACTGTCAAAGCCTGTTCTAATTCATTGGGATAGACATTAAATCCAGAGACAATAATCATATCCTTCAGGCGATCCACAACCTTGATATAACCCTGCTCATCAACTTTTACAATATCACCAGTGTGCAACCACCCATCCACAATGGCCTCGGCTGTTTTTTCGGCGCAGTTCCAATAGCCCTGCATCACCTGATCGCCGCGCACACAGAGCTCGCCCTCACCGCCGACGGGCTGCTCTTGACCCTGTTCATCCAATACCTTGATCTCCGTGCCGGGTATGGGTATGCCCGCACTGCCAATTTTCTGAAATCCCACGGGATTCATAGAGACCACGGGTGATGCCTCTGTCATGCCATAGCCCTCACTGACCACACAGCCCGAGGCTTTGTGCCAATCCTCTGCCACTGATTCCATAAGCGCCATGCCACCAGAAAGTGTGATCTTCAGGTTGGAAAAATCTAAATATTTAAATTTAGGGTGCTCCATCAACGCCACAAATAAGGAGTTGAGGCCGGTGAAAATATCAAATTTATACCGCTTTATTGAGCCGATAAAAGCGGGAATATTTCTCGGATCTGGTATCAGCACACTATGGCCTTTGATAGATGGAATAATACCCAAACACAGTGCATAAGAATAGATGTGGTACATGGGGAGCGGAGCAATAGTACAGGCGCCCTCGAGAGATTTTTCGCGACTGGACAACACCGCTAGACTCTGGGCGATATTGGACAGCACACTTTTATTGGTAAGCATCACACCCTTGGATGCACCCGTAGTGCCACCTGTGTACTGCAGTGTACAGATATCATCTAACTTAGCGGGATGTGCTTGGAAGGTGCAGCCAGCGCTGATCACATCAGAAAACGCAATCCAATCACCGGCTTTAACTTTGCTCCAGCGCCCCGTAAGCTTCATTAATAGTGTACCCAACAGTTTTTTAGGCGTGGGCAACAAGTCCAGTGCGCGCACCAAAATAACATGCTCTAGTGGGGTATTTGGTAGCGCCTCGAGCACAGTATCGTAGAACTTATCCAAAACAAAGACAGCTCTGACACCTGCATCATTAAACTGGTGGATTAATTCTCTGGGCGAGTACATGGGGTTGGTATTGACCACAACTAGACCAATATGCCAAGCCGCTAATGCAATAGCAGGGTATTGAATTAAATTAGGCAACTGAATAGCCACGCGATCACCAGCCTTTAAACCCAGCTCCCGTTGCAAATAACTGGCTATTTTTCTGGATAACTGATCTACCTCACCATAACTCAGGGTTTGCCCCAAGCAACTAAAGGCGGGTTTATCTGGGCATTCCAAGACCGTATTAGACCAAAATCTAATCAGCGATTCTGCTGGTAATGGAGGCTGGCCACTGGGTAACCCGACGCGCTCACGACCTTCTCTTACGGCTTGCTCTATTATCATTGGAGCCCCAATACTTTTTTGTATTTTTATTCTAGTACAGCTTATTGTGTTTTTTTGTTGATAAACACTTTAAATCATTTCTTTCTAATTTACCCCAAAATTACTCAACCTGCCATTTTTGATTAATTTAAGCGAGATCTTTTTCGCCGCCGCAAGATTGGCGAGAGCACGGTGTAGACTAAGATAGCAATAAAACTTACCGCGAGAATAGGTGCTAAACCCCGCTGAAACCCCATACCTCTATCGCTCAAAAGAATGCCCTCATATAGGCTGACAAAAAAAGCCGGAGCCAGAAATGGATTGTCGGGGTAGGCAGTAACAGGGGTAAAAAATACAGCTAAAAAAAGGATAATAAGATTATGTTTAATCCATTTTGAGTTTATTTTTCGAATTAACAGCCAAAATAACACTAGCAGGCACAGCGCACCCGCGGTATAGGCCGTCCAACCCCAAAAATAACTCTCTGCGCTATACATAGTCAATCAACCCATTGAATAATATGTTGCTCGTGATCCTGCTCATCAACACCCACTTCGGATTGGGCAAAGTGTCTCACCGAGCCCAACACTTGATGTACTGTATCACGATCACCAGTAACCAAATAATGCCAGTCGGGAAGTGGGTTGCCCTGCTCAATCAGTTTATAAGAACAGGTATCGGGAAGCCATTTAATTGATTTGAGATTTTGCGGATCGAGCTTGACGCAATCATCTACCTGCTTTTGCCGGCCTGAATAATCCGTGCATCTGCAACTATTAATATCCAAAAGCTTACAGGCGAGATTAGTATGGTATATCTCAGCGGTATCGTAATCTTCCAGCTTTACAAGACAGCATTTACCACAACCATCGCACAGTGACTCCCACTCACTCGAAGTCATTTGATGCAATTTTTTGGTTTTCCAGAACTCACTCATGACTCAGCTATTCCTCTGAGAGATTTTTATGGTTTTCCCATTTAGCAGGAGGCACTTGCAGATAAAAGCCTTTTTCCTGAATATCCTCAATCACAGTTACCACATCGACTCGGGCTAGTTTTTTAGATAAATTAAGCTCTAGTTTCATAACCAGCTCTAATTCACCAAAACTTTTGAGCAGTATATCGGGAATATCTTTTAAATCAGAGCCCAATGGCACATAGAGATACATTTCCGCTTTTTTATTGCCCTTGTAGATTTCACACAGCATTACTTGGACTCACAATCTAAGTTGGATTTTTTTAGCTCAGTCTCAATGGCATCTTGAACCCACTGTTGCCGCCACCCCTGCCTAATTCTCTCGGGCAGTTGACAATTACCTTGCTGACAGCTGCGCAATATATCCTCTAACTCTCGCTTATTACTCAAAAACTCTGGGGGTATTTTTTGCTTCTCGGCGATTTTAAGCAGGGATTGTCTTATGCTCTTAAATGTCGCATTTAAGCTGCTAGAGAGCGGTTTGGGCGCCCATGCATCTGCTATCTGATGACGTGAATTTTCTATTTCACTGAGAATTAACTCACCATAGCGCCTGACACTAATCGGATGCCAATCCTCAACCCCATAGAGTTGATGCTTGGATTTAGGCATTTGTTTGGCAAGTTCTAACAGCACATTGTCTTTTGCGACTCGGGATTTTGGCACATCTTTAGTGCGGGAAATATTGTCTCGCCACTGACAGAGATGGCGCAGAGTATTTAAAGACTGGGGACTGAGACGCCAAGCCCCTCTGATGCGACTGTAATAATTCTGATTATTTTTGCGCTGATCAACCACACTGAAGAGCCCTTGGCTCTCTTCTTCAAACCACTCAACACGATTCTGCTCAGCGAGCATCTTGATCAACAGGCGATGTAAGCTGTGCAAATGAAGCACATCGACTTCAGCATAATCCAACTGCTTTGCCGTCAGCGGACGAGCCAGCCAGTTAGAGCGCGTCTCTTGCTTATCTAGCTGAATATCTAAAAGGGCATCAACTAATCGAGCGTAGCCCATGCAATAGCCAATATTGACAATACCCGCAGCGATCTGCGTATCAAAAATTTGGCTTGGCTGAATATTAACACTGTGATCCAGGACCTCTAAATCTTCAGCGCAGGCGTGAAAGATAAGGGTGTTGTCCGGAGATTCCAGCAAAGCTTTAAGGGGTATAAAATCATCAATCGCCAGCACATCAACCAGCCAGATGGTCTCACCGTCCGATAACTGTATTAGGGCAATTTTAGGATAAAAAGTATCCGTGCGAATAAACTCTGTATCTATTGCAATTAGCGAACAACTGGACAGCTGATCACACAGGTTTTGCAACTGAATATTGGTGTTAATCCAGCTATTCATCTAGATTGTCTTTCTACTTTGCAGTGCCATATTTAAGGTGCCGCCATCAACATATTCCAACTCACCCCCCATGGGCACACCATAGGCAATTCGGCTTACTTGCACGCCGAGTGATTTTGCTTTATCTGCAATAAAGTGGGCCGTGGCCTCACCTTCAACTGTGAGGTTAGTGGCCAGTATTAACTCTTTGACCGAATCGGTTTGCAGTCTCTCGATCAACATGTCTATTCCCAGTTGCTCTGGACCTACGCCATCGATTGGCGATAGGTGACCGAGTAAAACAAAGTATTTTCCTCGATAGCCACCCGCCTGCTCTATAGCGAAAAGATCAGCGGGATTTTCCACCACACACAGCTGCGTGTTCGATCTGCTGGGGTTGTTGCAAATATCACACAGCTCATGCTCGGTCAGGGTTCGGCACTGAGCACAGTTACCCACTTTAGTGGCGGCCTGCTGAATGGCGTCAGCAAGTGTAAGCGCCGCCGCTCTGTCTTTTTCTAACAGTTGAAGCGCCATACGCTGTGCTGATTTAACACCAACACCCGGCAAGATGCGCAAGGCATCAATTAATTGATCTATTGTTTTTCCGTACAAGGAAATTCCTTAAAAAATCTCTCTATAGTGGAAACTTGAACCCGGGAGGTAAATTGATACCTCCAGCTAGGGAGCCCATTGCATCCTTATTTTTTGCTTCTACTTTGCGAACCGCATCATTCACCGCTGCCGCTAATAAATCTTCTAAGAATTCCTTACTCTCATCTAATAAGGATGGATCTATTTTAACGCTGCGAACATCGTGTCGCCCAGTCATCACTACCTTGATTAAGCCTGCACCAGCCTCACCAATCACCTCGGCATTGGCGGCTTGCTCTTGCATCGATTGCATTTTTTCCTGCATTTCCGATGCTTGCTTCATTAGTTTACTGATATCCATAAATTACCTACTTATTAATCAATTGGACGAACGGTTTTGGTATCTAAACTGGCGTCAAACTTCTGCTTGAACTCCTGTAGATCTGGATCCTGATTTAAGGCATCAATCGCTGCAGCCAAACGCTCTTCTTTGGCTCTTATATTGGCTGCGCGAGGAGTTTCTTTTTGCGCCACACCAAAGGAGATCTCCACCCCCACCTCAAGGCCAAAGTAGTCGCTTAATGCCTGTGCCAACCCCTGCTTATGAGAGGCGTCATACAAGCTAGTCTGCTCTTGATCGATTATAAAAAACAGCTGATTTTCGCGCCTCTGGCTAAACAGACAGTGGCTGACAATTTCTCCTAGCGAGGCGCCAAGATTTAACTGGCTGTGAACCTCCACCCAGTTGTCGGGTGTCAAATGAGGCAGAGTAATTTTATTGCTTGCCTCAATCTGTGGTGTCACTTTTTCCACACCGGATTTGCTAGCTATAGGCTGCTGATCAACAACCGCTTCGAGTTCAACGGAATTGGACTCTGGCTGGGACTCAACCTCTTTCGACTGATTTTTTTGACTATCGGGTATTTGGATTTTCGATGTGGTTCTCTGTACCGCCTGCGGTACTGGTTGCCCTTCGGGTTTAGGCTTTTTTAGGCTTCTTTCCGCCCCCGTATCAGTTTCACTGGATACTGGCTTTTGTCCGACCGGCAAACTGCCCGGTCGAAAAGCTAGGGCTCGCAATAAAACCATTTCAAAACCAGACTTTAAATCTGGCGCAAGATCTAAATCTTTTCTACCCAGCAGACAAATTTGATAATACAGTTGCACATCCTCTCGCGACACGGCACTGGCGATCTGACAAATTTCGGCATAGTGGGATAGAGTTTTATCAATAGACTCTGGAACCGTTTGCATGATTGCCACCTGATGCCAGATAGACAGCAGATCAGCTAACACCATTTCGTAGTCTGGGCTCAGCTCGGCAATTTTAGCCACCTCGGCCAATAGTTGACTGCCCTCACCCGCTATCAAGGCATTACAGATACCAATGGCAAAACTGCGATCGATAGTACCCAGCATGGCATTGACATCAGATTCGGTAATTTTGTCGCCACCGTGACCAATTGCCTGATCGGTAAGACTCAGCGCATCGCGCATACTGCCATCTGCCGCTCGGGCTAATGCCAGTGTTCCAAGCTCCTCACATGAAAGGTTTTCTTCTTTGAGAACAAAATTCAGGTGCTGAGCAATTTTTTCTGTACTGAGATTCTTGAGGTTAAACTGCAGACATCTGGAGAGCACCGTAATCGGTAATTTTTGTGGATCAGTGGTAGCAAATAGAAACTTTACATGCTCTGGTGGCTCTTCCAAGGTTTTTAGCAAAGCGGCAAAACTCTGCTTAGATAGCATATGCACCTCATCGATAAGGTAGACCTTATAGCGACCACGAGCGGGCGCATATTGCACATTGTCGAGCAGATCGCGCATATCATCAACACCGGTTCTCGATGCCGCATCCACTTCCACTAGATCGATAAATCGACCTGAGGCAATCTCCTGACAGCTGCTGCAGACACCACAGGGTTTTGAGCCAACACCCTCTTCACAGTTAAGACATTTGGCCAGTATGCGTGCAATAGTGGTCTTGCCAACTCCGCGGGTACCGGTGAACAAATAGGCGTGGTGCAAGCGATCGTTGTCGAGGGCATTTATCAATGCCTGCAACACATGCTCTTGCCCAACCATTTCAGAAAATGTATTGGGACGCCATTTGCGGGCAAGAACTTGATAGCTCATAAGGAGTTACTCAGCGATAATCAAAACACCATTATAGGTATATATTCGACGTGCGCAAAGGGCGAATGGCGATGACCCCCAATAGCAACACCTCGGCACACAGAATAACTACTACCGTTGCTCCCTTCCGGGCCTGGCGGGGTTAATAGTCGTCTGTTGCGAGGGGACCAAAGGGGGCCACCATTGAAACGTTTCGAGGCGCGGAATTATGCGAGGTTTAACCTGCAAGTGCAAGAACCAAAGTAATTTAAAACGTCGCTATAACTGAATCAAATTGTATTTTTTTTTCCGTTTATCCATATAATGATAGTAGGAAAAAGGAAGTAGTGGATGCTATATCAAAAACGCTGTTTAAAATCTGTGGTTCTATCGGCGACTCTGGTTCTGATAATCGCGCTTTCGGGCTGCGGTGATTACCAGAGCAATGTGGAGTCGGGTAATCTCAATGGTACGCTACACTGGGGCAATGGCACTGAGCCTCGAAGTCTAGACCCGCATATTGCCACTGGTGTACCCGAGCATCATATTATTTCTGCGCTTATGGAGGGTCTGATCTACAAGGACGGCGTCAGTCTTGAGCCCCGTCCCGGCGTCGCAGAGTCATGGGATATCAGCGACGATGGGAGAATCTATACTTTTTATCTGCGTAAAAATGCGCGCTGGTCTAATGGCGATCCCCACAATGCCCACGACTATGTATGGTCTTGGTGGCGCGCACTACAGCCTGCATTGGGCAATCTCTATGCCTATATGTATTTCCCCATTGAAAATGCTAAGGCCTATTACGAGGGTGAAATTGATGATTTTAGTCAGGTGGGGGTAAAGGCTCTGGATGATTATCGCCTACAGGTAACACTAACCAATCCAATACCCTATTTTTTGCAGCTACTCGACCACTACAGCACCTACCCTGTTCACCGCGCGACAGTGGAAAAATTTGGCACAGCAGATCAACGTGGCACCCGCTGGACCTATGAGGGAAACATTGTTGGCAATGGCGCTTTTCAGCTTAAAGAGTGGAAAATCAATCGTCGAATCACAGTTGAACGCAACCCCCACTACTGGAATGCTGATAAAGTTGGCCTAAACCAAGTGGTATTTTACCCAACAGAAAATGTAACCACTGAGGAGCGCATGTTCCGTGCGGGACAATTACATTACAGCGGCATCCCCTCGAATAAGATTGAGAGCTACAAGCAATCAGCAGACCCCTCACTGCGAATTCAACCCTATCTAGGGGTGTATTTTTATCGTCTCAATGTTGCGCAACCGCATTTGCAGGATCAACGCGTACGCCGCGCACTGGGAATGACCATTGATCGAGATCAGCTAGTTTCGCAAATCACCAAAGGCGGTCAAATTCCCGCCTACACCATTACCCCTCCGGGAACCATGGGTTATTACCCAGAGAGCGATCTCAAATTTGACCCTGAATCTGCAAAAATACTTTTGGCTGAGGCCGGTTACCCCAATGGTGAGGGCTTCCCAACCACAGAAATTCTGTACAACACCAGTGAGGGGCATCGAAAAATTGCCGTCGCCTTGCAACAGATGTGGAAAAAACATCTCAATATTGATGTAACCCTGCTCAATCAGGAGTGGAAGGTGTATTTGGATACAGTTAGCAACCGCCATTATGAAATTGCTCGCGCCGGTTGGATAGGTGACTATGTGGACCCCAATAATTTTCTCGATATGTTTCTTTGCAATGGTGGTAATAATCGAACTAACTGGTGCAATAGTGAGTATGACCAGTTAATTCTTAAGCGAGCACCAGAGGCAAAAACTCATAATGATCGACTTGAGATATTTAAGCAGGCAGAGAAAATTCTTTTAGAAGAAATGCCAGTTATTCCCATCTACATCTATACCTCAAATAATCTTGTGCATCCCTCTGTGAAGAATTTTGGCCGCAATATTCTCAATCAAGCCAATTATCGCGAGATGTATTTAGAGCCGGTATCAACTGCAGAGGTTGCTAAATAATGTTGCGCTTTATCGCTAACCGCTTGCTTCAGGCAATCCCCGTACTCCTAGTGGTGATCACTGTCACCTTTTTACTTATTTACAGCGCCCCGGGGGGGCCTTTTTCCGATGAAAAAGCGGTGCCGCCCGAAGTCGCTCGTGCATTAGAAGCGCAATACAACTTGGATCAACCGCTGTGGCAACAATACACTAGCTATCTTGGCGATGTACTTCGTGGGGACTTTGGCCCGTCATTTAAGTACTCTGGTCGCACGGTCAATGAACTCATAGCTACGGGCTTGCCAGTGACTGCCGAATTAGCCCTATATGCCATGTTAGTTGCATTATTTATCGGTATTAGCGCCGGCGTATTTGCAGCAATGAGACCCAACAGCATACAGGACTATATTCCGATGTCAGCGGCTATGCTAGGTATCTGTATGCCATCCTTCTTATTGGGTCCGGTCTTAATCTTGATATTTGGTATTCAACTGGAGTGGCTACCTATTTCAGGTTGGGGAGATATTCCCGGCGATAAAATCTTACCCGCCATTACTCTGGGCACTGGCTATGCCGCCTATATAGCGCGCCTTTCCCGCGGCGGCATGCTCGAGGTACTGTCGCAGGATTATATTCGCACAGCTCGCGCCAAGGGCTTATCGGAGCGGCTGATTATTTTCAAGCACGCACTACGCGGCGGACTAATTCCGGTGATCGCCTTTTTGGGGCCCGCTTTTGCTGGCTTACTTGGAGGCTCATTTGTGGTGGAGACCATTTTCCAGATACCCGGATTGGGCCGCTTTTATGTAACTTCCGCATTTAACCGCGACTACACCATGATATTGGGCATGACTATCTTTTTTGCCGGTCTAATTATTGTATTTAATTTACTATCAGATCTTATTGCCCTGTGGCTCAACCCAAAACTGCGTCAGCAGGCTCGGGGAGGCAACTAATGTATAGCTCCGCTAAATCCTCTGAGCAACGCAGCTCTCTATGGCTCGATGCATGGATTAAACTGCGCAAAAATCGCATGGCATTATTTGGCTTTGCTGTACTTCTTATTTTATGTGTTGTTTCACTATTAACGCCTTGGATTGCTCCCTACAGCTATGAGGAGCAAGACTTAATGCTTGGGGCTACACCACCCTCTGCGGCCCATTGGTTGGGGACTGATATCTTTGGTCGCGATATGTTGACGCGGATTATGTATGGCGGAAGGGTGTCGCTAATGGTGGGCTTTATTGCCACTGCGGTAGCGCTTCTTATTGGCATTCTCTGGGGTTCAATTGCTGGCTTTGTGGGCGGCAGAGTGGATGCTGTGATGATGCGTATTGTCGATATTATGTACGCCCTGCCCTTTATGATATTTATTGTTTTGTTAATGGTAGTATTTGGACGCAATATTCTATTGTTATTTGTGGCTATCGGAGCAGTTGAGTGGTTGACTATGGCGCGCATTGTTCGCAGCCAAGTAATGGCACTGCGCAAGCAGGAGTTTGTTGAAGCGGCCTATTCTGTGGGGCTTACTCGCTGGGCGATTATTCGTCGGCATATTATTCCTAACACCTTGGGGCCGGTGATTGTATACACCACATTAACCATACCTAGCGTCATGTTACTAGAGGCCTTTTTAAGCTTTTTAGGCCTCGGTATTCAGCCGCCACAGAGCTCTTGGGGACTGCTGATCAACTACGGCGTTGAAACCATGGAAGAATACCCTTGGTTACTTATCTTCCCCGGGATTACTCTTTCTTTAACCCTATTTGCATTAAATTTTCTCGGCGATGGATTGCGCGACGCACTCGATCCCCGTGCATCAAAGGACTGATATGGCACTGCTACAAGTCAATAATCTCAAGGTTTCCTTCCACACCAGAAATGGCGTAGCTAAGGCTGTGGACGACATCAGCTTTAGCCTTGATAGCGGAGAGACACTGGCAATTGTCGGAGAATCAGGATCGGGCAAATCGGTTACCTGTTACAGTCTATTGGACTTATTGCCCAAGCCCCCGGCAGTGATTGAGGGTGGCAGTGCATTATTTGATGGCGAGGATTTACTCGCCTGTAGTGCAGATCGCATGCGGCAATTGCGCGGCAATCATATTGCTATGATCTTTCAAGATCCCATGACATCACTCAATCCATTTTTAACCATTGGCGAGCAATTAATTGAACCGCTTATTTATCATCCCGATAAATCTCAGCGACTGCACCGAGATCAGGCTCGCAGTGAAGCGATTCATCTATTAGATGAAGTGGGAATTATTAACCCCAATAGTCGTTTTGATAGCTATCCCCATGAGTTTTCTGGTGGTATGCGTCAGCGAGTAATGATTGCCATGGCGCTAATTAATAAACCGCGCCTGCTTATCTGTGATGAACCAACTACTGCCCTCGATGTAACTATTCAGGCTCAGATTTTAAAACTTATTAAACAACTGCAAAAAAACCGCGATGTAGCAGTGATATTTATCAGTCATGATCTAGGCGTCGTGGCGGATATCGCCGATAAGGTGTTAGTCATGTGTGAGGGAACCACACAGGACCAAAACACCACCCGTGAGGTCTTTTATAACAGTAACAGCGACTACACCAAAAAACTACTAGCAGCCATTCCAAAAGGAGCAAAAACTACAGCTAGCAGTGCTCAGAAGGGCTCGCCATTAGTTGAGGTCAATCGGGTAAAAACCTATTTTAAAGACTTTACCAACAGCGGTGAGCAATTGGTTAAGGCTGTGGACAATGTCAGTCTAAGCATTCAAAAAGGTGAGATTTTTGGGCTTGTTGGCGAGTCTGGTTCGGGTAAGTCCACCTTGGGTCGATCAATATTACAATTGGCGCCGACAACATCTGGCTCCGTGCTTTTTTCTGGAACTGATCTCTGCGCCCTTAAACCTGGAGAGTTACAAACTCTGCGACCAAAGTTACAGATGATTTTCCAGGATCCATACGCCTCGTTAAATCCGCGAATGACGGTATATGAAACCCTAGCAGAACCCCTGCTCTACCACGGCATAGCCGATAAAAAGACCGTAGCTAAACAGGTTCAACAGCTGATGGATGACGTGGGCTTGGAAAGATCCAGTGTTTTAAAATACCCGCACGAATTTTCTGGTGGCCAGCGTCAGCGAATTGCTATTGGCCGAGCTATTGCTACAAAGCCAGAGTTTATTGTTGCCGATGAACCAGTATCGGCACTGGATGTAACTATTCAGGCTCAAATTTTAAAGTTAATTGTCAATCTGGTAGAAAAACATCATTTGACCATGCTATTTATTTCCCATGATCTATCTGTTGTGCGCTCAATATGTGATCGCGTTGCCGTTATGCAGCAGGGTAAGCTGGTTGAATTAGGTGATACGGAAGAACTCTGGGCCGAACCTAAAATGCCCTATACCCATGAGCTGTTGAGGGCTATACCCAACGCCGATCCATAAATTGACGCTAATTAGCAGTAGTTGATACCAGTTCCCCGCAAGCCACAGTAACCCAGTGGGTGTTTTGCTAAATACTGTTGATGATCGTCCTCGGCATAGTAAAAAATAGGTGCCGAACGAATTTCACTGGTAATGGCGCCATAGCCGCGATCATTTAACAGCGACTGAACCACTTTTACTGAATCTTTGGCCTGTTGCAGTTGACTTGCATCGCTACAATAAATGGCCGATCTATACTGGGTACCAACATCGTTGCCCTGACGCATCCCCTGAGTCGGATCATGGGATTCCCAGAATACCTTTAACAATTGACTGTAATTTATTTGTTGCGGATCGAATACCACCAATACCACTTCTGTATGTCCAGTTTGACCAGAACAGACTTGGTGATAACTGGGGTTTGGTGTAAATCCACCGGCGTAGCCGACAGCGGTTGAGACCACCCCCGACTGTTGCCAAAAACGACGTTCAGCACCCCAAAAACAACCCATGGCAAACACCGCTTGCTGTAGGTGCTGAGCAAATGGTGGCTGAATGGGTTGTTGGGTAATTAGATGGCAGTTTGTTACGTCAATAGGCTGGTCCGAACCTGCTAGGGCATCTTCAGCTTTGACCATAGCTTGCTTATCTGGATTATTCAGAAACATGGCACATTCAATACAGTGGATATACTTTTTTTACTGATATGCGCCGCTTACAGATCATGCCTTAGAGCTGAGAAAGCCCCAGCTCTAAATCATTTTTTATGTCTTCTAAATCCTCAAGACCCACTGCTAGGCGAATTAGTCCTTCCTCAATACCAGCTTCTGCCAGTGATTCGGCAGTTAAGCGGCCGTGAGTAGTGGTTGCCGGATGCACAATAGTTGTCTTGGCATCACCTAAATTGGCAGTGAGTGAGAGCATTTCAGTGGCATCGATGACTTTCCACGCGGCTTCTCGACCGCCATCGACCACAAACGAAACAACTGCGCCAAAATCACTTTGCTGTTTCTTAGCCGTGCTATGACCCGGATGATCTGGCAATCCGGCATAGAATACCTTGCCCACTTTGGGATGCGCAAAAAGCCACTGTGCCAGTGCGTTGGCACTGGCTGAATGAGCTTTCATTCTAAGAGTTAGAGTCTCTAACCCCTTTAAGAATATCCAAGCGTTAAATGGGCTCATGGTTGGCCCTGCAGCGCGCAAAAAGCCCTGCACTGGATCCATAAGTTCAGCACTGCCGACAACCGCACCGCCAAGAGCTCGCCCCTGACCATCAATATATTTAGTCGCCGAGTGAACCACTATATCAGCGCCCCATTGCAGTGGTTTTTGCAATACAGGGGTGCAGAAACAGTTATCTACCACCAAAAGGGACTTCGCTTTCTTAGCTATTTTTCCAAGCGCCTCTAAATCTGCTATTTCCGACAGTGGATTAGACGGCGTTTCACAGAAAAGCATTTTAGTATTGGCTTTTACAGCATCCTGCCATGCCGAGAGGTCGGTCAAGGGCACATAGCTGACTTCGACACCGAACTTAGTGATATATCTATCCATCATCACTCGGGTGCTGCCAAAGACATCCCGCGAACAGATTATATGATCGCCAGACTCGAGATGCGCCATAATAACAGCCAGAGTTGCAGCCATACCCGATGAGGTAGCCACTGCCTGTTCAGCGTCTTCCATCAGCGCTAAGCGCTGCTCAAAACTTCTGACCGTCGGATTGGTATAGCGCGAGTAAACATTGCCTTCAATCTCATTACTAAAGCTCTTAGCGGCCATTTCAGAATTATCAAACACATAGCTCGACGTTAAGAAAAGGGCCTCTGAGTGCTCATTTTCATGGGTAGGCTGATACCCACCTCGAATGGCGTTAGTCTCCTGCTGGAATGACTTCTGTTTATTTTTCATACTATTATTCTACCAAAATCAGCTCACGCTGTTATTGTGTATACCAATCACCGACTCCTTTTTATTGTCGGCCGATGGATTTTTATTCTGCTTGGCGTCGTCGTTGCGCGTTGCATGTATATGATTCAAATAGGTTTCGTCCACATCACCAGTGACATAATCTCCATCAAATACCGAACAATCAAAACGTTTCACCAATGGATTACCCTCAGTACCCGAGGCAATAAGATCCTCGAGATCCTGATAGATTATCCAATCGGCACCAATGATCTGTCCAACTTCATCATCACTTCGACCATGGGCAATCAATTCATTGGCCGAGGGCATATCAATGCCATAAACGTTGGGGTAACGAACACCTGGTGCTGCGGAAACCATATAGACCTTTTTCGCTCCCGCATCCCGCGCCATTTGAATAATCTCTTTTGAGGTGGTTCCGCGAACAATTGAGTCATCAACTAAGAGGACATTTTTGCCCGCAAACTCTAATTTAACCGCATTGAGTTTTTGTCGAACGGATTTTTTTCGTTCCTTTTGTCCGGGCATAATAAATGTTCGGCCAATATAACGGTTCTTCATAAACCCTTCGCGAATTTTGACCCCGAGATGCTCTGCCAGTGCCTGAGATGAGACTCGACTGGTATCGGGAATCGGGATAACTACATCGATATCATGGTCGGGCTTTTCACGAAGTATCTTATCCGCAAGTTTTTCGCCCATTCGCAGACGACACTTGTACACGGAAATATTGTCCATAATGGAATCGGGTCTAGCAAAGTACACATGCTCAAAAATACAGGGCGATAACTGTGGGTTATCAGCACACAGTTGCATGTGTATATTTCCTTTAATATCCACAAACAGTGCCTCACCCGGCTCTAAATCGCGAATCAATTCAAAGCCTAGACTGTCGAGAACAACCGACTCGGAAACCACGGCATATTCATCTCCCTGATCAGTGTGACGCACACCGTAACACAGCGGACGAATACCATTGGGATCGCGGAAGGCAAACATCCCATAGTTAGCGATTAGACCAACGACCGCATAGGCGCCACTGCAACGCTTGTGTACCCCTGTTACCGAGGCAAAGATATCCTCACTGGTTGGCTCCAGTTTTCCCCTAACCTGCAGTTCGTGAGCAAAGACATTGAGCAATACTTCAGAATCTGAGTCTGTATTCAAATGACGCAGGTCGGTTCTAAAAATTTCCTCGCGCAATTCATCGGCATTGGTTAGATTGCCGTTGTGGGCAATACAAATGCCATAGGGTGAATTCACATACAGCGGCTGGGCCATCGCCGGGCCTGAACTTCCCGCCGTCGGGTAGCGACAGTGGCCAACTCCAAATCTACCCACAAGACGCATCATATGACTGCGGCGAAACACATCGCGAACCAGTCCCTCGCCCTTGCATTGATGCAATTCGCCATGGCTATCCGTTACCATACCAGCAGCATCTTGCCCTCTATGCTGCAGCATTGTTAGAGCATCGTAGAGCTCTAAGTTAACATCTGAGTTTCCCGCAATTCCTACCACACCACACATGAGTTAAATCCAACCAGTTAATAAATTTTTGATATCTGTTGCCGCTTCTCTACCCCAGCCTTCAAAACTTTGAAATACTGGAATTAGCGTCGATTCTTGCCACCACAGGTCTTGCTCTACGGGGATTGCCTTTGGCAGTGCGATCACTAGTGCTAAAACCACCAACAATCCTCTAAATACACCAAATACCAACCCCAGTGTTCTGTCTGTTCCACCAAGCCCTGTGGAACTGACCAATTTTCCCAATAAAAAATTCACCATGGCACCCACTAAAAGAGTGCCGACAAACAACCCGCCCCAAGCAGCTAACTGACGCAGAGAGGCTAGTTCGATAAAATTAATCAGTAGTTCCGAGGCCGCCTCGCTGAAGGTCATAGCTATTACAAATGCAGCCACCCAGATCACCAGCGACATAGCTTCTTTAACAAAGCCTCTCACAAGGCTGATCAAGCCAGAAATGGCTACAATTACCAAAATACCTATATCTGCAACTGCAATTTCCATAACCTATCCGCTGTTTAGGGTACGTATTTTAGAACGATTGAATCTGTTGTTAACAATTTATCAATATCTTTTTTATCAGCAATTGGAAAGCGACGACTGATTTTTGGGCCGATATAAACCCGATGGAAAACATTTTTGTTAATTTTAACGCTCTTTAAGAACACTTTGTACTGTTTCGCCAACAATGTCTGTTCTAATTTTTTAGCAGCAACCTTATCTTCATAACTACCCACCTGCAGATACCATCTCTGCGGTAACCCTGAGTCATCTAGCCCCTGATAGCTAGTATCATTCTCTTGGACCTGCTGCAATCGATTGACATCAAATGACAGTGGAACATCCGCTGCATCCTTCACCTCTTCAGGGCGTTTAGCGACCACTATATCCGTAGTAACAATGTTGGGTACAGGTGGTATTAACGACGTGCGGTCGATCTTTTTGGGGTCTGTGAAATCAAGTGCCAAAGGCAACAGAATTAATCCCAGTGCGCCAAGCACCAGCGCGCCGATAATTCGCTGCTTTAAACCATTACTCACCAGTAACCTCCATTGCTATTAAATTCATAACCGCAGCTACGGTATGAAAAGAGCCAAGAACCACGACTTTTCCTGTTTTTCCTGCCCGAGAAATAGCCGATTTAAAAGCCTGTTCAACACTATTTTCTAATGTTACTTTTACTTCGGTATTGTATAACAGATTGACCAAGGATTGTCCTTTTGCTGCACGAGAAATACCGCTTAATTCAGCAATATGCCAATAATCCACCCGCGACTTTAAATGGTCCACCATAGAAGACCAATCTTTATCCTCTAAAACAGAGGCTACAGCAATAACCTCTCCCACTTCTAACTCTAGGCTACTAGCCAAAACTGCAGCCGCAGCCGGATTGTGGGCAACATCGAGAATAACTGGTACAGATTGGTAGACCAGTTGTTGCTGCCTACCCATAACAGTGGCATTATCTATGGCGACACGACACTTATCAGCATCTAAAACACAGCCCAGGCTGACCAATGCCTGAAGAGCTATGGTTTTGTTCGTCGCCAACAGCCCTTTTTTTGACAACCTATCTAACTGGGTAAAACCCGTTGTAACACCCTGCCAGTCTGGCTCTATGGTCAAACCTTGATCACGCTCATAAAATTGAAAATCTCTGCCCAACCAAAGCGCTTGAGCACCAGTGTCAGCCACCAACTTTTCAAATCCGGTGGGATAATTTGTCTCGCCAACAATAAGAGGAGTTTTAGGCCGCGCGATCCCCAATTTTTCTCTAGCTATTTTTGTTCTGGTGTCGCCCAGCCACTGTTGATGATCTAAATCAATACTGGTTAATACCGCTATATCTGGGTTGATGATATTAGTCGCATCTAAACGACCGCCTAAGCCAACCTCAAGAAGAACCACATCTAGATCGCTGTGACTAAATATAATCAGAGCTGCCAAGGTGTTAAATTCAAAATAGGTAAGGGATACCTGCTGCCTTAGGTGTTCTATTTGCTCAAACGCATCGACGATTTGCTGATCGGTTGCATGGCAACCATCGATACAGATACGCTCGTTGTAGCGCTGAAAGTGCGGCGAAGTAAAACTGCCCACAGCATAGCCATGGGCTAGCAATATGGATTGCATGGTGGCGACACAGGAGCCTTTACCATTGGTACCAGCGACCGTGATTACCTTGGATCTGCCGACTTCGCCAGACAGCGACTGGCGGTTTTTGAAACGCTGCCACACCTCGGCAACCCTGTCGACACCGAGGTCAATTTCGCAGGGGTGCCTTTGCTCTAAAAGCTCTAACCATTCCGCCAGCGAGCGGTTAGTCATTTGCCGGTTCTGGTTGACCTGTTAGCTTGGACAGAATACTTCCCAAGCGATCGCGCATTTCAGAGCGGCTGATAATCATATCAATATGGCCTTTTTCCAACAGAAATTCACTTCTCTGGAACCCTTTGGGCAACTTTTGTCGAATGGTTTGTTCAATAATATTAGGACCGGCAAAACCCGCGCGCGCACCGGGCTCTGCAACATTGAGATCTCCCAACATTGCCAAGCTTGCGGACACACCGCCATACACTGGATCTGTCATCACTGAAATATAGGGCACGCCGGCAACTTTAAGTCGCTCGAGAACGGCACTGGTTTTGGCCATTTGCATCAACGAGATAAGCGCCTCTTGCATACGGGCACCACCAGTTGCTGCGAAACAGATAAATGGCACCTTGTTCTCTAGGGCGAGAGTGGCCGCTCGGGTAAATTTCTCACCCACTGCATATCCCATTGAGCCGCCGTGGAAGGCAAATTCAAAGGCACAGGCCACCACCGGCATGTTGTGAAGGGAGCCAGACATGGCTACCAACGCATCTTTTTCGCCGGTTTTCTTCTGCGCTTCTGTCAAGCGATCTTTATATTTTTTAACATCCTTAAAGCGCAAGCGATCGATAGCGGCAATATCAGTGCCAATCTCTTCTCGTCCCTGCTCATCTAAGAACAGATCGAGCCTGCGACGCGCACCGATACGCATATGATGTTCACACTTGGGGCAGACATCTAAGTTGCGCTCGAGCTCTGGTCGGTATAGTGGTGCCGCACATTTTGGGCACTTTTTCCACAAGCCCTCTGGAACAGCGCTTGATCGGTTATTATTTGTTGAAGCTGGACCCGAGGGTCGAATGCGTTTCAGCCAATCCATCAATTTACCCTTGAACTGTTATCCAATGAAAGGCAGGCAATCATTGGTAATAAATTTTTTTCGCTATTCTAACACGAGAAATCCACAGTCGCTAAGCTCTAGCGCAGGATTTTATAATTGTGTAACAATTTTATGTTAATTTTTTAGCCTGTGAAATAAAAGCCTTTACTTTGGCTGGATCTTTCTGACCCGGACTCACCTCAACACCACCGCTGACATCAACCATGTAGGGGTTGGTTTTGGCCACAGCATCAGCAACGTTATCGGGCTTTAATCCGCCGGCGAGAATTAATTTGTAATCTGTTGTGCTAGGCAATCGACTCCAGTCAAAACTGTGGCCTGTACCACCGTATAGATCATCACTCCATGCATCAAATAAAAATCCACCCGCAGCATTATAGGCCGCGACCTCTGCATCTATATCCAAGCCATCGCGCATTCTTACCGCTCTGATAAACGGGAAATTAAATTGCTGACAAAATTCTGCCGTTTCATCACCATGAAACTGAATATAATCAGGTTTTACTTCTGCGATCACCTGCTCAACGAGGCTTACACTGGGGTTAACCAACAGGGCAATAGCCGTGGTGGACCCTGTAATACTAGCCCTTATTTTTGCCGCTTGCTGAACATTCACATAACGCGGGCTCTTTTCATAGATCACCAAACCCAGCGCATCGGCACCGTACTGCTGCGCCATCAGTGCTTGTTCAGAACTGGTTATACCACAAATTTTTACGCGAACTGTCATAACTTATTCTTCTGTAATCTCTAGTTTATCCGGCAAAAAAACTGGCCCCTTAGCCCCTGCCGGCACGGCAAATTTAGCAGGGTAATCAACCGCCACCAAATATAGACCATCGGGAGCAGCTGTGGCAGCACTCTGGCAGCGATCTGCAGCGGCTAACAATTGTTCAATCCATATGGGCGGTTGGCGTCCAACACCCACCTCGATTAAAGAGCCTACTATATTGCGCACCATATGCAATAAAAATGCATTGGCAGTAATCTCAAAAACAACCAGATCACCGCGGCGAAACAGCTTGGCACTGTGAACATTGCGGTAGGGAGAATTTGATTGACAGCCAGAGCCCCTGAAGGCAGAAAAGTCTTGTTCGCCAAGTAAATGCTGGCAGGCCTGCTGCATAAGACTGATATCCAGTGGCTTTTTTACCCAAGTAACTGCACCAGCCATAATTGCCGGTCGGGTGGCACTGTTATCGATAATATAGCGGTAGGTCCTTGCCCCCGCACTAAAGCGCGAGTGAAAATCCTGAGTGATTTTATCCGCCCAAATCAACGCGATACTATCGGGCAATTGACTATTGGCACCCTGGACCCAACTATAACCCGAGCGCTCGGCCGATGTATCAAAATGTATAACCTGATGACTAGCATGAACCGCTGTATCGGTTCGCCCTGCGCAGTGTATTTTTATCGCGCAATCGGCCACATAGCTCAAGGCTGTTTCAATTTCTTGCTGGACAGACGGGCTGTGTTTTTGTCGCTGAAACCCGCAGAAATCAGTGCCCTGATACTGCACAACTGCGGCGTATCTGCTGACACCAGCAGGTAGTTGCCGACCCTCTGGTATCATGCAGCCCTCTGTGTAAATCCAATCAGTCACAAATTAATCCGCCAACTAGGTTTCAATACTATCCAGTATTTCGCGCGCCTTGGCTTTGCCCTGTTTATCAGCTTCGCCAATAATCTCCTCAAGAATTGCCTGAGCACTTTCAATATCACCCATTTCTATACAAAGTGATGCCATATCTAACTTGATCTGCAGTGGATCGATTTCAAAACTGTCATCGTCAAAATCAACCTCTAAAACTGCACCCGTCTGAGGTTGTTGAACCGCATCCTGTTGCAACTGAGCCTCGAGTTCTTTGACTCCAGGCAGGGTTATAGCCTCTTCTTCTGTGTCACTGTTTTTTTGCGTGGAATTATCGACTACAGGTGGCTCTGCAATATCAGAAAACACCTCGTCATCACTGCAGGTTGCAAAGGGCCCATCCAACACGCTTTCGATGGGTTTATCTGCTTGTTTAGTGGCTTCCTCGGCGGACTGATTTGCGCTATTTAGCTTTCTCACGCGGTTAATCACCAGAGCCAACAACAGCGCACCGAGAAAAATCCAAATATCAATGGGCAAGTGCTTGACCCCTGCCAATAATTGGACAAATTTTTGCCCATCAAACTCAGATACCATCAGCTGAAACTGCTGTTTAAATGTTGTCTCTGACTCGACAATTGAGGTGTTTTCGGGCACTGCCGGCGGATCCCCAGCTAATTTGGACTGAGTATCAGCCTCAGTCTGGAGGTCAGCAGTTGTTACCGCGGGCACTTGATCGATTGCATCAGTCTCTGCCAAATCGAGTAATTCAGCGCTGGGATCACTGTCGACAACTGTATCGACAGATTCTGGCATTATTTCCTCTGCAACTGGAATCTGTAATACTGGACTATCTTCAAATTTCTGCTGAGTTTCAGTATTTTCCTCTGCACTGTCTTCAATACTGGGAATAATGAGTGCTGAATTTTCTTTTGAAATAGTCACTTTCGGCGTTTCTTCGACCTCAGCGGTGACGGGAAAGCTGACCACCGAGCCTTCAATTAACTTGGTGCTATCACCATCTAAGAAGGCCTCGGGGTTGTATTGATATACGATATCCATGGCCTGTGCCATCGGCATATTATCTGGACGCAATGCCTTGGCCACACTCCACAGCGTGTCGCCTACAACCACAAGATGACTCGGCAGATCCACTGGGGCATCCTGCGCTTGAACTATCTGTTCAATTTCAGCCTTATGAGAGGAATCATCGGCCGCTAAAGCTAGTTGATCGGCCCGTGCAGCGGCTAGGGAGCAACTAAGAGACAAAAGCACCGCAGAAATTATCCCCCAAGCAAAGGGTCTAATTCCTGATTGGAGCAATAACAAGGTCATTATTTGTCTCATAGTTATTCCTATTTACAGTAATTTACTAGCGCTCAATCAAAATTCGCAACATGCGTCTCAAAGGCTCAGCCGCACCCCATAATAGCTGATCACCCACGGTAAAGGCTGAGAGATACTGTGGACCCATATTCATCTTGCGCACGCGCCCAACGGGCACCTCTAGACCACCAGTTACAGCAGCTGGCGTTAGGTGCTCAACAGAATCCTCTTTAGTATTGGCAACAAACTTAGCCCACTGATTAGCTTCGCCCAACATGGACTCAATTTCATCCATCGGCACATCTTGTGTTAACTTAATGGTCAATGCCTGACTGTGACAGCGCATAGCACCAATTCTTACACACAGACCATCCAAAGGAATCGGATTGCCATCGCGGCCGAGAATTTTGTTGGTTTCAGCCTGATTCTTCCACTCTTCTCGACTTTGACCATTTTCCAACTGAGAATCGATATAAGGAAGCAAGCTACCGGCTAATGGGAAACCCCAGTTATTTGCTGGAAAGTCATCACTGCGCAGGGTTTCAGTTACCTGTCGATCTATATCCAAAATTGCAGAGGATGGATTAGCAAGTGCACCAGATACTGAATCTTCTATCACACCCATTTGTGAAATCAGTTCACGCATATTTTGTGCGCCCGCACCCGAGGCCGCCTGATAGGTCATTGAACTCGCCCATTCCACTAGATTGGCGTTAAACAAACCGCCCAGAGCCATAAGCATTAGGCTGACAGTACAGTTGCCGCCAATGTAATCTTTCACGCCATTGGCCAACCCATCTTCAATAACCTTTGAATTAACTGGGTCCAGAACAATGATTGAACTGTCTTGCATACGCAGTGCTGAGGCAGCATCAATCCAATACCCATGCCAGCCATTGCTGCGCAGTTGGGGATAGACCTGTTTGGTGTAATCGCCACCCTGACAGGTAACAATAATGTCCATTTCTGCCAGTGCTTCAATATCAAAAGCGCTTTGTAACAATGGAATTTCCACGCCTACATCTGGCCCTTTTTGACCCGCTTGAGACGTGGTAAAAAATATTGGCTGTATATCTTTAAAATCCGATTCTTCACGCATGCGCTCCATCAAAACGGAACCAACCATACCGCGCCAACCTACAAAACCTGTTTTTTTCATTGGTAAAACCTTTTCTCGATTTCTTTACAAAAAATTATTTAAAGGGCTGCAACTACTGCATTGCCCATCTCAACTGTACCTACTAGCTGGCATTCGTCAGTTTGAATATCCGCCGTACGCAATCCACTATCTAAAACTGTGCTCACCGCCTGCTCAATCGCGTTGGCCGCTTCCGGTACACCCAGCGAATAGCGCAACATCATCGCCACCGACAAAATAGTCGCCAGTGGATTAGCAATACCCTGACCCGCTATATCGGGGGCTGAACCATGACATGGCTCGTACATTCCACCAGAGTTTTTATCCAGTGAAGCCGATGGCAACATGCCAATAGAACCGGTCAACATTGCCGCTGTATCCGACAAAATATCGCCGAACATATTTCCAGTTACCACCACATCAAACTGTTTGGGATTCATTACTAACTGCATGGCAGCGTTGTCCACATACATATGACTCAACTCAACCTCTGGATAATCGGCCGCCATATCGCTGATCACCTCACGCCAAAGTACGGTTGCCTCTAAAACATTGGACTTATCTACCGAACAAAGTTTTTTATTTCTTACCATAGCCGCTTCAAATGCCATTTTACCAATACGGCGAATCTCAGATTCATTGTATTTGTAGGTGTTATAGCCCTCGCGCTGACCATCTTCCAAGGTGCGTATACCGCGGGGCTCACCAAAATAAATACCGCCGACTAGTTCGCGTACAATTAAGATATCCAAACCAGAGACAAATTCTGGTTTTAGCGACGAGGCATGGGCTAGTTGCGGATACATAATTGCCGGACGCAAATTGCCAAATAGATCTAAATCTGAACGAATGGTCAACAGGCCCTTTTCTGGACGCAGGTGACGCTCGACATCGTCCCATTGAGGGCCGCCGACTGCACCCAACAATATAGCATCAGCTTGACGGGCTTTTTCAAGGGTCTGCTGCGGACAGGGAGAGCCCTCAGCATCCAGACCAGCACCCCCTAGGTGGGCGTAGTCCAAGCTAATTCCCAAATTAAATTTTTCATCCGCGCGCTGTAACACCTTGACCGCTTCCGCGACAATTTCCGGCCCAATATTATCACCGGGTAAAATCAATACTTTCTTAGCCATTATTTAATTGCTCCAAACACCCATGGCTGTTGCTCAGCGCGGGTTTTTTCATAGTCTTTAATATCCTGAGTCGATTGCAAAGTTAAACCAATCTCATCCAAACCCTGAATCAGGCAGTCTTTGCGGAACTGATCAATCTCAAAATCAAAGCTTTCACCGTTGGGGCGCACAACTTTCTGTTGAACCAAGTCGATAGTTAACTGATAGCCCTCTTGATCATACATTTCTGCAAATAACACATCTAATTGTTGCTCACTCAAAACCACTGGTAGCAAACCATTCTTAAAGCAGTTGTTGTAAAAAATATCTGCATAACTCGGCGCTATAACTGCGCGAAAACCGAAGTCCTCCAATGCCCAAGGCGCATGTTCGCGACTGGAACCACAGCCAAAGTTTTTTCGGGCTAGCAAAATACTAGCGCCACTGTAGCGCGGCAAATTCAGTGGAAAATCTGGATTGAGCGGACGTTGACTGCAATCTTGACCGGGCTGCCCCTCGTCCAGATAGCGCAACTCGTCAAACAAATTGGGGCCAAAGCCACTGCGCTTAATGGATTTCAGAAATTGCTTGGGGATAATCATATCCGTATCCACATTTGCGCGATCCATTGGCCCAACTAAGCCTTGATGCTGTGTAAAAGCCTTCATGATTGATCTCCAGTAAATTCTCTAACATCCACAATATGTCCGGTAATAGCCGCGGCGGCTGCCATTTCAGGACTCATTAAATGGGTGCGACCACCATTGCCTTGGCGCCCTTCAAAGTTGCGATTTGAAGTGGACGCACAGTGCTCACCAGCACCTAATTTATCGGCATTCATCGCCAGACACATGGAGCAACCGGGTTCACGCCAATCCAAGCCAGCCTGAATAAATATCTTATCCAAACCCTCGGCTTCAGCCTGCTCTTTTACCATCTGTGAACCGGGAACAACCAATGCCTGTTTAATCGAATCAGATACGCTGTGCCCCTTGACTACAGCAGCGGCAGCACGCATATCTTCAATTCGCGAGTTAGTACAGGAACCTATAAATACTCGATCCACTGCTACCGAGGTTATGGGTGCTCCACCTTTTAAGCCCATATATTCCAGTGCCCGCTCAACTCCCTTCTGTTTTAAAGCATCGGCCTGATCTTCTGCCTTTGGAATGTTACCCGTAACTGGAACCACCATCTCCGGCGAGGTACCCCATGACACCTGAGGCGCAATTTCACTGCCATCGATTTCTACTTCTGTATCAAAAACTGCATCGACATCACTGGTTAATGTGCGCCAATAGGCAGCGGCCTTATCAAACATCTCACCTGAAGGCATAAACTTGCGCCCGCGACAGTATTCAATGGTTTTTTCATCAACCGCCACTAGACCCACTCGGGCCCCAGCCTCAATCGCCATATTGCACACAGTCATACGCCCTTCAATTGACATATCTCTAAATACCGAACCGGCAAATTCAATTGCGTGACCATTACCACCAGCAGTTCCGATTTCACCAATAATGGCTAATACCACGTCCTTGGGTGTAACGCCGACACCCAAACTGCCATTGACAGTAACACGCATATTTTTCATTTTTTTGGTAACAAGGCATTGAGAAGCTAAAACATGCTCGACCTCAGACGTACCAATACCATGAGCCAAGCAGGCAAGCGCACCGTGAGTTGCAGTATGAGAATCACCACAGACCACTGTTAAACCAGGCATAGTAGCGCCTAATTCTGGCCCCATAACATGCACAATACCCTGACCCATTTCGTTCATTTTGAATTCTTTAATACCAAAATGATCGCAGTTATCATCTAGTGTTTGCACCTGAATACGCGAGGTATCATCTGGTATGCCCGACACTCCCGCGGCCCGCTCAGCGGGATCAGTAGAAATATTATGGTCTGGCGTGGCTAAATTAGTATCCAAGCGCCAGGGCTTGCGACCTGCCAACCGCAGGCCCTCAAATGCCTGAGGTGAGGTTACCTCGTGAAGAATATGGCGATCTATATATAAAAGCGCCGAGCCATCTTCATTCTGCTTGACTAAATGACTATCCCACAGTTTGTCGTAGACAGTTCTTTGCGACATGCTGTTCTCCTAAATTTTATCTATTGCGCTTAGTTTACTAATACTCTATGATGAAATAAATTCATATTTTTCATGTTTGCGATTCCTATAAAGAATACAATAAATAAAACTTATGGATAATCAAAGTTTAAAAGCTTTTGTCACGGTTGCCCGCTACGGCTCATTTTCACTGGCAGCCGAACAGCTTCACCTTACCCAATCGGCGGTCAGTAAGCGCATTGCCAGCCTCGAGCACCAAACTGGTAAAAAATTATTTGACCGAATCGCCCGTCAGGTAACGCTGACTGAGGCAGGTAACGCATTATTACCCAGAGCACAACACATACTGCAGGAGTATGCTGCGGCTTTTCAGGCAATCAATGACTTATCGGGTGATACCAAAGGTCTATTGCACCTTGCTATAAGTCATCATCTCGGACTTCACCGCCTGCCACCCATGCTTAAAGCGTTTGCTCGACAGTATCCCGAGGTGCATTTGAATATTGAGTTTATGGACTCGGAAAAAGCCTATGAGCAAGTACTGCAGGGAAAGTCAGAAGTTGCGGTGATCACCTTGGCGCTAGAGCAACACCCCAATATTTACAGCCGCAAAATATGGCATGATCCACTGCAGTTTATCTGTGCCCCAGATCATGCCCTAGCCGAAATCGAGCAACCCAACTTAAACGATTTAGCTCAGTACCCAGTTATACTTCCCGGCATCAATACCTATACGGGACGGATTATTCAAAATTTATTTGAAAGTCAGGGCGTACCCCTAAAAGCCCCGATGTCTACCAACTATCTAGAAACCATCAGCACCATGGTAGAAATTGGGTTGGGCTGGAGCATGCTGCCGGAAACCCTGATCAAAAATCTGCATGTTATGCCTAGCGAACACAATCTTGTTGCCCGAGAACTGGGTTATATACACCACACTAAGCGCAGCCTATCTAATGCGGCAGTGGCTTTTATTAAGATGCTTGAACAGCCCTATGAAAAAGTGATTACTCGGATTCGAGGGCATTGATTAGGTCGGTAAATTCCGCACTATTTTTTGGATTGAGCTTAAGCAGAAGTTTATGGGCTTCCAGAACCTGTTTGCGAACCTCATCAACTGCAGTGGGCACCTCATCCAGACTGCGCAACTCTGCATCCAGATCATTGGGTGACTGTTGAAATATATCAATAATTTCATCAAATCCCATGCATTCTAAAGTGCGAATAATCGACGGGTTCTTGCAGAATAGCTTTACATTCATGTGATAGCATTCACGGCAGTGCAATCCCAGCTTGGCAATCAGACCCAATGTCGTACTGTCTACGCCATCGGCATCCAACATATCCACCACAACACTCTGCACTTGGTTTTGTCCAAACAGCAATTCCATATAGCGGTTTAATGTACCACTTAAAGTCAGGCGGACATCGCCCACCAATTTAAGCAGGTAGTTATCCGCCTTGTCGGAAATCAGTATTTTCCCCTGACTCAAGCTAAGAGCCTCCAGTTAATAACAGCACAGACACATCGTCCTGAAGATCTTTAATACCCTCGATAAATAGGCCTTTTTTCAACGCCTTAACACTCACTGAACGATTGCTTAGGTAACGCAGTAACCGAGCCTCTTTATCGGCAATTTCTTTTCCCGGCAACAGTTCAAAAACCCCATCGGATAACAGCACAAGGGCAAATTTTTCCGGCAATTGGATTTCTTCAACCGCCCAAGTAGCGTCTTTGAAGATGCCCGCCGGCTTGCCCTTGCCCGCAAGATACCTAGCATCGCCATCAACAATTAGAATGGGTGAAGGCTGGTGCGCGCCGACAACATATCGCAGCTTACTTGTCTCCGTATCCAGAGAACCGGCGACAATAGTCAAATGCTTATCTAGCTCTGTATTTATCAATTGCTGATTGATCGACTCTACTAAACCCTCCGGCGCCTGAGCTAGAGCCTCGTAGTCTTTTTCCCTAGAGTGGCGACGGATAATTCGTCCGGCGATAAAGTGCAACAGCACCGTAACAAAGGCCGATGAGGAACCATGACCGGATACATCGACAAAGTAAAACAGTAAATAGCGCCCCAGAACAAACTGATAACCGACGCAGTCACCACTGAGAAACAGTGATGGCGCCATTGAATGACCAATTTCAAAATTGCCACAGCGAAGGGGTCCTTCGGGCATCAAATTTTTCTGAATCTCCAACCCTGCTTTTTGGTCCTGCTCCAAAAGCTTAATACTCTGCTGTAATTGGCTGTTTATATTTTGCAGGCGTTCGCTGAACTCCTGCTGACGCCGTCGCGCTGTGGCCAGCTTAGACAAGCGCTCAATAAGACTCGGAAGATCTCGCTGAGCTGGATTGGGCTCCAAAATATCGGAAGCTCCCAGTCTAAAATAATGTGTTTCAGCCCCGGCGTACTGATCATCCAATGCAATCACTGTCAAATAATGACTAAAAAAGTTAGATAAGGATTCATCGTCTAAGCCGAGGCGCTGCAAATACTGAGCAGTTATAACAATAGGTTGATTGAAGGGATCAGTGCACAGGGTTTGAAGTTCATCAAGGTTTTTGGCACTCATATGTTGCCAGCCAAAAGACTGGAAACTTACCAATAAATCCTGCGCTGTCTCTGTATTGTCATCGACAACAATAACTGGACCTTTTAACTCACTCATTGAGCGTTCACTTCATTAGTGCCATGATTTAGTATTAGCATTGTTAATATTATACAACAGTGACTTTATTTCGTTGACCTATATCTAGTAATCATCAAGATCATCGAACTCGTCCTCAACAGCGCCATCGCTAACCTGATAGGCTCTCGTCTGCAAATAAACATCTCTTACTAGGGTATAACTATCGCCGCTGATAAGATTGTCATACTCGAGTAAAGCGGCTCTGGTATCAACAAAACCTATCGCCGAAGCGACAGCTCTGTCAGAGCTGTTATCCAAGTAATCTAGCGGATCTGTCAGCAGATCCACATATTTAGAGGGTGCATCGCGCAGGGTTGATGGCCCGAGTAGGGGCAACATCAAATAGGGCCCTTCCGGCACTCCCCAATAGCCCAGGGTTTGACCAAAATCTTCGCCCTCACTTTTCTTCAGACTCAACTGAGATGCCACATCGATCAAACCACCTAGACCCAAGGTGCTATTAATAGCCAATCGCCCAGTATCGTTTGCAGCTTGGGAGAATTTACCCTGCAACAGAGCATTGACTACATTGGTCACCTCATCGAGATTATCAAACAGATTTGAAATTCCGCGCTCGACAAAATCTGGAGTTACCGCAACATAAAATTTCGCAACTGGACGCGCAATATGATCGTCTAGAGCTTGGTTAAAGCGAAAAATCTTTTGATTGACAGTTTGGTAGGGATCAACTTCAAATGCGTCCTCTGCAACCACAGAGACTGCCCACAAACCTGATAACCATAGAAGGAAAATCGAAGTAATGGCATTTGCTTTTGAGGATTTTTTCATCCCGATACCCTGTGCTGGTTTAGAACATTTTAATAGTTCAATGGTAACAGTTACAACCGCTAAAGCGCCAAAGATTCAAGAAAAAATAATTTTTTTGCAAAAACTCAATACAACTGATTAAAAGCGTCGCAGCTGCTCGTGCAACTGATGCCACAATTTCTCTAAACGCTTGCTTGAGATGGGCATCTTGGTGCCTAACTGCTGTGCAAAAAGCGACACCCGATACTCCTCTATAGCCCAGTAATAGGACTCCAACTCAAGGGCTAGACTTCGAGAGAGGCTATTGGGTTGATAATCTTCTGTTCGCTGAGAAAACTGCTGAATCTCGTCAAGCCACTGGCGGTCTTTTGAAATTTGCATCGGTAATTTTTCTAACCTAATTTCTAGGGCGCGAATATATCTTGGATACTGGGCTATTTGCTGGCGATCAATCACACCCAGTGTTGCCACTGAGAACAGGCGTTCGATCTGGGCCTCAATATCGGATTTTGCATAGACAGCGGCCAAATTTATAGCGCGTATCTTTTTTCGGCATTGA
This sequence comes from Porticoccaceae bacterium, assembly GCA_964229255.1. GTDB lineage: Bacteria > Pseudomonadota > Gammaproteobacteria > Pseudomonadales > Porticoccaceae > HTCC2207. The sequence goes on from CAXRCX010000012.1 coordinate 71,802, forward strand.
TGGAGTGCAGGCAGAACTGACTGAATAATATCTGCATACTCCTGAGCTGTGCCAACGACCTCAGCCACGCCCCTGGAAAATCGCTGTTCAAAGTCTTGCCTATTGCGTACAACACGGTCATCGGCAAACATAGACTGTCTAAAACTGGCACTGATAATTGCCTTGAGCAGTGATGTGCGATCGCCAATCGCAGCTGCCTTAAGCGCCAAATCGGCACCCTTAAGTAAATTTTTTGATAGGTAATTGACCTGCTGTCGCCCCCTGATCAGAGCCAATCTCAATTGACCCTCAAGATTCAGATTTTCTGCCACCAAAGGATTGTCTTGCAACTCAATATCAACCCATTCACCGCGGTCGCGCAGGCAGGGCCAAGCCTTAATGGTGATATTTCCGCGAGCGATACTCACCTGCTCGGGCAAATTGTCAAAATCCCATTGTGTAATGCTTTGCCGACTAATCTCATCATTATCTGCCTGTTGAAGATTATCGCTAATCTGCTGCTTAAATTGCTGCTGTAATTGCAGTAAATCTCTTCCTGAGGCCACGGTCTCACCATTCTCGTCCTGCAGGATAAAATTCATCAAATACCAGGGACTCAAACCCTCGAGACGCCAATCGGTATCTGCCACCACAACCCCTGAGATGCGTTGCAACTGTTCAGTTAAAACCTCGATTAAAGGCCTGTCTTGAGCTCTGCAAGACAATAAAATTTTATCCACATAGTCTGGCACTGGCACGAAATGCCGACGCACCTGCTTGGGCAAACTTTTAAGCAGGGCAATACATTTATCGCGCAATATGCCCGGCACCACCCATTCAAAGAAAAAACGTGGCACCTGATGCAAAGTTGGCAGTGGAATTATCACGCTGACACCATCTTGTTGGTGACCGGGTTCGAATCGATAGCGCAACTGGAAATCTACACCGCCACAGCTCACCTGCTCAGGGAACTGTGCCTGTTCATCAACCGACAAACCGCGCAATAATAATCTGTCGCGATTGAGCCTGAGGATATGCTTATTATCCCGCTCAGCCTGCTTACGCCAGCGATCAAAGGCCACCTGATTATAAATACCCTCGGGCAATAGCTCATCGTAAAATCCATACACCACTTTTTGCTCAGCGACCAAGTCGCGGCGGCGAAATCTATCCTCAAGGGATTGCAACTCCTCGAGCAAATTCTGGTTATATGCCAAGAATCGTCCCTTGCCTCTATAACCGTACTCCACCAGTGCTTCCTGAATAAATATTGTGCGCGCCTCCTGCGGTGCAATTTTTCCATAGGCCGTCAACTTGCCTTCAACAATGGTCAGACCAAATAATGTCTGCCGCTCTTTGGCCATAACCAAACCATTTTTACCATGGTAAAAAGGCTCGCTATAGGCTTTCTTAACCAGATGGGCCGCCAAGGGTGGCAGCCAGTGAGGTTCAATTCTGGCAACATTTAAAGCGTATTGTTTCGCCGTTTCCATCAACGCACCCGCCACAATCCACTTAGGTGGCTTATTGCTTGTACCTGAGCCCGGGAATATAAATAGCTTGCGATTGCGGGCACCCAAAAACTCCCACCTATCCTGTCGATTGGCAACCTGACCCAAAAGACCAGAAAGAAGCGCGCAGTGAATAGACTGATAATCAGCCGCTTGCTTGTTATCAATAAACCCCAATCCACGACAGGCGCTGTGAACCTGATGATGCAAATCTCGCCACTCTTTCATGCGCAGCGGTGAAATAAAGTTAGCGCGACAGTACTTGGCAAACTGATTGCGCGATAAGCTCTGGCGCTTTTCTTCAAAATGGTGCCAGATATTCAGCAGTGACATAAAATCAGACTGCTCATCAAGCCACTGCTTATGGGCGAGATCAGCAGCTTGCTTTTTATCGCCCGGACGCTCTCTCGGATCCTGAATGCTCAGACCCGTAGTAATAATCATCAACTCTGTCAGGGCTCCTAACTTCGAAGCCTCCACTAGCATACGCGAAAACTTTGGATCGAGGGGAATGGCCACCATCATTTTGCCCAACCGAGTAAGCCCAGCTTTTTTATTAATTGCCTGCAACTCTTCGAGCAATTTGTAGCCATCATTAATCATTCTTGAGTCGGGCTTATCGATAAATGGAAAATCGCGAATATCGCCCAGTCGCACATGCACCATTTGCAAGATAACGGCCGCCAAATTTGTGCGAATAATTTCAGGGTCGGTATACGGCGCGCGATTTGCATAGTCTTCCTCAGTATAGAGCCGATAACAGACCCCCTTTTGCACCCGACCACAGCGACCGGCGCGCTGGTTAGCACTGGCCTGAGAAATAGCCTCTATCGGCAGTCGCTGAACCTTAGTTCTGTAGCTGTAGCGCGACAGTCGCGCTCGGCCGGCATCAATCACATAACCAATTCCGGGAACCGTCAGCGATGTTTCCGCCACATTGGTGCTAAGTACCACCCGCCGGCCCTTATGGGCTGTGAAAATTTTTCTCTGTTCAGCGAGGCTTAAACGAGCGTAGAGGGGCACCACCTCGAGGTGGCGAATCTGCGCCCGTCGAATAGCCAAGCTGAGTTCGCGTATCTCGCGTTCGCCACTCAAAAACACCAGCACATCACCCGAATTACCCAAGGCCTCAATATCCTTTATGCGATCGATAATTTGCTGTTCGAGCTCCAATTCCGATTGGTCGACATTGTCATACACAATATCAACCGGATAGGCTCTACCCGAAACCTCTACAATTGGCGCATTGTTAAAATGCCGCGAGAATTTTTCCACATCGATGGTTGCAGAAGTGATAATTACCTTGAGATCTGGTCGCTTGGGCAAAATTTGTCTGAGATAGCCCAGCAGAAAATCAATATTTAAACTGCGCTCATGGGCTTCATCAATGATAATAGTATCGTAATGGCTCAAAAAGCGGTCGCGCTGAATTTCAGCCAATAGGATGCCATCGGTCATTAACTTAATCAGCGTATTGCGATTGGTTTGATCGGCAAATCGCACCTGATACCCGACCTTGTCCCCGAGGGTTGTTTTAAGCTCTTCCGCCAGTCGGCTAGCCACTGAGCGGGCGGCAATTCGCCGCGGCTGTGTATGGCCGATAATCCCGCGCCGGCCACAGCCTGCCTCGAGACAAATCTTCGGCAACTGAGTGGTCTTACCCGATCCCGTTTCACCCGCGATTACCACCACCTGATTTTGTTTAATTAAGTCGCGGATTTCATCGGCGCGTTCAGTAACCGGCAGTTCAGGGAAACTAATATCTGGAAAACTAGCTGTTCGATGTTCAACCCAATTTTGGGATTTAGTCACTGCCGATCGCCACTTTTGCCATAACAATAGCTGCTGTTTGGCATCGCTAGTCTGTTGAATTTTGTGCAATTGTTTATGTAAACGAAACAGGTCGCTGCTAGATACCGCATCTGGCAACGTCGACGCTAACTGTCGAAATTGCTTGGGATGGCTAGGGATTTTGGCAGGAATTTTTAACCCCGCCTTTGCATCAGTCATCAAATAATCTTAGGGAGAGATATCCTGCCACACACAGTGGCCACTCGCCTCTTTAATGCTGTCTAATTTCTTATTGTGGCTGGCCAACTCCGAATCACTGGCTTTGATGACTTTCAGCGCTGAGCGATTAGCATCCAGACGGCGAATACCACTGGCGCTAGAGGAAGACCCCTTGTCAGTAGCAGACTGCTCATTGATATTGAGATTGACCTGACCACCGGTCATAAGCAAATACACATCCGCCAAAATTTCGGCATCGAGCAGTGCGCCGTGAAGATCGCGCTGAGAATTATCCACCATGTAGCGCTTGCACAGGGCATCCAAATTATTGCGCTGTCCCGGATGTTTATTTCTCGCTAGGGCTAAGGTATCCACCACAGGGCATAGATCAGTGATAGACTTAGGCTTCTCAGGCAGTTTGGATAGCTCGTGGTCGATAAAGCCCACATCGAATGGCGCATTGTGAATCACCAGTTCCGAATCGCCAACAAAGGCCAAAAAATCATCGATAATATGTTCAAATAATGGCTTGTTCGCCAGAAACTCATCGCTGATACCATGCACCTGCATCGCACCCTCATCGACATTTCTCTGGGGGTTAATATATTGGTGGTAGTGCCGACCTGTCAGTTTGCGATTCACTAACTCGACACAGCCAATTTCAATAATTCTGTGATCCTGAGTGGTTTCGAGACCGGTGGTCTCGGTATCTAATACTATCTGTCTCATATCTATATTTAATCCAGCTCGTCAATACCGCGATTTGCCAACTGATCGGCAATTTCGTTTTCCGCATGACCACTATGGCCCTTAACCCACTGCCAATCAATACTGTGCATCTCAACTAGCTGATCGAGTTGCTGCCACAGATCGACATTTTTGACAGGTTTTTTTGAGGCCGTCTTCCAGCCCTTCTTTTTCCAGTTGGGCATCCACTCCTGAATGCCCTTGAGCACATAGGTTGAATCCGATGTAACCCTAACCTCACAGGGACGCTGCAACGCGCCTAGGCCCTTGATAACCGCCATTAATTCCATGCGGTTATTGGTTGTCTCATGCTCGCCACCACAGAGGGTTCGCTCATTATCACCGTAGCGCAACAGTGCTCCCCAGCCCCCGGGACCGGGGTTACCTCTACAGGCGCCATCGGTAAAAATTTCCACAGTTTTCATACTTTATATCGCCTAATCCTGAGGTGTCCGATTAATATTAGTTCGCTTTGAACCATAGGGTTTAGCTGGCAGTGGCCGCCATGCCATGGTGCGGTTGCCAATACCACCCGCCACGCGCTTAACAGCATGAATCATATAAAAATTACCCCATGGAGAGCCAATCTTTTCACTTATTTTTTGCCACGCCGTGTCATGGCGAAGAAACTTTGCGGCTGCAATAGGGAAATTATACGCGCCGTTTTGCACCTCGATCACCTCGCAGTTAAGCAGAGACAACCAATCGTAGACACGACATTTACGCAGACTAAAAAAATTGTACTCAGGGCGCTTAGTCAGCATGCGCACAGGCCACTTTAACAGCCCCATAGGGCCCAGTGGATTAAATACACAGAGAATCAAATGACCACCTGGCGCCAGCACTCTGGCAGTTTCCGCCAGAACCGATTGCGGCGAGATGGAGTACTCCAAGGCATGCTGTACAATCGCCACATCAACCACATCCGAGGGCAGCGGCAAATCCTCATTGGCAGCAACCACCGAACTGCCATCAAAATTTATATCATTGACCTGAGGGCGGATATAAAACTGGTGTAACTGATTAAAGGGTTCAAGCGCACATTTATTGCCGATCAAGCCCAGATGCATCATTCTGTAGCCGGCCAAGTCAGTACAGCTGTCCGCCAATAATTTTTTTTCTGCATCGAGCAAATAGTTACCGAACTTTTTTCCTTTCCAATTATCCAAAGCCATAGCGCCAACATCTGGCGATAAGGCCAGATATTTTTGGTACAGATGTGCAATTAGTTGGCGATTTTTGCCCATAAGTCACAGCGACCCTATTAATGATGAGTAAATCCTAACATGTTACAAACCATTACCCTATTTAACTTGAAACAAATAGATTCAACCGCGGGATTTTATTGCCATATTGTTTATACAAGCTATGACCGTTACAATCGCGCTCCGAAAATTTTAGTCCAATAGAGTTTTTTGTGTTGTCAAAGCCCATAAACAGTATTTTATATCTATGCCTTCTGCTGATAAGCCTGAGGTTAGTGGGCTGTGCTTCGATTACAGAAAATACTCAAATACCGCTTGAAGAGGCGCCAGAAACTGCGCCCATCGTCGATTTAAATGCGCCTGAAACAGCACCTGCGGAGGCGACCACAGCCACTGCCGGCAGTACGGTGTCGACAACAGAGGCAGATGGAGAAACCCCAGAACAGCCTCAACAGCAAATACAACAGCCACAACAGGTTGAAGCACCCGCCCCAGCGCCGCCGCCAATCGATGCCTGGCAGCGTTTGCGTCAAGGCTTTGAAATTACCCCAGAGAAGTTGCCCTACAGTGCCAATAAGCAACTTCAGCGCTATTTAAAAAACCCGCATAATCTAAATTTATTATTCGAGCACTCAGCCCCGTTTCTATTCCATGTAACCGAACAGCTAGAAAATGCCAACTTACCGCTAGAACTGGCGCTGCTGCCAATTGTAGAGAGTAACTACGACCCCTTGGCCTACAGCCCCAGTCATGCCGTTGGCCTGTGGCAGTTTATTGCATCCACTGGCACCTCGCTGGGTTTAGAGCGAAGTCGCTGGTACGAGGGGCGGCGCGATGTGGTGCACTCTACCGCCGCCGCGGCAACCTATCTCAACTACCTGAACAAGCAGTTTAATGGCAATTGGCTCCACGCCCTTGCCGCCTACAACTCCGGCGAAGGCGCAGTGCGCAAAGCCATTAGAAAAAATCGTCGACTGGGCAAATCGACCGAATTTTGGTCCCTTAAACTGCCCAGAGAAACCAAAAACTATGTCCCTCAGCTAATGGCACTGGCCTATGTTGTGAAAAATGCCGAGAAACTCGAAGTCAAGCTACCGCAAATCGCTAATAAAGCTTATTTCTCTGTGGTCGAACTACCCGCTCAGATAGAGTTGGATAAGATAATTGAGGTTACTGGGGTCGATGACGCCATCTTTACCAAGCTAAACTCCGCCTACAGACGCTCTGTTACCCCACCAGAGCCGGGCTACCATGTGCTGTTGCCCGTGGAGAAAAGTCCATTGCTCAGCGATTTTCTCGCCACTAGCGACCCCGCAACCTGGGCCGAATACCGAGAGTATATTGTGAAGTCGGGTGATACCCTATCGCATATCGCCAAGCGCTATGAGCAAACCACGGCACAGATAAAAATCACCAACCGCCTTAGGAATGATTTTTTGCGTATTGGTCAGGTATTGCGTATTCCACCCGTGGGCGAAGTGGCGGTATTGACCGAGTACAGAACACCGCCAACCAGAACCTATATTGTCTCCGCGGGAGACACACTGTCAGAAATTGCGGCAAAGCATAAGGTTTCTATCAGCAGTCTAAAACGGGCCAATAACCTTACCAGCAGTCTTATAAAGGTGGGCCAAGAGCTAGTGATCAAAGCCCCTGCTTCCGGCCGCAAAACCACGCCAGTAAGACAGCTGAACTATCAGGTGCGCAGTGGCGATTCGTTGTATCTTATCGCCAAACGATTTGATCTTAAAATCAATGATATTACATCGTGGAATAAACTGGATAAGAATAAGTATCTTCAGCCGGGACAGCGATTGACCTTATATATTAATCCTTTGCGAATTTAGCTAGGCAGTTCGCAGTAAAATCCATACCTCAGTATAGACTTTATTGTTAGCCACACACTGCTTTGTTAACGGCAAAAAAAAAGATATAGCCACTGGGGCTATATCTTTTTCGAAAACGTCTAACTGGGCTATTACTGAACTATATCAGCCTGCTCGATTAGCGCCTGTTGGTAAGACATAAACTCCTTACCTTGGGTCGCTGTTTCGGCAATGGAACGAATAAGCGCTAAACGCTCCTTATTCATAGATTCAGTATCTGCTAGCTCTACTGCGGTAAGTTCGATAGCAACAAAATCACCATTGGCTGTATTAAAGCTATCGCTAACCGCTTCACTTCTCGGCATTGGCAAGTCAAACACATAGCTGTTGACCTCAGGGTCAATATCTCTATTGGCTCTTGCGCCGTCTTTAACAGCCTTAGAGGATAGACCAAAGGCAGTGCTAACATCCTCAAGAGAATCACCTGCCTCCAGTGCCGCGGTAATTTCAGCAACCTTGGCGTCGATATTGCTTTGGGCAATGTCATTGGTCAGGGTGTCGGTAACACTGTCGCGAACCTCTTCCAGTGATTGCTGGCGAGAGGGGAAGTTTTCTTTTAATCGCAACACAATATAGTTGTCATCGCCCAAATCAAGTACCTCACTGGCATAGCCGTCTTCAGCCACTTCTGGGCTGTAGGCAGCAGCAACCACCATGGGCGAAGAGACAACACCAGCGCCGCCATTTTCGCTAAAGGGCTCACTGACTTTAGCCTCTAACTCTAGATCCTCAGCCACTTCTGCTAGGTTATCTGCATTAAAGGCCAGTTCTTTAAGCATCTCTAATTTTTCAACCAGTAGCGTATTGGCCGCTTCCTGCTTAAGCTCTAGGGTAATACGTTCTTGCTGTTGATCAAACACAAATTCTTTCTTGTCCACTTCGAGCAACTTGATGAAATGGGTACCCGAATCAGTTTCTACCGGCGCCGATACCTGACCGACTTCCAATGCCGCCAGAGCCTGTTCAAAAGACTCGGGGAAAGTATCGCCACTGGTAAAGCCGAGATCACCACCCGTCTCTGCGGTAGCGACATCCTGCGAGTACTGTTTAACTAACTGGGCAAAATCTTCACCCGCATCGAGCTTGGCTTGCACTTCGGCGATTTGCTCGTCAGAGCTATCTTGCAGCAGAATATGCGCTGCGCGCAGTGATGAGCTGTTGTCCGCCGAGGCTGCTTCCTGTTCAAATCTGGCCTGTACCTGCTCGGCAGTAACCTCTTGTGAATCCACCAACATGGCTTGATTGAGCTCAATATACTCGACGCTGAGTTTGCGCTCGGTCATATACTGCAGTTGGTTTTCATTGTAATACTCGGCGATTTGCTCTTCGCTCAGGGATACTGCGTCTTTAAATGGCTGGTATGCCAGACGGGCAAATTCAAAGTCGCGCTTTTGATCGGCCAGTGCCGCCAAAATAGCCACCTCAGATGAGGTTACAAAGCTACTGTTGATAATGCCGTCGGATAGCTGCTCAACTAAGAATTGATCCGCAAGCATTTCGGTAAATTTTGCGCTTGAGGTAAAACCTTGACTGCGAATTGCATAGCGGAAACGGTCTTCATCAAAAACACCGTCGGTCTGAAACTGCTCAACATCTAAGATCAAATCATTGATAAGTGATGGAGCTACACCTAGATCCTGTTGGTTGGCCGCTTGAACAAGCACTTCTCGGCTAATAAGCTGGCGCATAGCCTGAGGGCGGAGAGCTTGATCATCTAACAAGCTTCTATCCATCTCAGGATTTTCATTAAGAATTCTACTTCGTTCTCTGGCCACAGCCTGAAGAACTTCCCTTTCACTGATTTCATCACCATTGACCATTAGCGCTGATTCTGAATCAGGGGTGCTAATAAACAGTGAGCCGGTACCAGTAAAGGCGAAAATAAGTCCGATAACGACAGTGATACCTATGGCGACACCGCGCATATTATTTCTAAAATCTAGTAACATTTTATCTCTTCCAAAATTAAAAAAAGGCGCATAGGTATGCGCCTTTTCGGTACGAGACCCTTACTTCTAGAAAGAAGGAAGATTTCGTATATTAATTCACAGCGTCTTTAAGAGCTTTACCCGCTTTGAAGCTTGGTACGTTAGAAGCTGCAATTTGAATCTCAGCTCCTGTTTGCGGGTTGCGGCCAGAACGTGCAGCGCGGTGCTTAACAGAGAAAGTTCCAAAACCAACTAGTGAAACTTGATCGCCATTTGCAAGAGCGCCTTGAACTGAACCCAAAACAGCATCTAGTGCACGAGCAGCAGAAGACTTAGATAGGTCAGCAGAGTTAGAGATAGCATCGATTAATTCAGATTTATTCACAGTGTTCCCCTTTTATTATGGAGTTAAAATTTTCCGTACTGAGACAAATTTAGCCGCGGTAGTTAGTTATACCTTGACGTTCTTAGGCCTCGTAACAACTTTATACCAACGCTTATATGTCTGGTCAAGCATACTTTTAAAAAAAATTTACTCTACAACCTAGTGAGTGCTTGGCCTTAGATCATTTTCATGATTATTTTCGGTCCCACTTCCACGATTATAATCTTCTTCACTCAATGGCTTAGGCGATGTTTCGAGAGCAATTTCAAGCACTTCATCAATCATTTTGACCGGACAAATCTCTAAATCATTTTTTATATTGTCTGGTATTTCCTTTAGGTCTCGAGCGTTGTCGTAGGGGATAATCACAGTTCTTATCCCACCGCGATGGGCTGCCAGTAACTTTTCTTTTAGACCGCCGATCTTGAGTACCTGACCGCGCAAGGTGATTTCTCCGGTCATGGCCACAGAGGCCTTAACAGGAATATCTGTCAGCACAGAAACCAGCGCCGTACACATACTAATACCCGCCGATGGTCCATCTTTGGGTGTAGCACCCTCGGGAACATGGATATGAATATCCTGCTCGCGATAAAAACTTTTGCGAATACCCAGCTGCTGGGCGCGACTTCTAACCACCGTAAGCGCGGCTTGAATAGATTCTTGCATCACATCGCCCAAGGAACCAGTTTTAACCATATTACCCTTACCTGGTATGACCGATGACTCAATATTGAGCAATTCGCCACCCACCTGAGTCCAAGCCAAACCCGTGGCCTGACCAATTTGGTTCTCAGCCTCGGCGCGGCCATAGTCAAAGCGATGAACACCGAGCATATCTTCGAGACCATCGGACTTTAATACAATTTCACCATCCACCTGATCGCGAACATTTTTGGTGACGGTCTTACGGCAGATTTTTGCAATATCACGCTCTAGACCACGCACCCCCGCTTCGCGGGTATAGAAGCGAATAATGTCGCGCAGTGCGTCTTCTTCAATATCCAATTCGCTGGGCTTAAGACCATTGGCCTCACTCTGCTTGGGAATTAAATACTTTTCAGCGATTGCAACTTTCTCATCTTCGGTGTATCCGGGGATGCGGATAACTTCCATGCGATCTAGTAGTGGCCCCGGAATATTCATCGAGTTCGAGGTACAGATAAACATCACTTCGGATAGATCGTAGTCTACTTCTAGGTAGTGATCGTTAAAGGTGTGATTTTGCTCTGGGTCCAATACTTCTAACAGTGCAGATGCCGGATCGCCGCGATGGTCCATACCCATCTTATCGATCTCATCCAACAAAAACAGTGGGTTTTTGGTTTTGACCTTACTCAATTTTTGAATAATTTTACCCGGCAATGAACCTATATAGGTTCTGCGATGGCCGCGAATTTCAGCCTCATCGCGTACACCGCCCAAACTCATTCGCACAAACTTTCTGCCAGTTGCTTTGGCAATCGATTCACCGAGAGAGGTTTTACCCACCCCTGGAGGCCCAACTAGACAGAGAACCGGACCCTTAAGTTTTTTGACGCGCTTCTGCACCGCAAGAAATTCAAGAATTCGCTCTTTAACTTCCTCTAAACCATAGTGGTCTTTGCCGAGGGTATCCTCTGCATTTTTAATGTCATGCTTAACTCTGGAGCGCTTCTTCCACGGCACTCCCACCATCCAGTCAATGTAGTTTCTCAGCACCGAGGCCTCAGCCGACATCGGCGACATCATCTTGAGCTTGGATAATTCGGACCTGGCCTTTTCCAGAGCGCCCTTTGGCATACCCACTTCTTCGATCTTGGTATCTAGCTGTTCAAATTCTGAGACGCCATCTTCGTCGCCCAGCTCTTTTTGAATGGCTTTAATCTGTTCGTTAAGGTAGTACTCGCGCTGGCTTTTTTCCATCTGCTTTTTTACCCGCCCGCGGATTCTCTGCTCTACCTCTGCGAGGTCAATCTCGGTCTCCATAAGTCCCATCAGATGATCAAAGCGCTGGGATAGGTTGGCTATCTCTAACACCTCTTGCTTTTGCGTTAGGCTCAATGTCATATGCGAAGCTATGGTATCGGCAAGGCGATCGTTGTCATCAATGCCATTTACCGTTGAAACCACTTCTGAGGGAATTTTTTTGCTGATATTCACATACTGCTCAAACAGGACTTTTGTCGCGCGCGCCAGTGAATCAAGCTCTTTTTCGTCGAGACCGTTAATTGCTAATTGGTTAAATTCAGTCTGCAGAAATTTTGGACCCTCTTGGGGATTGACTAATTGCACTCTGCTGACACCTTCGACCAATACTTTTAAAGTGCCGTCGGGTAATTTGAGCAACTGAAGAATAGTGGCTAGGGTTCCGATTTGATGTATATCATCCAATGCAGGATCATCTTCTGCAGGGTCTTTTTGTGTAACCAAAACCACTTTTTTATTGGTACTCATTCCCTCTTCTAAGGCGAGAATTGATTTCTCTCGCCCAACAAATAGGGGTACCGCCATATGGGGGTAGACCACCACATCGCGCAATGGTAGGAGTGGGTATGTTTTGTCAGCTTTTTGATCGGAATCCATCAATTATTCTCCAGGCTTGTCGAGGCTGTCGACAAAAAAACATTTTTTACTTTTACTACTTAACTATATGGGGATTCAGTTAAATAAAACAAGTTTAATCACAAAAAAATAAATCAGATCTGTATTTCTTTGACAATTAAAAAAGGCGCCCTGTTGGCGCCTTTAGCTGTTTAGTCTTCAGAAGCAACTTTTTTTGCTTCTTTTTGCTCGTAAACTAACAGAGGTTCATTTTCTCCATCGATAACCGAGGCATCAACTACAACCTTTATAACATCCTCTTCCGATGGAATCTTGTACATAGTATCCAGCAGAACTGTTTCAAGTATAGAGCGCAGACCTCGAGCACCTGTTTTGCGCTCGATGGCTTTTTCAGCAATTGCCTCTAGGGCCTCCTGTCTTAAATCCAACTCTACGGACTCCATGCCAAATAATGACTGGTACTGCTTTAATAAGGCATTTTTTGGCTCAACCAAAATATTGATTAGAGCATCGCGATCCAGTTCTGCCAATGTGGCAACCACCGGCAATCGACCGATAAACTCGGGAATCAGACCATAGCCAATCAAATCACTCGGCTGAACATCGAGCAGGGTCTCACCCACTGATTTGCGATCATCTTTACTGTTGACCTCGGCACCAAAACCAATCCCGCCCTTTTCTGAGCGCTCGCGAATAACCTTTTCTAAACCGGCAAATGCACCGCCACAGATAAATAAGATATTCGAGGTATCAACTTGCAAAAACTCCTGTTGTGGATGCTTGCGTCCACCCTGAGGGGGAACAGAGGCAACCGTGCCTTCAATCAGCTTGAGCAGTGCTTGCTGGACACCCTCACCAGATACGTCTCTGGTAATTGACGGGTTATCCGACTTGCGTGAAATCTTGTCAATCTCATCGACATAAACAATACCGCGCTGGGCTTTATCCACATCATAGTCGCATTTTTGCAGGAGCTTTTGGATAATATTTTCTACATCTTCACCAACATAACCGGCTTCAGTCAGAGTAGTAGCATCGGCAATAGTGAACGGTACATCAAGCAATCGAGCTAGGGTTTCGGCGAGAAGAGTTTTACCGCTACCCGTGGGGCCAATCAGCAAAATATTGCTTTTTCCTAATTCCACATCAACCTTATCACTGGCTGCCTGTAGGCGTTTATAGTGGTTGTAAACCGCCACTGAGAGTATTTTTTTTGCCCGCACCTGACCGATAACATACTGATCTAGTATATCTTTTATTTCAGTTGGTACTGGCAATCTGTTGGGTGACTCTTGATCGTCTGAGGCCTGAGTTTCCTCGGAAATAATATCGTTACACAGGTCGACACATTCATCGCAGATGTAAACCGATGGGCCTGCAATTAGACGGCGAACTTCATTCTGGTTTTTGCCACAGAAGGAACAGAATAGAAGTTTGCCACTATCATTTGTCGTGTCATCATCACTCATATCTGAATCCTATATTATTAGTTTTAGAGAATTAACAGTATCTAGTCAGCCATCGGCACTCTTAGCCGCGCTTATCTAGCACCTCATCCACAAGACCATAGGCCTTTGATTCTTCGGCACTCATAAAATTGTCGCGCTCAGTATCCTGCTCAACCTTATCTACAGGCTGACCGGTGTGCTGTGCCATAAGTTTATTCAGGCGCTCTTTTATCTTTAATATTTCTTGAGATTGAATATGGATATCTGTTGCCTGACCCGATGCACCGCCACTGGGCTGATGAATCATGGTGCGGGCATTGGGCACACAGTAGCGCTTTCCGGCGGCGCCGGCAGCGAGTAAAAATGCACCCATTGATGCCGCCTGACCAATACACATAGTACTGACGTCAGGTTTAATAAACTGCATGGTGTCATATATTGACAAGCCAGCGGTTACCGAGCCACCGGGGGAATTAATATACAGGTGTATGTCTTTGTCAGGATTCTCTGACTCGAGAAATAGCAACTGGGCCACAATCAGGTTAGCCATATGGTCTTCAACCTGACCCACTAAGAAAATCACTCGCTCTTTTAACAGGCGAGAATAGATATCATAGGCTCTTTCACCTCGGGAAGACTGCTCAACCACCATAGGCACCAGACCACTGGCCTGTGGGTCTAGAAGATTTGGACTATTGCTTGAATTTTGGAACGTCATAAGGTCCTCCCTGATGTTAATACGCATGTAATAGCTAAATCGGATATATTTTTATTGAATTATACGCCAATCTACTAAAATCTGTACAATTAACAGGAACCTAATTATGCCTCAGCTTCGGGATCGGGCTTGACCGCATCCTCGTAAGATAATTTTTCTTCTTTTACCTTAGCTTTTGAAAGCACTAATTCAGTTACCTGATCCTCAAGTACAACAGCCTCTACTGAGCTTAGAAGCTCTGGCTTGCTGTAGTAGTAATCGACAACTTCTGAAGGCTGCTCGTAGGTCGATGCAATTTCGTCAATTCTGGCGCGCACCTGATCTTCATCTGGCGACAGCGACTCAACATTAACCACTTCAGAGACAATAACACCCAGTGATGCACGACGCTTGGCTTTATCTTTGAACATATCGTCTGGCAACATATTCAAATCAAAATCCTGACCGCCGCCGAACTGTTGAATCATTTGTTTTTTCAACTGAATAATTTCATTGGCAACCAACGCTTCTGGCACCTCGACTTTGTTCAGTTTGTACAGCTGATCCATAATGCGGTTTTTCACCTTGGTGCGAATAGCGTTATTTAGCTCGCGCTGCATGTTGGCTTCAACATCTTCGCGGAATTTTTCTTCACCGCCCGCCTCAACACCATACATTGCAAAGAAGTCATCATCTAGTGCAGGAAGTGTTTTAGCTTCGACAGCATTCACTGTAACAGCGAAAGATACAGTTTTACCTTTCAGCTCTTCAGCGTGGTAATCTTTGGGGAATTTTAGCTTTAACAGGGTTTCATCGCCGGCACTTACACCAACTAGCCCTTCTTCAAAACCGGGAATCATGCTGTTTGAACCAAGAACAAGCTCATGACCTTCGGCTGAACCACCAGGGAATTCTTTTTTGCCGCGCAGAGTGCCAACAAAATCAATATTAACCTTGTCACCATCAGCAGCTGGGTTTTCAGTGGAATCAAATGATGCTTGCTGATTGCGCAGCACTTCAATCATCTTCTCTAGGTCTTCTGAATTGATATCAGCAACTGGACGAGCAATTGACACCTTAGCTAGATCGGCTAGCTTAACTTCGGGATAGACCTCAAAAGTAGCCTTGTACTCTAAATCCTGACCAGCTTTATCATCGACTTCTTCAATTTTCGGCTGACCAACAGGCTTGAGATCTTCCTGTTTAATTGCCTCGTAGAAGCTCGAGTTGATCACCTCACCAAGTACCTCTTGACGCACAGCCTTTCCATATTGCTGTTGGACAACTTTCAGTGGCACTTTACCTTTACGGAAACCCTTGATATTAACTGTTTTGGTGGCCTTTTGAAGGCGCTGCAATACTTCGCTATCAATCTTTTCTGCAGGAACACTTACTTTAACCTGCCGCTCAAGACCCTTGCTAGACTCAATGGAAACCTGCATGAATAAACCTCTTGAAATGTCACCCAACTTAAAAGGACATGTCAGGGTGTATACCCTGAAATCAACATGGTGATATTGTTAAAATGGTACGAGTGGAGAGACTTGAACTCTCACGGGTCACCCCACTGGAACCTAAATCCAGCGCGTCTACCAATTCCGCCACACTCGCAAAAAAAACTCACTTCGACCTAAGCCATTGGGCTTTTTAGCACCCTTTATTTTGGTCTACATGAAAAAGGCGGCAATTCTGCCACAGCAACTACTTTTCATCAACAAAATCTTAAAAAAAACCCAATTTATTGTTCACTTGCTAAAAACATTGGCAAAGCGCTCGCAACAATTTCCTCGACACGGGTCACATCGGTGTAAACACCATCATTATAAAGCTTGGCAATACCGTGTAGGGTTCCCCATATCACCTGAGCGTTACGAAGTGGGTTATTGCCATTAACTAGACCCTTAGATTGCCAATACGCGATCATATCAACTTGATGTTCAAAGGTTGAATGAGATATTTGCTGAAGTTCTGCTGTGCAGTTTGATTGCTTCCAAATACATCGCCCAAACATAAGCTCATATTCTTCAGCATAGCTGGTGGCAAAATTTATATAACCCAAAACATATTGCTCAAATTTATCCCTTTCAGGCAGTTGATGGGAATCCAATTGCTTAAGGGAATCCTGCCATCGCTTAAAACCATTGGCTGCTATTGCACAGAGCAAATCATTCTTATCCTTAAAATGATGGTAGGCAGCCGTTCTTGACACGCCGACCCTATCCGCTAGCTTCCGCAGAGAGAGCGACTCCATACCCTGAGCCGCAATCATTTCCGCTGCCGCAGAAAGCAGTGTCTGACGGAGATTGCCATGATGGTAGTTTGAATGAGCTTTTACTGGGTCCATATCTTTAGTCATGGGCAGAATATAGCAACCAATCTTGACACTGTCAAAATAGGGGCGTAATCTCAACCGTAAAGATTATCGTAACAACAAAAAAACGAGGCGCAGATTATGGATAATGGCAACTACCCCAATCTTTTAGCACCTTTGGATCTAGGCTTTACTCAACTTAAAAATAGAGTGCTGATGGGCTCCATGCATACCGGTTTAGAAGAGGCGGAAAACGGTCATCAGCGCATGGCCGCTTTTTTTGCTGAGCGGGCTAAAGGCGGTGTCGGCCTAATTGTTACTGGTGGCGTAGGCCCCAATGCCGAGGGTGGCACCCATTCTGCGACCAAAAATTTGCAAAGTCAGCAAGATGTTGATGACCACCGCATTATTACCGACGCCGTTCACCGGCACGATGGTAAAATTTGTTTGCAAATACTGCACACAGGACGCTATGCCTATTCTCCCAATCTGGTTGCCCCCTCTGCCATTCGAGCACCGATCAACCCCTTTATACCCAAAGCCTTGACTGATGGCGAAATTTGCAAACAGATCGATGACTATGTAGCCACTGCTGTTCGCGCCCAACAGGCGGGCTATGACGGTGTTGAAATCATGGGGTCTGAAGGCTATTTTCTCAATCAATTTATCGCAGCCAGAACCAATAAGCGCGATGATCAGTGGGGTGGGAGCTATGAAAATAGAATACGCCTACCCATAGAGGTGGTAAAACAGGTGCGCGAGGCGGTTGGCGAGAACTTTATTATTATCTTTCGCTTATCCATGCTCGACCTAGTCGAGGGCGGCAGTAGCGCTGATGAAGTCATACAGTTAGGTAAAGCCGTTGAAGATGCCGGCGCCACCATTATCAGCACGGGTATCGGTTGGCATGAAGCTAAGATACCAACCATTGCCACCAAGGTTCCCCGCGCAGCATTTACTTGGGTAACCGCAAAGTTTAGACAGGCATTCTCTGTACCCGTTGTAACTTCCAATCGCATCAATACCCCAGAAATTGCCGAACAGGTTTTAGCGAGTGGCGATGCAGACATTGTGTCTATGGCCCGCCCTTTTCTGGCGGATGCGGATTTTGTTATCAAGGCCAGAGAGGGGCGAGCCGATGAAATCAACACCTGTATTGCTTGTAATCAAGCTTGCCTCGACCATGTTTTTCAGGGAAAGACTGCTAGCTGTCTAGTAAATCCTCGCGCCTGCCATGAAACAGAAATAGTTATACAGCCAACTCAGCAAGTCAAAACCATTGCGGTTGTGGGCGCTGGCCCTGCCGGTCTTGCCGCGGCAACCACTGCCGCTTCGAGAGGCCACAAAGTAGCACTTTTTGACTCTGCTAGCGAAATTGGCGGGCAATTTAATATGGCTAAGCAAATTCCCGGCAAAGAGGAGTTTCATGAAACTCTAAGATATTTTAGAAAACAAATTGAACTCAATAATATCTGTCTAAATCTCGATACTAGAGTCAGTACTGAACAACTCAACAATAGTAGTTTTGATGAGGTAATTATCGCCACGGGCATCAGTCCAAGAATGCCAGCTATCGACGGCATAGACCATCACAGCGTGGTCAGCTATGTGGATGTAATTCTCAACAAACATCCATTGGGCAAGCGAGTAGCTATTATTGGTGCCGGCGGAATCGGCTTTGATACTGCCGAATATATTACTCACAGCGGTGAATCAAGCGCGCTGGACATTGATCAATTTATGCATGAATGGGGTATCGATAAGTCGCTCGATGCCCGCGGTGGTATTGAGGGTTGTAAAGCAGTGGTTAGCCCATCCCCCAGAGAAGTCTTTCTACTACAGCGCAAAACATCAAAAATTGGCTCGGGACTAGGCAAGACTACTGGCTGGATTCATCGCACAGGGCTGGCGAAAAAACAGGTGCAAATGATCAATGGTTGCGACTATAAACGTATCGATGATCAGGGCTTGCACCTGACTGTGGGTGATGAATCGCAGGTTTTGGCCGTAGATAATATTATTATTTGCGCCGGTCAGGATCCGTTAGCCGAGATCACAGAGGGTTTAAAATTACCCTTTCATCTGATTGGAGGGGCACAGAGTGCCAAAGAATTAGATGCCAAATCTGCCATAGAACAGGGTACAAAGATTGCCGCAAGCCTATAAAGCGCTTGCATCAGTAGCCAATTAATTTCATCATTAACACATAGGGTCCTCATATTATTAATTACAGGACGTCAGCCGATCTCAAGGAGTAGTAAACGCGTGCCAGACACTTTCACCCAGCTTGAATTAAGAAATGCATTGGGTAGCTTTGCAACTGGGGTAACCATAATTACTGCCCTAGGAAAAAATGGACAAAAAATTGGCATGACGGCCAATAGCTTTAATTCCGTATCCCTAACACCACCACTGGTATTGTGGAGTATAGGCAAAAGCACCAACTGCTTTGAAGATTTTATGGCGGCCGATGCGTTTGCAGTGCATATTTTGGCGGAAGATCAGCAGGAGCTATCCAATCGCTTTGCCACAACTGGCGTCGATCGCTTTGCTCAGCTAAAGTGCACCGAGGGCCTGTCTGGCACCCCCATACTGCCCCACTACAGCGCCTGCTTTCAGTGCAAAATGTCGCAAAAATATGATGGCGGAGACCATATTATTATGGTTGGAGAGGTGACTGAATTTATTGATAATAAACTTCAACCGCTGCTGTTTTATCGCGGAAGTTATCACAAGCTTTAATCTCTATGAGCTTACCCAAGTCAGTAAAGATTGTTGAGGTTGGGCCGCGAGACGGCCTGCAAAACGAACCTGTTACCCTTGATATTACGACCAAAGTTAAATTAGTTGAGGGCCTTGCCGATGCCGGATTAAAAACCATTGAGGCCGGTAGCTTTGTCAGCCCCAAATGGGTGCCGCAAATGGCGGGTAGTGATGAAGTATTCCAACAGCTCACCACCACTGCAGCAACTTACACCGCTCTGACACCAAATATGCGCGGCCTCGAGCGCGCCATTGAGTGCAAGGTAAAAGAAATAGCTGTATTTGCTGCTGCCAGTGAGGATTTTAGCCAAAAAAATATCAACTGCTCAATTAGTGAAAGTTTAGAAAAATTTGCAGCCGTAGCTCAGACAGCGATGCAGCACAATATTGCGGTGCGCGGCTACATTTCCTGTGTGGCCGGCTGCCCCTATCAGGGGGATGTGGACTTTAAAACAGTTGGTTCAGTTGCCCAGTCTCTGCTCGATATGGGCTGCTATGAGATCTCACTGGGCGACACCATTGGCGTGGCTAAACCCGACAATATTAAACAGCTGTTGGAGCAACTTCTGCAGGATATACAACCGTCAAAACTGGCTGTGCACCTACACGACACCTATGGTCAGGCCATTGCCAATATTGAGCAGGCGTTAAACATGGGAATCGCCACTGTGGATAGCTCGGTAGCCGGTCTCGGCGGCTGCCCCTATGCCAGCGGCGCCTCGGGCAATGTAGCCACCGAACAGGTTGTCGAGCTATTGAATAAGCTCGGTATAGAACACCATGTAGACATAGAAAAACTTCAGCTAGTAAGCCAGTTTATACGCCAAAAACTCGGTCGTGCCCCTATGGCAGATAATGACTCCACACTCGGTGCAAAATAGTTATAATGCTCCCATATTAATCGCCATGAGAGCCACCCATTGACCCTATTTCGACCCTGTATAGACCTTCACCAAGGCAAGGTAAAACAAATTGTCGGTGGCAGCCTCAACTCATCGGGCGCCCAGACTAATTTTGTCAGCCAGCACGATGCATGTTTCTATGCAGAGCTTTACAAGCAACACAATCTCGATGGCGGCCATGTTATTTCACTGGGTCCAAACAACCAACAACAGGCTCTTAGCGCCCTAGCCGCCTACCCCGACAAATTACAGTACGGCGGCGGTGTCAATCCCGACAATGCCAATCAGTTTCTAGATGCAGGCGCCTCTCACGTTATCGTAACCTCCTACCTTTTTGAGCAGGGGCAGTTTTCGTGGTCGCGATTAGAAAAAATAAAAGCAGCGGTCGGCGCTGAGCGCCTAGTACTGGATTTGAGCTGCAGAAAAACCGAGCAGGGCTGGATGATTGCCACCGATCGCTGGCAGACAGTAACCGATACTGCGATAAATGCACAAAACATAGCGCAACTTGAAGCGCACTGTGCCGAATTTTTGGTTCATGCCGCCGATGTAGAGGGACTGCAAGCCGGCATAGATCAGGATCTAGTTAAACTGCTGGGTGAAATTTGCAGTTTGCCCTGCACCTATGCAGGTGGAGCAAAATCTGTAGATGATCTGCAACGAGTAAATAGGCTTTCCAATGGCAAAGTTGATCTTACCATTGGCAGCGCACTGGATATTTTTGGCGGTTCGGGTGTAACTCTTGAGCAGTGCCTCAATTGGAATAATCAAAACCAATAAAAAATTTTACGGTTAAATTCTATGCAGCGTATCGCCCTTTCAGATAGTCTTTCATTATCGCGCCTTATCTACGGGCTGTGGCGACTAACTGACGATCCGGCACATTCAACCAAGCATTTGCAAAGCAAAATTGAAGCCTGCCTAGATCAGGGCATAACCACCTTTGATCAAGCGGATATTTACGGCGGGTACCGCTCAGAAGCAGAGCTTGGAAAAACTCTTAAACAGGCGCCGCATCTGCGCGACAGCATAGAAATTATCACTAAGTGCAACATTGTAGCGCCCACAGGAATTTACAGCGATAAAACCGTCAAACACTACGACACATCCGCAGACTATATTTATCAGGCGGTTGAAAGATCGTTAACGCAAATGTCAATTGAGCAAATCGACCTACTGCTACTGCACAGGCCCGACCCATTAATGGATGCCGAGGAAACAGCCGGTGCTCTAGATGGCTTGATTGCCAGTGGCAAAGTGAAAGCCATCGGCGTTTCAAATTTCCGCCCTTGGGATATTGAATTACTGCAGTCGCGCAGTAAAAACAAATTGGTTACCAATCAAATTGAGATTAGTCTGACTCAGCAAAACTCATTGACCAATGGTGACCTAGCCTATCTGCAACAAAACAGCATATCCCCTATGGCGTGGTCGCCTCTGGGTGGTGGCTGTCTTTTTGATGATTCACAGTCGCCGCTCAGCCAAAAACTCAATAGCCTAGCGGAAGCCGTTGGCGTTCAACCCGAAGCTATTGTGATTGCTTGGCTGCTTCGACTTCCCGCACAGATACTCCCAATTATGGGCAGTAATAATATTCAAAGAATTAAGCAATTCTCACAGGCATTGACTGTAGAGCTCGATCGACAGGCATGGTTTGAATTACTGCAGGCAGCGAGTGGCAACGAGGTAGCCTAAAAAATTGTCGCTCAAGGATAATAAGCTAGACTGCAACGGCTATAGCTTGGTAGGCCAGCAGAGCTAAACCAACATAGGTGCCAAGCATACCGGTTATTCTTAAAAACGGATTAAACTTAAAAAAAGCAAAGCAAATCCCATGAGCCAAGCGGCCATAAGCAAAAATCACAGTAGCTGTAATCAAATAATTTAGCGCGGTAGAATTTTCAATCTCCAAGGCCAATAAAAGAATCGAAAAAATTGGCACATACTCAGAAAAGTTGCCGTGGGCTCGAACATTTCTCTGAAGCGTCTCTTCCGAAATAGCCTCTTCCATTTTAAAGAAAATCTTCATTACCGGACTGCCGCGCATATAGCCAATACGCAGAGCAAGAAAGAGATAAAAAAAACTAAAAATACCTAAAAAAAACGGCAGTACAGTTAACGACATAGCATTTATCCAAAATTATTATTTGCCCTAAGAGCAATTAGTTACAGAATCCACAATTTGACGTCGATTGCGCCCATTATCACCAGGGAAATCAGAAAACATAGCCTCGAGCAATTCATCAAATACTTCGACTATTACCGAGCACTGCCCCGAACTAATAGTGCGCCCTTCAAACAGCTTTTTGGGCTTATCATCACTTAAAGAATCAGCCTCTAAAATATCTAACGCAATGGTTTGCCGGTAATTTGTTTTAGTATTGGCAGAGGCTCCTACTACACCAAAATCAGGCGATAAATAATTTCTGCGAATATACACCGCCCTGCCATCCGCATCATAGGCAATATCGGAGTATGAATTTATTCGCCGACCGGTTTGCCCGTATATAGGGCTGTACACCACCGATTGCTTGCCGTCGTCTACAGCGTAGAGCAACAGCGCGGCAAAATCTGCAGCTTCAATATTATCAGCTATTGAAAACCCCTCAGCCGAGAGCTTTTCTTCGACTTTTTGACGATACAGATCAAACTCGAGTGAATTGTCGAGACTGATATCCCCCGGCAACACCACCACTGATCCCTCGGACTTAAAGGAGGCCTGATAAAATGCTGTATTATCTGTTTTAACAGTGGTTGTTAATGGCGAACAGCCCACCATAGTGGCTATAAAAAGCAGGCTGTAGAATTTAAAAAATTTCATATGCTCACCTTATACCGATGAAAACCTCAACACAGTCTTAGTATATGCAAAGGCAAGTAAAAGTATAAGGGCTATCAATCTCTATTTTGAATAACCGCTAAAATATCATGCTGATACCCGTGGATATAACCTCATCATCACCGTCGCTAGACACACCAAAAAGCCAGCCAAAACCCCGATTAATAGCACCACGCCATGATGCACCAACTGAAGTTTTACCATCCATATTCACCACAGAGTAATCATAGGCAATGCCCATCAGGCTCATCTTGGTGTAGCCAACTCTAGTAAAACTCGATTGATCGCTAACACTTCTTCTTATGCTTAGATTATTTGATCCCGGAGGTGTAATCCAAGCTTTATTGCTATTACTAGACATACCGACACCCATATAGAATGAGCCTAGATTGACCGGTTGAAAACTGTAGTTAAATCCGGCACTAAATGAAGACGAACGCCAATTATCCTCAGAAAAACTTGAGTAACTCAGCGTTGTAACATATTGATTATTGTTGATGCCTACATAGCCCAAGTTATAACCCGTGGTTTTATCTACATTAGCAATATTGGCATTGGCCAGCTGAACACTGGCCGCATTGGAAAAAGTGGTAAAAATTAACAATAAAACAAATCCAATTTTGTGCATATATAAGCTCCTTCTAAATAGATTGTAAAAAATCAAAAAATTACTTTTCAAGGTTTTAAGCTGGCAAAGTATAGTTCAGGCAAAAACCCTCAGTAGAATTAAATGGGTATAGAATAGATCGACTGATAATGCGATGGTTTTTAATGAAAAAAACAGGGAAATCTACCCTAGGATCAAGGGTTATCGTCGCGGGATTCCCATTCTCCGTTTTCTTGCAGACATAAAAAAACCCCCTATAAAGGGGGCTATTTGGCGGTGAAGGAGGGATTCGAACCCTCGATACGCTCTTAACGTATACTCCCTTAGCAGGGGAGCGCCTTCAGCCACTCGGCCACTTCACCATAAACTTTAATTCTGGATTTCGTTCCCATAGGAACACGCAACCAGCTTGCGCATTAATATTTTCTTTTTGAGCGGCAAGAAGCTGTGTTAATAATGATTTGATCAATTATTTTTATTGCACAGAGCTATCTTAGATGGCCGACTAACTTTTGCGGCGGCATGATAGCATATCGGGAGAAAATTCAAAGGTTATTCATCACCTGATGATGAATTATCAGTGTCATTTTCTTTTTGAATTCGCTGATAAATTTCTTCTCTGTGAACTGCCACTTCTTTTGGCGCATTAACACCAAGTCTGACCTGATTGCCTCTTACTCCGAGGACCGTGACATTCACATCGTCACCGATAACGAGAGTCTCTCCTACTCTTCTTGTAAGAATTAACATATTTTACTCCTTAAATCCCTAGGCGTACGTTATCAAATTTATTTTTAATTAATGCCACTAAAACCAAAAAGTTGATTTTATTGTAGCATCTAAATTCCTTACGACGCTAACTGTTTTTTGTATCAGGTGTTATTATTCGGAACCCTATTAATTAGGCGGAAGCATCAAGCCCAAACCCAGAGTGAAGGGCGCGAACGGCTAACTCTAAATACCGCTCTTCAACTACCACAGCTATCTTAATCTCTGAGGTGGTAATCAGTTGGATATTGATATTTTCAGCCGCTAATATCTCAAACATTTTTGCCGCTACACCAGCATGTGATCGCATTCCTACACCAACAATGGAAACCTTGGCGATGGCGTCATCAGTTTCTACTTCTATAGCACCTAAATCTTTTGCAATTTGCTTTAGCAGCTCATGGGCCGCGGATAAATCATTGCGGTGAACGGTAAAGGTAATAGTTGCAGAATTATCTTTGGCGACGTTTTGCACAATGACGTCAATTTCGATATTCGCGTCACTAATAGCGCCGAGCACTTTGTAGGCAACTCCCGGTTGATCGGGAATACCACGAATAGTTAGTTTTGCTTCGTCGCGATTAAATGCAATACCTGATACGACTGCTTTTTCCATTAGATCGTCTTCCTCTAAAGAAATTAATGTGCCTGGTCCATCTTCAAAACTTGATTTTACGCGAAGTGGTACCCTGTATTTTCCTGCAAATTCCACTGAGCGAATCTGCAATACCTTTGAACCTTGACTGGCCATTTCTAGCATTTCTTCAAAGGTGATTTTTTCCAACCGTTGGGCTTCACTGACGACTCTCGGATCGGTTGTGTAGACCCCGTCGACATCGGTGTATATCTGGCATTCGTCAGCTTGGAGCGCTGCCGCTAGGGCCACCGCTGTGGTATCCGAACCACCTCGTCCAAGGGTGGTTATATTGCCGTTTTCATCGGATCCCTGGAAACCTGCAACTACGACCACTCGACCGGCATTGAGGTCATCTTGTATTTTGTGACCGTCAATCTCTTTGATTCTGGCTTTGCCGTGCGAGTTGTCAGTGAGTATTCTCACCTGACTGCCAGTGTAGGATTTAGCCTCAATGCCAATCTTATGCAGTGCCATGCACAGTAAGGCAATGGTTACCTGCTCACCCGTGCTGACAAGAACATCCATTTCTCTTGCCGCTGGCTGATCGTCGATCTCTTTGGCCAGTGCAATCAAACGGTTGGTTTCGCCACTCATCGCAGAGACAGCTACTACAACTTGACCACCCTGTTTGTGGGCTTCGGCAACTCGAGCAGCAACCGCTTGGATTCGCTCTATCGAACCCACCGAGGTGCCACCATATTTTTGAACAATTAAACTCATATGTATCGCGTAATATTTGAAGGGCGCAAATTAAACAGTAATTTGCCTGTAAAGTTAAGGTTTTTTTAAATCTAGGCTAGGTTATCCTCGACCCAAAGTGCTACTGACTCCAGAGCCTGCGCTAAATTTGTGAGATCGGATGCCGCACCCATTGCCATATCGGGCCTGCCACCGCCTTTACCATCAAGCTGAGATGATACATGCTTCATGAGGTCGCCAGCTTTGATATCCGAGGTCAGGTTTTTAGTTACACCTGCCACCAAAGAGGCTTTGTCGCCCTCTTTGGCTACCAAGAAGAACACGCCCTTTTCTATTTTTGAACGCACCTGATCAGCCACTGACTTCAGACTTTTAGCATCAGCACCATCGACTATTGTCGACAGTACGGTTATACCTTTTACCTGCTGTGCCGAAGACATAATATCTGAACCCGATGAGTTGGCTAATTTTTGCTTTAGTTGATCAATTTCTTTTTGTAGACGACGGTTTTCTTCCATCACCTGACGCACCTTATCGGTTACCTTCGCCTTGGCTACTTTGGCAATTTCGGCTACCTTTTCCACGGTATCTTGAGTCTGCTCACAATAGGCTAAAGCCGCTTTGCCAGTTACCGCTTCTATTCGGCGCACACCCGATGCAACGCTACTCTCTGAGATAATCTTAATAAGACCTATATCGCCAGTGCGTTCAACATGGGTTCCTCCACACAGCTCAACTGAGAAATCGCCACCCATTGATAAAACCCGCACCTGATCGCCGTATTTCTCACCAAATAATGCCATTGCGCCCTGTTCTTTGGCCTGATCCATAGACATCAGTTCAGTACTAACTTCTGTATTGCGCATTATTTCACGGTTGACCATTTGCTCAACCTGTCTTATTTGTTCGGCAGTTACTGCCTGATTATGGGAGAAATCAAAACGCAGCTTTTCGCTGTCAACCAACGATCCTTTTTGGCTAACTTGATCACCTAATACCTGACGCAGAGCCTCGTGGGCCAGATGTGTGGCAGAGTGATTCAAGGCAATTGACTGTCGCAGATTCTTGTCCACCTGAGCGCTGACAAGATCGCCATTATTGATTGAACCTGACAGTACTCGACCAATATGCAGGCTGTGTTCGCCTGATTTTTTACAATCGAGAATTTCAATTTTTGCCGCACTGGTTGTCAGGTAACCTGTATCACCTACCTGTCCGCCAGACTCGGCGTAAAAACATGTCTTATCGAGAACCACTGCTACATTCATACCCTCTGAAGCAGTTTCAATTTGCTCGCCCTCAGCATACAGTCCGAGAACGGTGCCCTCTTGGACTAGGTTGCTATAACCAGAGAAATCTGTACTGCCGTCCAATCGAATGCTATCGGTGTAATCTATATCAAACTGACTGGCAGATCGGGCTCTTGCGCGCTGCTGGTCCATGCAGGCTTCGTAGCCCTCTAAATCGAGACTATAGCCTCTCTCACGGGCGATATCGTTGGTTAAATCTGTGGGGAATCCATAGGTGTCATACAGGGTAAATATAAGCTCACCCGGCAGTGTATCGCCTTGTAAATCTTTCAACGCTGAATCTAGAACCCCCATTCCTTTATCGAGGGTTCTGGCAAACTGCTCTTCTTCGGCTTTGATTGCCTTTGCAATTAGCTCACCCTTTTCTACAAGCTCAGGGTAGGCCTCGCCCATCACCTCGGCTAGTGGCGCGACTAAATTGTGGAAAAATACCCCTTTGGCACCCAGTTTATGGCCGTGACGCAGTGCGCGCCGAATAATACGACGCAACACATATCCACGCCCTTCATTAGATGGCTGAACGCCATCGGCAATTAGAAATGCACAGGAACGTATATGATCGGCCAATACCTTTAATGAGGCATTTTTCACATCTTTGCACTGTGTAATTTCAATAGCAGCTGCGATTAGGTGCTTAAATAAATCAATATCATAGTTATTGTGAACACCTTGCATTACAGCTGCCACACGCTCTAAACCCATGCCTGTATCAATTGACGGCTTGGGCAATGGGGTCATTTCCCCAGAGCTGTCGCGCTCGTACTGCATAAACACCAGATTCCAAATTTCAATATAGCGATCGAGGTCATCATTCTCACTGCCCGGCGGACCACCAGGGATATCCTCGCCGTGATCCCAAAATATTTCGGTACTGGGACCGCAGGGTCCGGTATCGCCCATCTGCCAAAAATTATCTTCGTCCAGTCGAGATAAGCGCGCGGGGTCGACGCCAATTTCATTGACCCAAATATCCGCCGCCTCGTCATCACTAATATGAACTGTTACCCACAGACGCTCTTTGGGTAGCTTTAATTCTTCTGTCAAAAACTCCCAGGCAAATTTGATGGCATCATGTTTAAAGTAATCGCCAAAACTAAAGTTTCCCAACATTTCAAAAAATGTATGATGGCGCGCCGTGTAGCCAACATTTTCTAAGTCATTGTGCTTGCCGCCGGCTCTCACACAGCGCTGTGATGAAACTGCGCGACAGTAGTCACGCTTTTCGGCACCGAGAAATACATCTTTAAATTGCACCATCCCAGCATTAGTGAAAAGCAGAGTTGGATCATTGCCAGGCACTAGGCTGCTACTAGACACTTTGCTGTGTCCTTTGGATGCAAAGTAATTTAGGAATGCGTCTCTAATTTCAGCACTTTTCATAGTTATTTCCGGTATCTCGACTCAATATTTACTAGTTTACAGATTGTCTTCTGAAAATGTGTCTTGGCTGCCTTTATTAGCTAGTATGTGAAGATGCAAATGGAAAACCGTTTGACCTGCACCACTACCATTGTTAACCACTAGACGGAATGCATCACTGACACCTGCCATTCGCGCCACCTCGCCAGCTACCCACATAAGATGCCCTAACAGTGCTCGATCACTGTGTTTTGCATCTGCCAATTTAGCAATTGGCAGACGGGGAATAACTAGCATATGCACTGGTGCCTGTGGCGATATGTCATTGATGACAATACATTGATCGTCTTCATACAAAATATCAGCCGGCAGTTCCCTATTTATAATACGGGTAAAGAGGCTTTCTTCACTCATTTGGGTGTCCCATTTAAATAAAAGTTTGCAGCGTCGCTGGAATGTTCTAATTTTTTTTCGAGCTTAGTTTTTCGTCTGTATCCAATGCTCGAGCTTCTCCTTCTAGCATAACTGGAATACCGTCTCTAATAGGATAGGCGAGCCCGCTGGCACGACAGACCAACTCATTAGCCTGTGGGTCATATTCGAGGGGCGCCTTACTGACTGGGCATACCAAAATACTAAGTAATTTTTTATCCACGCTGTGAATCCATAAAAAAAACGCCGCTAGTGTACGCAAAATAACCGAAAACTGCCATTCTAAGATTATTATGCCGCCTTACTTTGCCCTCGGTAGGGTTTCTAACACCAACTGAGGGTCTATTCTCTGATCTAACCAGTTCATTCGCCAATCGAGGTGAGGGCCGGTAGCGCGACCAGATGCACCAATCTTAGCTATTTCCATACCGGCGGAAACGCGCTGCCCTTTGTCGACTAGAATTTCACTGAGATGCAAAAAGGTAGAACTTAAACCATGACCGTGATCAAGTATCAGGGTACCGCCAGAATAGAACAGGTCGGGATGAACCATACTGACAATTCCCGCTGCTGGCGCTTTAACCGGGGTCCCTGTGGGTGCGGCATAGTCAATGCCGTAGTGAGGACTTTTAGCTATACCATTATAGAACCGCTGACTGCCGTATACCCCAGTAATCATTCCATGTGCCGGCTGTAAAAAGCCCGCAGTAAAATCGTCATTATCGCGCCTAAGCAATCGCGCCTCGCGCACTAATGCAGCATCCTGTTTGATACGCTTTATATCCTGATCAGAGGGGGTTACGGTTTGCTGTGGAACCCCCTCTATTTTTTGAATAGCGTAATTTCTCGAGGCAATTTCAAGAATAACTTTTTTATCACCCGATGAATGATGAACAACAATTTCTGCAGTTGAAGGTTGATTGCGCCCGAAGCCAAGTAAAAATTGACGCTGGTCATTTAGCGGTAAAGGAGTGCCTTTGTAACTGACTGTTTGCCCTTCACCAAGCTCACCCAACACCAAACCACCCTGTATAAACGCACCAGTAAATTTGGGATTATCAACAGCGTGAATTGTTGTAGCTACTAAACAACTGATCACAACCATTGACAATCGCAGAATTGAGAGGCAATCAAACATAGATCAGAATTCCATTTAAAATAATTTCGTATCTATGAATTATGGCAAAGGATCTATAAAAAGGGAAAAACAAATAGCCCTAAAGCGAGCTTGATAAGCTAGCTACCCAGTGCATAGCTTATTTGATCAAAGCTAAAGCCTCTGTATTGAAGAAACCTGATGCGTTTAGCTTTTTCTCTCGCATCAATGGGTTGATTATTTCCAAATTTTTGCTGGGCTGTGGTTTTGGCTAGTTCGAACCAGTCTATATCCGCTTCTGCTAGCAGTTCGTCAATAAGCGCGGCATCTGCTCCGCGACTCTTTAAATCTAACCTTATTCTGGTACAACCCTGACCTCTGGAAATACGCGAACGGATAAAAGCCTCGACGAACCTTTGGTCGGATTGCAGGTTTTCAGCCGCTAACTGGTCGAGCACTTCGGGAATTAATGGCGAGTTTTCAAATTTTTTGTTGAGTTTTGTTGCCAGCTGACTGCGGAGATATTCACGACCAGCCAGCATCCCCATGGCTGAGAGACGTATTTTGTTTGGTTTTATATTTGGCTGTTTTTCTTCCACTAAAAAACACCTTTACAAGTACCAAGTGAGCAATAATATTGCCCACTTGGAATTTCTTTAATTATGCTTCTTGCGGCTGGTCTTTTGCCGGACTGAGATGACTCAACTCTTTCTCGCGAATCTGTGCTTCTATCTCAGCAGCGACCTCTGGATTTTCTGTGAGATAGATACCGACATTTGCCTTGCCCTGACCAATTTTACTGCCCTTATAGGCATACCATGCACCTGATTTATCCACTAAACCGTGCTTGACACCCAAATCGACTAGCTCACCATTTCGGTTAATGCCTTTGCCGTAGAGAATTTGGAATTCAGCCTGTTTAAACGGTGGCGATACTTTGTTTTTAACCACTTTGACGCGGGTTTCGTTACCCACCACTTCATCTCCCTCTTTGACGGCACCAATACGACGTATATCGAGGCGGACGGATGAGTAGAATTTAAGTGCATTACCACCAGTGGTAGTCTCTGGGTTACCAAACATCACACCAATCTTCATTCTGATTTGGTTGATAAAGATCACTAGGCAGTTAGCTGTCTTGATATTACTGGTCAATTTGCGCAGTGCTTGGGACATAAGACGGGCTTGCAGACCAACGTGATGATCTCCCATTTCGCCCTCAATTTCTGCTCGCGGCGTCAAGGCTGCAACTGAATCCACGACCAGAACATCACAGGCACCCGATCTTACTAACATGTCGGTAACCTCAAGAGCTTGCTCTCCAGTATCTGGTTGCGAAACAATTAGATCGTCTACTTGCACCCCTAGCTTTTCGGCATAAACCGGATCCAAAGCATGCTCTGCGTCGACAAAGGCGCAGGTACCGCCGGCTTTCTGCGCCTCGGCAATCACTTGAAGGGTTAGGGTTGTTTTACCCGATGACTCAGGACCATAGATCTCAACTATGCGGCCCTTGGGCAGACCGCCAATACCCAGAGCAATATCCAAACCAAGGGAACCTGTAGATATGGATGGTACAGCCTCTCGCTTATCTTCCCCCATGCGCATCACTGTCCCCTTGCCAAACTGACGTTCAATTTGACCTAGAGCTGCTTCAAGTGCTTTTTCTTTATTGGCATCCATTATCTGTTCCTCATAAACTTTTGTTGATCTATATTGGCGTTAATTCGCTCAACCAGTATTTACTGTATAGGTGTACAGTATATCATCAGTTTAGTTGATGCAAGAGTTCTTGCAAAGAAATTTTAATTACCTGCTGTCTGATTGCCTGACGATTACCCTGAAGCTGGTAGGTTTCAACACGGGTTTTATGGGGAGTAAGCCAACAAATACACACTGTACCCACCGGTTTTTCTGCTGTGCCACCTGTGGGTCCGGCTATACCACTCACAGCTATGGCGAAATCCGCTTCAGAAGACCGCAGCGCACCCGCAGCCATCTGCTCGACTACCTGCTCACTCACCGCACCGAATCTGTCTAATATTTGCTGATCCACATTGAGAAGCTGTTTTTTGGCCTGATTAGCATAGGTAATATAACCATATTCAAACCACTGGGAACTGCCAGCTACGGCAGTTATAGCCTCTGCGATACCGCCACCGGTACAGGACTCGGCAGTGGTCAACTTTGCTTTATTGCGCAGCAGTACCGCGCCAACTTGCTCTGCGATGGATATGATTGATGGGTTGTTGGCAAAATCTGACAAAACAATTCTCCCTGTTTAATGAATAGTTTACCTAAACTTTGACTAAATGGTTCAGGCTTGGATAAATTCCCTAAAAATTTCTTTGTTTGGTGGATTTTGAATGGTCTTGGACCCATAGTCTGTACTAAACTCTAATGTTAAACCAACCCTGAAACTCAGTATAAGAAATATTAGCTAATGAGCAGCAAATCAGAAAATCCAACTCATACCCCAATGATGCAACAGTATCTGAGCTTAAAAGCTGAGCATCCAAATGATTTGCTGTTCTATCGCATGGGTGATTTCTATGAGCTATTTTATGAGGATGCCAAAAAAGCCAGTCAACTTTTGGATGTTACCCTAACCGCTCGCGGCAAAACCAATGGCAATCCCATTCCTATGTGCGGGGTGCCTTTTCATGCGGCAGAAAATTATCTGGCAAAGCTGGTTAAACAGGGGGTTTCAGTTGCGATTTGCGAACAAATTGGCGACCCTGCTACCAGCAAGGGACCGGTAGAGCGCGCTGTTGTTAGAGTTTTAACTCCCGGCACCATCAGTGATGAGGCACTTCTAGACGATCGCACCGATAGTCTATTGGCAGCCATTCATTTATTTGATGGTGAATATGGCATTGCTACCTTAGATATGAGTAGTGGCCGCTTTCAGTTATCGCAAGTTACTACTAGCGAAGAACTTCACAGCGAGTTGCAACGGTTAAACCCTGTGGAAATTCTTATTTCGGAAGAGCTCCCAGCCCTAGACTGGCTAGACAATTGGCGGGGATCTCGCAGTCAACCGCCATGGCTCTTTGATTTTGATGCCGCCAACCGCCTTCTCAACCAACAGTTGGGCACAAAAGATTTAAATGCTTTTGGCTGTGGCCACCTGCCAATTGCTATCTGCGCAGCAGGTTGTCTTTTGCAATACGCCAAGGATACTCAGCGCGGCAATCTACCCCACATTCATAGTATTAGTGTCGAAAATCGCGAAGATGGTGTGGCATTAGATGCCGCTAGCCGGCGCAATCTAGAACTGGATACCAACCTCAATGGCGGGCAGGAAAACACCCTATTTGATGTACTAAATACCACCGCCACGAGTATGGCGAGTCGACTGCTGAGACGCTGGTTAAACCGCCCGCTTAGACAGCTCTCTGAATTACAGGCTAGACAAAACAGCATTGCCGAATTGCAAAACAACTACCTGTATGAGGCCCTGAACAGCCATCTCAAGCAGGTGGGCGATATGGAGCGCATACTGACTCGTGTGGCATTACATTCTGCACGACCGAGGGATCTGACCCGCCTTCTATCTTCAATTGCGGTTTTACCGCAAGTTAAAACAGTACTTGGTCTAACTGAGCTTCCCCATCTAAAAAAATTATTGGATGCTGCAAAACCACTGCCCCACCTTGTTGAATTACTCGATCGAGCAATTATCGACAACCCGCCAATGGTCATTCGTGAAGGCGGTGTGATTGCCGACGGCTACGATCAAGAGCTCGATGAGTTGCGCGCACTCAATACCAATGCAGGCGAGTTTTTACTGGCTATGGAGGAGCGAGAGAAACAGGCGACTGGTATTTCAAACCTGAAAGTGGGTTACAACCGTGTGCACGGCTACTATATAGAAATATCCCGCGGGCAAAGTGATAAAGCACCGGTGGAATATATTCGCCGTCAAACGTTAAAAAATGCCGAGCGCTTTATCACCCCCGAGTTAAAGGAATTTGAAGACAGGGCTCTCAGCGCTAAGAGTCGTGCGCTCAGTAGAGAGAAGCAACTATACACAGAGCTACTGGAAATACTTAACAAGGATCTGCAGTGCTTGCAAAACTGCGCCTCGGCACTGTCCGAAATTGATCTTTTGGCCACCCTTGCGGAGCGCGCTCACAGTTTAAATTTCTGTCAACCGGAATTAACCGAACAACCCGGTATTGATATTCAAGGTGGCCGTCACCCCGTGGTTGAGCAGGTGTTAACTGAGCCATTTGTAGCCAATAACCTTGAGATGAATAATGAGCGCAAAATGTTGATCATTACCGGCCCCAACATGGGTGGTAAGTCGACCTATATGCGACAGGCAGCCCTGATTGTTTTGTTGGCACAGATTGGCAGCTTTGTGCCGGCAAACTCGGCCAAGATTGGCTTGGTAGATCGCATCTTTACTCGAATAGGATCGTCCGATGATCTCGCCGGCGGGCGCTCAACCTTTATGGTTGAGATGATGGAAACTGCCAATATTCTGCATAATGCCACGCACAAAAGCTTGGTGTTGATGGACGAAATAGGCCGTGGCACCAGTACTTTTGACGGCCTATCACTGGCATGGGCATGCGGCTTCCACCTAGCGGAAAAAGTTAATGCCTTCACTTTGTTTGCCACGCATTACTTTGAGCTCACCAGCTTGCCGGATGCAGTTAAGGGTACAGTTAATGTTCATCTGGATGCCACCGAACACAACGACAGCATTGTGTTTTTATATGCCGTTCAAGAGGGTCCAGCCAGCCAGAGTTATGGCTTACAGGTGGCAAAACTCGCCGGCATACCAAAAGATGTGGTTGCCCTTGCTAAAAAAGAACTGCGACGCCTAGAGCAAAACAATCTCTCGACCAATACACAGCAACCACCGATCACTAGCACTGCACAAACAGATCTGTTTGCAACCGATCAGCCCTCTGAACTGGATCTAATGATGGATGATATAGAGCCGGATGAGCTATCCCCCAGAGACGCATTAGACACGCTTTATAAACTAAAGCGCGCTAGCAACCGTAGCAACTGATCAAAACCGCACCGGCAAAGATAAAATTATCTTGAACTAGACGTTCACAGACGCCTAGTTCCTGCTATAATGCCGCGCGAAAATTGACCGCTAACTCAAGAGAATAGATCATGACATTTATCGTTGGTGAAAATTGCATCAAATGCAAATACACAGATTGTGTAGAAGTCTGCCCTGTGGACTGCTTCTACGAAGGCCCTAACTTTCTCGTTATTCATCCCGACGAATGTATTGACTGCGCGCTGTGCGAGCCAGAGTGCCCCGCAGAAGCCATTTATGCCGAGGATGAAATACCCGAGGGTCAAGAAGTATTCCTTGAGCTCAATGCGGAGCTAGCAGATGTGTGGCCCAATATTACCGAACAAAAAGCCCCTGCAGAAGATGCTGCTGAATGGGATGGTGTCGAGGGCAAACTTCAACACCTAGAGCGCTAATTTAAGTTACACTTATAAAACTTTCAGCACCCGTAGCTCAGCTGGATAGAGTAGGTGGCTTCGAACCACTTGGTCGGGAGTTCGAATCTCTCCGGGTGCGCCAAATAACTAACCCCAGCTTTTTAGCTGGGGTTTTATTATTTACATAATCTGGCATTTAGCGTCGAGCCGAGCGCGAGATATGGCTAAAACCCTGTGGTGTAAAATTCGCAAATAATCTCAATCGTACAGATACCGATTTTTAAGCAGTTAAAAAAGAAAATTTCATGTATTCAAAAAAACTACTTCTTACATTAGTTGCTAGCCTTACTCTAGCATTTGGTTATTCCGCATACAGCGATCAAATTAGCTTAACCAATGGCGATAGACTTCAGGGCACCTTAGTGTCGCAAACAGATAGCACTATTTCTTGGCAATCGGAAATTTTTGGTCTTTTAGAGATTCCAGCGGATCAGGTTGCGCTAATTCATCCAGCGCCAACGACAGCTGTTATAACAGAGCCTGATCACAGGTCATCATTTAATGGCAGTGTCGGCCTATCGGGATCTTACCTTGGCGGCAATGAACAGCGCGATGATCTGGAACTGGATATTGGCTTGACCTATGAGAAAAGCGATGCCAGCCACAGGGCAAGTCTTAACTATGAGACTCTCGGGCAGGATAACCAATCCACTATTAACGATTATGGTGTTGCCTATGGTATAGATTGGTCCATCAGTGACCGCTGGTACTGGGGTAATAATTTCTTCTACGGCGCCGATGATAAACGTCAAATTGATCAATCGGTGTCTGTAGGTACAAATGTGGGTTACCAATTCTGGAAAAATGACACAGGCCGGTTGTCCACAGAGATCGGTCTGACCTGGATTAACGATAAATTATTTAGCTCAATCACCGATGATCGTCTAACTTGGGCATGGTCTGGAGACTATGAAAAACTATTGATTAAAAAGGTCTCGCTGTCTTATTCACACCAGCTAAATGTATCGATCAAAGACCCCGACAATACCCAGCTGGAAGCGGACATAGGGGTTATTGTTCCGGTAACTGATAAATTGGATACTAAAATATCTTGGGATTGGTCGTTTGATAATCAGCCTGAAGTGGGCAATGAAAAAATTGATCGCAAATTAAAGTTTGGAATAAATTACTCACTTTAATAAAGCTGGCTGCAACCTAAACCCTCGAAGCCTACCAAAAAAACCAACCCTTAACAGCTTTATCCAGCTTGTCGCGGCAGCCTTTGAGCTGACCGCCATAGATTTCTGCTTGGCGTTTAACTTTTGCGGCAACCTTGATCAGCTTGGGTTTTTTATTAAAGCTCCCGCGGGAGTAGCCGCCCCAACCCTCGTGATAGGCTAAATACTGTTTGTAGGCATCCCACTTTGAAATACCCAAGCGTT
Organism: Porticoccaceae bacterium; assembly: GCA_964229255.1. Classification (GTDB taxonomy): domain Bacteria; phylum Pseudomonadota; class Gammaproteobacteria; order Pseudomonadales; family Porticoccaceae; genus HTCC2207. The sequence continues at coordinate 108,731 of CAXRCX010000012.1, forward strand.
TATTGCTCTTATTGGTATACCAACCGATAAAATTGATGGCATCGCCAAAATCATCGCGATCGTGACTCCAATTGCCGGTATCTTTGCGATAGTCATTCCAAGCTGGATTTTGCGCCTGAGCATAGCCATAGGCAGAGGATTTTCTGGGTAGTGGAATAAAAAAGAAAGTTGGGCGCTTGGGTCTTACTTTGGCTCTAAATGTAGACTCTTGTTTCATAATCGCCATGGTTACATGAATCGGTGTACCCCAGCGCTTTTCTGCTTTTCTAGCATCTTTATACCAATCGGTCTCACCGTAAAAAATTGAGCAGACATCATTCACCTGCTTTGGCTGATAAGTCGAGCAACCAGTAGCAAACAAAATAACACCAACAATCAATAACCGAACCATAAAAATACTCCAAAGCCTGTAACCAATTCAATTCTAGAATGTCTTAACCCCAGATGGAACTGGTTTTTTGCGCTTTCACCAAGGAGATTTTGTCGCGAGTAATCACAATTAATTTGCGTTTATACAGCGCCCCAAGAGCATTTTTATATTTTTTCTTGGACACTTTAAACTGACGATAAATACGGTCGGGGTCACTTTTATCGGTCAGGTCAGACTCGCCACCAGAGGCTTTTAGGTGGGTCATAATTTGATCTTCCAGACTATTATCCCCCTTGGGCGAATGCTGAGAGATAATTAAATCAATTTTACCGTCTTCGCGGATGGCCTTGATATAACCAGGTAGGCGCTCACCTATAGCTAGGGGCCGAAAAGCATCGTCATGAAAAATAAGCCCTAGATATTGATTGTCAATCAGCGCCTTGTACCCCAGCGCAGTTTTATCAAATACCCTTAAATCAACTGCTTGACGCGGCTCTAACCCCGGCGCCTCTTCAGCAAAATATCGATTGAGTTTAGATGATGCAAGAATGCGGTCGGTATTGTGATCATGGAACACATAGACCATATAGGACTCGCCCTCTTTCATCGGATGTTGCTGCTCACTAAAGGGCACGAGTAAATCTTTCGGCAAACCCCAGTCCAAAAAAGCACCGACGCGGTTGGTATCGATCACCTTTAATAACACAACCGAACCCACCATCGCTTTTGGGGTTTCTGTGGTGGCTATCAATAGATCATCGGAATCAAAGTAGAGAAATACATCTATCCAGTCATCAATAGCCAGACCATCGGGCACATAGCGATTGGGCAATAAAATTGTGCCCTCCTCACCACCATCTACATAGGCACCGTGGTCAGCAAATTTCACCACCTGAAGGTTATTGAATTTTCCAATTTCTAGGGACATAAATTTATCTTTATACAGTTGGCAATAATGTTAAAACAAAATTAATCACCGCGATAAATACAACCGCTAGTGCATGTTTCTTTGATTTTAATAGCGCTAAGCAGCGGCAGATCCGGCTTTAGCCGCTGCCAAATCCACTTGGCCAAATTTTCACTGGTGGGGTTTTCTAGCCCATCGATATCATTTAAGTAATGATGGTCTAATTGATTATAAATTGGCTTAAATGCCCTTTTTATATCGCCAAAGTCCATAACCCAGCCTGTAGTGTCGCCAATGGGACCCTCGACATAGATAGAAACCATAAACGAATGACCATGCAAACGAGCGCATTTATGGCCCTTCGGCACATTGGGCAAGCGATGAGCGGCTTCTATATTAAATTCTTTGTATATTTGCATTATTTAATGACATTTTCCCGATAATTTAGGCCGCTATATTAGGATGCTAAACAAGATATGTATATAGCATAAGAAAATGTTTGACAGCAGGTATCAGTTAGGTAGAATGCTCGCCTCTTCCCAGAGGGTGGTTAGCTCAGCTGGTAGAGCATCGCCCTTACAAGGCGAGGGTCACAGGTTCAATCCCTGTACCACCCACCAAGGAAGCATGGTTATTGTGGACCGGTAGTTCAGCTGGTTAGAATGCCGGCCTGTCACGCCGGAGGTCGCGGGTTCGAGTCCCGTCCGGTCCGCCAAATAACACGATTAAACGTCTGTTTTTACAGGCGTTTTTTTATGGCCTATTATTTTCCCTCATAGGTACAGTTTCAGGTACAAATTATTTTTTTTCTAGACCACAAAGAAATTATTGAAAAAACTATTTCCTTTGGCATTTGAAAGACTAAACCCGTAAAGTTTATTTATTATCAAAATACCTTTTTGGGTGACTCTTGAAGATAAACCGATCTCTCCTCAATTCATTAAAACATATCGATGAAAATCATACGTAGGATCCAACCTTATTAGACTGTCGATGAAATAGACACTGATAATGATGATATGGCTTTTGAAAAACAGGCTATCGCAGAGAGAGAACTCAAAGATAGGGTGCGTGAAATTCTGGGTTATGCTGAGAGAGTTTTGAGTGGAAAGCCTACCTCACTCGCGAGTCATGCTAGAAATCATGGCATCAACCCCTCGTTTAGCCTCCCTGATCCAAAATTCATAGCTGATGACGACCGGCATGAAGATGATGAGCTACATACACTCCTCCTGCACCAGGCTCTTGATGCCAGGCTTGGAAGGATTCTGTCAAGATACAAGACAAATAGCCAAAAAACCAAAAAAATAGCACTCAAACACTACATGCATTTGCCGATTGTTTATGATACTTTTAACAATGGGCAACCAAATTGTGACGAGTATGACTCGTCACTTATAAAAAAATAAGACTATTTGAATAGTAAAAAGAACACAGCTTCTTCGGAAGTTGCAGAAGAATACGTTAATTAACAAGTATTAATAGAAATTTATATTCTAGATAAAAAATACAGGGGAAGATTATGAAACGTTTTAAGCAGAAAATAAACTACATATCCCTAGCAGTTTCAGCACTTTTTGCCGCTGGATCAGCTACCGCGGAAATAGATGAAATCACAGTAACAGCAAACAAGCGAGAGCAGACGCTGCAAGAAGTCCCTCTCACTGTCTCAGTAACTAGCGAAGAAACTATTCAACAATCGAGTATTGTTGACCTTATTGATCTGCAAACTGCAGTCCCAGCTCTTAGAGTTAACCAATTACAAAACTCTGCGCAAACTAACTTTACCATTCGTGGTTTTGGTAATGGTGCTAACAATCCAGGTATAGAACCGTCTGTTTTAGTTGTTGTTGATGGTGTCCCTAGATCACGCTCATCATCAACTCTGGCTGATTTACCAAATATTGAGCGTATTGAAGTCCTTAGCGGACCTCAATCAACACTATTTGGTAAAAATGCATCAGCTGGTGTCATAAGCATCACCACTAAAGCCCCCGAAGATGAAATGGGCGGAGTTATCGAAACCACCCTTGGTAATCACGGTAGTCAAATTATTAAAGGTACATTTACCGGCTCAACTGGAATTAATAATCTTTCATACCGAATATCAGCAAGCACCAATGAAAATGATGGTTATGCTACAAACTTGGGAACCGCCGCAGATGCCTCTGATGACACACCGTTGAACAATCGAGATAGAAGTGCTGTTCGCGCCCAATTACAGTGGGATCCCGCTGATGATCTAACTGCACGATTTATTTATGATAAAGATAAAATTGATGAGGTATGTTGTGTAACTGGGCCCTTACAGCAAGGACTTGCAACAACTGCTAGCAATGGTATTGCATCTGCTTTTGGCAGAGGAACCTTAGCAGCTAACGCGAATCCATGGGACTATCAAATTTATATGAATTTTGAGCCGACTAATATTGCTGAAAACGAGGGCTTTTCTCTGCATATAGAAAAAGACCTAGGTAATATGGTGTTAACATCGATTACCTCAGATAGAAATACTGATATGCAATCAAATTTCGATGCTGACTTCTCTGCGGCCAACTTGGTTAAAGAACAAGCCCTTGATTATCAGTTTGACACCTTTACTCAGGAGTTAAGACTATCTTCAACCAGTGAATCGGGCATCCAATGGACTGCAGGCCTTTTCTACTCAGATGAAGATACAGTTAACGATAGAACTGTTATCTTTGGCCCTGAAATGAATATGTATGCAAATACCATTTTGGGGACGTCTGATCATGATCAAGATGAAACTACGGCTGAAGTAGATGTTCTCAGTTTAATTGCTCTAACTTATGCAGGCACTCCAATTCCAGACGATCCTGATTCAAATTTTTCAGAGAATCTTGCTCCGACTGATTTTTTTGTTGACGGTGGTGGTTCGCAACAAGAATTATTTAATATGAATTCAGAAACTGTTTCATTGTTTGCTAATGCTGATATCCCACTAAAAGATAATTGGACTGCAACTATTGGTTTAAATAAAACTCGTGACAAAAAAACAGTAACAGCAGATATTGAAATTGCTGATACATTTTCAAGGTTGGATCTTGAGGGCACCCCTTTTGAGGGAGCTAGCATTGCGCAATTTTTCTTGCCATTTACTGATTATCCGAATGACAATGAAAATGGTATTTTTAAATCTGATGATTTAACCCATACCCTTCGCTTAACTCATGATCTGAGTGAAAACACAAAAGTCTATGCGTCACATTCAACTGGCTTTAAACCTATTTCAGTTAACCTTTCGGTCAATGCTACCAATATGGGTTCTAGAAACGCTAATGAAGAATATTCTGAAAATATTGAAGTTGGTGTAAAACATAATATGGATAATGGCTATATTAATATCGCTTTATTTGATCAAAAAATTGAAGGCTTTCAATCCAATACCTTTAATGGACAGGCCTTTGAGTTGACCAATGCGGGCAATCAAAAACACAGAGGGTTTGAGCTCGATATGAAACAGCAGGTTTCTGAGGAGTGGTTAATTGGTCTATCGGCTATGTATATTGATGCCAAATACCTTGATTATCAAAGAGGTCCCTGTGATCATATAACCACCGAAGTTGATCATGATATGGATGATACAACGGCAGACGTGGATGTTATAGTTTACAACTCTGTAGCATGTGATTTAGAGAACATCCTCGATGCAACAAGCGATCTTGGCTATAAAAACCGTTCAGGTGAGACACCAGCGGGCATCCATGAATGGAGTGCCAACTTAAATGCAACCTATTCATTTAATTTAAGCGATGCAGTTTCTAGCTTCCTAAGACTTGAATATGTATATGAGTCTGAGGCCGCTGTTGTAGAAAATGTCCCTGCTGTAGCAGAATCACTTGGCACGCAGCCTTTAGGAAATATCCCAGCTTTAAGAAGTAGTAAAAACATTAATATGAGCATGGGCTTCAATCACGCACCAAGCGGTATTGAAATTATGCTTTGGGGACGTAACCTGACTAATCATCAGTCGCTACTTTCTGCATTCCCTACCACAGCAGCCCCCGGCAGCTATGGAGGATATCCAACCGCACCAAAAACCTACGGTTTAACGGCTAGGGCAACTTTCTAGAGCCATAAGTCGTTAGTAAAAGTAAAGGACGGGCATTGCCCGTCCTTTTTTTGTCTTTCTACACAAAATTACCATTGAATTTTCCAGTATCACCCCCAATTTATGATTAAAGTTAACGAGGATATATAATATGGATCAATATCGAGGAACCACAATTCTTTCGGTCCGCCGCGATGGCAAAGTAGTTATAGGTGGTGACGGTCAGGTAAGTATGGGCAATACTGTAATGAAGGGTAATGCCCGTAAAGTTCGCCGTCTTTATGACGGCAAAGTGATCGCTGGTTTCGCTGGCGGCACAGCCGATGCCTTTACATTATTCGAGCGCTTTGAGGCGAAATTAGAAATGTATCAGGGTCAATTAACCCGAGCTGCAGTGGAATTAGCGAAAGATTGGCGCACCGATCGCATGCTGCGCAGATTGGAAGCACTACTGGCAGTTGCAGATGAAGAAGCCTCACTGGTAATTACCGGCAACGGCGATGTGATTCAGCCCGAGGATGATTTAATTGCAATTGGTTCTGGTGGCCCCTTTGCCCAATCAGCAGCGCGGGCACTTATGGATAATACCGATATGGACGCCCGCTCAATTGTTGAGCAAGGATTGAGTATTGCTGGCGATATCTGTATCTATACTAATCATAATCGCACCATCGAAGAATTAGACTGTAAAAATTAAAAGGTTGTAGTATGTCTCAAATGACTCCAAGAGAAATTGTTCACGAGCTAAATCGTCATATTATTGGTCAGGATGATGCTAAGCGTGCGGTCGCCATTGCTCTGCGCAATCGCTGGCGTCGATCGCAGCTCGATGAAGAAATGCGCAACGAGGTAACCCCCAAAAACATCCTAATGATTGGCCCAACTGGTGTGGGTAAAACAGAGATTGCTCGCCGTCTTGCCCGGCTTGCCAATGCACCCTTTGTCAAAGTCGAAGCTACTAAGTTTACTGAGGTGGGCTATGTGGGTAAGGATGTCGAGTCGATCATTCGCGATCTGGTTGAAACCGCGGTCAAACAACGCCGTGAGCAAGAGATTACCAAAGTAGAACAGCGCGCAGTCGATGCCGCTGAAGAGAGGGTTTTAGACGCCCTTCTAACCCCTGCGCGCGGCCCTGAGACCAGCACTGAGCGCGATTCATCCACGCGTCAGGTATTCCGCAAGAAACTGCGAGAGGGCTCTCTGGATGATAAAGAAATTGAAGTTGAACTCAGTCAAATAGCTGCGGGAATTGAGATTATGGCTCCCCCGGGCATGGAGGAAATGACTTCGCAGCTGCAAAATATGTTTAGCAGTATGAACAAGGGCGAGAAAGCCACTCGCAAGATTACTGTCGCCGAGGCTATGAAGCAGCTGAAAGATGAAGAGGCAGCAAAACTTATTAATGAAGACGATATCAAAGCTGGCGCCGTCGAAGCGGCGGAGCAAAATGGCATAGTTTTTCTCGATGAAATAGACAAGGTCTGCCGCCGCGGCGAAGCAGGTGGCGCCGATGTTTCTCGCGAAGGTGTTCAGCGCGATCTTCTACCGCTTATCGAAGGCAGTACGGTTTCAACCAAGTACGGCATGATTAAAACCGACCATATTTTATTTATCGCCTCGGGAGCTTTTCATTTGGCCAAGCCATCTGATTTGATTCCAGAATTACAGGGCCGCTTGCCTATTCGGGTTGAACTTAACTCACTGGGAGTCGATGACCTAGAGCGTATACTCACTGAGCCCAAGGCTTCTCTGACTAAACAGTACTGTGCCTTGATGGATACTGAAAACCTTGCGGTAAAGTTTAAAGACGATGGTGTTCGTCGCATTGCTGAGTTGGCCTTTGAAGTCAATGAGAGCACAGAAAATATTGGTGCTCGTCGACTACATACTATTCTCGAGCGTCTGTTGGAGGAAATCTCATTTGAAGCCTCTGATCTCGGCGCTAAAGATGAAGCTGTGATAGTCGATAAGTCGTTTGTGGATCAGCATCTCAGCGAGCTCGCTCAGGATGAAGATCTATCTCGGTTTATTCTCTAAACTGTCTAATTTATGTCTAAGCCAACACGCATTGTAGTTCGTCAAGCTAAGGACAGCCTCTTAATAGAATTTTCAGATGGGCAGGAATTCAGCCTGCCCGCTGAATTTTTGCGGGTACACTCCCCCAGTGCCGAGGTTCGCGGCCACGGTGAGGGCAATGAAACCCTGCAGTTCGGTAAACGCGACATCAGGATAACTGGACTTGAGCAAGCGGGTAACTATGCTCTGCTAATCCTGTTTAGCGACGGCCATGACTCTGGCATCTTTAGCTGGGACTATTTGCGTCATCTAGCTGACAACCAAGACACTATGTGGTCGCTGTATCTGGAGAAACTTCACACTGCAGGCTTGAGCCGAGATTCCGACTCACAGGTTATTAAACTGCAGTAATTAAACAATCTTAGTCACTAATTAATTGCGTACCTACAGTCATAGATACCCTAATGGCTCAACTACAGCTACAATAGCCGCCCTACTCTATGGAAACAATGACATATGTCTGACAAAACCACTGATTTTGGATATAAAAAAGTCAATGTCGAGGAAAAGGCTGGCAAAGTAGCCGAGGTCTTCCACTCGGTGGCCAGTAATTACGATCTGATGAATGATTTAATGTCAGGCGGAATTCATCGATTGTGGAAACGCGTCACTATTGAGATGTCTGGTGTTCGCCCAGGCCATAAGGTACTTGATATTGCCGGTGGTACTGGCGATTTAGCCGCCAAGTTCTCGCGCATAGTCGGCCCAGAGGGTACGGTGGTTTTAGCCGACATCAATGACTCCATGTTAAAAGTTGGACGCGACCGATTGGTTGATCGGGGCATTACTGAAAATGTTCGATTTTCTCAGGCCGACGCACAGTATCTTCCGTTTCCAGACGATACTTTTGATGTTATTACCATCGCCTTTGGTCTGAGAAATGTAACAGACAAAGATATGGCCTTGCGCTCCATGCTGCGAGTTCTTAAACCCGGTGGGAAATTATTGGTTTTGGAGTTTTCAAAACCCCCTAATCCGCTTTTATCAAAAATTTATGATGGCTATTCATTCAGTGTGCTGCCAAAACTCGGCAAGTTATTTGCCAATGATGCCGACAGTTACCAATACTTAGCAGAATCTATCCGTATGCATCCAGATCAGGACACACTTTTGGGAATGATGAATCAAGCAGGATTTGAGAATACTGATTATCACAATATGACAGGTGGTATTGTTGCTCTTCACCGCGGAGTAAAACCCTAGTGATATTTGCTGCACTTCAAACAACTGCTATCAGTGGTCTAGAGACGGCGATTAATACAGCGCTGAAATACGACCCGGGCACTCAACGCGATCTATCAGAGCTAGAAGGTCAGGTACTGTTGGTCAATTGCATTATGCCCACCCTAGTTATTGCTATTGAGATAGGCCAACAAAATATCGTTTTGCACAGCCACTGGAATGGCGAGGCAGCTGTAACTATTCAGGGCAGTATGATGGCCCTAGCAAAAATGGCAGCCACTGCAACAGATGCCAGCTCAATAGCAGGCTCAGATGTGCAATTATCCGGCAATCTAGAAACCCTGCACAGACTACAAAAAATACTGTCAAAGTTAAATATTGACTGGGAAGGCGCACTCGCTGATGTGATCGGTGATGTGCCAGCACATATCATTGGGTCTGCGGTACGCAAATCGACCACTGCATCAGCCGAAAGTTTGGAGAGAGCATCTTCTGCATTGGTTGAGGTAGCTCAGGAAGAGTTTAATATTATTCCCAGCCACAACAGCTTTAGACAGTTTCAGCGCGATGTTCGCCAAATATCCACAGATACAGACCGAATAATGGCAAGACTATCTGCACTTAATACAAAAATCGCTGAAAGAACCAACGGGAAGCCTCAGCTATGAGTCAGCTGCGTCGCTTGGCTAAGATCTACTATATTGTAGGCAAATACCGATTGGATAATCTGATTGATAGACGTCGCCTACCCCTTGTTATTCGTCTTGCTTTAACCCCGGCCAAGCTGTTTCCCCAAGGCAAACAATCGCGAGGAGAACGTCTTCGTTATGCCCTTGAAGAACTGGGTCCTATTTTTATTAAATTTGGTCAACTGCTTTCAACTCGCCCAGACATTGTAGCAGCGGATTTTTGCACCGAGATAAAACATCTTCAGGACAATGTAACCCCTTTTTCGACAGAGGTTTTCACTGCTCAGGTGGAATCGGCGCTGGCGGGCAAAGTCGAGGATGTGTTTACTGAATTTGACCAGACTCCACTGGCAACCGCCTCAATAGCACAGGTGCACAAGGCCCGCCTTGAAGATGGTTCAGAGGTAGTAGTAAAAGCGATTAGGCCGAATATCGAAAAAACCATAAAACGCGACATAGCGCTTCTATTCACCATTGCTAAATTCATTGAAAAATACAGTATTGATGGCCCGAGACTGAGACCTGTGGAGGTTGTTCAGGATTATGAAAAGGTTATTTTTGGCGAGCTAAACTTGCAATCTGAAGGCGCCAATGCATCGCTGCTTAAACATAATTTTGAAAATTCCCCGCTACTGCATGTACCGCAAATATATTGGCCTTACTCCAATCAAAATGTTTTAGTGATGGAGCGTATTAGTGGTATCCCAGTAACCAATATCGATGATTTACAAGCCGCTGGCGTCAACTTTAAAAACCTTGCCGAGCGCGGCGTTGAAATATTCTTCACTCAGGTTTTTGAACATAATTTTTTTCATGCCGATATGCACCCAGGAAATATTTTTGTGGGAGAAAATAATCAGTATACGGGTGTTGATTTTGGAATTATGGGCACGCTGACTGAAGCTGATCAATATTATTTAGCCCAAAACTTTATGGCATTTTTTAATCAAGATTATAAACGAGTGTCTCAAGTTCACCTGGAGTCTGGATGGATACCCGAAGGAACAAATGTAATGGAGTTTGAAAATGCTATAAGAAGTGTCTGCGAACCAATTTTTGAAAAGCCATTAAGTGAAATTTCTTTCGGACAGGTGCTTCTCAGCCTCTTAAAGGAGGCAAAACGTTTTGACATGGAGGTTCAACCCCAACTACTTTTGCTCTATAAAACACTACTTAATATAGAAGGCTTGGGGCGTTCGCTATATCCAGACCTTGATCTTTGGGCAACAGCAAAGCCTTATCTGGAGAAATTAGCTAAAGAAAAATATAGCTTTAAAGGCACGCTTAATAAAATTTCTGATCAGCTACCTCAGATTGTCTCAGAATTACCAGAAATTCCAATGTTAGTAATTAACGCCCTGAAGCAAATTGAAAGTGGCGCCCTAAAGACGGAAAACTCAAAAAAACAAACAGAGGCAATTACTATGCAATTAAAAGAAAATGCTTCTAAACAAAGGTCGATTTTTATTGCCATTTCTTTCCTTTTAATTTCAGCTTTTTTAGCCACTCAATCCGTTTGGGCTTGGGCCATACCTAGCTCGATTATTAGCATTATTTTTTGGCTTAAGTCTAGATAGATAAACTTGGCTTTATAAAAAGAATTTCGGGTAAAATATCTCTCCTTGTCTGTTTGGTCGCAAAATAGACAAATTTTGTTACACCGCTTGAAGTGGTGTTTTTTTATTTATTGGAGAACTCAAAATGAGTATTACTGTAAACGCAACAGAGCGTGAAGATCAGGGGAAAGGTGCGAGCCGCCGCCTGAGAAAAGAAGAAAAAGTACCAAGTATTATTTATGGCGGAAAGAAAGATCCGCTGATGGTAACACTTAGCATTCACGAAATTACCCACCTATTAGAAGATGAAAATACATTCACTTCAGTATTGGACTTAGTGGTAGGAAAATCAACAGAATCAGTTGTTTTAAAAGATATTCAGCGCCATCCAGCAAAAAATACCATTACACACGTGGACTTTTTGCGGGTAGATGCTAAACAAACTCTTGTCACTACAACGCCGCTTCACTTTGTTGGAATTGAAGAAAACGAGGCACTAAGGCTGGGC
>CAXRCX010000013.1:0-91541 GCA_964229255.1 Porticoccaceae bacterium
AGGCCGCACCCCATAGATACTAAGTCGTTCGATGAAACTGTTGAGATGCTTCAGAACTCAGTGGATAAGGCGAATATGGGTGATAAAGAAAAATCCGATGCGCTCAAGCGTCTTCACAAGGCCGCAGTTAGCGGTGAGTCCAAGGGAACACCACTGGATTTTATTGAGGAGCTGATTGATAACGAGTGGAATCACGCCGAAAACAACGACGGTAAAACCTTTATGGGGTCAGTGGTTAAAGGGCTGACTAGAAAAGTAATGGATACACAAAATAAGGTGCTGTATGGACGTGATAGCGACTGATTGTGGATATGATCCAATTGCATTGGGAGCGGCCACCGAAAAGGTGGTCGTTGATGGCAATCGCAGAAAGTATGTGCAATTGGGGCGAACATTGCGCTTCTACGGCGGCACCACCAGCGCCACTGAAGTAGGCTGTAATTTACGCTGTAAATTTTGTTTTAGTGATAAGCCAGTATGGAAGCCGAAGAAAACAGGTGAGTTCTATACCCCGCAACAGGTATTTGACGGATTAGCCGCTAATGCCCGCAAATACGGACATCAAACCATTTCTGCTTCAGCCTCCGAGGGGACTTTGGGCCGCCGGCATCTCTATGAGTTGCTTGATCTAGTCGAACAGTCGGAGTTTGTATACATACTCGAAACCAATGGCATGACCCTAGGGGATGATCCTGAGTTTGCCCGCTCATTGAGTAATTACAAAAACCTACATGTGCGCGTTTCTATCAAGGGCTGTAATGAGGATGAATTTCATCGGCTAACAGGTGCTAGAAAGAGCGCCTACCAATTGCCATTTCGAGCGCTTAAGCATCTTATCGATGCGGGTGTTTCGTGTAATGCCTGCGTGTCTGTTTCATTTTCTGATGCCAATGGCATTAATGAGATTAAGGGTAGACTGGCATCTATTCATATGGGTATATTAAAGTCTCTGGAGTTAGAGAAAATAAAGCTGTTTCCAAAAGTCAGAAAGCGTTTAGCTAAAGAGGGGTTAGTGGCTAATAGGGGTCAATCCTGTTTAAGTATGTAATGAAATCAACAAATCAAAATTTATAACAAAGTTATAAGGATTTTGAGACAAAATTAGAGGCCCTTTATGCCACAGTATTTAAAGTTCAATATAAGAGCGGATCAAGTCTGTATAACCCCTCAAAGCACCTATTTCAAAATAGATGCAGACTCTCATCCAATAGAGGTTTTTGTATCTGAGGATTATTTTCCCCTACTGACAAAAATACTAGAAAAAGATGGAGATTTATCGGAGTTACTAGCATTTGAATGTTATGGGGGGCATTTTGTCCAATCAATAATAAATACGGTGGATAACTGTAATCTTATTGACGATGAAGATATGGCTATTCTTTTCGAAAAGTATTTATCCTGGATTGCTTGGCCCTGTAAACATGATGATCTTCTCAATGAGTGGCAAGAAGATGCAGAGTTACGGTCTAAATTCCCTGATGTTAATGAATTCATTTCAGATAAAAGGAGTGAAGAAATATTCAGTGTGAGTGAAATTTGGGAAATTTCTCATGGGAAAAAGGTCGATTTAACCCAAGAAAGCCTTAGCAAATATAGCGCTAGCGGTTGGGCTCTAGATGGATCTTATCTAGAGGAGGCTAATAGATTTGTTGGATTTGCAAATATTTCAAAGATTGAAATAGAACTTATTGATGGTAAAGAAGGTAGAGTGCTTACAGAGACTAAATTGAGAAAAATGCTATTTAATCAGTATGCTGACAAGGCGGATAAAATTGAAAATTTAGAACCGGCAGTTGAGGTTGATAGAGGTTTGTTGATTGATAAGTATAGAAAAGAGCGATTACGTAAAAGAAAAGTACGGCTAATCAAAACTACTATTCTTGTCAGTATTTTTGTCGTTTATTTGAGTTGGGTGAATGGATATTTTTAGATGATAAAAATTTCAAAAAATGTAGACATGTTTTATGGGATCAATAATTTCAGCAAAATGTAAATGTGGCTTTGAGAGAAGTATGGCTCTTGGTGGTGGAATGCGCAATCACCTCACCTATTGTGCTTTCCCCTGTTATTGTCAGGATTGTAACTCGATGTATGAAGCTAATTTACTTTCTGATGATATAAGCTGCACAGAATGTGGAAGTCAAAATATCCTGCTCTATGATGATAAAAGCATGCGAAAAATAGTCTTGCCACGACCAGTCAGGCGAGTGGTTAAATATGTGCGGCAAACATTATGGGAAAAACTTTTAAGGCGTGAGCAAGAAGAAATTATCACGTATGTTTCAGCTGATATCACTGTTTTTGACTGGCATGGTGGTTCAAGACTTGGACGTGATTTAGAACTAACAAATGAAGGTTACTTATGTCCCAGCTGTCGAAGCCTTACGCTTAAGTTTTATGATAGAGGTTGTTGGGATTAATCGGAAAAATAGCTAATTTTTGAGATCTTAATAACTATTTATTCTTGACTTCTTCGAATTAAAGTCTTTATTTTAAAAAAGGATTCGATTTGGAGGTTTTGATTAATATGGCGTCAAATGTAATAAATTTAAATACTAAATTGATAGCTCGAATGGACAATCGCGCACTGACTCAAAAACAGGAATTAATGATTGATCTTGAAAATATAAGAATAGAAAAAATGCGTTTGCTAAGACAATTTTTTTTTCACAGAAACGCTACAAAAAGAAGTCTTGATGAGTTTTATAAGCTCAAGGAGCATTTAAAAATAAAACAACATGAGCTAGATAAGATTTAGCAGGGGTTCAAAAAATATAGGGTTTTGTGATGAAGAAAACACATAAAATACCATCGCCTGATCAGTTGAGAAACGCCGTCTATATTGATTTTGAGGGTGAGGGAAAGAAAAAGAATGGGGAAATACCAATGCCCCATATGGTCGGCTGTGCTGAGCCTAATCATATAAATAAAGGTATAAAATATAGCTGCTGTTTTTTCTTCGATAAATGGCAGCCAGCCAAAAATGGTACTCAGGGGAAACTTAAAGGTGAGGTGAATATTTATAGCTCTGAGGTTAAGGGTTTTCAAAGTTATTTTGAAAATCTAGCTGAAAAGTTAGAGGCAAAGAATTGTTTCTTAATATATTGGACTCAGCATGAAGAAGTAGTTCTTGAAAAGTTCCTCAGTAAGGATCTGTTTAATCGAATAAAAAAAAGATTTTACAATTTACATCCCATAGCTAGAAAATATGCAAACAAAAAGCGTGCTTTTGGAAAAAATGACTCGGCGTATAAAAAGTCGCTTGAAGAGTTTTTTTCCGTATTGTACGAAAAAAGAAACCCAAATCCTCCTTTTGAGCTTGGAGCAGCAGAAGCATGTAGAAGAATTGATAAGGCATGCGTTTCAGTCTCTAGATTTAAAAATTTTAGTGAAAAGCAAAAAGGGTATCTTCGCGATCTTCTTGTCTATAATCGTGGCGATTGTCTATCCACCTGGTTAATTGCTAAAAAAGTGGGGAATTTTTTCGCTAGAAAGTAACAATTGGTTAATTTGTTTTAAAAAATATTGAATGAATTATTCCGCGGTTTCCTTGTCAGATTAATAGACCAAAAGGAAATCATTATGAAACAAGAACGCTCTCCCAACTATACTGTTGTCGCTTTTATCCTCGCCGCCGGCATGGCTCTTAGCGGTTATCTATTAAGTTTTACTATCTATCGATCACAGGTTGCCAACGATGTGGTTTCAGTTAAAGGTTTGGCTGAAAAAGAGGTTAAGGCCGATTGGGCTCAGGTAAAAGTCTATTTTTCAAGATCGTTAATGCTTAGCAAGCAAGAGTATGACCAGTCTGGGCAGCAAGTGATAGTGCCTAAGCTCTACAAGGAAATGGAAGCAGACCATAAAGTCATTAAAAATGAGCTAATTTCACTGGGTATTGCCGAGGATGAAGTCGGCGATATTGAGCTTTGGACTAAGAGCGAGGATTTCCGCGGTGAAGATGGTCAGCATACAGATACCAAGGTTGTTGTCACTGGGAGCATTTTGGTGGAGAGCACCAAAGTTAAAACCGTTAAACAAATTGATGGCGCTATGTCGCGTCTGATGAGTAAAGGTATTACTGCTTCAACAGGTACGGAAAAATACCACTTTAGTAAGCTGAACGATATTAAGCCGGAAATGATTCGCGAGGCCATGGCTGCCGCTCGTGTAGCTGCCAATGAACTTGCCGGAAACACCGGAGTGAAGTTAGGTCGAATAAAAAGTGCTAACCAAGGTCGATTCTCTATTGTCGATAAGGGTGAAAATTATGGTGATACCGATCGCATTGATAAGAAGGTTAGGGTAGTTACTGAGATAAAGTTTTATTTAGATAACTAATGTCACATCGGATGTAACAATAAATTGATGATAGTAATATAATCCAAATAGAATCAATAGCTTGCACTTAAAGTCAATTCCCGCCGCCTCCACCAAATAACAGCCTCGAAAGGGGCTTTTTTACTTACTTGATAATTGAGTTTTTACATCAGTATTAAGCCAAATATTGTTACTTATTTACTGTTTCTCTGGACAATTCCCATTAGCTTATAAGTTAGTAAAGCAGCTGAAAAATCGTAGGCATGGAAGCTTTCGATCGGTGCAAATTCCATAATATCGAAGCCTATAATTTCTCGCTGTTTTGCAACAGACTCAAATAAGTTCAGGGTTTGATACCAGCCCAATCCACCTGGCACGGGTGTCCCCGTTGAGGGAAAGACGGATGGGTCTAAGCCATCTATGTCAACAGTAAAAAATACTTTATCAGGGAAGTTGTTTGGTAATTGAATACTTTGAATAGCATTGGGGACTAGCTCATCGGCATCACTATAATAAATATTAGCGTTATCCGCGCGAGTATTTTTTTCTTCCTCACAGTAGGCTCTGATACCCAATTGATACAAGGGAATTCCCTCGTCACAAATACGTTTCATCACCGAGGCATGGCTCAGCGGGTTGTCCTCATAGGCATCACGCAAATCGGCATGAGCGTCAATTTGCACAACACCAAAATCGCTAAATCCGGCGTCAAGGTAGCCTTTAATTACACCGTAAGTTACGGTATGTTCACCGCCTAACACTACGGGGATGCTACCAGCATCAAGTATATTTTTTACTGCACCGGCAATATGTTTGATTACTGCCTCAGCCTCACCAGAACAGTCAACTGCAACACAGGTATGAATGCCCATGGAAGATGGGTTGGAATGACCATCCCAGGTTTCCAACTGTTCGGATGCAGCCAGTATTGCTTGCGGCCCGTTTACTGTGCCCGAAGCGTAGGAAACGGTTTTTTCGTAGGGCACTGGTAGAACAGTAAAAGCAGCTTGTTCCAACGGACATTGGTCAATTTCCGAGGAAAGAAAAATTGTAGCTGAGTTTTTTTTGTCGTTCATCGTGCTGCTCTTTATCCCGCCCTTATGAAAGCCTATTTATAAAATCTTCATAACCAAACTCACGTACAATCTGTAAGTCATCAGACTCAGAATTCCAAATCACTATAGCAGGTAATTGTGTACCGTTAAATGTTGTGGTTTTAACCATCGTGTAATGAGCCATGTCTTCAAAAACTAAACGATCGCCCACCTCCAAAGGATTTGGAAAACTGTAATTTCCCATAATATCTCCGGCCAGGCACGTCTGCCCACCTAAACGATAAGTATGAGATGAGGCGGATGCTTCAATTTCCCCGATAATATCCGCTCGGTAGGGCATTTCCAGTGTGTCAGGCATATGGCAAGTGGCGGAGGTATTCAGAATCGCCTGTGGTAAATGGTTGAAACTTATATCCATTACTTCGGTGACCAGCACCCCAGTGCCGATGGCCACAGCTTCTCCCGGTTCTAGGTAAATCTCAACTTGATAGCGATTTCTAAATTTTTTAATACATTCAACCAACGCATCACGTTGATAGTCAGGGTGAGTAATATGGTGACCACCGCCAAAATTTACCCATGTCATAGCCGTTAATAGGTCGGAGAATTTTTCTTCCACCACCGCTAGTGTTCGCTGTAGCGGCAAAAATTCCTGCTCGCATAGGGTGTGAAAGTGCAGGCCAGAAATCAGCTTGAAGGCTTGTCGAAAATCGTCCTGCGCTAAATAGCAATCCATTTGTTCGCGAGTAATGCCCAGCCGCGAGCCCTTGGCACAGGGGTCATAAAGAACCACACTGCCTTCGGAATACTCTGGGTTTATGCGCAGACCAAACTGTAATTCCGGACGAGCCAATTTGGCCTGTTCACACAGTGCCTTAAAACGCAGCAACTGTGAGCAGCTGTTAAACACAATATGGTCGGCAAACTGCGACAGCTCGGCTAACTCGGTCTCGGAAAAGGCGGGAGAAAAAACATGTACTTCACCACCGTAGTATTCTTTACCTAGTTTGGCTTCGTACAAACCGCTAGCACAAGTACCCGACAAGTACTGTTTTGTCAGCGGTGCCAATGACCACAGTGAAAAAGCCTTAAGCGCTTGTAGTATTCTGGCTCCACTGCGCTGCTCTACTTCATGCAGTATTTTCAGGTTGCGTTCAACAGCCACTTCGTCAATAACAAAACACGGGGATGGCAGACGTCGCAGGTCTAGCTGATTAAAATCAGTGAACTGCACTATATGTTCACCTGCTTATCAAGATCAAATGCATCAAGTTCAACTACCTTCCAGGGTAGACCATAGGCATTCATTGCTTCCATAAATGGATCTGGATCAAACTGCTCAATGTTAAATACACCTGGTTCCAGCCATTGTTTTTCAAGCATTAACTTTGCTCCGATCATCGCAGGTACACCGGTGGTATAGGAAATCGCCTGCGATTGTACTTCGCCATAACAGCTTTGGTGGTCACAGATCTGGTAGCAGTATATTATCTTCGGCTTACCTGCTTTAACTCCTTGAACAACCGTACCAATACAGGTTTTACCTTTGGTTCTTGGGCCAAGGGTTGATGGGTCGGGCAGTAGCTTAGCTAGGAATTGAATTGGTACGATTTTCTGACCTTCATATTCCACTTCTTCAATACCGGTCATGCCGACATTTTTTAATACTTCTAGATACTTTAGATAGTTGTCCGAAAAGCTCATCCAGAATTGTGCGCGTTTGAGGCTGGGGTAATGCAGCGACAAGGACTCAAGTTCCTCATGGTATATGCGGTAAATACTGTAAGTGCCTATACCCTCAGGGCAAGTAAAAGAGGCTTTTTTGCTCATTGGTGGCGTGGTTATAAATTCTCCGTTTTCCCAATGTCGGCACTCGGCGCTTACTTCGCGGATATTGATTTCGGGATTGAAGTTAGTGGCAAAGTGATAGCCGTGATCACCACCATTAATATCGATAATATCCAGCGTATAAATCTCATCAAAGTAATGCTTGGCTAGGTAAGCGGTAAACACATTGGTCGCTCCTGGATCAAAGCCGCTGCCAAGTAAGGCGGTTAGACCTGCGTCTTTAAATTTGTCTTGATATGCCCACTGCCATTTGTACTCAAACTTGGCGGTATCTATGGGTTCGTAATTAGCGGTATCCATATAGTGAACACTGGCCTCAAGGCAGGCATCCATTATAGTTAAATCTTGGTATGGCAAAGCGACGTTAATGACCAGAAATGGCTTTTCATTTTTTAAAAGCGCTGTAAGCTCAGGAACATTATCGGCATTGATCTGTGCGGTTCGGATATCAACACCAGTGTTCTTTTTAACGCTGTTGGCAATAGTCTGACATTTTGTTTCGGTACGACTAGCCAGGATAATCTCTGCAAATGTCTCCGATTGTTGTGCGCATTTGTGGGCAACCACATTACCAACACCACCGGCACCAATAATTATTACCTTGTTCTGAATTGCACCGTTCATTAGTGTTCCTCTTTCTCAAAATAGGTGTAGCCATCAAGACTGTCTTTAAAAGCTTCCATCATTTGCTTACGTTTTGCAGCGGTAATTTTGCCTTGTTTTACAGCTTTTTCTGCCCGCTGGCGAAATTCCTCGGTCATAATTTTGGTATCGTATTCAACATAAGAGAGGACATCCGCGATACTGTCACCATGGAATTCACGCACGAAATCATAACTGCCGTCAGCGTTGATATGCACACTGACCACATTGGTGTCGCCAAATAAATTATGTAAATCACCTAGAGTTTCTTGATAGGCTCCGACTAAAAATACGCCAAGGTAGTATTCCTCTTCTTCTCGCATTGAGTGCAGCTTTGTAGTGGACTTAATACCCTTGGCACTCGAGAAGAGATCGATCTTTCCATCGCAGTCGCAGGTAATATCGGCAATCAAGGCATCCCGATCGGGCTCTTCATGCAATCGATGAATTGGCATGATGGGAAACACCTGGTCAATGGCCCACACATCCGGTAGGGATTGAAATAGGCTGAAATTACCGTAATAGGTATCCGCAAGTATTTCCGGCAGTTTATCCAGCTCTGGGTAGTACTTATTCGCATACTTAAGCTCAGCGGCCACTTTTTCTAGTATAGCGAGGGTAATGTTGTCAGCAAGTGCCCGGTCGCTTAGGCTGACCTGACCCCATTTAAACAACTCACGCACTTCATCACGATAAAACAGGGCATCGTTATAGCACTCCTGAAAGTTATCTGGGGAAACTACCTGATGCACCTGCCACAGGTTCTGCACTAACTCGTGACTTTTTTCCGGCAAACGATCTGGTAGCGGTACTGGACGATGATCGCGAACATCCAGAGTGTTAAACAGCAATATTGAGGAATAAGCTACGGTAGAGCGTCCGGATTCTGAGATAATAACCGGGTGCGGAATAGTTAGAGGATCTAAGCACTCGCAGATGGTTTCAACGATGTTTGCACAGTACTCATCAAGTCGATAATTCATACTATGATGGTTGTTGGTACGTGTACCCTCATAGTCAACGGCAAGACCACCACCTAGGTCGATAAAACCCATTGGCGCACCCTCCTCAATCAGTCCGCTGTAGAAACGGCAAGCTTCCAAAACACCGCTGCGAATATTACGAATATTGGGAAGTTGCGATCCAAGATGACAATGCAAGAGTTGCAAACAGTGCAGCATATTGCTGCGCTTTAGCTGGTCTACCACCTTAATCAATGAAGTGGTCGATAGGCCAAAGATAGAACGGTCGCCACTGTCTTCATTCCAGTGCCCATCAACCACCACAGAGGGGCGAATCCGAACGCCTAATAAGGGTTCTATGCCGAGCTTTTGGCTGCATTCAAGAATGATTGGTAGTTCTGACAGTGTTTCCAGTACGAAGAAACACTTTAGGCCCATTTCTTTGGCATATAGACCTAGTTCAATAAACTCTGAATCTTTATAGCCATTACATACAATCAGACTCTGATCATCTTTAATTTTGCTTAGCGCTATGATCAGCTCGGCTTTGCTTCCCGCCTCGAATCCATGGTGATAACTCGTCCCAAAATCTGATATTTCTTCAATAACGTGACATTGCTGGTTTACCTTAATCGGAAAGACGCCTCGGTACTGATTCTGGTAGTTGTAGTCAGTAATCGCGCGTTTAAAGGCTTCGTTTAGAGCTTTAATCCGTTCGTCCAGCAAATTCTCTATACGCAAAATACTAGGCATTTCAATGCCACGCGCTTTCATAGATTTAATGATATCAAGCAAAGCAACCTGACTGGTTTGATCATCAAGCGTTGGCCGTACAATCAGCTCTCCGGATGCAGATATATCAAAATAACCCACCCCCCAATCGCGAACGCCATAAAGCTCAAGGCTTTTAGCAACTGACCAGGATGAGTTATGGGTTTTTGCCACCAATGGTGGTACAGACGGAGAGTTACTCACAATCAATCTACACTTTGCCAGATATGCTTTAAAGCAAAAACACTATTTCTAAGCTTTTCGCGTTTCTTTATTTCATTACTAGATGCATGGGCGAAACTCTCGCTTGCGGCCAAACGATTTATGGTGGCGATGACCATCTTATACTTGGGACTTGCCACTTGATGAATTATTCGCAAAGTACTAAGGCTTTCAGACTTAATCCGAACCCATAGATACATTAATAAACAAACTTTCATCCTGTTATTCTAAAACGCTAGTGATTCAAAATCATCATCAAAAGTTGATTCAGATTTGCTACCAATGAGTGGTGAGCTGATCATAGCCTTTGGCGCAGAGATTTTTGAGCAAAACAGCATCCATGCCTTCTCATGGGAGGTTTCAGCCGCTTTTTTGCCTCTGCAAAAGGCTACAAAGGCCTTTTCCTCAGGAGTTGCAGGAACCCTACTTCCCTCAGCTAGCGTCTGGTAGGCCCACCCATGCTCGGTCAATAGACTGGCATACTCTCGGGTAAATTCTCCGCTACGGCTAATACCATAGGGGAAGTGATCGTCAGCATAAAACTTGCGATTTGAGTCAAATGAGAGGATATTTGTCATTTCAATCAATAATATAAATGGGTTAAAAAAACTTTGAGGCGAGTATCTTGATGAGCTTGACTGATGTAAAATGACTTTTTTTTGTTATTTTGATCAAAAATTTCTATCGATAAGTAAAAATGAATACTGACCTGTTAAGAACCTTTTTGGAAGTCGCCAAAACTCGGCATTTTGGCCATGCTGCCAATAATCTTTATCTTACTCAATCAGCCGTCAGTTCCCGTATCCGTCAAATGGAAGCGACAGTTGGGGTTCCATTATTTACCCGCCAGCGCAATAACATTTTATTGACACCTTCAGGTGAACGGCTCTTACCCCATGCAGAGAATATGTTGGTTGCTTGGCAGGTGGCACTGCAGGAGGTAGGAGCACCGCTCAGTCAGTCCATACAATTGACACTGGGAGGCACATCCAATCTTTGGGATACGTTTTTGCAGTCAGTACTACCTCAATTAGCAGACCGCTTTAACAATCTTTTTATTCGTACTGAGATCAATTCCTCCCAAGAACTTACCCGCGCCCTATTGGCAGGGCGTGTGGACGTTATTGTGGTGCTCGACCCACCGACTAATGTTGATTTAATAGCGCGGCGAATTGGTTCACTGGAGTTGATGATGGTAGCTAGTAAACCCAGTTTGCTACTTGAAGACATCCCCAAGATTGGCCACATTTTTGTCGATTGGGGTACGGCCTTTAATCTTGAACAGGCGCGACTATTCAATGAACCTGTAGCCCCTGCTTTACACACAGGGCAGGCTCACATCGCTTTGGAATTTCTGCTATCCCACGGCGGTGCTGCATTTCTGCCTACTGCCATGGTAACACCCTATCTGGAGCAGAAATCGATATTTACTATTGATGATGCAGAAAGTGCAACGCAGGAGGTCTATCTTGTTTTTTCCAAAACTTCCGAAAAGCTGGTGCAGTTCACCCCCATTATTGCCATGATGGAAGAACTGGATATCAAGCCTGATTTTAATCCTAGCGCGATATAACATAACTCTCATAATAGTCTTACATCGGATGCTTTTTTTATAGCTTTCACTGGACGGTTAATAATCACTTGATCAAATCTAGTGGTGACTTTTTAATAACTTAGTCAGTAATTTTTTCTCTATTTTTTATTCTAGGTGATAAATATTACCAGCTTGATTTTCCTGGTAATTAATGAGTATAAGAAGTCGTTGTATGGTGCCTGTGTAATTAATTTGAATGATTTGAAACTGTACTTTGTATAGATGCCATCCAACTCCTTAATATTTTTTGAATAACAATCAAAAAAACGTCACATCGTATGTAACAACAAATCGATGATAGTAAGATAATCCAAATAGAATCAATAGGTTGCACTTCAAGTTAATTCCCGCCACCTCCACCAATACAAAAGGTTCGCCCGAAAAGGCGGGCCTTTTTTATTGGCCAGAGCGCAGTTATAGAAAGCCCCGTGTAGCGGGGTTCTGTCGAGCGCATAAGCCGAGACAACCCGGGAGCAAAGCGCTGGCAAACTCCGCAGGGTTAATGCACTTAAATTCTCTGTTTAGATATGATAAAACCATTATCAACGAAAGACCGTAATTTTTACTACCCAAAGTGAATATAGGAGATTCAAATGAAAGTAAAATTCAATCATTTAACAATGATACTTTTACTGCAACTTCTATTTACGCCCCTATCGGTGGGAAAACCAGTTACCTATATCATTGATCCAAGTCATACTTTCCCCGCATTTGAAGCTGATCATTTGGGAGGGCTATCACTGTGGCGCGGAAAAATAAATGCCACCTCTGGCGAGGTCATCCTTGATAAAAAAAATAAGACAGGTTCTGTAAATGTCGTTATGCAAATGGATTCCATTGACTTTGGCCATGATGGGATGAATAAACATGCCAAAGGTGATGTTATGTTCGATATTGAACAATTTCCCGAGGCAATGTATCAGGGGGTGCTGGTCGATTTTGAGGATGGTGAGCCCACGAAAGTGAAAGGTAAATTAACGCTACATGGCATCACCAAAGAAGTAGATTTAGAGATTAAGGCATTCAAATGCAAAATTCATCCATTTAAATTTAAAGAAGTGTGTGGAGCGGATATCCACGGAAAAATAATGAGAGATGATTTTGGTATAAGTTACGGCAAGTTGCTGGGATTTAAAATGGATGTTGCCCTTCGAATAGGTGTCGAAGCAATTAAGAAGTAGCGACTGCGTTTAAACAATAACAAAAATACAGGCCCCGATAGTTATGAAGATACGCTCAGTGATAACCATTATTATTGTGTTTTTTTCTTGCACTACACATGGTGATCAAGCGGTAGATCTCTCTAGTCCTGAGGGTTGGGCTATGGCATTTATGACCACGTCTTCTCAAAATCTTGGCCAGATACCGCCTCAAGCTGTGAGTATAAAGGATATATCGATTTCGGCAGAGTTAAGTTCTATACCCCATTTGAGCAAAGAGCAGCAAAAAGTTGGGCTGGGTGGTTTTAAAGACGAGGATTTAAATAAATCTCCAGCTTTTGGAAGATTGATAGCCAGTATTGGTCTGCCATGGGATATAAATGCGGAGTTATCCTGGACGCCCCCGGTTAAAATTAATGACAGCAAACCAGATGATTTATGGGGTGCCGCACTGTCAAAACCCCTACTTGATAATGAAAAAATTGGCATAGGTCTGCGTTTATTTTTGCTGAGGGGTGGCGTTATAGCTAGCGTTACATGCAGTGAGGATATGGTCAAATTTGCACCATATTCCAATGAGAATTATGTTGGATGCGTGGGTCTATCTGATGATAGGTTGCAAATGAATCACGAGGGAGTTGAAGTTTTCTTATCTTTTAAAAATTCATCAGTAATCCTTCCGTGGATATCCCTAGCCTCAAGTAGCATAGATGGTTCGGTAGATATTGATGCTCCACTTAAAGCGGGCAGAGAGCGATCAACGATTTATACAAGTGGATCAATACAAACACTTAGAGTTGGGTTTAGCTACGATTTCGGCAAAAATTGGAGCCTCAATGTATCAAGCTCTTATACGCCTCTCGATGTTCAAAGACCAAATGACAATTCCGACAATGATGATTTTTGGAATGTAAGGCTAGGCTTAACCGCACGCTATTAGCGAGTAAAATAAACCGATTCTTGTGGCGACAAAATTGCGCAACAGCTAGGCTCACATTATGAGTATGATGAGTTTATTTAATACAAAGGTGGGGTTGGCCCTCGGCGGTGGCGGGGCCAAAGGCGTTGCGCATATTGGGGTTTTGCAAGCGCTGGAGGAGGCCAGAGTAAAACCAGATTACATAGCGGGCACCAGTGTCGGCGCAATGGTGGCTGCTATGTATGCGTTTAATGTCAATATTAACACCATAGCCAATATCGCTCGCAATCTCACACTGGCGCAAATTACTACCTTTAAGTTGAATAAAACTGGTTTTTTTACCGCAGATCCCCTCAAGGACATTTTGATTAAGTATCTGGGGGAGGTAAATATTGAAGATGCGACCATACCTCTATCCATTGTCGCAACGGATTTAACCTCAGGTGAGGAAGTGATATTTACTGAGGGCCCCCTCGCCGATG
Source organism: Porticoccaceae bacterium (assembly GCA_964229255.1). Taxonomy (GTDB): domain Bacteria; phylum Pseudomonadota; class Gammaproteobacteria; order Pseudomonadales; family Porticoccaceae; genus HTCC2207. The sequence continues at coordinate 13,973 of CAXRCX010000013.1, forward strand.
CTGTATGTGCCTCGGCATCTATTCCGGGTGTCTATATTCCCATGCGATTAAATGGTCGCATATTGGTCGATGGTGGCATTGTACAAAATGTGCCTATCCGGCCGCTTAAAGCAATGGGTGCGGGGGTTATTATCGCTAGCCAACTGGGGGGTGTGCGGGCCTATGAGGAGCCAAAAAATGTATTGGATGTGATGCGCAACGCCTTTGATATTGCCCTCAGTCAGCGCACCAAGCAGGAAGTAAAACAGGCCGATCTTCTTATCGCTATGGATTTAAGAGATTTTAGTATTGCCGATAATACCCAACGCTATGATGAGCTGTTTGCTATTGGCTATGATACTGCGGCGAAAGAGCTTGCCAAGATGGCCTGGTATCGCAAGGGCAATCTGCTTCTTTATGTGTGGCGCATTATCTGTTTGTTGACACCGTTTAAGGTGCCAGTATTTTTACAGCAGAGAAAAGCTAATTGGCAGAAAAAATAATTTTTTTGGCAAGTAATAGGCAGGCTAATATCAGCAACAGGTGATTGTTGGTACTGTCAGCGATATTGCCAGAAAAGTTCAGCAGACATCAGTGACTTCGCCAGCATTACTGATTATGGGTGAGGTTGTATCTGCAAATGGTTACGCACAAAAATTGTACGAGCAATCATTAGAGCAACTCATCTCTGTAGCATCGGTTTGTTAGCGCCAATTGCTAAACCCTAGCTATTAAGCATACCCTTATCGACAATAAAGCCGATAATATCATCTAGACCTATGCCCTCGTGTAAATTGCTAAATACATAGGGGCTGTTGGGGCGCATTCGCTTGGTATCACTATCCATAATATCCAAGTTAGCGCCCACATAGGGGGCGAGATCAATTTTATTGATCACTAGTAAATCGGCCTTGGTAATTCCCGGGCCGCCTTTGCGGGGTATCTTTTCACCCGAGGCTACATCAATCACATAGATGGTTATATCGGCGAGCTCTGGGCTAAATGTGGCACTGAGATTGTCGCCGCCACTCTCTATGAATATCAAATCCAAACCCGCATGCAAATTACTCAGTTCTTCCACTGCCGCTAAATTCATTGAGGCATCTTCGCGAATAGCGGTATGGGGGCAACCGCCAGTTTCAACCCCCAGAATACGATCTGCCTCAAGCGCTTCTGCGCGGGTAAGAATTTTGGCATCCTCTTGGGTATATATATCATTAGTAACCACGGCTAGGTTATAGCTATCGCGCATTGCTTTACACAGGGCCTCTAGTAGTGCAGTTTTACCTGAGCCTACTGGGCCGCCAACGCCAATTCGCAGAGGTGCAGAAGTATGATCGGTAGTGGACATATAGATTCCTTATTTATGATCTAAATAATCGTGTGTATTGAGTCTCATGCCGACTGCTAGCAATGGCTAGTGCGGGAGTTGAGCTGTGAATATCAAAGTCTTTTAAGCTGAGTGCACGCTCCACAGATAAGGGGATATTTTCGGCTAACTCAAACATAATTTTTTGGCCGTCAGTTTGGCCGAGGGGAATTAGTTTTACCCCTGCCAGCACAATATTTTCTAGCCAGCCCCAACAGTAGCCATAACATAGTTTGTGCGCATCGATGCCCCATTGATTTGCTGCCAGTGCAAATCCAGTGAGTTGGCACTTAGCAATATGCAGCGCCAGATTTTCAGGGATACTAATCCCGAGGCTGGGCAGTAATCTGGCTAGGGCAGCTCCGCGCTGTTGCTCCTCTTTGCGTAGCTCCGCAGTTTCTCTGCAGGCAATAAGCCATTGTGTCCAACGCGCCACACTGGCTTCATCAGATTCTTGAAAGGCATTTAAAAGACGCAATAGTATGGGTAGCTCAAGAGTGACAATACTATGATCCAGAACGCTGTTAAGCCAGTCCTTCAAACTGGAACTATCGGTAATCCACTGAGCTTCTATGGCCCATTCAAGGCCCTGAGAGTAGGTAAAACTCCCGATGGGTAATGAGGGGCTGATTAGCTGGTATAGCCGAAGCTCTGAAAGATTACTCGACGACATCACTATTTCTTAATGTCAACAGTTTGTCGTCGATTGCGCAGTGCCACAACAACAGCTAATAAAGACATTGTGGCCACAAGCCCCGTAGCGTGTTGAGGCTCGCTAAACAGATGAAAAAAACTGGTCTCTGCACCATGGGAACCATGGGCAAGGGCGGATGTTGACCCTAGGCAATAGCTTGCAATACAAATTAGAGTAGCGTGTAATTTTTTCATTTTTTTACCCTTAGAGGTTTGATGTAAGTTCATTAGTGATGGTGCCCATGAGCACTGCTCTGGTAGGCGCCGGCCTCTGGTTCAAAGGCAGCTGATTCTGTTTTTACCTCGAGGCCAAGACCTTTGACCATATCATCTAGCACATGATCATGAAGGTATCTCAGCCACTGTGGCTCAACCTGCAGAGGCACATGGCGATTGCCCAGATGGTAGCTGGCTACAGCCAGGGCATGAGGGTTGGAACTTGTAACTGTAGATACTAGTTCTGGTGCAGCTTTGATTTGAACCACTAGGCCATTGTCATCGCTGACCAAATCGCCATCGCGAAGGATTTTACCCCGCGGCAAAAACAAACCAGCTTCACGTCCATCGTCCAGCGTAACCTTGAGACGACTTTTTACCCGCGCATTAATCGGCAGACTCAGTGTGGCATTCGGGGTTGTTTGGCTGTCAATGATCTGTGTGATTCTTATCATAATTCTATACTTAAAAAAGAAAGTAACGCTGCCCCATTGGTACTTCTGTAGCGGGTTCACAGACCAGAAGCTGACCATCGGCACGCACCTCATAGGTCTGAGAATCAACTTCAATTTGCGGTTTGTAGCTATTGAGCAACATCTGGTCTTTGGTCACATTGCGACAATTTTTAACTCTACCTATTAGGCTTTTTAGGCCCAATTGATCACCAATTCCGGCATCAATGGCGGCGCCGGATAAAAACAGCATTGAAGTATTACTGCAGCTACTGCCCAAGGCTCCAAACATGGGGCGGTAATGCACCGGCTGTGGTGTCGGGATCGAGGCATTGGGGTCGCCCATGGGGGCGGCGGCAATCATTCCGCCTTTGATAATGGTTGCGGGTTTAATGCCAAAAAATGCCGGCTTCCACAGAACCAGATCAGCCAACTTGCCCGCTTCAATGGATCCCACCTCATGGGATATACCGTGAGCTATAGCTGGATTAATGGTGTATTTGGCAATGTAGCGCTTGATGCGATTATTGTCATTGGCGCTACTATCCTCTGCCAGTGGTCCGCGTTGTACTTTCATTTTGTGTGCGGTTTGCCATGTTCTAATAACTACCTCGCCGACACGCCCCATGGCTTGAGAATCCGAGGCAATCATAGAAAAAGCCCCTAAGTCGTGAAGAATATCCTCGGCAGCAATGGTTTCTCTTCGAATGCGCGACTCGGCAAAGGCTACATCTTCAGCAATATTGGGGTCGAGATGATGGCATACCATCAACATATCGAGATGTTCATCTACTGTGTTGATGGTGTAGGGTCGGGTAGGATTGGTCGAAGAGGGCAGAACGTTTGACTCTGCACAGGCTTTGATAATATCTGGAGCATGACCGCCACCCGCACCTTCGGTGTGATATGTATGAATGGTGCGCCCATTTATGGCGTCTAGGGTCGACTCCACAAAACCCGATTCATTGAGGGTATCAGTATGAATGGCAACCTGTACATCAGTTTCATCGGCAACATTGAGGCACTCATTGATTGAGGCGGGAGTAGTGCCCCAGTCTTCATGTAACTTAAGGCCCATTGCACCAGCGGCAATTTGTTCTGTAAGTGGTTGCGGCTGACTGGCATTGCCTTTGCCCATCAAGCCAATATTCATAGGTAATGTATCGGCAGCCTCAAGCATGCGATGGATATTCCAGGGTCCGGGGGTACAGGTTGTAGCATTTGTACCAGTCGCTGGGCCAGTGCCACCGCCGAGCATAGTGGTAACACCCGACATTAATGCTTCGTCAATTTGCTGCGGGCAAATAAAGTGGATATGCGCGTCAATACCGCCAGCGGTGAGAATATGCCCCTCTCCTGCAAGCACTTCAGTCCCCGGGCCAATAATAATATCAACGCCGCTTTGGGTGTCGGGGTTTCCCGCCTTGCCCACAGCGAAGATGCGACCATTTTTAATCCCCACATCTGCCTTAACTATGCCCCAGTAATCAATGATAACGGCGTTAGTTATCACTAGGTCAACGGTCTCTGAGCTAGGTCTCTGGCTTTGACCCATGCCGTCGCGAATGGTCTTACCACCGCCAAATTTTACCTCGTCGCCATATTGGGTATAGTCTTTTTCGACTTCTAACAATAGTTCGGTATCGGCAAGACGAAGCTTATCACCAGTGGTTGGACCAAACATTTCAGCATAAGCTTGTCGTGATATTGAGCGCGGCATCTTAGTCTCCTAGCCTTTGTCTAAGCTGTGGTCAGATAGATTTCCCATAACCTTGCCCTGAAAGCCGAAAATATTTTTGTCGCCGGCATATTCGACCAATTCCACAGAGCGTTCTTGGCCGGGTTCAAAGCGAACTGCGGTGCCAGAGGCAATATTTAGTCGGAAGCCAAGAGTAGCTTCGCGATTAAAAATAAGCCCTTCATTAGCTTCGTAAAAATGGTAGTGAGAGCCAACCTGAATGGGTCTATCGCCCACATTGGCAACAGTAACTGTGGTCAGCTTGCGGCCGCTATTAAGCTCTATGTCACCATCAGCGGTTATAAGTTCTCCGGGTATCATGGGCTGAAGTTCCTAAACAATCGGATTGTGAACAGTGACCAGTTTGGTGCCATCGGCAAAGGTAGCTTCTACCTGAACGTCGTGAAGCATTTCTGGGATACCTGGCATGACGTCATCAGCGCTGAGAAGGGTTCGTCCAAAGTCCATTAATTCAGCCACGGTTCGACCCTCGCGCGCCCCTTCAAGTATGGCGCCGCTAATCAAGGCAACTGCCTCTGGGTAGTTGAGCTTAAGGCCCCGAGCTTTGCGTTGTTGGGCCAGCATGGATGCTGTAAATAGCATAAGTTTATCTTTTTCTCGGGGTGTAAGTTCCATTGTCAGTACTTAAATTATGTATCCCATATGCGCGGTGCACAGGCTGGTCGTTGTAGCCATGTGGTTCGCAGCTGCGTCCACAGGCGGGTAAAATTTTCTAGTATGGGTTCAATATGATCACCCAGTACTCTGATAACCAAGACCTCATCAACTAATGTCAAACCAATAAGGTCCCTATGGGGATAATCTAGCAATAACTGTTCCAACTTTTGCTTTTGTGCCTCAGAAAATGGTGCTGCGATCAAGCTAGCTTGCATTGCTTTGTTGCGCAGCCCGCAAGAGGAGTTAATCAGTGAGTTGCCATCTGTGTTTAGTTGCTCTACTAGTTGAAGCTCACCATCTATAATAATCTGTGTGCGGCTTTTAATGCCGCCATCATCAAACCCCTCGCTATTGGCCGGTCGACCAAAACAGTGCATTTCCCAGCCGATAAATTTCCCACCAGATTGGATGTTGATTTCGGCATTTAACTCAGAGCGGGCGCCGGTGAAAAAAATATTTTGCTGAGGAAGCCATTCCACCACAGCGTCCTTTTCAACAGTTATACGCAGTGTTTGACGGCTTTCTAGGTCGCTTTTAGAGCGATAAAACTTTGTTGCCCCGGGTGTAGTTATCAAGCAGTGAGCGCCAGCTGCTGCATTGAGTTGAATATCGAGAATATCGCCGCCGACTACTCCACCCGGAGGATGAAGGATATAACTATGGCAAATGCCACCCTCGGGATAAAAGGGACGTTGAACGGTTAGCGGGCCTTTTTGAGACTTGGACGCTAGCCGTGTTTTTGTCTCTTTAAGTTGATAATCTAGCTTTAGTTCAGCGTGCCAACCTTGACGTTCATCGGTGCTTTGATTAATTTTTTTCATAAATAAAATGTCTTGAAAAATAAACTATAAACCAAAGCCTACCATCAGAAATTGCCAGTGAAAATGAAATTTAAAAAATAAAAAAATAGCCCATTAATTGGCACAGATATGGTGCAAAAACCAATAAAATTGCCCCATAGAAGATCAATTAGAAAACAAAAAAGCCGAGACTTTGATCTCGGCTTTTTTGATGCTAACCTTTGTTGCAGTTAAGCAACAGTTGGCTCGCTTTATGCAACAAAAACACTACCGCGGTAAGTGTGTTCGCAAGGCTTATGGGACTCTTTTGGCAATGATGTATAGGAAGAGCCGCGATAAGTTTTAGCAAGACTGCGACGATTGCTAGTAGACGAAATTGATTTGCGAACCTGAGTCGCACCACGGTAAACGATTGAGTTTCTTGAGTTGTTCATAACACTTCTCCTGTGAGCTTTTTGGTTTGCTCTGAAATTAGGAATAAGCGGTCTTTTGACGCATGATCAATGCGAGGCAGTTAAAGCATGCCTTTGCTGTTCATTAATATATACGAGGTTTGATAATTGGTCAATAAATTTGTTGTTAAAAAGCTTTTCACTCAGGAGCAATTGAGTCAGGTTATGCAAACCTTTGGGTTTAGGCGAATGACTTTGGGTGAGTTTGAATCAGCTCTGCAAAAGGCATTTTCAGACTATATCCTGTTGTCACTCTCCGAAATTGGCGGTGAAACAGAGGATCATCGCCGGCTGTATCTGGAGGCTCAGTTTCATTTGCAAAAATCAATGAAATTGCTCGAGGGATTACCCCATCCTGCAGGCAAAATGGCCTACCGTATTTCAACCATGAGCGATACCTTAGAAAAGCTTATAGAGGGCCGCAGTGACTTTTCGGCTGAGCGCGCAACAAGATTTGTCGAGAAAAACTTGGTGCGTCAATTGCGCGGTATATGGATTGCTAATACTCCGACGCCATTTCATGCGGGGTGTGACAGTTCTGGCCGTAACCCCAGAGACTTCTTGTTGAGTTGTTTTTCAGCTGCTGGGGATCAATATCCTGAGCTGACTTGGTTTAAATCAGTGGATGGAAAGATTGCAGATCAATTAATAAAAGCGATAAAAAGATAGAAGGGTACTACTGACAGCAGGCAGGCTGCTGTCAGTAGTTATTTGAGGTTAATGACTTATCATCCAGGGGCGCATTGAGGGAAACATCTTGTTGCCATCAGCGGTATAGAAAAGCTTACTTTTCTTTTTACTACTACAGCCACAGCCCGATGAGTGCTGATGATCATTTTCCCGCCTATCCAAGGTGGAAATAACCGGCTCATGTTGCGCTTTTTCATTGGTTTCCATAGCCACACGTTTTTCTTTTAGCATCGCAGCTATATGGGGTGGAACCGTAAGTACCCTCGGGCATACTGTACCGCACTGGGGGCACTTCACCGGTTTTTCCATATCGGCAATGGTCGCTAGCTCAGAGAACACACCGTGCTCTTTACATTTATAGTCGTAAAGTGGCATAAAGCTCTCCTAATTAGTCCAAGTCAGGTGCTTTAGGTATATCTTTCCCTTGCGTATCAACACCTTTACCCGGGCCATCGGCACCTGGCTGAATATCAAAGTCAAAGACATCTGTTGGCAACCATAGAGTGGCGCAGGCATTGGGTATATCTACCACGCCGCTGATATGCCCCTGCACTGGTGCGCATCCCAGAATGGCGTACGCCTGTGCCTCGGTATAGCCAAACTTGGTCATGTAGTTAATAGCATTGAGGCAAGCCTGACGATAGGCAACATGGACATCTAAGTAGTGTTGTTTGCCGCCCTCATCCACAGAGATACCCTCGAAGATTAGGTAATCATCATATTTAGGAACCATAGGGCTCGGCTTAAAGATTGGGTTCTTAATACCGTATTTAGACATGCCATCTTTAATTAGATTGACGCGCATATGGATCCAGCCCGCCATTTCAATAGCGCCACAGAAAGTAATTTCACCATCACCTTGACTAAAGTGTAAATCACCCACTGAAAGGCCAGCGCCGTTTTGATAAACAGGGAAGTAAACTGTCGATCCACGAGTCAAATCTTTGATATCACAGTTACCACCATGCTCGCGTGGAGGCACTGTTCGCGCAGCTTCTTCAGCTGCTGCATCACGCGCTTCGCCGGTCATCTTGCCCATATGGGCTACTCGAGCCTCTGGCAGTGCCGCTAGTGCGGGGATGCGATCGGGTTCAGTTTCAAATAACTCCTTTTCGCGAGCATTCCACTCGTCCAGCATTTTTTTATCGGGCAGACAGCCGATAAGACCAGGGTGAAGGCAGCCGGCAAATTCAACCCCAGGTATATGACGTGATTTGGTGAACATACCGTTAAAATCCCAGATCGATTTTTGCGCATCAGGGAAGTGTTCAGTTAGAAAGCCGCCACCATTATTTTTACTAAAGAAGCCATTAAAGCCCCAGTTTGATTCTTCAAAAGCGCCAATATCGAGGATTTCCACTTGAAGAAGATCACCCGGTTCTGCGCCTTCAACCTCAATTGGGCCCGAGAGAAAGTGCACCTGCCCGAGATCTACATCGCGAACATCTTCAGCGGAGTCATCATTCTTGATTTGCCCCCCAGTCCAGTCGTAGCACTCAACGATAAAATCATCACCTGGTTTTACGGTAGCAACCATAGGGATATCTGGGTGCCATCGATTATGAATATTTTCGTTGTCATAGGGGCTTTCATTTAAGTCGATTTTGATAATTGTTTCAGCCATAATTTTACTCCTGCATAAATAAAATTGTTAAACGGAAAGATACGCTGCGATCTTTTTCTGATCGGCATCTGCGCTTGATTCTTGGTGAACAATGTCACCTTTTTCGATCACCATTACTTTGTCAGAGACATCTAGGGCAAAACTTAACACCTGCTCTGAGACTAGAATGGTTAAACCGCGCTCATCGCGAATTCGTCGCAGTGTTTGAGCCATTTCTCTAATAATTGAGGGTTGAATACCCTCGGTAGGTTCATCCAGAACCAAAAGCTTTGGTCGGCTTGCCAGTGCGCGGGCAATAGCGAGCTGTTGTTGCTGACCTCCAGATAAGTTACCGCCACGACGCTTGCCCATTTCCTTGAGAACGGGGAACAGCTCGTACAGATCTTCGGGCACTTTTTTCTCACCGGTGGTGGTTAAACCAGTGACAATATTTTCAGTTACGGTCATGGTTGAGAAAATCATTCGGCCCTGAGGCACAAAGCCGATACCACTAGCTACTCGCTCGTGACTTTGCTGCTCACTGATATCCTCGCCATCGAGTAAAATCTGCCCAGATTCATGAGGTACCATGCCGATTAATGATTTCAAAAGGGTGGTTTTACCCATCCCGTTGCGGCCCACAAGAGAGATAATTTCACCTTCGCCAATTTCGAGGTTCATATCGCTTATAACTCGGCTTTGGCCGTAGGCAACGTTGTAATTATTGAGTTTCAACATAATTAGGGCTCCTTAATGACCTAGGTAGACTTCGACCACTTTCGGGTCATTTTGGACATGAGTCATACTGCCTTCAGAAAGCAGTTTGCCCTGGTGCATAACGGTCACTCGGTTGGCAATATCTGCCACAAAGTTCATATCGTGCTCAATTACGATTACCGATCGGTCCTTAGTGATTTTGCGCAGCAGTTCGGCGGTTTTTTTGCGCTCAGCAACTGACATTCCAGCGACAGGCTCATCAAGCATTAGAAGGCTAGGGTTTTGAATCAGAAGCATGCCGATCTCTAACCATTGCTTTTGGCCATGACTTAATAAAGCCGCGGATTGATCAAGCATGTCATATAGGAACACCATTTCGGCCGTTTCTTGAATAGCATCCAGTACATCTTTACTGCGTTTAAAACCTAGGGCGCCAAATACATTTCGACCCTTAGGGTAGGAAAGCTCGAGATTTTCGAATACGGTCAAATCTTCGTAAACTGATGGGTTTTGGAATTTTCTTCCTACCCCAGCATGAACAATGCCGTGTTCAGTCATTTTGGTAAGTTCCTTGCCACAGAATTTAATTGAGCCCTCTGTGGATTTTGTTTTGCCACAAATCAGATCCAAAACGGTTGTTTTACCTGCTCCATTGGGTCCAATAATGACGCGTATTTCGTTTTCTTCAACATAGAAGGAAAAGTCGTTTACCGCCTTAAAGCCATCAAAGGAGACGGTTAAACCTTCCACCGCTAATACAAAGTCTTTATCACTCATAATTAATGTTCCTTAGTTAGATTCGACAGCACTGCTGCGAGACGGGATTTTTTGTTTAAACTTCTTATATAGGGGGCCGAATGTTTTATCGACAGTAGGCTCTAAATAAGTTTTATATAGACCGGCAAGACCGTCAGGAAATACAGAAACTACGGCAATAAATAGTGCACCTAGGGCAAACAGCCATACCTCTGGCATAGCTTCAGAAAGGGTGGTCTTGGCAAAATTCACTAGCAGAACACCGTAGACAGCGCCAAATAAAGATAGGCGACCGCCAACTGCACAGAATATAACCATTTCAATCGAAGGCACGATGCCCACAAAACTCGGCGACATAAAGCCCACCTGAAGGGTGAACATTGCACCGCCAATTGCCGATAGCATTGCAGCAAATGTGAAAACAAATATTTTGAAGTTATCTACGTTATAGCCCGAAAATCTAACGCGTTCCTCTGTATCGCGAACAGCAACTAGTAACCGACCCAGTTTGGATTTCAATACAAACTGGCAAAGCAGTAGGCTGGCAAACAAGAAAAATACGCAGACAAAGTAGAGAATAAATTTCGCATCATCAGTTCGTATATCCCAACCCAACAGAGTGCGTAGATCGGTGATGCCATTGATGCCACCAGTCATACCCTGGCTGCCGACAATAAGGATTGTCAAAATCGCGGCTATAGCTTGAGTAATAATGGCGAAGTAAACGCCACCCACTCGGCGCTTAAACATGGCTAGGGCAATGATAAACGCAAAGATACCTGGTACTAGGATCACAGCCAGTAATGCAAAACCCAAGTTATTAAACGGTTCCCAGAACCATGGTAGTGCTGTGAGCTGGTTCCAATCCATAAAGTCTGGAATACCAGGTGTTGACTGAATAGCGGTATTTTCTGGACTTGAAGCCTCGAGCTTCAAGAACATGGCCATACAGTAACCACCTAAGCCAAAGAAAATACCCTGACCAAGGCTTAGAATACCGCCATAACCCCAGCATAGAACAAGGCTCATGGCGACGAAGGTATAGCTGAGATATTTGCCAACTAGATTGAGTCGAAACACATCTAGCGACATGGGTAATATCACTAATAAAAGCAGTGCCAAGAAAATATAGCTGCCAATTTCCTTGGGAGTTAAAAGACGTTGTGATGAAAAGTTAGTCATTATAGTGATACTCCTATTTGCGAATCTTGAGAACAAAAAGACCCTGCGGACGAAGCATTAATATGCCCACCACTAGACCTAGAGTAAGTACTTTGGCTATAGAACCACTCATAAAGAATTCGAGAATTGTTTGCGCCTGAGAAATTGTGAAGGCCGAGGCAATGGTGCCAAGTAAGTTAGCTGCACCACCGAACACCACGACCATAAAGGTGTCGACAATATAGAGCTGACCTGAGGTTGGCCCGGTTGAGCCAATCATGGTGAAGGCACTTCCAGCAATCCCGGCGATACCGCAACCCAAGGCAAATGTCATGCGATCAACCATGGCGGTATTGATGCCCACCGCTGAGGCCATAGGCCGGTTTTGAACTACCGCGCGAACCTTGGCTCCCCATTGAGAGCGTTGCATTAAATAATAAACACAGAAAGTTACGATGATGGTCAGAGCCATCACAAAAATACCATTAATAGGTATTTCAACTAAGTCGGTTACTGGAATCGAACCCATCAACCAATCTGGAAGAGAGACGCCTTTTTCACGCGCTCCAAATACAGATCTATAGATTTGCTGCAAGATAAGGCTAAGGCCCCAGGTGGCGAGAAGAGTGTCCAGAGGACGTTTGTATAGTCGACGAATTAGAGCCCATTCGACAAAGGCACCCAAGCCACCGGCTGCAAAGAAAGCTAGTATCATAGCCACAAAGAAGTACATGCCGTAAAGACTGGGTAAAAATGTTTCAAAAAATAAAGAGGTGAGGTAGGTAATATATGCACCAAGGATCATAAATTCACCATGGGCCATATTAATTACGCCCATTTGGCCAAAAATGATGGCCAGACCCAGTGCCATTAAAACAAATACTGAAAACAATATGAGCCCAGCAAAACCTTGCATAGCAAAAATAGCTGTGAGCTCTGAAGCTGTGTAACCGTCAAACATAGTGAATTCCTTGATGAATACTGATCGAAAGTAGAACTGGCGCCCTAGATTGGGCGCCAGTTTTTAAAAAGACCTACTGGTAACCAGCTGGGAACGGATCGGGTTCGATTAGGTCTTTAGATTCATAGACCACTTCGAATTGACCATCAGTACCTGCGCGACCAATGCGGGTTTTGGACCATAGGTGATGATTTTCATGAACTTTCACATAGCCTTCTGGAGCAGTAGTTAGCTCAATACCCGGCAATACTTCTTTAAGCTTGTCGATATCAAACGAGCCAGCTTTTTCCACCGCGTATTTCCAGATCCATGGGCCTAGATAGGCGGCTTGGGTTACGTCACCGATAACGATGTCTTTACCCCACATTTCCTTGAATGCTTTAACAAACGCAGCATTGTTTGGATTGTCTAGGCTCTGGAAGTATTTCATTGAAGCGTAGGCACCTACGATGTTTTCACCGCCAATACCCAAAATTTCATCTTCAGTTACAGAGATAGTTAGCATGATTGGCTTTTCTTTTGTCCAATCGATACCAGCAGCGTTAACCTGCTTGTAGAAGGCAACGTTAGAACCGCCAACTACCGCGGCGAAAATTACGTCTGGCTTTTTCAGCTTAATTTTGTTGATAACTGAGTTGAATTGAGTGTGACCCAGTGGGTAATACTCTTCACCAACAACCTTAAGACCTAGCTTGTCAATGTGCTTGCGCGCGATTTTCATAGAAGTACGCGGCCAGATGTAGTCTGAACCAAGTAAGTAGAAAGTTTTTGCGCCTTTGGTCTTAACAGCCCAATCAATACCCTCGAGGATTTGCTGGGTGGCTTCTTGACCTGTGTAGATAACATTTGGAGACTGCTCTAATCCCTCATAAAATGTAGGGTAGAAAAGCATACCGTTGTACTGCTCGAAGACGGGGAGTACTGCTTTACGGCTTGCAGAAGTCCAGCATCCCATTACCGCAGCAACTTTGTCTTTAAGAAGTAACTTGCGTGATTTCTCAGCAAATGTTGGCCAGTCACTAGCGCCATCTTCCTGAATATATTTAATTTGGCGACCTAATACACCGCCAGATTCGTTGATTTGCTTAATGGCGAGCTTTTCAGCCTGAGTAGAACCAGTTTCACTAATTGCCATGGTGCCGGTAATAGAGTGAAGGATACCTACGGTTACAGTGTCGTCAGTAACAGCGAGACCTGTGGTGTTTACTTCTGATGTTGGTGGAACAGCTGCCTGTGTCAACCCAACTTGGGCAACAAATAAGGCGGTTGCTGAAACAAACAATGCTTGTCGCAGACTTTTTAGTTTAAAAGTGTTTAGCAGTTTCATGGATTAACCTCATTAGATGGATGTTGCGCAGATTATTCCTTTAACTAACTTTGCCAACAATTAGCTGAATGGCCCTACACCTACGTCGTTTAGCGCATACGTCAAAAGACGAATATCTGCAAAAATTCACAGCTATCTATCTGGCACACAAATTGCTTTATGTGGTTATGAACTTTTTTACTAGAGAAAATAACAGCAGCGAATCATTGACACCCAAAGGCAGCATTAAGCAGGGAATATTTGGTGCGCGTCGCAATTACAACCAATGGGTGGCGAATGAAACTCTGGAAGATTATGCCCTGAGGTTTACCAACCTAAGTGCCCGAAAATGGAGCGCTAAGAAAGTTGCCTTTACTGCGCTTGGTTCCATAACCTTTTTAGCTCTCGAGGCCATTGGTGGATCCATAACACTGGATTATGGTTTTCAAAACGCCCTTGTCGCCATATTAATTGTAAGTGCCATTATATTTTTGCTATCTATACCTATCAGTTACTACAGTAGCCGCTATGGGCTTGATATTGATTTATTGACTAGAGGTGCAGGATTTGGCTATCTTGGATCGACTATTACCTCTTTGATATATGCCTCGTTTACCTTTATATTTTTGGCGCTTGAAGCAACCATTATGGCCCTTGCGCTCGAACTGTGTATTGGCATGCCACTGCATTGGGGCTATCTGGTGAGTACATTGCTCGTTATCCCAATAGTAACCTATGGTATAAGTACAATTAGTCGCTTCCAGTTGTGGACTCAGCCTGTATGGCTTCTTCTTCAACTATTGCCTATCGCCATTATCCTGCTCAACGACTTCTCTGTAGTCGAAAATTGGGTGATCTATCAAGGGCCAAATATTGAAGCTGACGCGGGTATTAATTGGCTGATGGTAGGAGCCGCGTCAACTCTGTTGTTCTCACTGGTGGCACAAATTGGCGAGCAAGCCGATTACGCACGTTTTATTCCGGCGCAAAAAAGCACTTCAAAATTCTCTTGGTGGTTATCAACTATGAGCGCTGGTCCAGGTTGGATTGTTATTGGTTGTTTAAAACTACTTCTGGGCTCATTTTTATTTGTACTGGCGGTGAACTTCGGTATTGATCAACATCAGGCCATCGAGCCAACGCAGATGTACTTGGTTGCCTTTAGTTACATCAGTCAAACGCCATCGACAGTTTTAGCGCTTACCGCGTTATTTGTGATCCTGTCCCAGTTGAAAATAAATGCTACCAATGTCTACGCCGGTTCAATTGCTTGGTCCAACTTTTTTTCGCGCTTGACACACGCCCATCCCGGGCGCGTGGTCTGGGTAGTGTTTAATGTTCTAGTTGCTATTGTGTTGATGCAAATTGGTATTTATGAGGCCTTAGAAAAAACCCTTGGACTGTTCGGTATTATCGCCATTTCTTGGATCGGCTCCATGGTTGCCGATTTAGTGATCAATAAGCCCCTTGGTTTAAGCCCGCCCTATATTGAATTTAAGCGCGCCCATCTGTTTGATATCAACCCAGTGGGCGTTGGCAGTATGTTGCTGTCGATGGTGATTGGTTGTTGCGCCTATGCAGGGCTATTGGGCGCGGGGTTACAAGCATTTTCATCCTACTTAACTCTGATCATGACCTTTATTGCGGTCCCTGCCATCGCATGGATCACAAAGGGGAAATACTACATTGCGCGGCCAATTTGTATTGATCCATATAAGGAAAAGCATATTTGTGGGGTGTGTGAGAATACCTTGGATACAGAAGATATGACTTTTTGCCCGCTCTATCAGCTTCCTATTTGTTCTCTGTGTTGCTCTCTAGATACTCGCTGTGAGGATGCATGTAGAAAACCGGGAAGGTTTGAAAATCAACTACTTGCCCTGCTTAAAAACTTTTTTAAAACAATTCAGTTAAAGCATATTCAATCGCGGGGATTTAAATTTTCCTTCTTATTTGCGGTCAATATAGCGATTTTTTCAACCATTCTTTTTATAGCCTATTCAAAAACTGTATCCATGTACCCGTTGCAAATACAGGCAATAAATAGCTTCGCATTTATTATTTCCCTTGTAACACTGTTGCTTTTGGTGGTTGGCACTTGGTCATTTCTGCTGAGTTTGGAAGGGCAGCGTCTCGCTCGCGGTGAGTCTCAGCGTCAGACTCAGTTATTAATGAACGAAATTACTGCCCACGAACAGACCGATTTAGAGTTGCAGCAGGCTCGAGAAAAAGCGGATGCTGCCAATATCGCTAAAAGTCGTTACCTTGAGCGTATCAGCCATGAATTGCGAACGCCCCTCAATTCAGTGATGGGCTATGCGCAGTTACTTGAGGGCGCGGAAGATATTCCTAAAGCAAGACGCGACTCGATCAAAGTGATGCGCAGTAGTAGTGAGCATTTAACCGATTTGATTGAGGGATTGGTTGATATGTCCAAGATAGAAGCAGGGCGACTGGATTTACACAGAAATGAAGTAGACCTAATCGGCATGTTAGAACAGCTAGTTTTTATGTTTCAAATTCAGGCAAAAGCAAAAAATTTAGATCTTAAATTTACCCATCAAAAAAGACTGCCAGAACATGTGATTGCTGACAATAAACGCTTGCGACAAGTCATTATCAACCTAATTTCTAATGCCATAAAATTTACTCAAAAGGGTTCAGTCACCATTGATCTTAAATACCGCAATCAGGTTGCTTATATCAGTGTTAAAGATACGGGTGTGGGTATCAAGGAAGAAGATATTGCCTCTGTTACCGAGCCATTTGTGCGTATTGTCAACAGTAACTACCAAACCAGTGGCAGCGGTCTGGGTCTGGCAATCACTCAGGCGCTTGTGCACTGCATGGGTGGAGATTTGAGTATTGAAAGTGAATTTGGCAGCGGATCGACATTTAACCTTTCACTGATGTTGCCCAGTGTAAGAGAAGTGATCCATCAGCCGGTGATTACCGAAAAAGTCATTGGTTATCATGGAGACAGTATGAGCCTTATGGTGGTGGATGATGATATGAATCAGCGCCGACTGCTAGTGGATACATTGACCCCATTGGGGTTCAATGTGATCACTGCTGTTGATGGTTCGTCGTGCTTAAGTTTGCTCGAAGATTGCACTCCTTCGCTGTTTATCTTGGATATTTCAATGCCTGGTATGACTGGTTGGCAGTTGGCTGAAAAACTGCGATCCATGGGAATTAAGGTGCCAATTGTGATGATATCTGCAGAAGCTGCAGAGGGACTAAATCAGGATACTGATGCTCCGCTTCACAATGATTATTTGATTAAGCCAATCAATATGCCGGCTTTATTGCAGACATTGTCATTCCATTTAGATATTGAATTACAAACCGCAGATGAGGTTAAGGCACCAACCAAAACTGCCCAAAATCAAGCCTTTGTCGACTCAGACCCGATAGTAATCAATGAATTGTTATCGCATATCGAGATTGGATACTTAGAAGGTTTTAAAATAACCCTTGCTCAAGCAAAACAGCAGGGATCCATTAATCCAACAGTTTGCGAGGACCTCTCCCAATCCCTAAAGAGGTTAGATATGGCGCAAATTCGTTCACAACTAATGAAGCTTAGCGATGAAAACAAAACCCAAACATAATGGTGTAGTTTTAATTGTCGACGATGATCCAGATGCTATCAGCATTTTAAATGCGGCACTCTGTGAAGCGCAAATGACAGCACTGGTTGCACTCTCTGGTGAGCAAGCGCTTACTATTGCCCGAAGAATTAGGCCTGACTTAATCTTAATGGATGCCATGATGCCGGGTATGGATGGTTTTGAAGCCTGTCAGAAAATCAAAGCCGATGCGGTGATTGCTCATATTCCAGTGGTATTTATGACCGGACTGAGCGCCAGTGAGGATATGGTAAAAGGATTTGATTCCGGCGGTATAGACTATGTAACCAAGCCAATCGATCTAAAAGCCTTGATTGCTCGTATTCGCGCGCATTTGGTAAATTCCCGCATTGCCGCAGGTGCAAGGCAGGCACTGGACACCTTGGGTCAGCACTCCTTGGCAGTAGATTCTGAGGGCAATATTCTCTGGTCAACTCCCAATACACATAGTTTATTCGCAGGTTTTGGTGCCGATCAGCATTGGATTTCCACAACATTGCCAGCCTACCTAGCACCTTGGTTAAGCCAGGAGGCTAAGCAACCTCTGCGCATTGATGACTTATCTGAGCCGCTACTGATTAAGACGATGGACAGTCAGCATACAGATGAATGGTTGTTGGTGGTTGAACTTGCCAATAAGCCAAAAGAAGAAGATTTGTTGCGGGAAAAATTCGAGCTAACCCCCCGAGAATCCGAAGTTCTTACCTGGATATCTCGGGGAAAAACCAATCAGGAAATCGCGATGATTTTGGATTTTAGCCCACGTACGGTAAATAAGCACTTAGAGCAAATTTTCCGCAAATTGGGCGTGGAGAACCGAACGACAGCTGCTGCTGTTTCTTTGAAATATCTCAATCAATTTGGCTAAAACCACAATATATTGGGGTTGAGATACGTTGTTTAACGTAATAGTGGATAACTCATTTGCTTGAAATATGAATTTTGTTGCCTTATGATCCGGTTACGAGCATCTCTTCGGATTTGCACGTCGCATTGATTTACATGCCTACTAGGGGCTTGTTTTATCAAAAACAAAAATTTAACTTTGAGGTTAAAACATACTATGAAAACTTTTAATAAAACTTTAATTGCTGCTGCAACAATTACTACTTTCGGTCTAGCTGCTGCTCCTGCTGCAGTGTCTTTAGAAGCATCTGCTTCTATTGCTACTTCATATCTATGGCGTGGTGATGAGCTGGGTGATGGTGATGCCGCTCTTGCTGTTGATGTAAGCGGAAGCACTAGTGGTTTTTCTTACGGACTATGGGTTTCTTCAGGTGACGAGGAAACTGGTACAGGTGATGACGCTGAAGGTGGTACCGAGTATGATATTTATGCAAGCTATGGTGGCGAAGTAAGCGGTATCGGCTATTCTGTTGGATATGCATCATACAACTACCCATCACGTAGTGTTAGTTTTGATGATGCTGCTGAGTACATTTATGGTCTGAGCTATGGTCCTGCCAGCGTTACTGTTTTTGATGGCAAAGATAGTGATTATCAGTACACTTTAATTAGCTATGAAGCTGGTGCTTTCTCATTTGCTTATGGTGATGCAGATGATGAAGGTACAGACGATGATTACAATCACTTTGACGTGAGCTATGCAGTAAATGATTCATTGTCACTGACTGTTAGCAAAAAAGATGGTGATCATGCAAATGTTGTTGCTACATACACGCTACCATTTTAAGTTGTGATTGGGGTGTCTAAAGGGTTCAGTTTTCTCCCAAGAGCTGAAATTAGGCAAGCTCCATAAAAGCAAGGAAGTTAGATACAAAGTAATGTATGTTTTCAATAAGTAAGAACAGGCCCCTTGGCTGAAAAGCAAAGGGGCCTTTTTTTATCCAAGCTAAACCCACTGCATGTGTATTCTGCTTAAACCTTTTAACTAAATTAAGCGTAACCACCAATAATAGCTTACAGATTATGGGGTTTAGCATTAATGGCTCTGGCTTTAAATTTTATTGGGTTTCAAATCGGATGGTTCGTCTGTGTGATCGGAGCAGCTCAGGGGCAGGCGCTGTTAGCAGTTATTGGAGCCCTAGTGATTGTTGCCTTTCATTTGTTTAGAAACAATTCTTATTCTGAGTTATATATCATTTTGGCGGCCATGCTTATCGGTTTTATTTGGGAATCCCTATTGTTGACCTCTGGTTGGCTATCTTATGATCTAGTCGGTGAGTCTAGCCTGTTTGCGCCTATATGGCTGGTTGCTATGTGGGCACTGTTTGCTACCACGATTAACCTCTCTATGGCATGGTTAAAAAACCGCTGGCTACTGGCCTCTGTAATGGGTGCACTGTTTGGACCTCTGGCATTTGTTGCCGGAGAAAAGCTGGGTGCGGTGCAGTTTATTGATCGCCCGCTGGCACTGCTGGCACTGGCATTGGGCTGGGCCTGTTTGATGCCTTTGATGCTGTGGCTTGCAGATGCATTTAAATATCGCTTTGAATCAACGGAAATATAATATGGAAGCCCTCTTTGCCATTAATACAGCCCTAATGCTGGAAAGCTTGAAAATGCTACTGATTCTGGCGGCTATTACATGGTTTGTCAGTCTGATTATCGAGGATGTCAGCATTGTCGACTATATCTGGTCGCTCTTGACCCTACTTGCAGTCTGCACCTATGCCTACCTAACCACTGTAGACAACCCAATTAGCCTAGTGATGCTGTCAATGGTAGCAATCTGGGCTATTCGACTAACTTGGTTTTTAGTCAGGCGCGGTAGAAATAAACCTGAAGACCGACGTTATCAGGTTATTCGCAAGCGCAATTCACCCAATTTCGGTTATAAAAGTTTCTATTTAATTTTTGTTTTTCAGGCACTGGTCGCTTGGGTTCTCAGCACCTTGTTTGTTCCGGTTTTTGAAACTGCCGCTGACGTCAAAAACCCCATACCATGGAGTTCTTGGCACTCGCTTGGTGTAGTTGTTTGGTTGTTTGGCTTTATCTACGAATCTGTGGCTGACCACCAGCTTCATTACTTTAACTCAAGGGTGGTCAAAGAGAGCTCGACATTATCCACAGGCCTTTGGCGCTATTGCCGCCATCCCAATTATTTTGGCGAGTTTTGCATTTGGTGGGGGTGGTTTATTTACGCTGTTCCCAGCGGCTCTCTTTGGATAGTATTGGCACCATTAATAATGACTTACTTGTTATTAAAGTTTTCTGGGGTTGGCAACATGGAGCAGGGAATCACCGACCGAAGACCAGAGTACCAAGCCTATATTGATTCCACCAATACCTTCTTTCCCGGTAGACCTCGAAAAAAAGTGACTGATGGTTAGTTATGCGGTTATTGTGCTCGCTTGCCCTAGTACTTTTCAACCTGCAATGGTCAGTTTTCGCTTATTCTCAATCTCATTCTGCTGAGATGATTGCGTTTGATGTGTTTTTGAATGAAAAATCGGTAGGTACTCACAGTTTTACCATTCAGCGTAGCCCTAACAGTTTAAAAGTCGAATCTAATATGCAGTTAAAAGGGCGCTTCTGGGGCCTAGTCCCCTTTAAATATACCCATCAGTCCACAGAACAGTGGGAAAAGGGCTGCCTAATTAACTTGCAGTCAAAAACCCTCAAGCGCGGCAAAATCATCAATGTTTCAGCCATCTCGAATCAATCGGTTGCAACCATTGTCAGCGCCGACAAAACTGAGGTTGTAGAGGGTTGTGTCAGAACTTTTGCCTACTGGGACTTGTCATTGCTTCAAGGAGATCAATTGCTCAATACAGAAAATGGAAAATTGGTCGATGTTGAGATTGAAGCAGCACAGGGTCAGGGGGGTGAGGGAAAATCGATAGTTATTCGCAGTTCTGAGGCAGATATAAACTTAGAATATGCAGCGGATGGCAAATGGTTGTCGCTTAAATCTGTATTAGAAGTCGGCGGTCTATTGCATTACATTAGACAGTAGTTATGGTTCGATAAGGGAGTTGATTTATGTGGTGTATGAGAATAACCCTATTGCTCGCAGTTGTTTTTTCAGCAGCCTGCCAGAGTAATAAGCCACTAAAAACAGTGGATTATGTTGATCTACAGCGCTTTATGGGCGATTGGTATGTTATCGCAAACATCCCGACATTTTTGGAAAAAAATGCCTACAACCCTATCGAATCCTATCGTTTAGAGCAAGATGGATCTATAGCCACGACATTTAGTTTTAATGCTGGTGCCATGGATGGAGAGAAAAAGGTCTATCGCCCACGAGGGTTTATTGTAAATAGCAAAACTAATGCTGAATGGGAAATGCAGTTTATATGGCCGATAAAAGCGGATTATAGAATCGTCTACCTCGATGAAAATTACCAACACACGATAATAGCCAGAAATAAATTAGATTATGTGTGGATAATGGCTCGCCAGCCTGAAATCTCTGAAAAAATGATGCAAGAGTTAACCCAATTTGTTGCCTCTTTGGGTTATGATTCTAGCCTATTGGAGTTTGCTCCTCACAAAATACCATAAAGCCATAAATAATAAGAATTTTTATGAAAATAGCGGTTATTGGAAGTGGAATATCAGGTAATGTAGCGGCTTACCATCTCAATAAAAATCACCAAATTACTCTGTATGAGGCCAATGACTACATTGGTGGCCACACCCACACCCACAGTATTAATCACCGCGGTAAGCAGTACTCTGTGGATACAGGTTTTATTGTTTTTAATCATAAAACCTACCCAAATTTTATCGCACTATTAGACGAGTTGGGGGTTGAAGAGCAGCTTTCAACTATGAGCTTTGGTGTTAAGTGCGATAAAACTGGGCTGGAATATATGGGCTCCACCATTAATAGTTTGTTTGCTCAGCGGCGAAATATTTTCCGCCCCAGTTTTTGGCGTATGATTTGGGATATTTTGCGCTTTAACCGACAGGCAACTCGATTGCTCGATGATTCGTCCGATGAAATATCCCTCGGTGACTACCTAGATCAGCATAAGTACAGCCAAGTATTTATCAACCACTACTTGGTGCCCATGGCGGCAGCGGTGTGGTCAGCTGATTTAAAGTTGATGTATGAATTCCCTGCGCGTTATTTAATTAGATTTTTCCATAATCATGGGCTACTCAGTGTTAATGACCGCCCCGATTGGTATGTGATAAAGGGTGGGTCAAATACCTATGCCCGCGCACTCACAAGATCCTTTGAGGATAAAATTAAACTTTCTACCCCAGTTACCAAGGTCGAGCGCACAGAAAAAGGGGTTATGGTAACTAGCGCGGCGGGTGAAGAGTCTTTCGATGCGGTATTTTTTGCCTGCCATAGTGATCAGGCGTTAAAAATGATTCACAATCCAACTGACGGTGAGAAACAGGTGCTGGGCGCTATTAAGTATCAAGATAATGAGGTGTTATTACATACCGATGCTTCAGTAATGCCTAAGCGCAAAAGTGCTTGGGCTGCATGGAATTATCATCTTGTAGATGGTGATCAAACGCGAGTGCCAGTAACTTACAATATGAATATTCTGCAGAGTCTAGATTGCCAAGATCAATTTTGTGTAACTTTGAACAACAGCGATGCCATTGATCAAACCAAGGTCATAAAGCGCTTAAATTATCATCACCCAATCTATACTAAAGAGGCGGTAGCAGCTCAGGCTAGGCACGCTGAAATTAATACTAATCGATTTTATTTTTGTGGTGCATATTGGCGTTATGGCTTTCATGAAGACGGTGTTGTCAGTGCGCTGAAGGCTTTACAGCAATTTAAGAGAGATATCGGTGAATAGTCGCATATACAGTGGTATTTTGGGGCACTGTAGGCATGCGCCGAGGATCAATCAGTTTCGTTACAAGCTCTTTATGTTGTACTTGGATCTCGACGAACTAGATACCCTATTTGATAAATACCTACTGTGGTCGACAAAAAATCCTAACTTTGCTTGGTTCAAGCGTTCAGATCATCTTGGCGAGGCTTCGCAATCGTTGGCAGATTCGGTCAGGGATCTGGTGTCTGAAAAGACCGGAAAAAGACCTACTGGGCCCATTCGACTATTAACTAATCTGCGCTATTTATTCTATAAATCCAACCCCGTAAGTTTTTATTATTGCTTCAATGAGGATGGGCATTCCATCGAAGCCATAGTCGCTGAAGTAACCAATACCCCATGGGGTGAAATGTATTGTTATGTACTAGGTAAAGATCAGAGGCGAGATCCTGAGGAAAGTACGACAGATCACTTATATTATGCAATCGATAAAGTATTTACAGTGTCTCCTTTTATGCCCCTAGACATGCAGTATGAGTTCGAGTTTTCAGTGCCAGCGCAGAGTCTATTGGTAAAAATGCAAAACTTTCGTCAAGGAAAAAAAGTGTTTGATGTGAATTTAAGTCTTGATTCACAGTCAATAACTAGCGCATCATTATCAAGACAGTTGTTGTCTTTACCTTTGATGACGGTAAAAGTAACTGCTGGCATATATTGGCAGGCAATAAAAATTTGGTTTAAAGGTGTGCCCTTTTTGGGTCATGCCAATGAAAAAACAAATAATAAGGAAACCTGAGTGAATAATGATTTGTCGAATCAGATGGCAAAAACTAGGGTCCGATGGATTGATAAAATTTGTCGCCCGCTGTTATTTTCACGACTTAATAAGATCGAATTCGGACAGGTAAAAATTGTTGATCAGTGGGGCGAACACTGCTTTGGTCACTCTAATCTGTCAGGCGAGCTTTCGGTTGAAATTAAGGTTGAGGATCAGCGGTTTTACTCCGATATCGCCTTTGGGGGCACTGTGGCTGCCGGTGAGGCCTATATGCAAGGTTACTGGTGTTGCGATAACCTAACAGGATTGGTTCGCATAATGTTGCGCAATCGACAGGTTATGGATCAGGTGGAAGGAGGGTTTTCATTATTCAAAGCACCTATATTGCGATTTGTTCATTGGTTAAACCGCAATAGTCAGGCGGGTAGTCGGCGAAATATAGAAGCCCATTACGATCTCGGCAATGAAATGTTTGAGCTTTTCCTCGATCCAACCATGATGTACTCCTGCGCCTATTATCCGAACAGCGACACCAGCTTAAATGAGGCCGCTACGGCAAAATTGCAGCGAATCTGTGACAAATTACAGCTATCAGAAGCTGATCATGTGGTTGAAATTGGCACCGGATGGGGCGGATTCGCCATTTATGCGGCAACCCATTATGGCTGCAAGGTAACCACTACCACTATTTCAAAACAACAGTATGAGGTTGCACAACAGCGTGTAATTGCCGCCGGTTTGCAAGATAAAGTTACCCTGTTATTGGAAGATTATCGCGATTTGAGCGGAAGCTACGATAAATTAGTCTCTATCGAAATGATTGAGGCGGTTGGTCATCAGTACCTCGACACCTATTTCGCAAAATGTAGCGATCTATTGAAGCCTAATGGCATTATGTTGATACAGGCCATTACCATACAGGATCAATTCTATGATCAAGCAATTAAATCAGTGGACTTTATTCAGCGCTATATTTTCCCCGGCGGATTTATTCCCTCGGTAACAGCAATATCCAGTGCTGTTAAAAGGTCGACAGATGTTCGCCTTTTTCAAATGGAAGATATTGGCCCTCATTATGCAACCACTTTGCGAGATTGGCGCAAAAACTTTTTCAACAATATCGAGCGGATCAAGGGGTTGGGTTATTCTGAGCAATTTATCGCTATGTGGCAGTTTTATCTGTGTTACTGTGAGGGCGGTTTTTTGGAGCGAACCCTTGGCACATCTCATTTAGTCTTTGTTAAACCAGAAAATAGAATAGATTGGCGCGACTCTATCTAGTTTTACAGATCAGGTTAACTTTTTGTTAACAGTTCTAGTAAAAAAGTTTCGTTTAGTCGAACAATTCAAAATTTTGCTCATCATATAATTTTAAATCGCCAAGACTGCCTCGCAGTTTTAATTATTAAAACAATTCATAAAAAACTTGGGACATAAACTCGATGTATAAATATCTACTGATTCTGATATGCTCAATTTTTGTTGTTGGCTGTAATGAGCCAGTTGCAGAGAATACTGCTGACAATTCTGTAAGGGATAGTCTGACTGTTTACACAACAGCAAAAGATACAGGACAACGTATAGCCAAAACCGGCACTTATAAATTTAAGCCGCGCATTCAACCCACAGAAGGCGAGGTTTCAATTTTTGTAAATTCCAGTAAACAATTTCAAAAATTTCTTGGCATAGGTGGATCATTTACCGATGCCAGCGCTGAAGTTTTTGCCAAACTGGATAATGCCAAACAAGAAGAATTCCTTAAGGCCTATTTTGATGACAAAGAGGGTATTGGCTATTCTTTGGCGCGAACAACTATTCATAGCTCGGATTTTGGCAGTGCAAGCCATACCTATATTGATGAAGGTGATAAATCTCTTGACTCTTTTTCCATTGAAAAGGACAAGCAGTTCCGTATTCCTCTGATCAAAAGAGCAACAGAGGCAGCGGGGGGGGAGCTACTTCTTTACGCCAGCCCCTGGAGTGCACCTGCATTTATGAAGAGCAACAACAATATGTTGCGCGGCGGTAAACTTTTACCAGAATATTATGATTCATGGGCAAGATACTATACAAAGTTTATTGAGGCATACGAGAAGGAAGGAATGCCGATCTGGGGTATTAGTATTCAGAATGAACCCATGGCTGTTCAGCGCTGGGAATCTATGATTTATAGCGCTGAGGAAGAGCGCGATTTCTTAAAGAATCACCTAGGTCCAACCATGCACAAGGCAGGCTACGAAGACAAAAAAATTATAGTCTGGGATCATAACCGCGACCTGATAGTCGAGCGCGCCAATATTATCTTTGACGATCCAGAGGCGGCTAAATATGCATGGGGAATCGGCTATCACTGGTATGAGACGTGGTATCGAGGTGATGATTGCTACCCACACTGTAAGGGGCATGAAAACAGGAATGAAAATATTGGCTTGGTGTATAACGCATACCCAGACAAGCACATACTTTTCACAGAGGGTACTATTGAGGCTTTCAGTCCAGATAAATACCAGTACTGGCCCAACGCTGAACGCTATGGTCGCGAGATGATTAGAGACTTTAATCGCGGAACTGTTGGTTGGACCGATTGGAACCTATTGCTAGATCACACTGGCGGACCCAATCATGTGAGCAATTTCTGCTTTGCACCAATTCACGCAGATACGCGCACCAATGAGCTTATTTATACTCCGACCTATTACTATATTGGGCACTTTTCTAAGTTTATTCGCCCTGATGCACACAGAATTAGTACCAGTAGCAGCCGCAGTTTGCTTCTGGCAACTTCATTTATGCATGAGGACAATCAAATTGCTACCGTGGTCATGAACGAAACTGATCAGGCAATTGATTACCATCTGTTTGCCGATATGCAACAGGTTAGTTTGACTATTCCGGCGCGCAGTATGCAAACACTTGTTTACTAGGGCTTGATGGCCGTATCGGGTCTTTGACCCGATACGGTTTAATTAAGTTGGCGAAATTTTGTAGGGGTCATTCCCTCTAATTTCTTAAAGAAAGTGTAAAAAACCGATTTACTATTAAACCCTACAGTAAGATATATTTCTGTGATAGTTGTGTCTTTATATGCTGGGTCCTTCAGTATCTTCTTCGCTTCTTCTATGCGGTAGCTGTTAATAAAAGTATAAAAATTAGCCCCAAAATACCGGTTGATCACCATTGATAGGTCTCTAGGCATAATATCTAGCGAGTCTGCTAGGCTGTCTAGGGTTATATCGGGGTCCATATACAGTTTTTCCTGCTTAATACGCCCATCTATCGATTCCGCCTCTTCAGGCTCCACAGTATATTCATCCGCCGGTTTCTTAGGTGTCTCTTCCTCATTAACCTGCTCAAACATGCCAAAAAAACGAATAGCGGTAAACACCAATAAATTAACCAAAAAGAAGGTGGTGTAATAGCGGGTAAGGCCAATATAGAAGTATATATAGTGGTAGTGAGTAAATATTTTTGAAGCAGAGAGAATAAGTTCAAACAGCATCACAATGGTAAAGCCAGTAACTAGAGCTCGCAGCCAAGACAAGTGGGCCTTTTCCATATTTGAGTGCTTTTCTTGAAGTTTCAACCCGTACCGACTAATAAGAATCAAGCAGGCGATAACATAAGAAAAACGAATCAACTTACTAAAAAACTCAATGGTTACATAGTTTGTGCTGTAGACAAATGATTCGCTATTCAGCATTTCTAGGCGAAAATCTAGTGGTTTTGTATAGAAGCTAAAACCAATAAATAAACAGTATATTGTCAGTGGTAGCAGATGCAGAAGATCACTTCGCTTAAGCGAAAAATCACGAAAAACCAGTGATTTAATACATAAAAACAACAGCGCACCATCTATATAGTAAGCAATTCCAGGGGCAAAATATAAGGATGAAAACTGTTGCCGAGCATGCAATTTAAATTCAGCGCCCCACATCATTAATTCATTGATTGGGATCAGAGAGTGAGCAAAAAGAAAAGCGGCGAGAAAAAAGGTGCTTTTAACCTGTTTGCTATTTGTCAGCCACAGCAGTAGGGCAAAAAATAGGCACTGCAGCGATATCATCATCAGGATAACATCGTGAAAATTAAACAGTACCGATTCAAATTGAAGATTTTGCATTAAAATTATCTTTTTAGTCAGGTCATATAGAAATGTAATATTTCTCTATAAATATAAAACTCTTCGCCATTCTACAGCAAAATATCATTATAAAAATCATAGTCTTTGAAGTGGCTAATATATACGATAAGCTGTTGGGATATAGTATATATTCGACAATATAAATAGCGCCTTTTAGTAATTAATAACTACATCGTTTAATTATTTTACTGTTCTTATAAAAATTTTGAGTTCGAGTGCTTTTAGTCGGACGCAATAAACGAACCCAATCGGTAATTTACACTCATCAAACTTGCATATGCGGTAAGTTGCTGTTTAAAAATAACATGGGTAAGTTACAAAATGCCATTAGCGCGGCATAACAAAAATAAAGAAGAAAAGAGGTTTTAAATGTTTGCAAAAAAAGTGCTTTTCGCGCTGAGTTTACCACTTATATTTTCACTGGCTGCCTGCGGGGGCAATAGTGGAGGTGGTGATGCAGATCAAAATGTTGTGCGTGATATTTTTGCCGTTGGCGATATTATCGAAGCCAAAGAAGATGGCGGCGAGGTGATTGGTGATGTAAGCACCAATGACCAGGGGAAAAATCTTAGTTTTGCGCTGGCTGAAGAGCAGGCGATGGAAAATGGCGTTCTTGTTTTTAATGGGGATGGTACATTCACCTACACCCCTAATTTGGATTTCTTTGGCACTGATTCAGTAAACTATGTGGCTACAAATACGGTTACTGGCGCCACATCTACGGCCACACTCACGATAAATGTAGTCAATGACTTTGAGCGACTCGACGAATATGGTTGGGAGCTGGTGTGGAGTGACGAATTTAATTCTGCCGATGTATTTGATGCCAGTTTATGGACTGGCGATGATATTGCAGTCAGTGGTGGCAGTCTTAAGATTAATGCGATTGACGGTCAATCCTCGGTAGTTAAGGGTGTTCAACCGATCAGCAAAGGTCGGATTGAGGCCAGCATAAGAACTGCCCCAGGGGTTGATGTTATGTCAGCCTTCAAATTAGTTCCTGTATCCGATAGCTATGACGGTGATAACCAACTTAGCTTGATGCTCGCTGAAGATGGCATTATGACAGCTGGAGCGCACTACGGTTTAGATAGAATTAGCGGTGTGCTTATGAATGCAGAAATTCTCGCCACTGCTTCCGATGAGTTTCACAGCTACGCCGTTGAATGGGGGGAGAAAAAAATACGCTGGTATATAGATGATGCCCATGTCTATACAGTGGATACGTTGAATTTATGGGGATATAACCAAAGTGGCGACGATATAACTGCGGATACAGACGGTCCGTTTAATCAGCCTATGCAAATTGTCTTTGATCTGACTGCTGGGGCTGAAGATTTACCCGCTCAAATGCTTGTAGATTATGTAAAAGTTTGGACCTGTAATCCCGCAACCGAACCCAGTGTAAAAGAATGCGCATCTCGAGAAAAATCAAAAATTTCTCGCGCCGCATCTGATCGAATTGAGTCAGTAGGTCCAGAGCAGACTACCATCCTCAGCGATGGGCACAGGGATCCGGCAACCGATGCATTAATTTCTGAATTGCACCCCTTGAGCTGGCACTATGTCGAAGATGATTATGCCATCGAGGAATACAGTACAAATGATTCGGATATTAAATGGATAACCCTTGAGGATGAGCACAATCTAGTTTTGGATTTCACCAATGCTTCTGGTATTGCTGAAATGGGTATTGCATTAAGCAGTGATGATATATATGGCGCAGAGCTGAATGGCCACAATATCAGCTTGAATTTTGATCTGCTGATTTACGGAGATGACAGCAATACTGATACTGTTACTATCAAAATGAAGTCTGGGGACGACAGCACAAATGATGCGGCTGCCGGACAGGTTTCGTGGTCGCTAGATGAGCTGAGTTTAGATGCCTGGGTAAACTACAGTATTCCAGTGTCAGAGTTTTTAAATAACCCGTCAGCCGAGTTGGCTTTAGACCCAAATAATTTGACATCACTAATGACTGTTGAAGTTGATGGCAGCGTGCATCTGCAACTGGATAATATCTCTCTTAACTGTATCAACTCCGAGGGTTGTCTTCAGGGTCCATTGGCCCTGCAAACGGCAGCTGCACCCAAGGCTGACCCAATTCGCATTGAGGCTGAAGACTACATCACTGAAGGGGGCACCGGATTAGAAGAGACAACGGATGAAGGTGGCGGTCAGAATGTTGCCTTTGTCAGTGATGGCGATTTTGTCAGCTATACCATAAACGCACCGGGTATTGGGCCCTACACCATAGATTATCGAGTTGCCAGTAATGGCGGCAGTGAAGGCTTTGTTATGTCCCTAGATGGCGTGCCTGTGCATGCTCAATCTATCCCCGATACAGGTGATTGGCAGAACTGGGTTACAGTAACCTCTTCAGTTTTTGAGTTGACTGCTGGGGTATATACCATGCAGATCGACTTTGTTGACGAAAATCAAAACCTGAACTGGCTCGAAGTACAGCCACCTATTACCGAAATTTTTATCGAAGCTGAAGACTATGACGTCGAGAGTGGCATCCAGCTCGAAGAAACCGGCGATGTCGGTGGCGGTGAAAATATTGGTTATATCGATCAGGGTGATTTTATCGAGTACACAATAAACGTTCCATCTACTGGTGAGTATCTCATTCAATACCGTGTAGCAGGTCTGTGGGATACCCTAGGCTTTGAAAACAGAATCGGTGGCGTTTTAGTTGATACCCAAGCCATGGACTCAACGGGTGATTGGCAAAACTGGATAACCCAGAGTGCGGTGATCAATTTAACCGCGGGTGAGCAAACCATGCGCTTTGACTTTATTGATGGACCCATCAATATCAACTGGATCAGACTGACCAGACAATAGGCATTAAAAAAATAATTAGAAGTAGCTCGAGTAGGAAAAATATATGAAGTACGAGACTCAATTCAAAAGACAATTATTAGCCAGTAGTATTGCTATGGTTGTGGCTACCAGTGCTAATTCTCAGGAAGAAGCGCTTGAGGTGGACGATAGTATCGATGAAGTTATAGTAACTGGTATCCGAGCCAGTTTGCAGCGCTCTATGGATATTAAGCGCGATGCCAAGGGTATTGTCGACGGAATTTCAGCGGAGGATATAGGGAAGTTTCCCGATACCAACCTAGCTGAGTCTCTTCAGCGTATCACCGGTATTGCCATTGAGCGCGACCGCGGTGAGGGCTCTAAGATTACTGTTCGCGGTTTTGGGCCAGAATTTAATATTGTCACTTTTAACAGTCGCCAGATGCCGACTAACGGCGGTAGATCATTTGATTTTGGCAATATTGCATCCGAGGGAATTTCTGCAGTTGAGGTGTATAAGTCTGGCCGAGCTAATGTAGCCTCCGGCGGGATTGGCGCCGTGGTTAATGTAATCACCAGCAAGCCGCTGGAAAAGCCTGGCCTACAAGCTGTTGTCAGTGCAAAGGGCGTCTATGACCCTGGAACTAGACGGGGTAATTCAGTCAATCCTGAAATTGTTGGACTTTTTAGTCAAACCTTTGCCGAGGACACTTTTGGTGTTTCGCTTTCGGCTAGTAAGCAGGTACGAGATGGCGGTGATCAGAAAGTTACAACCCAAGACTTTATGAGTCGTAATTTTGTTACCTTGGATGATATAGACAATAAGGTTGAAGATGCGGAATGGGGCTCAATAGCGGTTGGTGATTCAACAGCGATTAACTTTCCCACAGAAGTATCTGATGGTATCTATGCCATACCTACCAATATCCAATACAACCTCGATGATTTCCGTCGTGAGCGAGTTAATGGGCAACTGACTTTACAGTGGAGACCGGCTGAAAATATTACTGGTACCTTTGACTACACCTACGCCAAAAATGAAATGAATACTCAGCACCAAGATTTATCGGCGTGGTTTGACCCTGGTTGTAAGACCAGAGAGAGTGAGTGGATTCAAGAGGATAATATTTGGTCGCCTACAGTGTATCGTCAGGTAGGTTGCGCCCAAGATAACCTCCAGGGTGTTGGTCTATTCGCCACAGTGGATGAAAATAAATCCGCCGGATTTAATTTAGAATGGCTAGTGAATGATAATCTGACGGTCAATATGGATTACCACGATTCATCAGGCGAGGCTCGACCAAATAGCAAGCACGGTTCTGGCGGTTCGATGGCAGTGGCAGCACTCAACCGTATAACTACCTCTGGCTACTTTAGTGAAAATGGTATGCCGGTGTTAGAAATTCAACTAGGTGAGCGAAATTCGTACAATCAAATTTCTAGAATAGATCAGATAAATGCTCAAGATATGCAAGTATCTGGTAGCTCATTTGGTAGTTTTAATAACCTTATGGAAGTGCAGCAACTTCAGATGAATGCCGAATATGTGTTTGATGAAGGTCACAGCATAGATTTTGGGATTGCACGGGTTGAGGTTACCAATAGAGGGCAATCTAAGGGTATTTCGAGAAATACGTGGAGTGGCGTGGGTGAGCCAGGGGATATTGCCGATTTACTCACCATAGACTCTATTGCGGGTGTCTATGACACCCTTGAAGGAAGTGATGATCCGCGACAGGTTACAGAGTTTTTTACCTGGGATTTTCAGGCACTAATTGATCGCAGTGAAGAGCTACTGCAAGCGGGGACCCACGGTGATGTCGACGGTGATGGCGGGCCCTGTTTAACCGGCTTCTGCCCATCATATAACTTTGATTTAGACGAGGTTACCACAGAGACTTCCGATTCAATCTACCTCCAGACCCATTGGGTTGGCGATCTGTTTGATCGTCCAGTCAATCTTTTCTATGGTATGCGCTACGAAGAAACGGAGGTTCACTCCGAGGCGCTAGTGCCACTTTACGATCGAGTTGAATGGAGTATCTTGGATAACCGCTTTAATCTCTATCAGCAGCAAGACGAGGATGGTAACACCATCAGAGGTTTCTCAGAAATCGATGGTTCCTACAGTATGTTTTTGCCAAGTTTTGATTTCGATATGGAAATTATGGATGACGTTATCTTGCGTGCCTCCTACAGTTTAACAGTTACACGCCCAGACTATAATTCCCTCAAGGGTGCTTTGATTATTGACTATCTGGGTACCGATGGTGGTGGCGGTCGAAGAGGGAACCCGCAACTTCTTCCTATGGAGTCAACCAACTTAGATCTATCATTGGAATGGTATTACGCTGAGGGAAGTTATATGTCGGTAGGCCTTTGGTCAAAGGATGTGGATAATTTTATAGTGAGTGCAAAATTTGAAGATCAACCACTCTTTAAAAATCTCTATACCCCTATTGATGGTGATTTATACAATCAAGCAGTGGACGAGCTAACTGGTGGTGATCCGCGATTTGATTATGATTCGGGTGATCTAAACGAATACTATGCTGAAAATTATGTAGGTTTGCCTGGCATAGAAATTTCTGGTCAGGGCGAGGATATTGAAGTTATTCAGACAGGCCTTGAAGGCGATCCAGTGGCTATTTTTGATGTTATTATTCCAATCAACCAGAGAGAAACCAATGTAAAAGGGCTTGAATTAATGGCTCAGCATACCTTTGGTGAATCGGGTTTTGGTTTTCAGGCTAACTACACCATAGTCGATGGCAATCTTGAGTATGATATCAATCTCAATGAGGCGCAGTGGGTTATTCCAGGTATGAGTGATACAGCAAATTTGGTTGCTTTCTATGATATGGATGGCTTCCAGATTCGATTTGCCTACAACTGGCGGGATGAGTTTCTGACCTCAGCTGGACGCGATCCACGGTTTGTCGAAGAGTATTCGCAATTAGATTTCAACGCCAGTTACGAATTTAATGATCATTTTTCTGTGTTTATCGAGGGCATTAACCTAACAGAAGAGCATCAGCGTGTTCATGGTCGCTCGAAGTATCAAGTCAGAGAATACTCTGTTGGCCACGCGCGCTACAACCTAGGTGCTCGATATAGCTTCTAGAAAAAACACAAGATTAATACCTGTATTGAGGCCCTTAGCTTTAACGAGTTAAGGGCTTCTTTATTGCATTCCAATTCTCACTGTCCGAGGGTATATTGGGTGTCTAAAATAATTGTGCCCAAGTAATTTAGGAGTAGGCATGGCCAATCATGTGCTTTTAGATAATATTAATCACAAAAATCTAAAAATCATCAGCAAAAGATCCGCAGATCTCGGTGATAATATTCCCTCAGTTGTTACATTCCCCTTTGAGTTCAGGGATATACAAACAAATTTCCCGATTTGTTTTTGTAAAGATTCAGAAACTGGTAAATTCTACACTGCGGCGCTATTTGGCTTTGAGGAAAAAGAGAATCTCTTTTTAGAGGGCGATCAATGGGATGCAGCCTACACCCCACTAATGCTTGAGCGGCAGCCATTTTTTATCGGCAAGCAACAGGGGCAGAATGGAGAAGAACAGCGGCTAATTTATGTTGATATGGACAGCCCCAGAGTGAGCTCTAACCAAGGTCAGCAATTGTTTCTTGAGCAGGGGGGGAACCTCGGAATATTTGCAGAGAATAAGTTCAATCTTAGAGGCTATCTATCAGGGCCAACAACAGACCAATGAATTTGTCGAATTAATGTTAAAGTACGATCTGATTGAAAGCTTTACGTTAAAAGTCGAACTTAACGATGCAACGCAAAATCAATTACAGGGTTTTTACACCATTAATGAGGATACCCTGAATGGGCTTTCTGCCGAGGTTATCACTGAATTGATGGCCAGTGGATATTTAAAGGCGGCATATATGGTGATTGCTTCAATGTCCAATTTTAGGTCGCTTATTGAGCGAAAAAATAGACGAATATGATAACAGTTAATAAACCAATTAAAGAAATTACCTGTGCCCAACAGGGACAGGTACCCGCAGAAGTCTATGCTTCAACAGAACCAGTGGTTATTCGCGGACTCGTCACAGATTGGCCGCTGGTGAAAATAGGGCTTGAATCTGCGCGCGATGCCGGAGATTACCTAAAAAGTTTTTATCAAAATATACCGATTACCGCCTCCATAGGTGACCCCGACATAGAGGGTAGAATTTTTTACAATGAGGATTTTTCTGGGTTTAATTATCAGTCTATTAAAGCCGACCTCGGCGACTTGTTAGAAAACATTTACAACTGTGCAGAGCAAGATAACCCGCCAACTTTTTATATGGCATCGACATTTGTCGATCGCTTTTTTTCAGGCTTTCGCGAACAAAATCCCCTTGACTTGAATACTGATAGCCCATTGGTCAGTGTATGGCTGGGCAATCGCAGTCGAATTGCTGCGCATTATGATCTGCCGGACAATATTGCCTGTTGTGCAGTGGGTCGCCGTCGATTTACCCTTTTCCCGCCGGATCAGCTAGCCAACCTATACCCGGGGCCTCTCGATTGGGCGCCTGGTGGACAGCCTATTAGTTTAGTTGATTTTAAACAGCCTGATTTCGACGCATTTCCCAATTTCCAAAAGGCCCTTGACTGTGCGCAAGCGGCTACCCTTGAGCCCGGCGATGGACTGTTTATTCCGAGTATGTGGTGGCATCATGTCGAAGGCCTTGAGGCGCTTAATGTTCTGGTGAACTACTGGTGGCGGCAGACGCCGAACTATATGGATTCACCGGCCAATGCCATGCTCTATGGCATGATGAGTATTCGCGATCTACCGGAAAAGCAAAAACAGATTTGGCGACAGATGTTTGATTATTATATTTTTGACGCTGATAAAGACAGTCACTCGCACATACCAGAGCAGGGGAAAGGATCGCTGGGTGTTATCGACGAAACCCTTAATAGAAAGATCAGATCGCTTTTGTTAAAGAAATTAAATCGCTGATAGTGATTTGAATTTTTATCGTTTGTTAAAAATACCCTTTAATCGCATACAAACTGTTTTTTGGCGACTAAAAATGGTTCGAATACGTTATTAGGACGATTGTTGCTGTGGAACCTTATACATTAATGGCAAGATTAGAGGGATATTTATAAAAATTTGTGTATGGATGCGCATTAAAAGATGAAAAATTGCGATCTGATCGCGACATAAAAATTTTAAGGTATTTCAATGCGAATCAATGTTTTAGACTATTCTGCGCACAATGTACTTGCCCCATTAAAAGCCTGTGCGTTAAGCATTTTAATGTTATTTACTGTCGGTTGTGGTGTAGAAACTGATAATGAATTTCTTGATGCCCCAGAAAACATAGTGAATACCAGTAATCAGGACTCTAATGCCTATGTGCCATTTGGTGAGATTCCCGATAAATCACTGGACGATATTGCAGTTCGCGCACGACCCTATATAGACAATTCCCTAGGCTACAATGTTATTCGCTCCGATATGGGCACTCTGCTCCGAGGTGTCAGTCTATCTACTGACGGCGGTGATCCCTACGATAGAAACAACCTATTAGATGTTTCCGATATATCCCTAGAACAATTGCAGAACATGGTGAGCAATTATGGCTTCAATACTCTGCATGTTTATCTTGAGGGCGATGCGGCACAAAATCCAGACCCAGTAGGTATCAATGAAGCACTTGCCGATCATCTTGTTGCCATTACCCGTGAAGCAAAGATGTACCTGATTATTACCATTGGTAATAACGGTGAAAATGGCGCTATCCACAGTATGGAAAAGGTACTGGCTTTTTGGGATCTCTACGGTGCCAAGTATAAAGATGAGACCCATGTTATCTACGAGGCGCACAATGAGCCGGTAGCTGGTGTAAATGGCTTTTGGACCGATGAGGATTGGGACAAGCAGGCTCAGATGTATCAAAAAATTCGTGAAGTAGCCCCCGACACTATGGTTCTGCTGGGCTCTTTTATGTCATTTTTTGGTGGCTCCCAAGCCATTCGAGGTGCTGATGGTTTAGCGGAGCAGTTTCCGGGAATTTGGGACAATGCCGGCTTTGCCTTTCACGCCTATTGGAACCTACCACAGGTCGAAAGTACCATTGAAGCGTTTGAAGTCAGCGACAAATATCCGGCATTACTCTGTACAGAATTTTGGCCGGGTGATACTAAAAATGGCTTTAATGAAGTATTTGAGAGTCACCAAATTGGTTGGACGCAATTTGAGTGGTTGGGAGCCAATGATCTTGAACTCGATCGATTCAAAGGCTACCTAGACACCTATGGCACTGCATGGCGTCCCGATAACTCAAGCAGTATATGGCCAGCCAGTGGTTCACCCAATATACCTATAGATCAAAAAATCGGATTGTACAGCCGCTCGGATAAGGCATTCCTCGGTCTGGATGCCAATGATAGAGTTGTAGCAGCTGATCGCAGTTACGATGGCGTGGGATCGGACGAATTTATTGTTGTCGATGCCGGTGATGATGGTCATATTGCCCTATTAGCAAATAATGGTAGATACCTCTCGGTTAGCGAGCTTGGCAAACCCTTGGTCGCCTCCGCAAGAAAAATCGGCGTCAATCAAAAATTCAAATGGTTAGAGTTGCCAACTGGCGATATTGCACTACGTCCTTGGTCTGGGTCGGGGCATTTAATTGGTACTATTCCCTCTGCTGACGGCAGTGGTTTTGGCTTAACAGGCTCAATAGGTGCCGGCATCAAACGCGGGGGAGCCAATACCTACCGCATGGTAACCAGTTACACAGATAGTGTAGATCCACTGCCCGAAATTCCAGCTATACCTCCAGGTCCGTTTTTCGGAAGTCCAATGCCAGTGCCAACTAGTGGCAATGGCGATCACCCTCTAGACAGTTTGGCACCTAACGGTCGCCTTTGGGCTTCTGATTACGATAACGGTGGCGAGGGAATTTCCTATCACGATACCGGCGCGGTCAACCTTGGTGAAGCCTATCGCGCATCCGAGGCCGTTGATGTTCAGTCCAGTTCAGAGGGCTACACATCTGTCGGCTTTTTTGAGCCAGAGGAATGGCTTGAATATACCGTTGATGTTGCCGAGGCAGGTAACTACATCGCAACACTGCGCACAGCATCTTGGGGTGGTGGGTTTATCAGTCTTGAGTCTGACTGTGAAAAGCTAACAGGCGTATTATCAACTCCCGATACAACCAGTTGGGATATTTGGCAAGATATGACAGTCGACATCACCCTAAAAGCCGGAGTGCAAAAGCTCAGAGTGGTGAGTGGCGGCAATATGAATTTTATGAATATGGATATTCAGCCCGGAGGCGAGGGTGGTTCTAACTATGGTGCAGGTTGTGAATGGGTGCCGCCAGAGCCAGACGACTTAAAAGTTGAAGCAGAAGATTGGACCACAGTTATTGCCGCGCCAGCGGGCACCGTGAGTATAGACACTGCATCCGATAGTGATTTAAGTCAGCATGTGGGTAACTTCGATGCGGGCGACTTTATACAGTACGCTGTTGATCTGCCTGCTAGTGGCTGTTACCGCGCTGAATATCGGGTTGCCAGTGATCCGGGCAGTGATGGTTTTGAACTTAAATTTGACAGTCAAAAGGTAGATAGCTTCCAAATTCCGCCCACTGGTGGTTGGTCGAGCTGGGTAACCTTTACCCGTTATTACGAGCTCAATGAAGGTAGTCAAACCCTTACATTTGAAGCCTTGGGCGAATCCTTCAATATCAACTGGCTGACATTTAATCAGACCGAGGCTGTTGATTGTGAGGGGAGTGATACGATTATTGTTGAGGCTGAGAATTATGTTACCACTGTGGAGCTACCCGATGGTGAGGTGGCAACACAGCCAACTCAAGATGAAGGTGGCGGTCTCAATGTGGGCTGGATTGATGCCGGTGATTGGATGGAATACGAACTGCAAATCGCCGAGCCAGGGAACTACAGCGTCAGTTATCGTATGGCCAGTCAAGGTGGAAGTAGTTCAGGGGTCAATCTGCTTAAAGATGGCAACCTAGTTGACTCAGTACTGGTGCCAAATACCGGCGGTTGGCAGATATGGCAAACTGCGGTTGGCGGTAATATATCCCTTGAAGCTGGGGATTATGTACTTCGCTTTGAGGCGCCTGGTGGCGGTCTTAACCTCAACTGGATCAAGCTGACACCAACTGAGGAGATGGCAACGGGCAATATAGGTACTGGAGTTGACGATCGCCTAAATGTTGGTGAAGTAATTAACTTTAATGATCTCTACGTCAATTACGATCTAACTGATATGGGCGACAGCTTGTCAAACCTCGAGGCCGATCCACTAGATAGCAGCAATACTGTTGTATCTAGTCTTAAAGGTGCAGTTGCTCAATCAGGGGTTATGGTTGCTAGCGGTCAAGTCAACTATCCACTGAGCAGTACTCTGACTAGACTCTCCATGCGAGTGTATAGTCCCACTAGCGGCACATCAGTGCGGTTAAAGCTCGAAAATTCCACCAACAGCGCACAGTCTGTGGAGACCGAAGCGCTAACAACAGTGGCTAATGAATGGCAAACACTGGTGTTTGATTTCAGCGCGCCTGTTGCTGGCACGGCTGAATTAAATACTGATTATGATTTTGATACGCTTTCAGTGTTCTTTAATTATCAGAGCAATGGGAATGGAGAAATCTATTATTTTGACGATATAACTATGCTGGATGAGGTGGCTGCGCCCATAACATTGACCAAAGAAATGTTGGTCGGCGAATGGAAGCTAGCACCCGAGGCTGGAGCCGCAGGTGTGGGCTGGGAGTCTGGCAACATGGGCTGGTGGCAAATTGATGCGGCAGCGGTAATTGATCGGGCCTGTTTATTCGATGATCTATTTATCTTTGGTCAGGATGGTAGCTTCGCCAATCAAATGGATGGCTCAACCTGGGTTGAAGAATGGCAGGGTGCCTCTGCAGAGGGCTGTGGCACTCCGGTTGCCCCCCATGATGGAAGCGGTAGTGGAACCTATGCATTAGATACCGAAGCAGGGACTATTACCTTGAATGGCGTCGGCGCCCACCTAGGTCTGCCTAAGGTGGTGAGTGATGGTGCTGAATTAACCAGCCCAGATGATGCGCCTGAGTCCATTGTGTACAAAATAATGGCCAATACGGACGACAGCATGACCCTTGAGGTTGCTTATTCGGGTGGATTCTGGACCTTTAAGCTCGTGACATCTGACTATGTAGCTGAAGTGCCCGAGGAAACGCCAAGTTCGAGCACTCTCACGCAAGCAATGCTGTCAGGTGACTGGAAGTTATTGCCGCAAGCAGGCGCAGCAGGGGTTGGTT
The DNA here is from genome assembly GCA_964229255.1 of Porticoccaceae bacterium. GTDB lineage: Bacteria > Pseudomonadota > Gammaproteobacteria > Pseudomonadales > Porticoccaceae > HTCC2207. Next base: position 53,944 of record CAXRCX010000013.1, read on the forward strand.
GGGAATCAGGCAACATGGGCTGGTGGCAGATTGATGCCGCTGCGGTTGTCGATCGAGCCTGCTTGTTTGACGATATATATACATTTGCCAATGACGGAAGCTTTATCAATCAAATGGGTGATTCAACTTGGGTTGAAGAATGGCAGGGAGCTTCGGCAGAGGGCTGTGGCACGCCGGTTGCTCCCCATGATGGCAGTGGTCAGGCGACATATACACTTGATGAGGATGCAGGAACTATTACACTCAATGGCGTTGGTGCCCATATTGGTATAGCCAAGGTCATCAGCGATGGTGATGAGCTTACTGATCCCAATGGTGCACCACAATCAATTGTCTACAAGGTTATGGAAAATACTGAGAACAGCATGACCCTAGAAGTCGCCTATACAGGCGGATTCTGGGCCTTTAAGTTAGTAACATTAGACTTTGTTGCGCCAGAGCCTGATTCAGGTTCAGGTTCAGGTTCAGAGGGGCCCTCACTGGGCGCCGACGGTCGAATAGAGGCTGAGAACTGGACGAGAGTCATCACATTACCAGATGGTGAAGTAGGTACTGAAGGCACTCAGGATACAGGTGGTGGAACAAATGTTGGCTGGATTGATCTCGGCGACTGGATGGAATACGACTTAAGCATTGCTGAAGCCGGAAACTATCAATTGGCATTGAGAGCTGCCAGTCAGGGCGGCAGTACACCTGGATTCAAGGTATTCCTAGATGGAGTTTGGGTCGACCAAATTGCAGTGACTAATACGGGTGCATGGCAGAATTGGCAGACCATTTCTGGCAGGGTGATCTATCTTGATGAGGGTCAGCATACACTGCGCCTTGAGGCTCGCTCTGGTGGGGCAAATTTAAATTGGATTGAACTTGTTGCGACCAATGCTCAGGCCGATACATTGCCGCAAGCAGATCCAGCCATAACTGCCAGTGATTTAATTGGAAGTTGGACCTTAGCCCCCGAAGCTAGAGCTTTGGACGTAGTTAGCGGCGGTGGTGGTTGGAGTAATAGTGCCGGTGATGTCACTACCCGCAGCTGTCTCTTTGATGATCTGTTTACATTCTACGCCAATGGTGCATTTATCAACCAAATGGATGGCCTGACTTGGGTAGAACCTTGGCAGGGCGGATCTTCAGAGCGCTGTGATACTCCGGTTGCACCGCATAATGGTAGTGGTCGCTTTGGATATGTGTTCGATGAATCGGCCATGACCATAACCCTAAACGGCACTGGTGCACACCTGGGTATTCCAAAGGTGATCACTGGGGGTGAGATATCCTCGCCCTATGCCGCGCCGCCATCTATTGTGTATGAAATAATCGACAGTACAGCTGCCAGTATGACGTTAAAGTTGGATCTTCCTGAAGGCTATTGGTTGTTTAAACTGGTCAAAGAATAGAACTAAGAGAAATAAAAAAGGGCCCTCAGGGCCCTTTTTTGTAAATGCCATAAAATTTCAAGGCATAATTTTGGTGAATGATTTAAACCCATCTTGTAACTGAATAAACCACTGGGGGACAGATGGGCCATCGCCAGCACGTTTAATTCTGGGATGTTTTTTCACAATATCTTTCAAAAGTTGATCATTCTCTGGTTCAATATCCACAAAGAAAATATGTTTGCCGTTTTTCAGCGCTTTTTCAAAGCGGGCAAACCGATTGTTCTTGCGTTGGATGCCAATAAAGCCAAATTCCCAAGTGAAAAATCCAACCATAATTATCGATAAGAAAACAAATGGAATCCAAGTTGCTTTCTCAGCCAAACCAGTCAATGCAACAATATAAAGCATTAGGGTAGCAGCAATAATACCAACTACCGCGCCTATTTTAGTGCTGTGTACCACATCAGTTCGCAGTACTGCCTCGACCTCGTTAAGTTTTGGATGTGCCGCAACCTGAGCGTCATCCAGACTGAGAACATGGGAGTGAGACGCCGAGATGCCAACAGTTTCAAGCTCAACTTCCAGTGATTCGAGATCATCTAAGCTATTGCTTATATAAAAATGTCTAATCATAGTAATACCCTCAAACCTTTGTAATTATTTATGCAGTCCAAGATCACAAAAAAATTGCGTCTCAGTTAATTTTTCATACGACAACTAATTGAAAGAGGATTAGTCTCGAAAAGCGAGGGAATAACTTTTCAAAAACTCAAACCCACAAATTGAGTGTAGCTTAGAGTTTGGTTTTTTTCTTAAGAGGTTATTTGACTACAATCCCTTGCAGTCGATGGAATGATTGAAGGGTTGCAGGCTAGTTTTGCATGACCAGTTTAGGCGTTCTATCAGCATTATAAATGCCCCAGTGTTTCTCTGGCTCTAGAGGGTCTGGCGAACCTTTCCAGTTTTCGTCGAAGGCTTCGAAAAAATACACCAGAATGTGCTGTTCCTGTGCCCAGTTCATCAATTGGTGGAAATACTGCTGCTGAAAATCCTCGTTCACATTGTGGCTTTCAATGCCGCGACCATTGGAATTAGTCGCCCAGCCAGCTTCAGTAATAATAATCTGTTTATCGGGGTAGGCATCTTGCACGGCCTGATAATTAGCTATGGTGTAAGCTAAGCCTTCATCAATGCTTTTAAACTCCCAGACTGGGTAAGTATGAATGGAGATAACATCTAATTCATCTGCCAGTGGCCTCAGGTGTTCAAGCCATGGTACATAGTTTTCGCAAAATGTAACTGGTTGCTGTACCTGCGATTTAGTCTGCTTGGCGTAGTCGATTAAACTTTCGGTAGGTACCAAGTGATCAGTCCAGCTTACTGCGGCTTCATTGCCTATGGATACCGAGTTGATAATTTTCGGGTATTTATTGGCCAGCAAAATAAGCTCTTCTATCTGCTGTTGATTATGGCGCTTATTGCTTTGCAGTTGCTCTTCGGAATACAGACCTCCCCAAGGGCAATTTTCATTACAAACTTCTGCAGTGATATAGGCCCCAAGCATAACATCGAATGGCAGTTGCTCTGCTTCAATGACCTCGAGTATGGTTTTTGAATGCTGATCACTGCCGTAGAGGCGCAGTGATTTCCAGTCATTTCTGAGGATCAGTAAATCTTGCAACACCTGGTCATAGGTTGGAAATTCACCGTTGTCTGGACTCTGTCCATCGCGGTACCCCGAATAGCAAATAGCCTTCGCAAAAGGTAATATTTTTTTTGTCATAATTTTTTATTTTGAGTATTTTAGTTTTTCGTTTTTGTCCCACAAACCCCAGTAGGCGCCAACATCTCCCTCTGCGCCAATTTTCCACGATTCATCGAAAGAAGAAAAGTAAAACATTTCTATATTTTCAGTTTCTGACCACTGCTGACTATTCAGAAAATAGCGGATAGCGTTGGTTTCAGATGGCTCAGCACCATGAAAGCTCTGCCCGCGATTAGGCCAGCCGGTTTCAGTAATAATGACTTTTTTGCCACCGGCAGCTCTAATTGTTCGTCGGTACATATCCTTCATGTACAACAGTGAGTACTCGATTGGGCAGCCCTCCCAGAAGGGATAGCAGTTTGCCAAAACTACATCACAAATTTCTGTAACCGCAGGACGATCTTCAAATTCATAGTAAGCATCTACATAGCCAACCGGCAAATTCGGCACTTCAGCCTTTACTCTGGCAATATATTCAAGTAATTGCTCTTCAGAGAGATCATCGCGATATAAAACTTCGTTACCCACTGCGCATATGTCGACATAACCCTGTTTGGCTAGCTTGATAAGCCCCTCGATTTCTAGCTCGTTTTTTTCAAGATTATCACCAAGCCAGGCGCCAACGAGTGTTTTTAGCCCCATTTCTTTTGCCACCACAGGAACGAACTCATTGCCCAAACAGCAAGAGAATGATCGAATCCACTGAGTGTGTGGCTTAAGGATAACCATGCGCTCTCTGATTTGTTGAATATCTAGCTGGTCGCCTGGTTCTTGCCCCTCGCGATAGGCACTGTAACCGATGCCATGAATGCCTGAGTCCAAGCAACTTTTAAAATATTCCTGCAGCTGTTCTTGGTTAAGTTGAGAAATATCTATACCGGTAAGGGATAAAATTTTACCTTCTCTCTTAGACATCGATTGATTGAACCTCGGGATAATTCATGATGATGTGAGTAGTTTACATTATTTAATAGACAATATAGTGCATTTTTAGCGCAGTATGGATAAAAAATCACTGTTTAAGTCATACAACTCGGGCGCAGAATCCTACTTAACAAGATAAATAGTTACAATTGAAAAAGCCAAAATCGCCGCCGACATAAAAGTAATTTGATCAAAATACTGTGAAAAAATGAATAAATTTAGCTAAATTTAGTCAATTTTCGTCAAAAAGGTCCATTTAATCGTTGGATAAACTAGCGAAATTAAAATAGTGCCCTTAGAATACCCGCCTTTTGAGTTTTAACGAAAATGTAGTTATACATATAAAAGTCTAAATGAGACAAAAGGATTTGCTAGAGGGTATCCGTTTGTAAGGATTCCAGTACACACTTTCAACGAAATAATTAGTTAGGTTACAAATGACTCATAAGCAAATTCACCTAGGCCAGCAAGTTCGTCAAAATAACAATGTTGAGGTTGGCGGAAAATACGTCACCATAGAAGGTGAGACTTTCTATCAAATAGAGAACTACGATCAGATGAAGGATTTCTTTATCAGCGTAGTGAGTGACTCAGATCACTGGATGTTTATTTCCACCCGCGGCGGTCTTACTGCCGGAAGAATCAATGCTGAAAATGCACTGTTTCCCTATTACACAGACGATAAAGTTAGCGATGGATCTCCCTTCACTGGTAGCAGAACCGTAGCTCTTGCAACTATTGACGGTAAAACCTCACTGTGGGAGCCGTTCTCTGAGCAATACACTGGTATCTATAACGCCACGCGCAATCTGTACAAAAATGTATTTGGTGACAAGTTAATTTTTGAAGAAATTAACCATGATTTAGCCCTGACATTTCGCTACGCATGGCGAACTTCGGATAAGTTTGGTTTTATAAAAACATCAAGCTTGATTAATACAGGCAACTCTTCTGCCGAAGTAGAAATTGTTGACGGTATTGAAAATTTAATCCCCTACGGCGTAGAGACGGATGTTCAAGGTGGCTTAAGTTGTCTGGTGGATGCCTATAAAAAGAACGAGCTAGATGCGGACAGTGGTCTGGGTTTGTACAGCATGAGTTCTATTCTTGTGGATCGCGCCGAGCCCAGTGAGGCGCTGTCGACAACAACAGTATGGTCTGTAGGATTGCCAAACGCCAAAAAACTGGTTTCCTCGCTACAACTTGACAATTTCCGCATTGGCGAAGCAGTAGAGCAGGAGTTAGATGTCCGCGGTCGACGCGGGGCTTACTTTGTCAATGACTGTATAGTGCTAGAGCCATCATCAGAGCAAAGTTGGAGTATTGTTGCTGAAATTAATCAGGGCCCTGCAAAAGTAAAAGATCTTATCGCTTACTTAAAAGCAGACAGTAATATCACTGAAGATATTGAGGCTGATATAGCCCTTGGTTCTGAAAATCTCGCGCGCATTGTCGGTATTTCCGATGGTCTTCAGGTAACTGAAGATAAACTGAGCGCCAACCACCATTTCGCCAATGTGTTATTTAACGTTATGCGCGGTGGTCTTTTTGTAGATAACTACGCAGTGCCAAAGGCTGACTTGATCGCCTTCGTTAAAGGCTTCAACCGCGATTTGTATCAACAGTTCAAGGGTTTCTTTGACGGTTTGGATGAAACCTTCCACTACAGTGATTTAATCAAGGCAGCTGCAGAGCAGAATGATGCAGGTGTACAAAGACTGTGTTTTGAATACTTGCCGCTATCCTTCAGTCGTCGCCATGGTGACCCATCTCGACCATGGAATAAGTTCAATATTAAAGTGAAGCAAGAAGATGGCTCACAGTTACTAAATTTTGAAGGTAACTGGCGAGATATCTTCCAAAATTGGGAAGCTTTGAGCTTTTCAATTCCAAACTACATCGAAAGTATGATCTGTAAGTTTGTCAATGCTTCCACAGCCGATGGCTATAACCCCTACCGTATTACCAAGGCGGGTATCGATTGGGAAAAACCAGATCCCCACGATCCATGGGCTAATATTGGTTATTGGGGTGACCACCAAATTATTTATCTACTGAAGTTCTTGGAGTTCTCCAACGATCATCACCCCGGAACGCTGCGCGACTTTTTGACCCGCGATCTATTCTGTTATGCCAATGTGCCTTACAAAATTAAAGGCTACCAAGATCTATTAAAAGATCCGCATAACACCATCGACTTTGATGAGGCAGCTGATGAGTTGATCGAGCAGCGCGTATCTCAAGTTGGTGCTGATGGGCGATTGATCTGGGATAAAAATGGCTCGGTTTACTATGTCAATCTAACCGAAAAGCTTTTGGCAACCATGCTATCTAAGCTGTCGAACTTTATTCCTGAGGGCGGTATTTGGATGAATACTCAGCGCCCAGAGTGGAACGATGCCAATAATGCTTTGGTGGGTTACGGCGTCTCTATGGTGACACTGTATTACACCCGTCGCTACCAGCAGTACCTGCTCGATCTATTCACTAACACTGAACTTGAAGAAGTGGCAATTTCAGAAGAAATTGAGGTACTGATGAGATCAATTAACCGTACCTTCGAAGATAACAAGCAACTATTGGCTGGAAAAATTAATGATGCCGATAGAAAGCTCGTGGTTGATGCGCTCGGTGAAGCGGGTAGTGATTTCCGCAATGGCATTTACAAAAATGACTTTAGCGGCAATCGCGTTATGCTCAAAACAGCTGACCTAGTTGCGTTCTTAAAGTTATCGCTTGAATATATTGATCACACCATTGAGGCAAATCGCCGCGAAGATGGTCTGTATCACGCTTATAACCTGATGACCGCTACGGAAGATGCAGTGGAAGTAAGCTACCTTTATGAAATGCTTGAGGGGCAGGTTGCGGTATTGAGCTCCGGCTACTTAAGCCCAGAGCAGGCGCTTGAAGTACTGACTTCATTGAGAAATTCTGCAGTTTACACTGCACGTCAACACTCTTATCTGTTATACCCAGATCGTGAACTCACTCGCTTTGTGGATAAGAATATTATTCCAGAAGCGCAGGTCGAACGCTCTAAATTACTATCGACATTAATCGCCGCTGGTGATACATCTTTGGTGGAGAAAGACTCACAGGGTGGGTACCACTTTAATGGCGCTTTCAACAACGTCGAAAGTGCAAAAGCAGTCTTAGCCACATTAAAAGAAAATGGCTATGAAGATCTAGTTGATCGAGAGCAGCCGCTTATTGAAGAGATTTTTGAGTCGGTATTTAACCATCGTCAATTTACTGGTCGCTCAGGCGGTATGTATGCCTACGAAGGCTTGGGTTCAATCTACTGGCATATGGTGTCTAAACTTTTGCTTGCAGCTCTTGAAAACTTCCGCAAAGCCCTAGAACAGGGTTCTGATGCAGTGACTGTGGGTAAATTAGCCGATTGTTACTTTGATATTCGCGCGGGTATTGGATTTAATAAGACCCCAGATAATTACGGTGCATTCCCAACTGATCCCTACTCCCATACCCCTGGTTTTGCCGGTGCTAAACAGCCGGGTATGACCGGACAGGTAAAAGAAGAGGTGATCACCCGTTTGATGGAGTTGGGTGTTTCAGTTTGCAAAGGTACTATTTGCTTTAAGCCGTTTATCCTTAGAAAGTCGGAATTTTTGTCCTCGGCTGATAGCCTGTGTTATTTTGACCTTGCAGGTAATCAACAGCAGGTTGATCTGCAAGCCGGTCAGCTGGGCTTTACCTATTGTCAGGTACCAGTGGTATATAGCCTTGCAGATGAAACATCAATAGTGATCAGCTTTGCCGATGGTAGCGAAAAAGCCATTTCAGGTGATGCTATTGATGCCAATACATCGCTGTCAATCTTCGATAAGACAGGTGAGGTAGTCAAGATTAATGTTGCACTGCAACCCGGTCTAGAATAAGCCTAGATTGGCAAAGACAATAAAAAAGCCGTCTGCAAAGACGGCTTTTTTTATGGCTATAAATTAATATCTCAATTTATCGAGCCTCTAGCTGGTTGCGAATCTCAGTTGCTCGGGCTTCGTCGAGGTCATAATTGCGCATCGCTAAAATAGCTATTATTGTTCCGGTGCAAGGGATCAAGATATAGCTCAGTCTAAGCATGGTTAAAGTTTCTTCACTCTGAAGAGCCACTGATTGATCAAAGCCAATAAAGCTCAGAATTAACCCGCTTGCGGCACCGGCAAAGGCGCCGCCAAATTTCACCATCCACCAGTAGATAGCGCCAAAGGTACCCTCGCGCCTCTCGTTGGTTTCTAGCTCATCGAGATCACATACATCAGCAGTCATCGACATCATAATGGTAAACAGACCGCCGATACCAAAGGCAAACAGTGGCAGTGGAATAAACATCATCCACGGATTTTCTGGCGAAAATCCCCACCAGAAAAGCACATAACCCACCAGAGAAACTGCCTGCGAGTATAAGAAGGTGGTTTTCTTACCAAATTTTTGTGCGCAGTGATTGACGATAGGAATAACCATAAATGTAGTGAAAAGGGCGCCTATAGAGCCAAATAATGTTGGCCACACACCTGCCGCTGCTGGGTCGCCATCATTCATATAATACACAACAATAAACCACGAAAATGCCGCGACAACTTGGAAGGCATTAAAGATAAAGAAGGTGGCAATACAGATTCTTTGGAACGGTTTATTGCGTAGTGTAACTCCAATGCCGCGACCGAAATCAACGATAGTCTCTTTTAGTGATTTTCCATCATCCACAGTCTGAGCTGCTGATGCAGGGGTTGTATGGGTGCAAAAAATGGCAGGTACCAGGGCCATAATCATACAGCCGCCACCAACCCATAGAGACAGTGTTCTGGCGCCTTCAGCGGCTGACTCATACCAGTCGGGATCGTACAGGATAATCCAAAACCAAGGTGCTATTACCCATGCCCACTGGCCAATCCACTGCGCCACCGCCATAATTCGAGTGCGTTCGTGAAAGTCTGTGCTCATTTCATAGCCCATAGCGACGTAGGGTACGCCAAAGATGGTCATACCTATCCAAAATATACAGGCCCAGAAGAGGAAGTAATAGAAGTTATACATCTCGGAATTGGTGGCATACAGTTGCCACATCATCATAAATGATAGGCCCGAGATAATGGCGCCGACAAAGACATAGGGTCGACGTTTGCCCCATCGTGAATGAGTGTGATCAGAAATATAGCCCATCAATGGATCGGTAATGGCATCAATTAACTTTGGGATAAAGAAAATTAATGCCCAAAGAACAGGGCTCATGCCTAGCCCTTGGACCAGAATTACCATAAAAATACCCAGTGCAGCGGGGAACATTTGATTGGCTAGCATACCAATACCAAAAGCAACTTTTTGACTAAAGGGTACCTGATTTGTGGTTGATACTTGTTGTGCGTTGTCCATAATCCAAATCTTCTACTGTTATTTTAATTTTAAGTGGTTGTTGCGCCCATTGATTGCGTGCGCAGAGTCTAACATCTTTTGGTTACTAATCGCTTGAGTATAAGTTAGCTTTAAGCGCCATTACCCTTTGATTCGATCAAGATAGGTATATTTGCGGTAGCAGAGCCACCATAGCAGTCATCCACATAAACAAAAAGCCGAAACTCACCAGTTTGCGGGGGTGAAAATTGTATTTCTGATAATGTGCTAGGGCCAGATTGTTGCCATACAGTCTCGGGTGTTGGCTCGAAGTCACCGCCATCGCTCTCTAGTTCTCGATCGACTTCTTTCATTAGTTCCCAGCGATAGCTAAGATTTTTGTTGGGCTTTTCAACCAGTATTTTCGCACTGTAGGTTTGCTGTTGTTGCAGGCATACGCTGTCCTCTGCCTGCATCTTATCAACGGTTAATACCCCCAACTTTGGAATCCTGTGTTCAGGCCACTGTCCAGTCCAAAGATACTGCATCACCTGGGCTGCCTCGGTAGTTTTGTTGTTCTCTAAAAACAGCCCATACCAAGTGGGTGTCCGCTCTTGTTTTTGTCCCCATAAAAACACAAAAGAACCAATACATTGATTGACATCTGCAGCTATAAAATCAATATACCTAGAGTGGTAGTCACTGGCTTTTTGGCTACTATTTGCTTCGATAGGCCTATCCCAAGTGGTGTTTTCACACTCCCAGTGACCAGTGGCGCCCCATTCGGTAATCATATAGGCACCCTGATAGTTACTTTCCTGCAAAAAACTGGGTAACTCATCTATAGCGCCATAGATTTGAAAAGACAGTAGGTCTAAGTCTGGACAGTTTTCTGCAACCTGAGTGATAACCTCTGGTTCCGCACCCGCCAACATTGTGGTGGTAGGGTGATTGGGATCGATTTGGTGGATCATTTTTGATAGATCATTGACCGCATCCCACACCTTGGGGTTTTTATGGCGCAGATTTAACTCATTGCCAATACCCCACATCAGTAGTGCTGGATGATCCTTGAGTGCCAAAATATCTTTTTTGATTTCAGCCATTTGCTTGGCCACTGCCTGCTTGTCACTATAATCAAAGCCATGCCGCTCACGCTCTACTTCAAGCCCCATACACACCATTAAGCCATTCTCGTGGGCTTCGTTTAGTATCTCGAGGCCAGTTTTTTCGCCATTGTTGACTCGCCAAGTGCGGAAAGCATTGCCGCCAAATTCTGCAAGGCTTTTGATGCTGCCGAAATCTACCCCAGCACCTTTTATATAGAAAGGCTTACCATTAACGAAAAGTTGAAATCTCTGGTTGATCTTATTCAGTGTTACTTTGCTAGGTTTCATTCGTCACTACCTTAGGGTATGAAAAAAATAGTGGCTCATTCTATTTATGGCGACATTGTAAAACAAGGTCTATTCATACAATGCAAAATCAATCCATGGGTAATATAATCCGCACCTGTATATGAACAACCATTGTTAAGGTAACTCAGTGAAGATCCTCTCAAAATATTTAGTACTGGCACTTATTTTTATAGTTGTGTCCGCTTGTGAGCAGCCATCAAAGCCTGATATTAGTAGTCAGCTACAAAGCCCAACAGCTGAAAAAATATTAGGTAATGCAAATTATCCGGCAATTTCCTATGGTGGTTATCGCGAAAAAACCCGTGATGATGTGCCTACAGTCGAAGATTTAAAGGAGGATATGCAGATATTATATGCTATGGGGGTGAGGGTTCTGCGCACCTACAATACATCTCAGTTTCCTCAAGCGGCGCGAATTCTTGAAGCGATTCACCAACTAAAGCAGGCAGATGCCAATTTTGAAATGTACGTTATGTTGGGGGCATGGATTGACTGTAAAAATGCATGGACTGATATTGCACCAATTCACGAGGAGGAAAGTGAGGAAAATAACCGCGCTGAGATAGAAATGGCTGTGTTATTGGCCAACCAATACCCCGATATCGTAAAAGTTATTGCTGTGGGTAATGAAGCAATGGTGCAGTGGGCAGTTAAATATTTTGTCTACCCAAAAACCATTTTGCGATGGGTAAATTATTTACAGGATCTCAAGCAGAATGGAAAACTGTCTAAGGATGTGTGGATCACTAGTTCGGATAATTTTGAGTCCTGGGGTGGTGGTGATAAGGGATACCGCACGCCAGATTTAGAGGCTTTGATCAAAGCTGTAGATTTTATATCGGTGCATACCTACCCGTTCCATGATTCACACTACAATCCTGAGTATTGGGGTGTTCTTGAGAGCGAAGAAAACCTATCAAAAACTGAAATGATTGAAGCCGCTATGTTGCGAGCCAAAGAGTATGCAATCTCTCAGTATCAGGGAGTGGCTGATTATGTGCAAAGTCTAGGCATTGAAAAACCCATACATATCGGCGAGACAGGTTGGTCATCCGTCGCGGCTACGGCCTATGGAGCCTCTGGCTCCAAAGCTGCTGATGAGCTAAAACAGGCTCTGTTTTACCAGCATATGCGCCAGTGGGAAAAAGATTCCGGAATGTCGGTATTTTACTTTGAGGCCTTTGATGAGCAGTGGAAAGATCCCTTCGATGTCAATGGTTCAGAAAATCATTTTGGCCTGATAGGACTTGATAATAAGGTGAAATATGCCCTTTGGGATTTGATAGATCAAAATATCTTTGAAGGGATTAAGCGCGGAGGAAAGCCGTTGAGTAAAAGTTACAACGGCGATAAGTCTGCGCTAATGGAGGAGATTTTGTTGCCCCCATTTAAGAGTCAAATGGGCATTCGCAAGCTAACTACAGTTAATAAAAATGCCACCGCTGGAGAACCGGTTGAAGCTGAAACCTATGTGGTGGTTAATCCTGCCCTAGTACCCAGCGATAGCAATAATATATCCTACCCGAGCAATGAAATTAAATTAAACCCATGGGAAGGCACCATCGATATTCAGTTGAGCGAGTCTGCGGCTGTTGAAGTCACCACAAGACTGGGTGAATGGTGGGGTGGAGCGCTTGAGCTTCAGGGTGATAGGGGGGAAGACCTATCAAATTTCAAGTCGGGCCATCTTAATTTTGCTATTCGAGGTGATCAATCCTTAGCATTTAATATTGGTTTTCAAACGGGTGTTTTTCTGGCCGGCACTCAGGTGAATAACTATGTCTCATTTAAGCCTAACTCGGCAAAACAACTAACGGATAATTGGGTAAGTTACAAATTGCCGCTAGCGGAATTGGATAAAGGTGCTGATTTGACCGACTTGCGGGGTGCACTCTATTTGTGGAGTGATATTCCCGCTGATGGTAAGCGAATAGATATTAAAAATATCTATTACTCACAAAATTAAGTGACTAAATATCATTAAGGGCGCTCGCCCCCTTAATGGTTTAACCCTTATCCAGAATAGCTTCCATCTGGTCCATAATGCCATTCATTCGCTCGATCAGTGCTCGATAGGGAGCGGAAGTGGACATATCAATGCCGGCACTTTTCATTAGCTCATAGGGGTAATCAGAGCCCCCAGCTTTTAACAAGTTGATAAAATCATGCTGCGCCTGCTGATCACCAGTTCTAATTTTTTGTGCGAGATCACTGGCGGCCGCAATTGAGGTAGCGTATTGGAAAACATAAAAGTCATAGTAAAAATGCGGGATATAGGCCCATTCAATACCATAGAGATCATCGATGGTGATTACACCTTGCTCATGACCATGATAACGTTTTAGCAGTTGCAAATAGATGCTAGTCAATTTGGCACCGGTCAGCACATTTCCGGATTCGACCTCTTCATTAATTTTAAGCTCAAATTCAGCAAACATGGTCTGGCGGAAAAAGGTTCCTCTCAGGGCTTCTAAACCAATTCCTAGATAAAATAATTTTTCCTGATCTGTGGTTGCCTCTGCTATAACCATATCTTGAAGCAACATTTCATTCATTATAGAGGCCGTCTCGGCAATAAATGTTGAGTATCCCGCAGTTTCCCAAGGTTGGGCTGTATTTGACAGTACCGAGTGTACTGCATGGCCATATTCATGGGCGAAAGTTGATGCGCTTTCAAAGTCATTGTTGTGATTGAGTAACACATAGGGGTGAACATCATAGGCGCCACCTGACATATAGGCCCCTGAGCGCTTGCCCGGTGATGGAAAAACATGCATCCAGCGACTTTTAACTCCCAAATCATAGGCCGCCATATATTCGGGCCCTAGGGGTTGCAGTGCGCGGCGAGTGATGTTGATCGAATCCTCGATAGTAAAAGTCTTATCTAGATCAACCAGCGGCGGATAAATATCGTAATAGCGCATCTCGCCTTTAATGCCGAGCATTTTTTTGCGCAATTTAAAATAGCGATGCAAGGTTGGCAGCGCCCGATTAACTTCAGCAACTAGAGTGCGATACACCTCAGGCGGCATATTGTCATCGAACAGCGCCCTCCCCATAGAGCTAGGGTAATTGCGCGCCTGAGTCTTAAACACCAGACCTTGAATTTGTGAATTCATAATTGCGCCCAAGGTGGCCTCATAGTTTTGCCATACCGACCAAAACTCCTCGAACACCAGCTTTCTGTCCTCGCGATTGGGGGCCTGTCGTCCAGAGGAATAGCCTGCCTGACTCAATCGTATTTCTCGACCATCGGATAGAGTTACATTGGGCCAGGGGAGATTAGCATTGGCAAAAACTGAATAAATAGAATTGGGAGCGCTGGTGATTTGCCCTGTTTTGGCCAGTAGGGTTTCAAGCTCTTTATCTAGGGTATGGGGCGCGCGACGTAAGCTCTCATTGATATTAAAGCGGTGTTTAGCTAATTTTGGCTGCTGCTGTAAAAACTGATTTAATTTTTTCTCACCGATTGCCAATAATTCTGGGCTGTACCAGCTAGTGGCAGCACTAAGGTCGGTAAATAAATTCCTTGCCAATTGACTTCGCTCTTCATTTTCAGCATTGCCTGTATCGACGTCAGCCCTGAGGTTAGCGTGGATATATACCCGCACAACATCCTTGTATATCAGTGATATTTTGTCAGAGGCATGGAGTAAGTTTTCGGCACTCTGCCCCAGTGTACCCTGAAGTTTTGGCAGTTCCTCTATTTCTTTAGCTAAACTCAATCTAGCCTGATCCCATGCTTCTAAATCGGGGTACAGATCGCTGAGGTCCCATTGATATTTTTCGTTGTCAGCATCGAGATTTTGTGCAGAATCAAATTGTTCAGGCCCATTGGCACAGGCAGTTAAAATGAAAATTAGGCTGATAATGGCGCAGAATTTAATGGTCGAAGTCATTGGCTTCCTATTGTGTAGTTGATATTCCGTATGGATGCATACCCGTTGCACCAACAGGATTAAATTACCATGCTAAAACCGTCTGTCAATCAATGGATGATGATTTCGCAGGATTGGCTTGTTATTAAAACTTATTTACATTTAAATAGGTTTTTACTGTTTTTATAATATTTAGCGTTTATTTGGATTATGGGGCAATCATTGTCGCGTTTAGCTATTGTTTTAATCATATTCACATTAACTGCCAATGCAGAAAAGCTGCCCGTGGAAGCCTTTGGTTCCCTGCCTGCAGTTACTGAAGTAAAAATCTCCCCGGACGGTAAAAATATTGCCTATAAAGGTATAGTGGATGGCAATGTATTTATTGCTAGTGTTGATTTGGCAACAAATGATAAAAAGTACCTTGTATACACGGATAATAAAAAGTTTAAGTTGGGTTGGTTTAGATGTGCAAACAATGAGACCATTTTATTTAGTGCACATTATCCAAAGGAGTGGGGTGCATTTAAATATGCTGAAAGTCGACTGCTTAAAGTGCTAGCCAACGGAACTGAGGCGGTTAAACCAGTATTTAAGCCGCGTAAAAATGACCTTGTTCCTCAATTTCAATCAAGTGTTATCGATTTTTTGCCGAATGATCCAGATCATATTCTTATGGCGTTGAATCTGGAAAATAGGCAGTTTCCCAGTGTGTATAAAATTAATATTACGAGTGAAAAGACAAAGCGTGAGGTGATGAAAAGATGGCACCCCTTCACCGAAGGATGGATAACTGATCGTCAAAATAGACTGAGAATGGGCTATGGGGTAAAAGAAGATAGAGGCTTTTATCGGTTATTGGATTTGAAAACTAATCAATGGCGGCGCATATGGGATTATGAGATTCTTGGGGAGCCAGGTATTGTCATCCTAGGCTTTGCACGGGACCCTAATACACTTTACATACGCGCCGATCACAATGGCCGCTTCGCCATATTTAAGGTGGATCTATCTAAGCCTAATTTGCCGCGAGAATTGGTTTTTTCCGACCCTGACTATGATGTCTTAGGGCGACTTATTTATTCTCAAAAAACCAATGATGTCATCGGCGTCTATCATGGTGAGGCGGATGGTGCCAAAGTTTTTTTTGATAAAAATTACAATAATTTTCAGCGTAGCTTGGATAAAGCAATTCCCAATGCTTACAATCAAGTAGTAAATTTTAGTGAAGATGAGAGTAAGTACATTCTTTTTACTAGTAATTCGAGAGAACCGGGCGCCTATTACCTTGGAGATAGAGAGAAAAAACTCTCAGTTTTTTACTGGATCAATACCCGCTTCTGTATAGCCAAAAATTATCCGGCAAGAAAAAGATTGTTTATCAAGCCAGAGACAAAATTGATATTGAAGCGTATCTAACTTTGCCTCATGGTGGAATTAAAGCCAACAATCCCGCAATAATAGTCCCTCACGGCGGGCCTATGGCACGCGATTATGGTGGATTTGACTGGTTTGTAGAGTTTTTTGCCAATCGAGGCTATGTAGTTTTACAGCCGAATTTTCGTGGTTCTTCGGGATACGGTTTCGAATTTGCGTTACAGTCGGTCGGTGATTGGGGGGGGAGCTATGCAGGATGATCTTGCTGATGCGGCAATGATGGCAGCAGTTAACAACAGGATGTATTTAGTTGCGCGGCAAGTTTTGCAGGGGTTTCAGATTTGATTTTACTGTTAACCAAGGCGCTAAAATTCACTAATTATGATTTAGTGGAAAAAAATATTGGTGGCAGCTCAACAAAGCGCAAGCATAGGTCGCCCATTACCCATGTTAAAAGTATTGAAATTCCACTGATGCTAATCCATGGCGACAAAGACCTAGTTGTTCATGTAGATCACAGTCGAAAAATGTACAAAGAGATGAAGAAGTATAAAAAAAATGTTGAGTATATAGAGTTAAAAAATGGAAGCCATCATATGTTTATTGAGGCGAATCGTTTAAAGGTGCTGACATCATTTGAGCGATTTTTAAATACACATATCCCTGTGATTGAAGATTAATTTTTTAAAAATATTCCAATGAATAAGCTTGTTGTAATTTTTGCACTTTTTCTATTCTCACTGCCTGTAAATGCATGGTGGGGCAAAGAGCATGAAATTATCGCTATGATTGCCGAAAAAAATTTGTCAGAAAAATCGGCGCAACAAGTTGATATTTTGTTGCAGGGTAAGCGACTTTCGGATGTAGCCAATTGGGCCGACAGTATTAAATTTCAGGCGAAATGGTCCCACAGTAAGCGCTGGCATTATATCAATACAGAGAAAGATGAAAACATTAGTGATTATAAGGTTTCCGTTGGCGGCGATATCCTATGGGCTTTGGATTATTTTTATTGGCAAATTGGTGAAACCAATAGGTCTGTTGATCAAAGGCGAGAGGCGTTGATGTTTTTTGTACATCTTGTGGCGGATATTCATCAGCCGCTTCATGTGGGAATATCGGGTAATGCTGGTGGAAATAAACAGTTAGTTGTCTGGAAAGGTATGAATCGTCGAGTTAATCTTCACAAGGTTTGGGACGGACTATTAACGAGCCCTAATATAACTTCTCAGCAGTATGCTAATAAAATTTACAGCTCGGCATCACCTAAAAAATTGTGGCTAGAGGGCTCGTTTAAAGATTGGGCTCAGGAGTCATTGGCGCTGCACGAGTTAGTGTATCAGTTTGAACAGCAGGATATTCAGCATAAATGGCTAGTCCTTGGTTCAGACTATCAAAATAAAAGTTGGCCAATAGCACAAGAGCGCATATTGCAGGCAGGTGTACGTTTGGCGCATTATTTGAATCAAGCCTTTCAATAAAAATACTTATGCAAGCATTTAACTGGCGACCAATTCAAGTTCCTTACAAAATACCCATTTTTAATGCAAATTTTTCCGTGAAATTAAAGTCCATTTTGACGCAAAATAACCGCCTTTTGTCGCAGCTATTTTTGGCGCATACTCGGTGAGTCCCTGTTATCGCATATCTGGCTATTTCGTCTCAAAAACGATGTCTTTACAGGCAGGACGTTGTACTTTAGGGGCTTGATCTAGGCTGGCGAAAATTTAACAACTATCCGGTCTGACGTTTTAAAGTTTAATTTAGGGGGTTTAACAACATGTTATTCAAGAAGAAAGTTCTTTCCAGCAGTGTGGCTTTAGCCTTGGTTGGTTCTACTATGCCTGCATTTGCTCAGGAAGAAGGGCTAGAGATCGAAGAAGTAATCGTTGAAGGCGGTATCCGCGCCAGTTTAAAAAAGTCTATGGATATCAAGCGAGACGCAGTTGGTGTTGCTGATGCTATCTCTGCTGAAGATATGGGTAAGTTCCCTGATACTAACCTTGCTGAATCGCTTCAGCGAATTACAGGCGTTTCCATTGACCGAACACGTGGAGAGGGTGACAAGGTAACTGTCCGAGGTTTTGGCCCAGAATATAACATGGTAACTCTAAACGGGCGACAAATGCCCACCCACTCTGGTACGAGTCGGTCATTTAGTTTTGCTGATATCGCATCAGAAGGGATCTCGGCAGTGGTTGTAAGCAAAACTGGTGCCGCTGCTGCCCCTTCGGGTGGAATTGGTTCTACTATCAACATTTTAACAACCAAACCCCTTGATGCTGGGTCAGTATTCTCTATTGGTGCTAAGGCTGCAATTGATACATCAGTTGTTACTGGCGATGAAGTTACTCCTGAGATAGCTGGTCTGTTTTCTGAAACCTTTGCAGATGATACAGTCGGCCTTTCCTTGAGTTTCTCAGTTCAAAAAAGAAATAGTGCTGAAAAGTTTGCGAATGTTGGTGGTTGGAGAAGTCATTTTGCATCAGCTGAATCTGCTCGATTGGGTGTGCCGGCTGATGTTGTCGGTGGAAATAGACAGTTAAATAGGCCTCAGATTGGTGATCATTTCGACCCATCATGTGATGTGGATTTAAGTGATTGTCAATGGGAGTCAATATCCATACCGCAGAGTCTTGCATACAATCTGTCAGAGTACGAATCTAAAAGGGAAAATAGCCAATTAACCTTCCAATATCGCCCAGTTGAAAGTATTACTACTACCGTTGATTACACTTACTCCAAATTAAATCTCGAAAGAGCATATCACGATCTTTCAGCTTGGTTTAACGGCCAAGGTTCGATAAATCAAACTTCTGAATGGGATAGTCACCCAATTTCAACACCCTTAATGTATAGGGAAGAAGGTGGTAACAACGACTTCGCTATGGGTATAGGTAGGGATGGATTTAAAAACGTAAATGAATCTTTAGGCTTCAATATAGATTGGTTTGCATCAGATAACTTATCACTTAATTATGATTACCATGATTCTGATGCGGGCTCAGGTGCTAACTCTCCATTTGGAACAAGTTCGCTGGTTACTATGGCTAGCTTCAATAGAAATATTTCTAAAGTATATTTTACTGAAGACTTCCCAATTCTTGAGCTTGGTCTAAATCCAAATGACCCTAATACTCCTCAGGAGGGCGGTGAATCAAGGCCTCTTTATAAAGACGATATGGTCATTACCGGTAGCGTATTCGGTAATGGGTTATCAAATATGAATATTAAGCAACATAGATTCTCGGGTAAGTACGACGTTGATGATGGTACAACTATCGATTTTGGTTTACTTCACACCGAGGTATCTAACAGGTCAAGAAGTTCTAATGTTCAAAGAGATACTTGGGGTGGGATCTCCGATCCTGGCTTCATTTCAGATGTACTTGTTAGAACAACTATGACTGATAACTTTGACGACATCTCAGGTGGTGATAATGAGCTAAGGCAGGTTGAGTCATTCTATACAAGTCTTGAAGATCTAACAGATCTTGCAAGATTACTGCCAGTTAATGAACCTGATAGCATAAATACAGGCACATGTGTGCCAGAGCCATTTAGAGATTTTTATTGTGCTTCTGATGTATGGACGGTTGATAAAGCAACAGAAGAAACATCCAAAGCTGCGTACGTCAATGTGAACTATGATCTTTATCCTGTCAACATGAATATTGGGGTAAGGTATGAGACGACTGAGGTCGTTTCTACAGCATTTGTTCCAAAATATATTGCAACTTCTTGGACTGGTGGTAACGAATTTAATCTTATCGCTGGTGAGGAAGTCGTTGAGGAGCCAGTGACAGGAAGTTACGGTAATTGGTTGCCAAACTTTGATCTAAAGCATGAAACTGAAGGCAGTGTAACTAGATTTTCATTGAGTAAAACTATGACAAGGCCAAATTATGAATTCATCAAAGGTGGTACTACAGCAAATGGTACATCATTCAAATATGGCGATGTATCCGCAAGTAGAGGTTCTCCTGAATTGAGGCCAATTGAGTCCACAAACCTGGATATCTCTAAAGAGTGGTACTACGGTGATGATGCTAACTATGTTTCTGTCGGATACTTCAAGAAAAAGACAAGTAATTTCATAGGTAGTAAAACAGAACTAGATGTCTTAATACCTGCCTGGGATGGTCTGACAGATGTTACCAGTGGTGGATTGTGGGAGGAAGCTGCTCAGCTTGGTGGTATTGAAAACAATGATCTTTCAGCGATTAAACAATTCTTGCCATTTGTACCTACATCTGACGATCCATTGATGTCTACGGCAGAAAATGATCCATTAAGATTCAGCTTGACGTACCCCGTCAATGAGAAAAATGCGAATGTTTATGGCTGGGAGTTTAATGTACAGCATAACTTTGGTGAATCTGGCTTTGGAGTTATCGTTAACTACACCAAAGCTTGGTCAGACGTTGGTTATGAAGCTACGCCAACAACTACTCCATGCCCGCCAGAGTTAATTGATACAACTGCAAAATGTATGATAAGCCAGTTTGCACTGAGTGGGCTTAGTGACTCAGCAAACTTGATAACATACTATGAGAAGGATGGTTGGAGTGCTAGAGCAGCCTATAACTGGCGTGATGGATTTTTTGCAGGAGATGGCCAAGATCAAGGGGCGTTTTATGATGATGATGGTGAAAGAAGGATTGGTAACAACCCAACCCACATTGAAGCCTACGGTCAACTTGATTTGAGTGCAAGCTATGAATTCAGTGATAATCTCACAGTTTTCATGGATGGACTCAATGTAACAAATGAGGGCTACAGATCATACGGTCGTACTGAGCGTCAAACGCTTCGATCTGGTCAGACTGGAGCTCGTTATAACCTAGGTGTTCGCTATAACTTCTAATTGACAGTTTGTTTTGTAAATTATTAGTTGTGTAGCTAGAGAAGCCGCTTAAATTTTAAGCGGCTTCTCTGTTTCTAGCGTATAACAGGATTGGACACAGCGAGGGTGTAAATCTGTATACTATCTGGCGAAAACTATTTATGTTGGGTATCAAAAAACTAAATCTTTGTTATGAATAATTCTATTGATCGAATTGTCATTGTTGGCGGCGGTACGGCTGGTTGGTTATCGGCCGGTATCATTGCTGCTGAGCATTTTATGATCGATAAAAGTCTTTCCACTGAGCGCAATTTCCAATTGGTTTTAATAGAATCTCCCGATATACCAACCATCGGTGTGGGAGAGGGGACTTGGCCATCAATGCGCTCAACGCTAAAGAAAATTGGGATTTCAGAGACAGATTTTTTTTGTCAATGCAGTGCGAGCTTCAAGCAGGGTACTGAATTCCACAATTGGGCCAATGGTCGAAATGAAAAAGACGATACCTACACTCACCCCTTTACTGTGCCGCATAATTTCCATGAAACAAATCTCGCGCCCCACTGGCAGCAGATTCGAGACAAGGTTAACTTTGCCCATGCAGTCAATCCGCAAAGTGCATTATTTGCCCGTCAGTTGGCGCCAAAAAATATCGCTACGCCAGAATACGGTTTCCATGTTAACTATGGCTATCACTTAGATGCTGGCAAATTTGCCGACCTGTTGCGGCAGCACTGTATCGATAAGCTTGGTGTTGAATATATCAGCGCCAATATGACCGCCATTAACTCTGCAGAAAGTGGCGATATAGCGTCGATTTCAACTGACACCCATGGCGAAATTCACGGTGATTTATTTATTGACTGCAGTGGTTCTAAGGCACTGTTACTCGGCGAACACTATGGCATTCCCCTATTGAGTAAAAGCCAATACCTGTTTAATAATTCCGCCCTTGCGGCTCAGGTTCCCTATCAAAATCCTGAGGATCCGATTCAATCCGCTACCCTATCTACAGCGCAGACAGCGGGATGGATATGGGATATTGGTTTACCTACGCGCAGAGGTATAGGGCATATTTATTCCAGTGATTACATCACCGAAGAAAATGCGCGTAGTGAATTATTGAGCTATATCGCTGAAACTGCCGGAAAAGAGGCCGCTGCTGATACCACGGTTCGCAAAATAACCTTTGATCCAGGGCATCGAGAAAAATTCTGGTATAAAAACTGTGTGGCGATTGGTATGTCATCGGGGTTTATAGAGCCCCTTGAAGCCTCAGCATTGGTATTGGTGGAATTGTCAGCAGCAATGATTGCGGAGCAATTACCCGCAAACCGAGCAATGATGGATTTAGTTGCCAAGCGTTTCAATGACAAGTTTTTATATCGCTGGGACCGTATAGTGGACTTTTTAAAACTACACTATGTGCTAACCAAGCGAACCGACAGTCAATATTGGATCGATAACTGCAAGCCTTCATCTATTCCGCAAAGTCTTCAAGAATTGTTAGAAATCTGGCAGTATCAGCCGCCATGGCATCGCGACACTCAACATGCGGACGAGATGTTTCCATCAGCCAGTTTTCAGTACATTCTCTACGGTATGAATTTTGAAACTAACCTCAATCCAAACTTTAAGCGTTCTGACCGAGAGACAGGCGATAAAGCTATGGGCTTATTTATGGAAAACGCCAAACGCACCGAGCAGTTAATGAATTCAATGCCTAGCAATAGAGAGTTAATCAATAAAATTTATAAATATGGATTTCAAAAAATCTAGCTAAAGCGCCAAGATGGCAAGTCTTATGGAGAAAAAATGAGTAACTATAAAGTTTTAAGCCCCGCAACCCATAAAAATATCCACATACTCACTGAGCGTGGTGATAGTCTGGGAGACAATATTCAGTATTCCACAACCTATCCGTTGGAATTTAGAAATATACAGTCCTGCTATCCGATCTTTTTTTCAAAAAGTGGTGAAACGGGTGAGTTTTTCCCTATTGCCCTCTTTGGTTTTGAAAAAAATGAGAATCTCTTTCTCGATGATTCCGGTTGGAATGCTAGTTATATACCGATGATGGTAGAGCGCGAGCCATTTTTGATAGGTTATCAGGGGCCATCCGAGGATGAGCTAAAGCCGATAGTGTCAATTAATATGGATAGCCCGAAAATTAGTCAAGATCAGGGTCAGCCGTTATTTGACAGTGACTCACAACCCACAGATTTTCTTAAAGCTATGATGAGTAGATTGGAATCTCTGCACCAAGGCCACGAGCACAACAAGGGATTTATTGCTGCACTGACAGAGGCGAAGCTATTAGAACCATTCACGCTTGAGATTACATTGGACAATGGTACTACCAATCGCCTTTTAGGCTTTTACACCATCAACGAAGAAAAATTACTTGAGCTAGATGGCGCAACCCTAGAAGATTTTAATAAAAAAGGTTATCTCCAGCCTATTTATATGGCAGTGGCGTCATATGCGCGTATTCGCGCGCTAATTGATAAGAAGAATGTGCTAGAAAATGCCAAAAAAGTGGCAGACTATTTATAAAATTCTGTAATTACTAATTGCAGATAAAAGGTTTTATTCAGTAGATATAGACGATATGAGGATTCAGACGTGTCAAACCAACCAGTGAAAAAAGTTGTAATTGTCGGCGGCGGTACTGCCGGTTGGATGACGGCCGCCTCAATTTCAAAGCTGATCGGCAAAAATATTGATGTCAGGCTTATTGAATCCGATGCGATTGGTACTGTGGGTGTAGGTGAGGCAACTATTCCAACAATGATTACCCTTCATCGACTGTTGAAAATTGATGAGCGCGAGTTTATGAAAGCCGTTCAGGGCACATTTAAACTGGGCATATCCTTTGAAAATTGGAAAAATGTCAATGAAAATTATATCCATTCCTTTGGGTTTACCGGTAAAGATTGTTGGGCTGCAGGCTTCCAGCATTTTTGGCTCAAAGGAAAACAGCAGGGCATAAGTACAGAATTTGGCGACTACTGCAACGAATTACAGGCGGCAAAAAAGAACAAATTTGCCGTTATCCCCAAAGATGGTCTCAATTATGCCTTTCATATGGACGCCGGACTATATGCAAACTACCTGCGTAAAATCGCCGAACGCAATCGCTGTAAGCGTATTGAGGGAATGATTACCGATGTGGTTACCGATCCTCAAACCGGCAATATAAGCTGTGTTAAGCTGGAGTCCGGTCAAACCGTAGAGGGCGATCTATTTATTGATTGCAGCGGTTTTATGGGGCTGTTAATCGACAAGGCGTTGCACACAGGTTATGACGACTGGTCTCATTATCTACCCTGTGATAGCGCTGTGGCAGTTCAAACGAAGTCCGTTGGGGAGCCTATACCCTACACTAGATCCATTGCTAGAGAGGCGGGATGGCAATGGCGCATACCGCTTCAGCATCGCGTGGGCAATGGTTTGGTGTTTTGCAGTAAGTATTGGTCCGATGAGCAGGCCACAGACATCCTGCTGAAAAATCTAGAAGGCGAGCCGCTAACTCAGCCTCGAGTAATAAAATTCCGCACCGGCCAGAGGCACAAGCACTGGAACAAAAACTGCGTTGCTCTGGGGCTTGCCGCAGGATTTTTAGAGCCTTTAGAATCTACCAGTATCCATCTTATTCAGCGCGGAATTATAAGGCTGTTACAGCTTTTCCCAACTCGCGGTATCAGTGAAACCGATGTGGCCGAGTTCAATGCGCAGATGAGAGAAGAATTTCTCAATGTCAGAGATTTTATCGTGTTGCACTACCATGTTACCGAGCGCGATGACACCGAATTTTGGCGTGGGTGCAAGACCATGGACATTCCTGAAAGCTTAAAGCATAGAATTGAGTTATTTAAGCAGTCGGGGCGAATTTTCCAGAAAGACAATGATATTTTCGCCGAAAATTCATGGTCACAGGTTATGCTAGGCCAAGGCATAATGCCAGAAGAATACCACCCAATTGTCAATATGATGGGCGATAAAGAGCTAGAGAACTTTCTCAATGGTATTAAAGGTGCAGTGAATAATTTAGTTGAGCAACTGCCAAGCCATCAACAGTTTATCGACCACTACTGCAAAGCAGCCCCAATGTAATAGCTCGAGCTTATTTAAGTTTTTCCGCTAAGAAATTGCGGACTTTTAGCTGCTGCTCTGGGCTGAGTTCGGTCACTATATCCCTGAGTTTAGATGGCAGATGGTCAGAGGGGTTATCCTTGGTTTTAAAGACATAGTAGTTAAAAAAATGCTGCCATGCCTCGCGCTTGTTTTGATCTAGATTAGCGATACTCATCATACTGTGCAAAAGACTATCATTAGGCGATAGATCTCCCTGCATATTGCCACCCCACCAATAGTTTACCAAGATATTAAATGTTTCTAGCGACTCCACGCCATGCCACCACAGGGCAGGAATAAAAATGCCATCCCCAGGTTCTAATATGGCTTGAAAGGCGGCTTTAACAGCCTCTTTATACTTGGGATAGCTCTTGTAGTCAGGGTTTTTCATATCCACCATGCTAACTGGAACCCCAGCGGGGGCGCTGAGTGTAGGGCCGGGGTAGAGATTGTTAATTTGCTCGGGTGGGAACAGGGTAAATTTTCTTTTACCAGCCACCACGCAGGCTAGATTGTCATGGATATCATAGTGTGGTGCCACGGTCGCCTGATTGCCGACCCACATAGTTGGTTCAGCGGAATTATCTAGCAGTGGCTGTGGGTGCGCTGCCTTGTAATCCGGCATTACTCGATTCAGTTGAATAGCCTGTAGTGCAATTGCATGGGGGTTTGATCTGTCTTTAATGGCTAACAGCCGATCTAATCCAATGCTAAGGGTTACTTCAGCCCGTTGAAAATTGTGTTCAGTAAGATCCTCAGAGTAGAAAAAACGACCGTTTATATCAGGGGTGCCAACCAATGCGGGGATAACGCTGCGGGTATCCATTGGCTTTAAATAATTGACAACAGCCTCGGGTGATTTTTTTGCAGCCTCGACAGTCGGCCAGTCAGAAACTATAGCTCTGATAATCGCTGGCTGATTTAAAGGAATAATTTCGTTATGAAAGCGCTCATAATCCACATTTTCCCAGACTCTTATATCCTGCAAAACTGTCTCCAATAGAGGTAAAGTCAGTGTTTAATATGCCTTGGATTATGGCAGAATTTATACGTAAATTGTGTATTTATTGTGGGATTTTTTCGAGCATCCATATTTTTAGATTGGAGAGTTTTCTATTTTCATCGTTGATTAAAAAACGAACCAAAATAAAATAAATATCTAAATCAAATTTTGTATCCGCTGCATAATTTGTATTGCATTGAGTCGTTGCAGGCTGATGGTTTTTTAACACCTGATAATCCAAGTCATATATATCCTCGGGTACACCTAACTTAGCTATATAGCGCCAGTGATCAATAATGTGAAAAGCTGTCTGCCCCTGAGAGCAGGACTCTTCAATCATAATGGCATTTTGATAGGGCCAAGTCTGTATTTGGTAGCGCTCAATCGCTGCTGTCAGTCGCTGATTGTATTGCTCAGGGGGCTCTGCACTGCAGCAGGCGCCAAAACATTTTTTTAGCTGACTTCTAAAGCAGGGTTTATTATTTTTGCTGCTTTTCTCTAGGCCAATCAGTTGGTGGCACAAAAAATATTGGTCGGCCAATTTTTCTAATTGTGCTGTGGCCTGTCTCGGGGAGCGAAACAGTCCAAATTGCTGATCCGATGGTGCCGAGGAGCAAACGGCCTCAGTTGCCAGTTTTATATAGCCGCGCTCATCGACGCTAGATTTTAATTGATAGAGCTTTCTAGTTTTACGCAGACGGCGATTGTACAGCGGCGACAGTGCCTTGATCTGGTGGCTTTCTCTTATCTGTGCGCCGAAATCACTGGGTGTAATCTCAAAGTCTACATGGGCAATTTTTTGACACATCTGGAATTCTTTGGCGTTGGTGTAATCGGCGGAGAAATGACTTAAAACCCGATTCCTGAGATTAATGCTCTTACCCACATACAGCAGTTCGCCATTTTGTGCATAAAAGTAGTAGACCCCAGCGATATTCGGAATGCGGTTGACTTCCTCGGGATCTAAAAGGGGTGGCAATGTAGTCCTTTTAGCTAGCTGTTTGCAACAGGCTGCAATTTCGTCGGCGGAGTAGATAGCCGAGGTTTTAATAAAAAAACCGTAGACCATCTGCACATCATCAAGTGCTCGATGGCGGTTCTCAATAGGTAACTTAAAGCGCTTGATAATCTCAGACAATCCGTGGCGCTTAAATTGCGGATACAGGTTGCGGCTCAATTTAACCGAGCATAGAGGTTTAGTGCTGTAGTTGATGCCAATGCGATTAAATTCACTTTTTAAAAAGCTATAGTCAAACCTCGCATTGTGTGCAACCAATATTCTATTATCTAATTTTTTATGCAATATATCCGCAATTTCGCTGAATATAGGTGCATTATTAAGCATTTTAGGCGTAATTCCTGTTAGTTTTTGAATAAAGTTAGGCAGTGGGGTTTCAGGGTTGATAAATGTTTGCCATCTTTCAATTAAGCGACCGCTTTCAATGACCAACAAGCCAATTTCAATAATTCGATGATACTTTGCTCTGCCGCCAGTGGTCTCGCAGTCGAGTATCACCATCTTGTCGGGGAAACCATCCGATAATTCAGGGTTGTTAGCGTCAGTTTGCTCAAGCCAATTTAATTGCATTTGGTAACAGTTCTACAGAATAAGAATTACTATGTACGCAATATTGTGATTTGAATATCAATCCTGAATAGGGGAGATCTGTTATCGGCGATTGGCCTTAGTTTTTCTTCTGCGCGCGGCTTTTTCCTCAAGGCGACGCTTTTCGCGCTCTTTCTTCTCTGCCTTCATTACCTCTACCTGTTGGATTTCTTTATGGATAACCTCTGGTGTTTCCAGAGTCATTGGGCCGAGCTTGCCGTCTCGCAACTCATTGATAAAAATTGTTGAAGCGCGCTCGAAATCAATGCGTTTGCCACCGCGTAAACAGCCTCTCTGTCTACCTATTATCTCCAACAATTCGCTCTCTGTAGTTGGCAGCTCGGTCAGATTAAATCGATTGATCAAATAGTCTGGATAGTGCTTTAGACAAAAATCAGCGGCAAAATAGGCCACATCTTCATAGCTCATAGCAGTATCCTTGATGGCACCTGTAGTGGCTAATCTGTAACTGCTATTGGGGTGATCTATTTTCGGCCATAAAATTCCCGGCGTATCTAAAAGCATAATGCCATTGCGCAAATTAATGCGCTGCTGGCCCTTGGTAATTGCAGGTTCATCCCCAGTGTTGGCGATATGTTTGCCCGCTAGACAGTTAATTAAGGTCGACTTCCCCACATTGGGGATGCCAGTCACCATAGCCAAGGTGTTGCGTTCAGTTTTCTGCGGGTACAGCTTGTTGATCAGATCAATTATTTGTCCGCTAGGGTCGCTATTGACTAAATCCAAGGCCATGGATTTAGTATTGTTTTGCTGTTCAAAAAAACTTTGCCACTGCTTGGTAATAGCCGCATCCGCAAGGTCTAGTTTGGTCAATAATTTAATCCGAGGTTTTTCTGTACAAAGGGTTTGTATAAATGGATTAGAACTACTGTAGGGAATGCGAGCATCTAGCACCTCTATCACAAGGTTAACATGAGGCAAGGCCTCCGTCATTTCCTTGCTGGCTTTGTGCATATGGCCTGGATACCATTGAATTGCCATAGGGCGCTATTCTCTCGAATTAAGGTCTGGGCATTATTCTAACATGGTTGTGTTAAAACGAACTGTAAAGCAAAAAAAATTGTTAAAAGCCCAAATCCTCTTGAGTTACCTCAACAGAAATACTATCACCCTGAATTTGTGTATTAACCAGAATAGGTCTACAGCAAACAAAACAATCCTCGGTATAGGTCTGAGATTCCGATGGATCAACCAATAGAGTAATTGTCTCCCAGCAGTGGGGGCAGGTAATCTGCTCTTCGTGAAGAAACATAGGTTTTTGCCTCAAGTGAAGCTATCTATTCTTTCAAGACAAGACTACGAAGGTTGTAGTGGTGCCTTTCGCAGGTTTTTTAAGTTAGAACTACCGGTCAAAAACATCGCCCAGCGCAACTGTTCTTTGAGCAGGGTAATTTTTTCAATAACTGCCTCGGTAGATTCTAGCGCAGGCGCTAAAAATGGTTGAGCCAGTGCGGAGATTGACGCCCCCAAACGAATACAGCGCGCCACATCCAACCCATTTCTTACGCCACCAGAACCAATAAGGTTTAGGCTTGGACATCTTTGATTAACTGCCGGCAAAAGCTCTACGGTATCCATACCCCAGTGGATAAATGGCTCGGCAATTTGTCTCTCCCGAGAAATTTGGTTGCGCGCCAGTTCAATACTTGCCCAGTTGGTCCCACCGCGACCGGCAATTTCAATCCAGTTAATGCCACCATGAAATAATTTCTCAGCACAACTCGGGCCAATTCCCGCTCCAACTTCCTTGACAATGACCGGAACCGATAACTTATCCGAGCAGTGGTACAGTGATTCTAGAACCTGTTTCCAGTTGCGGTCTCCACCTTGCTGTACTAGCTCTTGAAGTGGATTAATATGCACAACCAATGCATTTGCCTGAATAGCATCCACGGCTTTCTGGGCAAAATCTAATCCCCGCTGTTGCAGTTGGGTGGCACCTATATTGCCCAGTAAAAGCGCGGTTGGAGCAATCTGTCTGAGTGTTTGTGGTTGATTTTTTTCCAGTGCGGCCCGCTGCGAGCCCAGTGCCATTGGAATATTACAGGCTTCGGCGGCTTCAGCTAAATGGCGGTTAATAGTATCGCCCTTATCGCAGCCACCTGTCATAGCGCCAATCATAATCGGAGCGCAAATTTGCTGGCCGAGAAATTGACTGCTCAGGTCAATATCAGTCAGTGCAATTTCAGGGAGTGCATTGTGTTCAAAGCGAACCATGTCAAAGGGTGAGCTCGCCTGTCCCTGATGTTCAGGCATTAGTGCCAGTTCAATATGGTCGGTTTTACGCTTACCAATATCACTCATAATAAGGCTCTTCGTTTGTCCATATAATCGACTAAGATCATATGCGGCCAAGTGAGTGCGGCCAGCCCAATAAAGGTAATTTGTAAAATACTATCACTCATACTGCCGTTCAGGTAGAAGAAACATACCACAGCGAATATCCAAGCCATAAGGGTATAGACACCGGCTTCTTGCACTACAGCTAGGCGATTGTTTTTATCTAAGCTGTGCCACAGGCGAACAATATGCCCGCGACTGTGTAACAGGCAAAAATATACAGCGAAACTCATCAATGGTGGCAGCAAAATAGCCAGAGCAGTCATTGCTACCAAACCCAACAGTGGCCTTGTGTAATGTTTTTTATAGAAGGCATAAAAACAATAGCCTAGAAGCGCTAATAGCCACAGTATAAAAATAATTTGAATCACTGTTAAAACAATTTCGGCTCTATCGGTACCGATTAGAATCGAAAAAATAGGTCTTACGGTGTCTGGACTTAAGCTGGGAATAGCAATGGGTACCAAGCCGCCATGGGCTATCCAAGGCAGCCAATCGCTACCAATATTTGCGATATCGCTAGCGCCAAAGTGATAGCCGGAAATTAATAAAAACAGGCACAGACTAGTAACGGGTAACCACCACCAGAGTATTGCCACCACAGTGGCAAGAGCTACATAGGATAGATGAAAAAAAACCCATGAAAGGCGGCTATTCATCGCCCAGCCACTGCGTCGAGCAATGGCTGCATCGAAGCCCCCGTGGGGCACGCCAAATACAAATATGGCAACCAATGCGGCAAAATCCCAGACAGTCATAGGCGAAATACCTGTGCTAAAAAGGGTATTTTAGGCATCGCTAAAATAACCCTCATCCAATCCTTAAAGGTTGCCGTGCCAAGCATAAATCGCGAGAAGCCATCGGCATCCAGAGCGCCTGCAGTTTTCATCATAAGCTCAACACCTAATTCCGGGTTGTCAATTAGCACGCCATTATATATCTGATCTAGCTTACTGATATTTCCAGAGATTACCTGAGGCACCTGAAACTCACCGCGATCAATGCACTCTGCCAACTGTTTAATCTGTGCTTGAATATTGGTGAATGCGTAGCCGGAAGACAATCTCACTGCGCCACTAGCCGCGCCAATAGATGTCAGTGAATGATCAATTGGTGTGGTTTTATGCATTGGTATAACGCCGTATTCCTCTCGAGTCACTTGATCAATTTCAATAGACTGTTGGTCTAACCATTGATAGATGGCCTTCCGATACCAGTCTTTCGACTCAAGGTTGGTGGAGATTACAGTGGATTCAATTAACAGGCTGTGATCTGAGAAAGGTAAAGCGTAGATAAAATGAAGGCCGCGTGACTGGTCGACTCTAAAGTCCATTAATGTGGCAATATGTCTATCTTTGATCGGCGCTTTTGTGCGTATTTCTATTCCGAAGAAATGTTGCTTAAGCCCGTTTTCATCTAATTGTGCAGGTCTAGAATCATAGATAAAGTCGGCGATATACTGTTGATTCTCAGCGACAAAGGTTCCGCCGGTTCCGACGCCGACAATATTATCTGCAGTACTGCGAACTAATGATATATTGGGCGAAAGTTTGTTTTCGCAATGACGCAAATAATCTCTCGAGCAAAGGCTGAGGTAATGATATTGCTCACTTGAGTGTATGATTTCACTGTGGTGATCGATTAGTCGCCATTGATGCCACTGTCCTTTTGTCGCGAAGGCTAAGTCTTGTTGTGTATCTGATTTTGCCCATAGAGCCCAGCTCGCATCGCGTTGCTCGGGTGTTTTGGGTTCTATAACCACCGCAGTTTGATGTTTGAGCTTAGTCGCCAAGGTAATACCCGCATTGCCGCCACCGATAATAGCTATATCAGTTTTGATGACCTCAGCACTGTGATTATTTTGTGTCGACACCAGCTAAACCCCGAAGTGATTGGTGCAATAGTGACTGATGTGGCGGTACTTTTTTCGGCCTTAGATCAATCACACAGCATAAACTTAACAGAATTTTCTCTAATTTGCTCACTACAACTCGACCTTGCCACCAGGCCAATTTACGGCGTCGCAACAATACCCCAATCTGTCGATAAACCCGCAGTGCCACGGTAATTGAAAACCGAGACCTAAAAGGTAAAAGCTGAATCCCCAATAGGGCGCTGACATAGTATTTATCAGCTAAGTCCAATAATTTTCCAATTGCCACTGCGGTAGGTTGATGGTGATTGATATCGCCAGTTGCAAGTTCAGCCGCTGAAATATTTACCCATTGTTGAGGTAAGTAGCGCCGACCCATCTTCGCATCTTCGAGTACATCTCTGGCGATATTGGTCAGTTGCATAGCAACCCCTAAATCAATGGCAAAATGATCGGCGCGGGGGTGCTGACAGTCAAGAATTCTACACATCATAAGACCCACTGTTCCTGCTACAGCATGACAGTATCGCAGCAGTTCAGCCTCATCTTTGACTGCGGTGGGTTGTTGGTCGAGCAGCATTCCATCTAACAGTTCAGTGGCAGCTTGCATTGGAATCTTGACTTCAGACGCCAGTTCAAGAAAGGCCTCGACTTCAGAACTAGCAGCTGAGTCCTTAACTTCTAGGCTGTGCTTTATGTCGGCTAGGGTCTCATGTCGGTGGGGCAGGTCGCCGTCGGCAATATCGTCTACAAAGCGACAAAATTCATATAGTCTGGCTGCGCGGTTAGCCAGTGTGTGGCCGAGAAAAAGGCTTGCCCAATAAAAAGATTTACCATGACGAGCAAGAACTTGCTTTGATGACTGGTTTTTTTGAGCTAATTCCATAAATTATCCGCCGGAGCCCACCTCGACGCCTGTAATCAGTTCTTCAACCACCTTAGCCGAGCTAACGACCCCTGGCAAGCCGGCACCTGGATGAGTTCCCGCGCCAACAAAATAAAGGTTCTTTATGCGCTGGTGGCGATTGTGAAATCTAAACCACGCAGACTGGGTCAGTCTCGGCTCAATTGAGAATCCAGCCCCATGCATGGAGCGATAATCATTGGCGAAATCTTTTGGTGTCATCCAAAATACTTCTTCAATAACACTGGATAATTCGGGAAGTATAGACCCCTCTAGAGCTTCAATTATTCGATCGCGCAACTTGGGCCCTTCATCCTCCCAGTCAATATTGCCCTGTAGGTTGGGTACTGGACAGAGCACATAAAACGATTCACAGCCCTCGGGAGCAAAACTTTTGTCGGTTGCTGTTGGGCGATGTAAATACAGTGAAAAATCATCACTCATTTGTTTGCTATCAAAAATTTCAGACAGCAATTCCTTAAATCTAGGTCCCATCCAAATACTGTGATGGGCTACCTCGGGATAGAGTTTTTTGGTGCCAAAATAAAGAACATACAACCCCATGCTATAGCGTTTTTTAATGCTGGGCATGGGGTTTTTCACACTTGGAATTAGGTGTTTGTAGCAGGTCTCAGGGTCGCCGCCAAAGACCACTATATCTGCATCGGATTCCCTACCATCCGCCATGCGTACACCGCTGGCGCGATTTTTGTGAGTGAGAATTTCATCGACATCGGCATTGAGGACAATTTCAATACCCTGACGTTGCATCAGCGCGCCTAGCTCTTGTACTAGTTTGCCAGTGCCACCCATGCAGAAAAACACACCCCAACGGCGCTCCAAATAATGTATCAAAGTATAAATGGCGGTTGTTTTAAATGGATTGCCACCTACCAATAGAGGGTGGATAGAAAAGGCCTGTTGAATCAAAGGGTGTTTTAAGTGTCGACTCACTAACTGAGAAACTGTTTTATAGCATTTTAATGTTAGCAGTGCTGGAATCTGTTTAATCATAAGCCACAGGCTATTGAATGGACGGTGAACCAGCTTTTTAAAACCAATATCATAGACTTTTTTCGACTGCTCGAGTAATGCGAGATAGCCGTCGGCATCATCTGGACTAAATCGACGAATTTCATCGAGTGTATCTTCAATGGAAGCGCGGTAATCAAATTGACTGCCGTCGGTAAAGTGAAAGCGATAGAAAGGGTCTAGAGGAACAAAATCCAGATGATCCTCTAGCTTTTCGTCAAACAGCTCATATAGCTCATCAAAAAGAAAAGGTGCTGTAATTACTGTAGGGCCGGCATCATGCTTGTAGCCGCCGCGCTCGAACACCTGAGCGCGACCACCGAGACTGTTCAATCTCTCCATTAGGGTAACGCGATAGCCTACCGCTCTTAATCTCAAGGCAGTAGCAATTCCGGAAAAGCCCGCGCCAATGACTATCGCCTTCTGCGAATGGCCCTCCGGCGCAGGATCTATGCTATTCGACATTGGCTTTTCACCAAGGTGGTTTTCTTAACTGAATTCACTAAATCTTCAATAACAGATTGCAGTGCAGGAGGTTGGGTCAACACTAACTCTTGCGCCTGTATCAGCCACTGGTCAACTAGTTCATTAGCTTGAGAAATAACCACACTTGAGGCAATCCTTTGCTGCCAATGAGATAGACGATGAGTGTCCTCGGAGGCATACCACCGATGGAAGTCGTCTCGTCCTAATCCCTGTATTGCAAATAAACTAACCGCTAAATTCGGTTTTCGCCCATCCAGATCGCTCGATCTGTGACTGGAGGGGACTATATCATCAATATCATTGTATCCCTGATAGGCAAGACCACAGAATCCAACTAGCTGGTCCAGCTGGCTCAGCCAATCTGTATTATGTTGCTGATCAATCAAGCCGGCAGCTAACGCCATTCCCTTGATCGGTGCAATCAATAGCGGTGCAGTTTTACCCGTTGCTATTCGTTGCCACTCATCTAAGTCCGCACATTGGCGCTGGCTGAGATCAGAAATTTGTCCGTTGCAAGTCTCTTGCATTGCCTGAGCTAGTATGGCGGTTAACTGGCTACCAACTCGACTATTTCTAGCTGCTAGCTCAAAGGCTTTAGCTACCATCCAATCGCCAAGGCAAAGAGCCATATCGGAGCCAAAATAGTGACTGACACTTTGCTGTCCGCGGCGATGGGTGCTGGCATCGCTTATATCATCATGTATAAGCGAAGCATTGTGCAGCAGTTCGCAAGCTGCCGCCCAATTTAAATTGTCTAAATGATCGATATTAAGTGCTCTGCCACTGGTAAGTGCAAGCTGGGCTCGAAAGGATTTTCCCGGATTTTTAAAATGATATTTTGCGGCAACAGTCAGACTACTGTTGTCTTGGGGTAACTCTGCTCTATATAGCGCGTCTAATTGTGATAACCACTCTTTTCGAACTGAAATTTTTGGGGCCATCGTAAAATACCCTCATTGATCATAACTTTTAAG
Source organism: Porticoccaceae bacterium (assembly GCA_964229255.1). Classification (GTDB taxonomy): domain Bacteria; phylum Pseudomonadota; class Gammaproteobacteria; order Pseudomonadales; family Porticoccaceae; genus HTCC2207. The sequence continues at coordinate 89,259 of CAXRCX010000013.1, forward strand.
TTACTTTATTTTTTTTGGGGAAAGAGAGAGTCAGAAAACTGACTCTCTCGTACTTTCCCAACAGTAGATTATTCTGAATCTGCTACTGCTGCTGACCAAATTACGATACCGAAACCAATTTTGTTCCAGAAGTCAGCTAAGTTATAAATAATATTCATTGTTCCCGCATCTGCTCCACCGCCTAAATAGCCAAGGAAATAGCCTAGCGGATAGATAGCCCAACCAACGGTGACAAGTAATGTCATGGTTTTATATGCTTTTTGCACATTAGCGTTGGCAAGACTGGCATTAACCTGGCTCGCCTCACCTTTAATAATGTACCAAATTACATAGAACCAAGCCGCCATTGATAGAACAAAGGCCATGCCTACACCCATCATTCCGGTCTCTCCCGCATAACCGAACAACAACATAATTGTTGTACCAATTAGAAGATTCCAGAAAACGCGACCGGGTACCTTACCCACCGCAGACATGATTAGGTAGAATTCAACCATCAAGAGTGGCACTGTTAGCAGCCAATCAATATAGCGGAACTCTGTTGGAGATGTTCCCGACGCAACCCAGACATCACGCATATAGAAATAGTGAACTGCAGCTATAAGCGTAACAAGGCCAGATACTGTCAGCGACGTTTTCCACTTGCCAGCAACGCGATCGCGCTCCAAGAAGAAGAAAGCAGTAGCAGCGACAAGCGCCATAGATATTAGCCAAAAAGACATGCCGACGTAATCGCCGGATTGTAAGTTGTTAGTCATGTGTAACCCCTACTTAAATCAAGCTTTTTTATTATTGTGTCAGCTTGCTTACCAGTGGTTCGTTAACTGACACACCCAGTACAGCAGTTCTAGGTAATATTTCTAAATTAAACACCTAGAACCATAACATTATCCTTTTTTTTTACTAAGGACAACCCGTTGTTAACACTCCATGTTTGGATGTGACACAATAGGTATTAGTTATTCGTTGTAAAATTTAATATGGATTAAATTATTTTTAATGAACCAATGGTCATAGATATTTCTGTTAAAAACACTACAATTTTCAGGGGATAGCGTATATTTCTAGTTGGGACTAAAAAAACAATAAGGGGTATAAAAATGTGGTTTTTTAGCGGCTTACCATACCTTTTGGCTTTGAGTGGCGGTTGCCTTATGGTGTCTGCGGCTTGGGCTAGTAGTAGTCAAATTGCTAGTGAAGCCGCTGTGTATCCTCAAGAGAGTTGGCTGCAAACCACTGCCGAATCAGTCAATATAAACCCCGCTAAAGTAAAACACCTATTTGATCTCACTTTTGAGGATGCATCAACTCAGGGCGCTGCACTTTTTGTCAAAGGTAGACTGATTGATGAGAGATATGCCGAGGGTTTTAACAAGGATAGTTTGGCTACCTCTTGGTCGATGGCAAAAAGCTTCTATGCCGCCCTGATTGGTATATCTATTGAACTTGGAGAAATTAACAGTCTCGATGATAGGATTGGTCTATACCTAGAGTATAACGACGGTCGAGGGGATATAACTATTCGGCAGTTGCTCAATATGACCAGTGGTTTGGAGATGCCCGCCGATGAACATGAAAAAATGTTCTTTGCCAAGGATCATCTAGCCTATGCCAAGAATATTTCTCTCGAGACTGTGCCCGATAAAAAATTTGAATATAACAATGTCAATTCAATGTTGTTGGCCGATATTTTATTCCGCGCCACTGGCGTGTCGGCGGATACTCTGCTGAGGGAAAGAATACTCAACAAAATCGGCATGGATAAGGTTACCCTGTGGAAAGATAGTGCGGGTAACCCTCTCACCTATTGCTGTATTGATGCAACGGTGAGGCAGTACGCCAGATTTGGCTTGTTGTATGCTAGAGGCGGACAGTGGCAACAGCAACAAATTGTACCGCGGGATTTTGTCGATGAGACCTTTCAGCTCAGATGGCGTGAAATACCCAATGATAATATTCAAATAGAACGCGGTTACTCTCTGCATTGGTGGATTTCCCATTACGATAAACAAGCAAAAATATTCAATGCCAGTGGTAAATTTGGTCAATATATTTTTATCGACCAAGCCAATGATGTCATCTTTACTCGAATAACCAAATACAAATCAACAGGCGGATCCAAGCAAGATTGGGGGCCGATAAGAGATTATGAGATCAGTAATATGGGTCGTTTTCTCAGATTCTTTAAATTCTTAGAAAAGATTGGTTGGTATAACGTAGAAAGAGATATTGTATCGCCTGTCACACTGGAAGATGGAGAATCAAAGGAATTCTATGAAAACT
>CAXRCX010000014.1:0-7071 GCA_964229255.1 Porticoccaceae bacterium
TTTTTAATTTATCTGGTCGCAAAGCATTGGTCACAGGCGGGGCAAATGGTCTTGGCTGGGCTATTTCATCTGCCCTTTCTGCCTCCGGTGCTTCTGTAATGATCGCCGATATCTTAATCAATGAAGGTGAGACCAAGGCTAAGGCTTTGCGAGATGCGGGCGGCTGTGCAGAATTTGTAAAATTAGATGTCACCAATGAAGATGATTGGCGTTCTGGCATCGCAAAAACTATCGAGAGTTTTAGTGGGTTCGATATTTTAGTAAATAATGCAGGCATTGAAGTGACGGCTTTGATGACTGATTTTGATGTTTCAGAAGTTAATAAGATGCTGGATGTCAATATTCTTGGCCCCCTACTCGGTATGAAGCATGCTTTTTTGGCTATGCGCCCAGGAGGGCTATCTGGAGCAGGAGGCTCTATCGTAAATATTTCCTCTGTTGCATCGCGCCTTGCAGTGCCTGCAGTCTCAGGCTATTCCGCTACAAAATCCGCTGTCGATAGGATGACTAGAATCGGTGCAATGGAAGCCGGAAAGCTGGGCTATGGCATCAGAGTGAATTGCATTTACCCAGGCTTGGTCTTGACTGATATGGGAATCAAATTAGCCGATGATTTGGTCAACGTGGGCTTATTTCCTGATCGAGAGCAAGCTACCCAAAATTTCATTGAACAGACTCCGCAGGGTCGCCTCGGGCAGCCGTCAGAAATGGCTGATGCGGTGTGTTTCTTGTGTTCGGATGCGGCTGCATTTGTAAATGGCACAGGGATTCCAGTGGATGGAGGAATGTCAATGTAATCATTGACCACTATAGATAAAACCTTCAGATAAATTAAAAAATACCTAATTTATTATGATTTAAAACTACAACTTAAAGCTATATACAGGGGAAAGAAATGAAACTATCAAAACTTCCAGCAATAATAAGTCTTAGCTGCTTTGCCATGCCATCGGCTGTGTTCGCACAAGATGGAGGAGCCGCTCTCGAAGAAATTGTTGTTACTGCAACAAAACGTGCTAAGAATCTTCAAGAGGTACCTGTCGCGGTATCAGCTATTTCCGCTCAGGAAATGAAAGATCAGGGTGTATTTCAAACCAATGACCTTAATCGCACTATGCCAAATATTCAGGTTTCATCTCCCTATGGTGAGCAGCAGCCAAACTTCTCGCTAAGAGGGGTTGGGGTGGGAACGGAGTTTAATTCTAATACTGCTTCACCTATCGGTGTATACGTAGATGAGGTCTACCAGGCATTTCGTGCCGCCCATGGTCAGCAGCTCTACGATCTAATTCAAGTTGAAGTTGTTCGTGGACCGCAAGGTACATTATATGGTCGTAATACAACGGGCGGAGCAATCAATTTTATTACGCGCAAGCCTGAGTTAGACGGCGATAACGGCTATTTAACGGTCGGCTTTGGCAATTATAGTCGTCGAAACGTTACGGCTGCATATGAATTCAATCCATCAGATACGCTAGGTATCCGGGTGTCGGGTAATTACGTAGATTCAGACCCATATATGACCAATCAGTTGGATGCTGGTGTTAATGATTTTTCGTCTGCAGGAGCATCAGGATTGAATCTAAATACCGGTAAAGATCCTGGTGGTTCCGAAAACTATGGAGCGCGCTTAAGCGTCCGCTGGTTACCAACGGAAAATCTAGATTTTACGCTAAAGGCCTATAGCGCAGAAGCTGAAGGAGGAACCGAAGCTCCATTTCCTGTCGGTCAGATTCAAGGAAGTGATCTGATGGACTTTACCAGTCCGAATTTTCTATTGTCGCCATTGTTCGATGGACAGCTTAACCCAGAAAATTACAGCATCTCTGCTAATGGATTTTCAGATGATGATATAGAGATGGACTCTGTTGGAGAAGCTAGGACAGAGTCGGAGGGGATAGTGTTTAGTGCAGAGATTGCAATCAACGATGATTTAAAAATTGTTAATACTACTGGATATGATTCTGGGCTCTACTCTCAGCAAAATACCGATTGCGATGGTTCACCATTGCGTGCGTGTTCAATTGGCTATAGCAGTGATTTCAGAGCATTTAATCAAGATATTCGTTTGGACTATGTGCAGGAAAACTTTAGTCTTTTAGCTGGCCTTTTTTACGGTAACGATGTTATTACGTCAAATAACACGCCGGATTTCTTTAATTTTCTAAGCGATAATAGAGAGGCTGTAGGGCTACCGGCTGATTATTTTAACCCTGGAGGATTTTTCAGTGGCGAAGGCCTCCCTCTTGATGCAGCTGATCTTCCAACAGGTATTCGAGCGACTCAGAGCTTTAGGCAAGAGCGCACATCCTATGCCGTTTATGCTGAGGGTAACTATCAGCTAACAGATACCCTTACATTGACTGTTGGTGCACGCTTCACTAAAGACGAAAATGATTTTACCGATGCAATGTCAACCTTTTATGACGACAATGGAGTGGCTCGACTGATTACGGTTTCAGGTTATCAAGAAAATGGAGCATACGCCCCATATTTTCTTGAGGATCTAAAAAATCCGGCGGGTGACGTGGTTGTCCCGGGGTTTCCTTCACTAGGTATAGCTGCGCCTGAACCACTTGAAAAGTCAGGTGACTCTGAAAGTACAACGGGACGGGTTATCCTTGATTATAAGCCAAACGAAGATAGTCTGGTTTATGCGAGTTTCAGTCGGGGTTATCGAGCAGGAACTTTTAATGGTCTAGCATACGGTTCAGCAAACCAGGTTTATTTTGTACCGCCAGAAGAAGTTGATGCATACGAGCTGGGATTCAAAACTCGTCTTCTCGATGATCGTTTACAGTTAAATGGCGCTATTTTCCGTTATGACTATATTGGTCAGCAAGGTCAAGTAATCGATGACACTGCAACGGGGAATTTGGTTTCATTGGATGGTGAGATTTCCGGTCTTGAGCTCGATATTAAGTACGCCGTAAATGATGCGTTCACTTTGAATGCTGCCATTGGGTTGCTGGATTCTGAATATGATGATGGAGACTGTCCTGCTGATAGCTCTACAATTCCGACCTTCCCCGCACAGATAGGAAGCTGCATCGTGTCTGCTGGCGGCCCCGTTAGCGTGGCTGGCAACCCAATGCCTTATGCTGCCGAGGAGTCCCTTAATATAGGCTTTAATTGGAGACTGGCAGAAATGGCAAGCGGCGGTGAATTACTTCTCTATGCTGATACAGCATATACGGGTGACTTTAGTTTTGACTCGTTTGAAGACTATAGTAAAGGTCCGCTCCCTAATGTTGCTTCTGGAGATTATGTGAATGGTGGTGGTGATTATTGGGTCTCAAATGCTCGCCTTACTTATGAGATTGACAATCTAGCCGTCTCTGCCTGGGTTAAAAATATTGGTGATAAGCTGTACTTCCCCTATGGCATTTCTCTAGAGAACTTATTTGGTAATGGATATCGAGTACGAGCCTTGCCTAGGACTTTCGGTATTGAGGCTACGTATCGCTTTTAATCCTTAAGTCGATAAATATTAAGTAAAGAAACAAAGGAAAAAACTATGTTAAATCTTGATAAGTTTTATATTGATGGAGAATGGGTGCCCCCTTGCAACCAGCTGCGTACAGCAGAGTTTATCGACCCGAGCAAAGAGCGAGCCATAGGCAATGTTGCTATGGCCGATTCTGACGATGTCGATAGGGCAGTTAAAGCTGCCCACCAAGCTTTTCCAAGCTACGCTAAATTAACTTTGGATGAAAGATTGGACTACGTTAAGGCTATTGTCGCAGTCTATGAACGCCGCCTTGGTGATATCGCTGAAGCGGTATCTCGAGAAATGGGAGCGCCACTAGAGAATCTGTCTATGGTAGCTCAAGCGCCTATGGGACTTTTACATTTCAATACTGCTTTGGCTACAGCAGAGTCCTTTGAATGGCAAAAAATGAATGGCGAAACATTAATTGTCAGAGAGCCTATAGGTGTGTGCGCGTTGATAACGCCTTGGAATTGGCCGCTTAATCAGATCGTCTGTAAAATAGCGCCCGCTTTGATTGCTGGCTGCACAATGGTTTTGAAGCCCAGTGAGAACTCTCCTTCATCGGCACAAATCTTAACTGAAATTATTGATGAAGCCGGTTTACCTCCGGGAGTATTTAATTTGATTCAGGGCGACGGTGCTGAAGTAGGGCCATCGCTCTCTGGTCACCCATTAGTTGATATGGTATCTCTGACAGGCTCGCATCGAGCGGGTTCATCCGTCTCAAAGCACGCTGCAGACACTATAAAGCGAGTATCACTGGAACTAGGTGGAAAATCTGCCAATATCATTCTGCAGGATGCCGATCTTGAAAGTGCTGTCCAAGCAGGTGTTGCGGGAATGATGCTAAATACTGGACAAAGCTGCAATGCACCATCCCGCATGTTTGTCCATAAATCTCAGTTAGCTACGGTTGAAAAGATGACGATTGATGCGCTTGCGAGCGTGGTTGTTGGGGACCCACTTGATCCGCAAACGACAATGGGGCCAATAGCCAATCAGCGTCAATATCTCCGTGTTCAGTCGTTAATTGAAGATGGTATCAAACAAGGAGCAAAGCTTGTTGCCGGTGGTGTAGGGCGGCCTGATGGTATTGAAACTGGTTTCTTTGTTAAGCCAACCATTTTTAGTGAAGCGACTAATGATATGAATATTGCTCGTGAAGAAATATTTGGGCCAGTCTTGACGATTATTCCCTATGAGTCTGAAGATGAAGTCATAAAAATGGCCAATGATACTGAGTACGGCCTCTCGGGTTATGTCTCTGCAGGGACCACTGAGAGGGCAAAAGAATTTGCTCTTCAGCTGCGAACGGGTATGGTGCATTTGAATTGCGCGCCATTTGACATCAACGCTCCGTTCGGGGGCTACAAGCAGTCAGGGATTGGCAGAGAATGGGGCAGTGCTGGCTTCGATGAGTTTTTGGAAACAAAGGCTATTATGGGGTCTTAAACTGAGCGCTTAAATTTGACTATAGAAGTAATTAAAAAACCTCTCTACTAATGTAGAGAGGTTTTTTAATATTAGTCTCGAAAAAATCAACGAAGCGGTATTAATAATTGGCAAGGCCCAATTAGAAAAATGCCATTGTACGAACTTCAATGCTCTCACGTGGTTTAGGGTTTGTAGGTGTGTTGGGATCTTCAAAAGCGGAGTGAGCCATAAAGCGTGCCCGGCCGTCAGTCTCAGAATCATAGGTTTTTAGTATTAGTGCCTGAGTGGTTGTCATATTGGGAAAATAGATCCAACGATGGTTTGGTTGATAACGCATTGTATATACTTCACCCTGTCGATCCTCATACAGTAGATGAGTTCTAAGTAAATCATCGGGCTTGCAGGATTGTACATCACACATTGCTAAAGGTAGTTCTTCCACCGTCTCATACAATGGTTTCCAAAGATTAAAGAATGCTACACGTCGGCTCAGCAGAGCATTCGCCTCACCATGCATGAGATCACGGACACGTTGAGGTCCTGAGTCAGCAGTGTAGTCACAGTGAACCATCTGAACAGCGGGGCGCTGAGTGGTAGTCTGTTCCGCAAGGTTACCAGGATCCCTCATGCGTCTGCGTATGGTGTGATCGAACACTTCAACACGTTTAGCGCCGGTACAGGACTTAATAAAATCGATAACCTGCTGGTAGAAAACTGTCGTTACCAAAGTGTCATTGTCGAATTCTACGAAGGAGCCGGAAAATGGTCGAAGCTCGAAGCCTTCTTTATCAACGTGAAAATTTTTGACATCACCCCAGCCATTGAAAACTTCAACCTGCTGTGAATCAGTGCCCGCTGGGTTGCTGATGTGTTTGTCATCGCCATTTGGTTCATAAAAAAAGTGGTTATGAGGGATATTATTGTCGACGGTATAATTAAGTGTCGTTATAACTGAATCTGATGTCATCCTGCTATTCCTTATTTTATGCTCTTATTATTTGCTTTCCCAAGGGTAAGATCAGGCCCAACATAGGTGTTCTTCCAGCATTGCAATTGTTCAATATTATCCGTCATCCAGCGCAAGAGATGTTTGTATGGCTTGAGAGGTAATTTTGCAGCTTGGTGGAGATGCATTGGTGCCGCCACTGCAATGTCTGCGATGGTAACGTTATCTCCGCACAACCACTGTTGGTTGGCTAAGCGACTATCCAGAATGGCAGCGAGCTTATTAAAACGTTCTGCCTCATTGTCCAGTAGAGATTGCTCTGCTTGAAGCCCCATTAATGGTTTAGCTATGTTTTCCACCATATATACATAGCAGGAAGGGAACCAGTTTGCTGACTCCCAAAGTAACCAACGGTTAATGTCTGCACGTATTTGGGGGTCCGAGGGGTAAGTGCTCTTGTCGCCCTTAACATCTGCGGCATATTGTAAAATTGCATTGGACTCCCAGAGACAAAATCCTTTTTCCGTCATTAACGGCATTGTTCCATTGGGGTTTAAGGCTAGATAACTATCTTCCTTATGATCTTCACTAAAAATACTCATGGTTACCTGTTCATATTCCACGCCTATAAGCTGGAGGCCGGCAAGCACCTTCCGGCAATTTACAGTAATTGGATCAACATGTAGGGTTAGCATCTGCTAATTCTCCAAATAAGTGAAAGCATTTATTACACATAATGCTTATAAAATAGAAAATCATGTTACCAAATATTTTGTTTTCTGGTCAATAGATTGCTGCGCATCAGACTTGTAGTTAGTGATGGGCTCTATGAACTAAAATCTACGTTAATGTAAAATACACTGCTTTAGCGCTATTGGATGCATTTAAATGTTTCGATTTTTCTTGTGACCTCAATCTTACTGTTGATTTAGTTCCAGTGAGTTAAGCTGTTTATCTGTTTTGATATGTGAAATACATAAATAACGTATAATTGCATTTATATAAAAAAACTGTAATATAAAGACTTAATTGCTGGCTTCCAGGGATAATCTGTATAGGTGCTGTATCGAATGGCTGTTGTAAAGATAAAGATTACTGACGAACTTGGCGAACAGAGCTGTATTGATGCAACAGTCGGTGAAAGTTTGATGGTGGCGGCAACTAATAATTTGATTGCTGGGCTTGATGCTGAATGTGG
>CAXRCX010000015.1:0-78022 GCA_964229255.1 Porticoccaceae bacterium
GGAAATTGCCGAAGCGTTATTTCGAAGATGATCGACGTGAAATAACGCTTCGGCAATTGCTTAATATGACTAGCGGCCTAGAAATGCCTGCAGATGAACATGAAAAAATGTTCTTTACTCAAGATCATTTGGCCTATGCCAAAAATATAAAGCTTGATAAAACTCCAGGGGAAAAATTTGAGTACAACAATGTAAATTCAATGTTATTAGCAGATATTCTTTTTCGCGCAACCGGAGTGCCTGCAGATACGTTGTTAAGAGAGAGAATACTAAAAAAAATTGGCATGGATAATGTCACCCTGTGGCGTGATTCCTCCGGAAATCCACTCACATACTGCTGTATAGATACCACTGTCCGCCAATATGCCAGATTTGGATTATTGTTTGCTAGATCTGGAAAATGGCACGAGCAACAAATAATACCCAGTCAATATGTCGATCAAACCTTTCAGCCTGTATGGAGTAACATTCCCAGTGACAGTCTTCAAGGTCAACGAGGCTACTCTTTGCACTGGTGGATTTCTCGTTATGAAAATGAAGCCAAGATTTTTAATGCCAGCGGTAAATTTGGTCAATATATTTTTGTAGATCCTGACAATGACATGGTTTTTGTGCGGGTAACAAAGTACTACCCAACAGGTGGTGATGTTATCGATTGGGGCCCCCTGAGGGTTGTTAATCAATTCGGCAGTGTAGAATTTCGCAGAAAATTAGCTAGCCTGCTCGCCCGAGTTGGGTTTGTTGATATAGCCAACGATGTCAAAGCGCCTATGACCTTTGACGATGGCATTTCCAAGGAATTTATGAGCAATTACGAGCAGATAATAGATGCTTTGGTAGCGCTAAATTAATTAGATACTGTACGGCTTAGAGTTGTTGTAAATGATCAATGCAGTAATCGCCGCGCTCAAGGATCTGTTGTCTAACCTCGGGTTGCATTTTGCTCCAGCTTCTATAGGCCATGGCAGTTCTGGGGTTGTTTCTTAAACGCTCACTATTGGTCTGCATAAAGCGCCAATAAAGACTATTAAATGGACAGGCATCCTCGGTGCTGCGCTGTTTTACGTCGTAGTCACATTGCGAACAATAATCACTCATTTTATTGATATAACTACCACTGGCAGCATAAGGCTTTGTGGCGATTAGACCGCCGTCGGCAAATTGACTCATACCCCGCGTATTAGGCATTTCAACCCATTCTATTGCATCTATATAAATTCCCAGATACCACTGATCTAATTGGTCTGGATCAATGCCCGCCAACATGGCAAAGTTACCGGTTACCATCAACCTTTGAATATGGTGGGCATATGCGTAGTCGAGGGATTGTTCAACGGCGTGTTTGACACAGTTCATCTTGGTGTCGCCTGTCCAGAAATAGTCTGGAAGGGGGTTGCGGGCGTCAAGTTGATTAAGATCTTTATAATGGGGCATATTGACCCAATAGACCCCGCGAATATATTCTCGCCAACCGATAATTTGGCGAACAAAACCCTCGACCTGTGCCAATTCAATCGATTCTTTAGCGCTGTAATATCTATCTAATGCTGCTTGAACCACCTCTGATGGATGTAAAATTTTACAGTTTAAAGCAAAGGAAATTCTCGCATGATAGAGGCTCCAGCGCTGTTCGCTCTGATAGGTCATAGCATCCTGAAATCGACCAAATAGGGGCAGGCAGTGGGTGCAGAAAAAGTTCAGCAATTCGAGGGCCTGTTGACGGTTGACCGGCCAAATAAGATGCTTGGAACAATTGCCGATGGTTTCTATATTATGTCGCCCTAAGCGTTCTTGGATCGAGCTAATATCATTGCTGAATAAAAGTGGTTGTGGTATTTCTTGTATATCGGCGGGCTTAAGTTTTTGCCGGTTTTCAGCATCAAAATTCCATCTCTCACCTAGGGGTTGATCACCATCCATTAGAATATTGAATCGTTTGCGCATCTTGCGATAAAAAGATTCCATGCGATTGTGTTTGTTTGGATTGAGATATTTGGCCAACTCTTCATGGGCTAATAAAAAGTGCTCTGAATCATGACAGCAAACATCGATACTTGAATCCAATTGAAGTGACTGAAGCTGTTGCGAAAGCCTGTATTCATCCGGCTGTTGGTATTCAAATGACGTTACAGCGTATTGACTGGTGAGATGACTGATCATGGTGTTTAGATCAGTAAATTCAACGGTTTGATCTAAGTCGAGGTGAAGTACCTGATGTCCCTGAGCGCTGAGATGCTCAGCAAAAGCGTTCATCGCCGCGAAAAAACCACATACTTTTTGAATATGGTGTCGCACATAATTCGTTTCTTGATGAAGCTCTGCGATGACATACAACACCGATGGATCTGCGTCTCGAAACCATGAGTGTCGATAGTTGAGCTGATCACCTAATATTAGTCGCAGTGTTTTATAGCTATTTTTCACAGGGATACTCCAGAGTAAATCGGCCAGTCGGACGCATCAGTTGAGTCCAATGGCAAACTATTATCCTGTCCTCTCCAGCGTTTTATAAATTGCTGCTGAGGATCGTATATTTGTGTTTGCTTGGCTAGATCAAATTGCCTGTGACCGCGGGGGTCGGCCCCCACCCCTGCAAGGTATTGCCAATTGCCCCAATTAGAGCTCAGATCAAAATCAATTAACTGTTGTTCCAAGTAGGCGGCACCATATCGCCAATCCAGTGCCAATTCATGAACAAAACAGCTAGCGACCAGTTGCCTTCCGCGGTTGGACATATAGCCAGTAGTGTTAAGCTGCTTAATGCAGGCATTGACTATGGGGTAGGGGGTGGCTCCTCGACACCATTTCTGAAAGCGTTCAGGATAAAAGCTTGTGTTTGGCGCTCGATCTTTGATGCCAGAAAAATTGATCATCCGCTCGGCATAATGTTCGCCATACCATTGAAAGTATTCGCGCCACAGTAATTCAAAATAAATCCAATAGGTTGAATCATTGGCCACAATCTCGGATTCATATTGATTAAGTCGTTCGACAATTCGGCGTACAGATATACATCCCGATGCCAGCCATGGACTGAATTTGGTGGAATAGTCCATGCCATCAAGACCGTTGCGCGTCTGTTTGTAGGTGCTGGCGAGAGACGATGAAAAATAATTTTCCAAGTGCGATCTAGCTGAAGTTTCACCGCCTTCAAAAATCATGGAATCCCGCACTCTGGATTTTGCAAAGTCAGCGGGCCATAGAATCGGATCCATAATAGTAGGGGGTAGGCGGGTTACTGCGGGCTCTGGTGGCAACACTCCGATTTTTTCAGCTTTGCGTCTGAATTTAGAGAAACTACTGGGTAGTTCGCTGAGTTCAAAGGGTAGCTGTTGACGATTAAACAGCCTGTTACTGCCTATTTCGGTGAACTCTACACTGGGATGTGTGGTTTTCAAACAATCCCAACTAGAACTATCGAGACAATGCTGACCGCCACTGCAGAACACATAGTTAATGCCATAATTTAGGATAATCTGGGATAGTGCAGTTACAGGCTGAGGACAAATAATGATGTGTTGCCCTAACGGAGCCAAGGATTTTTGCAAATCCATTAGGCTTCTTATTAAAAATTCATGCCGGTTAGCCGATATGGATGAGCCAATTTGAAAATTTGAGAGTCTTTCAGATTCCTCAGGGCAGTAAACCAAAACAAGCTGATCCACTGTGGCGGCTGCCTGTTTTAGAGCCTGATTATCGTCCAAACGCAGATCGGTAGTGAACCAGAAGATCCCTTTTTTTGTCATAGCAGCCTCAAAATATATATATTGCCAAAAAACTACGGACTCTCGCTGGGGATGGATCCTATTGTCGTTTAGTGATCAAACCAAAGTAGCGGTTGACTCGTAAAAAAATCATCTACAAAGCGCTTAAAAAGTGCGATTTCATTAGGAATATATGTATGGTGGCTAAAAGCCCAGTTGACGCGCAATATGGCAATTCCAAACTCACTATTGTATTGGGTTATCTCGGTTTAATTCCCTTTTTGGTTCCTCTGTGGCAGATGACAGTGGCGGTAGGCAGCGGTCAGGGTGTTGATAGCGCTGCGATTTTTGGGTTGTATGCCCCCTATGTGTTTATCACTTACAGCGCAATTATTTTAAGTTTTCTCGGCGGTATTCTTTGGTCCAAAGGCAGATTTATTTCTCGAAAAAGGTCATCAAATATCGCTGTTATATTCAGTAATTTGATGGCGCTATCAGCATGGGCAAGCCTGATCATCATCAACTTTTCTTCACTGCTATCAATGTTTGCTGTTGCGCTGCTTCTGGCGGGTTTTGGCAGCCTTTTGTTAGCTGAACGCTCTTTGGAGATTGATTCTGAGGACAGAATCTATTGGCGTATGAGATTAGTTTTAACAATGATTGTTATTGTCGCCCATGGCTTTGTTCTGGCTTTTTTGATTAGGGAGTTTTAAACCGTGGCGGAACTTAAGATTTACTTTGATGGCGGCTGTCCGCTGTGTCTGGCGGAAATGAAGCACCTATTAAAATTAGACCAGCAAAAGAAACTGGTCTTGATAGATATCAATCAGCAGGATTTTGAGCAGAAATATCCCCATATTAATCGTCGAGAGGCAGATAGAATTCTTCATGGCGAGTTGGCCGATGGCAGTATAATTTTGGGGCTAGATGTGACTCATAAAGCATGGAGTCTAGTTGGCAAAGGCAAGTGGACGGCAATGATTAGACTGCCGATAATCGGCTCTGTTGCAGATTTTGCCTATCTACAATTTGCCCGACATCGTCATTTTTTATCCCGTCTAATAACAGGCAAAGAGCGCTGTGAAACCTGCAGTTTAGAGAGGGACGAATGTTAGAGAATACAACCAATACAATGGTGCTAGGCGCCAGTGGCGCTATGGGTCAGGCACTTGTTAGGCGCTTTCTGGACGATAGTCGTATCGACCGAGTTATCGCTGTAAGTCAATCCGATGCTAATTTGCAGCACCCGCGCTTAAAGTGGATTCGCACGGAGTATACTGAGGCCGCTATGGCCACTGTTGTCGATGGCCTCAGTGATCTCAAAGGATCCTTCGGCAAGGTCTGTATCTGCCACGGAATTTTGCACAATGAGCAAATGTTTCCCGAAAAGCGAATGGAAGATATTGGTGTCGATATGATGCAATCAATTTTCTATGCAAATACAGTGATTCCATCCCTGTGGTTAAAGTTGTTGCGGAGAACATTGACTGGGTCCAGAGACTGCAAATTGGCATGCTTTAGTGCAAGAGTTGGAAGTACTGGAGATAATCGTCTGGGTGGCTGGTACAGTTATCGGGCATCCAAAGCTGCACTTAACAGTCTGATGAAAACCTTTTCCATTGAGTATGCTCGCCGCGCTAAAAATATAAAACTAATAGCTTTTCACCCAGGCACCGTAAATTCCTCAATGTCCAAGCCCTTTCAGGCAACAGTTCCCAGCGGCAAGTTATTTGAGCCTGATTTTGTGGCCAATTGTCTCTCGGAAGTGATGGATAATATGCCAGTTGACGGCCAACTTTCCTACGTGGACTATGTCGGCAAGCCGATACCTTGGTAGTATTTTTTGCCGCTACGATAGAGCAAGACTAGGATTTAATATAAATTTATAAAACCGGATAAAAATCAATGCTTTTCTCTGTTAGAAATACACAGATTAATGTAAAATGGCAAGCAAAAATTAACTCGCCTTTTAATACTCTAAATAATACTTAGGAAACACCAACATCATGTTCGACAAACAACAGACTATTGAAAAATATGACGCTGAACTGTGGCAGGCAATGCAGCAGGAAGGTGAACGTCAAGAACAGCATATTGAACTTATTGCATCGGAAAACTATACCAGCCCCGCTGTTATGGAAGCTCAGGGCAGTAAGTTGACTAATAAGTACGCCGAGGGCTATCCAAATAAGCGTTACTACGGCGGCTGCGAACATGTTGATATGGCCGAAGAGTTGGCGATTGAGAGATTAAAAAGCCTGTATGGTGCCGATTATGCCAATGTTCAGCCACACTCGGGTTCCCAAGCAAATAATGCAGTATTTTTGGCGCTAATCAAAGGTGGAGATACGGTTCTTGGAATGAGTCTAGCCGATGGCGGTCACCTGACTCACGGCGCTAAGCCAAACTTCTCTGGCAAGTTATACAATGCAGTGCAGTACGGTCTAAACCCCGACACTGGTCTCATTGATTATGAGCAGGTCGAAGCGCTTGCCATAGAGCATAAGCCGGCAATGATTATTGCAGGTTTTTCCGCTTACTCAGGCATTATGGACTGGGCGCGTTTCAGAGAGATAGCCGATAAAGTTGGTGCCTACCTATTGGTGGATATGGCTCACGTCTCGGGCCTAGTGGCTGCGGGTGTATATCCAAGCCCAATTCCCCATGCCCATGTTGTTACGTCTACAACCCACAAAACTCTGCGCGGTCCCCGCGGTGGTTTTGTGTTGACTAATGATGAAGATATTGCAAAGAAAGTTAATTCAGCGGTATTCCCAGGCAGTCAGGGCGGTCCCCTCTGTCATGTTATTGCAGCAAAAGCCATTGCTTTTAAAGAAGCGGCAAGCGATGAGTTTGTCGACTATCAAAAGCAGGTAGTTGCCAATGCTAAAGCCATGGCCAAGACATTTATCGAGCGCGGCATAAAGATTGTATCTAATGGCACTGAAAATCATCTAATGCTAGTAGATCTTATTGGCAAAGAGTACACCGGCACTGATGCTGATCGCGCAATGGGTGAGGCCTTTATTACTGTCAACAAAAATGCAGTCCCCAATGACCCTCGCTCACCCTTTGTTACCTCGGGCTTGCGAGTGGGTACTCCAGCCATTACCACAAGGGGTTTTGGTGTTGAAGAATCAGTGCAATTGACGCATTGGATGTGCGATATCTTAGATGGACTAGAGCATGGCAATTCAGAGCAAATAATTGCTGAAGTAAAAGCGAAGGTGCTGGATATCTGTAAGCGCTTTCCGGTTTACAAATAAGCTGGATCTAATGCGTTTACCAAAAGCCCCATTTTATGGGGCTTTTTTTATCGCTAAGAATAAGCCTAGTAGTCTCTATCCTTAACTTAAGAGTATGGTTCTAGTGCATTGCACTCAACCGAAGCTTTATGTTGTGTTAGAATAATCGATCATTTAAAGGTGTATCGCTATGTTTTGTCCGTTTTGTAATACTGATGACACAAAAGTTATAGATTCGCGTTTAGTGGCTAATGGAGGTCAGGTGCGTCGGCGCAGAGAGTGCGCTGTCTGCGGTGAACGTTTTACCACCTACGAATTAGCTGAACTAGTGATGCCCCGGGTAATAAAGACCGATGGCACAAGGCAGTCGTTTGATGAGGATAAGTTGCGCGCAGGCCTTCAGCGGGCATTAGAAAAGCGTCCAGTATCTATCGAGCAGATCGAAGTAGCTATATCCGAAATAAAACATTTTCTACAGGTGACAGGTGAGCGTGAAATACCCTCAAAAACTATCGGTGAAGAAGTAATGCGTCAACTCAGAGAGCTCGATGCCGTCGCCTACGTTAGATTCGCCTCGGTCTATCGCAGTTTCCAAGATATTAGTGAATTTCAAGCAGAGCTCAACAAACTTAATGCTGATAAAGCGATTTAACTGACTGATTATGAAATTTACAGCTCAAGATCATTGCATGATGGGGCGGTCCCTTCAACTTGCAGCCCGAGCCCGTTATAGCACCGCACCAAACCCCGCCGTGGGTTGCGTTGTGGTGGCGGACGAGCAAATTATTGGCGAGGGGTATACTCGCCCGGCGGGCGGCAATCACGCCGAAATTGAAGCCTTAGCTATGGCGGGAAAAGCCGCTGGTAGCACCCTTTATGTCACTCTTGAGCCCTGCAGTCATCAGGGTAAAACTGGGCCCTGTGCTCAGGCGCTAATCAAAGCCAAAGTAGCACGGGTAGTGATTGCCTGTGAGGATCCAAATCCAAAAGTATCTGGTGCGGGTATAAAGCAGCTTCAAGATGCTGGAATAGAGGTTCAGGTCGGGCTGATGGAAGCTCAGGCTAGAGAACTAAATAAGGGCTTTTTCAAGCGCAATACCGAGGGTACCCCTTGGGTGTTGGTGAAAATGGCATCTAGCTTAGATGGTCGCACTGCTATGGCCAGTGGTCAAAGCCAATGGATTACCTCGCCGGCAGCGCGGCTGGACGTACAGCTTCTCAGAGCTGGTAGCTGCGCCATTATTACGGGTATAGGTACTCAAGTAATGGACAATCCATCGCTTACACTGCGTATTACTGAGGAACAGCTAGGGGTAACAGACCCCCTGCAGCAACCCATTCGCGTGGTGGTCGATGCGCAGATGAAAATGTCGGCTGATGCGAGACTATTGCAGGCACCTGGTCTGTGTCTGATTGCCACCTTGGATAAGCCGCAGCAAAGGGAAAAGTCAAAGGCCCTGATCGCCGCTGGAGCAGAGGTTGTGTTTCTACCCGCGCAAGGTGAGCATGTAGATCTTCAGGCGCTCCTAGAGACACTGGCTCAGCGTGAATGCAATCAAGTGATGGTTGAAGCTGGTGCTGGTCTTGCGGGTGCATTTATTGCAGAGGGGCTACTCGATGAATTGGTCTGTTACTGGGCGCCAAAACTTTTTGGAAGCGAGGCAAGACCCATGTTTGAGCTGCCGATTAAAACCATTGATGCGCATTTGGCGCTATCAGTTAAGGATATGCGCATGGTGGGTGAGGATATTAAGATTACCATGCAACCGGACAAAGATTATTAGACTTTAAGGCCAGTTAAATTATGTTTACAGGAATTATTAGCGCCATAGGTGAAATCGCTGAGCTAGAACATCGTCAAGGTGATGTTCGAATTTCTATTCATGCCCCAGAGTTGGGTTTTGATGATGTTCGTTTAGGAGACAGTATCGCCTGCAACGGCGTCTGCCTGACTGCGGTTGAATTGATTGCCAATGGCTTTATTGCCGATGTTTCTGTGGAAACCCTCAGTCTGACAACTATTGAGCACTGGACCCTCAATAGCCGAATTAATCTCGAAAAAGCCATGCAGGCCAGTGATCGCTTTGGCGGCCATATAGTCTCGGGTCACGTGGATGGTATCGGCGAGGTGGTGTCTTTGCATGAAGATGCGCGCTCGTGGCGCTTCACCATCAAGGCGCCTGACAATCTGGCTAAATACATTGCGCAAAAAGGTTCGATTACTGTGGACGGTACTAGCTTAACCGTGAATGCCATCAATGGCTCAGAGTTTGAATTAAATATAGTGCCCCACACTATGATCCACACGGTTATCAGCGATTACCAAGTTGGCACCAAGGTCAATTTAGAGGTTGATTTGATCGCTAGATATCTCGAGCGTTTAACCTCTGCAGATAACCACAGTTAAGGACAGATGATGAAATTAAATACAGTGGAAGAACTAATCGAAGATATTCGTCAGGGCAAGATGATTATCCTGATGGATGATGAAGATCGTGAAAATGAGGGCGATCTAGTGATGGCCGCACCTATGGTGAGGCCAGAGGATATTAATTTTATGGCGACTAATGCTCGCGGCTTAATATGCTTGCCATTGAGCGAAGAGCGCTGTCAGCAGCTAAATCTGGGACTGATGGTCGCCAGTGATAGCAATAGCTCTAGTCATGCCACCCCATTTACCCTATCCATTGAAGCGGCAGAGGGAGTTACTACGGGTATATCGGCTGCAGATAGGGCGCGCACGGTGCAAGCGGCGGTAGCCAGTAATGCTCGGGCCGAGGATATTGTTCAGCCGGGACATATCTTCCCATTAAAAGCGCAGCCTGGTGGGGTGTTGAGCCGCGCAGGACATACCGAGGCAGGCTGTGATTTAGCGAGACTGGCAGGTTTCGAACCGGCCGCGGTGATTGTTGAAATTATGAATGAAGATGGCACCATGGCGCGGCGTGACGATTTGGAGCATTTTGCTAAAAAGCACGATCTTAAAATTGGCACCATTGCCGATTTAATCCACTATCGCTTGGTAACAGAAAAAACCACTCAATGCGTTAGTGAGCGCAAGGTCAATACTCACTATGGTGAATTCACTCTTAAAACCTATCTTGATCATGCTCGAGATGAAAAGCATTTTGCTATGGTCATGGGCGATGTCAGCGGCGGTGATGCGCCATTGGTTCGAGTGCATATCAACCGATCGGCCAGAGATCTACTGGCAATTGAATCCAGAGAGGGTTTTAAATCTTGGTCAACCCATACGGCACTGGAGGCGATTGCCAAAGAAGGACGTGGGGTTTTAGTTTTACTTGTCTATCCAGAGAGCGCAGAAGATATGGACCGAAATATTGATGAAATGCTCAATATTAGTTCTGAAAAACCCCCGCCAGCTAGCGAAGTGGTTTACTTTCAAATAGGCACGGGTTCTCAGATTCTTATGGATTTGGGCATTAGTAAGATGCGCCTGATGAGTGCGCCATTCAAGTTTAGTGGCATTTCTGGTTTCGACTTAGAAGTTGTGGAATATATTGATTATCAAGAGTAAGGGTTTCAACCATGGGTGAATTTAGGCCTCAAGAAGGAAATTTTTCAGTTGCAGATGCGCCGATCGCGGTAATAACAGCGCGTTGGAATTCTCAGGTAACCGACGGGCTGCGCGCTGGTGCGCTGCGGGCCCTAGCGCGCCACAAAATTCATTTGGTGGAAGATTTTTATGTGCCTGGCGCCTTTGAGTTACCTCTGGCGGCTCAGCGTGCAGCCAAAACAGGGCGCTTTCAAGGAATTATTACTCTCGGCTGTGTTATTCGGGGTGATACACCGCATTTTGATTATGTCTGCGCAGAGACCACTAGGGGAATTGGCGAGGTGAGTCTCAATCACGATATACCTGTGGCATTTGGTTTATTGACCACCGACAACATTCAACAAGCCCTAGATCGCGCGGGTGATAACAACGAAAACAAAGGCGAAGAGGCCGCGTTAACAGTGCTCGAAATGCTCGAGCTGTTTAAATCCATGCGGGTGGTTAAATAGATGTCCAAAACCAAAGCCAAGCAAAAGGCGCGAAAATTATTAGTTCAGGCTCTCTATTCATGGGAGCTTGGCGGAATTGATCTACAAACAATCGAAGTCAATTTTCATATTGAAAATGATATGAGCAAAATTGATAGCGATCTATTTAAAAAAGTGCTCTACGAAGTGCCAAAAAATCTCAGCAAAATTGATGAATTCTATCGACCTTATTTAGATCGAGAACAGGATCAACTAGATCCAGTTTCTCGCGCTATTTTGAGAATAGCTACCTATGAACTATTATTTAGTATTGAAGTGCCCTACAAAGTTGCGATTAATGAGGGTGTGAATCTTGCCAAAACATTTGGTCCAACCGATGCTTATAAGTTTATTAACAGTGTTCTCGATCGTGTTGCAGCGCAGTCTAGAGCTGTGGAAGTAAGTGCCAACAAAGGATAAATACTACAGTCAAATATGGATCAACCAATCGACGAATTCTCACTGATCTCTAATTACTTTAAAGAGCTGACTAACCAACAGGATGTTGCGGTTGGTATTGGTGATGATGCCGCGATAATTAATCCAACAGACAATCATCAGATTGTAGTGGCTACAGACACCTTAGTTGCTTCTGTGCATTTTCCAGATACAGCATCAGCTGAACAAATTGCCACCCGAGCACTCTGTGTCAATCTCAGTGATATTGCGTCTATGGGGGCAGTGCCAAAGTGGTTTACTCTGGCACTGTCCATGCCAAAAGAACGGGTTTGTTCAGAATGGCTACAAGGTTTTAGCCAAGGTCTTGCCAAGGTGGCGGATCAATACAATGTGTCTCTAATAGGGGGTGATACCACCGCCGGCCCCCTGACGGTGAGTATTACTATTGTCGGTGAAATCCCCACGGATCAAGCTCTCTGTCGCAACGCCGCCAAAGAAGATGATATTATTTATGTGAGTGGCACACTGGGCGATGGCGCCGCCGCACTACACCATATAACCACGGGTGAAACACCTCACAATAATCGCCTTATTGAAAGGTTTTATCAGCCTCATCCTCAGTTGGCGCTAGGGCGTGGTCTTCGGGGTTTTGCCAGTGCCTGTATCGATATTTCCGATGGTTTAATTGCTGATCTTGGTCATATATCAAAAGCCAGTGGCCTCAGCGCCTCAATTAAAAGCCATCTTTTACCAATTCATAGGGATGTAAAACAGGTATATGCAAAACAATGCATAGACTGGGCGTTGAGTGGCGGCGATGATTACCAGCTGTGTTTTACCGTACCTTTGAATCGACAAAAAGATTTTGAATATTGGGCAGACTGCAATAATTTTGATATCACTGCAATTGGCAAGATGGTTGCATTAGAGCATAATCGAGATTATGTAAGAATAGATAATCAACAATCGTCTATTTCGGCAGGAGGCTATTCACATTTCAGATAAAAATCCCACATTTACCGAGTTACTGCGCTCGCCAACACTGTTTTTGGCGTTTGGCTTTGGCAGTGGTTTATCACCCAAAGCCCCCGGCACTGTGGGTAGTCTGGTAGCTATTCCCCTCTGGTTGTTGTTGTATCAGTTGCCAACAGCATGGTATTGGCTAACTCTATTACTAACGACTGTTTGTGGGATTTATATCTGCGGTCGAGCAGCTGCCAAGCTTGGGGTGCATGACCACTCTGGTATTGTCTGGGATGAATTTGTTGGCTTGTGGGTTGCTATGGCTTGCCTAGAGCCTTCTCTAGGGTCAATTATTAGCGGTTTTATTTTGTTTCGTTTTTTCGATATCGTAAAACCCTGGCCGATAGGTTGGCTTGATAAAAAGTTGCACGGCGGTCTAGGCATTATGATCGACGATATAGTAGCGGGTATATTTGCCGCTTTAGCAATCAGCTATTTGAGTTACTTGGGCTTTTTGTAGAGCATCGACGTAAAACACAATAAGCGCACATAGATAAATCAATTGCCATAGAGGGCAAATCATTGAAAACAAAATTGTTACCACTAGTTGTTATAGTTTCAGCATTTCTAATAGCTGGGCTAATGAGCCTTGCAAAACCCAATTCTCTCGAACTTGAGTCTCCCAATCGCGAAGTCGCCGTAAAGACTATGTTGTTACAAAAGTCGCAGGTTCAACTCAAGGTAAAATCTCAGGGCACAGTCCAACCCCATACCCGAACCATGCTAATTTCTGAGGTTTCCGGAACGGTTGTGGAGGTTGCCCCACAGTTTGTGGTTGGTGGCACCTTTGCTGAGGGAGATGTACTAATAAAATTAGACCCTGCGGACTATCGGGTAGCCAAACAGAGAGCTGATGCACAATTACAAAGCGCAAAAGCGCAGTTGCTATCTGAGCAAGCCAGATCATCGCAGGCAAAAAAAGAATGGGAAATGACAGGCCGGCCACTGGCAGAGGCACCGGTTCTAGCACTGCGAAAACCGTTTCTTGCTGAGGCTCAATCTCGTCTCCAACAGGCAGAAGCTGAGGTCAGGCAAGCAGAACTTAAACTGCAAAGAACCGTTATTCGCGCACCCTACGCCGGCATGGTATCAAGTACCATAGTAGATGTAGGTCAGTATGTCACCATAGGTACTAGGCTGGGGGAAACCTTTGCCATCGACTTTGCAGAGATACGCTTGCCCATGACTGGCAAAGACCTAGCGAAGTTGGGTTGGAACGAGGCCCTATCTAAGCAGCAAGATCTCGATCAATACAAAGTGCAACTCCAGGCAACAGTCAACGGCCAAAATGCTATATGGCCCGCTATTCTCACTCGCTCAGAAGGAACCATTGAACAAAATAGTAGAGCTCAGTATTTAGTTGCACAGGTCGCTGATCCCTATAATATTCAAAATCAACCCAGTCGCTCACCATTGCTTATAGGAAGCTTTGTTGAAGCTGAGGTAGCCGGCATGATAATCGATGATATCTACTCTCTGCCGCGCCACGCACTGCGATCCAATAAACGTGTAGCTACTGTAGATGCTGAACAGCGTCTAAAATTGCTGGATGTTGACTTTCTCTTTGAGGACCGCGCGAATTACTACATCAACAGCGGTTTGCAAGGGCAGGTTGAAATTGTTACTAGCGGCATGGGCATAATCGTCGATGGCATGAAGCTCAAAACATTTAAATCTGAATCTGCGGTGACAACGCCATGAGTGGACCACAATCCTATGGTTTGATTGGTTGGTTTGCCAAAAATCCAGTCGCAGCAAATTTGCTGATGCTGTTTATTGTGGTGGCGGGGGGTATTTCTGCTGTCACCATCAGCAAGGATATGTTTCCTCGAACTGAGAGAAGTACGATTCAAGTCACTGCAGTCTATCCTGGTGCCGCGCCAGTGGAAGTAGAAAAAGGAGTTATTCTGCCAATTGAAGCCGCACTGCAGGGTATGAGTGGGGTCAAAGAAATGCGTTCTACTGCCAATCGAGATCTGGCAAAAATCGAATTGGATATAGAAGGCAGTCAAGATATAAATGAGATGCTAGCAAGGGTCGAAGATCGTATTAGCGGTATCCTCAATTTTCCCGATGATCTTGAAAAACCCAGTGTGAGTAAATTTGAAGATATTAGTTGGGTAACAGGTGTAGCAGTATCTGGGCCTCTGGATGAATTTCAAAGGAAACGTCTCGGTCAGGAAATACGCGATGAATTACTAGAGCTTCCTGAGGTTAAAAAAGCCATTCTCTGGGG
This sequence comes from Porticoccaceae bacterium, assembly GCA_964229255.1. Lineage (GTDB taxonomy): Bacteria > Pseudomonadota > Gammaproteobacteria > Pseudomonadales > Porticoccaceae > HTCC2207. The sequence goes on from CAXRCX010000015.1 coordinate 14,652, forward strand.
CGTGGACGACTATGAAATTGCCATTGAGGTCAAAGAGTATCGCCTGAGAGAATTAAATATGACTTTGGGCGAAGTAGCTCAGGTTTTGCGTGAGTCATCGTTAGATCTCCCTGCCGGCATGATCCGTTCTGCCAATGGCAATATATTGGTGCGCACCCAAGGTAAGGCCTACTCGGGTGAAGAATTTGAAAATATAGTGTTGCGCAGCAACCCCGATGGTTCGCAATTATTGGTGTCTGATGTCGCAGTAGTTAAGGATTCATTTCAAGAGTCGAGTACTTTTGTCCATTTCGATAGAGAGTCGGCAGTTACTCTAGGTATTTTTTCCTTGGAAAATCAAAATTTACTGGCGATAGATAAAGCAGTTAAAACTTACATTGAAGAAAAATCCAAAACCCTAGTTGATGGACTGACAATCGAGCAATTTGAACCCCTATCATTTCACCTACAAGGTCGGTTGGATATGATGTTATCCAACCTTGCTATGGGTGCAGTACTGGTTGCAGTAGTTCTGACCCTATTTCTCAATATTCAGGTGGGATTTTGGGTGTTGCTAGGGATTCCGGTTAGTTTCCTAGGGGCATTTTGGCTTATGCCTGTCAATCCCTATCCAGTCACAGTCAATGTCTTAAGCTTATTTGCCTTTATTATGGTGCTGGGAATAGTGGTGGATGACGCCATAGTCATAGGTGAAAGTATTTATACCGAGGCGCAACAGCAGGCGGCAAAAATAGGTGTAGAAAACGATACACAAGGCAGTTTTAAAGCCTCTCTAGAGGATGTTATAGCGGGCGCTAAAAAGGTAGCTATACCCTCGACTATTGGTGTGCTGACCACAATGGCGGCCTTTGCTCCAATGCTATTTATTGGTGGCGTTGTAGCAGGATTCCAAGAGGCAATAGCCGTGGTTGTTATACTCTGCTTAATTTTCTCGCTGATTGAATCAAAGCTAATACTGCCGGCACACCTCGTGGGATTGAAAATTGGCGCTGTGCCCAAGTCGCGATTTCAGTTTATAGGTCGATGGCAAAGAAAAATTGATCAAAATCTAAAATTTTTTATTGCCCATAAATATCAGCCGTTTCTCGCATACTGCCTAAAGCAAAGATATTTGACAGTATCTTTCTTTTTAGGACTATTAATTATTGCTGGCGGTGCGGTAAACAGTGGTATTGCTCGGTTTGAATTTTTCCCCAATGTGCCCAGTGATACCGTGCGAGCAGAGGTGATTGTCTATGATGGAACCTCAGCGCAGGATATGGCGGAAATTCTAACCACTATTGAAGACGCGGCCTATGTGGTGGATGAAAACTACCGTCAAAAGAACCCCAACGGCAAGGGTCTGGTAAAGCATTTACTGTTTTATGCCGGATCAGATACCAGTGGAACCTTTATTGTATCACTAGTTCCTTCAGAGCACAGACGGATTTCATCCTTAGAATTCGAGCAATTGTGGCGACAACAGGTGGACGAACTACCCAATGTTAGAAAACAGCGCTACTTTGCCAGCACAAACGCAGGGGGTGGTGCGAAAATAAATTTACAGCTCAGTGGAGCAGATCCGGATCAGTTAGCGTTGGCAAGTAATGAGCTGCAAAATAAATTAGCGCAGTACAATGGGGTATTTGATATTTACAACTCTCAGGGCACAGGTGGGCAAGAGATTCAGATCAGTCTAAAGCCCTATGCCAGTCAAATTGGCATCAGTCTAGGAGATGTGGGCCGGCAAGTTAGACAAGCTTTTTTTGGAGAAGAAGTGCAGCGCATTCAGAGAGGTGTCGACCGAGTAAAGGTCATGGTTCGCTATCCCTCAGAAGAGCGCGAATCGGTAGCTAATTTAGAAAACCTTTTGATTAGAACTAAAACCGGCCAAGCGATTCGCATCGGTCAGGTGGCTGACATTAAATTGGGCGAGGGCCTTTCGAGCATCTCTAGAACCGATAGAAAACGAACCGTTAATGTCACTGCAGATGTTGATCCAAACAAAATACAAACTGGTATCGTAGTTTCAGACATTACCGATAACTATATCCCGCAGTTGCTACAGCAGTACCCCGAGGTAGAGTTTGATTTAGGCGGTTCAACCAAAGAAGAAAATACTCTAATGATGCGTACCTTGGTTGGCTTTGCCGCGGCACTGTTCTTAATTTATGGTTTACTTGCGGTACCCCTGAGATCCTATGTTCAACCCCTAGTTATTATGTCGGTGATTCCGTTTGGGTTTATCGGTGCAGTGGTGGGCCATATTCTGTTTGATATTTCACTCAATATGCTATCTATTCTCGGATTAGTGGCTCTTGCAGGCGTAGTTGTTAACGACAGTCTTATTTTGGTGGAATTTGCCAATCGTCGCCGCTCTGATGGTATGTCCATCGACGATTCTCTGATGTCGGCCGGTCAGCAGAGATTTCGAGCGATTGTATTGACTACACTAACAACTTTTGTAGGCCTATTGCCGATGCTTTTCGAAACCAGTATGCAGGCACAATTTGTTATACCCATGGCTATATCCCTGAGTTTTGGTATTGTGTTTGCCACCACAATGACTTTAATTTTAGTGCCCTGTTGTTATCGTATTGTCTGCGATTTAAAAGCTTCAATATTGTCTCAGTTAGCATTTGTAAAAACTAAACTATCGAATGATTAAAAAACTGAATTAACCGCTGCTATTGGTTACAATATCTGGCGTAAACACTAATTTTGGAGCATCCATTGGTCCTACGTTTTATTGAATCTTCAACCCTGCCCACCAAATGGGGTACCTTTGATATTCATGGCTTTGAAGATCCATTCAAAGGTAAAGAGCATATTGCCATCAGTATAGGCGATTGCTCAACCGATGAGCCCTTAGCTGTGAGAATTCACTCAGAGTGCCTTACTGGTGATGCACTGGGCAGTTTGCGCTGTGACTGTGGCGAGCAATTACAGGAAGCTTTGCGCAATATAGCTGAGTTGGGCCGCGGTGCGATTTTGTACCTTCGTCAAGAAGGGCGAGGGATAGGGCTTGTGAATAAAATTCGCGCCTACAACTTACAGGATCAAGGCGCCGATACAGTTGAAGCCAATGAGCGCCTAGGTTTTGGCGCTGATATGCGCGATTACTCAATCTGTGCGCCAATGTTGCAACACCTTGGGGCAAAAAAGATACAGCTAATGACCAATAATCCGCGCAAAATTAACGCTCTAAAGGAATTGGGTTTTGATGTAATTGAACGCATTCCTCATCAGGCAGATAGCAACCCCCATAATGTAAAATACCTAGCTACAAAAGCGGGCAAATTAGGCCATTTATTCAAAGATAGCAAAGAGTGAGCTCAAGTATGTCAAAAGGTTTAGCAAAACGATTGATACCCTGCCTCGATGTCGACAAGGGACGCGTGGTCAAAGGTGTACAGTTCTTAGATATACGCGATGCCGGCGACCCGGTCGAAGTGGCCCGGCGCTACAATGAACAGGGTGCTGATGAAATAACGTTTTTGGATATTACCGCCAGTCACGAGGATAGAGATACTACCCTGCATACGGTTGAACGCATGGCGGGGGAAGTGTTTATCCCTCTCACAGTCGGCGGTGGGGTGCGCGAATTATCAGATATTCGCAACCTTTTAAATGCGGGTGCAGATAAAGTAGCCATCAACTCTGCAGCCATTAAAAATCCGCAATTTGTTAAAGATGCCGCAGAAAAATTTGGTTCTCAATGTATTGTCGTGGCCATTGATGCCAAGCAGACCGATGAGAGCGACAATCCGCGCTGGGAAATATTTACCCATGGCGGCCGCAACTCAACTGGTATCTGCGCCATAGAGTGGGCGATTAAAATGGCTAACTATGGTGCTGGGGAAATTCTTCTTACCAGTATGGATCGCGACGGAACTAAAAACGGTTTTGATCTAGAACTGACATCGCGAATAAGTGATGCAATTGCAGTCCCAGTTATAGCCTCAGGCGGGGTAGGCAACTTGCAACATCTAGTGGACGGGGTTCAAAAAGGTGGTGCCGATGCAGTATTAGCCGCCAGTATTTTCCACTTTGGTGAATATAGTATTCCACAAGCCAAGGCGTTTATGGCTCAACAGGGCGTGTTAATTAGATAGTTCACGCAGGCAAAAAAAGACCGCGTAAACGCGGTCGAAGTCTTATGATGCTAAGGGAAATAGGTATTAAGCAGGCTTGATTCTCAACCATGGGTTTAAGAACCAACCTAGTAAACTAGTTAATCGGATAGGTGCCTCTTGCGCCGACAAGCAAATACACTCGCCGTTTTTGGCACCCATTGGCTGATGAACATCACCAGGTTTACGAGTAATAAAGTCTCCTTCGGTGTAAACGGATTTTTCATCGGAAAAACTACCTTTAAGCACAACGGTATATTCCAAACCGCGGTGATTGTGCTTGGGAGTTACACCACCGGCACAAATTTTGTGTAAGGCAACTTCAAACTTATCTTGACCAGTATAAAGTTTAGCCTCTTCCATAGATTTGGATAGTCGTTTCCAAACAGGTGCCTTTTTGGCATTGAAGATCAACTTGTTGACATGAGCGGGGAAGCCACTGATAGCCGGCTCAGTTTCAGGTTCAGAATTAGCCTCAACCACTGGTTGGGACTGATCGATCTTAGCCATCACTTTGTCAAAGAGGTTTTCATCAACTGTTTCAGCTGTCGGTTCGGCCATAAGTTGTGAGCCAACCTGATTGAGCCTAGCAACTTCATTGCGACAACACTTACAGTGATGCAAATGAGCAGAGACACAAATTGCAGTAGCAGTATCGAGGGTTCCAGCTGAAAATTCTACAAGTATTTCCGCTGAGGGGTGGTGATTTAAAACTTTAGTCATTAACAAGCTCTTCTCTAAATTCTGGAGCAACTAGTATTTGCAACTTTTGCAATCCTAATCTTACTCTTGATTTAACGGTTCCCAATGGCAAGTCGAGTTCCTGCGATGCTTCAGCATGGGACTTGCCTTCTAAATAAACTTTTCTCAGTATTTCATTTTGCTCCCGTGGAAGCTGATCCAGACTGGATCTAACATGTTCTTCAGTTCTTTTTTGTCGCAGTAAGGATACTGGCGTTTCCTCATCGGGCTCATGCCAGAAATCTTCATTTTCAAGGGGAAGGTGTTGGGTATTACACTTTCTGCGCAACATATCAATTCTGCAATTGCGCGCAACGGTATAAATCCATGTGGTGGCAGAAGCTTTTTGTGGATTGTAGCCACCGGCTTTTTGCCATACTTTAACCATCACTTCCTGAACTAAATCTTCAGCGAGTCCGGGAAACCATCCTTCTTGTCGACTGGCTTGGGCAAAGCTTTTAAGCAGCGGAGCAAAGTGATCGAAGAGTTCTGCAAAGGCACGACGATTCTGTGATTCACCCACCTGAACTAGCAGGGTGCTCCATTTATCGTCGCGCTTCTCAGTGCTCTTCAGGAAAGAGACCTTCGGCGCACTTTGGATTTTTTTATCCACAGCAGCTTTAACTTTTTCCATTTTCTCGTGACCTGAAGGTTAGTTTATCAGTATTTACGCCAAAAACACCAACTGAGATCACATCGGGGTAGTTTTCTTTTGGATAATAGAGACCTGCGCTATTACCCATGACAAAATAAAAACAACCGCAAGGTTTAGGCTTGATTTGATGAGGATTGTGCTATGGTTATAAGCCAACAATATGGACAAATTTCCCGATTATAAAAAAATAAGGATTTATTTATGAGCCTAACCCAGCGAATAGTTACTGCCATGTTACTGGGACTGTTATGTGGTGCGCTATTAAATACAATTTTCACTATGGAACTACTGCCAGCAACCTTTGCTGTGAGTTTGGATAACTTTTTGATCAGTGGTGTTTTTGATACCTTGGGTCAAATATTTGTCCGCTCACTAAAATTACTGGTGGTTCCCCTAGTTTTTGTCTCTTTAGTATGTGGTGTTTCGTCACTGGGCAACAATGCACGAATGGGTGCAGTAGCCTCGAAAACAGTGATTTTGTATATGGCCACAACCGCAATTGCAATTGCCTTGGCAATTTTAACGGCTGTTATTGTTCGCCCGGGAATGGGTATTGATTTAGCTATGGCAACTGAATTTGTTGCAAAAGAAGCGCCACCTCTCAAGCAGACAATTATTAATATATTCCCTAGTAATCCAATTCAGTCCATGGCCAATGGTTCAATTTTACAGGTCATTGTATTTGCTCTTTTGGTGGGTTTTGCAATTTCCAAAGCTGGTGAGCAGGGAAGGCGAATAAGCAATTTCTTTAATGATCTGAATGCCATTATTATGAAAATGGTAATGATTCTAATGCAACTAGCACCCTATGGTATTTTCTGCCTATTGGCTAAGTTATTTGCCGATGTTGGCATTGCGATGATAATGAACTTGGCAAAATACTTCTTCACCGTACTTTTTGTGCTATTACTGCATAGCTTGGGTGTCTATTCGGCACTCCTTAAATTCTTTACTGGGCTAAATATCAGGGTCTTTCTAAGCAAATTGCGACCGGCATTAGCACTGGCATTTAGTACTGCTTCAAGTGGCGCAACCATGCCGGTTACTATGAAGACTGTTGAACAGCGCTTGGGGGTGAGTAAAAGTGTCTCCTCTTTTACCGTGCCATTGGGAGCTACGATCAATATGGATGGAACAGCTATTATGCAAGGGGTCGCCACTGTATTTATTGCACAGGCCTATAATATCGGATTGGGTATTGAAGGTTATCTCACGGTGGTTTTGACCGCTACTCTAGCCTCAATAGGCACTGCTGCTGTTCCGGGGGTTGGATTAGTTATGCTGATTATGGTGTTAAATCAAGTGGGGCTCCCGGTTGAGGGAATTGGTTTAATTATTGGCGTCGACAGGCTGTTAGATATGACTCGAACCGCCACCAATGTAACCGGTGATGCTATGGTAACCACTGTGGTGGCTAAAAGTGAGGGCCTATTGGATACAGATACCTTCAATGATCCTCAGGATGCATCTCGAGAAACAGGATAGTTCAGACTGTGAATAAGCAATTAGAACAGGAGCCTATGGCTGAATTATTTCAGCAGCATATCGCAGAGAAGCTCTCCAGATTCCAAAGAATTCTCGAAAGTTTGGGGTGGGATGAAATTGTTATAGGTTCAGGTAGTGAGAAATATCAGTTTCAGGATGATATGGCCTATCCGTTCAAGGCAAATCCATACTTTCGAGAATGGTTGCCACTGGATAAGCGCAGTAATTGTTATTTACAGATTCAGCGTAACAGCGAAAAACCAATACTCTATTTGCAAAATATCGAGGACATTTGGCATTCGGCAGCGCAAAGGCTACCCGGCGATTATTGTCAATATCTAGAAATTATTGAATATAGCGATTTGGACCGACTAAAAAAATATCTGGGTAATGCACAAAATAAACGGCTTTTAATCAATGAAACCAATGAGCTGGGTATGCCTGATTCACAGTGGAACCTCCAGCAGGCACTGCATGCAATTGATTTTCAACGGCGCCATAAAACCCCCTATGAACATGCCTGTGTGCGTGAGGCAACCAAATTGGCCGTGCCTGCCCACAGAGCCGCGGAGCGGGCATTCAGAGCGGGGGCATCGGAGCTGGAAGTTGCTAGCGCCTACCTAAAAGCCTGTAAGCGCAGTGAAAATGAAATGCCCTATGGAATCATTGCAGGTATCAATGAAAATGCCGCAGTACTGCATCATCATCAATTAAATAATCAGCCAGTAACACCTCGAAGCTTCCTTATTGATGCGGGTGTTCAATTTAATAACTATGCCTCTGACATCACCCGTACCTACGCATTTGATAGGGGCAGTGAATTTGCGGCGATGATCGCAAGCTTGGATAAGGTTCAGCAAGAGTTGGTTTGTGCCGGATCTGTTGGCAAAAGCCCAATGGATCTGCACAGACTGGCGCAACAGAAAATTGCTCAAATATTGATAGATTTTAAAATACTTAAAATTTCGCAGGAACAAGCGCTAGAGAAAAACATTATCAATTCATTTTTTCCACATGGTCTCGGTCATCATTTAGGCGCAAATGTGCATGACAAAGGAAGTCGTTTAGCGAATCCTCAAGGCGATTTAATCGCTGCATCTAAAAAATATCCCAAACTGCGAGCTAGTGCGCCGATGGTAGCCAATCAAATATACACCGTCGAGCCGGGGATATACTTTATTCCCACTCTGCTAGAAAAATTGCAGTGCAAAGAGCCCTCCAGTGTTAATTGGCAAGTAATTAAACATTGGACTCCCTTCGGCGGTATAAGGATTGAGGACAATATTATCCTGCATGAAAATAACCAGCTGGAGAACGTTACACGACAGGCTTTTAATAAAATTAAAACCCAATAAAAATCAATAATAATGGGTTCGAGTAATTCACTCGAACGCATTCAATTTTCATACTCTGTAACTTCCATGGAATCTACTTTATTTAGTGGATAGATTTTACGGCTTGATAGCTAAATCCTGTCCATTCGCCCTAGAGTCGATAAAGCAACCATAGGTTGCGATTAAATCGCCGATATATCTTTCAACCATATTGAATGCATATCATTACGGCACTAACCTAGATATATAAATATTAATAATCAATTTGGGGGTTCCTATGGCAGGCTCAATGCCAAATGCTTCAACAGCTAATTCTTCTGGAGAGCAACAAAAAACACAAACATTTGCATTTATTGCAATGACCTGTTTGTTTTTCTTTTGGGGTTTTATCACAGTACTCAACGATATTTTAATTCCCTTCCTCAAGGACTCCTTTGACCTTAACTACACACAGGCAATGCTTGTGCAATTTTGCTTTTTTGGCGCTTATTTTATTATTTCGCCCTTCGCAGGAAAGCTAATAGATAAGGTGGGTTACCAGCAGGGCATTGTTCTTGGGTTATTGACTACAGCTATTGGCTGTTTTTTATTTTACCCATCAGCTGATTTAAATGTTTATGAGCTTTTTCTATTTGCTTTTTTTGTGCTTGCCAGTGGTATTACTATTTTACAGGTAGCGGCCAACCCTTATGTCGCGGCCCTTGGGCCAGATAAAACAGCCGCCAGCCGTCTCAATTTGGCGCAGGCAGCAAATTCACTGGGCACAACGGTTGGACCAATAGTAGGTGCTGCACTTATTCTTGGCGTAGTTGCTGCGGACGCATCGGCGGTTCAGGGCCCGTATATTATGCTTGGGTCGTTGTTAGTTTTGGTTGCGATTATGTTTCGCTTTATAAAGCTACCCAGAATAACCAGTGTAGAGAGTGTTGAAGCTACAAGTGATGAAAATATTTGGAGTCGTCGTTCATTAGTTCTCGGTGCCCTAGCTATTTTCTTGTATGTGGGTGGCGAAGTTTCCATTGGTAGCTTTCTAGTTAATTACTTTGCCGAGAGTACAATCGGTGGATTAAGTCATGCCGAAGCCGGTGAAATGGTTGCCTACTACTGGGGTGCGGCAATGATTGGACGCCTTGTTGGTGCTGCGGCAATGAACTACATTGCACCAACAAAATACCTATCATTGAATGCATTGATTGCCATAGTAATGATAGTGGTCAGTATGAATACTTCTGGCAGTATTGCTATGTGGTCTATCTTGGCAGTTGGTTTCTTTAATTCGATTATGTTCCCAACTATCTTTACGCTGGCAGTTAAAGGCTTGGGTTCACTGACAAGCAAAGGCTCTGGTTTGGTTTGTCAGGCTATTGTCGGTGGCGCACTGATCCCTCTGGTTCAGGGTGTCGCCGCCGATACCATTGGTATTCAGTTAAGCTTTATTGTACCTATGGTTTGTTATATCTATATTGGTTGGTATGCCTTGAGAGGTGCTGATCAAAGCTAGGGTATGTGATTCTAGCTGTATAAAAAAAGCCCTAACTTCGAGTTAGGGCTTTTTTTATATATTAAATAATCACTTCATTAAAGTCGCGAGCTGATTTTCTTAATAGTTTCTTTCACCGGCGAAATACTCAATTCATCTTATTAATCCTACAAATTAACGATTATCAATTGCCTGCGAATAAAGATTTTGTAATTTTATGCACCCCGTGGGTAAAACGTGAGTATTTACCCTTACCCTATAATAAAGTAGAGAAAAAAAATAATGTTAAAGACAAACGCCCGATTACTTTTAATCTCGTTTTTAATCATTCTAGGAGCTCCGGTGAACGCTGAATATGATGAAGCCAGCATGGCCAAAAAGGTTGACCAACTAGTGTCAAAATTAACACTGGAAGAAAAGGCACTGCTCACATCTGGTAGGGACGCTTGGAGTACCCAACCTATAGAGCGTCTGGATATTCCCTATATATGGATGGCGGATGGTCCTCACGGTCTTCGACGAGCGCCTACCACAGATACATGGGGTTATGGCAATCAGGCACCTGCAACATGCTTTCCTACTGCATCAGCACTATCGGCATCTTGGGATATGGAGCTAGTAGAAGAGGTGGGTGCAGCGCTTGGGGTTGAGTCCAACGCGCTAGGTGTAGATCTTCTCTTAGGGCCGGGTATCAATATAAAACGCTCGCCATTGGCGGGTAGGAATTTCGAGTATTTTTCAGAGGATCCCTTGCTTTCAGGCAAATTGGGTGTCGCCTATATTAATGGTGTACAGGGTCAGGGCGTAGGTGCAACAGTCAAGCACTATGTCGCCAACAATGTAGAAACTCAGCGTATGTGGGCCAATTCGAACCTTGATGATCGCACCCTCAATGAAATCTATATGACGCCATTTGAAATAACTGTAAAAGAAGCTCAGCCTTGGTCAGTAATGGCCTGCTACAACAGAGTACAGGGTGAATATGGCACAGAATCGTTAAAGCTACTAACTGACAAATTAAAAAATGACTGGGGCTTTAAGGGTTTTGTAGTATCAGACTGGGATGCAGTGGTCGATCGGGTTCAGGGTATCCGCGCTGGAATGCATCTAGAGATGCCAGGTAAGCCTGCCAGAATTACCAGTAAAATGGTTGTTGATGCAGTTAAAAATAATGAGCTAGATGAAAAGCAACTAGACTCAATCGTTAAAGATTTACTGCGTGTTGTATTTATGGGGCAAAACACCGAAGACAAATTTGGTGATCAAAACCTTGAACAACATCATCAGCTAGCGCGCAAAGTAGCGGCTGAAGCTATAACCCTGCTTAAAAATACAAAAAAATTGCTTCCAGTTGACACCGCAAAGTACAAAAAGATTGCCGTGCTTGGAGAGTTTGCAGTGAATCCGCGTTATCAGGGCAATGGTAGTTCGCAAGTTAAGCCAACCAGGTTAGATAAGTTTATTGATATTATTCGCCAAGAATATGGCCAAGATATTGAAATCACTTATTCTGCAGGTTACAGCCTTGCTGATGACGACGACCTCAGTCTAGTCGACGCTGCCGTTGAAGTTGCGGCTGATGCTGACTTAGCGCTCGTTATGGCGGGCTTACCTCTAAGCTATGAATCAGAAGGTATTGATCGCAAGCATATAGATCTTCCACCATCCCACAACAAATTGATCAGTGATGTTGCCAAGGTTCAACCGAATACAGCCATTATACTGACTAATGGTAGTGCCATAGCCATGCCATGGGTAAATGAAGTTTCAGCTATCCTTGAAACATGGCTTGGTGGTCAAGCTGGTGCAGGTGCTATTGCTGATGCAGTGTTTGGCGTGGTGAACCCATCGGGTAAATTAGCCGAGACATTCCCAGTTCGCCTAGAAGACAGTCCAGCCTTCCTAAACTTTCCCGGGGAAGATGGTCAAGTGATATATGGTGAGCGTATGTTCGTCGGTTATAGATACTACGACAAACTAAATATTGAGCCTCTGTTTCCGTTTGGTCACGGCCTTTCATACACAGAATTTGGCTATAGCAATTTAAAACTATCCTCTACTGATATTACTGATAAGGATCAACTCCAAGTTAGTTTGACTGTAACCAATACAGGAAAGGTTAAAGGTAAAGAAGTAATCCAGCTCTATGTCGCCGACAAAAAGTCCAGTGTTCAAAGACCAGTTAAAGAGTTAAAAGCCTTTGACAAGATTGAGCTAGCGCCGGGAGAGAGCAAAGAAGTTAGCTTTACCCTCAGCGTGAGAGACTTCTCTTATTACAGCAAAGTCTATGATCGCTGGCTAGCAGAAAGCGGGGAATTTGATATTCTAATAGGCTCGTCTTCTCGAGATATCCGCCTCACAGGTAGTTTAAATCTCAGCAACACCGAAAAACTAAACTATAAGATGACAAAATTTAGTTTCTTTTCCGAGTATTGGGAAAATCCTCAGCTCAAGCCACTGCTGATAGAATTTATGCCAAAGTGGATCAAAGCTATGACGCCGGAAGGCAAGCCGGTTGAAGAAGCGAAAATTGAAGACTTTCTTCAACAACAACCGCTGATTAAATTCCCATATTTTACTGGTGGAGAAGTGGATGAGCAGTCAATTAAAGCATTTGTAGAAAAAACCAATCAATTAACTTTCAATCCATAAACTTTATGGGCAACAATGGCTTAAAAATCCATTGTTGCCCTAAATTTTTTTCTACTTACAACTCCTGCTCTCATACAGGATTTGATTCAGTTAAACGTCTTATTCTAAAGGCTTGGCTGTTGTGTATCTTACTCGGCTAATAACAATTTTGAAGGCTAAAAATAAATACAAACATCGGGGTTAATTCATGCGTGTTACATATTTTCTAATACTTTGGCCAACATTATTAATAGCGAGCTGTGATACTAGTACTGACAATAAGACCGGTCAGACAGTCAACAATATGCAACACAGTAGTGCGTTAATTGGAAAAATTAACCCAGAAGTATGGCCCCGACAGTCCTCGCCTATTCAGAGAAAAAAAGCCGAAGAGCAACATATTAAAGCATTGCTCAGTCAAATGACCCTTGAAGAAAAGGTTGGGCAAATTATACAAGGGGATATAGGTTCAGTTACTCCTGATCAGGTGCGGAAATACCATCTTGGTTCTGTGCTCAATGGTGGCAATTCCGCCCCTGGGGGTGATAACCGAACAACCGCAGATGCCTGGGTGGCGTTGGCTGATGAGTTTTGGCTTGCATCCACTGACAAAGCTGGTGGTAGAACTGGAATTCCGGCTCTTTGGGGCACCGATGCAGTTCATGGGCACAATAATATAGTGGGGGCTACTATTTTCCCTCACAACATCGGCTTAGGTGCAGCCAATAATCCCGAATTAATGTACCAAATCGGCAACGTAACAGCCAAGGAAATACTCGTCACTGGTTTGGATTGGACATTTGCTCCAACCATTGCGGTTGTCCGCGATGACCGCTGGGGACGAACCTATGAAAGTTATTCCGAAGACCCAACCATTGTTAAACAATACTCAAGTTATTTAGTTGAGGGCCTTCAGGGCAAACTCAGCGACAATAGTTTTCTCGATGAAGATCACCTTATGGCAACGGCCAAGCACTTTGTGGGTGATGGCGGCACCATTAATGGCCGAGATCAAGGTGATAATATCTCCAGTGAAGAAGAATTAAGAGATATTCAAGCCGCGGGTTATCCCCAGGCGATTGCTAGTGGCGTGCAATCAGTGATGGCCTCTTTTAATAGTTGGCACGGGCGTAAAATGCACGCGCACAAAGAACTTTTAAGCGATGTTCTTGTTGATCAAATGGGGTTTGATGGCTTTGTTGTCGGCGACTGGAACGGCCACGGACAGGTCGAAGGCTGTACAAACGAGTCCTGTGCGGCCGCCTTTAATAATGGTCTAGATATGTTTATGGCCCCCGATAGTTGGGAAGAGCTATATATCAACACTCTAGCGCAGGTTAAAAGTGGCGAAATATCAATGGCGCGTCTCGATCAAGCCGTCAGTCGTATTTTGCGGGTAAAAATACGTGCAGGGCTGTTTCAAGCTGGATTGCCATCCGAGCGAAAATATGCAGGGCGTTTCGAATTACTGGCAGCGCCGGAACATCGAAAAATTGCTCGACAAGCAGTGCGCCAATCCTTGGTTTTACTAAAAAATGAAAAACAACTTTTGCCTATATCCCCATCCTCACATATTTTGTTAACTGGTGATGGTGCCGACAATTTAGGCAAACAGACTGGTGGGTGGACGCTATCTTGGCAGGGCACTGGCAATAGCAAACAACATTTCCCCAACGGCATGTCGATCTATGATGCTATTGCACAGCAAGTCTCTGCAGCAGGGGGTACAGCAACACTGAGTAAAGACGGCGACTATCAGCAAAAGCCCGATATCGCTGTGGTGGTATTTGGTGAGGACCCCTATGCTGAGTTTCAAGGGGACAGGCCACATTTAGATTTCCAATCTGAGGATGGCCTAAAACTGTTGCAGAAATTCAAGTCCCAGGGGATTCCAACAGTAGCTATTTTCCTCTCCGGACGGCCCATGTGGGTAAACCCTGAAATCAATGCTTCCGATGCATTTGTTGCCGCGTGGTTGCCGGGCACAGAGGCCTCTGGTATTGCCGATGTCCTACTGACAACCGCCAGTGGTGAAATTCAGTATGATTTTCATGGAAAACTGTCCTTCTCTTGGCCGAGAAGTGGCTCTCAAACTACAGTTAACCATGGCGACAAAACCTACAACCCACAATTTGCCTATGGCTATGGCTTGAATTACTCAGATGACATCTCGCTTGGTATGCTATCCGAAGATGCTCAACTTGGTGATATGGCACTGTCGCAAAGTAAGAACTTCTTCAAGGCTGGCGAACCTATGCTCCCTTGGCGTCTAACCATGCAAGATTCTGGTGGTACTGTGCAAGTAACATCATCAAAAGCCAACAGTGCAACAGGTGTTATTGTTATGAAATCGCTAGATCACATGGCACAGGAAGACTCACGTTTATTTACCTTCTCAGGTGATGCGGTACTTTCGATTGAGGGTGAACCAGTGGATATTTCCCGAGAATCCAATGCCGATATGGCTATAGAATTACAGTATCAGGTTATTGGGAATATGTCGGCTAAAACTACCTTGGGTATTGGCTGCGGCGAAAACTGCAAAGGTGAGCTAGATATCTCCAAAGACCTAGGTAAAAAAGTCAATCAAGGCTGGCAGACCTCGCGCTTACAGTTGAGTTGCTTTGCACAAAAGGGCACCGATATGACAGCGGTTAACGCGCCCTTTATTTTAAACGTATTTGGAACATTGCAGATACAGCTAAGCGCCATACAGATAGTTAGCAATCAGGGCGATGCCAGTTGCTCATTGTAAATGTGCAGTAAAAAATACAGTGTATAACAATCTTGGGTGAACGATATTTTCACCCATTTTTTTGCCTAAGAACTGGATTAAAGGCTGTCATTTAAATCGGTATGAATCAGAATGCGAAATGCAGTGTATATGCAGTACGGTGTGTGTAGAGCATTAGGAAGATAATAGATAACTTGTTGATTTAAATGGTAGCTACGGGTGGACTTGAACCACCGACCCCAGCATTATGAATGCTGTGCTCTAACCAGCTGAGCTACGTAGCCACTAAGAAGTTGGAAGTCGTTCCATATGTTGCAAGTTACTACTGGAACGGGCGCGCATTTTCGCTACAGATAGCCTGTTTGTCAAGCCATTCCCCTGTTATATCAACGATGTTTGATAATTTTGTTAGATTGTTATTTTTTTCGGCCAATTAACCTAGCTTTTCTTTGCTATGGCGGTGGTAATTGAACCGACGACGACTAATAGTGCTCCTATTATGGACAGCCATGTCAGTGGTTCTACCGGCATATTTGCAATTGGTATTAGTTGCGCTATGGCAATGGTAAATAATGGAGTGATGGCGATGATTGCGCTGACTCTAGAGGCTTCTAAGTGCGCCATGGCTTCGGCAAAGCATCCGTAGGCGATCAGTGTGTTAAGCCCGCAGAACAGCAGTGCAAGCCACTGTAGGCTATTTAATTGTCCCATGATCGAGAAATCGCTGAGGGGTAGAAAAATTAGGCTGCCTATCCAGTAGAAAATCACCATGGTTTGTGCCGATTGAAAGTCATTGAGTAGTAATTTTTGGATAATGGCGTAGCCGATCCAGAAGGTGGCTGAGAGTATTATAAATATCAAGCCGAGGCCATAATCGCCAAAATCAATTAGCAGTTGGCTTATCTGCCGCTCGAAAAATAATAGCAGTCCCAGTGCAAAGCCGAAAAAGCCAAGCCATTGGCTGAGGCTAAAGGTTTCTTTAAAAAGTCGTAGGCCGGCGAGTAATAGTAGCATCGGGGCAAGTTGAATTAGCACCTGTGTGGCTTCGGCGGAGGTTCGCTCTAAGCCCAATATATAAAAACCGTAGTTGCCGGTGAGCAACAGGCCTGCCAATATTATATTCAGTGTTAGCTTGGGTGATTTAAGCTTGTGTAGATTATTTATTTGACCGCGGGCGATTAAATAGGGCGTCAGTAGCAGGGCGGATATAAAAAACCGAAAGAAGGTGCTAGTGGCTGGTCCGATAGTCGGCGCCACCTGGTGAAGGGCTACGGGAAGTGTGCCCCACATGGTGGCAGTGCCAAGGGCTAGCAGAAGGCCTAGTTTCCAGCGACCGCTGACAGAATTTGCTTTAGACATTAAAGCGGAAGTGGATTAGGTCACCATCTTGGACTATGTAGTCTTTGCCCTCTAGGCGCCATTTACCGGCTTCTTTGGCTCCCTGCTCACCATTGCCGGCGATATAGTCTTCATAGGCAACTACTTCGGCGCGGATAAAGCCTTTTTCAAAATCGGTGTGAATCTTGCCGGCGGCATTGGGGGCGGTGGCACCTGTGGGAATAGTCCATGCGCGAACTTCTTTGGGCCCTGCGGTAAAGTAGGTCTGTAGTCCCAGTAGTGAATAGCCGGCGCGAATAACACGGTTTAGGCCGGGTTCTTCCATGCCCATTTCAGCGAGGAATTCCATTTTTTCGTCATCCTCTAGTTCGCTTATTTCTGCTTCAAGTTTGTTGCAGATAGGCACTACTACAGCACCTTCTTGGGCGGCGATTTGCTTGACCGCATCGAGATAGGGGTTGTTTTCAAAGCCCTCTTCATCCACATTGGCAATATACATGGTCGGCTTGATGGTAAGCGGGTTTAATTGTTTTAGCACTGTCAGTTCATCATCGCTAAGATTGAGTGAGCGCAGCGGTTGCGCTTCGTTGAGATGAGGAATAATTTTTTCTAATACAACGGCCAATGCCTTGGCGTCCTTATCGTTGCCTTTGGCAGCTTTGCTGGCTCTTTGCAGGGCTTTTTCGGCACTTTCAAGGTCGGCTAGTGCCAATTCAGTGTTGATGACAGCTATATCATCAGCAGGGCTGATCTGGCCTTCAACATGAATAACATTGGCATCATCAAAACAGCGGACCACATGGGCAATAGCATCGGTTTCTCGGATATTGGCAAGAAATTGGTTGCCTAGGCCCTCGCCTTTAGATGCGCCGGCAACGAGACCTGCGATATCAACAAACTCCATACTGGTCGGAATAAGTTTTTCCGGCTGGACTATTGCGGCAATTTTATCTTGGCGAACATCGGGTATGGGAACAATTCCGGTGTTGGGTTCGATGGTGCAAAACGGGAAATTTTCGGCACCGATACCCGCTTTGGTCAGTGCGTTAAATAGGGTTGATTTACCCACATTTGGTAAGCCGACGATACCGCAGTTAAAGCCCATGGTTTGTTCCTTTTGCCTTGATGCTGTTAGTTGCTGTGAAGCTTGTTCATTGCCTGTTCCCACTGGCCATCGGTAGCAAGGGGCAGGTAGTGAAGTGCATCACTAATACTGTTATCTATAAGTTGTTGATCGCCTTTTGATGCTTTTTTTAGCACATAGTCGGCGACTTGATCTGCGTGCCCCGGGTGGCCAATACCAATTCGCAGACGCGCAAATTCTTTGCTATTACCCAAGCTTTTAATAATGTCGCGCAAACCGTTGTGCCCGCCGTGTCCACCAGCAATTTTATATCGGGCACTGCCGGGGCTGTGATCGAGTTCATCGTGAGCCACTAAAATATTCTGTGGTGCTATTTGATAGAACTTGCACATGGCTGCAACAGACTGTCCGCTGCGATTCATATAGGTGTTGGGGATTAATAGCCGAATATCTCTGCCATTAATTGTGATTCGTGCTGTTTCGCCAAAGAATTTGGATTCAGTGCTGAGTGTTGCACCAACTGAATTTGCTAGCTCTCTAACGAAATCGGCTCCGGCATTGTGGCGCGTCCGATGATATTTGGGGCCGGGATTTCCCAGCCCTACGATCATGTCTACGGGCGTGTCCAATGTCGGAGCCTTAGATTAAGCAAGTGTGAAGATTACTCTTCGCTTGCTTCCTCTTCGCTATCTGAATCAGTTTCTGGTGCATCTGGTGCTTCTGGTGCCTCGTCAGAAATCTCTTCAACTGCCTTAGGCTTATTGACCGCAGCAACCGGAAGATCATGATCTTCACCATGGCTAAGAGCAACACTTTCAACGCCTTTTGGAAGTTTGATATCAGAGATATGTACTGTATCGCCAATCTCTACTTCAGCCATATCAACTTCGATATACTCAGGTAGATCTTTTGGCAGACAGCTGATTTCAAGTTCTGTCATGCTGTGGGCAATCAAGCCGCCACCCAACTTAACGCCAACACAGGTATCTTCGTTGATAAAGTGCAACGGTGCTCTGGTTTGAAGTTTGGTAGTTTTGCTAACACGGAAAAAATCCATGTGCATAACAATGGCTTTTGCAGGATGGCGTTGGATATCTTTAATAATGACATCTTCAGATGTGCCATCTACATCAAGTGAAATAATATGAGAGTAGAAAGCTTCATTTTCCAGCGCTTTGATAACATCTTTGTGAGCCAATGAAATTTTCGCTGGGGCTTTTTTACCACCATAGACAATGGCGGGTATATCTCCGGCCAGACGACGCAGGCGGCGGCTCGCACCTTTCCCTGTATCCTCGCGACCTTTCGCATGTAGAGTAAACTCAGTAGACATAACAGTCTCCTATATTAAGCCAAATCAGACCGCGACCAGACCTGAAATGGGATTTTGTGCCCATAGTTGGGCGGTTAAATCAGCACCTGTTTATTGGGTAAACATGGCGCTGATGGATTCTTCATTGCTTAGACGTCTTACCGATTCACCGAGTAATTTGCCTAGCGTTAGGGTGCGGATCTTGCCGCACTTTTTAGCTTCATCAGTTAGAGGGATACTATTAGTAACCACTAAGTTGTCGAGGCTAGAATTGCTGATATTGTCTATTGCTTTGCCTGATAAAACCGGGTGTGTTGCGTAGGCAACCACTTTTTCTGCACCGAATTTTTTCAGTGCTTCTGCGGCCTTGCATAGAGTGCCTGCGGTATCGACGATATCATCGATCAGCAGGCAGGTGCGACCTTCTACTTCACCGATAAGATTCATCACTTCGCTTTCATTAGCTGAGGGGCGACGTTTATCGATAATGGCTAGATCGCAATCTAGTTGTTTTGCCACAGCGCGCGCTCGAACAACGCCGCCGATATCAGGCGAAACAACCTGTAAATTTATGTAGTTCTGACGCTGTATATCATCGAGAAGAACGGGTGCACCATAGATGTTGTCTACAGTGCAGTTAAAGAATCCTTGAATTTGCTCGGCGTGGAGGTCAACGGTTAAAACACGATCTACACCAGCATTGGATAGCATATCTGCCACGACTTTGGCGCTGATAGGTACACGCACTGAGCGAACGCGTCGATCTTGACGGGCATAACCAAAGTAGGGCACTACAGCAGTAATTCTCTCTGCCGAGGAGCGACGAAGAGCATCAACCATTAAAACTAGTTCCATCAGATTGCGATGGGTCGGCTCGCAGGTAGGTTGAATAATAAACACGTCGTGTCCGCGAACGTTTTCGCGAATCTCGATATTAATCTCACCATCTGAAAAGGTGCTGACAAGTGAATCGCTGAGCTTAACCCTTAGCGACTTGGCAACTTCATTTGCGAGTTCCGGGTTAGCATTACCGGTGAAAAGCATTAATTTAGACACATCTTTTTCCTGACTTTGCAATTATAAAGATGGCTGGGGCGGGAGGATTCGAACCTCCGAATGTCGGGATCAAAACCCGATGCCTTAACCACTTGGCCACGCCCCAGTTATAAATTTTCCAGTTGTTGATGTAGTGGGGATCGATTTACACCCATAGCTACAAATGAGTTCCAACTGTTTGGCACTGTCTGTTGTACCTGTGTTGCCTCTTCTTGGTTGTCGAAACGGCAGTACACACTGGCTCCGGTACCCGTCATCAGTGGGTTTCCGTGCTGTTGAAGCCAATCTAACACCTGTTTTACCTCTGGATACAGGGTTTCGACAACAGATTGACAA
Organism: Porticoccaceae bacterium; assembly: GCA_964229255.1. Taxonomy (GTDB): domain Bacteria; phylum Pseudomonadota; class Gammaproteobacteria; order Pseudomonadales; family Porticoccaceae; genus HTCC2207. Next base: position 34,950 of record CAXRCX010000015.1, read on the forward strand.
TCATTTCTGTACAGCTCTTCCGAGAGGGCGCGTATTTTGATGGCTGAAGCGTTCCTTGTCAATTCACTGTGGCAAAAAATTTGCTCTGTTGAGACCTTTATTTTCGGTGTAACCACCAGATAGCAAAATTCATCCAGTGAAATAGGGGTTAATTTATCGCCAATCCCCTCGGCAAATGCACTGAATCCTTTGACAAAAACGGGAATATCCGCGCCCAGTTCGCCGCCAATTTCAGCGAGTTGGTCAAGGGACAGATTACACTGCCATAAACTATTTAATCCAACTAGGGTCGTAGCTGCATTGCTACTGCCGCCGCCGAGGCCTGCCCCCATGGGTAGTTTTTTGTCCAACTCAATATCACAGCCCCATTTGCAGTCTGTTGCCTGTTGCAGGGCGGTGGCGGCTTTGAACACCAAATTATCCCTTGGCGCTACAGCTTCTATGTTGCTGGTTATATTTATTTCAGACTGTTTATTGGCACTAAAACTCAATTGATCGCCGTAATCCAACAGCTGAAAAAGCGTTTGTAAATTATGGTAGCCATCTTCTCTGCGATCGAGAATATGCAGAAACAGGTTTAATTTTGCTGGTGATGGCAGAGTGATTGAAATCATTTTGTGCTTTAGTAATTTTCTCTTTAGCTAGTGGGGTATATTCCATTGATTGATAACAAGCTTAAAATAAAGCTCCCCACGTCGGCCAGATATTTTTTTTGGCATCATAAATTTACCTGAGGCCTGATAGTCTAGAAATTGCAGTTGCCAACCATTTTGTCGCAGACTGCTTATCAGCCCACCTTGCTGCATAACCTGGTTAGATGCTTTGGCATGGTTGGGCGATGCAAGCCCTTTTAGCCACCAACTCATGGCATCTACAGATATGGGCACGCCCAACAGCTCGGTGGCAAGCTGATCTGGCGAGCCGCTATATGTTAACGACCCCTGTCGAACGGTCGCCTGTTGCAGATTGCCATCTATTGAGGCAGAACCAAAACCCAGCGGACCATTGAGCGTTAAGCTGTAGTCTGTATTTTTCTGATGCCAGATAAAATTAATAGACTGTGCTTTTTGCTGGTTTCTGACGGCCAATTTGCCGGTTATTTTCCAGTGATCAAGATCGGCTGGATTGGCACTCTGAGCTCGCACCTGATCTGAGTCGTTATCCATTAGGGTGGCGCAGCCACTGAGTTGAAATAATCCCAGTGCACCCAGTAGCACAATAATCTGATATTTCATAAGGCCTGTTTAATATTCAACTGGTTGATAATAGCTGCTGATCAATGTGGATAGTATCAGTTATGGGTTTAGCTGTCCCCCAAATTGCCGGTATTTAAAGATTATTAGTCAGCAATTTTCCTATTGGCCTTCAGTCTAGTGTAAAATTGCATTTTTGGCACTTTACGCCAATTAAATTTTACATCTAAAGGGTATGGATAGAGACGGATGGCTTTGGACATCATCGCATTTGGCATTAACCACAAGTCTGCGTCGGTAGATCTTCGCGGTTGTGTGTCTTTCGCGCCTGAGACTGTCTTTGAAACTCTGCGCTCTGCGCTACCCAGTCTTGGGATCAGTGAAATTGCCATACTCTCTACCTGCAACCGCACCGAAATCTACGCAGTGGGTGAACTGTCTGATGGGCAACTATTGGATTGGTTGGCGGCCACTAAACAGCTTGATAGGTCAGCACTCGAGAATTGTTACTACTGTTATCGCAATACAGACGCTATTCGACACATGATCTGTGTGGCCAGCGGGTTGGATTCTCTGGTTGTCGGTGAGCCGCAAATTTTTGGGCAAATTAAATCGGCATACTCCGTAGCGCAAAAGGCAGAAACTGTATTTGGGCAGTTAAATATGGCCTTTCAGTGGTCATTTGCGGTTGCCAAGCGGGTTCGCTCCGAAACTGCTATTGGGCAAAACCCAGTATCAGTGGCCTATGCTTCAGTTAGTTTGGCGGAGCAAATTTTCTCTGATTTAAAAACGGCCCATGTGTTGTTAATTGGCGCTGGAGAGACTATTGAGCTGGTTGCCCGCTATTTGCGCGACAAGCAGATTGGACAGATTACGGTGGCTAATCGCACACTCGAGCGAGCTAAGGAGTTAGCGGAAGATTTTTCTGCCGAGGCAATTCTCTTGGCGGATATGCCCGAGCACCTTCACAAGGCCGATATTGTTATCTCTTCGACCGCCAGTCAATTGCCTGTGTTGGGTAAGGGCGCGGTAGAGGCGGCACTGAAAAAACGTATGCACAAACCAATGTTTATGGTTGATGTGGCTGTTCCTCGAGATATTGAACCTCAGGTAGAGGATTTGGACGATGTGTATTTGTACACTGTGGATGATCTTGAAGAAGTGATTCAAGATAATCTTAAGGCGCGGCAATCGGCGGCCAATCTAGCACAAAAGATTGTCGATGAAGAGGTGGAAAAGTGGTCTTCCAAGCAGCGTGAACTCAGTGTGGTGGACACTATTAAAGCTTTTAGGGATGGTGCCGAGGCAATAAGAGATGCCGAAGTTGAGAAGGCGCTGGCCGCCTTAGATCGTGGGCAGGACTCCTCAGAGGTTATCAATGCACTGGCGCGCAACTTAACCAACAAGCTTTTGCACAAGCCAACAACCAAGCTTAAACAGGCGGGTGAAACAGGCTGTGATGATACGATTAATGTAACTCATGCGCTGTTTGATTTAGATAAAAAGCCCTGATGATAGTCTTGGGTTTTGGTATTAGATTGATGTAATCTGCACAGGCGACTAAATTATTCTTGACCATAAATAAATATCGGCACTTTAATAGAGTACATACAAGCTGTTATCCAATAAAAACTGGGGTTTTACATTGACTGAACAAGACAAGCCAAAATCAAAGCCAAAACCTAAGCAGCCAACAAAAAAGACAAAAGTTGTTGATAAGCAATCTGCGGCCAAGGACAAGCCTGAAGACAAGCCCAAGTCATCCTCTGGTTTTCTAAAGGCCTTTGCCAGAATGCTTGTAATTGTATTTATTATAGGTGCAAGCTCAGCGGGCTGGCTGTTTTGGCAAGATTGGCAGGCGCATATGCGCGCAGTTAGTAGCAATAGTGCGACCATCTCATCGTTAAAATCTTCAATTACCTCAGCTAAAAGCCAATTCCAAGCAAGCGAAGAGCAACAGCGTCAACAGCAGTCCCAAGCAAATGAATTTGCAAATCAACTGCAAAATATTGGATTGAGAGTCAATGCACAGGGTAAGCGCCTAGTTGAGCTAGGTTCAACTACACGCAGTGATTGGCTTCTTGCCGAGGCAGAATACTTGGCCCGATTAGCCCAGCAGAGGTTGCAAACCGAGCGCAGTATCAAGAGTCCCTTAGCTCTGTTGCAGAGCGTAGATGCTATTTTGACGCAAATAGATGACCCCAATTTACTGCAAACTCGCGGTGCTGTAGCGGCAGATATAACTAGCTTGCGCCTTGCCGATGAGGTTGATAGAGAGGGTATTTACTTAGAGCTTCAAGCACTGGCAAATAGTGTCGAAAAACTGCTGTTGGTGGAGTTGTCTGAGCCGCAAAAACTCGCCCAAGCAGCGGTTGCAAGCCATGATAATTCAAAGCCGACCGTACTGGATCAATTTCTAGCGGATCTGAGTAGTTTGGTTCGCGTTCGTCAGCGCCAACAACCTATAGAGCCCATATTGCTCCCTCGAGAAGAGCAGATAGTTAGGCGCAATATGCAATTGATATTTGAGCAGGCACAGATATCTCTGTTGCGCGAAGAGCAGAAAATTTATCTATTAAGCCTTGAAAAAGCGCAGAATTACTTACAGCGGTTTTTTCAATCCAACCCCACCAGTACAGCGGTGGGTCAGCGTATAGCTGTTTTGCAAGAGACTAGTATCGTCCAGCAGTTACCCGATATTGATCAGTCTCTGGATGCCATTCAGGCGCTATTAATTATCCGTGAGCAACGCATTCTTGAGAGTGAAAATTCCACGGCACTGGAGTCTGATCAGTGAGGCAATTATTGCTGATTACACTGGGCGCACTGCTATTTGGTGCTGGTATTATATGGCTGATGCAGCAGGATCAGGGCTATATTCTAATTAGTCTTGGCACTGTCAGTATTGAGATGAGTTTCTGGTTGGGTGCGATCATTTTTATAGCGGCTAGCTCGTTACTGATATGGTTGCTATTGCTGTTGAGGTGGCTTATGGCTGCCGGCGGTGTACGTCAGTGGTGGCATGCTAGGCGAGCAACTAAACAGACCAGTAAGACAGCTCAGGGTTTAATGGAGTTTCTCGGCGGCGATTGGTCAGCCGCCAGCCGACTTTTACAGCCATCGACTGTGGATCCGGAATTATCCAAGATCAATCTATTGTTTGCGGCCAAGGCGGCGGCGAACAATCATCAAGCAGATCTGGCAAAAGAGCTGTTGGCATGTTTTGCGGCTGAGTATCCACAGTATAAGGATTTTGCCAACCTGCAACTGGCTGAAGTGATGATTGAGGCATCTCAGCTCGATCAAGCTCAAGAGCTACTGCAAGCAGTTCAATTGGAAAATAAAACTGCCCTGAGGTTATTGGTGAGATTGTATAGCCTGAGATGCGATTGGTCTGCGCTCAGTGATTTATTACCCAAGATTAAGCGTCAATCGGTATTTAATGAACAAGATCTTAGGGCGCTGCAAATAAAAACCTACTGCGGTTTGTTAACTGGTATAGACCCTCTGTTACCCGCTAAAGTTAAGCTGCAAAAATTAGAGGCTATATGGTCTGGGATTTCAAGGTCACTGCGTCAAATTCCAGAAGTTGTCGCTGCTTACAGCGAAGGGTTAGCGGCTGCAGATGTGCCCGAAAAAGCATTGAATTTCCTGTCTAAAGCGTTAAAGACCCATTGGCATAGTTGTCTGGTTGAAGCCTATGGTCGATTGGAGATAAAAGATGCCACCAAGCAACTAGCTCTTGGTGAGCAATGGCTGGTCAAATACTCCAATGATCCACAGTTGCTGTTTGCCCTTGGCGGTATATGTCGCAGAATGGGATTCCTTGGCAAAGCTAAGGATTATATGCAGTCGACCATTGATGCACAGCCCTCTGCTCAGGCCTACCATGAATTAGCCGCAGTGCTGGAATTACTCGGTGATACTAAACGCAGTGCAGAGATTTACCGAAAAGGACTGCGCTTTGCTACTCAATCCGCGACGGGAAAAGCTTAAATTTTCCGCCGTTTAAGATCTCTAATTAAAAACCTTGCCGGATGCATGGCTAGTTTTAGATCCCGTTCAATTGGCGCGATTTCGGCATTGATGTCAGCGGCTAAAATTTCTGCTGTCAAAGGAGCATAGCTCAGTCCTCTGGAGCCTAAGCCACAGTGAATATAGAGGTTTGGATGATAGTTGCCAAAGCCCTCTATGGTCGATGTTGCATCGTGCCTTAAGCCCCTGTACTGCTGAATAAACTGTTGCGCATTGGGCACAGCGCCTACTATGGGTAAATAGTCATTGGTAGTACAGCGGAAGTTGGCTCTGCCCTGTAGTTGCTCTGGCTGTTCTATATTGATGGCATCGGCAATCTTTGGGTCAGTTTTGCACAGCATCTCGATATTGGCTCTGTGGTCTTGCTCCCGCAGTTCTGTCGATAACAGGCCTTTATTGTAAGATGCGCCACAACTCTGAATCCCCTGACTGGTTGGCGCTATATAACCTTTGCCACAGATAACTGTTTTTAAGTCATTCAGCGCATTTTCGCTGGGGATGTGCGACACCTGACCGCGCAGCTGATTGACTGAGAGAAAATCTGTCTGACTAAAATTTGGGCTCTCATATGCGCTAGCTATAACCAGTGTTTCGCCGCTGGCGATAACATTCGCTCGTTGATCTATGACCGCCCATCGGCTACTGCTAGGGCAGTGATATATTTGATCAACATCTGCCGAAATAAGACAAATCTGGTGTTGTTGCAATATTTTTTCACAGAGTTCTCTTGGTGGAAGCCAGCCTAAATTAGGAAAAAATAGCCCGTGTTCGGCCTGCAGTGAAAGGCCACTGATCGAGCAAATTTGCTGTCTATCAATCTGTCTTACTAAGTCTCTATGATCGGCGTAGCGCTCGGCTATCTGCTGTAAATTTAATCTGGATTGATCACTATCCGGCAATAGCATCACCCCGCATTGCTCACCCAATCCCTGCTCCCAATAGGGCTTGTAGTAGCGACTGGCCAGTGTCATTGCGCTTAGGTTAATTCTCGGTAGGGCATCATTTTGACGCGAGAGTTTGGGGTAAACTACGGCTTGAAGATTACCCGATCCCTCATTGGCTACCGACTTGTGGCGATCGATAACTGTTACTTTAAAGCCTCTTCTAGCGAGAGCTGCAGCGGCGGTACAGCCAGCAATGCCCGCGCCGATGATTAATGCATCGCGCTGAGTCTTTAGGTCGACTGATCGATTGAGATGCCAGTGAGTTGAGGTCAGTTTTTCAGATTTTAACTGTCGGCTGTAGCGCCCTTTTAATGACTCTCGCTTACTGCCAAAGCCCTCAAACTTGCTCACTTCAAAACCTACTTTAAGCAGTCCTTTTCGAACTTTTGAAGCGCAGGTGAAGGTTGCAAATGTGGTTTTTTCATTGGACAGTGAGGCCATAGTGTTAAATATTTCATCACTCCATAAATCGGGATTTTTTATGGGTGCAAAACCATCTAAAAACCACGCATCTACAGATTTTGTCTGATAGCTGGCAAAACAGGCTTGAGAGCTTTGCCCAATGCTTTTAAGCATTTGATTGGCCTCTCCAAGCATCAGTAATAACTGAATTCGGCCCTCTGCGAGGGAGATTAGATGAACTCCTGGGGTCAACACTGGGTACTGATCGAGTAACTGTTGCGACAGCTCCGAAAAAACTGACCAACTTTGATGAATGGCTTTTAAATCCGTGGCGGCAATTGGTCTTATTTCAGTTGATATAAACTGTAATCGCCAATTTTTGGGAGCAGTTTTTAACCACAGGTCGCAGGCGGTCAAAAAATTAAGTCCAGTGCCAAATCCGGTTTCACCGATAACAAAAACCCCATTACTCGAGTCTGGTTGATCAGGTAGTTCTCGCCAGCGCTGTTGAAGGTGATTTTGTTGAATAAACAGATACTCAGTCTCTTTTAAGCCATTTTCAACAAATGGCTGTTCACTGCGATAGTAGACATCGTCAAATTCACTGCAAAAAGGCGCGTTGTCACGCCACTCGATGGCGGCGGTTTTTACCACCTGCGCAGTGGCTTTAGTCATGAGATTTAATGCCAAATTCTGTGAGGATCTGCCGGCACCATTGATCGATATATTGATCGGTTAAATCAAATTGATTTTCATCGTCAAGCGCAAGGCCAACAAAGAATTTTTCATCCTCGGTTAGCGCCTTTGATTGCTCAAATTCATAACCTTTATTAGGCCATAGGCCTATAGCCGAAGCGCCCTGATTAACCACCTTGGCCCAGAGATAGCCCAGCGCATCCTGAAACCATTGCGGATAGCCAATTTGATCGCCAAGCCCAAAGATTGCCACCTTGGCATGGGATAGATCAAAATTATCTAGCTGTTGCCAATGGGTTTCCCAATCCTCTTGTAGCTCTCCATAGTCCCATGTGGGAATACCGAGAATCAATTGGTTGTATTGGGGCATTAAATGAATGCAGTCTTCGGCAATATTGTGCACATCAACGGATTGTTCAGGTATCTGCGAGCGGATGCTATCGCGAATTTTTTCCGCCGCCATTTCGGTGTAGCAGGTGGAACTGCCATAAAAGAGTCCGATGGTGTTTTGCATCTGCTTACCTAGCCCCCGATCGAATGACTGCCAGCAAAGTCTAATTGACGCCATGCTTCATAGGTAACTATGGATACAGCATTAGACAGGTTAAGGCTGCGACTATCCGGTTGCATTGGTAGGCGTATAACTTTATCTTCGCCGAGATTTTGTCGCAGATCGGCTGGAAGTCCGCGAGTTTCTGGCCCAAACAACAGGCAGTCGCCCGCTTTGTATTGCACCTTTGAATAGCAGTTATTACCCTTGGTACTTAAACCATAAACCCTATTGGGTTGTATTTTATCCAAATATGATTGCCAGCTTTGATGAACCTGCAGAGATTGAAACTCAAGGTAGTCCAGACCGGCTCGACGGAGTTTTTTATCATCTAGATCAAATCCTATGGGCTCGATAAGATGAAGGGTAAAGCCAGTGTTAGCGCAGAGGCGAATAATATTGCCAGTATTGGGCGGAATTTCAGGTTGATAAAGTACAATATCGAGCATAATTAATATTTTATTCGCACAGTAGTATTTTATGGGACAATACTATTATCGCATTAAATGGTGATCTGATTACAGGGGCGAAAAGGCTTTTTGGCTCGAAATATAGAATGAGGTCGATTGGATGATTGAAATACCGTTCCAGCGATTGGGTAAGGATATTTTGCAGGCCATTATCGAAGAGTTTATTCTTCGCGAGGGTACTGACTACGGCGCTTATGAAGCAGATTTTGCAAACAAAGTTGCGCAGGTACATAAACAGCTGGCCTCGGGTGAAGTGGTGATTACTTTTGATGCAAAAACTGAGAATTGTACGTTGCTGACACGCCATCAGTTTCAGCGCAATCAACGCAGGCTTATGGAAGATAGAAATTTTGCACAACAAGAGTTAGATACCTATCAGGATTATGTTGATGATATGGGCGGGGTTGAATGAAAGATGTCTAAATCTTCCTCTCTAAATTCAGCTCTGATTCCCTGGCAACAGGCGATTGCTGATGCGCCACAGATTTTGCTAGGGTTGAGTGGCGGAATGGATTCCATATTGCTGTTAGAACTGTTAAATCAGTATATCGATTCTAAGTCTATTCAGGCGGTGCATATTAACCATGGACTATCAGATCATGCTGACCAGTGGCAGCAATTTACGGCGGATTATTGCCGCCAACTCGGTGTCGATTTCTACGCAGAAAAAGTTGAATTAGTAGTTGCGGGTGAGGGTATAGAGGCCGCTGCTCGAGAGGCGCGCTATGGGGTATTTAAGAGACGCTTGCAAAAGGGCGGGCTATTATTTTTGGCCCATCATGCCGATGATCAGGTGGAAACGGTGCTATACCGATTGTTGCGCGGTTCGGGAGTCAAGGGTTTAGCAGGTATGCCCGAATCCAGACCTCTGGGACTGGGTCAGTTAGTTCGACCGCTACTGGCATATTCCAAGCAGGCAATCCACCGCGAAGCGGTCGATAGAAATCTCAAATGGATTGAAGATGAGAGTAATGCCGACAATCGATTTGACCGCAACTATATTCGCAATCAAGTTATTCCACTGGTGGCAACGCGCTGGCCGGACTATGCTCAAGCTGTTATGCAGTCGGCCGGACTCTGCGATCAAGCCGATCAGATGTCAAAAGATTTGGCCCTAACCGATTTATCTCAATTGGATGAGCAGAGTGAACGAGCGGGTTGGTCGATTTCTATCAGTGGCTTAGCCGAACTGTCAGCTCTGAGGCAGAGGAATTTTTTTCGCTACTGGTCAGAGGCACATAACTTGCCGGCACCCAGTAGTAAAATTATTAATGAAATTCTCGCCTCGGTAGTGGCCGCTCGCCAAGATGCCTCGCCAGAAATTATCTTGCAATCCCAGTGTTGGGCGCGGTTTCAAAACCGACTGTATCTATTAATTCACAGCAGTCAAAAAAATCAGCAACAGCTGCCAATAAGTTGGAATATGCAGGATGTACTATTATTAGCTGATGGAAGTCAATTAACTGGGGAGTTGTCTGAGGGCGCAGGGCTAGTGGTTGCGGCAGATTGCCTTGAGATTCGCTATCGGCAGGGGGGTGAGCGCTGTAAGCCTGAGGGAAGGCGCCATTCAAGCAGCCTTAAAAAACTATTGTTAGAATACCAGTTGCCGCCGTGGTTGAGAGATAGAGTGCCATTATTTTATGTCGATAACCAGTTAGTGGCGGTAGGGGATTTATGGGTTTGCGAGGGTTGGAGTGCCAAGCCTAACCAAAGTGGGCTAAAGATAAAATGGCAGCTAGATTCTATGTAGATGAGAGTGGAATACTCACCTACTTTGTGGCAATATACTCACCCATCATATAACGGATGGGTCAGAGGCTAAAATCCGATGTTTTTTAGCCAAATCTCCTTCCCAAAAGACTATTAATACTCAATTTCTGATCTGTACAGGGTCGCTATGACGCGTTTTATTTTTGTAACTGGTGGTGTTGTTTCTTCTTTGGGCAAGGGTATTGCCGCTGCATCCTTAGGAGCTGTTCTTGAAGCCCGCGGGCTCAGTGTCACCATCCTTAAACTTGATCCCTATCTCAATGTTGACCCTGGGACCATGAGTCCTTATCAACACGGTGAGGTTTATGTTACTCAAGATGGTGCGGAAACTGACCTTGATTTGGGCCATTATGAGCGATTCCTGCGTTCAAAAATGACTCAAAATAATAACTTCACTAGCGGTCAGGTTTACGAGACAATTTTACGTCGTGAGCGTCGCGGAGATTATTTGGGTGGAACCGTACAGGTAATTCCTCATCTCACCGATGAAATCAAGCGTCGAGTGTATGCGGGTGCCGGCGATCACGATATTGCTGTAGTGGAAATTGGCGGTACGGTCGGCGATATTGAGTCGCAACCGTTTCTCGAATCAGTGCGTCAATTAAAGGTTGAGTTAGGTCATCAAAGAGCTTTGCTGTTGCACCTCACTTTAGTGCCCTATATTGCTTCCGCGGGTGAAACCAAAACTAAACCTACTCAGCACTCTGTGAAAGAAATGCGTTCAATTGGCTTGCAGCCCGACGTATTGTTATGTCGTTCGGAGGTTGAACTCGAAGATGGTCAGCGTAAAAAGATTTCACTGTTTACCAATGTTGAAGAAAAAGCGGTTATTCCTTTGATGGATGCGCAAACTATTTATCAGGTGCCGCGCATGCTTCACGAGTGGGGGCTAGATCAGTATGTATTGGATCGCTTTAACCTCAATAATCCAACCGCTAACCTATCCGAGTGGGATGCGGTGGTTGATAACCAGCTAAATTCCGAGGGCGAAGTAACTATCGCTATGGTTGGTAAATATATGGAATTGCTAGATGCCTATAAGTCGCTTTCCGAGGCGCTAATCCATGCCGGCATCCACAATAAAACTAAGGTCAATATACGCTATATTGATTCTGAAAAGTTAGAATCCGATAACAGTCTAATTGATGGTGCTGATGCGATTCTGGTTCCTGGCGGCTTTGGTACGCGAGGTACTGAGGGTAAAATCTTTGCGGTTAAAACTGCGCGAGAGAATAATATTCCCTACTTGGGTATCTGCCTAGGTATGCAAATTGCGGTGATTGAGTATGCGCGCAATGTTTGCGGTATGACTGGCGCAAACAGCACGGAATTTGATGCTCAAACAGAATATCCTGTGGTCGGTCTAATTACTGAGTGGGTTGATGAAGCGGGCAATAAAGAACAGCGTTCAGAAGATTCTGATTTGGGTGGAACTATGCGCCTAGGTTCTCAGGTATGTCATCTGGTACCGGGTTCTGTGGCTCACAAAATTTATGGTAGTGAACAAATCGAAGAGCGCCATCGTCATCGCTTTGAGGTCAACAATAATCTATTGCCTCAGATTAAAGAAGCAGGACTTGTTGTGGGCGGCTTGTCAGCTGATAAAACGCTAGTAGAAACGGTAGAACTTCCTGAGCATCCATGGTTTTTTGCCAGTCAGTTCCACCCGGAATTTACTTCAACACCCAGAGATGGCCACCCATTGTTCCAAGGTTTTGTTGCTGCGGCATCGACCTTTAAGGCAACGAAAGAGAGCTAGCTATGAGTGCCAAGCTGATAAATATTGCATCTATTGAGGTCGGCAACCATAAGCCTATGGTGCTTTTTGGTGGTATGAACGTGCTGGAGTCGCGCGATTTGGCGATGCAAGTGGCTGAGGCCTATGTCAAAGTGACACAGAAGCTGGGTATCCCCTACATATTCAAAGCTTCATTTGATAAAGCCAATCGCTCATCCATTCACTCATTTCGCGGCCCAGGTTTAGACAGCGGTTTAAAAATTCTTGAAGAAATAAAACAAACCTTTAATGTGCCATTGATCACCGATGTGCATGAGGTGGATCAGGCTGCAGCCACTGCTGAGGTTTGTGATGTGATTCAGTTGCCGGCGTTTTTGGCCAGACAAACTGATTTGGTTGCGGCAATGGCCAAAACCGATGCGGTTATCAATATTAAAAAGCCACAGTTTTTAAGCCCCGGGCAAATGGGAAATATCGTGGATAAATTCCGCGAGTGCGGCAATGAAAAAGTCATGCTTTGCGAGCGTGGCACCTGTTATGGCTATGATAATTTAGTGGTGGATATGCTAGGTTTTCGCACTATGAAAACTGTTAGCGGTGGGCTGCCACTTATTTTTGATGTTACTCATGCGCTTCAGTGCAGAGACCCATTGGGTGCCGCATCTGGCGGTCGTCGGCAGCAGGTTGCCGAGCTGGGTAGAGCGGCTATTTCAGTTGGTATCGCCGGATTATTTTTAGAGGCGCATCCAACCCCAGATAGCGCAAAATGTGATGGTCCCAGTGCATTACCTCTGGACAAGCTCGAACCATTTCTGGCGCAGATGAAAGCATTTGATGACCTAAGTAAATCGCAACCGGATTTAGACATACTATAGAAGAGTTCTCACCGATCAAATATAACCCTGTGAGTCTTTATGTAAATGAACAACCCCAACACTATGGAGTAATTTTTGAATGAGTAACATCGCTGATATTAGAGCCTATGAGATTTTGGACTCGCGTGGCAATCCAACAGTTCAGGCCGACGTTATTTTAGATAACGGTATTGTAGGGACAGCCTGTGCGCCATCTGGTGCGTCAACTGGCTCAAGAGAGGCACTTGAACTTCGAGATGGAGATAAAAGTCGTTATTTAGGTAAAGGTGTTCTAAAAGCGGTTAACAATGTTAACACGACTATCAAGGATCTTTTAGTTGGGGACGACGTAACCGATCAAAAAGCATTGGATCAAAAAATGATTGATGCCGACGGTACAGATAACAAGTCTGTATTGGGTGCCAATGCGACCCTAGCAGTTTCTCTGGCGGCGGCAAAAGCTGCGGCTCAGGCCAAAGGTATGCCTCTCTATGCCCATATAGCCGAAGTAAACGGCACCACTGAGTACAGTATGCCAGTACCTATGATGAATATCCTAAACGGTGGTGAGCACGCAGATAATAATGTCGATATACAAGAATTTATGGTTCAACCAGTATCGGCTAAGAGTTTTTCTGAGGCTCTTCAAGTAGGTGCTGAAATTTTCCACGCGCTGAAAAAAGTGCTTGGTGCCAAGGGTCTGAATACGGCAGTTGGTGATGAGGGTGGCTTTGCACCAAACCTTTCATCTAATGCCGAGGCGTTGGCTGTGATCAAAGAGGCAACAGAGGCCGCCGGCTACAAGTTGGGTGAAGATGTAACTCTAGCACTGGACTGCGCCGCTTCTGAGTTCTATAAAAATGGTCAGTATGATTTATCGGGCGAAGGTAAGGTATACAGTTCAGAGGGCTTTAGTGATTTCCTTGCAGAGCTTTGTCAGCAATATCCAATTATCTCAATTGAAGATGGTTTGGATGAATCTGATTGGGACGGTTGGAAATATCAAACTGAGATTTTAGGCGACAAAATACAGCTAGTTGGTGACGACCTATTTGTTACCAATACCAGCATTCTCAGCCGAGGAATTGAAATGGGTGTGGGTAATTCAATTCTTATTAAGTTTAATCAAATTGGAACACTTTCTGAGACCTTGGCAGCAATTAATATGGCCAAAGAAGCAGGATACACAGTGGTAATTTCTCACCGATCGGGTGAAACAGAAGATACCACAATCGCTGACTTGGCAGTGGCGACTGCGGCGGGTCAGATTAAGACCGGCTCTCTGTGTCGCTCTGATCGTGTCGCAAAATACAATCGTCTGCTTAGAATCGAGGCGGAACTAGGAAATGCTGTGGCGCCGTACAAAGGGATCGCTGAATTTAAGTGATCATTGGCGGCAAGCAACAGCGTCACATATAGGGTTAGATTGGCTGCATTATGCGATGGTTAATGGTTGTTTTGGTTGCTGCGCTGTTACTGCTGCAGATTCGTCTGTGGTTTGGCGAGGGTAGTATCTCCAATAAAATCGCATTAGACAGGCAGTGGGAAGCTCAGCAAGAGATTAACCAACAGCACAAATTGCGCAATCAACTGATTGCGCAAGAAGTAGAGAGCCTTAAGACTAATCTAGATTCTGTCGAAGAAAAAGCTCGAAAAGACCTCGGTATGATAAAAGATGGCGAGGTTTTTTACCTAGTCATCGATAAAAAGAAACAGCCTGCAACTGATAGAGATGAGCCATAGTACTATGACTATTGATTCTCCAAAGATATGGGCTATTGTTCCAGCAGCGGGTCAGGGTCAGCGATTTTCTGATATCAAACCCAAGCAATTCTTTGAGCTCAACGGGCAGTTGGTTGCTGAACATAGCTTGAGCCGTCTGTTGGCAGTGCCTTGTATTGAGCAAATTATTGTTCCCAGTGATATTGACTGCAGTCTGTGGGCACATGTTCCCTGCCTTAGTCAGAGAAAAATAAAACAGGTCAAAGGAGGCGAGCAGCGCGCCCATTCTGTACTCAATGGCTTGTTAGCTATAGCCTCACTGGCATCTGATGATGATTGGGTGCTAGTTCATGATATAGCCAGACCCTGTATTACTATTGATGATATAAATAAGCTGATTAGCGCAGTTGAGCATCATGAAGTTGGCGGTATTTTGGTGGCTAGGGTCGATGAGACATTAAAAAAAGTCGCTAGTGACGACCATGTGGAAACCACAGTTGATCGCACTGAGCACAGACTGGCACAAACCCCACAGATGTTTAAATACGGTCTATTAAAAGAGGCCATAAATGCCTGTCTTATGAAAAACATCATTCCCACCGATGAGGCATTTGCAATTGAATATGCAGGTCATAAGGTGCTCTGTGTAGATGGCCGACAGGATAATCTAAAAATAACTTGTGGCGAAGATTTAGCTATAGCATCCGCTATTATTAAAAGTCAGGAGACACTGTAATGCGAATTGGACATGGTTATGATGTACATGCCTTCGGAGAGGGCACGAGTATCACTATTGGCGGTGTTGAGATTCCCTACAAACATTCACTGGTGGCCCATTCCGATGGCGATGTTCTAATACACGCCCTGATGGATGCTATTGTCGGTGCAATGGCTATTGGCGACATTGGCCATCATTTTCCCGATACAGATCCCAAATATAAAGACTGCAGTAGCCGAGAACTTTTAAAACATATCTATAAAACAATGGTCGCCAAAGGCTATGAGATTGGTAATGTTGATATTACTCTGGTTGCCGAGGCGCCAAAAATGGCGCCACATCTACCCGTGATGATTGATCATCTATCGCAAGATCTCCAGTGTTCCGCTGGGCAATTAAATATTAAAGCCACAACCACTGAAAAGCTGGGCTTTGTTGGTCGTGGTGAGGGTATCGCCTGTTATGCGGTCGTTTTGCTAATGCCAATCGAGGTCTAATCCCATCTGTTCAGATCGCTATAGGTTGGAGAGACTGCACAGACTCCATGGTGAATCACTGGGTAAAGCAAGCTATCGCAACTGTCCTGAAGATTTTATCGTCGATGAGTTAATTGATTTTCAGCCGACTAATGAAGGCGAACACCTTCTGTTGCATATAAAAAAGCGGGATCAAAACACCCAATGGGTGGCAGGACTTCTCGCTGAATTAGCAGGGGTTGATCGAAAATCGGTGGGATTTTGCGGGTTAAAAGATCGTTTTGCAGTGACTACTCAGTGGTTTAGTCTGCATCTGCCTGGTCGGGATATTGAAATCGATCAATTGGCTCATTCTGACTTTCAAATTCTTTCAGGTGCACGGCACAATAAAAAATTGCGACGGGGAATGCATGCTGGCAATCGCTTTTCCATTGTTATTCGCGACTTTGATGTCGAGATCAAAGCACTCGAGCGCAGACTCAAGCTTATCCTTACCAGTGGTGTTCCCAATTACTTTGCCGAACAGCGATTTGGTTGGGATGCAAATAATCTAATCAAAGCCAATGATTTGATTGTTCAAGGAAAGCTAAAAGGAAATCGGCATGGCACTGGTATCTATTTGTCCGCGGCTCGATCATGGCTGTTTAATCTTTTGTTAGACCGCTATTTAATACTTGGTAAAACTAACTTCACAGATACCGGCGCCCTTTGGGGTAGAGGACGATCCTCTACAGAGGCAGATTTTAGTGAGCACGAACAACAGCTTCTCAGTGATTGGACTGATTGGTGTCATGCACTAGAGCATGCGGGGCTTAAACAACAGCGCAGAGCATTTATTTTACAGCCGCAAAACTTAAGCTATAAAGCGCATTCTGAGAGCCAATTTGAGTTTAATTTTGAATTACCCAACGGTAGTTATGCGACTGCAGTATTGCGAGAAATTGCCGAATTATTTCGCCCCGAAATCATACGCCTGTGATATATTTGCTATTGATTGTAAGTCTTTAGGTTATACAGTGTTATTTTTAGGAGCATTGGGTGAATTCGATTGATTTAGCTGGGATAGGTATGACGTCTCAGCGCACCAGAGAGCGCTTAATAAAGCGTTTAAAAGAGCAGGGAATCACCAATCAAAAGGTATTGGATGTTATTAGATTAACGCCGCGTCATTTGTTTCTTGATGAGGCCTTAGCTCATCGCGCCTATGAGGATACTGCGCTGCCTATTGGGTTTTCACAAACACTTTCGCAGCCCTATATAGTGGCGAGGATGACTGAAATACTATTGAGTGGAGGCCCATTGCGGCGAGTATTAGAAGTCGGCACCGGCTCGGGTTATCAATCCACTATCCTGTCCCAATTAGTTGACACTGTATTTTCTGTGGAGCGCATAGAGCCATTGCTTAAAAAAGCCCGAGATCGATTTAGAACTCTGGGCTTGAACAATATTTATACCTCTTTGTCTGACGGTAGCTTTGGTTGGAATAACAACGCTCCCTATGATGGTATAATTTCAACCGCCGCCCCGCAAACCATTCCGGAGCAACTTCTTCGGCAGTTGGCACCCAATGGCATTTTGGTTATTCCTGTTGGTGCCGGTGAGTCTCAGAGCCTCAGCGTTATAAAGCGCGTTGGTAGCTCCAATGAATTTGATGAAGATATTGTTGAGAAAGTGAAATTCGTACCCCTTTTAACTGGTGTATCCCACTAGCCTTATTAGGCACTGAGAATATGAAAGATATACGGCACAAATTACTATTATTTCTCCGCGGTGTTGCCATGGGCGCGGTAGACTTAGTGCCGGGAATTTCTGCAGGCACAATTGCCTTTGTCACCGGAATTTATGAAGAATTAATTCACGCGATAAAATCATTTAATCTAGATGCCTTAAGAACCCTAAAAAAACAGGGATTCGTTGCTGCATGGCGCTATATCAATGGTGAATTCTTATTAATTTTAATCTCTGGCATTCTGTTTAGTTTATTTGCCCTTGCGGGTGTTATGGGTTTTTTGCTAGAGCAATACCCGCTGCAATTGTGGTCATTTTTTATTGGCTTAATTATCGCTTCGGTTATCTACTTGTTGCGCCAACACCCTCCAGTAGAACCAATCCAGGCTGGGTTGTTAGCAGCGGGGATTCTAATGGCCTATGGTTTATCTCAATCACCAGTCAGCACTGCGGAGGATGGTTACCTCAGTCTGTTTTTCGCCGGAAGCATTGCCCTTTGCGCAATGATTTTACCCGGAATATCAGGTTCATTTATTTTGGTTATACTCGGCTTATATCCGCTTTTTATCGACGCTTTAATCCATTTTGAGTGGGACTTTTTACTGACCTTTGCCGCTGGGGGTGTGATTGGGTTAATGTTATTTAGTCGCGTTTTATCTTGGCTATTAACCCATTACAAAGATGCGGTTATTGCTAATATGTGCGGTTTCTTAGTCGGTAGTCTGTCCATACTTTGGCCTTGGAAGCAAAGTGGATCCATCGGCATTGTAAATCTTACACCGCAAAGTTATTTAGAGCTTGTCGGACAGAATCCTCAAACACTAAGCTGTATACTGTGGTTTTTGGTCGGCTTCATTGCGGTACTTGTGGTTGAAATGATTGGTTATAGCTTAAAAAGTAAATCGGTATAGGTGAGCGGATGTTAAGAATTTGGTCAGCACTGTTTGTTCTGCTACTGTCGATCTTGAACCAAGGTTGTACCCCTTACAATGCGCCAATTGTAGATCTTGAGCAACCACCAAGTCAGACGATTAATACGCATCTGGTTGAGGAGGGAGACACGCTCTATGCAATCGCTTGGCGCTATGACTTTACTGCTCAAGAATTAGCTGCCATAAACGACCTGCAAAAGCCCTATCGAGTTCGCAAGGGTCAGATTCTCAATCTAGATAGAAACTTGAAAGTTAAATCTATCTCGACCACAGCTACAGCAAAGACAAAAAAAGTGACACCAAAAGTGGATGATCGAAGTGCTACTGCAGCGAAAAACATGTCTACTAATAAAGCTCTAACAAAATTAAGTACTAAAAAACTGCGTTGGCAAAAACCGATAAAAGGAAAAATAGTCGAGGGATACAATCCTAAAGATTTACGAAAAGGCGTTGTAATTCAAGCGGTTTCTGGTGTTTCGGTAAAACCAGCTGCTCAGGGTGTAGTAGTTTATGCCGGAGATGGATTGCGCGATTACGGTAAACTGGTTATCATCAAACACTCTGACTATTTATTGAGTGCTTACGGTCACAACCAAAAGCTTTTGGTGAAAGAGGGCCAAGTAGTCGATGGTAGTAAGGTTATCTCAAAATTAGGAACCAGTGGAAGGCTTTATTTTGAAATACGCAAGGACGGTAAACCAACCAATCCCGTGGCTTATATAAAATGATTTATTGCTACACGTATTATCGTTAAAAGCATTTCAAAAACCTAACTAGAGACTGAAAAATAGGGAAGTTTGGGCGGCGGGAAGCTCGCCTGTGGAGTTATATAATTGCAAAGGAGTTGCGCGTTATGGATAAACTGTCTGTCGTTGATCAAAAATCTAACAATCATTCAAAATCATGTGCTGTCGATGCCACTAGTCTCTACTTAAAAGAGATTGGTCGCTCACCGCTGTTGTCTGCAGATGAAGAGGTATTTTTCTCCATTAAGCTACAACAGGGGGATGAAGACGCTCGGCATCGGATGATTGAGAGTAATTTGCGCTTAGTAGTCAAAATTGCTCGCTGTTACCTAAATAGGGGTTTAGATTTTCTCGATTTAATTGAAGAGGGAAATTTTGGTCTTATGCGCGCTGTTGAAAAGTTTGACCCCCATCGAGGATTTCGTTTTTCCACCTATGCCACCTGGTGGATTAGACAGACAATTGAGCGTGCGTTGATGAACCAGACGCGTACAATTCGTCTTCCCGTTCATGTGGTTAAAGAACTCAATATTTATTGTCGCGTATCGCGAAAATTAGCGCAAAAGCTAGACCATACCCCCACCTTTAAGAAATAGCCCATGAGGCAGATAAACCTGTTGATACGGTGAACAGAGTGCTGGAATTAAATGATTCTGTGTGCTCATTAGATATTCCAGTTGGTGATAATGAAAAGTCATTTGTGGACACTATCCCCGACCGGAAATCTAACAGTCCGGAGAGAGTGACTGGGGACGATAATCTAATGGATAAATTGAATGATTGGCTTGAGGAGCTTCCCGAAAAGCAGCGAGAAGTGGTTGTCAGACGGTTTGGCTTGCTTAATCACAAGCAGGAGACACTGGATCAAGTGGGTCGCGAGGTTGGCTTAACTCGAGAGCGAGTGCGACAAATTCAAATAGATGCCCTGCGCAGATTAAATGATATGCTGAAAAAAAATGGGGTTTCCAGCGACATTTTTTTTCTGATTACGATGACTATAACGGTTAACTGAGGTGGCATAAAAAAACCCGACAAAATGCCGGGTTTTAACGTCGTCTCAAGCAGAGATACTCGATTACTCAGCCAAGTAGCGCTCGCGAGAGGCTAAGACTTCGGCTCTTGCTGCCTCTGCGTTATCCCAGCCTTCAACTTTAACCCACTTGCCAGGCTCAAGTGCCTTGTAGTTTTCGAAGTAGTGAGCAATTTGTTGAATGAGCAATTGATCTAAATCTTTAATCTCATTAACGTGATCATACATTTTGGTCAATTTACTGTGGGGGACAGCTAATAGTTTGGCGTCAATACCAGATTCATCACTCATCTTGAGTACGCCGACTACACGACTGCGGATAACTGAACCTGGTATTACCGGGTAGGGTGCTACGACTAATACATCCAATGGGTCGCCATCTTCAGACAGGGTCTGTGGCACATAGCCATAATTTGCCGGATAAAACATAGGTGTAGCAACAAAGCGATCAACAAAGATTGCATCACTATCTTTATCAACTTCGTACTTAATCGGGTCGTGATTAGCTGGAATTTCAATAATAACGTTAATGTCGTTTGGCAGATCCTTGCCTGCCGGAATGTCGTTATAGCTCATTTTTAGGAGTCCATAGATTGCGTTCAAAAAAAGTCAGCGGATTATACCAGTCACTTTAAATTTGACTAGCCCCAACCACGGCTTTGTTTAAAAATGTCGTAAATTAAGCCATAAAACTCAAAATTTTGCAGGTTTTTGCGAAATTTTTGAATAAAGTTGCCCATGATGCATTTCTTGTTTGTGGCGCAGTGGTAAACTAATCGATGGGTTAAAAAAATTTCCGAATCTAGCGCAAATTAGTGTCCGTAAAAACAGCCAAGCACGTCTTAACTTAAAGCAGCATCAATATTGAGGAATAGTATGAGCGCCAACGTAAAAATAGCATTGATTATCGTTTTTGCCACAATTGTCTGGCTGGGCAGTGGCCTAATATCCAGAACTACCGGAGCTCAAACTGAGCAGTTGTCACCATTATTGACCAAGGTAACGGTTAAGCAGTTTAGTGCGCAAGAATTTGTTCCTCAATTAACTCTGAGCAGTCATACGGCGCCGTTTAGAGAAGTCGAATTAAAAGCGCAGGTCGCGGGGATAGTAAAAGCAGTTCCAGGTCAGCGCGGCGCATTGGTAAGAGCTGGTGATACAGTCTGCGCCCTGATGGAACAGGATAGGCCGCAGTATCTAAAGCAAGCTCAAGCCAAGTTAAAACAGTCTGAAATCGCTTATAAGGGTGCTTTGCAGTTAAGCACTGCCGGTTATCAATCTGATTTAGCCATAGCTCAAGCAAAGGCAGATTTAGAGGCGGCAAAACTTGAGCTCACTCGCAGCCAGCTCAATGTGGATAGGCTGAATATCAAGGCGCCGTTTACGGCTGTAATTGAGCGACGTCCGGTAGAGGTGGGTGACTATCTCACTCCCGGACAGACCTGTGCCACATTGGTTGAATTAAATCCATTGAAAGTTATTGCTCAAGCCTCTGCAGTGGATATAGCAAAACTCAAACTTGGGGATCAGGCAAGAGCGAGTTTTGATGCCTATGAAACTATGCCGGCCTCTTTGACTTATATTGCCTATCAAGCAAATGCTGCTACCCGTGGCTATCATATTGAGGCCAGTGTGGATAACTCTGAACTACAGCTGAGAGCGGGTATTGCTGGACGCTTGCATGTGGACTTATCTCCTATCCAAGCTCATTTAATCCCCGCAAGTCTGATACTCCTCGATGCTGCGGGCGATATCGTCGTTAGATCGGTCGACTCTGAAAACCGTGTACAGCAGCAAAAATTGGTGGTGGTCGGAGAAGCAGAAAATGGCATCTGGGTTAAGGGTTTACCTGCACAGGTAAATTTAATTACCGTTGGACAAAATTATGTGTCTGAGGGTGAAAGTGTTGATGTGTTCCCTGCAAATAACCCATAAGAGCAGAGTTTTATTATGAGTGCCCTCAAAGCCATTGTCAGCAGATCCCGAGCAACATTATCATTGATGTTGCTGTTTTTATTAGCAGGCATTATGTCTCGAGCTTCAATGCCTATTGAAGTGAACCCCAATGTTACCGTACCCGCCGCTATCATTATGGTGCGCCATGAGGGTATTTCCCCAGAAGATGGCAGTCGATTGCTTATTCGACCGATTGAAAAAGAGTTAAAAACTCTCGATGGCCTCGAAGAAATGATTGCTACCGCGCGTGAGAGCGTAGTTTATCTATTTGTAAGTTTTGATATTAATCTCGATATCGATCAAGTGATTGCCGATGTCAGAGAATCTGTAGATAGAGCCAAAGCCGAGTTTCCAGAGGAAACCAAAGAGCCTATGGTGAATGCTATAAGTCCAAGCCCTGAGCCTGATGTGGTGCTAACATTTTCCGGTGATAAGGTGGGCGAGAGGGACTTATACAAAGCGGTAAAATTCTTTCAGCGAAAAATTGAAGGACTATCACAGGTTCTGGAAACCAATCTCAGCGGTCATCGCGAGGAAGTGGTTGAAGTCATTCTCGATCCATCAAAGCTAGATCTCTATAAAGTGACTGCAGACGAACTGGTTTATATCTTGGGTGCCAACAACCTACTTATACCAGCGGGTGAAATGGATGCAGGGGAAGGTCGATTTGGGATTAAAATTCCGGCGCTGATTGAAACACAACAAGATATACGAAACATTCCTATTCGCAGTGATAGTCTGGGGGTTATTACGCTCAGTGATATTGCAACAATTCAGCGGACATTCAAAGATCCCACAGGCTTTAGCACTCTAGATGGTAAGCCGACTATTGCCCTCGATGTTCGCAAGCGTCTAAAAGCTAACTCGATAGACACGATCGCAGCAGTTCGCGAAGTAGTGGATAACTATCGCGATCAGTTTTCACAAGAAATCAAAATTGACTATATGTTCGATAGCTCAGAATATGCCGAGTCAATGGTTAGCGAGCTGATGGGTAATATCCTAACGGCAATGCTTTTGGTTTTAGCGCTAGTAGTAGCAACTCTGGGTATTAGATCGGGACTGTTAGTAGGTTTCGGTATTCCCTTTTGTCTGCTGGGATCAATGATAATTGTCAATATCATGGGCTTTAGCTTCAATTTTATGGTGATGTTTGGTCTGTTGCTGTCGCTGGGTATGCTGATTGATGGCGCTATAGTTGTGGTTGAGTATGCCAATACCAAAATAGTGCAGGGTATTTCGGTAAAAGAAGCCTATTTGCAGTCGATTCGCCGTATGGCAATTCCTGTTGCCGCATCCACGGGTACCACTCTGGCAGCCTTTTTACCCATGCTTTTTTGGCCGGGTGTATCGGGTAATTTCATGATGTATCTTCCGGTAACTGTGTTCTCAGTTCTGGCCTGGTCGCTTATTTATGCCCTAATTTTTGCCCCAACGTTAGGAGTTTCACTGGCTAAAATTGGCGCAGCCGATAAAGCCGCCGATCCCAAACCACTGCAACCGCCATCAACCCTATTTACGCCACTGTTGAATAAATATTTAGAACTTTTGCGTCTAGCCATAGCAAAGCCAGTTGCCACTGCTGGATTGTCCCTATTATTGTTGGTTGGTATTTTCTATGGCTACGGAAAATTCGGTGCAGGTTTGGAGTTTTTCACTGAAACTGAAAATAGATTTGGCATGGCTACCCTGCGTGCTCAGGGTAATTTATCCATCGAAGAGCAACGTCAACTGACAGCTCAGGTAGAGACCCGATTTTCACATTTGAAGGATATCAAGCATATCTACTCCTCGAGCAGTGCGGGGCAGTTGATGGGGCAGCGAGACGCTAGCCGCGACCAGATAAGTAGTTATCTCATCGAGTTGCTACCTCGCGCCGAGCGAAATCGCAGCAGTATTGAGGTATTTTCAGAAATCAGAGCTTTGACCAAAGATATTCCCGGGGTCTATGTTACCGCCGCCAGTGTTGAGGGTGGTCCGCCGGTAGGTAAGGATATACAGATTCAACTTTCATCTACCAATCGTGAGGCTATGTACAGTGAAGCGGCAAAAATTCGCCGCTGGATGGAGTCTAATGTCGATGGGTTAAGAGATATAGAAGATAGCTTGCCGCTTGCGGGTATTCAGTGGGAAATGGCTGTAGACCGATCTCAGGCGGCAATGCTAGATGTCAATGTCAGTGCTATAGGGCAGATGGTACAGCTAGTTACCAATGGCATGATTATTGGTGAATTTAGGCCCGATGATGCCGATGAGGAAGTAGAAATTAGGGTGCGCTTTCCTGAAACTGATCGCAGGTTAGAGTCCCTTGATAGTCTGCGCGTAAATACCGCTGAGGGTGCGGTGCCAATTTCAAGCTTTACTCAGCGAAAGGCGAAAGCTCGAGTAGATACCATTCAGCGTATTGATATGTTGGAAACTGTGTTAGTTCTAGCCAATTCCGAAGATGGTTTCATAACAGATAATCAGGTAAAGCAAATCAGTCAGTGGATTGATACGCAAATGATAGATCCCGCGGTAAAAATTTCATTCCGCGGCGCCAATGAAGAGCAGGCAGAGTCAGCAGAGTTTTTATCAACGGCTTTTACCTTGGCAATGGGCCTTATGTTGATTTTGTTGGTGGCTCAGTTTAATAGTTTTTATCAATCCCTATTGATTCTATTTTCAGTGGTTATGTCTACTGCGGGAGTGTTGCTTGGGCTGCTACTAACCCAATCAGTCTTCAGTACTATTTTGACTGGCGTGGGTATAGTGGCTCTGGCAGGAATTGTGGTTAATAATAATATTGTGCTAATTGATAGTTATAACCATTTGCGCCGTAGCAATAATAAGATGTCTAAAAAAGAAGCCGTTTTTGAGGCGGCAAAGTCACGATTTAGACCAGTTATGTTAACTACAGTAACCACTATTGCAGGGTTGATGCCGCTAGCTACTGGATTTAGCGTTGATATGGTTAACCGAAAAATTGAAGTGGGCGGAATGGTGGCTTCGTGGTGGCAGCCGTTGGCCAGTGCAATTGTTAATGGACTTGTGGTTGCTACTATCATGACACTACTTTTAACGCCAGCGATGTTGCTCGTACCGGAGATAGTTAAGAATTTTATCAATAACTACAAAGCGGCCCGCAAACAACCTGAGATTTAATTTATGAGTAATGGCATTTCTAAAAATGCACTGCGCCGAGAACTTCGAAAAAAAACCGAAGAATTTCTGGTTAAGGGTGGTGAAATTAAGAAATGCCAACAGGGTGAAACGGGTGAGCCCGCCGATCAGCCGAGGAAAAAATCAGTATTTGTCAGCCCCTCGCCAATCAAAAGTCGCACCTATGTCAATGAAATGGTTGCCAAGATTGACGAAAGGAAGCGCAAAGGTAGCAAAAAACCCTTAGAAAAAAGCACTAAAAGGCCCAGGAAAAAAATTATATATGATGACTTTGGTGAGCCACTAAGGGAAGTATGGGTCGATGAATAGGCGAATATAACCTATTAGGTGATATCTTCGCCTCTGGCCTGCTTGTCTGCGTGATAACTCGAGCGAACTAGTGGACCGCAGGCTGCTTGGGAAAACCCAATACTCTCTGCATATTCAGTATATTCTTGAAACTCATCGGGGTGAACAAATCGTTCAACGGGTAGATGATTGACCGATGGCTGGAGATACTGCCCAACCGTCAACATGTCGACATCGTGCTCCCTCAAGTCATCTAGGGTGCGCAATAACTCATCTTTGGTCTCGCCGAGGCCAACCATAAGGCCTGACTTGGTGGGCACCGAAGGGTTCAGTGCTTTGTAGTCTTTTAACAGTTTTAACGACCACTTGTAGTTGGCTCCTGGTCTAGCTTCTCTGTACAGGCGCGGAATGGTTTCCATGTTATGGTTAAAAACATCTGGTGGTGTCGCAGTTAAGATTTCTAGCGCCGGTTCCATGCGGCCGCGAAAATCTGGTACCAGAACCTCGACTTTTAAATTGGGCGACAGTATTCGCGATTCGCGAATACAATCGGCAAAATGTTGTGCGCCGCCATCGCGTAAATCATCGCGGTCAACGGAGGTTATAACCACATAGCTCAGCCCCATCTCACTGATTGCCTTGGCAAGATTTTGCGGCTCTTCAGGATCCAGAGGGTTTGGTTTGCCGTGACCCACATCGCAAAAGGGGCAGCGTCGGGTGCAGATTTCACCCATTATCATAAATGTAGCTGTGCCGTGACTAAAGCACTCGTGGAGATTAGGACATGCCGCTTCCTCGCAAACGGTGGCCATTTTATGCTCTCGTAGAATACTTTTGATCTGATTGACTCTGGGCGAAGCATTTAGACGGATTCTCATCCACTCTGGTTTAGTTTGGTACTCAGTTGTGGGAATTACTTTAACTGGAATACGTTCCACCTTATCGGCACTGCGCAATTTTTCACCCTGCTGCAGCCGCTTGGTTCTCTTGGGTGGATCTACCAGATTTGATGTCATGAAAATTCCTTGGATTAATGCTGAGCCAAAATTGATTGGTTGCCCAACTGGTGGCTATTATAACCCAGAGCCAGCTGTAAAAGTTCAGCTAATTTATCGATTACCTGTTGTTTACTTGGCGTTGGTGAAACTAGATCTGCCAGTTGAGTCATTTGTACACCGAGACCACAGGGATTGATGCGCTGCCATGGAGCCATATCCATATCAACATTAAAGTTTAAGCCATGATAGCTGCTGCCTTTTCTGATGCGAAGACCCAGCGAGGCGATTTTATGTCCATTAGTGGTATAGACTCCCGGGGCATCGGATCTCGGGCTAGCATCAATATCCCAGTGTCGCAGACAGTCGACCAAAGCTTGCTCGATTAGGCTAACCAAGTCGCGAACACCTATATTCAGGCGCTTCAGGTCGATCATTAGGTAAGCGGTTATCTGGCCGGGTCCGTGATAGGTCACCTGACCACCGCGATCGGTTTTGATCACAGGTATATCCCCAGGGGCAATAATATGATCAGATTTCCCCGCCTGTCCCTGGGTAAAAACTGGATGGTGCTCGAGAAACCAGATTTCATCACTGCTATCTTCATTGCGGTGGGCAACAAAGGACTTCATTGCTTCAAAGGTTGGAGAAAATTCTTGAAGTCCAAGGTGGCGAATTATGAGTGATGTTTTTTGAGTAGCCAAGGGCATACTATAAAACCATTTTGACTCTAGCACTGGTTTTAAGATCTGCAAAAATAGCATCCAGTTGAGGCTTGCCGGTGGCAATAATTGTTACCGTAATGGATTGCCACTTTCCTTGGCTGCTATTTTTAATATTTAAATCAGATTCAGTTATTTTTGGTGCATGAGTATTCATCACCTCTACAACATGCTGATTTAAATCTGGGTGAGCATCCCCCAGTACCTTTATCGGGTACTTACAGGGGAATTCAATTTCTGGTTTTTTTTCTTCCGACACGCTATTCAACTCAGGAGATCAATTTAGTGAAAAACAATAGAATCCAATCAAAAATTCTAGAAAAGAATCCGGCTTGTGCAATATCTTTTTCAGCAACTAGAGGAACGCTGATCAAAGATTTACCCCCAAGGCTGACTTCAAGATTTCCGAGAATTTGACCTGCTGATATAGGTGCCTTAATTTCATTGTCCAGAGTAATTTCGGCGGATAGATTTTTCTTTTCTCCCCGGGGGTAGGTGAGGATAATATCGTCGGCAACGGTAAGATTTAAAAAGTCCTCTTCACCGTACCACAGGGCAGCATTTTCTTTAATTACCTCACCTGACTCATAAACCGTCTTGGTTTCGTAATATCGAAAGCCATAGGAGAATAGCTTTTGTGATTCTCTCGCTCTTGCTTCATCACTTTTAGCTCCGAGTACGGCTGAAATCAAACGCATACCGCGACGTTTAGATGACGCTACAAGACAGTAACCGGCTTCCTCAGTATGACCTGTTTTAAGCCCATCAATACTGCTATCTCTCCACAGCAGGCGATTGCGGTTTGGCTGGTTGATGTTGTTGTGGCTAAAATATTTTTTTGAATAAATACTGTAATAGTCTGGATGATTATTAATTATTTCTCGAGCAATGATTGTCAGGTCTCGAGCAGAGGTTACCATGCCTTCGGCGGGAAGGCCGGTTGCATTGGCATAATAGGTATTGGTCATGCCCAGTTGCTCTGCCTGAAAATTCATATTATCGGCAAATGCGGTTTCACCGCCACTGATATGTTCAGCTAGAGCAATAGCGGCATCATTGCCCGATTGGATAATTACGCCATGCATAAGATCAATAACAGATACCTTTGATCTGGGGCTTAAAAACATGGTTGAGCCATCTGTTTTGGCGCCGCCAAGTTCCCAAGCATTATCGCTAATAAGCACCAGATCATCCTCTTTAAGACGCTTTTCCTTAATTTCATTTGAGGTGACATAGGTGGTCATCATCTTGGCCAAACTTGCCGGCGGCAGTGTTTCATCGGCATTATTTTCCGCGATAACATAGCCGGTATCGGCATCCACGAGAATCCAAGCTTTGGCATTTATATCGGGTGCATCAGGGAGGAATTGTTTTGCCGTGGCATGGTGAATAGCGCCAGAGCAAATAAGAACGACAAATGAAAATAGAAAGCTTTTTTTCAACATATTGGGAACACCGAGCTAGCTGTACTTTAAAAAAATCTATTCTAACATCAGTCAGCATAATGTGCCCATAAGGAATATGCCTAGGTTGAAATTTAGAATAGCTGGAAACCTCAGGCCTCAGGGTTATTTCTGGATTCTAAGATTACAGTTTTAGAGTTCAATTGCTATAGACTAGTTCCCCGTTTAATCCAACTTTACAGCTAGTCGCAATTTTTAACGGTTTCACATCGTTGTTCGCGGATCATCAAGCTGAGTTGATACACCGCCATGGCATATTTAATTCTGGGGTTATAGCGGCCGATAACATAAAAATTATGCAGTCCCAACCAGTACTCATCGCCATATTTTCCGGCAAGCATCATTGGAAAAGCAGTGCTGTCCTTGGCGTAATTCTGCGCCGGTTGAAAACCTTGTTGTTCAAGTTGTGCAATGGTTTTTTTAGGTCGACGCATTTTATTGAGACCATCGGTATTAAGGTTTTCCTTAATGTGCGCTCTGGTTGCTACCGGTTGATCCTTTTTCCAACCGTGTTTAACAAAATAGTTGGCAACACTGCCAATAGCATCGGTAGGGTTTGTCCATATATCCGCAAATTTGTCGTCGTCAAAGTCTACCGCATAATTGCGGTAACTGTTGGGCATAAATTGTCCCCAGCCCATGGCGCCGGCATAGGATCCCTTTAAGCTGAGGGGGTCTTGGTTTTGCTCCCTAGCCAGCAGAAACAGATGCTCAAGTTGCACGGTGAAAAACTTCTTTCTGGAGTCACGTTTTTCAATGGAGTGGTAGTAATCAAAGGCCAGAGTGCTTAGAGCATCGAGCACAAGATAACTTCCTGTATTGCGGCCATAGTTAGTCTCTACACCCAAAATACTAACAATAATTGCTGGGTCAACACCGTACTGCTGATAGGCGCGCTCCAGAGTGGCCTCGTGTTGTTGCCAAAATTCAACACCTCTTTGAATGCGCAGATCAGAGACAAATAATTTGCGATATTCATGCCAAGGTTTGACCTTTTCCGCAGGGCGACTCATGGCTTTAACGATCGATGTTTGGTGCTTGGCTGCCGCCAGCCACTGGAGTACCTGCTGGCGTTCAAATTGATGTTTATTGACCATTAGATCAACAAAATCTGCGACCTGAGGTTTTTCAGAATAATCTGCCGAGCAGATAGTTGCTGCTGAAATACACAGCGAAAATATAATAAATTTAAAGTTTTTCATTTAACGCCAAGATCCGATTCGTTTAGGTTCTGAACTGATAGCCATAAGGATACCAAATCCAAAAAACAGAGTCACAATAGCCGAACCACCATAACTTACCAGAGGGAGGGGTACTCCAACAACGGGGAGTAGTCCCGATACCATAGACATATTCACAAACATGTAAATAAAGAAAGTAAGGCTAATACTTCCTGCCATTAGGCGCGCAAATTGAGACTGTGCATTGATGGCAATTATCATGCAATATCCTACCAATAAAAGATAGATGCAACACAGACCAATTACCCCTAAAAGGCCAAATTCTTCGGCCAAAACGGCGATAATAAAGTCGGTGTGGCTCTCGGGCAGGAAGTTGAGCTGAGATTGGGTGCCTTCAGTCCAGCCTTTTCCTGATAGTCCGCCAGAGCCAATAGCTGTGGTTGACTGAATAATATTCCATCCGGCGCCAAATTTATCATCCTCTGGTGATAGCAGGGTGAGCACCCGCTGTTTTTGGTAATCGCGCATTACATAGATCCACAGCAGTGGAGCTGCAGCCAAACTAGACAGAAAGGCTCCTGCCAGATAGCGTTTTCTTAAGCCGGCGAGAAATAACACAAAAAAGCCTGAGGCGAATACTAATATTGAGGTGCCTAAATCAGGTTGTCTTATAATTAAAAACGCAGGTATTGCCACAATCATTAAGGCGCCAGCTACATGTTTTAATTTGGGCGGAATAAGCCGGCGGCTGAGGTAGGCTGAAACCATCATAGGTACAGCAATTTTGGCCATCTCAGAGGGTTGAAATCGAGCAAAGCCGAGGTTGAGCCAGCGAGTTGCGCCCTTGGCCTCGATGCCAAAAAATAAAACAAGTGCCAAAGCAATTAATGCAGAAGCGTAGAAAAGAATGGCCCAACGCTCCCAAAACCGTACGGGAAATTGTGCCACAATCAACATGCCCGCAAAGCCGGTTAGCATAAAAGTCGCCTGGCGCTTAACGTAGTACATACTTTGTTCACTGGCGCTGTAGAGCACAAACAGCCCAGTCATACAGAGCACAAGCAGAATAATTAGCAACGTGAAATCGATATGTAAGACATTCTGTCGTCTATCTCCACCCTTGGTGTCCAGTTGTCTAACAAAATCATATTTGTACATTGATTAATTATCCTGCATTTCGGCGGGTGAGTGTTTTGCTAGTCTAGAGGCATCATTGTGCAGATGATTATATTGGTAATCGGATAGGTAAGTATCTATAACCTTGCGCGCAATTGGTGCGGCTGTAAGACTGCCGTGCTCGCCATTCTCAACAATTAAACCCAGTGCTATTTGCGGGTTGTCGGCTGGTGCAAAGGCAACAAAAAGGGCGTGATCCCACTTGCTTTTATCAATTTTAGAAGAATCGTATTTATCTTTTTCGTGGATACTAATAACCTGCGCTGTACCTGTTTTCCCCGCTAGCTTATAGCTGATATCCTGGCCAATACCGCGAGCTGTTCCCTTTTCAGAGTGAACAACATCAACCATTGCCTGATGAATATAGTCCCAGTATTTATCCTCATATTGAATGGGATCTTTGGCATATTCTGGGGTTAATTCACGGCCATCGATGGATTTCAGCAGTTTGGGGATCACGGTTTTGCCGCGCGATGCGATGCGAGCAGACATCACTGCTAATTGCAGTGGAGTTGTCAGCATAAAGCCCTGACCAATGCTCATGTTGATGGTATCTCCATTAAACCAATCCTGTCTGCGCTTGTTCTTTTTCCACTCTCTACTGGGCATGATGCCGGGTTTCTCCCCGGGCAGATCAATTCCAGTTATGTCGCCAAGTCCAAACAGGGCGCTTTCTTTGGATAGAAGGTCGATGCCGGTTTTGATCCCAGTGGTGTAAAAAAATACATCACAGGATTCAATGATCGCCTCGGCCAAATCAACACCGTAGCCATGGCCGCCCTGATCGGCGTTGTGGTCGCGCCATGGGCGTTTGGTACCCTCCATAAAAAAATAGCCCGGATCGTAGATTGAATAATCCATATCGTATATTTTGTGTTGCAAGCCAATAAGACCAAAGAGCGGTTTGACCGTTGATCCCGGGGGATACTGGCCGCGCAGGGCGCGATTAAACAGTGGGCGATCGGACGATTTTAGTAAGCTGTCATACTCCTTTTGACTAATCCCTGAAATAAAAAGATTGGGATCATAACTGGGGGTGCTTACCATGCTGAGAATACCACCAGTTTTAATGTCTATGGCCACCAAGGCGCCGCGCTGACCCTTCAAAGCATCAAGCGCAACACGCTGTAATTGACTGTCTATATGAATAGATAGATTACTGCCGGCTATTGGATCTCTTCTGCCTAAGACGCGCATTACCCTGCCTCTGGCATCTGTCTCAACCTGCTCAGTACCCACTTGACCCAGTAGGGCGTCTTCATAATATTTTTCAAGGCCAATTTTGCCAATAAAATCTGTACCCCTGTAGCTTTCAGGATCGATATTTCGAATCTCGCGATCGTTGATTCGGCCGACATAACCCAAAGTGTGAGTGAGTAGTTCACGCTGTGGATAAAACCGCATTAATTGTGCGCTAACTTCGGTTCCCGCCAATACATGACTGTTGACGGCAAGTATGGCGCGCTCTTCCTCAGTAAGGTTGTATTTAAGTGGAACAGGCGCAAACCCCTTGCTGCGTTTTGCGCGTTTTTTATAGCCGGCAATATCTTTTTCTGAAATAGTCAGTAGTGACCCGAGTCGAGCAATAAGTTGATCGGCATCTCTGGCACTTTCAGGGATAATATTTAGTGTAAATGCCGGTCGGTTATCGGCCAGTAGTTGGCCGTGACGATCAAAAATAAGACCTCTGGTCGGTGCTACAGACCGAATATGAATGCGATTATTATTGGAGTTTGTAACATAATCTTGATGGCGATTAATTTGCAGATCAAAATAGCGAAATAACACAATCGAGCTTAATCCAAGCACTATAAAGAGGGATAGTACCACCCGCATAGAGAATACTTTCTGCTCTTGGCGCGGGTCGGAAATGGCGTTATCTCGCAGCATATTCTGTAGCCTCTAGCTGCGATGATAGGGGTGATTTTTATTAATTGTCCAAGCTCGATAGAGCTGTTCCATCAATAAAATTCGCACCAGTGGATGGGGCAGGGTAAGATCCGACAGCGACCACTTCATATCTGCCCGCTCAAGGCAATCTGCGGATAGGCCATCGGGGCCGCCGATCAATAAGCAGATATCTTGACCATTCATTTGCCAGTTAGAGAGTTGTGTTGCCAGAGATTCGGTGGACATAGATTTCCCTAGTACATCCAGAGCAATTACCCTGTCCTGTTTGTTGATGGTTTTGAGGATTGCCTGTCCCTGCGCTTGTTTTGATGAATTGGATGCCCCTCTAGCCTTAGAGTTAAGAGGAATTTCGACAAGCTCTAGCTTTAATTCAGCGGGCATTCGCTTGCGGTATTCTTCAAAGCCAATCTCTACCCAACTTGGCATACGCGTTCCAACTGCCAGTAATTTGAGCTTCATTCGCTTTTACACAACCTCAGTCTTCATCGCTATCATTTGGTCTGACCGACCACAGACGTTCAATATCATAAAATTCGCGAGTAGCGGGCAGCATGATATGAACAATAACATCGCCAAAATCCACCAGAATCCATTCTGCCTTGTCATCGCCCTCTATACCAATCATCTCATATCCTGCGGTTTTAGCGTCAACCACAACACTATTGGCCAGAGCCTTTACCTGTCGATTGGAGTTACCAGAGGCCACAATCATTATATCCATAATGCCGGTTAGGTCGCGCACATCAATCGTGGTGATTTCAGTGGCTTTAACCTCTTCGAGGGCGTTGATAATTATATCTTTTAAGGCTTGGCTCATAGCAAAAAGTTACTCATATAAAGAATGTTGTTTAATATAATTGACCACTGATTCAGTAGTCATTTGATCGATATTTTTACCGCATTTTATACTATCTCTTATTGCAGTGGATGAAATATCTAATAGGGGTATTTTACACGGATGAATATATCCGTGGGGGTGCTTTTTTATCTCTGATAAATTCTCGCACAGATGTTGCTTAATCCAGTTCGCTAGAGCTCCATCCCCCGGTAATTGATAGTTCGGTCTCGAACAGACTACTAGGTGGCAATTCTGTAGTAGCTCATTCCAACGATGCCAACTGTCAATGGATAAAAGAGCATCTGTACCAAGGCAAAAAAACAGTGGTGTTTGCGCTCCGATATCCTTCCTTACCTGCTCGATAGTATCAATACTATAACTGGTGGTCGGTCTTTTTAATTCTAGATCATCGGCAATAATTGCAGGCTGTTCAGCAGCGGCTAGCTGAACCATGGCCATGCGTTGCTCAGCGCTAACATCGGGTGTTTCGCGATGGGGAGGGCTGGCGCAGGGTATTAGGCGCAGCGTTTCAAGCTGCAGATAGTCGACGAGATGACTGGCTAGATTGAGGTGGCCAAAATGGATTGGGTTAAAGGTGCCGCCAAACAGAGCAACCGACATATTACTGACGGATTTGCCCATCGCCGAACACCACCCATTTTTGACTAGTAAGGCCTTCCAATCCCACAGGGCCGCGGGCATGAATTTTATCGGTCGAAATGCCAATCTCTGCGCCCAAGCCATATTCAAAGCCGTCGGCAAAGCGTGTAGAGGCGTTAATCATTACTGAGCTTGAATCCACCTCGGCAATAAACCTTTGGCCGCGGTCGCTGTCTTCAGTGATAATTGATTCAGTGTGTTTAGAGCTGAAATTATTGATATGTTCAATTGCCTCATCGAGCCCGCTAACCACTTTAATTGCCACTACAGGTGCCAGATATTCCTCACTCCAGTCACTCTCGCTAGCTACAGAAATGGAGGTAAGAATTTTACAGCTGCTAGCACAGCCACGCATTTCCACCGATTTTTCCGCATAAATTTCAGCGATTAAAGGCAGTACTTGCGGTGCAATCGACTCTGCAACCAACAGAGATTCCATGGCATTACACACACCGTATCTGTGGGTCTTAGCATTGACTGCAATTGCCACAGCCTTATCTATATCGGCATAGTCATCGATATAAAGATGACAGTTGCCATCGAGGTGTTTAATCACCGGTACTCGCGCATCGGCACTTATGCGCTCGATCAGGCCCTTGCCGCCACGGGGAACAATAACGTCCACATGCTCGGTCATAGTAATTAGCTCACCCACCGCGGCGCGATCGGTGGTATTGATGACCTGCACCGCAGTTTCGGGTAGGCCAACATCAGCCAGTCCCCGCCTAATACAGTCGGCAATCGCCTGATTGGATTCAATGGCCTCGCTACCACCGCGAAGAATAGTCGCATTGCCAGATTTAAGACACAGGCTGGCAGCATCGATAGTAACGTTGGGGCGGGATTCATAAATGATGCCGATAACGCCCAGTGGCACCCGCATTTTTGCCAGTTTAATTCCACTTGGACGAGTGCCCAAGTCAGTTAATTCGCCCACGGGGTCAGGTAATTCAGCTACCTGATGTAAGCCCTCGATCATAGCGTCAACGCGCCCATCATTTAGTTCAAGGCGATCGAGTAGGGCATCGTTTAAGCCATTGCTGCGACCATTGTCCATGTCTGCTTTATTCGCCGCTAAAACCGCACTGCGGTTAGCGTCCAATTGTTTGGCAATAGCTTTAAGGGCATGGTTTTTACTGTCGCGACTTGCGCGTGCAAGATCGCGAGAGGCTTCTCGGGCAGCAATCCCCACTGACTGCATATAGGCTTTTATATCCATAACATTCCACTGATAACCCTGAGGGTTTTAAAACAAAACCCCATTATACGAATCTCAGAATATAATTCCTTAAATTTGATAATAAATAGCTAAGGAAAATATCGGCTGGGTTGTTGTCTCGGCTAATGTGAGAGAGCTATGCGTTTTTCCAAGATACTCACTAGAGCATCTATATGCACAGGGTCATCATTTAAGCAGGGAATATAGTGGAACTGCTCACCGCCGCTTTCAATAAAGCTCTCGCGACCTTCCATATTTATTTCTTCGATGGTTTCAAGGCAATCCGAAGAAAAGCCTGGACAGATTACCGCTACATGCTTAATTCCATCTTCCGGCAACTGTTCTAAGGTCTTGTCAGTGTAGGGCTGAAGCCAGGGTTCGCGTCCGAAACGCGATTGAAAAGTAGTCATGACCTGAGCTTCATCGAGACCCATTTTTTCCCGCACCAACCGCGTAGTTTGGTGACAGAAGCAATGGTAGGGATCACCGTTTTTAAGGTAGCGCTCTGGTGTGCCATGATAAGAAAATACCAGTTTCTCCGGTTGACCATGTTGCTCGAAATGTCGTCTTATCGTAGAGCATATTGCCTCGATGTAAGCCTCGGATTTATGGTAGCCATTAATAAACTGCAACTCCGGAACCCAGCGCAACTGAGTAAATGTTTTAGCAATAGCATCAAAGGTAGAACCAGTGGTTGCTCCGGCATACTGTGGGTAGAGCGGTAACACGATAATATCGCGCACATTTTGGTCGGTTAATTGTTTAATCGCCGAAGCCATTGAGGGATTGCCGTAGCGCATACCCAAAACTACCGGAATATCACCATATTTTTCCGCTAGACGTTGCTTGACAGCATTCACTTGCCCTTGGCTGTAGAGCATCAGTGGTGAGCCTGCTTCAGTCCATACCGATTGATACAGCTTAGCTGAGCGACGCGGACGGATACGCAATATAATAAGGTTTAAAATCATCCACCACAGCAATCGCGGTATCTCAACCACCCGTGGATCACTCAAAAATTCTTTTAGATAACGTCTGAGTTCGGCCGGTCTAGGTGCATCAGGCGTCCCGAGGTTGCACAACAAGATACCCTGACACGGAGAGGCTCCATCATGGTCATAGTCAGTTTGACCAATATATTTCATTTACTGCTCCCAAAATAAGCTGTTTAGCTGTTAATAGTGACAACCATAAAGCACTCGGTTGTTATCAACAACCATTGATATGCCGATTATACGCCGGATTTTAGCTTTAAGACTTTTGCGGTTTGCTGTGAATGGCATCAAAACCCTCTTGAATAAATCTGCAAAATATTAGATACTGTATAAATAAACAGTATTTCCAATAATAGCATTCTGAGATCGTTATGAGTCTTTCATTATTAGGCCGCAGTCATGCCCTTGCGTGGATTAGATCCCATTGCTTACAGATACCGCTTTTTAGCGAGGCCGTATCTGCAGGTTTTCCCTCGCCGGCGCAGGATTATGTTGAAAAAACCCTCGATTTAAATGAGCTGTGTATCAAGCGACCTGCCGCTACCTTTTTTGTGCGGGTCGAAGGTGATTCAATGATTCAAGCGGGCATCCATGCGGGTGATATTTTGGTGGTTGATCGCTCAGTCACTGCCGAGCACGGCGACACGGTGATTGTTGCTATCCATGGAGAGATGACCGTTAAGGAGTTGGAGCTGCGTCCGGCGGTGCGATTAGTGCCGCGCAACCCAGCCTATCCATCTATAGAAATTGCCGAGGGCACAGCCTTGGATATCTTTGGCGTGGTCACCAATGTGATTCGCAATATACGGCATAAATCCTAAGTTAAAATGTCCTCTGTTTTTGCTCTAGTGGACTGTAATAATTTCTACGCCAGTTGCGAAAAACTATTCCGTCCCGATCTAGCTCATACCCCAGTAGTCGTATTATCCAATAACGATGGTTGTGTGGTTGCGCGCTCGAAAGAAGCCAAGGCCCTAGGTATAAAAATGGGCATTCCGATATTTAAAATTCAAGCGCAAATTAAGCAGCACAACATTAAGGTTTTTTCCTCAAACTACAGTCTGTATGCCGATATGAGTGATCGCGTAATGCGAACCTTAGAGGATATGGCGCCAAGGGTTGAGATTTACTCTATTGATGAAGCATTTTTAGATCTCACTGGTATTCAATCGACGGTATCTCTAGCCGATTTTGGTCAGCAGGTAAGGCATACCATAGGGCGCTGGATAGGTATTGCTGTCTGTGTTGGTATAGCGCCTAGTAAAACCCTCGCCAAGTTAGCCAATCATGCCGCTAAAAAATATCCAGCTACCAAGGGGGTGGTAGATCTAACTGATCGCAAAAGGCAGCGCAAACTGCTAGCTTTAACCCCCGTAGAAGATATTTGGGGTGTAGGGCGCAGACTGTCGGTTCGCCTGAAAGCCATGGGCATAA
Organism: Porticoccaceae bacterium; assembly: GCA_964229255.1. GTDB lineage: Bacteria > Pseudomonadota > Gammaproteobacteria > Pseudomonadales > Porticoccaceae > HTCC2207. The sequence goes on from CAXRCX010000015.1 coordinate 72,951, forward strand.
ATACAGCCTTGGATTTAGCTGATACCTCAGCTAAATCAATACGCCAGCATTTTTCTGTGGTCCTAGAGCGCACGGTGAGAGAGTTGAATGGTGAATCTTGTCTAGAATTAGAGCAGATACCCGCCACCAAAAAGCAGATTATTTGCAGTCGCTCCTTTGGTTCTCGAGTGAGTTCTCTAGTGCAGATGCGTGAAGCTGTGTGCGAGCATGTTGCTAGAGCTGCAGAAAAATTGCGCAAAGAGCGTCAGCAGGCCAAATTGCTCAGTGTATTTATCCGCACCAGTCCCTACCAGAATAATACGCCGCAATACAGCAATGCGACAACTGCAGAATTGCCGAGGCCGAGCGATGATACGCGGGATCTTATTCAGTTATCTATGGGGTTGCTTGAGCATCTGTGGCGCGACGGTTACGACTATGCAAAAGCTGGTGTGGTGCTTTCCGATTTCTATGATATTGGCACCTATCAGGTAGAACTGTTTGATAAGCCTTTAGACCGCAAGAATAGCCGTCAACTAATGGACGTGGTGGATAGTATTAATCACAGTGGTCGAGGCAAGGTGTTTTTTGCCAGACAGGGAGTAAAAAAAGATTGGGCGATGAAGCGCGAACATCTGTCGCCCGCTTATACAACCCATTGGAATGGATTGGTAAAGGTTAATTAGATGTCGATAACGGTGTAAAACAACAGCAGTTAGACAGTAGGGCTACAAAATCATTAGCTGAAACCATGGCGAGCCGAGGTTATAATGCGCGGCTTTTAACCGTTGCGACTATTATTCATGACCCAACCAGCCTCAGATCGACGCACCTTTGCCATTATTTCTCACCCCGATGCGGGCAAGACAACCATTACTGAAAAGTTACTGCTTTTGGGTAATCTTATTCAGGTGGCGGGAACGGTAAAAGGGCGTAAAAGTGATCGCCACGCTACCTCTGATTGGATGACCATGGAAAAGGAGCGCGGGATTTCGGTTACCTCGTCGGTAATGCAGTTTCCATACCGCGATTGCACAGTAAACCTGTTAGATACACCCGGTCACGAGGATTTTTCTGAAGATACCTATCGCACCCTAACCGCAGTAGATTCGTCGCTGATGGTCATCGATGGAGCCAAAGGTGTGGAGCAGAGAACCATTAAGTTGATGGAAGTATGTCGCTTGCGCGATACGCCGATTCTCTCTTTTATCAACAAGATGGATCGGGATATTCGCGACCCCATTGATTTGCTCGATGAAATCGAAGACGTGTTAAAGATTAAAGCGGCGCCGATTAACTGGCCTATCGGGATGGGGCGAGGCTTTCGCGGTGTCTATAATCTGTATACCGATACTATTCATGTATATGTGCAGGGTAAGGGCCACCAGCTGATGGATGATATTCAGATTAAGGGTTTGGAATCAGCTGAAGCGCGCGAGGCACTAGGTGACTTTGCCGATGATGTAATAGAAGAATTAGACTTGGTTAAAGGGGCTACCCATCAGTTTGAGATGGATGAATTTTTAACTGGCAAACTAACTCCAGTGTTTTTTGGTACGGCTCTGGGTAATTTTGGGGTGCGCGAACTGTTAGACGACTTTGTGCGTTGGGCGCCGCCGCCACAGCCGCGCCAGACCAAGCAGAGAGAGGTAGCGGCAAGCGATAACAAGTTCAGTGGCTTTGTGTTTAAGATTCAAGCCAATATGGACCCTAAGCATCGCGATCGAATTGCCTTTATGCGTATCTGTTCCGGCACCTACACCAAAGGCATGAAGATGAAGCATGTGCGCACTGGCAAAGATATGCGAGTATCCGATGCCTTTAGCTTTAAGGCGGGAGAGCGCATTTCAGTTGAGCAGGCAGTAGCCGGTGATATTATTGGCCTACATAATCATGGTTCGATTCAGATTGGCGATACATTCACTGAGGGTGAGGAGCTGAAATTTAGCGGTATACCGCATTTTGCCCCAGAATTATTTAAGCGTATTCGTCTCAAGGATCCGCTCAAGGCTAAGCAGTTGCAAAACGGCATACGCCAATTATCCGAAGAGGGCAGTACACAGGTGTTTTTCCCGCTTAAGAATAATGACATTATTGTCGGTGCTGTCGGTCAACTTCAATTTGATGTGGTGGCATTTAGATTAAAAGAAGAATATGGTGTTGAGGCGATCTATGAGCCGGTCAATGTTTACACGGCGCGTTGGGCAGAGGCTGAAGACAGCAAAAAAATAGAGGCGCTGAGAAATAAGGCAGAGGATAATTTGGCAATAGATGGAGGTGGGCACCTGACTTACCTAGCTCCAACTCGTGTTAATCTCTCTCTTGCTGAAGAGCGCTTTCCCGATATTGACTTTAGGGCAACGCGAGAACACTAATTATAAAGCAGGGGTTAGCATGGCTAAAAAACCACCCACCTTTGAAAACAACCAGGTGCCTGAGCACTTGCGCGCCAATCGCAGTAGCTTTACCCGCTGGTTTGGTAAAAGTTTTTTGCAATTCTTTGGTTGGCGAGTTGAAGGCAGTATCACCAATGCTGAGCGGGTGCTGATTACTGCGGCACCACATACATCTAACTGGGATGCGGTACTGGGTATTGCCGCTGTACTGGGTCTCAACGTGCGGCTACACTTTTTGGGTAAGCATACGATCTTTGTTCCCGGTCTTAAATGGTTTATGCGCTGGCTGGGGGGGATTCCGGTTAATCGTCAAAATCCCGAGGGTGTAATTGATCATGTCAATCAATTGGTTGAAAAACATGAGGGCATAGTTATCGTTATAGCTCCCGAGGGTACGCGAAAAAAAGCGGAAAAATGGAAAACTGGTTTTTTGAGAATCGCTGAGGCAAATAATTGCAAAATTCAAATGGGTGCCTTAGATTTTGAAAATAAACGAATTGTTTTGGGGGATCTTTATGAACCCACAGGTGATAATCAAGCTGATATTGAAAATATTAAGCATTGGTATTCGCAATACAAAGGAAAATTTCCCGATCAATTTTAATCATGAATAGCTTTATTGTTACAGTATTGCTGTCATTTGTTGTTCTAGTGGTTGCGCTAGTACTGTTTCGCTATGTTGGTGTGCCTGTTTATCAGGTACGTGCTGTAAATGTGCAGAATATTATAAAATTGGCGCTTTCCGGACAGGCAACAGCATCCGATTGGGATGTTTTTATTGGTATACCCATTCGTCAAGATACGGAGTTAGACCAAATACGTTATGAATGTGCTATGTTAGCGAGCGAGATTACTGAGCGACAGGGCAAGATAGTATTATCAGAGGCCAGTCGCCAGAAGTTAACTGAACTATTAAAGCAGGTTGATGCAAAAATTGAGGCTTCGGAATAACCTATGACTACTCATCAAGCACCCATTGCTAAATTCTTAATTTTATTTGCCGCCTTTGTGATTGTGATTTCTGGGTTAAAGATGGCATCCTCTTTGGTGGTGCCTTTTCTATTAGCGGTGTTTATAGCTATGATTGTCTCGCCCCTGTTGCAGTGGCTTAAGGCTCGCAGCATGCCCAATGCTGTTGCTATATTGCTAATTATTCTATTAATACTGTCTATTGGTTTAATATTAGGGGCTGTGATTGGCTCCTCGGTAGATAGCTTTCGACAAGATATTCCGGTTTATTCTGCCAAACTTGCAATTATGACTGAGGCTGTTCAGCAGAGTCTTGCCCAGCGCGGGATACAAATCGACACTCAGCAGTGGCAGAGTAGTTTTGATCCCGGCGCGGTGATGCGTTGGGTGGGGAGTGCGCTTGCATCCTTTGGTAATGTAATGACCAATTCTGTGTTAATACTGTTAACAGTCATCTTTATTCTGGCGGAAAATACGCGCTTTGGTGATAAGTTGCGTATCGCTCGGGGTGATCAGAGTGCGCCAGCCTGGTTGAATGATTTTTCGACCAGTATTCATGGCTATCTTGGAATCAAGGCGGCTATCAGTGCGGTAACTGGCTTGCTGATCTATATTTGGCTGACTATTCTTGGAGTCGACTACGCAGTGCTCTGGGGGCTATTTGCGTTCTTGTTGAACTTTGTGCCCACCGTAGGGTCTTTTATTGCCGCTGTGCCGGCGGTGCTACTTGCTCTTGTGCAATTGGGTGTTGGTAGTGCCGGCCTCACGCTGATAGGTTTTGTGGTGGTTAACTTCGTCATGGGGAGTGCTATTGAGCCGCGCTGGATGGGTAAGGGTCTCAATCTATCGCCGCTAGTGGTGTTTGTTTCCCTAGTGCTGTGGGGGTGGGTACTTGGTCCTGTGGGAATGCTTCTGTCTATACCTTTGACAATTATGGTCAAGATCGCATTGGCAGCCAATGATGACACCCGCTGGATCAGTGTTATGCTCGGAGATTCAGAGTCTTTAACGGCCAATAAATCCTAAGATTTACAATTTTTTTTAACCGCAATCGCCAAGTCCCAAATTTCTACCTGTCGCCAATTAAACTATTGACTCCTTGATTTAAATCTAAGAGTATAGAGCACTGGTATAGGTAAAGTAGCCGTAATTTGCTGTCTTCAACGACGTTATTTTCGCTCCAAATCCGCCACAGGCCTAAGTTTAAGCTGGGCTATAAAAATAATTTTAAGACGATTTGTTGGTTAAATTTGTAACCAAACAGGACGTCAAAATAATAAAAAAAGTAGTAAAAACTAGTAGTAAGAGGGGTTGCCCGGGTAATTTTCTTAAATCTATTTAGCAATGAATAGTTGATCACCCGTGATAACAAAAAAAGTAAATAAGTGTGGAAAATAATAATATGTGCCATCTAATATCTAAAGCGTCATCATATATTTCCGGTGTTCTTCGTAATATGAAGTCTTCAATGCTCTTAGTTGTAGTATTGTTTATTTCTTCCTTTGCCGTTGTGGCTCAGGCCGAAGGTATCAATCTAACTGTAACAGCGCCCGACGGCTCTACGTCGGTCCGTTTGGCTGGTCCTTGGTGGGGCTGGGATCCAAATGGTGGTCCAGTAGCATCAGATAATGGTGACGGTACTTGGACAGTGACCTTAGATCCTGCGCCAACAGAAAATATGGAGTACTTGTGGGTTGTTGATGGTGTTCAAGAGAGCCTAATCGACAA
>CAXRCX010000016.1:0-5950 GCA_964229255.1 Porticoccaceae bacterium
TAGCCTTGGTCTCACCTTCATTGATTAAGATATCGGCGATCATTACAGAAGCACCGGAGGCAGAAAGGGCAGATGAAATAGCCCAGCCAAGACCATTTGCCCCGCCTGTGACCAATGCTTTGCGACCAGATAAATTAAAAATATTCATAACTTGCACCGCTCCAAAAGCCAGAAGGATCTAGCCCAATTAGTAAAAAAGCTCTTTTAATATTACATTACTTTTACATTTACATATCTTTATGTAATTACAGTAAGGGAAGATAAACGTTAAGTCAATGTTATTTATTGTGAGATTAATTTCTAGAGGGTAACGGTTAGGAGTCGAGCCCCAAATCTAGGATTTACGAATTCAGGGTTGTGATATGACTTAAATGATACGAGTTGCAAACTAGCTTACTGAGCTAATTGGCAACTCGGTGGGGGGGGGGAAATAGCTTAACTATTTGATGCCAACTGCGCCTCAAGCTGCTTTATCAAAGCGCGTGCTTCATCGGCTTCAGGGATTGGTCTTCCGCTATCTCTCCATTGCACGGCATTCTTAAAACCATGTAATTCAGATTGACGCCTAAACCAAAGGCCCTCTGGATTATGCCGGGTAATGCCATCAAATAAAGTGGCGAACATTTGTGACTGCTCCAGACCCATAGACATCCACACTTGATTTACCACTAGTTTATGCATCATTAAATGTGAACTTGGAACTCCACTTATCCTTTTAGCTAAGTCCATTGTTGCGTTTTCTAAATCTTCCGCAGGGACAGCCATATTAGCCAAACCCCAATCCTGGGCCGTACGTCCGCTTATTGTATCTCCAGTGAACATCATCTGCTTCGCTCTGGTTGCGCCAATCCGATAGGTCCACATCGCAGTGGTAGGACAGCCCCATACACGGGTTGGCATGTAACCGATTTTCGCGTCGTCCTCGATAACCAATAAGTCGCAACATAGAGCTATATCGCTACCACCAGCAAGCGCAAAATTATGAACCTTTGCTATGGTAGGTTTGGAACATCGCCAGAGTGACATAAAATCTTCAGTGTGGGACTTCATCATACTGTAATCATCCATTGGGTCCCAAGGTGTATGCTCCTGCCTGCAAGGATGATCGCCCTTAATATTTTCTGGATCGTTGCCTTCTCCATATTCAGAGATATCGTATCCAGCACAAAATGCTTGGCCAGCTCCCTCTACAATAATTACATGCACTTCAGTATCGGCTTCCGCCCATTCCACCGCCTGGCGGATCTCTCCCGGCATTGTGCTTGAAATGGCATTCCTCTTCTCAGGCCTATTTAATTGAAGCCTTGCGATACGCGGCTCTTGATCGTCTTTTTCAATTATAACGGTGTCAAATGCTGGCATGGATATTCCTCTATAGTTGTTTGCCCCCCCAGCTGCCACTAGAGAGATTTAGAAAATAATTTGGGTAGCATTTTTGCCTCTAAATGTATACAGAATAGACTTCTCATTCTGGTACTACATTTCTCCATAATTCTCGAGCGTTAAGCTGATATTCCCGAACCTCACTGACAAGAACTTTTCGTTCAGTGCCAGGCATCAACTCCTCAGGCAACAACGGGTCATGGAGCAAAAATCTGATAGCGCTTCGGCCAAGTAATAAACTCTCCTTACATGCCTCATGTTGGCTAATATTTGCCAAATTCTTCGTACTTTGTTTGATTGCCTCTAAGTAATCTCGGTAATCATTAATGAGATTAGACTCCACCCAAAGCGCCCTAGCGCAGGCTTCTTCACTACGACTTAATGAATTCATACCAAAAACAACGGCGCTATCTGACATGCCTAATTCGAGTAACTGCTTGCGAAGCCCATAGACTCCCCCCGACAGGTTATTGGGTCGCACATGCAAATTGGGCCGGGCTGGTCGAAACCCCCGCAGTTCTAATGCGCGACTGTGCATGCGTTGCTGGGCAGTTTTGCCTCTGACTTTAATAGGTTCGTGAACAGCCACCCAAGTGAAGTCCCAGTCCTGTCGCTGCTCCTCTCTTCGCCACCAGTTCTCGACATCCTCATGAAGCGCATAGCCGCTAAAATTAATTGCATAATGCCCCCGACGCGGGCTTGTAATCTTACGCTGATTGGCTAGTCGGTTAAGCGCAACACGAACATTGGACTCAGAAATATCCATCACAAGCCCCCGCTTTCTCAAACCTTGGACAGAGAGTCCCAAAGGACCATACCCCGACAGAATATCGAGCATCACATCACTTGCAGTCGGAGGAGGAATTCGGTCAATCATCGCTTTAATGAAACTTGGCATTTATTACTTCTCTTTGTATTTTTTACATTTATGTGTAATATGTTAAATTAAATGAGACTTAAAATCTCGCTCAATCGATTAAATTTTTAATAAAGTGTATCAATAATGACTATCAAAGTAGAGATTTCAGGGCCAGTAACCACCATTATTTTAGACCGAGCTGACAAGCGGAATGCAGTTGACAGGCAAATGGCAGCAAAATTACGCGCAGCGATTTTAGATTTTGAACATGACGATAGCCAGCGCGCGGCCGTTTTATGGGGTGATCATGGGGTTTTTTGTGCTGGCGCAGATTTAAGCGCAATGAGCGATCCCGACCGGATAGTCGAAATAGAAAAAGATGGAGGTGGTGGCGGGCCTATGGGCCCAAGCCGCTTGGAACTCAGCAAACCATTAATTGCTGCTATTAGTGGTTATGCGGTGGCTGGGGGCTTAGAGCTTGCTTTATTTGCAGATATGCGAGTTGCGGAGGAAGACTCAAAATTTGGGGTTTTCTGCCGTCGGTGGGGTGTACCTCTTATTGATGGAGGTACGGTTCGTCTACCCAGGATAATAGGCATGGGACGAGCATTAGATTTGATTTTAACAGGTCGTGAAATTAACTCCCAAGAAGCGCTAAACTTTGGCCTGATTAATCGAATAGTTGAGCCAGGAAAATCTCGTGAAGCTGCCGAAGAAATCGCACAACAACTCGCACGCTTTCCTCAGATGTGCATGTTAGCTGATAGGCATTCTGCCTATGCACAGAATGGAATGACCTTCCCTGAAGCCCTTCAACAAGAGGGGAAAAATGGCGCGGACATTGTAGCCAAAGAAGGAGCTTTAGGTGCTGCTCGTTTTGTTGACGGACTGGGGCGTCACGGAAGTTTTGACGACTTCAGCAATTAATAAATGGTTGATCATCCAAAAGCTTTTTTGGACGAAGAAACAGGTAATAACTTGGGTATATTTAGGAGATTTTCGTGCTAAGACTTAAAAATAAAGTAGCAATAATAACCGGCGGCGGCAATGGGCTTGGTGCTGCGATAGCAACTCGTATGAGTGAGGAAGGCGCTGCAATATTTATTCTTGATCTGGACAACAATGGCAAGAAAATCGCAGATCAGATCACCAATTCCGGTGGAAGAGCTGGACACTTAAACTGCGATATATCTCAGCAAGATCAGGTAATAGCCGGTCTTGATAGAGCAGTCGATATGTTTGGGCATGTTGACATTTTAGTCAACAATGCTGCTATCGAAGGGCCTAACTTAACCACCGAGCAGTTCTCACTGGCTGATTGGGAGCGTGTTTTCTCAGTGAATACAACCGGGGTTTTTCTATGTACTAAACATGTCGTTCCACTTCTCCGTAAAAATAATGGTGGGGCAATTATAAATATTTCCTCAATCTATGGGCTTGTAGGCGGTGGTGATGTGTCCGCATATCATGCGTCAAAAGGCGCAGTGCGCCTAATGTCAAAAAATGATGCTATTTCATTTGCGCCTGACAAAATACGCGTCAATTCCATACACCCGGGGTTTATCCCCACCTCTATGGTGGATCGTTTTGTTGACGGATCTGGCACTGACTTGAACACCATGAAACCGATACTTGATGAAATGCACCCCCTTGAGGGTATGGGACATCCTGACGACATTGCGTGGGCAGCCGTCTATCTTGCTTCAGATCAAGCTAGGTGGGTGACTGGTACTGAACTAATCGTAGATGGCGGATACACCGCAAGATAACATCCAACGTAATAAAGGATTCATTCAGTATGTATCATCCCACAATTGTTGCCGGGGTAGGCATGGTACCTTTTCGTAAGCCAACGGAGAGCAGTCCATATGATCAAATGGGGTCACAAGCGATTAAACTAGCATTGTCTGATGCAGGCCTAGACTTTAAATGTGTAGAGCAAGTCTACGCTGGTTACGTCTACGGAGACTCAGCCAGCGGACAGAGAGCAGTGTATAACGCCGGCATGACGGGCATCCCTATTGTTAACGTAAATAATAATTGCTCCACTGGTTCCACTGCCCTATTTTTAGCCCGTCAAGCTGTAGAGAGCGGCTCATGTCACTGCGTTCTTGCAGTTGGCTTCGAGCAGATGAGTTCGGGCGCACTTTTGTCCCACTGGAACGATAGGCCAGATCCGATTGATAACTTTGAAATAGTCAGCAATCAACTTGGTGCGGATATGAGCCTACCTTTTGCCATTCGATATTTCGGCGGTGCTGGGGTCGAGCATATGGAAAAATATGGAACTAGCCTTAGCACCTTCGCCAAAATCCGGTCTAAGGCGAGTCGGCATGCGGCTAAAAACCCACTGGCGCTATTACGCACAGAACTAACCACCGATGATGTTTTACAAAGCCCTATACTCATTCCCGGAGGCCTCACAAGATATATGGCTTGCCCTCCAACCTGCGGCGCGGCGGCGGCATTAATTGTCACTAAAGAGTTTGCCCAAAAGCATAATATCCCTACCACTGTCCAGATCATCGGACAGGCGATGACGACAGATACAGCGTCAACATTTAACGAGCAATCAATGATCAAACTGGTGGGCAGTGATATGTCAAAGGCTGCTGCTCAAAAAGTGTACGACCAAGCTGGTATCGATCCCGCAGATATTGATGTATGTGAACTTCACGACTGCTTTGCCCCTAATGAACTTATCACCTATGAAGCTCTGGGCTTTTGCCCTGAAGGAGAGGGACAAGCATTTGTCGAAGATGGTGACAACACATACGGTGGAAAAATTGTTACAAATCCATCAGGGGGGCTTTTATCCAAGGGTCACCCATTAGGCGCCACTGGATTGGCACAATGTTATGAACTGACTCATCAACTTCGTGGAACAGCGGATATGCGTCAGGTGTCAGGTGCTCGAATAGCTTTGCAGCATAACCTTGGATTAGGAGGAGCCTGTGTTGTCACTGCTTACGAGAGAACAGCCTTATAGCATTATCTACTGAAAATAATTCGTTTTGAAAAATTTTGGAGTTTGTAAATGTACTCTGCAATAAACGACCCAACCCGATGGGTCCTACCTGATGTATTAACGGAAATGGCTTGGACTAATCCAGATAAATGCTGGGTACAAGACTGTAGCGGCGAATCAATGACTTTTTCGCAAGCACAGAGCCAAACCCGACGGGCCGGACAATTCTTCCTCAATATGGGTGTTGCTCGAGGAGACTTGGTTGGAATTTTCATGCTAAATAGTTGTAATTTTATTCGAGCTTGGCTGGGGCTTGGAAAAATAAATTGCACTGCCGTTTTATATAATACAGAGTTACGCGGCCAGTTTTTAAAGCACCAAATCAATGACTCAAAAATCAGCTGCATCGTAATTGAGGCGGAACTACTCGACAGTTTAATTGAAATTGCAGATCAAGTTCCTGCGCTTAAAACAATAATGGTATGTGGCGACGTTCCCAACAATATGCCAAATCAATGGACTGTTCTTAATTGGTCACAGTACGCTTCTGAGGATGAGTGTGACATACAATCACTCCGAGCGTCTGATATCGCAACAGTGATGTATACTTCTGGCACTACAGGCCCATCAAAAGGCGTTCTTATGCCCCATGCGCATTGTACAGCCTATGGTATCGGTACTATCGAGTGCCTAGAACTCACGCCTGAGGATCGATATTACATTTCCCTGCCTCTCTTCCA
>CAXRCX010000017.1:0-55742 GCA_964229255.1 Porticoccaceae bacterium
CGATAAGAGCTATTATCAGTCGCCAAATAGGCCACCATCATCACTACAAAATACTATCTATTTTTTGGGCCGCTTCCAGTCAAGTCCCGCGCCAATGGCAACGCCAACAGCTATCCACACAGGCTCGCTAGTTAGCACAAAAACTAGCCCGCCTAACGCCACGCCGACACCAATCCAATTCCCAGCATTCATAGATTTTTTGGGTTCTTTATTCATAAACCAAAGGATCCTTAATCTTTGTGCTCAGGTTCTTGCTTATTAAGGTTCAATTCTTCTTTCTTACTGATAATGTAAACGGCTATGGCCAATAGCAGGATGCCCGATGCCTCATAGATAATGTTGATCGCATCGAGGCCCTTGTTGTGCAGCACAATCAAACGCGTAAGGGCTGTGATGGCAATAATGATTGGCAGGGTTACTGAGATCCTATTCTCCTTGTAGTAAACCCCGACCATGCCTAGCACCTCGGCATAGATAAACAACAAAAATAAGTCACTTAGATTAACTGTCATCACACTCAAAATACGGACGACTTCAATCACAGCTGCGCCAATGGTAGCCAGCGCTATGGTAAGTAACAATGCCTGCTCGGCAGTTCCTATCAAGACTTGGATTGGATTTTTATTTTTACTCATACCCTTCTCCTATGTGTTATCAAGCGAACTATAATTTTTCTATTTCTTTCTTGTGTAGCCCAAAATTACTCAACTGTCACTGACTTTGCCAAGTTCCTTGGCTGATCCACGTCAGTCCCCTTGACCAGTGCCACATAGTAGGACAAGAACTGTAGTGGTATGACAAACAAGATCGGTGCAATTAGCTCATCAACGTGTGCCATGTTAACCACATCTAAACCAGTCTCTGCTTCAAAATGATCCTCACTATCAGCAAACACATACATCACCGAGCCACGCGCTCTTACTTCTTCGATATTAGACTTTAGCTTATCGAGTAAATTATTATCAGGTGCCACCACCACCACTGGCATCTCAGCATCAATCAGTGCCAACGGCCCATGCTTCAACTCACCTGCAGCATAGGCCTCAGCATGAATGTAGGAGATCTCCTTAAGCTTGAGTGCACCCTCCATAGCAATGGGGTACTGCTCACCCCTTCCCAAAAATAATGCATGCTGCTTGTCAGCAAACTGCTCCGAGAGCTGTTTAATAGGCCCATCCAAGTCAAAGGCTCGCTCCATTTGAGCGGGAAGTACACTTAGGGAGTTAGTCACCCGATCACAAAAGTCTTTGCAAACTCCTTTGGCCTCACAAAGGGCCTTTGAAAGCAACAATAAAGCCGTTAGCTGAACCGTAAAGGCCTTGGTTGAGGCCACACCAATCTCTGGGCCGGCTTTCATGAGATAAACCATGTCTGACTCTCTTACCAGACTAGATGTTTCTACATTACAGATCGTTAATGAAGCCCTGTAGCCTTGAGACTTGGCCAGCCTAAGCGCCGCTAGAGTGTCCGCCGTTTCACCGGACTGGGATAGGGTTACCAGTAGGGCGTTCTGATGTACAAATGAATGCCTATACCTAAATTCTGAGGCGATCTCTACGGAGCAACTAACCCCAACATACTGCTCTATCCAGTGGCGGGCTACCAGACCAGCGTTATAGCTGGTACCACAGGCAACTATCTGTACATGCTTGATATCTTTAAATAACTCTAGGGAGCCGTTACCAAAGGCAGTATCAGCCACCCTGCCATCTACTATTCGGTCCTGTAATGTTCTTCGAATGGCTTCTGGCTGCTCAAAGATCTCTTTGAGCATATAGTGCTTATAACCAGCTTTACCGCCGGCATCAGCCGTTATATCAGACTCTTCAATAGCGCGTTGAACTGGCTCACCTGCGGCGTCAATGATATTCACCGCCTCTTTTGTAATCTGCGCAACATCGCCCTCTTCTAACACAGAAAAACGACGTGTAACTGGAAGCAACGCCAACTGATCCGATGCGACAAAGTGCTCGCCTAGGCCATGACCAATAATCAAGGGACTCCCAGAACGGGCAACCACTAGCTCGTCAGGAGACTCGCTATCCACCACCACCATGCCGTAGGCACCCACTAGCTGTTTGCTGGCGGCAAATACGGTTGACCTTAAATCTTGGTGATCTGCTGAAAGCTTATGGATCAGATGCACAATCACTTCAGTGTCTGTGTCTGAACTAAATACATAACCCTCTGCGGTTAATGATTCACGTAGTTCTTGATGATTCTCAATAATGCCGTTGTGCACCACTGAAAAGCGGCTCCCCGACTGATGCGGGTGGGCGTTTCGCTCTGAGGGGACGCCATGTGTCGCCCAACGGGTATGGGCAATCCCCGTGCTGCCCAAAGGCGCCTGATCTTTGATTGCCTGAGCCAGGGCCTCTACCTTGCCCTCGCGCTTAACGCAGGTGGTATTGCCCTTTTGATCAACCACGGCAACACCCGCCGAGTCATAGCCACGATACTCAAGGCGCCTGAGGCCCTCAATTAAGATTTCAGTAATGGGCCGCTCTGCGACCGCTCCAACAATTCCGCACATATGTAATGACTTATTCTATTTCATTGTTTTTATAGGACTTATTATAACCGCTATGGTTCAATTATAATGCACATTGCACTTTTAGTTGCTTAAAATCAGCTGCTTCAAGCCTGGGACCATATCGCTCTACCACCATAGCCGCTGCATTGTTGGCTAGCTTTGCTGCCGTCTGATAATTTTTACCCGCAGTAATTGCGTAAAGAAAGGTACCGGCAAACATATCACCAGCCCCATTGGTATCAATGGCGGTAGCTTTTACACCTGGAGCTTTAAATAATTCCTGCCCATCAAATATTAGTGCGCCATTGGCACCGTCGGTGATGGCAAAGGTTCTTGCATAGGTTTTTAGCTGTTCTGCCGCAGCTTCAAGACTATTTGTTTCGGTAAATGCTAGCGCCTCATCCTTGTTACAGAACACAAGATCAACACCGTCTCCAATTATACTCTTCAAATTATCCCTAAATAAATCAGCCACAAACGGGTCTGACAGGCTAACTGCCACCTTGACGGCATTTTTCTTGGCCAAATTTATTGCTGAGGCTACAACAGCCGTTCGCCTGTCATCAGTTTGAAGATAACCCTCTATATAAAGCCACTCAGAATCAATTAACACATTGTGATCAACTTCTGCCTCGGAGAAGTCATCACTCGCGCCAAGAAAGGTATTCATTGTTCTCTCAGCGTCATCGGTCACCATCACCAGACATTTTCCAGTAATGCCTGCTGCTGGGCTGGCTGATGAGAATGCAACACCAGCTTGGACGAGGTCACTGACAAATAGCTTGCCGTCAGAATCATTTGCCACCTTGCCGCCAAAACAGCCCATCGCCCCCAGCTGGGCTGCTGCAACCACAGAGTTGCAGGCCGAGCCACCGCTCTGACGAAACGGTTTAAAACCATCACCATCCAACGAATCCATAAGCTCAGTTTGGCGAGTCTGCTCGACCAGTGTCATCACGCCCTTTTCAACACCATGCCCTGACAAAAACTGATCACTAACAGACACCTCAGTATCAACAAGCGCAGCCCCTAGGGCATAAATATGATATTTCGCCATATAGCTAAAACCTTAACCTCAGAAACACATCAGGTGGATTCAATCTCCGACCTAAGCTCATCTATCTCACGCCTTAATCGCTCATATTCGGCTTCTTTTTTTATCAAGAAGGCCTTTGTAATTTTGGCCTTCTGAATTATACCCTTTGGCGTTAGAAGGTACATGTAACCTATCTTTTTATCTGAGCGTTTAAAATTATCTAACTTGACCCAGCCCACCTTGACTAAGGAACTTACTAGATAATGGGTCTTGCCCAGGCTCACGCCCAATGCCTTGGACAGTTGACGCTGAGACACGTTTGGATCTCTCTCGAAGTGTTGTAACAGCTTTAGCTGTAATTCTTGATTAGATATGTTTTTCAATATTTTTTCACTGTAATGAAAAATAATCACGCAGGCTACCGCAGGGGAGTGACCCCTGATTTACAAAAAGCAGTCTCCCCATTGCAAAGAAAATAAGGCGTTCAAAAAATGAACACTATGATTTTAAGGGATTATTACAGATTAGCTAAGGCTTGTAACTAGTACTTTAGTACTATGTGTATTTGTGTCGACTTGTTTAATTGTCGGCTAACTTGTTAGTGGCTTCACTGGAGGAGCTTAGATACATATATATGCACCCATAGAAGACGACTTGGAAAAGAAAAATCCAACCCCATCTTGGGTCCGTTGTATCTAAGATATTAAAATGCTGGCCCAAAAAAGCTATACCTGTAGTGAAAGAGGTGATGATTAGCCCTGTAAGTGAATTTGCGGCTGTTCGTGACCGTGAAATTGACCTTAAATGCTCGTGAATGTAGTTGTGAAGATGAAAATTATCCGGCTTAAACATTGATCGGCCTGCGATTTTTCGCCTCACCATTGAGCAGACTACCTCAAGACACGGGTAGCACATCATGACAGCAACAAATTCAAGGCCAACATAACCCCTATTGACAGAATAAAATCCACCAAGCACAAGAATTGTACCAATACCATAGGCTCCTGCATCACCCAGGAACAAGCGTCCAGAAATGACGTTAAATATCAGAAACACACCCGTGACAATACTTAAGACCTCCCAAACAAGGGCGCCAATTGTTGCGCTGTATATCAATGCTGAAATAAACATAATGCCTGGCACCAAACCATTTGCACCGTCAGCCATGTTAATTGCATTAATAAAGCCCACCGCAAAGACCAAAGCCAACAACCACCCCATAATGGGCTGCGACATCAATAAATCGATATATTCATTTCCCGTTTTATTGGGTATAACTTCTGGCCATATTAAAAAGGTCAGGCCAAAGAATAAGCCGAGCATGAATAAACGAAGAAGCGGGGAAAGCAAGTCGTTGTCGATGTCCTCTACCAGGCCCAAGGCGCTTGCTGTTAAAAATGCAAGCCAACCCCATGGATGGATACCCATGGGACCAACATCGTCAAACTGATAGCCGGACACATATTTGTAAAGCAGAAAGAATAGGCTCAATCCAATTATGACGGCACCACCTAGGCGAGAGGCGTTGATCTCTGAGATACCGTGCTTGTCCTGGTCATCTTTTGCATAGCGCTGTCTGGTCACCCACTGCATAACGAGCATACCTATAAGACCGGTAGCACCAAACAATAATGTTGCCAAGACAATCATTATGAACAGCTTACCCAGTTCGCGCTCTGAAAATACTAACCTCAAATTGGATTACCTAACTTTATTATTTAAGCCATTAAAACAACTTAACGTGCATATTGCTAATTATCAATATGTGAATAACTTGTTGCATATTAATTTGTATGCTTCATTCAGCCTCAATGCTAAATTTATAAAAAGTACAATTAACTGTCAGACTTGTATTCGTAGTTGTAGTAACCATAGTCATAGTAATAAGCACTAGACTTTTTCTGAACAGCATTGAAGATAATACCTTTGATTTCAACACCTGCCAGCTCAAAGCGATGATTGGCCGTTGTCACCTCCCTGAGGGTACAGGACTCAAAGCGCGAGACCAACAAAGACGTACCACAGTATGACCCAATAATTGATGCATCTGTCACAGCCAAAATTGGCGGCGTATCAAAAATAATCAAATCATACTCAGGCTGCAACTCACTTATTAGCTTAGAAAAATTTGGTCCCATCAACAACTCAGAGGGGTTTGTTGGTATCTTCCCCCTGGTAACAATATCAAGGCCATCTACAACTGTACCCATGACAGCTTGTTTAAAATCTATCGTGCCAGCCAAAATCTCAGACAAACCATCATCAGGGTTAAGACCAAATCGCTTATGCATATAGCCCTTTCGCATATCAGCATCAACAACCAAGACACGCTTGCCGCTCTGTGCAATTACTGCGGCCAAGTTTGCAGACACAAATGATTTTCCCACCCCTGGGCTGGCACTACTCATCATTACCACATTATTCTTCGCATCTAACATTGAAAAGTGCAACGACGTTCTCAGGCTTCGAAGGGCTTCAACAGTCAGGTCAGCTGGGTGCTCGTGTGCAAGCAGCGAAAGTTTGTTTGCACTTTGTTGCTTTTTTCGGTTTTTATAGCGCCTGATGAGATGCTGAGCTTCCCTGCAAGAATCCTCCTCCTCGGAATGCGGGATTGTGGCATGGACCATGAACCCGTTGTCAGAAAAAACCTTTGGATCGGTAATGCCTGACTTTAAGAAACGGCGTAGTGCAACGACAATAACACCCAACATGCCCCCCAATAGGACAGATAGCACCAAGATTAAACCCTTTTTAGGCGCAACAGCATTTGGCATGACCTCTGCTCTATCAAGTATCCTAACGTTACCAACGGTGCTTGCCTTCAGGATAGAAAGTTCTTGGCGCTTGTTCTGGAGTGCCAAGAAGATCGCTTGATTTACCTCAAAGTCACGCTTTAATCGCAAAATTGTTTTTTGAGTATCCGGCAAGGCCTCTAGCTTTCTAGCAAGCTTTTCTCGCTGACTGAACAAATTGGCCTGCTGACGCTTGAAGGAAATATAGTTGGGATGCTGCGGCGTAAACTTTCTCGAGATGTCTGCCTCATTAATAGACATCGTACTAATGTCAGCCTCAATCTGAACAAGACCATCCAATGCAGCCTGGGCCTCAAGGGATAAATCAACCGATGTTTGCTCACTACGATAATTATTCAAAGCCTCCTCGGACTTTATCAGCGCATCTTGAATACGCGGAATTTGATCGTCTAAAAAATTTAGGCTATTTTCAGCCTCTGCAGCCATACGCTGAACATTTTGCAGGTAATAATTTGCTGACACCGAGTCAACAATCTTAGCGATAAGATTACGATCTGGCCCCTCAAGAGAAATTTCAATGATGCCCGTATCCTTGCCCTTCTCTGAGACTCCTATGGCCTTTTGAAGATCGAGTATTTTAGAAAGACGACCAGCCTTAGATATTATAAATTCGACCCCTTTTGCGGCATACAACTCATCGATTCTAATCTCTACATGGCCATCATCACTTGAAATCAAACCGCCAACAGGCCCAGAGAGCAATTTACTCCCCTCATACCAGAGACTAAAACTATCTTCCCCCTCGACAACAAGCCTCAAGTCCTGACTGACTAGGTAGCTAGGCAAAGAAAGTTCACCCACCTGGACAACCTCCCCACCCGATGCATAACCATTCATACCCAGAGGAGCTTTCGAGGCTTGATATGGCACTACACCTCTAGCCAATAAGGCTCCAAACACTGGGGCATAGTCTGGGTTAACATCAACCGTTAAACCAAGCTCGTCTACTACTTTTCCAAGCACTAATCGTGATTTGATGACGTGAAGCTCTGTGGCGGAGGAACTTTCTGCAGCAAAAATTTCAGCCATGTCACTGAGACCCGGCACACCTGGCGAATTATCTTCAACTTGGATAAGTCCATTAGCCTTGTATATGGGCACTGCAAAGATGATATATATAAATGCAAGCATCAGCGCCAAAGCAGTTATCCCAGCGATAATATATCTTCCATCTAAAAGCATCCCGATCAGATGTCGCAGGTCGATCTCATCCTCATGAGCTTGATTGACATTTGATGATCTATTTGAGCTACTTTCAGACATGTAATTTCATCCTAACTACTAATAATAAGTCCCGACATGCATTTAAAAACCGGGCAAATGGGTTACTGATTGGCGACTCGATCAATTTCGTAAATACCCCTAATTGTTGGCAAGAATTGTGAAATGACCTTGTTCCAACGCGCCACTGGAGCCGACGTAACATAAACTATATCAAGTGGCTTCAGTTCAAAACGTGTACTTAACACCAACATGTTAGCAGATGAGGCATCAAGCTGAAAAACATCAATTGTTTTACCATCACTCTGGCCAGACCTCAGAACAAAAATTCCCTTAGCATTTGCAGAGGCTTCATTTATGCCGCCAACATTGTTAATTGCCTCAGCCAAGCTTAGCCCGCTCCTATCAATAATCTGAGTTTGAGGTTTTACTACATCGCCCATGACAAATACCTTCAAGCCATCATTTCTAGGTACATGTAAAACATCATTTGGCCCTAACAACCTGTTTTGCGTCATATCACCCATTTGATAAAGAGCATATAGATCTAGATTTTCTTTTATGACTCCAGTGCTATTTGAAGTTGTAAGGACAACTGACCTTAAGTCAGCATCATCTGAAAATCCGCCACAGGCATTAAGCGCATCGAGAACCGTCAGAGGGACATTTGTTATTGGCAGATTTGATGGCATCTCGACAGCACCAGAGACGAAAACTTTTTGAGAACGAAATGCAGCAACCGTGACATCAATTTGTGGCGCTTCAATATATTGACCAAGCTTTGCAGTAAGGATATCCCTAATCTCTGTTACATGTTTGCCCTCAACAGGAACCTTTCCGATGTAGGGGTAAAAAATAGTACCATCTAGGTGAACAACATTACCCGCCTCACCCGCAGATCTGAACTGTCCAGCGGGGATAGTAAGTTCAGGATGATCCCATACCGTTATGTTTAGCACATCGCCAACACCGACTTTGTATGTATATTGGCTTAACATAGTCTCAAAATTAACATCAGCCTTGATTACCGGCTTTATTTTTTCTGAGCTAAGGTTATTTACTACCGAAAAAGTTAATGGAATGTATTTAACAGTTTGATCAGGATTATTATCTACTTTTCCTGCACTGATATGCGTACCAGGAACCAATGAACATCCCGCAACCAAGGCACTCAAGAAAAAGACAAGGGTAAAAGTTTTAGGCAAAAACTTGATACTGCGCATTAATTGTAGTCCTTACTGATTTATTATATTCGTCTTTCACGGAGTGGAGTTTACCATTAAGCGGGGTCAAAAAAACGTCTACAGAGTAAATAATTTTCATGATTGAAAACTTTATTTCTTATACATCATCCAACCTTTCACTCCATGCATTGCATGCAGATTCAATTTGATCAAACACTAAACCAAATGCCTCTGAACTTTTTTTGTAAGGATCATTAATCTCGAGATTGTTTAACCACTTACCCAACAGCATAACCTTTCCAGAGGCGCCAGGGTAATCTTTCATCAGACGCTGCTGCTGAAAACTCTCCATCACTAAGATAAGGTCAGCCTGTTGAACCATTTCTTCATCTAGCTGCCGAGCACTATGATCACTATTCAAATATCCGTGGCTAACAAGTTCCACTGCAGCATTAGAGTCAATGGGTTTTCCAACCAAAGCACTTATTCCTGCAGAGGAAATATTTAGTTTTGGGCACCCAAACTGTAATATTTTTTCAGCAGTTGGACTGCGGCAAATATTACCGATGCATACAATGAGAATATTCTTAAAAATAACTCAACCTCACATACTTCAAAAAAGTAAACAAATCTTCTTTTACAGACTATTTGTATTTACAGGAACAATTTAAAGACTATACAAAGATTTGAAGATTTTATACATATCTAACGGATTATTTTCGAGCCTAGATAGCCATAGATGACCATTTTTTCTGTAAAAAAGCTCTGCTCAACATCTTCTGCATAAAATGAATCAGACCCTACAGCTATCAAAGAAAAAACAAGGGTGGCTGTAAGAAATAAAATTTTAGTATATCTAAACAAAACAACCTCTAGCAGACATATCATTCGTTGTAGCTAAATTTAGAACAAAGCTGAAAATGTATAACAATATTATGGGGTTTATCGAACAACCCAGTTTTCATATGAATCTTTCAGTCTCGCGCTATTCATACTTAGATAAATTATACTTAGCCGATCATAATTTAAAAGAGTTTTTAACAAATTATCACCATAGGGCGCCTCTTTGGCCCTTCCAGGAACCAAACAATTACAGCCACTGGCAGAATTCACCATGGTGCTAAGTGTAAAACTGACATTTTCGGAGCCCTTGATTTGCACTTTGGATGGCGTCATATCCTTTCTAAGACCTAGGGGGAGCGAAACACCAAATCCAACTAGCATATGATCAGTGTCCTGAATAAAAAACTTAGCCTGGGTATCGGAAAAATTGAAGTCAAATTCTAGCTTGCTACCCCGGTCCTGATTCCAAAACTGACCTGACTGCAGACTAACCATTAGATCTAATTGGTCAAAATAATACCTGTACTTAGCCAGATTTACTTCTCGCTTCTGCCCCTCAAAAATAGTGCTTTCGTAAAAGCCGCTACTAAATGAAAATCTATGGACCCCCATCGGGCTTTGCCATGTGGCCTCGCCAAAGAAACCTTTGTATTCCTTTTGATAAATATCTTTAAATCGACCTACGCCAACCGAGGAATAAATATTCAATGGCAGTTGCAAAGCCTGAGTTAGGGCGACATTGGTCCAACGCGATGGCACAGACCATCGGTAAAAAGAACGACCGCGCTCAAAGTCACTTGACTGGGTAATTTGGTGATCATAATCAGCCAATAGTGTGGCCCCTTGCCACAGCGGGATCTCAATAGAACTGCGAAGTGCAAGGGAGTAATCAAACACCCCCAACTCCGTACCGATAAAAGTTTGTAACACAGGTGAAAGGCTAATTCGCGGCACCGCAAAGGGCGATGCACTGCCCCCCACCCACAAGATATCCTTTGCCCTATGAGTTTTTGCCACTTTTTGAGTGATTGTTGGCAGCGAGGCCTGATTAGCAAAAAATGCTTTAAGTCCCAGCAGGGAAGTTTCAAATCTAAATGAGGGCACACCGAACTTTGAAAGGGTCATATCCAAGATTGAGCTATTTTCGGGCATATACTCAGCTGCCAAACCCATAGCCACACCTAGGGCATCAATATCATTGCGGTTAAACACCGAGTTTTCAAAGCGCACAACTAAGCGTTGATTCTGTTGGCCTACCCACACCGATTCAAAGCCTTGCTTGGTCAATGCTGTTTTAAGCCGCTCTAGCTGATCCACTAACACATCATGCTGATAACTGATTTGCCTCGGTGAGCGCTCAACAATGGTGCTATATTGCCGCGGCGAATCTGAAAAAAGCCAAGGCAGGCGATTACTCCTACTGCTGTCTAACGCTGTTGGCTCAGCAAGAGCAAAATTAGGCGATGAAAAAAGTGATGTTTGCACACCAACGCCAAAATAGGTGGTATCTTTATTATCCTCAATATTGGATTGCAGTAGTGCCGAACCATATATCTGCGTATGCCCCGCCATCCAATCACTGGGGGTTCGCACTTTAAAACCATAGTGCTGATTGACGCCATCGTGCTCGGCTATAGCTGTTAACCACGGATAGGGCTGATACTCCACACCAGCAAAACCACCCTCGTAGCGGCGCAATGTGTCCTGCTGTTTTTGCAACCCCGTGCCAGCGGTCAACCTCAGATTGCCCAGCTGTTTGGAAACCGACGCATAGAGCGCTCTCTGGGCGCCAGTTTCACCACCCAGATCAATAGCACCTAGGGCAAAATCAAACCAGTTGTCGGGAATAAAAGTTGGCGCATACTTTATATTGGCAATTAGATCTGAAGACAAATCGAGATCATAACCCATATTGCTCATACCTATCTCGAGGCCGGGTAAGGGACTGAGAGCAAAACTATATGCATTGCCCCTGTAGGGCGAATCACCATCGCTTACTTGGGACCTATAACCGGCATGATCCACCATATTAGAATAGGAGAAGCTGAACTCACCCTGATTAAGACTGATTGCCGAGGGCACAAAGAACAGGCCTGAGGTGCCCAAATAATTGACTTCATTGGCCATATGGCTGTTAGCCGTCTGACAAAGTGGCGCCACAAGAACACCACAGAGGCAAACAACTAAACGCCCTAATCGAATCCGCTCTGTTATTTTCAATTGTCTCATAATAAGTTGTGCAATCTTAAAAGAATAAGAAAATTCAGACAAAAAAAGGGCAGCGCAAGCCACCCCTTTTAATTGCTTTATAGTATTTCTCGCTAAATAACAGCTTTAGCTTGAACCTGTACCCGTTCCGGTTACCGCTGAGCAACTCACCTCAATGGAGCGCTCCTCGTCGACACCGTCTAGCTGTAGATCAGTAACTTCTACAACGCCAGCATCAGTCCGAGTGTTTACAAAAATACTGTAGCTAGCTGAGCTATCCAGATCAACCAATTGATAGGTTGCTGCAGTTTCTGCTGCAACAATAGGTAGAGGGTTAGCGTCGCTAGTATAGCTAACCACCGCATTGGCTAGCGGCGTTCTAACAGTCTCATCATTAGAGCACTGCAGGTACAGGCTAAGGCCCTCGCTAACTAGGTTTGAATTGTCTTTAACTGGGTTTTCAAGCTCAACAACTATTGCCTCATCGACACATAGCTCTATACCATCAGAACCCTCAGAACCTGGATCAAATGTTAAGTCTTGTGATTGAAGCACCAAAGTATGGGTTGCCGCGCTGCTGGTCTCGACTAGGCTTAAGCTAGAAGTACCCGATGCACCCTCAGCGATATCAAAGGTTACCTTTGCTAATACCGCAGTGGTTGAGCCGGGGAATTGACCAAACAGAGAAGCCCAGCCAAATGATAGGCTATCGCCAGTTTGGCTGAGCTCACCGCTAGCGATAGCGCCTGCGAATACATCTGTTACCTCATAAAAACTCAACACAGAACTGTCAAAGTTAGCGGTAAATCCAACACCAGTAGTGTTCGCAACATCTGCCAAATATGACAGCGTCATGGTGATTTGTGTGCCATCAGCTGACAACTCAGCTTCAGAGACATAAACATGCTGAGTAGCAGCTGCTGACTGCGGAACCGTGATGTCAGTTTCAACTGAGGGCTCAACCACTTCTGGTTCAGAACTATTTTCCACTAACCAAGAATCACCTAGCGCATTCTCAACATAGATACTATAGCTGTCTACATCTTGCATAATACCCGCTGCTTTCACGTCATTGGCCAGAATTTTTAATTCAGTGGCAGCAGATGGAATAGAGAATGTTTTCTTTAAATCCCCTGTTTCAATCACTAAATCAAGTCCTGATTGCGGAACCTCATCACCTGTTAAATCAAATGTAACATCATTGGTACAGGCGCTTACCTCCGCAGTAAGGGCAAATATAGTTAGGTGATTAACCGTAATATCTACAGGGAAAAGGTTATCAGAATCTTTCGGACGAATAGTCACTGCACTCTCTGGCTCTGTTGTCCAAGTCAGGGTTTCAGTGTCAAAGGTGCGAACCCTTAAATTTGAGCTTTGAGTAATAGCAATTCCCGTGCTGGGATCTATGGTTGTATCCGGCAAGAAGATAGTCACCGTGATATCACCACTGAAATTTTTAATTGGCGAGCCGGTTTCATCGGTTAATTTAACCTCTGTCAAACCGATGGGAACCAAAACCTCATCAACTGAGCTGTCGCTGTTTAAGCCCTCGGGAATTAGCTCGGCAATAGAGACAGATTCCTCTTCCGCAGTTTCCGCCTCTTGAGACTCCAAATAGGTAACTTCTAGCTTTACCGAAGACACATCGATTGGGTTATTTTGCTCATCGACAAACTGAATACCTGCAGGGATTACAACCTCACCCTTACCCTCAGTTGTATCGTCAACGGCACTCTCATCATCCGACGACAGAGATATGTCAGTATCCACTATGGATCCAGTAATCTGCCGCTCCACGGAACCCGAACCAACAGCATCAATTTGATTACTTAAAAGTTCCACAACCACCTGAACTATCTGCGCATTATCAGCAATACTGATATTGACTAATTTATCGAAATAACCCTCGGCTGATACTTTTACAGTAAACTCATCAATGTTTTCCGCGGCAACCTGAAATGTACCATCTTCGGCTACAACCGTGGCAATACTCTCACCAGAGCTAATATCAATGATATTGCTAGCGGCTTGTCCACTCTCAAAAAAACTAAGGCTTGCATCGGCAATAGTATTGGTTGCACCCGACTCGAGGACCACCCCGCTTACAACTATACTTAGTGCTTCTGGAGCTTCTGGAGGCTGAACAATCACTACCACTGGATCATCGACCGGCGCTGTATATTTTGAATCCGTACAGGCCGCCAAAGCAAAAATTAAACAAAATATAAGAGCTGACTTTAAATGAATAGGCGTTGATTGTAATGTCGAATTCATAATTTATATCTCCCTTTAAAACCATCACAACATTAATCATAATTTTTCAGTGTAGAATTTTTTAATTCATACACCAATGAACACAAAATAACCCTGTTCGACTATACCTAGATTTTCTTATGTGACCAAGCGGAAAATGGGGTTTTTAATCTGCTGACAGCCTCTCCAGACATTATCAAAGCAAAAATAATAGCCAAAACTTTTTTCTTCATAACCAGTCCCTGTTGATGTAAGGATATACCTTGGCTCCCTACATCTGTGTACAGACTAGTCTGCTAATTTTTGCCTGATTAATTTAAACAACCCTTACAGAGGTTTTATCCCTGCGGCTCAAACTGGCCAGAGGCAGAACTGCTCGAACTTTTTGACTGAGAATGGTAATTAAAACAATGGCTCTGGAATCGCCGTCGATCTGCGAAAAAACAGCATTAAGTCCGCGAAATGGGCCATCTAAAACCTGCAACTGATCACCCTTTTCTGGCAGATCTGTTATCAGATTATTATTGCACTGATCGACCCGTTGTTTTAATTGCGCAACCAACTCATCGGGCACAGCTGAGGGCTGATCACCAAAGGAAATAATTCGATTGACACCTCGGGTATAGTTGATGGACAGCGCCGAGACATTATCTTGATTGAATTGCACAAATAAATAATTAGGAAAGAGCACCTCTTTGGTGACTTTGCGCTTACCGCGGATAATTTTTTCCACAAAAACCCTGGGGCAAAAAGCGTTGAGACCCTGCAATTCAAGGTTTTCAACTGCCCTTTGTTCTTGCTTAGGCTTTGTTTGAATTAAATACCAACCATCCACGTTGATTTCTCTTTAATTTGGCTTTTACTTCCACCGGGTTAATTTACACTGATTCGATCAAGGCTAAAAGTGCATCTTGATTTTCTTGCAAAATTTGTTGATCACCGCGGGATTCAATATTTAATCTTATCACAGGCTCTGTATTGCTCATTCGCAGATTAAATCGCCACTCAGGGAATTCCATAGATACGCCATCTGTGGTGTCGATCACCAACGCCTGATCGTGATATTTTTCAGTGACTGCAGCAATAACTGCCTTGGCATCGGCTACTTTGCGATTGATTTCACCCGGCGATGGGTAGGCTTCAACCATTTGTTTAACTAATTCTGATAAGGGTTTGCCGGTTTTGCTAACCAGTTCCAACACCAATAGCCAAGGTATCATGCCGCTATCGCAGTAGAAAAAATCTCTAAAGTAATGGTGAGCACTCATTTCACCGCCGTAGACTGCATCTTCCGAACGCATTCTCTCTTTGATAAAGGCATGGCCGGTTTTGGACTGAATCGCTTCACCGCCGCCGCGCTTGGCAACATCGATGGTATTCCAAGTTAATCGGGGGTCATGAACAATTTTTGCGCCGGCATTTTTACTGAGGAACGCCTCAGCCAGAAGCCCGACAATGTAATAGCCCTCAATAAAATTACCTTTTTCATCCACCAAGAAACAGCGATCGAAATCACCGTCCCAAGCTATACCCATATCAGCGCCATGCTCCATTACAGCATCAATGGTTGGAGCGCGATTTTCGTGGAGTATGGGGTTGGGTATACCATTGGGGAAGTTGCCATCCTGCTGATTGAAGATTTTAACAATTTCAACCGGCAAGCCAAGGCTGTTAAAACGCTCTTCAATGGCATCCACAACATGACCGGCCGCACCATTGCCCGCATTCATAACCAACTTTATGGGCTTAATTGCCTCTAGATCAATATAGCTCATCAAGTGATCTAGGTAGGGCTGCAGAATAGATACTTGCTTGACACTGCCTCGAGCGCGCTCATCGACCTCGGGAAAATTATTTTCCTCTGCCATGGCTTTAATCTGCAACAAGCCTGTATCCGAACTAATTGGCTTTGAGTTTTCTCTAACTGGCTTCATACCGTTGTAATCTAGCGGGTTGTGGCTAGCGGTTACCTCGATACCGCCGTCCGTCTCTAAGTAGGAGGTGGCAAAATAAACTTCTTCAGTACCCACAACGCCAATATCAATGACATCGGCACCCGTGTCGCAGATGCCTCGTGCCAAGGCTTGCTTGAGCGCCTCACTGGTCAATCGCACATCACCGCCTAGCACAACATTTTTCGGCTGTAAAAACTCAGCAAAGGCACGGCCAATTCTGTAGGCAACTTCTTCGTTGAGTTCTGTTCCAAGTTGTCCTCGGATATCGTAGGCTTTAAAACATGTAAGTTCGGACATTGTGCGACTCTCTTAATCAGTGTTGAACACCCAGCGGGCAATAACTAAACAAACGCCCGACAGCTTTAGGCTGACATATTCACGACTGACCGAAACAGCGCGGGCTTTTTTAAAGCGCAAGATTATACCTAATCTAGGGTTTTGTTGTTACATTTTGACCTAATCAAAACTGATTCTTTGCCGATTGATCTCAATTTTGGCTATTCCCACCCCAGAAACTGCTTTTAATTGCTCAAAATTTTCAAAGTGACCCTGCGTTTGGCGCCTTGTGACAATTCGCTTTGCTATGGCCTGACCAATTCCATCGAGCTCCTGGGCAATTTCCTCAGCAGAGGCGGAATTGATTAAAACCACTTTATCTACGGCAGTATCCAACTTTTGTTTGGTAGCGGGAATAATGGCAACGGGCTGAGTGTCGGAAAATTGCAACTTGGTAGAGGATAACTCTTCAACTTCATTCGACTGATTTAACCCCATGAGCAGGGTTAAAACAAATATCATGGCGAGTATAACCAAGAGCACACAACGTTGATTAACTGAAATTTTCATACTGTCCTCCTTAACAGTTTTTAGTTCACTTCATGACTAATTATGGCAATTATATTTGCCCCCCGACCTATCAAAAACGTCGAGCGGCTCACAAAATAATAAAAATTGT
The DNA here is from genome assembly GCA_964229255.1 of Porticoccaceae bacterium. GTDB lineage: Bacteria > Pseudomonadota > Gammaproteobacteria > Pseudomonadales > Porticoccaceae > HTCC2207. The sequence continues at coordinate 17,002 of CAXRCX010000017.1, forward strand.
CGAATTAAACTAAAGCAGAAACTCTGACAGCAAAATAACGATGCAGTCGATCAAAATAACTACGGCGAAAATAAGCTTTAAAGGTGATTTTTTTAGCAGTTGATCACTGCTGGATTGACTTACGTTGGATTCAAGATATTTCGCCACTTTGACACCATAGCGCCCCCCTAGGATGACCCCGGGCACGGTGAACAGCAGAAGATCCCATGGTATTCCACCGAGATCGGTGTGGAAGATAAAACCCGCGATTGAGCTAACCGCCAAAACTGCCACGCCGGTGCCAATGGCTATATCCAATCTCAGCCTGTAGAAAAACAGTAGATAAAGCGCCACTACTTCACCGACACCAATAGCAGTCCATGCGGTTACTAGCCCTCCGACAAAGGCGGATAAAACAAAAAAAACGGAAACCCTGTTGACCGAAAATTTAGCCGTAGTGTGTGCGCTAGACCCCTTTAATCGCATTTCCACAATAAGAGCAAAAAAAACACCTAGAGAAATAATTGCAAATAAGGGCTTTATCAAACTTGATGGCACTATCCATAGGTAGGTGGCAAACCACACTCCAGTAATACTGGCAATTGAGGCTAGGATAAATGCATGCTTATCTATGTAGTTGCGGCCCCAGCTAAGCGCTCCTGATGTCATGCCAAAAGCCTGAGTGGCAATACTTAGCTTAAGTGCCAGTGGCGGCGCTAACTGGTAGACAAAGATAAACAGCGGCATAAATAAAAAACCACCACCTATGGCTGTTGCATTTGCCACAGATGCAGCAAAGAAAGCCATTAGCGTCAAAAGGATTTTTACACCAAAAAAATAGCCACCTAGAGCCAGTAGCATAACGGGCAAAACCAGCTTTAACCATGCCCTGCTATCGAGTGAACTACTGAAAGCATTATTCATTAATTATCCCTAGGTATAAGATTCCACAGTTGAATATTAAAAACATAAATAATTATGGATAAGATTCTGTAAATTAGGCCGATTGTGGATTTTAAACGTATTTTTTAAATTGGTTTTACTCTAACATAGACTCTAGGTCGAAAAGAATACTAAATAAGAGGTCATATATGACTCGGTTCTTAAAGATTTACCTCTGTTGCTTTATGCTCGTGATATTTAGTGGCTGTAAGACAGAGAGCATTTCTTCAACTGACCCGCTGTCATACCATCACCATGATAGATCTCTGAAAAACCAAAACCCAGCCAAGACCGACAGCCCCAATTTTCTCAATACCTCTTTTAGCTTTAGCAATGAGCTCGATAGCAAAAAACTAAGGGCGCAATCGACTGATAATTCCTCGAGCGGTTTATCTTGGGATATTGATAAAGACGGCGTGGCCGATGCCCTAACCGACGGTCTTCTCCTTTTGAGATATACCTTTGGGTTAACTGGCGAGTCACTGGTTGTGGGTGCCGTATCTGAAAACTCAGTACTGTCTTCAACTGAAATTGAAGCTGAAATTGCACAAATTTTAAGTATCTCTGATATTGATGGCGACGGTACTGTTGATGCTCTAACTGACAGCTTAATTTTACTCAGATATTTATTCGGCCTAACTGATGAATCACTGATTATTGGTTCTTTATCAGCCGCTGCCACAAGAACCAGTTCAGTAGCCATAGAGGCCTATATCGCCAATTATATGCCGGGCAACAGCAGCAGCCCTCAAACGGTGAATATTTCGGGGAATATAACCTTTGACCTTATTCCTTTTTACCAGTTTAGCAATGGTTTGGATATGGATAACACCTATGCCTCTGCTGCTCGCGGGATTGTGGTGGCAGCGCTGGATAACTCGGACAATGTGATTGCAACCACTATCACTGATAACAATGGCAATTACAGTTTAGTCACCCAGAGTAATCTCGAATTGCGAGTGCGAGTTTCCGCGAAAATGCTCAATACAAATGGCACCCCGTGGGACGTGCAGGTATTTGACAATACCACTAGTACTGGCGGGGGGAATCCTCTCTATGTTACCGATAGTTCAATATTTGTTACCTCTGGGGACGTTGTAAAAAATATTCATTTACCCGCAGGCAGAAATGGCGACAATGGCGGCATTCGATCAGCCGCTCCTTTTGCCATTCTCGATGTTATTTATCAGAGCATGCAGAAAACAGCCGCCGTTGATCCGACTATTGAATTTCCATCTTTAGAAATTTTCTGGAGCCCAAAAAATAACACGTCATCGGGTTCTACAGAGGATGGCGATTTGGGCTCTTCATTTTTTCAAAGGCCTAACCAAATATATATTTTGGGCGATGAAAATTCAGATTCCGATGAATATGACCGCCATGTAATTTCCCATGAATGGATCCACTACTTTGAGCATAATTTTTCTCGCTCTGACTCCCTCGGTGGCGCCCACGGTGTCGACGATAAGTTAGATTTGCGCGTCGCCTATAGCGAGGGCATGGCCAATGCGGTCTCAGGTATAATTCTTGAGGATTCGGTGTATCGCGATAGCGATTCTTTTTGGCCCTACTTTGGCTGGTCTATGGATATGGAATCCAATGATTCTTATAACCCTGGCTGGTTTAATGAGGGCTCAGTCCAAAGTATTATTTACGACCTCTACGACAACAATGCGGATGGCGCTGACAATATCGCCTTGGGCTTTGGCCCTATTTTCAATACATTAACATCCTCAGGCTATGTGAATGATGACTATCCAATCAGTATTTTTTCTTTTACTCAGTATCTTAAGAATCAGCAATCGGCGGAAAATATTACCCAGATTAATAGCCTGATCAGTGCGCAACAAATTTACGGAACTGGCAGTAATGGAGCAGGTGAAACCAATAGTGGCGGCATCACCTCAGTTTTGCCTATATATCGCGAAATTTTTACCAATAGCGCCTCGCAGCAGGTTTGCTACGATAACAATTCAGGGGTACTCAACAAGCTTGGGAATCGGTCACTTTTAGTTTTTGATGTACCTGTTGCAGGCATCTACAACATCGCACTAACCCCAGCGGCAACTGCCAGTGCCTCTCTGGATGCTGATTTAGCTATTTTTAAACAGGGGGTAACTACAGGGCGAGATTATTCTCTCAACTACAATGGCCGTGCTAATCTCTTTGTATCTCTCACTACGGGAAAGCATATTATTGAATCAGGGGTTTGGGATCCAGATCAGACTGCGCCGCTAGGCAATTACTGTTTTAATATCGCGGTAACTAATTGAGAATCGAGGTAATTATGCACAATAAAATACACTATTTATGCCTAAAAACTTGCCTTGTTTGCCTGCTGGGTTGCGATTCTCATCACTCGGTCATGGATCATAAAAACCCAACAAAATCCCCTGAGAAACTAGCTGATCATCATAGTCATCATATGTCGAACCATCACCTGAGCTACCAAAAGCCCGGAGCCAATATCCGCCTCTCCCACAATTATGATGGACAAACGGCTGTGGGCGAGACGGAAACTATTGAGCTAACCTTTACCGAGCAATATTTTTCAGGGCAGATGTATGTGAGGCTTAAACCCGATGCAACCCTGTCAATTGAACCTGCAGTTGAAGACTTTGTATTCTCTCTAGAAGATGTTAACAGTCATTCAATACAACTTTCTATCAGCGCCAAATCTGCCGGCAAACACCTATTAAATATTTTTGCATCGGTGATGGATAACAGCGGTAAACCGCGCAATAGAATTATGGCAGTGGCTTTTTATGTGGGTGATAATAACCAGCGACAAAGTAAACCACAGGCACCAGAACCATCTGATCGAGTGATTATTCTACCCTCTCAAGAGAGTGGCTCTTAGCTACAACTCAAACCCTGATTTAAAACTAGGGTAGATCGTCTACCAGTTCACCCTCTTCTGGTTCAATAAGATCCTCGCGATCTACATTCATCGCCAACATCACTGTAGCTGCAACATAGATCGATGAATAGGTACCAATTCCAACGCCGATCATTAGAGCTATGGCAAAGTTGTGAATCAGTTCGCCACCAAATAAGAACAGCGCCAATAACACTAGCATGGTTGTCATCGAGGTATTGATGGTTCGCCATAGGGTTTGCGAAAGAGATTCATTAATCACCTCGACGGCTGTGGCTTTGCGGATTTTTCTAAAGTTTTCACGAATTCTATCGGATACCACAATGGTATCATTTAGCGAATAACCCACTACCGCAAGTACAGCGGCTAATACCGTAAGATCAAATTCAAGACGGGTGATAGAAAAGATTCCCAGGGTGATGACCACATCGTGAACCAGTGCCAATACCGCACCCACGGAAAACTTAAATTGGAAGCGAATGGCCACATACAGCATCACTACCGCTAGGGCAATCAGCATGCCAAGGCCACCCTTGTCGCGCAACTCCTCGCCTATTTGCGGGCCGACAAAGTCTACGCGGCGCAGATCTATCTCTTCACCGCTGACTTGCAACACTGAGTATAAACGCTCGGCAAGGCCTTGATCGGGTTGCCCCTGCATGCGAATCAGTACATCTGACTCCGAACCAAAATGCACTACCACAGGGTCTTCAAAGCCCGACTGTTTTAATTGGTCGCGCAATTCGGCGACATCCACTGGCCTCTCATAGCCAACTTCAATCTGCGTGCCACCAGAAAAATCCAAACCCAATACTAGGCCCTGACTAAATAGCGAGCCAGTGGAAATCAATAATAGGACAGTGGAAAAAACTAAGGCAATGCGGCGCAAGCCCATAAAATTGTAAATTTTTAGTTCACTCATCTTCCTATCCTATATCCATAGTTTTTCAATTTTTCGACCGCCGACAATGGCATTTACCAAACCGCGGGTTAGCACGATTGAAGTAAACATCGAGGTCAAGATACCAATTGACAGAGTGACAGCAAAGCCCTGCACTGGGCCTGAACCAATAAGGAACAGTATCACTGCAACAATCAACGTGGTGATGTTGGCATCTAAAATAGAGACAAAGGCGCGATCGTAACCGGCACTAATTGCCCCCTGTATTGAGGCGCCGCTAGCTAATTCTTCACGAATACGCGAGAAAATAAGCACATTGGCATCCACCGCCATACCTACAGTTAAAACAATACCGGCAATACCCGGCAGAGTTAGGGTTGCACCTAGCAATGACATAAAGCCCACTAGAAGTAGTAAGTTCATACTCAAAGCAATATTGGCAAGCACACCAAAACCGCGATATATAAGAATCATAAATAGCAGCACCAAGGCCATACCGATGGTAACTGACTGTACGCCGAGCCTAATATTATCCGCACCCAATGAGGGGCCAATGGTGCGCTCTTCAACAATATACATAGGTGCCGCCAGTGCGCCGGCTCTTAACAAAAGCGCCAGTTCCGATGCTTCGCGCTGGCTGTCAATGCCGGTAATGCGAAATGATTTGCCCAATTGGCTCTGCACTGTAGCCAAGCTAATAATATGTCTCTCGACAAAGGGCACTGGGGTAATCACCATTTCGCCATTGCCATCGAGGGATTTCTCTAACTTGGTTTTATATTCTATAAATAGCACACCTAAGCGACGCCCCACATTGTCTCGGGTGGAGTGCCCCATTTGCCAACCACCTTTGGTGTCTAGGGTAATATTTACCTGCGGCCGTCCATTTTCATCAAAGCTAGCGCGAGCATCGGTAACATTTTCGCCGGTAATCACCGGATTGGTCTCTAATCTGGCATCCAGACCGCGTCCATCGCGAAACTCAAAAACCTCGCCAACTCTGCCCTCAGACTCCAGACGGAACTCGAGGTTAGCGGTTTTACCAATAATTCGTTTTGCCTCTGCGGTATCCTGTACCCCAGGCAATTCAACCACAATACGGTTTTTCCCTTGACGCGAAACTATAGGCTCAGAGACGCCAAGCTCATTCACTCGATTGCGCAATGAGGTGAGGTTTTGCTTGATTGCATTATCTTCAATCTGACTAGCGGCTATTTCACTGAGCTCCAAAACTAAACTCAACGGATTTTGCCCCTGTCTATTTTGTGGCTGTAGATCTCTAAAATTAGTTCGAATAAGGTTTGCCGCCTGCTCAACCTGTTGCTCATTGCGGAAGCGACCGATAATTTGCTGACCTTTTAACTCAAAACTTCTGTAGCGGATCTTTTCATCACGCAGACTTGATTTGACCTCTTGCAAGTCGCCCTCGAGACGAGTGGCCAGTGCCGAATCGAGATCCACCTCAAGCAAGAAATGCACACCACCACTCAGGTCCAAACCCAATTTCATGGGCGTGCCGCCCATATCACTCAGCCACTGCGGTGTAGTCGGTGCCAAATTTAGTGCAACAATATACTCGCCGCCCATTTCAGCTTGCACCACCTCTTTGGCACGCATTTGCAGTTCGCTATCTACCAAGCGAATCAGCGCCGCCTCACCATCTGCTTCACCGGCAAAGTGCTCTATTTGCGCATCGCTGAGGGCTTTTTCGACTTTAGCGAGAACCGCCTGATCAATTTTCATGGCACTACTTTGCCCAGAAAGTTGTAATGCTGGATCTGGCGGATACAGATTGGGGGCTGCGTAGATGAATGCAAAAGCAACCACCACAAGGATCATTATGTTTTTCCACAGCGGGAATTTATTGGGCATTCTTTGTTCCTTTTATTGCTAAATTATCTCGGCAAAAATACCGATATAACTGAATAGCGACGCATTATAGCCATAATAGTTTATCTTGGGGCATATTTAACAATTTAAACCCTAAGAAGCAATTTAACCAACGCCCTTTACTGGGGTCTTTGCTGTCCCTGCTTGCGGTAAAACTCATCGACAAATTGATCTAAGCAATCATTTTCAATGGCATCGCGCAAACCTTTCATCAAATTCTGATAGTAGCGAAGATTGTGAATAGTATTGAGTTGGGCACCCAAGATCTCGCCACATTTGTCTAAGTGGTGCAGATAACCTCGAGTGAAGTTTTGGCAGGTATAACAGTCGCATTCGGCATCCAGTGGCGAAGTGTCGCCGCGATGGACTGCATTGCGAATTTTTATCACGCCAGTTGAGGTAAATAGGTGGCCGTTGCGGGCATTGCGGGTTGGCATAACGCAGTCAAACATATCGATACCGCGCAAAACTGCCTCGACTAAATCGGCCGGTTTGCCAACGCCCATAAGATAGCGCGGCTTATCGGCGGGCATTTTGTCGCCCAGATGCTCCAGTATTCGAATCATATCCTCTTTGGGTTCGCCAACAGACAGGCCGCCAATGGCATAGCCATCAAAGCCTATCTCCTCGAGACCCGCCATAGATTCATCGCGCAAGGATTCATACATTCCACCCTGCACAATACCAAAGAGCGCCGATGGATTATCGCCATGGGCCTTTTTACTGCGCTCGGCCCAACGCAATGACAACTGCATAGAGTCATTGGCCTGTTTTTCTGTTGCAGGGTAAGGCGTACATTCATCAAATATCATCACCACATCACTGCCCAAATCACGTTGTACCTGCATGGACTTTTCCGGATCAATAAACACAGGGCTTCCATCAATCGGCGACTTAAACTCAACACCTTTTTCGGTAATTTTGCGCATATCACCCAAACTAAAGACCTGAAAACCACCAGAATCCGTCAGTATGGGCCCCTGCCACTGAATAAAATCATGCAGATCACCGTGCTGTTTGACCACCTCGGTACCCGGGCGCAACATTAGATGGAAAGTATTGCCAAGAATTATCTCAGCGCCAATTTCCTCTATATCGCGAGGCAACATACCCTTGACTGTGCCATAAGTACCCACAGGCATAAACGCCGGCGTCTGTACCTTGCCCCGCGGGAAACTCAACTCACCACGACGCGCCTTGCCTGAGGTTTTTGAAAGCTTAAATTGCATAGCGCAGGTTCTTGAATTGGTCTCAGTCATTGGGCACATCCTTGGTAGCATCGGGGTTATGGGTCAGCAACATGGCATCACCATAGCTAAAAAAGCGGTAGCGCTCGGATACCGCCTGCTGATATGCCTTCATTATAGGCGTGTAACCGGCAAAAGCAGAAACCAACATTAATAAGGTTGATTCAGACAGATGGAAGTTAGTCAGCAATTGATCAACCACCTTAAATTCATAACCAGGATAGATAAAAATATCGGTGTCGCCCTGATAAGGAGCGATTTCACCAGAACTCGAAGCAGTTTCTAAACTGCGAACACTGGTAGTGCCTACAGCAAAGACTCTGCCTCCACGAGCTTTAGTTGCTCTTACCTGCTGGCAAACCGACTCACTCACTTCTAACCACTCTGAATGCATCCTATGCTCGGCAATATTTTCAACCCGAACCGGTTGGAAGGTCCCCGCACCTACATGCAGGGTGACAAAGGCTAGCTCAGCACCCTTCGCTTGAATATCTACCAACAATTGATCATCGAAGTGCAAGCCTGCTGTGGGTGCCGCCACAGCGCCAGGCTGATCGGCGTACACGGTTTGATAGCGGGTTTTATCCTCTTGAGTATCTTCACGATCTATATAAGGAGGCAACGGCATATGACCGATTTCATCAAGCATAGCCAATAATGGCGCACTAAATTGCAATTCAAATAGATCATCAACCCGACCCAACATCAGCGCCGAGAAACCCTTATCAAATAATAAAGTGGCGCCCGCTTTGGGCGACTTACTGGCGCGAATGTGCACCAGTGCGGTTTGATCACTAGTAATGCGCTCAATTAATAGCTCAACACTGCCACCGGTTTCTTTTTTGCCAAAGACCCGCGCAGGAATTACCTTGGTGTCATTAAATACCAGTAAATCACCCGCTTGAATATAATCCAAAATATCAGCAAATCCCTGATGTGCAATCGCACCACTGGCGTCCATAGCCAACAATCGACTGCCGCGACGATCAGCGGTGGGTTGGCGAGCAATAAGCTCATCCGGCAGGTCAAAATGAAAATGATCTAAACGCATTAAATTTACTATCAACTGAATGTATTTTTTCAGGGCGCAAGGGTATAGAAAATCACCCAAAACGCCAACTTATTTAGCAAAATACATCAACATACGTTATTGACCGCAGACCGATCACTGCTATAATCGCCGCCCTGCTTTAATAGCAATGCCAGAGTGGTGAAATTGGTAGACACAGGGGATTCAAAATCCCCCGCCCTTAAAAGCGTGCCGGTTCGAGTCCGGCCTCTGGTACCAGATCCCTAGGGACCCTCAACGTAACTTACTGTTATTCCTTAACTTTCTTCTGAGAGCCCGAGGTACAGTAGACAATGCAGTTGACAAATAAGCATCCCAAATACACTTATATTAAGAATAATACCTACTATTTTTCTAAAGCAATTCCAAGAGATTTGCGTCACCACTACCGCAAACCACGAATAATACTCAGCTTAAAAACCAGGTCCTATTCAAGGGCTGAAACAGCTTCAAGAATGCTCTTATCCAAGCTAGAGGATTATTGGCTTGGCCTTCGTATTAAAAACATAGAAGTTCCAGCATCACATCTTCTGAGAAGCCAAGCATCAACCAATCTTAATTCAACATTAATATGTGTCTCAGAAGCCCTCGAGGTTTACCTGAAAGTCAAAGGAAGTGGTAGAGGCAAGCTTTTCTTTAGTCATACAAAGCGAGCCATTGAATATCTTATAAGCAACTTGGGAGATCGCGCACTTGACCAATATACAGGAGCAGATGCCGCTGATCTTAGAGATAAATTAAAAGAAAAAGGATTGGGTAATGCATCTATTCAACGTAACTTTGGATGCATAAACGCAGTAATTAACTTTGTTATAAAAGAACATGGCTTAAATTGTGTTAACGCATTCGCAGGTGTTTATCTGCCCAATGATCAAATAATTAAGAAACGAAAACCAATCAGCATTGAAGGCATTAAAAAACTACAAATTGACTGTCAGAGCATTGATGATGATATAAGGCATTTGATTGCCCTATTAAGTGATTCTGGCTTACGACTTGCGGAAGCCGCTGGACTAATGACTCAGGATATTAAACTCAATACACCAGAACCTCACCTGATTGTTAGACCATATTCACATCGTTCTTTGAAAACAGCATCTAGTCAAAGGATAGTGCCCTTAGTTGGATCCTCATTATGGGCAGCTTATAGAATTTCAGAGACAGTCTCATCACCCTACTGCTTCCCTCGATACACAAATGAAGGAGGTTGTAATAGTAATTCTGCCAGTGCAGCACTCAACAAATGGATTAAAACTGTGTGTGGCAAGGAGGCAGTTATTCATGGGCTTAGACACAGCTTCAGGGATAGGTTAAGAATGATAGAAGCACCCACTGAAATCATTGATCAACTTGGTGGTTGGTCACTTAAAACTATTGGACAGAGTTATGGTGATGGATATCAGTTAGAGCAACTTTCAAAATGGATGAAAATGATTGAATTGAAATAATAGAAATGAGGCATTGTCTACTGTACCTCGGGCTCTCAGAAGAAAGTTAAGGAATAACAGTAAGTTACGTTGAGGGTCCCTAGGGATCTGGTACCAGAGGCCATCTTCGGTACCTTATATAGGCACTATAACTACTGTCAAACCCAATGAAATCATATAGTTACAGAAAGTAAGTTCATAGTCAAAGGCATATATGTGTCTACTGTTTTGTCTACTCTTGATTATGTTCATATACCAATCAATCCTTAAAGCCCCCCATAGACCCATCAGACCCCAGAAATATCCATTGTCATGGTGTTATTCTGGATGCTGATAGAAGCTTATAGGAGCGCTTTAGAGGGGCCTTAGGGTAAGTATAGGCGACACATCTATATTGCCCTTAAATGGGCCCTGAGGGGCCTAATAATGCATGAGAATGTAGCGTTGATCTTGGGGTGTTAGGGGGGCTGAAAGATTATTTGGGGGTACCTTGTGAGAGGGGTAGTTATAGATGATTTGGCTTTGATAATATATTTAAAATTGCATATCTGTTTGGTTTTTGCAATGATCCACCTAAGTCTTTAGCACTGATCCACGCTAGAGAGAGCAAATATATTTCAAATCTTGTTATTTTGCCAAAAAAAGAGGTTCCTAATTTTGTTTAGCCCTTCAAAAGTTTTTAGAAGCCTGCAAATCACTGTTTTTCTATTTGTAATCCCAATCGTTGGTTGTACCACAGCTGAATACCTTTCAAGTAGAAGTGCAGATCAGCTATGTAATATGATCGCAGCATCGGGGTTATATTCAACAGATAAAATAAAAAGTATTAGAGCAGAATTAAATCGCCGAGGTAGAAGTTGTATTTTAGATACGTATGACAAACACTCTTTGGAAGTTTTGTGTAACCCGAATTTTGAGATCGATCAATTGCTCCTAGAAAAAGAATTAACAAGAAGGGGTAAAACTTGCCAGAAAGAATCAAAAAATAGTGCTCAAAATAATGAATTTTCTGAAATTTTTGAAAAATATAAAGAAGATAAACTTAAAAATAAATATAAAGGAAAACCTTCTGGTTGCAAAATAAACAATGCTAAGAAAAATACACTCTTTGATAAGCTAGAAACATACGACTTTCCTAACAAAAATAGAAATAAGCACTATCTTAATGATGGAAATGTATATGATTGTAAGTGGGATAATGGAACTTCCCTTGGATTTATGGAAGATTATGGCGGTCATTGGAAATTAAATGGGTTAGCAAATAGAAAATACGACAACGGTTCTTCATACTTTGGGTATTTTGAGGATGGTAAGTATGACAATTATGGAGTGAGGTGGTATTCAAATGGGCAAGTGTTTCAGGGGGAATGGCTTGAGAACGTAGAAAGCTATGGCCAGCTTTGGTATGCAGATCCTAATAATTTGATAGAGTCATTATCAGAAGAAATAGATTTCAAAGGGCAAAAATTTAATATCAAAGTTAGATATCGAAACACTAAAATTAATTCTGAAAGCAGTCATGCAATAGTAACGGTCGAAATAAGTGCCGAGAAAGCAGGAAGTTACAGCAATTTTATTAATAGTAGGCTAAAAACAATTACCCCAAAAATTATATCCCTACGCGGGAGTATCGGACCACAGGTTAACCCTTACAAAATAACAAATATCAACCATGCACTAACTGTAGCTGCGGTGAAAGAATTAAAAGCAAATGTCAAATTAATTGTGAATGAGTATGATCAGGATAAACTCGACCGTAAGCCTGATAGTGTTTGTAATTTGACAATTTCAGAAAAAATTTACAGTGACGGTTTAAAAACGAACTTCATATCCAAAGAAAAAAGCAAGCTCCAGTATATTAAGTTTATTGATAAGGGCTTACTTGTAACATCAAATGATTGGCGCGATCGTGAATCTGTGGACTGGCGAACTGGAGAAGGATATAACAATCCAACTGAGAGTGGCCTTATTTGTGAAAGTGGGCTCATGTTGGTTTCATGCTCAGGAAGAGTGTTTAATAGTCAAGATTCAAAAATAATTAAATATAGTAAGCTGACCAAAGAATTAAGTATTGAAATTAAAGAGTCTAAAGCAAAACATAAAAAGATATATGCCTGCGATGCAATCAAGTAAACATCTTAATTTCGCTCAAATTATTTTTGTCATATGCATCTCAACGTTTTTTTCAAGCGTGGGTAATACATATGATGGGCTAGCTGAAATGCAAAAGAAATATGCAGGTAAAACAATTTATGGAAGAATTATAACCAAAGATGATGTTACCAGAATTTTTACACCTCTTGGTGAAATGGGTAATCCATTCTTTTTGGTGATAGAAGAAATAAAGGCACCGGGAGCAGCTTATAAGGTTATTGAAGGCTGTAAGATCTATCATGAAAAACCTTACAACTATATCTGCTATCAAAGAGAGGGGTCCATTAAATTCTCTATTAAAAATGGGATAATTGAATCTTATAAATTAGAGGCTAACCTTGAGCGAGCACTGGAATCAGTCGACGTTTTTAATGATGCTAAATTAAATTCTTATTTTAGAAATATTGTTTGGGATATGTTAAGGCATAGGTTAGAAAAACTCTCTAATAGAACTTTAAAAATATCCTTTTCAGGTTACATTATAGAGATGAAAGGATAATCATAAATCTATATTGCATTTAACTGATACGCATATAAACTTTCTACCCAGCTGTTTAAAATATTTAGATGATTCCTATCAACTGCAATTATATCTTTCGTTGTTTTATAGCCCCACTTAGTTCCGGGAAGCCTTAGATACTGTTTTTTTATAAATTCATGCTGATACTTGCTCAATTCTTTCCATGCTTTTTGAATATGCGCTATATCCTTCCCGCCTTTTTTTAATAACTCGACAGATCTAAGGATTTCAATATTGATTAGCTTATTGTTATCTCTTAGACAAAAATCTATAAACATTGAGCTACCGCCAGCATCTTCAAGACAGTCTTCCAAAATTTTATTAATAGGGTGATTAGATATCTGGCCAACCAGCCTCAACTCTATCGATTTAGTAATATGCTTGAGTATCAATCCACTTCCTACATCGTAGACCAATTTACAGTAGACACATATATGCCTTTGACTATGAACTTACTTTCTGTAACTATATGATTTCATTGGGTTTGACAGTAGTTATAGTGCCTATATAAGGTACCGAAGATGGCCTCTGGTACCAAACTGTAACACCCGCCGTTTTAGGTGGGTGTTTTTGTTTGTGCCACAGGGTCGGTGAGAAGTGGCATGGGGATTACCGCTGACAATAACTGCAAAACCTATACATACAATATCGACAAAAATATATAAATTGTCGTCTTTTAAGATAACTTAGCAATATTTAACGACTTTTAGACGCATTTTTGCAGAACTACATTCGGACATAAGTCTGTGTAATTTCTCGCTCGCCCAGTGTAAAAGACTGTTGCATATGGTTGTCATCTATCATTTTAAAACTGACCTCGGCCGACCATTCTGAATAATTATCCCATGAGCCAACCATGCCGGCTTCAACCACCCTGCCATCTTGCTTTAAATCGAAGCTGCCAAAGCCAAAGTTTCGTACTTTTTTACCCTTGTATAGGGCGCTTTGAAGAATAATAAAATGTCCACCGCCGATCATTTTAGTTTCGGTAAACTCTGTTAGCTCTGGATTATCCACCTGTCGATCTTCTAGACGCCAAAGACCATCATATGGCGATGGCTTACCCGGTGCTCTGTTCCACACTTCAACCATGGTATCTAGAACCCGCCCATCGTCATATTTCATTCCGTGTAAAACCTGATCAAAGCCTGCTTCAGTAGGCTCAATAGTGATATCAAAACTCAAACCAGACAGCGGTCCATCGTGATTTACCAACGGCTCTTCTACCATAACCCCATCAACCCAGGTTGCATTTCCCGCACCGACATCCATATCGCCAGTGGATTCATTGTCAAAGGCAAACATAAATTTGCCCTTGGTATAAATTTTAATCTGATCTCTCAACTTGACGGTTGTCTCACCTTTTTCCGTGATTGTTACCTGTGATAGCAAATAGGCGCCATCAGAAATCTTTTGCATTACGTCTGTCTCCAACTGTTTTTTTTGATGATCCGAAGAACATGCAGTTATCAATATTGTCGCCAATATTAGCATCGTGAAAATAGCTTTCATTATATTGCCCCCAAAGCCAAAGTTATTTTATTTTTTTCCATTGCGCACTCTGAGCAGTTAACCCCTATAACGCCCTAGGGTCAAACAATTTCATCAACCAATCCCAAGTTTTACTGCAATTTAAAAGCGAAATCACTGCCATATTTGCCTGTTTATCCGCGATATAAAAAAGCATCAGATCTGGCGATAAAAATTGGCAAGTGAATGGCGTTTGCACCCAGTTAGTTTTGGCAGTTATGCAAATATTTGAGGTGTTGATTGGCATTTTCTCTACTTGTCTCAAAATATGGCTCATCTAACGCGCCAAGCTAGCCAAAGATGCGATGAAAAGGGTAAATTCGGAGTTGGATTATATATTCCAACTACATTGAAAAGTTACTTCCGAAGAGGGTGGTCATGAAATCTATTCTAAAAACATTTAACGCTGACTCAATCAGCAATTTTGCTCTGATTGGTATGCTTAGCATTCTAGTCTCAGCTTGTGGCAGCGAAGACTCAACAAATCCCCGAGCTTATGATACTACTGGTCCAGAAATCATTATGGTTGGCGATGCCACTATTTTACTTGATATTGGCGATGAATATGTAGAGCAAGGCGCATCAGCTCGCGATGTTTGGGACGGCAACAACATCGTTGACCAAGATCCCGACACTGCAGGTATCCAAGGTGTTGCCACTGATGGCGTTGATAGCGTAGACACTTCAAGTGTTGGAGTTTACACAGTTACCTACACCGCGGAAGACACTAGCGGCAATATCTCTGTAGCGACAAGAACAATTGATGTTGCTGATAGAACAGGCCCGGTTATTTCTATTCCTGGCTCTAACCCACTTCTTGTTGCCTTCAACGCTACATTTGAGTTGCCATCTGCAACTTTTGTCGATGCGTTTGACGCAGATCAAAATGAAGCCGCCCAGAACACTATCAGCTCTAGCGGTGATGTGAACACTGGCGTTCTAGGCACTTACACTGTAACTTACACTGCAGCTGATAACTCTGGCAACGAAACCACAGCTACTCTTACCGTTGTTGTTGAGCCCGACTATCAAGATGAAGTTGTTATCTTCCAAAATGGTACTACTACTGCCGAATGGCAGCCAGGCTTGAATGGTTATGACCAAGACAATGGCTGGGGTGCTTGTCCAGATCCTGCGGCATGTCCAAACCTTGATTTCGGCACTGTCAACGACTCTGAAAGAGGCGATGTAGTGTTTGTATCTCACGCTGATACAGAAGCACTTGCTGGTTTCTTTATCGAAACTCAGACGCCTAACGATCTTCGCGGAGCTGCAGTTAACGGTAAGCTTGAATTTGATATTTGGTCAGAATCAGGCGTATCAGTGAATGTATCTGCTGACTGTGTTTATCCATGTCAGGGTGGCCCAGTTCTTATTGAAAATGTTGGTAAAGGCGCTTGGGAAACAATTGCTATCCCAGCGAGCCAGCTTATGACCAACGGTCTTAACTCAATCAGCATGGAAAATGTGAGTACATTTAGTATCAGTGCAGACGGCATGAGAAATGCTTCTTTCCGTCTAGACAATATTAAGTGGTTGTGTGAATTTACCTGTACTGGCACTGATCAACCAGATCGCGAGTACACACCTTGGGATAAAGCAGATCCAACTATAGGTTATGATGCGCCGACTTCCTATGATGGTTACAACCTGGTTTGGTCTGATGAATTTGATGGCACTGAAGTTGACCCAACTAAGTGGAACTTGATCGATGCAGGTGGTGGCTTTGGTAACTTTGAGCTTCAGTACTACCGCCCTGAAAATGCTAGCGTTGAAGATGGCCTTCTTGTGATTGAAGCAGATATTCAGAAGAACGACGATCCCGATCTTCCAAATAATGAGCTTTATTCATCAGCCAAGCTAACCACACAGGACCTATTCGAATTCAAGCATGGTCGTGTGGATATCCGCGCTGTAGTTGCTGAGGGCAAAGGTTTCTGGTCTGCAGGCTGGATGCTAGGTGCTAACGTCGACGATATCGGCTGGCCATACTCTGGTGAGATTGATATCTTTGATACAATCGGTGGCCAATTAAACGGTGTTCCACAGGAAGGTATGATTGTTCACAATGCCTACTGGAATACTGAAGGTCCAGATTTCTCTGGCCCTTACACTGAGTCTTACTACAACCAATCTGGCTGGGGTGAGAGACGAATCAATACTACTAACGAAGGGGTTACCTTCTCAAACCAATTCCACGTATTTAGCCTTGAGTGGGATGCCGACAAGATTAGATTCCTAGTTGACGGACAACATGTTGCTGGTAAAGATCTTTCTCTATCAGGCGGCAATGCTTGTGCCTCGGGTAGCTCAGGTCTATCTTGTGTAGGCGAGACATTTAATCAAGAGTTCTTCTTGATCCTTAATGTGGCAGTGGGTGGTGACTGGCCTGGTTCTCCAGACGAGACTACTCAGTTCCCTCGCGGCATGCTAGTAGACTATGTGCGGGTTTATCAATTAGCTGACTAATAGCTCGATTAACCTAGCAACAAAAAAACCGGCTCTGTTTGGAGCCGGTTTTTTTATGCTTGATGGAAATACTTTTCTAAATCATCAGGATAAAAACTTAAGTGATAGGCTAGAGTGACTCATTTATTTTTTGCAGCATCTGCATGGGGTTTTCAGCCTGGGTAATGGGTCGACCAATCACAAGGTAATCGCTACCCTGCTCTATCGCCTGTGGCGGCGAGACAATGCGTCGCTGATCATCTGATACACTATCTGGAAGGCGAATTCCGGGAGTTACGAGCTTAAAATCCTGACCTAGTTGTCGCTTAAGTGCCGAGGCCTCTATTGCAGAGCAAACAACGCCATCAAGACCAGACTGCTGAGTTAACCTCGCCAACGCCATTACTTGATCGCCCGCCGTCCTATTAACGCCAGCTTGTTGTAGATCACTATCATCCATGCTGGTAAGAACCGTTACCGCAATCAGTAACATATCGCCACCGTGCTGCTCTATAGCCTGTTTAGCTGCAGTCATCATTCGACTGCCACCTGCGGCGTGAACATTGGACATCCAAACCCCGAGATCAGCAGCAGCCAATATGGCTTTGGCTACTGTATTGGGAATATCATGAAATTTTAAATCTAAGAAAATATCAAAACCGCGATCAGTCAGTGATTTAACTAACTTGGGACCTGCAGCTACAAACAATTCCTTACCCACTTTTAGTCGGCATTGGTTCGGATTGAGCTGATCGGCAAGTGCAAGGGCCGATGCTTCGTTGTCAAAATCTAAGGCTACGATAACCCGTGGTTCTGATATTGTCATAGATTATTCATCTCTCTTTTTAAAACGTCCGAGTTTGCGGCGATAACTACCGACCATTAGACTACTAACAACACCCAACAGCGCACCAAACATTAAAAATAGCATCAACCACAATCCTAAGCTGATCTCAGGGCCGCGGATATAAATAAAGTCGACGCTTGTAGGCTGTTTGTTATAAAGCGCAAACAAGGCGCCTACCATAGCAACGGCCAATAGAAGTATAGCTTTGACAAATGATTTTATTGCGCGCACTGGGTGCTCCAAATGGACAAACTCTATCTAGCTATTGTAACCGTTGAATGGAATACAATTAAATAGTCGAACAACTTCTTTTTTATTGTGCATAAAAAATGCCGCATGGAAAACCAAACGGCATTTATGTGCAATTCTAGCAACAAGCAATAGGATCTATTACTTCTTTTTGCCGCCAAAACGCTTATTAAATCTGTCGATACGACCGCCAGTATCAACCACCTTTTGCTTACCTGTATAGAACGGGTGGCATGATGAGCAAACATCAATATGAATGCTTTCAGGGCGTGTTGAACCTACTTTAATTACGTTACCGCAACTACAGGTCGCTGTCATTTCGTTATATGCTGGGTGAATATCAGTCTTCATCTTTTACTCCAATCTGCAAACCGCCACCCCAACCTGTTATGCTACAGCACCTAGGTACTAGAAACATAAAACTCGCAAAGCACGGCAAGCTTTTTCAAATGAGCGCGGATTCTAGCAGATATTAGACCATAGACAAAAGGAATTATTTACAGATATGCCACAAAATGGGCCAATAATCCTTCGAATTGCAGTTCCATCCCCTCTGCGGCGCACATTCGACTACAAATTACCTGAAAATTTACGCTTTAAGGTGAAAAACCAAAAGCCATTGCCGGGTATGCGCGTCAAAGTTGAATTTGGCCGACGAACACTGATTGGCTTGATTGTTGAGATCCCTCAGGACAGCGAAATCGCCATTGATAAACTGAAGGATATTTGCGACATCATAGATTCAACACCAATAGTTTCTAAAGATCTTTTTGAACTGTTTGTTTGGGCCGCAAATTATTACCAACACCCACTGGGTGAAGCACTTTTTACCGCTCTCCCCGCAGCCCTCCGTAAAGGTGATGCGGCTGAGGCAGAGACCATCACCTATTGGAAAGCTACTCAATTAGCCAATGAATCAGTGGCAGAAACACTTAAACGCGCACCCCAACAGCGGGCACTGATGGCGTTTATTCAAAATCACAGCGGCTGTGTTGCTGAGCCTGAAATCAATCAGTTATTTTCTAGCACTATTCGCAATCAACTTCGCGACAAAGGGTTTATTGAACCTGTAACTCTTGAGCGACAACCGGCGCCAGCCACAGATGAAATTTTGAAACAATCGAGCTTGAAGCTTGATAGCCAGCAGAAAAATGCCCTAGATACCATAGATCTGCATAGCTTTAATAGTTATCTATTAGAGGGCGTTACGGGTAGCGGTAAAACAGAAATATACTTGCAGGCCATTGAGCAGGTTCTGCGCTATGGACGTCAGGCCCTTGTGTTAATTCCTGAGATTAGTCTTACTCCACAAACTGAAAAGCGCTTTCGCGATCGCTTCAATATAGTTGTGGTTACCATTCATTCGGGTATGACTGACAAGCAGCGACTAGATGCATGGGTCAAAGCAAGATCTGGTGAAGCAAAGGTTGTTCTAGGGACAAGATCTGCCATTTTTACCGCCTTTGAAGATCTGGGTTTAATTATTCTAGATGAGGAGCATGACAGCTCCTATAAACAACAGGATGGATTTCGCTACTCAGCACGGGATCTCGCAGTTATTCGGGCTCAGCGCAACAAAACCCCAATAATTTTAGGCTCTGCCACCCCTTCGTTAGAGTCGCTGAATAATTGCAATCAGGGCAGGTATACACACCTGACTCTAGATAGTCGCGCAAATAGCGCTAGCGCACCCCATTGGCGAATCATTGACCTAAAGAATGAATCAATACAATCAGGCATTGCTAACTCAACTCTGGATGCTATTGATGCAACATTAAAAGCCAAGCAACAGGTATTGGTATTTTTAAACCGCCGAGGCTTTGCGCCCACTTTAGTCTGTCATCAGTGCGGCTGGACAGCACAGTGCCTAAGCTGTGATAGCAAACTGACTGTTCACCGAGCTCGGGAACGATTAATTTGTCATCACTGTGATTACCAACAACCCCACCCCCATCATTGTCCAAGCTGTAATAGTACAGAGTTAATGGCGACTGGTGAGGGAACAGAACGCAGTGAAGATTATCTACAACAGCGCTTTCCAGATTACCCTGTAATTCGTGTAGACCGAGATAGCACACGCAAAAAAGGGGCTCTGGAGGAATTTTTTGCCGTCGCAGACAGCGGCGAGCCCTGTGTGCTCGTGGGCACCCAGATACTGGCCAAGGGCCACCATTTTGAGAACGTTACACTGGTTGTCATATTGGATGCCGACAGCGGACTTATGAGTGCAGACTTTCGCAGTCATGAACGCATGGGGCAACTTCTAACGCAGGTCGCAGGCCGCAGTGGTCGAGGAAAAATTAGTGGTCAAGTTATAGTTCAAACTCACCAGCCTGAGCACCCAGTATTAGATCAACTGTTTAACAGTGGTTTTGGTATATTGGCGCAACAACTTCTGCAGCAACGACAACAGGGAATGTTACCCCCATATACAGCTCTAGCAATTATTCGCGCCGAATCCATACACCCGCAACTCGCAGTGGAGTTTTTACAACTAGCACGGCAAATAAGCGAACAATCCATGGCGTCTATACCTGGCATTAATCTATTGGGGCCACTGCCAGCTTTGATGGAAAAGCGCTCTGGCCGCTACCGTTTTGTACTGCAAATCACCGCGGTGTCACGGGGTAAGCTGCAGCAACTGCTAAATCAGGTAGCATTTGCTTTAGAAAACAGCAAGAAAGACAATAAAATTCGCTGGTCTATCGATGTAGACCCACAGGAGCTTTAGTAAATTTAATAATCCCAACTGTTTACTTTGCTTATCACAGGGCTTTTCACCTACAATTCGAACTATTAATAGGTATAGGCAATTATGGCTCAAAACTACAACAAGAAATCCAACTCAGCCAATAAAAGGCGCGGCGAACAGCGCAGCACAGGCTTTCCAGTTTTTCTTTCAGGTTTTATTCTGGGAATTCTAGCCTGTCAGTTAATTCCTTATCTACTAAAAGCTGAAAACCAAAAAGCCACTGCCAATCATCATGCTGCCAAACCCGAAGCGCCGGCGAAGCCTGATTTTCAGTTCCCCAATTTACTCAAAGGCGAGGAAATCAATATTCCTCAAAATACTGTTGATAGCCCAGCCACTAGCAGCGAAGTATATAATGCCAGCTATCTGCTTCAGGTGGGATCATTCAAGAATATGGATGAAGCAGAAAATATGCGTATCAAATTGTTACTTCTCAACCTACCTGTGTTTATCGAGGCGTTTAAAACATCTTCGGGCGGACAACTTCACCGTGTTCTGGTAGGTCCGTTTAATAGCAACAAAGAAAGTAGCAGTGCCAGAAAAAAACTCATGGAAAACAATTTAGATTCTCTTTTGCTTAAACGCAATAATTAACAGTAACCCACTACTTAGAGTCTGCAATTACCCCACTCGCTTTTAAATCGGTGATTGCTTGACTATCCAATCCAAGGCTTGCCAGAATCTCATCAGTGTGCGACCCCAACTCTGGCCCAGCCCACTCAGTGGCTCCCGGGGTCTGTTCAAGCTTTGGCAATATAGCAGGAATTTTAAGCGGCTCACCATTGATCTCCACCCGTTCAAACAGGCCTCTATGCTTAAAGTGCTGATCATTGATCATATCTTCAGCATTGTAAACCGGACCACAGGGAACGCGTTTTGATTCCAATATAGCCAGGGCATCCTCTAACTTGTGACTGGCACACCAATCTTTTAAAATCACGTCAATTTCAGCCTCATAACAGACCCTGTCGGCATTGGTGGCATAGAGTGGATTGTCGGCCATATCATCGCGCCCAACTGCTTTCATTAAACGCACAAAGATCGAGTCGCCATTGCCGCCAATTACCAGATGCTTGCCATCGGCACATTGATAGGTATTGGTAGGCACGATTCCTGTCACTGTTGTTCCCGAGGGCTGCCGAATAATATCCGCGCCATCGTATTCTGGTATCACAGCTTCAAGCAGATTAAACATAGATTCATACAGGGCAATATCCACCACCTGCCCTGCAACCGACTGCTGGCTTGGGTTTTGATCTCGCGCACGCAGGGCCATCATAATACCGATAACCGCATGTAACCCAGAAACAGTATCCCCGAGACTGAGATTAGGCCTTACCGGCACCTGATCGGGGTAGCCATTGAGGTACCTAAAACCACTGATAGCCTCACAGGCAGAAGCAAATCCCGGTTTAGTAGCATAGGGCCCAGTCTGTCCATAGCCGGAAATTCTGGCATAGATTAAGCGCGGATTTTCTTGCCTTAGACTCACGGGGTCCAATCCCCAACTCTCCATTACTCCCGGGCGAAAATTTTCAATCACTATATCGGCAGTCACAAGTAACTGCCTGACAAGGTCCCGCCCTTGCTCGGTCTTTAGATCCAGAGAAATACACTTCTTATTTCGCGCCAAACTTCGCCACCATAGTGAGGTACCATCTTTTACTTCGCGCCAATTGCGAATAGGGTCACCCCCCGGCGGCTCAACCTTGATCACCTCTGCACCGAAATAACCAAGCATACAGCCAGCAAAGGGGCCAGCTAATAACTGCCCCAACTCAATAACCCGCAAACCCTCTAGTGGTTTATCCATTTGTCCTAGTACCTATATAAATTTTTTCAATTTTAGCATCCATTTAGCACTAAACTGTTTATCATAGAAAACAATAAGCAAAAATAATAATAACTGCGGAAAGAAAAGATGAAACCACTTAAGGAAAAACACAAGAGTCTGTCTGACAGTGTCAAAACACTGACTAGACAACAGTTCATCATATTGCTGATGCTTACTCTATCGGCTCTGAGTTATAGCTGGATCAAATACAGTCAACCAAAAGATATTGCATGGAGCGAATCTGCCGTCCAGCTCCCAGATTCTGAAGAACTTCAGATGCTGATAGATAATAAGGTATCCACTAAAACCGGTATTGACCAACAAAAAAACAATCATCTTGATGATATTATCGACGGTCAAGCAATGCAGATAAAACTCTCCGGCTTAACTAAAAATATCACCCTAGATAGAGAGCCCAGCGATCAAGAAATAAACGATTTTTATCAGCAACAAAAAGAAAACTATCGGCAGTTATCCACCTTCCAGTTTAGCCAATATCTTTTTCCGCACAATCGCTACGGCGCACAGGCTGTAACCATGGCCGAGAAAATGTTGCAAACAGCACCTGCAAGCAGACCCCAACCAGAGAAAACCGTCAGTCTAAACACATTGGAATTAAATCGCCTGTACGGCCATGGATTTAGCCGAAAACTCGAGGCACTCGCTATACAGAATTTACAAGACCTGCCCTGCTGGGCACCACCAGTTACCTCAAAAGTTGGCGCCCATCTTATCTGTTTTAAACAGGTGAGTATCGGTGCAATACCAGAAATTCAGGCCATAAGAGCCCAACTGGTCAACCACTGGCGCTATGAAACAGCCAAGAAAGAATCGGCTAACGAGTAAGCTCAGTTAAGCCATCAGGTCTTTAAAAAAGTCTCGAAGCCCATCAGCACCTGACTCTTCCCACACCTTAAGAGCCGCAGTACCAATAATTGCCATATCGGCATGACCGCGCAAAAAGTCCATATCCTCTTTGCTGCTAATACCAAAACCAACGCCAATAGGAACATCTGTATGCTGGCGACAGCGTTCAATAAGTGCCACCACATCGTCGCCCATATTGGTTTTAGAGCCAGTTACACCTTTTCGAGCGACTGCATAAACCAAACCGCGGCTTGCGGCACCTAATTTTGCAAGGCGTTTGTCAGTAGAAGTGGGCGTCATAAGAATAATTGGCTCAATACCAGCTTTTTCCGCAAGCGCATGCAAACTATCCGCTTCTTCAATGGGTAGGTCGGGAAGAATAAAGCCCACGCCACCGGCTGACTTAAGACGCTGAACAAATAGCTCCTCTCCCATCTTAAATGCCGTATTGTAGTAGCCCATCATCAATACTTTAAATGGAAAGCGCGCGCTGACCTCTGTCATTAATTCAAAACACTGATCAACCGTAGTGCCCGACTTCAATGACTGTTCATTAGCATGAACAAAAAGCGGACCATCAGCACTAGGCTCGGAAAAAGGAAATTGAAGCTCAACGATATCCACACCCGCCTCAGCCATTATTTCCAATTCTTTTAAATTATCTTCAAATGAGGGATAGCCGCAGACAACGTGGGCCATCACCAATAGGTCCTTGTCTTTCTTGCGCTCAGCGATAAATGATTGCAAACCCATTATTTTTTCTCCGCGCGATATTGGTCAGCTTTGCCGCCAATGAACGCTTTCCATTTTGCATCGTCAAGCGCATCCGCAATGGTAAATATATCCTTGTCACCGCGACCGGACATATTGACTATAACAATCTCATCTTTACGCATAGTAGCAGCCTCTTTAAGGGCCACCACAAAACCATGGGTACTTTCCAGTGCGGGTATAAGGCCCTCAGTACGCATGGTTAACTTTAGAGTCTCTTTCACCTCGGCATCTGTCGCTGCCTCAAAACGCACCCTGCCGGTATCGTGAAGATGAGAGAAAATGGGGTTTACACCAATATAATCCAAACCCGCAGCAACTGAATGGGTTTCATTCATATTGCCTTCATCATTCTGCAAAAAGTAGGTTTTATAGCCCTGAGCAACACCCACCGATGCATCATCATAAGCTAGGCGAGCCGAATGCATATACGAGCCGACACCCTGACCACCGGCCTCACAGCCAATCAGTTCAATATTGGGCTCATCAATAAAGCCCTGGAACAGCCCCATTGCATTAGAACCACCACCCACGCAGGCAAACACTCTGTCGGGCAATCGACCGGTCTGCGCAAGAATCTGCTCTCTGGCTTCTAGGCCAATAATTGATTGGAACCAACTAACCATTTCTGGAAAGGGATGAGGGCCACAGGCTGTACCCAAAATATAGTGGGTATTGGCCATATTGGTAACCCAGTCACGCATACATTCGTTAACCGCATCCTTTAGCGTTTTTTGACCATCTTCAACCGCAATCACCTCAGCGCCGAGATTTTCCATCCAAAAAACATTAGGTCGTTGGCGGGCAACATCAACAGCACCCATATAAATTTTGCAATCAAAACCAAATCTAGCCGCCATGGTAGCAGTAGCAAAGCCGTGTTGGCCGGCACCAGTTTCAGCAATCACTCGGGTTTTGCCCAATCTTTGGGTTAGCAATCCCTGCCCCATCACATTGTTGACCTTGTGAGAGCCGGTATGATTCAAATCGTCGCGTTTGGCATAGATCTGCGCTCCACCTAATTCACGACTAAGGTTTTCTAAATGCGTAAGCGGCGTCGGTCTGCCAGAGTAATTTTGCAACAGCGCAACATAATCCTGCCAAAACTTAGGGTCAGCCTTGCACTCGCGAAAGCACTCAAGCAGTTCCTCAATAGTCGCCTGTAAAATTTCGGGTAGAAAAACACCACCGTATTCCCCATAGTAGCCTTCACGACCATCGGAGAAGTCAAAAATATCCATGAAAATCCTCAACTGTGCACATCGGGCAGAAGTATATAAGCCCTTGCGCCGTAGAAATAAAGTAACACCTATTTTATCGAGTTAGCTTAAGTGAAACAACATAACCATTGGCATTATCAGTTACGAAAAATTTTATACCCCAGCACAATGCAACCATGACCAATTTATACACACTGGTCAATTTTTAGTTACACCCCCTACTATCAGTGCTTTTGTGCATTTTATCCACATATTTTTCAACAGCTTACCAACCAGATATTGAAAAATATTAGCATAAAAACACAACATGTAGTGTAATAGTGCTTGCAACACACAAAATGTTGGATAAACTCTATAGCCCAACAACAAGGTAATTTTTCCGCACAGCTAATTTAAGTGACTCGGCAAATTTTCCAATAACAAATGGCTGCATAGAATTTGCAAAATATTTTGCCGTTAACTAATGACAACTAAAAGGGCCAGTGATGAGCGCAACCAAATTAAAAACCGTAAAGCCAAGCAAGTCATTAAATGATATTCAATTCCAAGAGGCATCATTGGATATTTGGGATAAAAAATATCGCCTTAAGGATAAACAAGACAATCCTGTTGACCAAGATATCCAGCAAACATACGACCGAGTTGCAAAGGCGCTCTCAGATGTTGAGTCAAAAGCCAAGCGCAAAGAATGGCATGAAAAATTTGTTTGGGCATTGCAAAATGGTGCGATTCCCGCTGGTCGTATTATCTCTAATGCTGGGGCCCAAGCCTACAAGCCCGCGACATCCACTATCAACTGTACAGTGTCTGGCATAGTACCTGACTCAATGTCAGGTATCCTCGAGCGCAATCTAGAGGCAGGCCTGACATTGAAAGCGGGTTGCGGTATCGGCTATGAATTCTCCACCCTGCGCCCCAAAGGTGCCTATGTTTCTGGAGCCGGCGCATACACCTCAGGTCCGCTGTCATTTATGGATATCTATGACAAGATGTGCTTTACCGTATCCTCAGCTGGTGGTCGAAGAGGCGCTCAAATGGCGACCTTTGATGTCAGCCATCCCGATGTATTTGACTTCGTAAAAGCAAAACGCGAGGACGGCCGTCTGCGTCAATTCAATCTATCACTGCTTATCACCGAAGAATTTATTGAAGCTGTTCGCAATGATGGCAGCTGGAATCTAACCTTCCCTGTGAGCGCAAAAGAGGTCGATGAGGGGCTTAATTTAGAAGGTGATGATATCGTCTGGAAACCATTCCCCACAACAGACGGTTATGTAACAAATGATCAGGGGCTAGTGGCTTGCCGAATTTATGAAACTATTCGTGCGCAAAAGCTATGGAATGCAATCATGTCATCAACTTATGACTTTGCAGAGCCAGGCTTTATCCTTATTGACCAAGTTAATAAAAACAATAACAACTGGTTCAGTGAAGATATTCGAGCTACTAACCCCTGTGGCGAGCAACCTCTTCCGCCATACGGAAGCTGCCTGCTAGGCTCGGTTAACCTGACCAAATTTGTCCGCAACCCCTTTACCTCTGAGGCTTCATTTGACTGGGAGCAATATGCAGAAGTTGTCAAAATCTTCACTCGCATGCTAGATAATGTAGTAGAGATCAATGGCCTGCCCCTTGAAGGCCAAAGAAACGAAATTCAATACAAGCGACGTCACGGCATGGGCTTTTTGGGTCTCGGCTCGGCTATAACCATGCTGTGCATGAAATATGGCGATAAAAACTCGGTAGAATTCACTGAAAAAGTTGCCCGTGAAATGGCAGTTGCCGGTCTAGAGTGCGGCCTTGAGCTAGCCAGAGAAAAAGGCCCTGCCCCAATTATGGAAGATGACTTTGAAATAACCGCTAATATGATCTTTAAGCAGCCTGAGCTTGCAAAAGATGGTATCAAAGTCGGCGATATGGTCAAAGGCAAGGTTTTGATGGGCAAATATAGTCGCTATATGCAAAATATCGCAGAAGTAGCACCCGAACTAACCGACGCTATCATTGAAGAAGGTTGCAGATTTAGTCACCATAGTTCAATTGCACCTACGGGAACTATTTCACTATCCCTAGCTAATAATGTTAGCAATGGTATTGAGCCAAGTTTCGCTCACCACTACTCGCGAAACGTTATTCGTGAAGGCAAAAAATCTAAAGAGAAAGTCGATGTTTTCTCCTATGAGCTTTTGGCCTATCGCACATTAATCAATGAAAAAGCAATGCCATTTGGCACCTCAGAAGATGAAGCACTTCCCGACTATTTTGTGAGCTCAGAGACTATTGAGCCTAAGGCCCACGTGGATATTCAGGCAGCGGCACAAAAATGGGTAGATTCATCAATCTCTAAGACGATCAATGTGCCCACCGAGTGCGAATATGACGACTTTAAAGATATCTACCTGTATGCCGCAGAAAAAGGACTAAAAGGCTGTACTACTTTCCGCTTTAACCCAGAGGCATTCCAAGGTGTATTGGTTAAAGAGAGCGATCTGGAAAACACTGTCTACAGCTTTACCCTAGAGGATGGCTCTACAGTTGAATATAAAGGGAACGAAGAAATTGAATATGATGGCGAGACCCACACAGCCGCCAACCTGTTCGATGCACTTAAAGAAGGTTACTACGGCAAGTTCTAAACACCGTAGCACCAAAGGAAAGAAGAGAGGAATAATATGAGCAAGAAAATTGACCAAAAGATCGTAGGCTACAAAGTAGTTTCTGATGAGCCAGCGGCGCAGGAAATCACGCCAGCTGAACAGGAAAGCAATATTATTCAGATGCATGAAAAAGTTTCACGCCCTGAATCACTCGCTGGTAGCACCTACAAAATTAAGACTCCGCTCTCGGATCATGCGCTATATCTAACCATTAATGATATTGTGCTAAACGAGGGAACTGATCACGAATTGCGCCGTCCATTTGAAGTATTTATCAACTCCAAAAATATGGATCACTTCCAGTGGATTGTTGCCCTTACTAGGGTTATATCTGCGGTATTTCGCAAAGGCGGCGACTGCACCTTCTTGGTTGAAGAGCTAAAAGCCGTATTTGACCCTCAGGGCGGGTACTTCAAATCTGGTGGCAAATTTATGCCATCGCTGGTAGCCGAAATTGGTTGGGCAATCGAAGATCACCTGCAAAAAATTGGCATGCTTAAAAAAGCTGAAATTCCAGAGCATCAGCAAAAAATTATGGATGAAAAACGCGCAGAATTTGAAGGTAATTCAGCTGCGCAGGATGAGCCAAGTGACTTTCCTGCCAATGCAGAGGTGTGTAAAAAATGTAGTGTTAAAGCGGTTATTCTTTTAGATGGCTGTATGACCTGCCTAAACTGTGGCGACTCAAAGTGCGGCTAGCTACAGGTTTTTATCAAAAAAGCGGCTCTTCAGCCGCTTTTTTTTAGCCTGAACACATCGGCTGCCAGTGGTGCTATGGTTTACTCTTTAAGACAGACTCTTGGAGATATTTGATGGAACTACTGTTCTCCTATGGCACCTTGCAACAAGAAAATGTCCAGATAGCAAATTTTGGGCGAAAATTAGTGGGTACCAAAGATAGTTTGCCTCTTTACAGCCTTGGACAATTGCGCATCACTGATCAGCGTGTGCTTCGCGAGAGCGGCAAAGAGCTCCACCCTATTCTTCAATATACTGGTAAACCCAGTGACGAGGTGGTTGGCACTGTATTTGAGTTAACTGCCGATGAAATTGCTCGCGCTGATGATTATGAGGTCGATGATTACCAACGGGTGAAGGCGAAGTTAAAATCTGGTCGATCCTGCTGGATTTACGCTGCGGCAAACTAAAATTCTGTATGCCACATATTAACTGGGGTTTATTTCTTGAACCAAAACAAAAGGCGGGATGACTAGCGCCCATACAAGGGCATTTTCTTGATACCAACTCTGAGCTTGACGATCGCTAACCTCTGCGACTAATTGTTCGGCAAGCCATTGTTTAATCTGTGCAGTGTTATCGCGATGCATGGCAATTGCGACTTTAATCAGATCAAAACCCGGCGCTACAGAGATCACACTTCCAGAGGCGTAATGCTTTTGCAGTTGGTGCCACTCTATCTTTGCAGTTTCGCCATTCAGGCGTGTAATTAGTTCATTAGTATCTTCTGTAGCGGACATACAGGATTTAGGCCTCGCCCTGCCATTTGCAGAAATTATTTAATAATTGTAAGCCTGCATCGGCACTTTTTTCCGGATGGAATTGCACAGCAAATAGATTGCCTTGCTGAACAGATGCGGCAAATTGTTTGCCATAATCACAGGTGGCAAAAACATGGGGATTATTGTCTGCCTCAACATAGAAGCTATGGACGAAATAGAAACGACTATCTTGCTGAATATTGTGCCACAGGGGATGATCATGGCAGTGGTTGACATTGTTCCAGCCCATATGGGGAACTTTGAGTTTTTGACCCTGGGTATCTACAAGATTTTCACCGAAGTACTTGACCAGACCGGGCATTATTTTAAGGCAGTCGATACCGCCATTTTCTTCACTGTTATCCATCAGTGCCTGCATGCCGACACAGATAGCTAAAACAGGTTTGCTATCTATGGCCTTTTTAACGACTTCACCAATATTTAGACGTTGTATTTCATACATACAGTCGCGTATCGCACCGACGCCGGGGAAAACCACACGATCAGCATTGGCTACAACTTGAGGATCTGAGGTAACTGTTACCACAGCACTGGGTGCTACATGTTCCAGCGCTTTGGCAACAGAATGTAGATTGCCCATTCCATAATCAATTACCGCAATATGATCGCGAAAATCACTCATAATTTAACTGTCGCTTCAGATTTACAATGTGCCTTTAGTGGAGGGCATTACACCAGACATGCGCGGGTCTTGGCTAACCGCTACTCGCAGGGCGCGACCAAACGCCTTAAATATAGTCTCTACTTGGTGGTGAGCATTTGCTCCGCGCAAGTTATCTATATGGAGAGTAACAAGGCTATGGTTGACAAAACCGTGGAAAAATTCTGAGGTTAGGTCAACATCAAAGTTGCCTACGCGACCGCGAACAAAATCAACATTCATCATCAGCCCTGGACGACCCGAGAAGTCCATAACAACGCGTGAAAGAGCCTCGTCTAATGGTACATAGGCGTGACCATAACGGGTTAAACCTTTTTTATCGCCAACTGCTTCGGCAATCGCCATCCCAAGAGTAATACCGATATCTTCTACTGTGTGGTGATCATCAATTTCTGTGTCGCCAGTAGCTTTGATATCAAGATCTACAAGACCGTGACGGGCAATTTGATCAAGCATATGATTCAGGAATGGTACCGGTGTATCCAAATTAGCTTTTCCGGTTCCGTCAAGATTCACACTGATGGTAATCTGTGATTCTAACGTGTTGCGCGTTACAGTTGCTGTGCGCTCAGTCATTGGTTTCTCCAAGTCAGAATATTTAAGCCGTTATTATAAGCGTAAAATGATCTATTTATACAATTTAACGGTACTTATGCGTCAGTTTACTTATGCAACATATTATCCAAATAGTATATCATTACGCGAATGAGCTTAAAGGACACAACAGTTGCTATCTTACTCAGCCTTATCTTAGGGTTGAGCACTGCTGTATCTGTTGCTCACAGCCATTACTATCACGATCGTATATCCTTCGATAACGACTATTCGCAGCATGATCATACTGTAGACGCTCCGCACAGCGAGAAGAGCAGACATGATGGACATGTTAAAAGTGACTGCGTATTTACCGTGGTCCAATATTCTGAGTCATTATTGGCTCAGCTAATTCCCCATATTTCCCTGCAAATACCAAACGTCAAAAAAGTTATTGCCCTTTTGGGTGCAAGAATTTTTTCGCCAAAAAATGGTTTTTTTGCCAGGGCACCCCCTTTTTAGTCTTTAAATTAATAACTGACAAACTAAAAATTTTGTTCACTACTTTTAAGTGAACTCGTTGTTTATTTTAGAGACACTAATTATGAAAAAATTATTTTTTATAGGGTTATCTGTTTTAGCCCTTTCCACTGCTGTAACTATCACTACCGCAGATGAACTTGAGGAAGTCATTGTTACTTCTTCACTTATTGATGCTGCAGCAAGTGATATTTCAAACCCTCTACATATCTTAGATGCTAAATCTTTGACTAAAGATGCAAACCAAAGTATTGGCAGTATGATCGATAGCCTTTCGGGTGTATCTTCAAGTGATTTTGGTGCTGCTGTGGGCCAACCTATTATTCGTGGCCTAAGTGGTAGTAGAGTCAAATTACTTAACAATGGCAAGGTAGTAAGAGATATATCCTCGCTAGGGCCAGATCATTCCAATGAGATCGATTTAGGCCATCTGCAACAAATTGAGATTGTTCGAGGTCCATCATCTCTGCTTTATGCCAACGGTGCAGTGGGCGGTATTGTTAATATCGTTGATAACACTATTGCTAAGCAGGATATTGATGCTTTGACATTTAACCTTGGCGCCGGTTATGAAGACGGCAATACGGGTAACACCGGCAATGCTAGTTTTGCTGGCAATATTGGTGGTGTCAATGTTACCTCAAGTATTCAATACGCTAATTTAGGAAACTATGCCATTCCAGAGCATGCATTGCACGATGATGATCACGCTGATGAGGATGATCATGGAGACGATGACCACGGGGACGACGACCACGGGGACGATGATGCAGAAAAACTTGAAAACTCCGACTTTGCCAAATTTGGCGCAAAATTAGGTTTTTCAAAGGTCGGCGACTGGGGTTATGTTGGTCTTTCTTATGCTGATTCCAGCTCAACCTATGGTATCCCCTTCCATGGCGATGACCACGGTGAAGATGACCACGGTGAAGATGACAACGGTGATGAGGATCACGCTGACGAGGATCATGCCGATCATGAGGGCGAGAGAATTTTTGCTGACACAAATTCTGAAACTATAAACTTTGAAGGTGCTTTCAACTTTGATGGCGGCTTAGTTAAACGTGCAGATTATTACATTCGTCGAACTAGCTATGATCTTACCGAACAACATGCTGATGAACATGGCGATCACGACGATCACGGTGAAAACGATCACGGTGAAGACGATCATGGTGAGGATGACCACGTTGAAGACGACCATGATGATGAGCACGGTGAAGACGATCACGATGAAGACGATCACGGTGATGATGACCACGGTGACGACCATGGTGATGAGCACCACGATGAGGGTACGCTGTTTAAAAATGACTCTAAAGAGTTCGGCTTAACCTTGGATATTAGCCAGAATTCAGCCATTCAAAAGCTTACATTGAATGTTACTGAAGAGGATTTCTCCATTACTGGCCACGAGGCATTCCTAAAGCCAACTCAATCAGATGAAATGACATTGGGTTACTTTACAAGCAATGAATTTGATCTGGTACACGTCGACTTTGGTCTTAGGTATGATCAAATTGAACGTGAAACCACCGATGGCACCTATGAAGCTGAGCTAACTAGTTACTCAACTACGATAAGTGGTGATTTAACGGATGGATTGGGTGTAAGCTTTGGGGTCTCATCGGTGCAGAAAGCACCATCAGCGATGGAGCTATTTGTCGATGGTCCTCATCTAATCACTCAGCGCTTTGAGAAGGGCAATGTTACCTTGGAGCCTGAAGAAGCTAATAACATTGACCTAGCATTTAATACGGTGATTGCTGGTTTTGATGCTGATTTAAGCCTCTATAAAAATAGTATTTCTAACTACATATACCTACAGGATACAGCCGTGGAACTGGAAGAGCTGACTGTTTCTGAGTATCGTCAAAATGACGCGGTGTTTAAAGGTTATGAATTAGAATTTTCTCGTTCTATAGCGCTTGAAAATGGAAATCTCAAGCTCTCTATAGCTCGCGATTATGTAGATGCGCAATTTAAGCAAGGTGGTTATATTCCTCGCTCAGTACCTACTAGAAATATTGTTAACCTAAGCTATAGCGGCAACAATGATCTGGATCTTTTACTTTCTATTAAAGATGTTCAAAAACAATCAAAAGTTGCTACTAATGAAGAGGCTACCGATGGTTTCCAATGGGTTAATTTCTCTCTAAACAGAGATATTAAAACCAGTGATTCTGAAGTATTGACCGTCTCTTTCTTTGCTAAAAACCTGCTTAACAAAGTTGCTAGAAATCACAGCTCGTTTGTTAAGGAAGAAGTACCCCTTCCAGGAAGAAACCTTGGCTTAAAGCTTAACTACAGCTTCTAGTTTAAATAGGCATTATTCCTAAGACTTAAAACGATGGGTAATGGATTACCTATCGTTTTAACCCCTAGCTGTTTCAGGTAGAATATCCATCCTACATCAATGATATGTCTCGGGTAATAATGAACAATTTGTTTAAACGGCTTATGGCCGGCCTAATTTGCTTAATCCTGCTAATTACCCTTGGTATATATACAGTTACCCTTGTTGTTGATCCCAATCAATTTAAGTCTGATATTGAATCGACAAGTGCCAACGCTGGTGTTGAACTGGGAATTGAGGGCAACTTGGGATGGCAGCTTTTCCCCTTGGGCATCAGTGCTGAAAAAATTAACTTTGTCCTCGGCGATAAATCAATGGCTGGCAGTGCCGACCAACTTAATCTCGGGGTTAACCTATCGACACTTTTTTCTCTACTGAGTCAGCGCAGTCAAATACCCCTAAGTCGTTTATCCATTGTCAATGGTCGCGTGCTTTATGCACTACCCAACAGCCTTCCTATGCAATTTAGTCAGATTGAACTGGCGGTTGATCATCTAAACTCTGCAGGTAACAAATTTCCAATAGCATTGCATTTTCTGGCTCCAACAGGCGTCAAAATTTCACTGGATGCTGAAATCGCCATGCAAATGTCAGGTCAGGCAATGACTGATTTATCGATTGCCAATTTTGAATTACAGGTGAATGCTCTGTCGGTTAATGGCTATTTAGATGCCAAAGATAATTTGAGTAAAATTCAGGGTAATATTAAAACTGAGTCTTTTGATCTTATTCAGCAATTTAAGTTAGTTAGACGCTTTGTTCCTGATCTAATAGTTCCACAGCTAACGGATAAAAATGCGTTAACCAGTATAGCCTTTGATAGTTTCTTTGATATTGAAATCGAGGGTTATTCAAAAATTCAAACTACCCTATCTATTGATGGTCAAGCAATTGATATTGATGTCGATATAGACCAGCAACAAAACAAACTCAGTACATTAGTCAGCGCTAAAACCCTTCATTTAGATACCTACAAACCCGAGCCATCGGCGGAAACCAATAACTCGCTGCTATTTGCTCCGCTGGCGATACCCATGGCTTTATGGCATGGCCAGAGTCAATTCGAATTAAACTTAATGACAGTTAAATTCGGCGATACAACTCTATCCAATCTCTATGCTAATTTGTTTGGCAACCAGAATATATTTAGATTAACGTCTCTGAGCGGTGATATTTTTGGCGGTCAATTCAATGCTACAGCCGCACTGGATTTAAAGCGCTCGGAGCCCAAATTCACCATTGAATCATCGCTGTCAGAAATTGATTTAAGTGCTTTAACCAAATCCTCTGATAGCATTAATATAGGTGGGAAATTAAATTTTCAGGCCAATATTAATGGTTCCGGTGATACCACTGAATCGATCCTGCAGTCCCTCGACGGCAACGGTAGTTTTAGTATTGAACAACCAAGCTATTTGGGTCTAAATTTAGAGCAAACGCTGTGCAATGCTGCGGCTATCTTTGGCGGCAAACCAATCCCTAAAGCGACTTGGTCGGACAATACTGAACTTGATGGTCTAAGCGCAAATTTGCGATTTAACAAAGGTCGTTTATTGATCAGCGACTACCAAACCAAACTGGCCAACATTGATATATATGGCAATGCTAATTTAAATCTTTCATCGTTGCGTTATTCTTTAAATACAACAGCATTGGCAACCAAATCAACTAGCAGTGCAAAGGGTTGTAAAATTAATCCAATGATTGTGAAGCGTGAAATCCCTTTTAGATGCAAAGGTGCACTGGGCGATACATTTAAGTGTAAACCAGATAACAACCTAATTCAGACATTACTTTTACCACCCGTGCTGTAAGTAATGAAAGTCAAAGATTTTCAGCGTGAGATATTACATTGGTATCAGCAACGGGGCCGCAAAGACCTACCCTGGCAAAACCCCATAACACCCTATCGCGTTTGGATTTCCGAGATCATGCTGCAACAAACTCAGGTGTCGACAGTGATACCCTACTTTGAGCGCTTTATGGCGAGTTTTCCAACGGTTGTGGATTTAGCCAAAGCCAACGCTGACGTGGTAATGCATCACTGGACCGGTCTAGGTTACTATGCCCGAGCTCGCAACCTTCACAAAACCGCTCAAATTATTGCCTTTGAAATGGATCAACAGTTCCCGCACAGGGTTGAACAGCTTGTCGAGTTGCCGGGCATTGGCCGCTCTACCGCTGGTGCAATACGCTCCATAGGCTTTAATCAACCTGCAGCTATCTTAGATGGCAATGTCAAACGCGTATTGGCGAGATTTGCCGCAGTTGACGGATGGCCGGGCAAGACTGCAGTGCATAATAAATTATGGGAAATCGCTGAGCGATTTAGTCCAGAGCAGCATACCCAACAATACACTCAAGCTATGATGGACTTGGGAGCCATGGTCTGCACCAAAAAAACACCAAACTGCGATCAATGCCCAATTGCTGTTGGTTGCAAGGCGAAGGCAGAGGGCAATCAAACGCAGTATCCCGGCAAAAAACCGAAAAAGCAGACTCCGGTGAAGCAAACCATATTCTTGTTGTTGCGCAACACTAGGGGTGAAATTCTACTGCAAAAGAATCCACCTGCAGGACTGTGGGGCGGACTCTGGGTACTGCCGCAAATTCAGCAACACGGAGAACTTAAAGATAGCTGTAAAGAATTGGGGCTGACGATTAAATCTGAGCTTTTTTTAGCCCAACAGCGGCACACTTTTAGTCATTTCCATTTGGATTATCAACCATTGCAGGTTGAGGTTGAGCAATCTTGCAACAATATCAACGAAAATAATAACTGGGTCTGGTATAACCCAGAAAATCCTCTATCATTGGGGATGCCTGCGCCAATCAAGGCATTACTAAATATCTAAATGAGGTAGCTATGGCTCGCACTGTACATTGCAGAAAATTAAAAAAAGAATTACCCGGTCTAGATATGCCGCCATTTCCCGGCCCTAAGGGTGAGGAAATCTATAATAATGTATCAAAACAGGCATGGCAGGAATGGATGGAACACCAGACTACACTGATCAATGAAATGCGTTTAAATATGATGGATTTAACCGCAAGACACTACCTTGCTGAGCAGCGAGAAAAGTTCTTTGATGGTGAAGATGTCGATCAGGCAGAAGGATATGTACCACCTAGTCAATAATCCTTGACGAATGCCGTTGCAAACGGTTTAATACGCGACCTTGAAGTAACGCCCAGGTAGCTCAGTTGGTAGAGCAGTGGATTGAAAATCCTCGTGTCGGTGGTTCGATTCCGCCCCTGGGCACCATCTCTTAAATTTCCCAAAAGTAACCCTTTGATGTTCCGGCAGTTTCCTTATATATGATTGCTGGGGGGACAGTGTGGGGGACAAAAATTGCCCTACTTATCTCTATCTTAAAGGTAAAACGTTTTACTTTAATCGAAATGCGCAAAAAAGGCCCCCGAAGGAGCCTTTTAAGTTCTATTTGCAGTGACTTACATCGCAGGCATAAAGGCCTCTAGATAAGCCTGTATCTCCTCATGAGAGCCCCTGCTGGCATTTGGAGCGATAGCCTTGCTTGTAATCATTTCACCCTCAAGGCCAAATAGATATCTCAATAGCATTAAGCCATCTGTTAGAGCGCCAACCTCACCATCATTATCAATATCAGCGACAGCTAAAGCAGTCTCAATTTCAGCAATTACTTCATCAGAAGTCATAGGTGAATCTGGGGATATTGTTGATGCAGTAACATACTCACCTCTCAAGCCAAAGCAGTATCTAAGCATCATCAAGCCATCAGATAGTGCATCGGCTTGACCATTGCCATCAAAATCCCAACTTGCTGCTTGAAGCTCAAGATTATAGCTTTCAGACTCAAATTGATAACCAGAAGCTTCTGCCGT
Organism: Porticoccaceae bacterium; assembly: GCA_964229255.1. Lineage (GTDB taxonomy): Bacteria > Pseudomonadota > Gammaproteobacteria > Pseudomonadales > Porticoccaceae > HTCC2207. The sequence continues at coordinate 54,659 of CAXRCX010000017.1, forward strand.
ATTTGTAAAGTTAATACTTGTCGCTGCTATGTTTTCCGTATCAATTGCATCAGATACATCAAAGGCAATATTCATCAACACGGCAGGTAATTCAACATTAGGCCAGTTGCCAAATAGAGATGCCCAACCAAAGGATATATATTGATCAGTAAGTGGGTCATTATCAAAATCATCTTCATCATTAAATGGCCCCTGACCATTCACAATAATATCTTGCTCAACAAGATTAGTGATCTGTCTAAAGCTTAATAGGCTGCTATTAAAGTGTACCCGCATACCAAGACCTGTTAGCTGATTATTGTTATCGCTAGTATCGTAAGCGATATCAAGTAACGCAGTTTTACCTAGAATACCCTTGGGGGTATTGGCAACTTTAATGATTTGATTATTAGGCGTAACAGGACCAACATTATCTGCATCGGTGCTTAAAACAACATCAGTAATTGTTACCGGCGCATCACGCTCAACGACGTACATCAAGAATGAGCTAAAGGTATTAGCCCCCTGTGAATCCAAATCAATGCTGTAGTCAGCTGAACCAGCTGCAACAGTTACTGAAGCTGTAGTATACGATGGCTCTGTATCTGGGTATGGATTCTTCTCAAACTTGAAGAACACATTCACATCGGCATCGGCTGAACCAGTAAAGGTCAACGTACCACCATGCTCTAGGCTGATTGGATATAGACCAGGGTTATTATTAGCAACACCCGCCCATACTTCAGCAGCTGTTGGGAAAGTGAAGGTATCAACATCAACAAGGAAGCCACCAAACTCACGGCTAAATGATGCTACTTTTGGGTCTGAGAAGGTACAGCTAGCATCATCAACTGTAGCAGAAGCATCATAGTTGTCAGCCCCAGGGTCAATGCAGCCTGAAGAGAACGCAGGAGTAGTACCACCAGCAAACGTAACATTGTCGTACTGATAGGTATTGCCCGATCCAGCTACGCCAAAGTTCGGGAACAGCACCAACACATCGAAGTTTGCGTCAATAGCATTTGTTCCTGCGAAGTTAAATGTCAGCGTTTCCCAACCTGAACCTGTGTGAGCAACAGTAGAATCTACTTCTGCTGACTGACCA